>JAUJNB010000037.1 GCA_030446545.1 Acidimicrobiales bacterium | reverse complement strand
CCCCTTGCCCACCGCGCGATACCGGGCACGGCGTCAGCGTCACTTCGCCGGTTACTGGGCGGCGTCTTCTGGGGCGAGTGCGGTAACAACTGCGGTGTCTCGCCCCATCAGCGGCCGTCGCCCAAGCCGGCTCGACGAGCACGGACGATCGCCTCGGCCCTGTCGGTTACTTGGAGCTTCGTGAAGACGTTGGAGATGTGGTTGCGCACGGTCTTGGCACTGAGCAGCAGGCGCCGGGCGATGACGTCATTGGAGAGACCAGCGGCGATGAGGTCCAGCACCTCGTGCTCTCGGGGCGTCAGCTCGGGGAATGCCTCGTGGTGACGCGACGCCTGGCGAGCGGCGAAGAACCCGAGCAGGCGGTCGGCGACGCCAGGGCCGAAGATGACGTCTCCTCGCCCCACCGCCTCCACGGCGCGCACGATGTCAGCCTGATCGGCTCCCTTGAGCACGTAGCCACGGGCACCCGCCCGCATCGCCGCGAACACCGAGTCGTCGTCGTCGAACATGGTGAGGACCAGGATCAGCACGTGGGGGCTGGTGGCCAGAATCTGACGGCTGGCCTCGAGGCCGTGGAGGTCCGGCAATTGCAGGTCCATCACCACCACGTCGGGTTGGAGCTCGGCTGCGATGTCGATGCCCGCCGCCCCGGTCCCGGCGACGCCTACCACCTCGAGCTCCGCTTCGCCGTCCAGCAGCAACCGCAGGCCCTCGCGAAACAAAGGATGGTCCTCGACCACGAGGACGCGAAGCGTGCTGGTGGTCAAGACGTGATCACCGGCAGCGACGCCGTCACCCTGGTCCCGTGGCCACGATCGGTGACCAACGCCCACTGCCCTCCCAACTCCTCGGCCCGCTCCCGCAACGACGAGAGACCGACCCCAGGGGTCCAAGGGCCGTCGACCCCGTGGCCATCGTCGCCGACTTCGATCTCGAGGGCACCGTTCAGTGTCAAGCGTACGTCGCACCTTCGTGCCCCGGCATGGCGGGCGACGTTGGTGACCGCTTCGGTGATGATGCGATAGGCGGCCACCTCCACCGCAGCAGGGAGCTCACCCAGGTCATCCGGAGCTTCGATGCTGACCTGCAGCCCGTTCTCGCCAGCTTCGAAGGCGGCAACGCGTTGGCGGATGGCCGCCACCAGGCCGAGGTCGTCGAGGGCGGGTGGGCGAAGGTCGTACACCAGACGGCGGACGTCGTCCACCGCCGCATGGAGCTCCTGGCCCAGACGATCGAGCAGCTGGCTGGAGGCGACGGGGTCGCGATCCACCAGTTTGCGAGCGATTCCCAGCTGGAGGGCGATGCCGGCGAGCTGGGGACCGAGGCCGTCGTGAAGGTCCCTGCGGATGCGGCGCCGCTCCTCCTCTCGGGCCAGGACCAACTGCTCCCGGGAGCGGAGCAGGTCCTCGGCCAGTTCCACCGCGTGGGCGGCGCCGGCCAGCTGGCGGGCCAGGTCGCCGAGGAGGCGGTGCTCGGCGGCCGTAACCTTCTCCACCTCGCTGGGTCCGCCGAGCACCAGCCGGCCGATGGGGAGGCCTTGGTGGACCAGGGCCAGCTCGGTCGTCTCGCCCGGGCGCACCCCGTGCTCGAGGACGACTTCCGGCCTCCCCGGGCGTCGCACCTCCACAGCGACGTAGGGCAGCCGGAGCGACTGGGCCAGGGTCTGCACCAAGGCGGGCAGAACGTTGGCCGGGTCGATGGCCGCCTCCAACTGGGCGTTCAGCCGAGCCAGCACGGCGTAGGGGTCGCGACGATCCCCGTAGACCAGTCGGTCCACGAGCCGCTGCACACGGCCGTAGAGGGGAACGGCAGCAGCGACGACGGCGCCGACGGCCAGGGCGGCGACGGCGGTGTCGTTGGCCCCGCCGATTAGGCCATGGGCGAGGAGCACGGTGACGCCGTAGACGGTCGCTGCCCCGGCGCTCAGCAGGACGAAGACCAGCGTCCGGTCGATGACCCGCCGGATGTCGTAGAGGTCGTGACGCAGGATCCCCACCGCCGCTCCCAACGGGATGATGGCGGCGGCCAGCCCGTCGAGGGGGGCGGGGACGCCACCGATGGTCTGGTCGACGAGCACGACGACGATCCACGCGGCGGCACCGAGGACGAACCACCGCAGCTGGTCCCGCTCGACTCCCCTCGCACGGGCGAGGCGGACCAGCATGCCGGCGGTGCTGGCCAGTACGAGCCCGAGCACCAAAAGGGGGAGCCAGCCGACGACGTCCTCGAGTCGCTGGGGCGCGCCGGTGAGCCCGAGGGGGTGGCGCAAGCCGGCGTACTCAGGCGGAAGGTCGGGCGGGAACGGGGTCATCGCCATCCAGGCCATGTCCACGGCGACGACGCCGATCGCCGCCCACGCCACTGGCCACCACCGGCGCGACGGCGGTCGGCCAGTGGGAAACAGCAGCACGAGCACCGTAGGTGTCAGCTCGTAGGCCGGCAGCCAGAGGAAGTCACCGAGCCACAACCCCCATGCCGCCACGGGGCCGGGGACCAGCCCTTCGGCCCTGAGCACCGCCACCTCGTGGCCCAGGCCGGCGAGGCCCGTGCTGAGCCCCAGGCCGCACAGCAGCCAGCCGATGACATGGCGGGGATGGCGCCGGATGATGAGCGCCCCGAGCACGGCGTCGGCCACGCACTGCACTGCCTGGCCGAGGCCGTAGTCGTTGATCCCGTAGGACGGGGTCGCCCCGTTGACGACATGGAGGCCGGCGATGGCGACGGCCAGCACGGTGCCGGCGCCGGCCAGGGCCCAGGGCACGACTCGACGAGCGTCCGGGCCATCGGCTACTCCGTCGTTGGGCATGCCCCCTCTTCGAAGGTCAGGATCCGCTCCTCGGCTGCACTGGCCGCGGCTTCATCGTAGGGCTCGCCCTGGGCCCGGGCCCGAAAGCCAGCGACGTAGGTGGCCACGTCCTCGGCGATCTCCGGCGGCGCCGCCTCCTCCAGCTGCTCGAGCGTCGCCTGGTTCTCCTCCACCAGGCGCCGCTCCGCCGCCGTCAGGGCCGCCGGGTCGTCTTGGGGGACGTCGGCAAAGATCGCCTCCCCGGCGGCGTCGAGGTCCTGCACCAGCTCGCAGTAGCGCTGGGTACGCCCCCTGCTGCCTGCCCCGTCGCTTGACCCGCCTCGTCGCTGTTGCCGTCGCCGCACCCGCCGGCCAGCAGCGTCGTGGTCAGGGCGAGGAAGCCGATCGTCCGTGCCATGCGCATCGAATTCTCCTCCTTGTCGTGGTGAGGGACTTCCTACGCTGCCCGGACGCCCAGGGTCACGGGAGCAGCGTCCCAGGAGACCGGGAATCAGGGCTTGCGGTGTGCCGAAAAGGCATCCCCTTGTTGCACGAAACGCGCCAACGCCTCCTGCCGACTGCGAGCAGCCGGCAGCGGTGAGCTGGCGGTCGGTACGGTGGGAGTAAGAGGAGTGTCTCGACGGCATCGAGGACCGAGGACGCCGCCAGCGCGAGGTACCGCTCGTTCAGCTGAAGTCCCGGGACCACGTCACGGGGTTCCAATCCGACGCCGGCCTGTGGTTGGATGAGCGTGCCCACGGACCCCGGATCAACCGTGTAACGGCACCAGCGCAGCGCACGAGAACGCCGACAATGCTCGCCGATCGGATCGTCACAGCCAAGCGCCGCATGCTCAACCACTTGGCGGGCAACGCGGTCGTTCACGCATGGCGCCTTGACCTTGATAGCCCCGGCTGGTCGTGTTCGTAGGCGGCTCGCCTGCTGTTGCGCACCACCAGGCGGTGGCCGCGCTCGTCAGGCCGCTGGGCACGCGACTCGAGGTCGTGTGCAACGATCTTGGCGTGCGGGTGCTGTTCTCCACCACAGCTGGTTCTGGCCACTTCGGGCCGATGGTGCCATTCGCCAAAGCCTGTCGCGACGCCGGCCATGAAGTGAGGGTCGCCGTGACGGGGGCCCCGGATAGTGGTCCACCTGTTGTGGGAGTCCAAAGTCCAGCA
>JAUJNB010000017.1 GCA_030446545.1 Acidimicrobiales bacterium | reverse complement strand
CAGCGATCCACGTTTGGCGTGGGAGGAGCCGGCACGATCGAATCTTCCTGGGCCAATCATCTACTGGATCGCCGTCGCCGCCGTGGTGCTCGCCGCCATCGTGGTTGTGGGAGTTGTCACCCAATGGCTGGGCGAACGTCGGCACGAGCCTCCCGACAAGCGCCGTCGGCTCGGTACCGAGACGCAGGCACGCTTGGCCAAAACCGGAGACCTGCTGCCACTGCTCACACGGCGGCCGGTGCCTGGACGTTTCGTGCTCGCTCGCTGGGGGCGGCGGTGCCTATCAACCGAAGGCGAGAACAACCGACATCGCCGAGCCGTTAAGGGCGCCGTCGCCGTCTTCGGACCGTCCCAGTCCGGCAAGACGACCGGTCTGCTCGAGGGCGTTGCAGCCTGGGCCGGCCCGGCCATCGTGTCGTCGGTCAAGAGTGACCTGGTTCGAGCCACAGTCGACAGTCGGTCTGGCCACGGCGACATCAAGGTCTTCGACCCGCTCGGCGTGACCGGCCGGCCCTCGGCGACGTGGAGTCCGCTGCGGGGTGCGGCTGACCTCGCGCACGCGCTCGCTGCCGCCCAGATGCTCGCCCGAGCAGGCGGCGACGAGGGGTCCAACGACCGCTTCTGGCGGGGCCAGGCCGAGCAGCTCATCGCCGCCATGCTCTGGACCGCCGCCAACACCCAGGACCACACCATGCGCCACGTCGTCCGATGGGTCCTCGAGCTCGACCGTCCCCAGGATGGCGGCGGTGGCACCCTCGCTCCGCTTGTCCGCCTGCTCACCGATCATCCGGAACCGTCGACGGCACTTGCTGCGCGACAGGTGCAGGGCTGGCTCCACGGCCAGTGGAGCACCGACCCGAGAACTACATCGAGCGTCTACGCCACGGCTCGCAACGCCGTCTGGCCATGGGCTGATCCCAAGATCGCTGCGACCGCCGACGGCTGCGACATCACCCTCGACTGGCTCCTCGATGGTGCCAACACGCTCTACCTCTCGGCGCCGCTCGGGGATGAGTCCCGCATCGGCATCGTCTTCGCCGTTCTCCTGCACGACATCATCAGCCAGGCATTCAATCGCTACAACCACTCCGGAGACCCGCTCGACCCGAGGCTCCTCGTTCTCCTCGACGAAGCGGCGAACACTCCGCTGCCCAAGCTCCCGCAGTGGGCCTCGACCGTCACCGGGGCCGGGATCCAGCTCGTCACCGTCTGGCAGTCCAAGGCCCAGCTCGATCAGATCTATGGCCGGGACGCCGAAACCGTCCTCACCAACCACCGCTCGAAGCTCATCTACCCCAGCAGCCTGAGCGACCTCTCGACCGTGCAGTACATCAGCGACCTGGTCGGTGACGAGCACGTCCGCAGCGACCTCGACGAGCGAAGCAGCTGGGTGGTCGGCCCAGAGCGTCAGCCGGGGCGCAGCCCTGGTACCGCGGTTCCGTTCCTACCGGCAAGCACCCTGCGGCGAGCACGGGTGGGTGACGCTCTGCTCATCCATGGCAGCCTTCCGCCTGCCTGGATTCCCACCAGAGCGCGATCGAGGGGATGAGGCGGCCTGATCGACCGTCCTGTGCGGCGGGTCCGCATCGATACTCCAAGTACGTCTCGTGCCGAGATTCCCGGCAACCAGGCCCCCGGCGAAGCCGTGGGCCCACCCCATTGTGTTGGCAGGGCGTTCCACAGGGGCGGCGTCAAGGGTCCGCTCCGCCGGCCTGCGGCCGCCCTTGACCCCACCCCATCTGCGTACCTTCGTGCTCGAGGAGCCGCCCTCAGAGCCCTAAACGCCACCCACCACAGTGACCTCAGCCCGTTCGCTCCGTGAAGACGTATGCTCGGTCTAAGGAGCGAGATGCCAGCACCCCGCGTTTTTGTGTCTTCCACGGCGTACGACTTGGGACTCCTGCGCGGACAGTTGCGGTCTTTTGTTGCGGAACTTGGTTTTAGTCCAGTTCTAAGCGACTTTGCCGATGTTCTGTATGACCCCCGAACCCATACGCATACCAGCTGCGTCAAAGAAGTCCCCAGGTGTGATCTTCTGGTGTTGATTATCGGCTCGCGCTTCGGGAGCGAGGCCATCGTAGATGCGATTGCTGACATCGATCTCGAAGCGCTAGAGGCCATGTCAACCGATTCATCCGTGCTCAAAGAAGTTGACCGGAAGCTATCGGTGACGCAGCTTGAAGTTCTTAAAGCGATTGAGGGTGGGCTACCCGTATTCGTGTTCGTTGATGAACGGGTCCTCCACGATCATGCTACTTACGAAGCGAACCGCCATCAACCGTATGTGGACGACATGCTGTTCGCGTCGATTTCACAGCCTGGGTCGGCGCGCTATATATTTAGCTTCATTGACTTCTTACGCGGCCGGTTAGCTAACAACGCCATCTTTCCTTTCGCCAAGATCGAAGATATTGAAGCCCAGCTACGACGGCAGTGGGCGGCTTTGTTTCAGCGAATGCTTGAGGAAGAACGCCAAACAGTGGCAGAGCGGCAACGTATTGATAAACTGTCGGAGCAGTTTGAGGATTTGAAGACTGCGATATTGACCACCATTGGCGATGCGCCTACGCGTGATGTTGCTAGAGGAGTTCTCAACTTCCGCTTCTTGATCGACGCTCTCAGAGGCCTCGATATCCCGGACTTTCGTAAAGCACTGGAAGCGGGCGCAACATGGTACGAAATAATGGATGCGGCGGACATCTCTTTGCCCGATGGCGTGCTGTGCTTGGCCGAAGACACAGGATCCAGGGAGCGAGAAACGGTAATCCTCGAGCGGCGAAACGGTACCAGATTAAGAAGTCGGATGTCAGGTTTAAGATTCCGGAGACTTCCCGATGAGTGGAATCAACTTCTTGGATTACCGCCGGCGGCGCGACTCGCAATCTACGATGCTCTGTCCGAGGTCCGCGGCTTCGGTCCGGCTTCCTTCGTTGCGATCCCCCCAGCCGAAGGTCAGTCCGCCTACGACGAGGAGCCTTTCTGAATCGACACCGTGCATCTACCGTGACGAGAGAACCAGCTTGTCAGTCGGTGCAGGCGTATGGCTATGCGTTCCACTTCGGCACTTCATCTGGCACAGTCACTGACTCAAACTTACGATGTCTTGGGAGTCCAGGTCAGGTCAGATCAAAAATGTCTGCCCGGCCATCGGTCGCTGAGGTAGGAAGTCAGCTCTAATTCCGGTAGCGGCCGAGTGGAGTTGTTCATTCGCACGAAGAAGACATGCTCGTCCTTGCTCGTCTTGGTCCAAACGGGTCGGGGTGACCGGGCCACGTCGAGGCGGCAGATCTCGACACCGCCGTGAACTGCGATCCTTGCCCGAGTCCGCATGACCGCCGCATGACCCATTGCGTTGGTGAGGTGAGTGGTGAGCCAATTGACGAAGCCGTCGCCGTTGGGCGGCTTGACCTTCACGTAGTCATGACCGAGGCCGACGACCTGGCGGTCGGGCCCGACGCCGATCAGCTGGAACGGAGCTCCACCAGCCCGCCTCCCTGCGCACGGCCCGCCCCTGATCTCGAGGTTCTCCGGGCCCTGACCTGCGCCTGGCGCGGGTTCGGCACCGGAGAACAGGTCAGCTCCCCGGGTGGGCCTCCCGCACTTCGGCCAAGGTGGCCCACAGGTCGGTGGCCGTGGCCGGGCCCACGTGGCTGGCCCGCACCACCCCGTCGACGTCGGCCACCACGATGCAGGGCACGGCGTCGATGCCGTAGCGCCGGTGCAGGTCGCCCCGGGCCGCGAACTCGACCTCCTGCACCGCCACCTCGGAGCTCTCCAGGGGACCGGCCTTGGCCACGACCTGCCGGCACGAGTCGCAGGTGGCCGACGTGAAGGTGGCCACCAGCCATGGGGCCTCCGGACGGGTGAAGTCGGCCCGGTCGAGCTGCGACGGCACGGCCCAGCGGGCCTGGGTCGGGGCATCGGGCCGGCGCCGATCGAGGACCACGGCCACGACCACCGCCAGGGCCACCACCACCACGGCCACGATCAGGCGCTCCACGGATGCCCCCGGTCTCGGGCGGCGGGCGACGGGTCCATGCCGATCGAGACTAGGAGCGGGGTGCCCTTCTGCCCATCCACACCTCCAACGTCACTCAGGTTTTGGCGTGGCTCGGTCGATGTAGGTGAAGGCAATCCCTCCTCGATCGGGCGCCGGCAAGGACCACGGACATGAGCTCAGGACGCGAGGGGCCTCCCCGGCCTACGGGCTGGCCGCCCTCGCTCACCCACTACGATTCGCCGTCGCCAGGGCCACTTGGCATGGGTACCCCACGGCTCACCTCCGACATCGGGCCCAGCGGACCGCGCGCCGGGTTCTGGCGTCGCGTCGCGGCCGCACTCGTCGACGCGGTCCTGCTCGGAGCCCTGAACACCATGGTCCGATTGCGAACGACCGACCGGGCAGCCTTGGTGGCAAGCATCCTCATCGGTATGGCCTACTACGGCTTCTTCGAAGGCGGGCCGTCGGGCCAGACGATCGGCAAGAAGCTGGCCGGCATCAGGGTCGTGCGCAGTGCCGACGGCCAGCCGTTGGGATGGTCGATCGCGTGGCTGCGCCACCTGTGCAGCAACCTGTCCGGCATGGCCTTCGGCCTGGGGTATCTCTGGATGCTGTGGGACCGGGAGCGCCAGACCTGGCACGACCGGTTGAGCTCCACCGTCGTGGTTCCGGCTGCGGCGTGGCCGTCGCCTTCTGGAGCCCCCCCCTCGTGGGTACCACCAACGCGCCAAGGCCGGCCCTGGTTGGCCCTCGGTGCTGCGTTGGTCGGGACGGCGGTGATCCCGGTCCTCCTGGCCTCGTTGCCGGACCCCGGACCGCCACCTCCTCCCCGTCCGGAACGGACCGCCAACGTCTTCGACCCGTTGCCCGACGAGCTGGCGCCCTCCAGCCCTCTGGCCAGTTTCGACAACGGCGCCTACGTGGTGGGTCGGGACGTGAAGCCCGGTGCCTACGTGGCCGACCCCTCGCAGGACTGCTCGTGGGACACCGTGAGCCTCGCCACCGATCTCGTCGAACAGCACGGCGAGGGCACCACGCCGCAGGTCGTCGAGTTGGAGCTCGGCACCTACATCAGGTCATCGAACTGCGGAAAATGGATCAGGAGATGACTCACGTCCGAGCCCCTGCCCCACCGCCGGGAACGCCTCAGGCCGAGGCCACCCGTCGGCCACCCCTCGGCCGGCCAGTCGTCTGGCCATTGAGTTGGCCAGGAGGAGGCTCGTCCGACCGGGACAACAGCACGCTCAAGGATCCCCTGGGCCCCTTCTGGGCCGAGGAATCCCACCGGCCAGCCGTAGTGAAGCGCAGCAGGTGGCACGTCTGGGCGGTGTTCTCCATGGCGGCCACCACCACCTCGTCGTTCGACGGATCGACGAGCAAGGTGGGCGATGACCACGATGGGGCGGGCGCCAGATCCTCCTCGGTGGCCCGGGCCCGACCCCGGTGACGCCCACGGGTTCGGTCGCCTGGGCCGGGCCGCCCAGTGGCGACGGCGGACACGAGGAGGGGGTCGAGGGCGCCACCGAGGCAGAGGCGGTTCCCTCCCGGCTACCGGGATGCCGAGCGTGGTGGAGATGCCGGCATCGACGCTCGGGGAGAGATCACGCTCCACCACCACGAGGCCGTCAGCGGTGACCACCAGGGGGACGGGCGAGCTGTCCACCACCTCGGCCATCGCCAGCTCCCGGCGCTGAGCAGGACCGAGCTCGACCTCGCTGAGCCCCGGCATCACCACCGTCTGCCCGCCGACGAGGGCGGCGACCGAGAAGCGCACGGGTGCCGGCCCGGGGTTGTGCACCGAGAGCCGGTCAGCCACCGCCCCGGCCCCCGGGCCGAAGGGGAGGAGCCACCCCTCACTGGCCGACGGGGAGCCCAGCATCGAGGACCATCCCCGCCGGGGTGAGGGGGCGATCCCCGACAGCTCGCGCTCGACCACGACCCCGGCCCCGTCGACGGAGCGGATCGTGGAGGAGTGCCCCATCCCCGCCGGGACGGGCGCCGTCTCGGCCCCGTCGATGACGATCTGGCCCCTGGCCGAGACCGTCCGCTCGAGGGGGATCGGCACCTCCCCGGTGTCGGGGACCACCTCGAGGATGACCACCACGTCGCGGTCCTCGGGGTTGTAGACGTGCCAACGTTCGGCCAGGCCTTCCTGGTACTGCCCGGCGGGGAAGGTCCAGGACTGGGCCGGCGCCGGGGCGGCGAGGGTCAGGGAGATCCCGCTCCGGCCGTCGCTGCCGTCGAAGCGCTGTAGGCGGTCCACCACCACCCGCCCGCTGCGGGTCGTCACCGAGGTGGCCGTCAGGTCGCGTCGACGCACGACGTCGCCCACGTTGACCCGGGTGGTCGTCCCGGCGGCCACCGGGACGCCCTGGAGCGCCTCCGGCTCGTCCCGGCCCTGGTCGGTGACAAAGGCGATGTCGACGATGGCGTCGTCGGGGAAGGGATTGAACAGGGCCAGGATCTGGGTGGCGTCGCGGGCCGTGGTCCCGTTGGCCAGGTACCAGCGGTCGGAGGCCGACGAGGCGCAGGGGGCCGTCGAGGCACTGCCGGTCCCCCGCACGGTGTGCTCGACGCCCACTTCACCGCCGTCGACCTCGATCATGGCCGACACCGCGCCGACGTCGACGGCCTCGTCGGCCTCGAGGGCCACGGCCTCCCGGGCGCCAACCTGCACGGGCCGGGCCACGGGATCGGCCCCGGCCGGGAACCAGGTCACCGTGCCCGAGCGGGGCTCGTCACCCCGGTTGGCCACGGTGACGATCAGGCCACTGGCCCCACCGGCGTCGGCGCTGGCCGCACAGAACCACGTCGAGGACAATGAGGAGGCCACGTCGGCGGTGGGCATGGCGTAGGCGTCGGCCGTGCCGAAGCGCGGTGGCCCCGGGTCGCCCACGTCGACCAGGGCCAGGCCGGCGAGAATGGCGACCAGGACGACGACCGCCGGGAGGTGCCGGGAGCTCACGAGCGGCTCCATCGCACCCGACGGCCCCGGACCACGAGACCGGCGACCAGGAGCCACAGCGCCGCCTGCCCGGCGATGGCCAGCCAGCGCAGGGGCGAGGTCCGATAGCGCAGCGTGGCTTGGCCCCCGTCGGCGGCGCCGGACGGCACGGCAAAGGCGTTGGCCCACCCGAAGGCCTCCGTCCGCTCGGCCACCCCGGTGCCCGACCGCAGTTCCCATCGGGGCGACGACGTCTGGGCCAGGTAGACGGTGCCGGGGCCGACCGGCCCCGTGAACCGGGTGGAGGAGCGAGCTTCGGGCAAGACCGCCGTGGAGGCCGACAGATCGAGACCGACGGTCGCTTCGAAGGGGTCGGGGGCCGACAGCGCCGCGGCCACGGCGGCCTCCCCGCCTCCACCGGCCGCCAGCGAAGCCCGGGTGGGGACCCAGGCCGCGTTCTCGTAGATCGACAGCGCGGGGTCGACGGCCACCGCCCGCATGTCGAGCTGCTGGGCCAAGGTGGCGAGCACGCCCGCAGGCAGGGGCCGACGCAGGGTGCCCGAGCGGGCGGGGGCGGACTCCTCGGCCAGGACCACGTAGCGCACCCCGAGCGGTCCGAGCAGGCGGCCCAGCCGTTCGGTTTCACCGTCGGCGGCCAGGCGGAGGCCCCTCGCCACCAGGGCGGTGGACGGGTCCGAGGGACCGGCCCAACGCTCGGTGATCTCGGCCGCGCCGTCGGTCGACACCCCGAAGGACAATCCGTCGCCCAGCCGTCGGCCGGCCACGGGCAGCACCTCGGGATGGCCCAGCCACAGCACCCGGAAAGCACCTGCGGCGGTGACCTCGTCGTCCTGGAGGAACGACAGGGTGCGGGTGAAGTCGCTGTCGGGGATCCCCCAGTCGCCGTCGACGGCGGCCACGGCCACGGGGACGGTGGCCAGGGCCACGCCTCCGGCCGCCACCAGCGACGCCACCTGGCGAAGCCCGAAGCCGTAGCCCGACAGGTCGCGCTCGAACGCGACCATGCCCATGGCCGCGGCCAGGGCCAGGGCGGCGGCCGCCGGGGCCACGAGCACCTCGGCCGACGGCAGGGGCAGCCCGACCAGCCCGCGGCCACCGGCCCACACCAGGGCCCAGCAGGCCACGGCCACCATCCAGCCCCGTACGGCCCAGGCGAAGCGCCAACCCCGGCCGATGAGCAGGGCCAGGGCGCCGGCCAGGGGCACGGCCCAGCCGAGGGCGGACAGCCCACCCCGTCCGGTCTCCAGGCGCAGCAGCTCACCGATGCCGAGGTCGTTGCCCCCGAGCGGGGAGATCCCGCCCATGGCCGCCCACCCACCGCCGTCGACGGGCAGGAAGGACAGCGACCAGGGCAGATGCAGGACCAGGGCCACGAGCGACGCGCCGAGGGCCGTGCGCAGCCCCCGCAACGCCCCCTTGGTGCCACCGGTGAACAACGACCCGGCCCCCAGGGCCAGGGCCAGCAAGGGCACGAGGGCCACCACCAGGGGGACGAAGGCGGCGACCAGGGCGACGAGCAGCCCGAGTGACAGGACAGGGGCGAGCGCGGCCCGCCAGCCCGAAGCCGACGCGCCGCGCCGGGACCGAGGCGCGAAGGGTTCCTCACCGGTGGCGGCGAGGAGGCGGGCGAGGATCCACGGGGCGGTGGCGTAGAGGATCAGGCCGTCCCAGCGACCTCGGGCCAGGGCGTCGTAGGGCAGGGGGGCCACGGCGTAGACCACCAGGCCCACGGCCCGGCCCCGGGGGGACCCGAGGGGCCGGGTGAGGCGCCACACCCCCACCAGGCCCGCGGGCAGGGCGCCCAGCACCAGGAGCTGTTGCAACACCCCCATGGCGCCGAGCAGGACCAGTCCGGCCAGGCCGAGGAGGGCGAAGGCGCTGGGCGCAGGTGACTCGGACCCGAGGCCGGCCGAGCGCCAGCCGCTGGCGTACTCCCCCAGCAGGGACAACGGTCCCCGGTCGATCTGGGCCAGGCTGGCGAAGGCCGGGAGCCGGGCGCCGATGAGCTCCCGCGACCCGGCCACCACCAGCACGGTGACGACCACACAGGCCACGATGGCCAGGCGACGGGGACCGGCCTGCAGGGAGTCGGCGATGCCCCTCCCGGCCTCGGCCAGGGAGCTCCGCACCCGGTCGCCTCGACCCAGCTCTCCCCGCAGGAAGGAAGTCACCCGGGCACTGCCCCGGCGCTGGAGCAACCGGATCTCGGCATCGCGCAGGCCCCGCACGGCGCGCAGAGCCCGGCGTCGGGCCCGGATCTCACCCAGGCGCCGGGCGTTCCACGACCAGGCGCCGAGGACGTCGACCGACTGCGCCACCCGCCCGGCGGCCAGGGCGTACACCGCTTCGATGAGGGTGAACAGCGCCGCCTGGGGCAACACCCGCAGGAGGTGGAAGGGCCCGTAGCAGGTGAGCATGGTGCGCAGCCGGTGGCGGGCGAACAGGCGCCGGCGGTCGTCGACCGGGCGACGGCTGCTCAGCTCCTCCCGGTGCTGGGCCCGCGCTGCGGGCACCACCACCACCCGGGCGCCGGCCACGTGGGCCCGCCAGCACAGGTCCAGGTCCTCGCCGAGGAAGGTGATGGCCGGGTCGAAGCCCCCGAGCGAGGCGAACAGGTCGGCCCGCACCAGGGTGCAGGCGCCGGGGATGGCGAAGACGTCGCGCACCCGGTCGTGCTGCTCCTGGTCGAGCTCGCCCCGCTCCACCAGGGGGGTGGCCACGCCGGTCTTGTCGGCCGACAGGCCCACCTGGAGCAGTTCCCGGGGCGAGCCCCACGACACGAGCTTGGGGCCGACCACCCCGGCGTTGGAGCGGAAGGCCTCCTCCACCAAGGCCCGGATGGCACTGGGGTCGAGGGCCACATCGTCGTGGCACAGGGCGTAGAACGACGCCCCCTCGACCACGTCGAGCACCTCGTTGGCGGCGGCGCCGAAGCCGGGGTTGTGTTCGAGCTGGCGGACGTAGGCGGCGGGGAGGGCGGCCGCGATGCGAGGCAGGGGGTCCACCGCGCTGGCGGCGTCGACCACCAGCACCGAGAAGTTCGGGTAGTCCTGGGCGCCGAGGGAGGCCAGGCACTCCTCGAGCCAGGGCCCGGCGTCGTGGGTGACGACCACGGCCACGACCGGAGGGGCGTGGGCGATGGCGTCGAGCTCATCGGCGCTGGGTGCGTCGCCCGCCGTCACTCCGGAGGTCGGCTCCGGTGCGCCGACCGACGTCCGCTGGTGCTGGACGGCCACGGTGGACCGAGGGTAGTGGCCGGTCACCGGCCGTGGGGGCCACGGTCGGCCTAGCATCAGGGCATGACCTCGCCCCGGCCGCCCTTGCGGTCACTGCCGCCCTTGCCCCCTGACCTGGGCAAACAGGTCGAAGACGCCCTGTACGTCTCGGTGGGGCTGGGCGTGTTGGCGCTGCAGCAGGCCCAGGTCAGGCGTCGGGAGCTGGAGCGCCTGGTCGGCCGGGTGTGGCGCGAGCTCCAGGGCAAGCAGACCGGGGCCCGCCCGCCCGCCTGAGTCCGGGGTGTCCGGGCTCGGACATCGACGTCGGCCTCGGACGACGACTAATTGTTGTTGCCGTTGATGGTGGTCGTAGCCGGCTGCGTGGTGGTCGTGGGCGGCGGTCGGGTGGTGGGAGGCGTCGTGGTGGTCGGGGGCACGGTGGTGGGCGGGGGTCCGGTGGACACGATGACGTCCACGTTGCTGCCCTCGGGGGCGTCGGTGCCGGGGGGAGGGTCGGTGCGGATCACGGTGCCGGCGGCCTGGTCGGCCGTCTCGGTGCGGACCTGAGGTCGGAAGCCGGCGTTGAGCAGCGTGTTGAGGGCGGCGTCCTGCTGGCTCCCGACCACGTTGGGGACGGTGACCAGAGGCGGTCCGCTCGAGATCTGCACCACCACGGTGGACCGGGCCGGCACCTCCGCACCCTCGGCCGGATCGGAGGAGATCACGTCGCCCTCGTCCACGTCGTCGCTCTCCTGGCGCTGGAACTGCGGAACCAGGAGGGCGGTCTCGAGCCGACCCCGTGCCTCCAGTTCGGAGAGGCCTTCGATCGGGGGGACCACCACCGACTCCAGCGGGGCGCTGAGGACCAGATCGACAGTCGAGTCCTCCTCGACCATCTCGCCGGAGGGCGGGTCGGAGCGCAGCACCACCCCCGGTTCGGCGTCGGGGTCCTCCTCGGTGGTGACCGCCCCCACGGCCAGGTTGGCCTCCTCCAGGGCGGTCCGGGCCTCGGCCTCGGGCAGTCCTTCCAGGGGGGGGACCGCCACCACGGTCGGATCGCTCACGCCCAGGTTGGAGGCCAGCAGGAACAACAGGGCGGCCAGCACGGCCAGCAGGGTCAGCAGGACCACGATGAAGGCGGTGTTCTTGCGTCGGGGCGGCTCCTCGTAGAAGCGATCCTCCTCGCGGAGGATGGTCCGGGTCTCGTCGACCACCGGGATGGCCCGGGTGGCGCCCACGGTGGCCGCACCGATGCCCACGGCCCGGGTGGGGGCGCTCACCAGCGGGGGGGCCAGCACGGCGGCGGTGACCTGGGTGCCCTCCCGGAACCGGCGCAGGTCCGACCGCAGTTCCTCGGCCGAGGCGTAGCGGTCGGCGGTGTCCTTGGCCATGGCCTTGAGCACCACCGCCTCCAACTCGGGGGGGATGTCGCGGTTGCGGCTGCGGGGGGGCTGCGGCGTCTCCTGGACGTGCTTGTAGGCCACCGCCACCGGGCTGTCACCGGTGAACGGCGGACCTCCGGTGAGCATCTCGTAGAGGACCACGCCCAGGGAGTAGACGTCACTGCGGGGGTCGACGGACTCGCCCCGGGCCTGCTCGGGCGAGAAGTAGGTGGCCGTGCCCATGACGGTGCCCGCCTGGGTCAGGTTCTCCTGGTTGGAGACGGCCCGGGCGATCCCGAAGTCGGCCACGTTGACCTGGCCGCTCGGGGAGATGATGACGTTGCCGGGCTTCACGTCGCGGTGCACCACGCCGTTGCGGTGGGCGAAGCCCAAGGCGGCGGCCGCGTCGGCGGTGATGTCGGCGGCCCGGTCGGGGTGCAGGCGACCCTCGTCCTTGATGATCTGGGCCAGGCTGCGGCCCTCGATGTACTCCATGACGATGAAGTACGTCCCCCCCTCCTCGCCCCAGTCGTAGACCGACACGATGTTGGGATGGCTCAGGTTGGCGGCGGCCTGGGCCTCCCGCCGGAAGCGCTGGACGAAGGTGGGATCGGTGGCGAACTCGGGGAACAGCACCTTGACCGCCACCGGACGGTCGAGCAGGGCGTCGCGGGCCAGGAAGACGTCGGCCATGCCGCCCCGGGCGATGCGCCGGTGCAACTCGTAGCGGCCGTTGAAAACCCGCTGCTCCTCCTCGGCCATGATGCAGAGACTAGGCGGGCCGGCTCACGGCGCCGTCGCGTCGAGGGCGGCACTGAGGACGGCCTGGGCGATGGGAGCGGCCACCCGCCCACCGGTCTGCTCGCTGGCACCGGGCTGGGCCTCCACGATGACGGCCACCGCCACCCGGGGCGCGTCGGCCGGGGCAAAGCCCACGATCCAGGCGTGCGACAAGCCGTTGCCGAGCTGGGCCGTTCCCGTCTTCCCCGCGGTGCGCACGTCGGGCACGGCCAGTCGGCTGGCGGTGCCCCCCTCCACCACGCCGGTCATGGCCTCGGTCAGGGTGGCGGCGACCTCGGGGCTGGTGGCACGGGTCCAGACCTTCGGGTCGAAGGTGTCGATCACCTCACCGCCGTCGTTGCGCACCTCGGCCATGACGTGGGGCGTCATCACCTGGCCTCCGTTGGCCACACCGGCGGCGACCAGCGCCATCTGCAGCGGGGTGGAGCGCACCGCGTTCTGGCCGATCGCCGTCTGGGCCAGCACCGGCGTGTTCTGGTCGAAGGAGGACGTCTCGGCGATGGGGGACGGCACCACCCCGGGGAGGTCGAGGGGCGGGACGTCGTTGAACCCGAAGGCTTCGGCCCGGCTCACCAGGGCCCCGGGGCCGATGTCGACCCCCATCTGGGCGAAGGCGGTGTTGCACGACACCTCCAGGATGGAGAACAGCGCCCCCCCGCAGGCACCGCCGCCGAAGTTGTTGATGGGGCTGGTGGTCAACGGGGGCACGTAGGCCGAGCTGGACGGGTAGCGGGGGGCGTCGGCGGTGACGCCGCCGCTGGTGAGCCCGGCGGCGGCGGTGACCACCTTGAAGGTGGATCCGGGAAAGAAGGTCTCCCGGTAGCTGGCCGGTAGCAACGGTTTGGCCTCGTCGGCCAGCAGGCGGTCGCGGGCCTCTTGGGCCGCCTCGATGTCGATCGAGGAGAGCAGGCTCGGGTCGTAGCTGGGGAAGCTCCACAGAGCCAGCACCGATCCGTCCCGTGGATCGAGGGCCACCACCGAGCCCCGGGTCGCGCCCAGGGCGTCGCGGGCCACCCGCTGGACCTCAATGGGGATGGTGAGGGTGACGTCGGCGGTGCGGGGCTCGCCGAGGAGCAGCTCGCCGATGTCGCTGGCCGTCTCGGTGGTGCGGCCGGCGAGCACGTCGTTGTAGATGCGCTCCACGCCGTCGGCGCCGGCGATGAAGGAGAAGTGGCCCGTCACCCCGGCGAAGAGCTCGCCCTCGGGGTACTCCCGCTGGCGCTCGAAGCGCCCCTCGGCCGGCACCGAGCGGGCCACCACGGTGCCGTCGACGGTCACGATCTGGCCTCTCGGCCGGCTGAAGTCGCGCACGATGGCCCGGGTGTTGTTGGGGTTGTTGTTGTAGCTGTCGGCCCGCAGCACCTGGATGACGTTGAGCTGGACGAACAGGGCGCCGAAGAGCACGAGCTGCCGATGCCCAGCCGTCGGATCTGGCGGTTCATGGTGCAGCCCCGGCGCGGCGGTCGGCACCGACCCCGGCCGAGGCGTTGTCGTCGGAGATGCGGATGAGCAGGGCCAGCAGGATGTAGTTGGCGATCAAGGAGGACCCGCCATAGGAGACGAAGGGCAGGGTGATCCCGGTGAGGGGGACCAGGCGGGTGACCCCGCCGATGATGATGAACGACTGGATGCCGAGGATGGTGGTCAACCCGGTGGCGAGCAGCTTGTTGAACGGGGTCTCGGCCCGCAGGGCGATGCGCAGGCCGGTTCCCACCATGAGCAGGTAGGCCACGATGATGCCGGTCGAGCCCAGCAGGCCCAGCTCCTCGCCGATGGCGACGAAGATGAAGTCGGTCTCGATGAGGGGGATGCGGTCGGGGTTGCCCAGGCCCGGCCCGGTGCCGGCCACGCCTCCCCAGGCCAGGGCGAAGGTGGCCTGGACCACCTGGAAGCCCTGGTCGGTGACGTCGGACCACGGGTCGAGCCAGATGGCGATGCGCTGCTGCACGTGGGCGAAGACACTCCAGGCGGCAAAGGCCCCTCCGGCGAAGAGCAGGCCGCTCACGGCCAGGTACGAGGCCCGTTCGGTGGCCACCCACAACATGACCACGAACAGGGCGAAGAACAACAACGACGACCCGAGGTCGCGCTGGGCGGTCATGACCAACAGGGAGGCGGCCCAGGCCAGGAGCACGGGGCCGAAGTGGCGCAGGTTGGGCAGGGTCAGGGGCCCGATGCGGTTGGCGGCCATGCCCAGCAACTCGCGCTTGTCGACCAGGTAGGAGGCGAAGAACACGGCCAGGATGATCTTGGCGAACTCCCCCGGCTGGAAGCTGATGGGCCCGAGCTCGACCCAGATCCTGGCCCCGTTGACGGTCTTGCCCACGACCGGCACGAGGGGCAACAGCAACAGCCCGACGCCGACGAGCATGAAGGTGTAGCGGTAGCGCTCGAGGTCACGGGTACGCCGGACCAGGGCCAGCGTGCCCACGAAGGCCGTGATGCCCACGGCCGTCCACGTGGCCTGGAGGCCGGCCAGGTCTTCGTCGAGGCGGGCGATCCAGACGTAGCCCAGACCGTTGAGCAGGCCGGCAATGGGCAGCAGGACCCCGTCGCCCCCCGGTGCCAGGTGACGGGTGGCCACGTGGGCGCCGGCGAGCAGGGCCAGGACGATGCCGAGGAAGGGGCCGATGTCGGCGGGCAGGTCCGACGTGGTGCCCAGGCTGGCCAGGGTGTAGGTGCCGGCGGTGATGATGATGACGAGCAGGATCAGGCCGAGCTCGGTGTTGCGCCGTACGACGGGGATCAAAGGCCCCCCGGCCCGGTGGGAGCCCCGATCGTGGTGGTGGTCGACGTGGTGGTGGTCTCCGCCGCGGCGCGACGGCGCTCGGCCTCGGCCTGCTCCTCCAGGGCGGTGACGTACTGGCGGGCCTGGGCCAGCGACGGCTCCTCCCGGCCGGACTCGACGTCGGGCCGTCGAGCCGGGGGGACGTCGGCCAGGGTGAGGTCGGTGCGCTCGGCCAGCGTGGGCTGGATCCACAGCAGGCCGCCGGGGCGGCCCCGGTAGATGACGACCTGTTCGTTCTTCACCCCGACGTGGTAGGTGCTCCGGGCGAACCAGGCCACTGCGGCCACCGCGCCCCCGAGCACGACCAGCAGGCTGCAGACGAACAGCAGCGAGCGCCAGGTGACCCGCCTGGGCCGGTCACCCCGGCCCGGCCGGCCCGCCCTGGCCGCCCGGCCCGCCCTGGCTGGCTCGGCCGATGGGCCCGGGGCACCGGAGACCCCACCGCTCGGGGCCACCCTGGTCGTCCCCGAGGCCGGCGAGGGAGCCGACCCGGACCCGCCGGCGGGCCATGACGACGACTCGCCGGCGGCGGGCACGCTGGTGGTGGAGGGACCCGCGGTGGCCACGGTGGGGGTGGCGGTGGCCAGGGCGGCGGAGGCGGTGGCGGACCGGTCGTCGTCGTCGACCACGTCGACCACCACCACGCTGACGTTGTCCCGCCCGCCGTTCTGGTTGGCCAGGGATACCAGCTCCCGAGCGGCGTACTCGGGGTCGGCCAGGCGTCGCAGCACCGCGGCCAGGCGGTCGTCGTCGACCTCGTTGAACAGTCCGTCGCTGCACAGCAGGTAGCGGTCGCCCCGCTGGGGGACGATCTCCCAGGTGTCCACCTCGACGTCGGGCTCGTTGCCCAGCACCCGGGTGAGGATGTTGCGCTGGGGGTGAGTCCGGGCCTCGTCGGCAGAGAGGCGACCTTCCCGGACCAGGTCCTCGACCAGGCTGTGGTCGTCGGTGATCTGGGTGATGTCGCCGTCGTGGAACTGGTAGACGCGGGAATCGCCCACGTTGGCCACGACGATGCGCTCGCCGTCGTGGTCGCTGTCACCCTCGTCACCGGCCACTGCTGATCCGGCGCCCGAGACCAGGGCCACCACGCACATGGTGGTGCCCATGCCCCGCAGCTCGGCGTCGCCCTTGGCCCGCTCCCAGACAGCCCGGTTGGCCCGGCGGACGGCCTCGGCCAGGGCCTGGCGGGAGGAGACGTCGTCGTCCTGGAGCGATTCGATGGCCACCTGGCTGGCGATCTCGCCGGCGGCGTGGCCGCCCATCCCGTCGGCCACGGCGAACATGGGCTCGGCCACCAGGACGGCGTCCTGGTTGTTGGCCCGGACCTGTCCGGTATCGGTGGCGGCGCCGGCCCGCAGCGCGGTCAACTGGTCAGCTCCATCACGGTGGACCCGATCTTGAGGCGGTCGCCCCGCTTGAAGGCGACCGGGGAGGAGACCTTGTGGCTGTTCAAGTAGGTGCCGTTGGTGGAGCCGAGATCCTCAACGTAGAGCATGCCGTCTCGCAGGAAGACGCGGGCGTGGAGCTGAGAGACGTAGTTGTCGTCGAGGGTGATCTGGCAGCCGGCGGCCCGTCCCACGGTGAGCTCGTCGGCCAGGGTGAAGCTCCGGCCTTTCTGCTCAGCGGGCTCCATCACCGTGAGGTGTGACGAGGCCTTCTCCCGTCGCCCGGCCGATCGCCGGGGAGCGCTGACCCGCCCCGGCGGCGCCTGGGGGACGGCAGCGGCGGCGGTACGGGTGGAGGCCACCTCGGCCCACACCGCCCGCAGGACCCGCAGGAAGAACAGGTAGAGCAGGGCGAGGGCGCACAGCTTGAGGATGGTGAGCAGGGACTCGGGCACGGAGGCTACGACGCTTCGAAGTGCAGCTTGGCGTCGCCCACGGTGATGGTGTCGCCGTCCGCCAGGCGGCGCTCGGTGATGGTGGCCCCGTTCACCCGAGTGCCGTTGGTGGAGCCGTTGTCGACCAACAGCCAGCTGTCGCCGGCGGGTCGCAGCTCGGCGTGGCGACGACTCACACTGGAGTCGGCCAAGTGGACCGAGCAGTCGGGCGAGCGACCGAGGCTGATGACGGAGTCGGCCAAGGTCACGCGGGTCCCGTCGGAGAGCACGAGGGACCCCCCACCGGTGCCGGCCACCCCTTCCTTGAAACGGGCCGACAGGCCGAAGGAGCCGGCGCCGAGCTCCTGGTCGCGCTCGAGGCGGACCTCGACCGGCCCCATGAAGGCGTACCCCTCGTCGCGGGCGTGCTCGCGGGCAGCGTCGGCCAGGGAACTGGCCAGGCTGTCGCCGATCTCGGCGAACTGACCGTGGTCGTCGGGACCGAGGGTGATGGTGAAATCGTTGGGGGCGGCCATCTCACCCCGGACGTTGACCGTACGCTGGCGGTCCATCTCCCTCGTCAGGCGTCGGCCCAGCTCCACCGGGCGCAACGAGCTCTTGAAGGCACGGGCGAAGGCGCCCTCCACCAGCCGCTCGAGCCGCCGCTCGAAGCCCTTGAGTCCCACGCCGAGAGTGTACCCATGCCCCCCTCCGGCCGAGGGTGGCCCGCCTGCGGGTAACCTGTCGCACTGGCACTCGGGCGAGTGGCGGAATTGGCAGACGCGCAGGATTCAGGTTCCTGTGTCCGAAAGGATGTGGGGGTTCAAGTCCCCCTCGCCCACCGGCCGAAGGTGGTGTGGTAGGCCGTGCCGCAGGACATGAGCCCGGCCTCTCACGCCTGACCCGGGACGTTGGGGTGAGGTCGAGCGTAGGCTGGCCTCGTGAACCTTCCGGCCGCAGGAAGCGCATCTTGCGCCACTGTCGACCCAGCCGGTCGGTAGCGCTCGACATGGCTCGCATCCCCTCGGTGGTCGTGCTCAACACCGGCCACGGCAAGGGCAAGTCGTCGTCGGCCTTCGGGGTGATGGGCCGGGGCTGGGCCCGGGGTTGGCGGGTGGCGGTCGTCCAGTTCGTCAAGGGCGGCGACTGGCAGACCGGCGAGCGCAAGCTGGCCGACCACCTGGGCATCGAGTGGCACACCCTGGGGGACGGCTTCACCTGGGAGTCCACCGACCTCGACGAATCGGCGGCCAAGGCCCGCCACGCCTGGGACGTGGCCCGGGACCTGCTGGCGGCCGGTGCCCACGACCTGATCATCCTCGACGAGCTCACCTACATCGTCACCTACGGCTGGGTCCCCGCCCACGACGTGGTGGGTGGCATTCGTGACCGGGCCGAGCACACCAACGTGGTCCTCACCGGTCGCGACGCCCACGAGGCGCTGGTCGAGGTGGCCGACACGGTGACGGAGATGCGCAAGGTCAAGCACGCCTTCGATCAGGGCATCATGGCCAAGAAGGGCATCGAGTACTGAGCACGCCGAGGTCGATCGAAGAGGTCGGGGCCGAGCTCCGGCGCCGACGGCGGGCGCTGGTGGGCTACGAGCAGCTGACCCGAGAGGGCTGGGAGGCCGATCTGGTCTCCTACGACCGTCTCCTCGTCCACGCCGCCACCATGCTCGACGTGCCGTCGCCCGACGGACCCGGCGCCGAGCCCTTGACGGCAGCCCAGCGGGAGCGACTCGAGGGTGGCCTGGCCGGCGCCGGCATGGACGTCCGCACCGACGACCTGTGAACGATCCGGGGCCCGGCAGACCCGTCCGGCCGAGGATCGACCGCCGAGGGCCTTTCGTGGGGATGGCCCAAGAAGTACGATCTTTCTGGGCGGCCACAGGCTGAGTGGCCACAGAGAAAATAACGGGTGAGGTTGGTCGTGGAACGGGTGATCCCGGTGGGGACCGGCCGACGAGTGTCGGCGCTGATCGCGGTGCTCGTCCTGGTGGGAGCGTGCGGCTCCGGTGCCGGGAGCTCGGCGGGGGCGCAGACGAGGACCGTGCAGGTGGACTACAACCACGACGCCTTCGCCACCTCGATGCTCGAGAACTACCCGAGGCGGGTGCAGGTCCGCCCGGGCGACACGGTCGAGTTCAAGCAGACCTGGACGGGCGAGCCCCACAGCGTCACCATGGGGACGCTGGTCGATGAGAAGATCGCCCCCCTCATCGATCTGTTCACCCAGGTGGAGTCCACCGGAGCGTTTCCAGAAGGCGAGCCCACGGAGTTCGAAACCTTCGCCGAGGCCCTTCCCTACGCCTTCGGTGAGGATGGTTTGGCGCAGAACGCCGCCCAGCCGTGTTACGTGGAGCAAGAGGAGTTCTCGGGCACCTACCCGGGAGACGAGACCTCGCCGTGTCCGAAGAAGGCCCAACCCGCGTTCAACGGCCGGCAGGCCATCTACAACAGCGGAGTCATCCCCTATGAGGGCGTCGACGGCAACACCTTCCGGGTCAGGCTCTCCGACGACATCCCCACCGGCACCTACGCCTACTACTGCAACGTGCACGGCCCGCTCCAGAACGGGGAGATCGAAGTGGTGGCCCAGGGATCGGAGATTCCCGCCCAGAGCGAGGTGGCCCGGGCCGCCCTCGAGGAACAGCGGGCGGACATCACCCCCATGGAGCGCAACTTCAAGGCCGCCACCTCCGGTCAGGTGGTCGAGGGCGGGGACCCCGAGAGCTCGTACAGCATCGACGCCGGCCAGGCCCGGATCGTGGGCGTGCCCACCCCCTTCTTCGAGGGCAACCGGTTCATCCACGGCCTCGTCAACGAGTTCATCCCCCGCAGCCTGGAGGCCAGGGTGGGAGAGAAGGTCACGTGGACCTTCGTTCGTGGCCACACCCTCAGCTTCAACGTGCCCGAGTACTTCCCGGTCTTCACCGTGGCCGAAGACGGCACGACGACCTACAACCCGCAGGCCGAGGAACCGGTGGGCTGGCCCGGCCCCCCCGAGCGCAACTGGGAGAGCGATCAACCACCGATGCCGGCACAGGTCGACGCCGGGACCTGGGACGGCACCGGGTTCCGCTCCACCGGGCTGAACTTCAGCGATCAGGACACCTTCAGCATCACCTTCACCCGGCCCGGCACCTACGCCTACGCCTGCCTGATCCATCCCAAGATGGTCGGAACGCTCGTCGTCCAGGGCTGATGGACCAGCCGTCCGGGCAGTCGTCACCGCCTCCCGGCACCGTCGCCTGCGACACGACGCTGCGTTCCTCCCCTCCCGAGCGGGCCCGCGGGCTCAGTGTGGTCTCGTTGGGCTTCCTGGCCTTCGCGGCCTTCGCTGTCGTTGTGCTGGCCCTCGGCGCAGTTGCGGCCCGAGCCGGGGTCGATACCGCGCTGCACGACTGGCTTCACGAGGCCGCCTTGTCGGACTCGCTCTTCGGCCGGCTGGCGCGCCGCATGGCCGACACCGCCCACCGCAGCGGGTCGGGCTGGCAACTCGTCCTCGACTACGGCTTCAGCCTGGCCAACCTGGCGCTGGCCGGCTTCTTGTTCTGGCTCCGGCCCAAGGACCGGACCGCCCCGTTGCTGGCTTTCGGTCTCGTGGGCACCGCCGCGGTGTTCAACCTTCAGGCCCACGCGCTGTACGAGGCCTTCGAACCCAGCCCGCTCGAAGCGGTCACCCACGTCGGCTTCCAGGTGGTGGCTGCCGTGGCCTATCTCCTCGCCTTGCTGCTCTTCCCCGACGGCCGACTCGTCCCCCGTTGGCGGCCCGGGCCCTTGGCGACGTTCTACGCCGTGGCCGTTGCCGTCGTGGCGTTGGCCGCCTGGGCCTACCCCACAGGATCGCGCACCCTCACTTTGGTCGTCGTGTTCGGACTGCTGACTCCCGCCGCCGGCGTCCTGGCCCAGGCCTACCGCTACCGGCGCAGCTCGGACCAGCTCCTGCGCCAGCAGTCGCGCCTGTTGTTCTGGGCCCTGTCGCCGGCGTTGGTGGTCAGCCTCCTGGCCCTCACCAGCGTGGCCGAGGAAGCGGGGCCGGGCCAGCTCGAGGGTCGGGCGATCGTGGTGCTGCCCGTGGCCCTCTTCCGGTTGTTCCAGCCGGTGTTCCTCCTCATCCCCATCGCCCTCCTGGCCGGCATCTTCCGCTTCCGCCTCTGGGACGTCGACAAGCTCATCAGCCGCACGCTCGTCTACGGCGTGCTCGCCGGCTTCGTCTCCGCCGTCTACGTGGGGGTGGTGGTGGGCGTGGGCAGTTTCGTGGGCCGGCCCCAGGAACAGGACCTGGCCCTGCCCATCGTGGCGACCTTCATCGTGGCCGCCACCTTCCAGCCGGTGAAGGAACGGGTGCAACGGCTGGCCAACCGGCTGGTCTACGGGAAGCGGGCCACGCCCTACGAAGCCCTCTCGGAGTTCGCCGAACGCGTCACCGACGTCGTGGGCACCGACGAGCTGCTGGGGCGGATGGCCCGGATCCTCGCGCAAGGAACCGGGGCCTCGAGGGCCGACGTCTGGCTGAAGGTGGGTGACGAGCTGCGGCCTCAAGCGTCATGGTCCGATCGCCCCCTCGCTGAAGCGGAGCCCCTCCCCGTCGGCGATGGCACCCTGCCACCGATCCCCTACGCCAGCCAGGCCGTCCCGGTGCTCCACCATGGCGAGCTGTTCGGCGCCCTGTCCATCGTCAAGCCACTGAACGAGGACCTCTCGCCGGTCGAGGAGAAGCTGCTCGCCGACTTCGGGCGCCAGGCCGGTCTGGTCTTTCGCAACCTGCAACTCACCGCGGAGCTGCGACTCCGGCTGGAGGAGCTCCAGGCATCACGGCAGCGGTTGGTCTCGGCCCAGGACGAGGGGCGGCGGCGGACCGAGCGCAACCTGCACGACGGCGCCCAGCAGCAGCTCGTCGCCCTGAAGGTGCACCTGGCCCTGGCCGAGGGCATGGCCGGCGACCTCGGAGCCGAGGCCGGTCCCCTGATCGAGATGCTCGGCCAGATCAAGGAGCAGGCCGGCGACGCGCTGGAGGAGCTACGCGACCTGGCCCGGGGGATCTATCCCCCCCTGCTGGCCGCCGACGGGCTCCGAGCGGCGTTGGCGTCCCAAGCGGCCAAGGCCCCCATCCCGGTCGAGGTGGAGGCCGGGGGCATTGGCCGCTATCCCCAGGAGGTCGAGGCGGCGGTGTACTTCTGTTGTCTGGAGGCAGTCCAGAACGTCTGCAAGTACGCCCGCGCCGACCGGGTCGACATCCACCTCGCCCAAGTGGACGGTGCCCTCCAGTTCACCGTCGTCGACGATGGTTGTGGTTTCGACTCGGCCAGCATCGCCCTGGGGGCAGGTCTGCAGAACATGTCCGACCGCCTCGGGGCCCTCAACGGGACGCTGGACGTCATCAGCGCCCCCGATTGCGGTACCCGAGTGGTGGGCCACATCCCGGCCACACCCCTCGAGACCAACGGCGCCGAGCGCGACCCCGCCAGGGTCTCTGCCGGTGTCGGGCCGCGGGAGGATCGGCGGGTGGGAGCCGCTGGGGCTAGCTAGCCCGGCGCCCCTCAGCCGCCGATAGCTGAGTCGGGGTCGCGAGCGACTGCCCCATGTGGCGGACGTCCTCGAGGAGGGCGCCGGGCCGGCTGGCCTCTCCGCCGACGGGGTCGGCAGGGACGTGTGACCGACGACGCGCTGGCTGGGAGTAGAGCTAGCTCGGATGAACGCCACTGCCCTTCTCGTGGGGGCTCTGTTCGCCAGCGTCGCTGCTCACTTCGATACCGTCCACGCTCTTTACGCCGTGAACCTCAGTATTCGTGAGAACTGCCAGAAACCGCTCTCCGATTTCCGCAGGATCCTCGTCATAGTCCAGTTCTTCCAATGTGACACGAAGGATGAACTCCATCCGAACCTCCTGTTGAGGAAAGGGCCACTGCGTCTGAGCGATCACCGCGTCAGCTGAGCAAGGGGCCGCCAAGACCAGCAAGCGAGAGTAACCGATATCCTCGCCTCCCGCCTCCGACGGCAACTCGGCTGTTGTGGGGCTCATTCCATCGAGGGCCGGACGACGTTCGGGCCGGCCATCCCCTCCACGCCTGCCGGGGTTCAGGGCACGAGCGGCCCTTCGAGATCCCGTGGTCGTCTCGGTGAGCTACACCCGATGCGGGACCCTGTGCAAGGAGAACGCCGCCGCCCAGCTCCGTCGTAGAGGTACGGTCCCGCACAACGAGGCGGCAACTTGACGGGAACAGCGACCGGCGGTAGAGATCGGCGGTGACGTCTCGCCTCAGGTTGGCCGCAGGCGGCACCGGGTTGTCTCTCGCTGCTCTCCTGGTGCGAAACGTGGCCAAGTACAAGCAGGCGACCAGCGATCGCTTCGAGCTGCTGGGTTCGCCTCAGCCGGGCACTCCAGAGTTCACCCACCTCGTCGAGGCCATGACCGGGGCAACGCAGCGCCCCGGCAACCGGGTGACGGTCATGAGCAATGGCGCCACCCTCGACGCCATGTTCGACGCCATCTCCCAGGCGAAGCGGACGATTGACTTCTCGTCCTACATCTACTGGCCGGGCCCCACCGCCGACCGCTTCAGCGCCGCCTTGGCCGAGCGGGCCCGAGCGGGCGTGGCCGTCAACCTGCTCCTCGACGGCTACGGCTCGGCCAAGCTCGACCGAGAGCACCAGGATCGGCTGCGAGAGGCCGGCGTGCACGTGGCCACCTACCGCCCGCCCCGCTGGCACACCCTGCACAAGCTCAACAACCGCATGCACCGACGCGCGTCCTCATCGTTGACGGCACCGTCGGCTTCGCTGGTGGCGTCGGGATCGCCGACGTGTGGACCGGTGACGCCGAGGACCCAGAGCACTGGCGGGAGACCCACCTGCGCCTCGAGGGCCCGGCGCTGCGCGAGCTCTACGGGGCGTTCCTCGAGACCTGGACCGAAGCCACCGGGGAGGTGCCCACCGTCGAGCACATCCCCGAAGGGAGCGGCTTCGACGACGGGGTCGAGGTGCTGGTCAGTCGCAGCAC
The DNA here is from genome assembly GCA_030446545.1 of Acidimicrobiales bacterium. Classification (GTDB taxonomy): domain Bacteria; phylum Actinomycetota; class Acidimicrobiia; order Acidimicrobiales; family CADCSY01; genus JADDRA01. Next base: position 25,753 of record JAUJNB010000017.1, on the reverse strand, counting down.
TCCCACGGGGTGGGCCACGGCCACGACGCTCATCTTCTACGCGGCCATCGCCGGTGCCCGACAGCGCCTGTGGCTGACCACCGCCTACTTCGTTCCCGACCGGGCCTTCGAGGACGTGCTGTGCGCCACGGCGAAGCGTGGCGTCGACGTCCGCCTGCTGATCAACGGCCAGCACGTCGACAAGGAGGTGACCCGACAAGCCGCTCGCCGCTCCTACACCAAGCTCCTCGATGCCGGGGTGCGCATCTTCGAGTACGACCAGACGATGCTGCACGCCAAGGTGATCCTGGTCGATGACACCTGGGCCAATCTGGGGTCGGGCAACTTCGACAATCGCTCGCTCGATCTCGACCTCGAGTTGAACGTCGCCATCATCGACCCGGTACGAGTTGCCGAGCTCGAGGAGCACTTCCTCGAGGACCTCGCCGTTTCCCAGGAGATCAACCCCCAGGCTTGGGCAGACCGTCCGTGGCACACCCGGCTCAAGGAGCGATCGACCGAGCTGGTTCGCCAGTCCTTGTGACCCGAGCCAGTCGAACGGCCGCTGACTTCTCGCCATGAGTCGCTCACGGCCACGGCGATCGCCCAAGCGCGTGGCTGATGGGGTTGACCCGCCTCGACGGACAGCCTGATTGTGACGCCAGCGCGTCCTGGCGGTGGTGGACTTCGGCCGCCTCGAAGTCGACCGGGCTGAAGAAGTTCAGCGACCAATGCAGTCTCTCGCGGTTGCAGAACACCTCGACGAGCGCGGACACCGCCCGGCGGGCCTGGGCCGGGTAGCCCAGGACCGACGGCCGGTGAGCTCGAGCTTGAGAGTGTGGCGTACCAGGCCTCGGCCACAGCGTTGTCGAGCACTGACGTGGCTTCGGGACCAACTGGGTGAACTCGTGCTCAGCGAGAACGGTGGTGAGCTCCACCGGATGTACCGCCCTGCGGGCCCCGGTCGGAGTGGAAGACAACCCGGGGGGCGGGGCGGTGGGCCTCGATGGCCATGCGCAGTTCGCCGCCGACCAGCTCGGCTCGGCCTGACGCCTTGGCTGTCGGACGACGGCCTTCGCACTGCCAGAGACCAGGCAGGGGTGCCCTGGGGCTACCATCGGCCACTCTCGCTTCCCCACATTTTCCCATCGGGTCCGTTTCCCCCAGCTTTGCCCGAGGGTTTCGGACCCGTAGGGACCTAGCACCACATCGAAAGGAGGGATGGCCGGACCAAAGCCCAGGTCAAGCCGGGTGTAGGGAGAACTGCAGTCCAGGGGACGTAGCTCAGCTGGCTAGAGCACCTGCTTTGCAAGCAGGGGGTCGTGGGTTCGAGTCCCATCGTCTCCACCGCGAAAGTTCCCGGACGCGCGGCTCCGGTACCTGGGCGACACTGACTCCGGTACCTGCACGACACTTCCTCGCCTGATGAGGGTCCACCATGCGCCGGTCTTCACCATTTTCGCTGTAGACGTCTGCGTCGACAGATCCGAAGGAGGCCGCTCGTGCTCGTGGAGTCGAGACTGGTGGAACTGCGCTACCAGGCAGAGTGCGAGGTCCTCGACGGCATCACCCCTGACGGCCAGACCTTTCCCATCGCCTTTAACCGCCTGAGCGACGACGAGCTCGCCGGCGCCTGCTTCTCGCCTGACGGCCGGACGCTGTTCGTCAACATCCAGTCGCCTGGCTGCACCTTCGCCATCTGGGCCCGTGGGGCGATGCCGTCTCGCCTAGGGGCGACCGCCGTCCTTCCTGAGCCGACCGGCGACTACGGATCGGTGGTGACCACGGCCAGGGCCGAAGCCGACCGGCGACTACGGATCGTGGTGACCACGGCCAGGGCGAAGCCGTCGTGGCCCTGAGCCGACCGGCGACTACGGATCGGTGGTGACCAGGGCCAGGGCGAAGCCATCGTGGCCCTTGCTGCCCACGGTCTGGACCACCGTGGCCATCACGCCCGGCTCGGCAGCCAGCACCTCATGGAAGCGACGGGTGCCCTGCACGTCGGGGTCGGTGCTGTCAGCGTCGAGCACGGCGCCGGCCCGCACCACGTTGTCGACGATGATGAGGCTGCCCGCCTGCGTGAGGCGCAGGGCCCAGGAGAAGTAGTCGGGGTTGTTGGCCTTGTCGGCGTCGATGAACACCACGTCGAAGGGCCCGGCTCCCTCCTCGACGAGACGGGGCAACGTGTCGACGGCCCGGCCCACCCGGATCTCGACGGTGCCGGCCAGACCGGCCCGAGTCAGGTTGTCCTGGGCCACCTCGGCGTGGGCCGGGTCGACTTCCAGCGTCACCATCCGGCCCTCGGCGGGAAGGGCCCGAGCCATCCACACGGTGCTGTAGCCGGCCAGGGTCCCCACCTCGAGGATGGTGCGGGCCCCCTGCAGGCGGACCAGGAGCGCCAGCAGCGCGCCCTGGTTGGGAGAGACGTTGATGGCCGGCAATCCGGACGCGGCACTCGTTTCCAACACGTCGTCGAGCACCGCATCGCTCAGCACCAGCAACCGGGCCAGGTAGTCGTCGACGGCGGCCCACCGCTCTTCGCTCACCAGCTCCCACCATCCCCGACCGGCACCCGGGCGAACCGGCTCACAGTGAATGGCGGAGCGACTCGGCCAGAAGCTCGTAGGCCTTGCCGGCCATGGGCCGGGCCTGCCACCGGTCCGGGTCGATCTCCTCGGCGTCGTCGAAGTCGGTGTGGAAGTGCTTCTCCAGCTCGGTCACCACGCCCGGGTCGGTGATAGAGGTGTTGAGCTCCTCCTGCAGCGCCATCGAGCGGTTGTCCCAGTTGGACGTGCCCACGTTGGCCCACCCGTCGTCGACCACGACCACCTTGGCGTGCATCATCGTCTGCTCGTACTCGAACACCCGCACCCCGGCCTGCAACAGGGTGGCGTAGGACCGTTGTCCGGCCCGACGGGCCAGCTCCTTGTCGATGCGGGACCCGTTCACCAGCAACCGGACGTCGACCCCCCGTCCGGCGGTGGCGACCAGGGCGTCGATGACGCCTCGTCTCGGTGCGAAGTAGGCGGTGGTGATCCACACCCGCTGCTGGGCGCCGAGCATGGCTGCGACCAGCAACGTCTCGGCCGTCGCCCGCCCGTGCCCCGGCGAGCTTCGAGCCACCTGGACCGCGACCCCGTCGTCGAAGCAGGGCAACTCCGGAAGATGAGGCCGGCCGAGGAGGGAGTGCGTGGCCTCGTTCCAGTTCTCCAGAAAGGCGCCGAGCACGTCGCGTACCGCTGGCCCCTCGAAGCGGAGGTGGGTGTCGCGCCAGTTCTCCGGGCCCTCGGCGTCGCCCATCCACACGTCGGCCACGCCGAAGCCACCGGTGAACCCCACCCGACCGTCGACCACCAGCCCGCGACGGTGCATCCGGTTGTTGAACTGGTGGGCCTTGTACCAGTGCGGGGCCCGGAACCAGGAGAAGGTGACCCCGGCCCGTTCCATCTCGGGGATCAGGCTGCGCTCGATCTTGGCCGAGCCGTAGGCGTCGAGCAGGACGTTGACCTCCACCCCCTTCCTGGCCCGTTCGCACAGGGCGGCGGCAAAGGCAGTAGCCGTCTCCCCCTTCCAGAAGATGTAGTTGCAGAAGTCGATCGTCTCCTGGGCCGAACGCAGAGCCTCGAGCATGCCGGAAATGATCTGGTCGCCGTTTCGCAACACCTGGACCCGGTTTCCCGGCCGCAACGGTGCCGAACAGGCTGCCTCGGTCCAGCGGGCGAACTCGGCCGATCCGGGCGGGACCGGGTGTGGGAAGGCGATCGCCTTCCCGGCTTGGCGCCGGTACTGCGCTGCCTGTCCGGCGTAGACACCCACGACCGTGGCCAGACCGGCTCCGATGGCCTTGGGCAGTGTAAGGCTCATCCACGCTGTACGGAGCAGCCAAGACCCGAGGATCGCCGAACGCGAAGATGCCCGGGTCAGAGCCCGGGCACCTTCGAACTGGCCTTGCGGAATCTCACCCGCCCGACTGACCGCCTCCGGTCTGGCGCATGGGGTCCTGCTCCCCGCTCCCGGTCTTGGCCTCGCCTCCCGGGTCCTCGGGCGGTGCCCCCTCACCCTCCTGGGCATCCGAGTGGGGGTTGGCCATCACGTCGTCGAGCTTGGCCTCCAGCTCGTCGGGCATGTCCAGGGGGGGCGCCGACGTGGTGTCCGTCCGCAACGGCTCCCCGGCGTTGTCCCGACGGGAGTCGGCCGCACCGCCTCTGGTCCAGTCCTGGTTGCGCTGCTCCTGGGTGTTCACGTGCTCCTCGGCCAGCGGCTGGTCGAGGGTCTTGTCACTGGTCTTTCCCTCGTGCTCGGCGGGCTCATGGGTGCTGTCGTCACCGGCGATGTGCGTCGTCCCGTGCCCAGCCTGCTTGTTCTCCATTCCATGCCTTCTTTCCCTCGACGGATGCTGACTCTCGCGTCCAGCTAACTAGGTGCTCTGCCCACTGACCGGTGCCGACAAACCCTCGGCCCCCATCACCATCTCCAGCAGCGTACGCACGCCGACCCCGGTGGCCCCCTTGACCAGGGGCCCGTCATCGTCGTCTGACCGCGAGGGGCCGGCGATGTCGAGGTGGACCCAGGGAACTTCGCCCACGAACTCCTGAAGGAACAAGCCGGCGGTCAGGGCCCCGGCGCTGCGCCCACCGATGTTCTTCAGGTCGGCCACCTCCGAGTCGATCTGCTTGCGGTACTCCTGGGGCAGGGGGAGCGGCCACGCCGGCTCCCCGGCCCGCTCGGCCGCCGTGCGGACCTCCTCGACGAGGTCACCGTCGTTGCCCATCAGGCCGCTGATCCTGGCACCGAGAGCCACGATGCAGGCCCCGGTCAGGGTGGCCAGGTCGACGATGGCGTCGGGCTGCTCCTCCACCGCCAGAGCGAGGCCGTCGGCCAGCACCAGGCGACCCTCGGCGTCGGTGTTGAGCACCTCGACCGTGGTGCCGTTGCGGGTCTTCAACACGTCACCGGGCTTGATGGCCCGACCCCCCGGCATGTTCTCGGTGGCGGGTACGAAGCCGATCACCTTCACCGACGGGGCCAGTGCGGGCAGGGCCGACATGGCCCCGATGACGGCGGCGCCACCCCCCATGTCGGTCTTCATGCCCATCATCCCCTCGGCGGTCTTGATCGACAGGCCGCCGGAGTCGAAGGTGATGCCCTTGCCCACCAGGGCGACGGTCCGGGTGGCGCCGGGAGGGTCGTAGGTGAGCTTGATCAACCGGCAGGGCTGCTCCGAGCCCTGGGCCACGCCCAGGAGCCCGCCCAGGCCGAGGTTGGCCGCTTCGATCTCGTCGATGATCTCCACACCGAGGCCGACGCGCTGGGCCATCTCCGAGGCCCGGTCGGCCAAGTCGGAAGGGCTGAGGGACCCGGCGGGCTCGTTGACCAGGTCCCGGGCCAGACAGACGCCCTCCACCGTGGCCCGGGCCCGGTCGAGGTGAGGAGCGAGCCCATCGGCGTCGGCGGCGACGAGGCTGAGCCCCTCCAGCCGGCACGGATCGGGATCGGACTTGTAGCGGGTGAAGCGGTAGGCGGCCAGTGCCGCCCCTTCGGCCACCGCCCGGGTGGCCAGGGCCCGATCACCGTCGGGCGGCAGCGCCTCGAGCACGGTGGTGGCGAGCGAACGCCGCTTCCAGGCGGCCCGCACCAGGGCAGCAGCGGCCCGGCGGAGCACGTCGGCGTCGACCTCCTCGGCCGGCCCCACGCCCACCGCCACCAGCGAGCCGGCTCCCTCGCCGGCCAGGGTGGCTGTCTCCCCCACCTTGCCCTCGAAACCCCGGGCCTCGAGCTGACCGACCTCGATGCCGTGGCCGTGGCCCACCAGCACCGGGCCCTTGGCCACGGGGACGCCCAGCACGTCCACGCCGTCGGGGACCTCGGGAGCGAGGGATACGGGCAGAGTCATCGGGCTTCCTCCGGGTTCGTCAAGGTGATCCGGGCCGACCCTACTGAGGGCCCTGACCGACGAGCACCCGCCACCGCCTGGTGGGGCGACGCCGGTGACCGAAGCCGCCGGCGGCGGTCACGGCCGCCAGCACCGGAGCCGTGGCCTCGTGGCGCAGAGCCAGGCGCTGCGGACTGCGCTTGACCGTCCACCAGGTCCGCCAACCGGGCAGCCCGACGCTGCGGTAGACGTCGGGGTGCACCAGCGAGTCGAACATGATCTCGATGAGCAAGGGTGCGGCGTGGCGCACGAGGAAGCGCTCCCGCCGGGGGGCGGTGGCCAGAAGCTCGGGCAGGACCGTGCGGGCGAAGGCCAGGTGTCGAGCTTCTTCCTGGCGGTGGTAGCGGTTGACCTCACGCAAGTACGGGTCGGTCTCAGGGTGCTCGGCCATGCGCTTTTGGATGAGGTCGGGGATCTCCTCGCCGGCCAGCACCAGCACGTCCATCAGCGCCGGGCGCCCGAGGATCAAGTCGTGCACCACCCGTCGCTTGAGGAAGCCGAGCAGGCCCCGCTCGAAGGGGTTGCGCGCCGTCGGCTTGATGGTGGCCAGCAAGCTGATGAACAGCCGGGAGTGGCGGGTCTCCTCTCCCAGCTCGTGGAGCAGATAGGTGATGCGCGGGTCGGTGAGGTCGGCCGACTGGGCGATCTGCAGGCTGAAACCGGCAGTGAGCACCGCCTCGAAGCGAGTGCCCTCGTCGGCGATGGCGGCCACCTCTTCCCGGGAGAGGAGGGCCCGCTGCTCGTCGGTGAGCCCGAAGTCGAGACCGGCCACGCTGAGCAGGTCGTCGGCGATCAGGCGGCCCCCACCCAGCTGGCCGGGAAGGTCGACCTCGGGCTCGATGACCCGCCGGGCCGAGACGCTCGAAAGGCGCTCGACCGTCTCGTCGACATGGCGGCGGCCGAGGTGCACACCGGCGATGGCTGCCATCGCTGGGGATGATACCTCAGGCTGGCTGCAAGGAGCCCTCGGTAGCCTGGGTCCATGGGCTACCTCGACGCGCTGCAGGAACGGGTGGTGGTGTTCGACGGGGCCACCGGCACCAACCTCCAGCTCCGGGAACTGGGCCCCGACGACTTCGGAGGTCCGGCCCTGGAGGGGTGCAACGAGATCCTCGCCGTCACCCGCCCCGACGTGGTGGCCGATCTGCACGCCTCGTTCCTGGAGGTGGGCTGCGACGTGGTGGAGACCAACACCTTCGGCGCCTTTTCCGTGCCCCTGTCCGAGTACGGCATCGAGGACCGGACCGTGGAGCTGAACCTGGCCGCGACGCGACTCGCCCGCACCGCCGCCGACGACTTCGCCACGCCCGATCGTCCCCGCTGGGTGGCCGGCTCCATCGGCCCCGGCACCAAGTTCCCGTCGCTCGGCAACATCCGCTTCGCCGAGCTGCGCGACGCCTACCAGGTGCAGGCCGGGGCCCTCCTCGAGGGCGGGGTCGACCTGCTCGTGATCGAGACGGTGTTCGACCTGCTCCAGGCCAAGGCGGCCATGATCGCCTGCCGGCGGGCCATGGTCGCCGCCGGGCGTACCGTCCCCCTGCAGGTCCAGGTCACCATCGAGCTCACCGGGCGCATGCTGCCCGGCACCGAGATCGGGGCCGCCCTGGCTGCGCTGGACCCGCTGCGTCCCGACGTCATCGGCCTCAACTGCGCCACCGGACCGGCCGAGATGCACGAGCACCTCCGCCACCTGGCCGCCCACGCCCGCATGCCGGTGTCGTGCGTGCCCAACGCCGGCCTGCCCTCGGTGGTCGAGGGCCGCATGCACTACGACCTCACCCCCGAGCAACTGGCCGAGCACCACCACCGCTTCGTCACCGAGTTCGGCGTGTCGGTGGTCGGGGGCTGCTGCGGGACCACGCCGGCCCACCTGGCCGCCGTCATCGAGCGCTGCGGGGGCCTGGTCCCGGCCGGGCGCGCACCGGACCACGAAGCGGCGGCGGCCTCGATCTACACCGCCGTGCCCTTCCACCAGGACACCAGCTTCCTGGTGGTGGGCGAGCGCACCAACGCCAACGGGTCCAAGAAGTTCCGGGAAGCCATGTTGGCCGACGACTGGGACACCTGCGTGGCCATGGCCAAGGACCAGGTCAGAGAAGGCGCTCATGTGCTCGACGTCTGCGTGGACTACACCGGCGAGGACGGCAGCGCCGACATGGAGGAGGTGGCCAGCCGCTTCGCCACCCAGTCGTCGATCCCCCTCATGCTCGACTCCACCGAACCGCAGGTCATCGAGACCGGGCTCCAGTGGATCGGCGGACGTCCCATCCTCAACTCCGTCAACCTGGAGGACGGTGACGCCCCCGGCACCCGCCTCGACCGCTTCCTGTCGCTGGCCCGGGAGTACGGGGCGGCGGTGGTGTGCACCTGCATCGACACCGAGGGCCAGGCCCGCACCGCCGAGTGGAAGCTGCGGGCGGCCCGGGCCATCCGTGACCTGGCCGTCGAGCGCTACGGCCTGGAGCCGTCCGACCTGCTGTTCGACCCGCTGGCCCTGCCCCTGTCGACGGGCATGGAGGAGAGCCGGCGCGACGGCATCGAGACCATCGAGGGCATCCGGCTCATCAAAGCCGAGCTGCCGGGGGTCTCGACCATCCTCGGGCTGTCCAACGTCAGCTTCGGGCTCAACCCCGCCGCCCGCCACGTCCTCAACTCGGTGTTCCTGCACGAGTGCGTGGAGGCCGGACTCGACGCCGCCATCGTGCACGCGGCGCGCATCCTGCCCCTCAACAAGATCGACACGCGGGCCAAGGAGGTCTGCCTCGACCTGATCTACGACCGGCGGGCTCCGGGCTACGACCCCCTCCAGGAGCTGCTGCGGCTGTTCGAAGGGGTCTCGTCGGGCGCCGTGGAAGCCGAGGATCGTAGCGACTGGCCGGTGGCCGAGCGGCTCAAGGCGCGCATCATCGACGGCGACCGCGACGGCCTGGAGGCCGAGCTCGACGAGGCCCTGGCCGGCGGCAGGACGGCGCTGGCCATCGTCAACGACGACCTCCTGGCCGGGATGAAGGTGGTGGGCGAGCTGTTCGGCTCGGGCCAGATGCAGCTCCCCTTCGTGCTTCAGTCGGCCGAGACCATGAAGCGCTCGGTGGCCCACCTCGAGCCCCACATGGAGAAGGCCGACCAGGGGGGCAAGGGCAAGGTGGTGCTGGCCACGGTCAAAGGCGACGTGCACGACATCGGCAAGAACCTGGTCGACATCATCCTCACCAACAACGGCTACGAGGTCTTCAACCTCGGCATCAAGGTCTCGGTCACCGAGATGGTGGCCAAGGCCCTGGAGGTGGAGGCCGACGCCATCGGCATGAGCGGGCTGCTCGTGAAGTCGACCCTGGTGATGCGGGAGAACCTGGAAGAGCTCAACGCCCAGGGTCTGGCCCGGATCCCCGTGCTGCTGGGCGGTGCCGCCCTGACCCGCAGCTACGTGGAGCGCGACCTGCGGGCGGTCTACGACGGGCGGCTGTTCTACGGCAAGGACGCCTTTGAGGGGCTGCGTACCCTCGACCGCCTGGCCGAGTTGCGCCGCCACGGCGACGACGACCCCGGTTTCGGCCGGGAGGCGGGAGGCCGGGTGCTGCCGCCCCGCCGTAGCCAGCGAGTGGTGGAGGAGCCGCCCGGTGGGGTGCCTCGCCGCTCGCCCGAGGTGGCGGCCGACAACCAGGTCTTCAAGCCCCCGTTCCTCGGCCCCCGGGTGATCCGCGGCATCGCCGTCGACGAGGTGGCCGGCTACGTCAACGAGACGGCCTTGTTCCGCAACCAGTGGGGCTACCGCCCGGAGAAGGGCGAGAAGGACCCCGAGTTCAAGGACCGTATCCGCCCCGTCCTGCGCGAGCAGCTGGCGGAGGCCACCGCCTCGGGCATCCTCGTGCCCCAGGTGGTCTACGGCTACTTCGCGGCCAACAGCGAGGGCGACGATCTGGTGGTGTGGACCGACGACACCCGCACCGTCGAGTGGGGCCGCTTCGCCTTCCCCCGCCAACGTGAGCACCCCTTCCTCTGCATCGCCGACTTCTTCCGCCCCCTCGACTCAGGTGAGGCCGACTACGTCGCCTTCCACATCGTGACCATGGGAGCCGCCATCTCGGAGGCCGCGGCCAAGCTGTTCGCCGCCGACGAGTACTCCCGGTACCTGCTCCTGCACGGGCTCGGGGTGGAGATGGCCGAGGCCCTGGCCGAGTACTGGCACCGGCGCATCCGGGAGGAGTGGGGCTTCGCCGACGAGGACGGGCCCACGCTCACCGGGCTGTTCCGCCAGCAGTACCGGGGTGGCCGTTACTCCTGGGGCTACCCGGCCTGTCCCGACCTGGAGGACAACGTCAAGGTGTTCGACCTGCTCGAGGGGGCCCGCATCGGCCTGGAGGTGTCCGAGGACACCGGCTACCAGTACCAGCCCGAGCAGACCACCTCGGCGGTGGTCTGCCACCACCCCGAGGCCAAGTACTTCGTCGCCCGGTAGGCACCTCCTTGATCTGAACCCTGAAGCTGGACGAAACGGGCGCGGTTCAGGTGTCGGAACCGGAAGGGGGACCAAGCGCCATCGGTCGGTCGGGCCCCGTCGGCCCTAGAGTGCTGCGGTGGCCGAGCTCGCCGCCGACGTCCGCCCGTCGCATCGACGGCTGCCGCGCGACCGTTCCCGCCTCCACGCCCGGCGCTCCTTGGCCGTCGCTCTCGTCGCCCTGGCCGTCACCACGCTCACCGCCCTGCCCAAGGCGCTCAGCACGGCCGAGCGGACCGTGTTCGAGGCCGTCAACGGGCTGCCGAACGCCATCGAGTGGCCCCTCTGGGCCCTGATGCAACTGGGCGCGGTGTCCATCGTGGTGGTCGTCGCCCTGCTCGCCGTCCTCGGCTGGCGCCGCCTCCGCCCCAGCGTCGACCTGCTGGCCGCCGGCCTGACCACCTGGCTCCTGGGCCGCGTGATGAAAGGGCTGCTCGGGCGGGGGAGACCGGCTGCCTTCATCGACGACGTGAACACCCGCGGCGCCGGCCCGATCGGTGACGCCGGACCGGGCTTCCCCTCGGGCCACACCGCCGTCGCCTTCGCCCTGGCCTCGGTGGCCTATCCCTACCTCCCGGCCCGTTGGCGGGCGGTGACCCTCGCCCTGGCTGCCACCGTGGGATTCGCCCGCCTGTACTTCGGTGCCCACCTCCCCCTCGACGTGCTGGGCGGCGCCGCCCTCGGAGTGGCGGTGGGCGCCGGCGTCCACCTCGTCATGGACCTCCTCACCCATCACCATTGAGGGCGAAACCAGCGCGGGCAGCACCAGGGTCGCCGTGGGCCGGAGTCGGCCCGGGTACGACTGCGGACGCCCCGGCCTATCCTGGCCGGCGATGACCATGGAGGCCGACCAGCACGACGACGAGACCATGGTTGCGGCCGAGGCAGCCATCACCAAAGGCCTCAACGGGATCACCGACTGGCACGGCTACAACGACGACCAGGCGTGTGGGCCGGGACGGGGGCCGGCGTGCCCGGGCTACTGGTTCAAGCCGGGCGTGGTGGCCACCATTGCCGCTCCCGCCGTCGCCAGCGACCCCGACGCCCGGGCCGAGGTGGCGCACTCGATGACCGACGACGAGGTGTGGGCCGAGGTCGAGCGCCGCCACCTGGTCAAGCAGCTCGGCAAGTGCCGCTGTGGGCGTGTGTTCGAGCCGCCCGTGTACACCCGCAGGACTCGCTGAGCGCCAACGTCGATCGTCTCCGGGCCAACCCCCGGGTGCGAGCCGGCCTCGACCTCGCCCGGGAGGTCGCCCGCCAAGCCCGCGCCGACCGGGTGACCGGACTGGCCGCCGAGGTGGCGTTCTTCGCCATGTTGGGCCTCTTCCCCGCCCTGGTGGCCTCCGCCGCCGTGCTCGGTTCGCTCGACAGCGTGGTGGGCCGGGAGTTGGCCGTCGAAGCCGAGGTGGCCGTCATCGCCTTCCTCGACCGGGTGTTCACCGATGACGCCAACGGCGTCCTCGAAGCCGTGCGGTCCCTCTTCACCGAGCGGCGGACCGGGTTGCTCACCTTCGGCCTGCTCGCCGCCGTCGTGGCCGCCACCCGGAGCTTCTTCGGCGCCCTGCGAGCCCTCGAGGTGGCGTACGACCTCGAGCCCAGGCCTGCCCGCCAAAGCGTGCTGACCGCCGTGCTGCTGGCCCTCGGCAGTGTCGGGATGCTCGTGGTCATGCTGACCCTGCTCGTGCTCGGCCCCCTGCTCGGGGGTGGGCGGGAGGTGGCCGACGCCCTCGGCGGGGGCGACGCCTTCCGCCTGGTCTGGCAGGTGCTGCGCCCGCCCCTGGCCTTCGCCGCCCTGGTGGCTTGGGCGGTGACGGTGCTCCAGGTCGCCTCCCGGGGGCGCCCATCGGGCACCAGCCCGTGGTGGCACCTGCGGGGCTGGCGCAGCGGATGGCGCAACCAGATCCCCGGGGGTCTCCTGACCGCCCTGTGGTGGCTGGTGGTGTCCTTCGCCTTCCGGCTCTACCTCGAGGTCGCCTCAGGCACCAACCCCGTGTTCGGAGTCCTCGGCGGCGCCATGATCCTGCTCATCTGGCTCTACCTGCTCAGCACCGGCCTGCTGGTGGGGGGCGAGCTCAACGCCCTGCTCGCCCGGCGTCGGCGGTAGAAAGCTCGCTCGCCCGCGTCGGCGGTAGGTTCGGGTGGTGGACCGCCGAGCCGACTGGCTGGCTGTGGCCGAGGGGCTGCTCTGGCAACCGACGGTGCCCCTGGTCGAGGACCTGCCCGCCGCCCACGTGGTCGACTTCGCCGACCGCCGGGAGCGTCTGGCCGGGCACCGTGACGCCGCCGGCAACGTCGTGGTCCGCTACTACGGCGAGGAGGCCGACGCCGCCCGCCCCCTGGTCCTGGTCGCCCACCTCGACCATCCCGGCTTCGTCGTCGAGGAGATCGTCGGTGACGGGACGGTCGCGCTGTCGTTCCGGGGCGGGTTGGCCACCGCCAACGCCGGCGCCGGCACGCCGGTCGACTTCTTCCACCCGCGGCTGATCGACCCCGTCGGCCGGGGTGAGCTGACCGACAGCGAGGGTGACCAGGGCCGGCTGACCTCCGCCCGGGCCCGGCTGGTCGACGGCGAGGTGAGCACGGGGGACTTCGCCATGTGGGCCTTCCCCGGCTTCTTGCTGGACGCCGGGCGCATCTGTGGCCGGGTGTGCGACGACCTCCTCGGCGCCGCCGTGGTGTTGTGCGCCCTCGACGAGCTTTCGCGGCGGGCCCCGCCCGGCGTGGAGGCGTGGGGACTGTTCACCCGGGCCGAGGAGATCGGCTTCCTGGGCACGCTCGAGGCCATCCGCCTGGGAACGGTCCCCCCCGGTGCCCGGGTCCTGTCCCTCGAATGCTCCAAGGCCTTGGTCGACGCCCCCCAGGGCGGCGGTGTCATCGTGCGCGTGGGCGACCGGACCTCCATCTTCGACCCCGGGCTGTCCGAATCCCTGGCCGGCGCCGCCCGTCGGCTGGCCGACGCCGACGCCGACTTCCGCTGGCAGCGCAAGCTCATGGATGCCGGCACGTGCGAGGCCTCGGCCTTCTGCGCCGCCGGCTGGCGGGCGTCGGGGCTGGCCCTGCCGCTCGGCAACTACCACAACGCCCTCGACCGGGCCCTCGACGGCTCGCCGCTCGACGGGCCCGGTATCGGCCCCGAGCACGTCACCGTCGACGACTACCTGGCCGGGGTGCGCCTCCTCGTCGAGCTGGCCACCACGCCCGACCTGCTCGACCAGCCGACCGGCCCGCCCCCCTGGCTGGCCGAGCGCATGGAGCGGGCCCGCCAGGAGCTGTCGCCGGCCACGGCGCCCTGGTCGGCGGGGGAGCCGGCCGGAACCGGAGGCCGGCATGCCTGAGGCGCCGGAGATGCAGGCCCTGGCCGAACGCCTCGACGCCGTGGCCGGTGGCGCCCGCCTCGACGGGCTGCAGCCGCTCTCGTTCTCGGCCCAGAAGACGGTCGCGCCCGATCCCGCCGGGCTGCTCGGCCGCGTTGTCGCCGGGGTCGGCCGGCGGGGCAAGTACCTGGTCTGGTCCTTCGTCCCCACCGGCGGCGAAGGAGACGGCCGGCGCCTGTTGGTGCACCTCTCCCAGGGGGGCCGGGTCGACATCGAGGACCCGCCCCGCACCACCCGGCCTCGCAACGGCGTCCTGCGCCTGGTGCTCGACGGACGCCCGTCGGTCCTGGTCAAGGAGTTCGGGACCGAGCGCAAGGCGGCCTGGTGGGTGCTGGTCGAGGGCGACGACGGACCCCTGGCCCGCCTCGGCCCCGAAGCCACCAGCGCCGAGTTCGCCGAGTTGGTGCGCACCGGTGACGACCGCCGACGGGTCCACACCATCCTGCGCGACCAGCGGACCGTGGCCGGGATGGGTCGGGGCTACACCGACGACGCCCTGCACCGGGCCCGGCTCTCGCCCTACGCCAGCCTGGCCTCGCTGACCCCCGACGAGCGGGAAGGGCTGCTGGCAGCCATCGAGGCGGTACTGGCCGACGGCCTGGCCGTCGAGCGCCGTCGCCGGGGCGGCCTCCCGGCCAAGCCCGGCGACCACTGGGTCGTCCACGGACGGACCGGGCAGGACTGCCCGACCTGTGGCGACACCCTGGCCCGGGTGTCCTACGAGAGCCACGAGGTCACCTACTGCCCCCGCTGCCAGACCGGGGGCCGCATCCTGGCCGACCGCCGCCTGTCGCGGCTGTTGAAGTAGGCCGCCGTCGTGGACGAGGAGCCCCGCGTCGGCCGGCTGCTGGTGGCCTCGCCACGCCTGGCCGACCCCAACTTCGCCCGGACCGTGGTGCTGATCCTGGCCCGTCAGGACGACGAGGGCGCCCTCGGCGTCGTCCTCAACCGACCCAGCACCACCGCCGTCGAGGAGCTCCTGGCGTCATGGGGACCGCTCGCCGCCGCTCCGCCGCTGGTGTTCGTGGGGGGACCGGTCGGCCACCAGGGCGCCATCGGCCTGGCCCGGGGGGGAAGCAACCAGCCCGACGAGGGATGGGTGCCCATCGTGGGTCACCTCGGCACCGTCGACCTCGCCCGCGACCCGACCGACCTGCCCACACCCCTGCACGCCGTCCGGGTGTTCTCCGGTCACGCCGGCTGGGGCCAGGGCCAACTCGAGGCCGAGATCGACGAAGGCGCCTGGGTCGTGCTCGACGCCGCCCCCGACGACGTGCTCTGCGTCGACCCCGCACGCCTGTGGCGCACCGTGCTGCGTCGCCAGGGCGGCAAGCTGGCCTGGCTGGCCAACGTCCCCCTCGATCCCCGAACGAACTGAGGCCGATCCCGATGCGCCTGCCGGTCATGCCTCCCGTGTCCCCCATGCTGGCCAAGCTGGTGCGCGAGCTCCCCCGATCGCCGGGGATGGCCTACGAGCCCAAGTGGGACGGCTTCCGCTGCATCGTGTTCCGCGATGGCGACGAGGTCGAGCTGGGCAGTCGCAACGAGCGGCCGCTCACCCGCTACTTCCCGGAGTTGGCTGACCCCCTCCGGACGTCGCTGCCGCAACGCTGCGTGCTCGACGGGGAGATCGTCATCACCGGCGCCGACGGGCTGGAGTTCGACGCCCTCCTGCAGCGCATCCATCCCGCCGACTCGCGCGTCCGGCTCCTGGCCGAGCAGACCCCGGCGTCGTTCGTGGCCTTCGACGTGTTGGCCCTGGGTGACACCGACGTGCGCAGCCGGCCCTTCACCGAGCGGCGTCGGCGCCTGGAGGAGGTGCTGGGATCGGCCGAGCCCCCCGTCCATCTCACTCCCCTCACCTCCGACATCGACGTGGCCGCCGACTGGTTCGCCCGCTTCGAGGGGGCCGGGCTCGACGGGGTGATCGCCAAGGGCCCCGACCTGGCCTACGTGGAGGACAAGCGGCTCATGCTCAAGGTCAAGCACGAGCGCACGGCCGACTGCGTGGTGGCCGGGTTCCGGGTGCACAAGGACGGCGACGGGGTGGGCTCACTGCTACTCGGGCTCTACGACGACGAGGGCGTCCTCCACCACGTGGGCGTGGCCACCTCGTTCAAGGCGACCTACCGCAAGGCCCTGGCCGAGGAGCTGGCTCCCCTGCGGGAGGGGGCGCTGGAAGGCCACCCCTGGCAGAGCTGGGCCGAGGCCGAGGCCCAGTCGGGGAGCCAACGACTACCCGGGAGCCAGTCCCGCTGGAACGCCGGCAAGAACACCTCCTGGGAGCCGTTGCGCATCGAGCGGGTGGTCGAGGTGTCCTACGACAACCTCCAGGGCGACCGCTTCCGCCACGCCACCCACCTGGTCCGCTGGCGTCCCGATCGCGATCCGGCCTCGTGCACCTACGCCCAGCTCGACCGCCCCGTCCCCGAGGTGCTGGCCCAGGTCTTCGGCGCCAGCTGACGTCCCGGCTCCTCAGCCGGCAGCCGCCTCAGGGCTGGGGCTTGCGGGCCCGGCTGGGTTGCACCCGGCGGGGCTCACCCTTCTGCTTGGCGAAGTTGGGGGGCCAGGGGGCATCGCCCAGGCCCTTGGCCTCGTCCTCGGCCGCCAGCTCGAGCAAACCCTCGAGGGAGTGGTCGACCTCGTCGATGCCCGCCCCCACGTCACCCCGCTCGGCGTAGCGGGCCGGCACGGTGGCCAGGGTGAGCTGGGCCGGCTCGACGTCGGCCACCTCGTCCCACTCGAGCGGACACGAGACCCGGCCCTCGGGGTTGGGCCGCACCGAGTAGACCGAGGCCACCGTACGGTCGCGGGCGTTCTGGTTGTAGTCGATGAAGACCTTGTCGCCCCGCTCCTCCTTCCACCACTTCGAGGTGGCCAGATCGGGGCGGCGGCGCTCCACCTCCCGGGCCAGGGCCAGCGCCGCCCGCCGTACGCCGAGGAAGTCCCAGCGGGGCTGGATGCGCACGTTGACGTGGATGCCGCGGCTGCCCGACGTCTTGGGCCAACCCACCAGGCCGCCCCGCTCGGCCAGCACCTGGCGCGCCTCCAGGGCCACCTGGCGCACCGCGTCGAAAGGCACCCCGGGCTGGGGATCCAGGTCGATGCGCAACTCGTCGGGATGGTCGACGTCGGCCCGACGCACGGCCCAGGGATTGAGGTCGAGGCAGCCGGCGTTGGCCGCCCAAGCCAGATGGGCCACGTCCACGGGACAGAGCTCCTCGGCGCTGCGGCCGCTCGGAAAGGCCACCGTGACGGTCTCCAGCCACTCGGGGCGCGACGCCGGCACCCGCTTCTGGAAGAAGAAGTCGCCCTCGGCGCCGTTGGGGAAGCGCTTGAGCACCGTGGGCCGCTCGTAGACGCCGCGCAGCGCTCCCTCCCCCACCGCCAGGTAGTAGTTGACCAGGTCGAGCTTGGTCTCCCCCCGGGCCGAGAAGAACACCTTCGACGGGTTGGTCACGGTGACCGTCCGCCCGTCGACCTCCACCTCGGTGGTTTCCTTGGCCACGCCCAAGCATCCCACGCGTCGTTCCGGGCGGGCGAGGTTCCGGGCTGGCGAGGTTCCGGGCTGGCGAGGTTCCGGGCGGGCGACGTCGCTGAGCCACACCCATCCTCCGGAACGTGGCGGTCCTCGGTTCAGCGGTCGGGCCCGGCGGCCCGGGCCTCCTCCACCGCCACCAGGGCCTGGCGGAGCTGGGTGATCCACTCGGCCTGGTGGCGGCCCACCAGGCGGACGCACCAGGCCAGCGCCTCGCTCCGGCTGCGGGCCACGCCGGCGTCGATGAGCGTGTCGAGCACGCTCCGCTCCTCCATGCGCAACCGGGTCATGACCGGCACGGCCAAGTGGGCGAACACGAACACCTCGCCCCCACAGGAGGCCGCCCACGACACCTTTCGCCCGAAACGATGCTCGGCCTCGTGGGCCAGGACGACCCGGCCTTCCCGGGTCTCCTCCCGGAAGCGCTTCACCTGGGCCAGGACGGCGCGCGTGCCGGCGGGCTCGGGAGCGGCGAGTGAGCTGGTGACCAGGATCTCGTCCCGGTCGGCGTCGACGGCCACGGGGCCCACCGACCAGGTCGTCGGCACACGGGCCACGAACCAGGCGCGAATCTCCTCCACGGGCGACGGCGCCGGCGGCGACACGCTTACAACATTACCTTCGTCGGTCAGGAGGGGCCGGCGGCGCCGACGAAGCCGGCCGCCTTCACGCCCCTTCTCGACAGCTCGGCCAGGAAGGTGGGGCGTTGGTCCACCAGCTCGGCCACCCCGCCGGCCCCGGTCCGTCGCAACCGGCCCTCGGCCAGGGCCACGGCGCTGAGGGCGGCCACAGCCCCGCCGGCCGCGGCCGGCCGGTCGAGGGCCCCGACCACCGCCGTGTCGTGCAACCCGCTGCGCTGCCCCCGCACCTCCACCCGAATGGCGCCCAGGCGGCCCTCGCCACGGGGACGGAGCAGCAGAGGCAGGTGGGCGGTGACGCGGTCACGCCGGCTGGCCCCCACCCGGCTGGTGACCCGGCCCACGCCGGGGAAGGCCGGCACCAACACCAGGGCGTCGGGCGCCGCCGCCCGGTAGCAGTCCTCGGGGCCGACGGGGTCGGGGAACCAGCACAGCTCCCGGCCAGAACCGGCCTTGCGACGCACCCACTGCCCGTCGCGCCAGTCGTGGGCCTCACCTCGCCAGGCCTGGCGGTGACCCCGGGCGCAGGCCGGCCCGCCGGTACCGGTCTTGGCCACGTGCACCTCGTCGACCCGGTCGAAGGTGGCCGCCACGTGGCCGGCGAGCAGGCAGCTCAAACCCGGGGCGAAGCCGGCGCCGGCCACCACCGTGCGACCGCCGGCCCGGGCCCGGGCGTCGAGCGCCAGCAGGGCCTCCACGTCACCCAGGTCGTCGGAGACCGACACCACCGAGCACCCGTCCGCCACCAGGCGCTCGGCCACCTGGCCGTGGTCGCCGCCGGGGGAGGCCAGGACGGCCACATCGGCGCCCTCCCACCACGGGTCGTCCCCATCGTCGCACCCGCCGGTCCGGACCGGCTCGCCCACCGACCGGGCCACCAGGCCGGCCCGGGCCCGGTCACGATCGGCGACGACCACGCCGTCCACTCCCGGGGACATGACCAGCTGGCGCACGACCCGGGCCCCGACCGCGCCGGCGCCGAGGACCGCGAACCTCACCGGGCGCTCAGGGCGCTCAGCGGAAGTCCGGGCCGGACAGCTCTTGCCAGCCTCCCGTCTGGGGTGGCACCCCACCGCTGCCCCGCAGGCGCAGGACGGCGGTCACCAATCCGGTGACCCCGAGGGCGAGGACGGCTCGTCGCAGGAACGTCATTCCCCGACCCTACCGACCGGGCCCGCCGGCCTGGTCCCGGGCCTTGGAATGCGCCCGGCCGGGGCGGGCTGCGTCGGACGAAGAGCCGGCTCGGGCCTGCACCAGATCCACACATCTCGCTCGGCACGACGACACATCGTTTCTCTACCGTGAGGTTCGTGCCCAGCGTCTTGGTGGTCGAGGACGAACCGGCCATCGCCGACGCGGTGGTGAGCCGGCTGCGGGCCGAGGGCTTCGATGCCCGTTCGGTGGCCGACGGGGCGGTGGCGGTGGAGCTGTGCCGGCGCCTCCAGCCCGACCTCGTCATCCTCGACCTGATGCTGCCCGGTCTCGACGGGCTGGAGGTGTGCCGCCAGATCCAGTCCGAACGGCGGGTGCCGGTGGTGATGTTGACCGCCAGGGACGACGAGACCGACCTCGTGGTGGGCCTGGCCATGGGCGCCGACGACTACGTCACCAAGCCGTTCAGCCCGCGGGAGTTGGTGGCCCGGGTCCGGGCCGTGCTGCGCCGGGTGGCCGATGCCGCCGAGGGAGCCGTCCGCCGTCACGGCGACCTGGAGCTCGATTCCGCCACCCGCCGGGTCCGTCGCCACGGTGACGAGGTCCACCTCACCCCCATCGAGTTCGACCTCCTCTCCCACCTCCTCACCCGGCCCGGTGTCGTCTTCCCGCGTGACCAACTCCTGGCCGACGTGTGGGGCTACGCCGACGGCACCGGGCCCCGCACCGTTGACTCCCACGTCCGGTCGCTTCGCCGCAAGCTCGGTGACGACGTGGTCCGCACCGTCCACGGCGTCGGCTACGCCCTGGGCGTGGAGGAGCGGTGAACCTGCGCCCCCTCGACCGCCTCGGGTCCATCAAGCGCAAGCTGGGCGTGGCCATCGTGGTGGCGGTGGCCGTGAGCGCCCTGGTCTCCACCATCGGCCTGCGCTACGGCGTGCCCATCTGGCTCCGTCCGTTCATCTCGGTGGCCATCGCCCTGGCCCTGGTCCAGGTCCTGGCCAGAGGAATGACCTCACCGCTGCGGGAGATGGCCAGGGCCGCCGGGCGCATGGCCGAAGGGGACTGGGACCAGCGCGTCACCGACACGTCGGCCGACGAGGTGGGCGACCTGGCCCGGGCCTTCAACGCCATGGCCCATGAGCTGGCCGTGGTGGACCGCATCCGCACCGATCTCATCGCCAACGTGTCCCACGAGCTGCGAACGCCCATCGCCGCCCTCCAGGCCAGGTTGGAGAACCTGGTCGACGAGGTGGAGACCCCTGACGTCGAGCTGTTCCGCTCGATGTTGCACCAGACCGAGCGCCTGGGTCGTCTCGTGACCCAGCTCCTCGACCTGTCCAGGTTGGAGTCGGGGTCGGTGCCGCTGCGACGGGAACGGGTCGAGCTGGCGGCCCTGCTCGATGCCGTCGCCGCCGAGGCCCGGCTCCAGGAACCCGATCGCGCCATCCAGACGTCGGTCCGACCCGACGGCCTGGTCCTGGTGGCCGACCCTGACCGGATCCACCAGGTCCTGGCCAACCTCACCGCCAACGCCCTGCGCCACGGGCCGGCCGGCCGGCCGGTTCGACTGTCGGCCAGGTCGGAGGGCCCCGACGTGGTCCTGACCGTCGCCGACGAGGGGCCGGGCATCCCCGACACCGAAGTCGGGCGGGTGTTCGAGCGCTTCTACCGGGCCGACCACGCCCGCCCCCACGCGTCGGGAGGGGCCGGCCTCGGTCTGTCCATCGCCCGCTGGATCGTCGACCTCCACGGCGGGGACATCCGCCCCCAGACCAACCAGCCGAACGGGTGCACCATGTTGGTCCGGCTGCCGGCCGAAGGAGCAGCCCGACCATGAGCTACACCGAGCTCTTCGAGCGCCCGGCCCCGTCGAGGGATCGCCCCCATCCCCTCCCGGCTCCCCTCATCGGGGGCGCCGTCGCCGCCGGGGTGGTGCTCGACTTCGGGGTACGGGGCGAGGTCACCAACGCCGTCCTCGCCGCCGGTCTGCTGGTGGTGATCGGCCTGCTGTTCGCCTCTCGGCGCCTGGAGAGCCACGAGGCCCGGTGCCTCGCCGGTGCTGCCGCGGTGCCCGCCCTGTTCCTGGTGGCCCGGGCCAGCCCCTGGCTGGCCGTGGCCAACCTCTGGGCCGTTGCCCTGTTGGTGGGAGGCGCCGTCCTCTTCGCCCGCTCGGGTTCGCCGCGGCACACCAGCGTGCGCCGGCTCCTGCGACGCGCCGGGCGCGCCTGGTGGGGGGCGCGGCACCTCCCGTGGATGCTGGCACCCCGCGCCACCGGTCGCCGGGGCGACCCGCTCGCCGGGCAGGTGTGGCGTGTCGCCCGGGCCGGCCTGGTGGCCCTGCCGTTGTTGGCCGTGGTCGTGGCCCTGTTGGCCTCGGGCGACGCCGTCTTCGCCCGCCTCCTCGTCCCCGACCTGACCCCAGGTCCGCTGGTGGGCCACGTCGTGCTCGTCGGCCTGTTCTCCCTCACCATCCTGGGCACGATCGCCGCCGCCGGTGTCGACACCGACGACGATGTCAGGACGGGAACGTTCGGCGCCGTCGAGATCCTCACCATGCTGATCCTCGCCGCCGGGGTGCTGGGGCTGTTCGTGGTCTCCCAGCTCATCGCCCTCACATCCACCGGTGAGCGACTGCTGGCGTCCTCCGGCCTGACGCCGGCGGAGTACGCCCGCAGCGGGTTCTTCCAGCTCTGCTGGGCCACGGCCGTGCTCGTCGCCTTCCTCGGCCTGGTGCGCGCCCTGGCCGCCCCCGGGGTGATGGCCCAGACCGCCGTGCGCCTGCTGGCCGGTTGGGTCCCGGTGCTGGCCGTCGGCCTGGTGGCCGTCTGCCTGCGACGCATGGCCCTCTACGACCGGGCCTTCGGTCTCACCATGCTGCGGCTGTCGGTGGTGGCGGTCGCCCTCTGGCTGGGGGTGCTGCTCGTCCTCATCGCCATCCGCAACCTGCGGCCGAGCAGTGACTCGAACTGGGTGCTGGGTGCCTCCGGAGCGGCCGCGGTGGCCCTGATCCTGGCAATCAACGTCCTCGACCCCGAGGCCTTCGTCGTCCGTCACAACCTCGACCGGGCGGCTGACGGCGCCGAGCTCGACGTCTCCTACCTGACTCAGCTCTCCGACGATGCCCTCCCGTCCATCGCTGCCGCCCTCGAAGACTCCGTGGAATCCCCGGCCGTCGCGCAACTCCGGGTGGCCTTGCGCTGCGACATCCGACGTGGCGGGGTGGCCCGACTCAACCTGGCGGTGGCCCGGGCCGCGGCCGAACGCTCCCGCCTCTGCCTCGAGTGACCGATCGACCCGACCCGAGCCGGGTCGCGCCTCAGCCCGGGCGGGCGCTGAGGTCGATGTTGTCGCCGTCGATGCTCTCGAGGGTCACCTGCACCCCCACGACCTCGGCGCTCTCACCCTCGGAGAGCTCGACCTGTTCGTCGGGGCCACCGTCCTCGCCGTAGACCGCCAGCGTCACCGTGTCACCACCGATGGCCGCGATCTCGATGGTGACCCCCAGCTGCTCGATCTCGGTGTCGGCGCCCACCCCCGACAGCGTGATCCGGCACTGCGCGTTCTCACAGCGGGACTGGGTCGTCGTCACCGAGCAACCGCTCACCACGGCCGCCAGCAGCACCAAGGAAGTGGCCATTCGCCGCACCGAAGCCGCCGCTGCCGTTTCCATGTCGTGCTGGAAGCTACTACCGGCGAGCGGTGTCAGGGTGGGCCCAACCCGCCTGGCAGGAGCGCCGGCCGACAACTCGGGCGCTCGCCGGCGAGGCCCACCGGGCCCGGGGAGTAGCGTCCCTCGGCGTATCCCACGCGCCGACGCCACGGTGCGGGCTAAGGGAAGGTGGAGACCTGATGGCAAGAGTCCGCCTGTTTCTCGCCGCGACGATCGCTGCGGTGGGCCTGGGGTTGGGGGCCGGGACCCCCGCGTCCGCCCAGGCTGGTCCCCCCACGGTTTCGATCACCCCCGCGTCGGGGCCCATCGGGACGGAGATCACCGCGACGGTCGCCAATTGCCCGGCCCCTGCGGGAGGTGGCCAGGCCCGCCTGGACTTCGCCTTCGAGGGTTTCACCCCGGCCAACTCGGAGCTCTTCACGCCCGACGCAGGCGGAGCAGCCACGGTGACCATCGAGGCGACCGAGAAGGCAGGGCAGTCCGAGAACCTCACCGCCGCCGAGGTGACCGTCTCGCAATGCGGGAACGAAGGTGTGGGCTCGGCACCCTTCTCGGTTACCCGGTCGACGGGCACCACCACCACCACCAGCACCTCGACCCCGACGTCGACCTCGAGCACGAGCACGAGCACGACCACGACCACCAGCCAGCCCCCCGAGTCGGTGGACAGCCCATCGGCTCAGCCGCCATCAGCCGTGCTGGTGTCGCCGACGAGCGAGGTGGACGGAGACCTGGGCTCCTACTGCTGGACCGTCCCGGCGGGGCCCGACCTAAGTGAGACACTGTGTGTCGACAAGCTGCCCCCGGATCCTGGCGAGCTTCCCCTCCTGAGGGTCTCCAGAGGTGCGCCGCTGTCGGTCCGCTTCGACACCTCGGCCTCGCCCACGGAGACACAACTGCTCGCCACCTCTGCCGACGGGGACGAGCAACGATTCGACGTGGTGCCGGCCAACCCCGCACGGTTCTCCGCAGACCTCGACCCGGGCGTCTACCTCCTCTCGCTGTTCACCCGCTGGGACTCCGGCGACGCCGTCTACTTCTTCCAAGTGCAAGTCGATGCCGACGGCACGGCGCCCACGACCTCCACCACTCGGATGCCCCCGCCCAACCGGCAGGGCCGACTCCCGGCCACCGGCAGCGACGTGGGGAGGCTGGCCGGCATGGGGGCGACCATGGTGGGAATGGGAGGGTTGCTGCTCCTGGCCCACCGCCACACCGGGCCCAGACGTCCCGATCGCCGCTGACGACCCACGAGGCGTGGCTAGGCCCGCCTGGTAGGCAACTGGTACACGGCAGGGGAGTGGATCCCGGCCGGGGACGCGTCGCAAGGCGATCGCCTTCGAAGTCGGGAAGGTGATGGAGGGCGTAGCGGGAGTAGCCGAGGTCGGCCGGGGGCCCATGGTGGCGATAGGTCAGGAAACCGGCCTCTACCACCTCGACCTGGGTCAACCCCGTATCGAGCAACTTGGCTCGGCGGCGACCGAGCACGACAGGGGAGACGTCCACGGCGACGACCCGTCGGAAGTTGCCGGCCACGGCGAGCGCGAACTGGCCTGGGCCGGCGCCGAGGTCGACGCGGTCGAGTCGGGCGTGAGGCCCAACTGGTGACAGACCAGCACCTGGAAGGCGGTGTCCGGCCGCTCGCCCGACAACGCCGGCGCCCCGCGAAGGAGATGCCGGAGCACCTTCGACTTGCCGCGGCATCCCCCGGGCCATCGCCGGCCGAGGTGCGCCGTCTCTTCGGTGACCCCGAGTGGGGCTGAGAAATCACCCCGAGCGAGGGCCACAAAACGGCCTGGGCGATGAGGACGCCGTCCCAGACGGATAGCAAACGGGAGAGACAGTTCGCCTCCAAGAGAGCTGGGCGCGAACCCCGGCACCCGAGGGGGTGGCAAGCATGGCTGGAGCGTCCGGTACCGTGGAGACCACGACGGTGCTGATCCACATGATCGCCGACTACGGCCACGGCGACCTCGCCTTCGCCGAAGTACGGCAACGCTTGGCCCTGTGCGTGCCGGAGGCCGACGTCTTCCTCACCCCCGTCCCGGCCTTCGACACCGTGAGCGCAGGGTTCTGCGCGGCCCAGCTCGCCCGCACGGAGGGTCCGCCGGAGCGTCTCGTGTACACGAACGTCGCGCCGCGCGCCGATCGGCCCGATCCTCGACAGGACAACGAAGGTGAGCAGCTGGTGGCCGCCGTGCTGCCCAGCGGCGTGATCGTGGTGGGAGTGAACTCCGGGCACTCCTTCTCCTTCCTCGCGGACGAGGCTGAGGTGCGAGAGGTGTCCGTACCCGAGGGAGGATCGCAGTTCCGTTCTCGTGATCTCTTCCCTTCGGTCGTCGCCGACCTCGCCCGCGGCGACCTCGGTGGGCTGGGCACCACGCTCGCTCCCGAGCGGATTCCTGCGCCGCCCGAGCGGGCCGTCGCCTACGTCGACGGCTACGGCAACCTGAAGACCACCTGGTCGACGGCACCCGTGGAGAACGGCCAGCGGGTACAGATCACCGCCGGTGGCACCTCCGCTGTGGCGGTGGTGACTGACGGCACCTTCGCCGTACACCACGGTGAGATGTCGTTCGCCCCGGGCAGCAGCGGCTGGTCGACGGCTGGCGGGCACCGCCACTTCTACGAGGTACTGCTCCGGGGCGGCAGCGCCGCCGACCGGCTCGGCCAACCTGGCGCCGGTGACCCCCTCGACGTCCGTGCCCTCTGAGGGCCCGAAGCGAAACTACCTCTCGCCGTTGGTCCCGGTGTACCCGCCGTCTTGGCCGCTTGCCGCCCCCCCTGTGCACTGCGGCCCTTCACTCCCTCGAACGGACCGTAGGGATGGCGTCTCGACGTGCACGGCACGGGTGCCGGTGGCCCCGATGAAGAGCAGGTAGCCACCGGCGACAGGCTCTGCGACCGCTTCTCGTACCGCATCGGCGTAGGCCTGCAGCTGGACCGAGTAGCGCTCGACCTTGGCGGCGAGG
>JAUJNB010000036.1 GCA_030446545.1 Acidimicrobiales bacterium | reverse complement strand
GCGACTACACCGTCGACTGGGTCCACCTGAAGCTCAACGACCAGGCCCAGCGCACCGTGCTCTGCAAGGACCCGTTCAAGTCTCGCGACGAAAGAGTCGAGCGCCTCATCGCCTCGTTGTGATCGCCGCCGAACCAGAGGTTCGACGGCGAGGTGTTCGCCTTCCGGCGAGTGTGGCGCCGCCGGCGGAGCCGGCCGGCGCTAGGAAAGGACCGCTCGTGCCCTGTTTTCGGACCGCCACCGTCGTCTCGTTGCTCTCACAACGACGGGGCCTGCAGCGCGTCGAGGTCGCCTTCGGCGACACTGGGGCTGCCGCAGGCGCTCGTGACACCCCGGCGAGTCCCGCTGCTGGGAAGTCTCGGGCCTATGTGCTGACTGAGCTCACTGGGCCCGTCGCCGTCGGGGATCCCGTCGTGGTCAACACCACCGCCGTGGAGTTGGGGTTGGGGACTGGCGGGTGGCACGTGGTGCACTGGAACCTGGCGCGCGACGGCTGGCGCTCGCCGGGGCCGGGACACACCATGAAGTTGCGCTACACGAGCCTCCAGGCCGACACCGGCTCCGGCGAGGAGCTGCACGCCGGGACGCTGGCCGAGGCCGACGACCTCGAGGGGGTGCCGGTGGTGGTCTGCGGTCTGCACAGCCAGGTGCCGTGCGTGACCGTGGCCCTAAAATTCGGCCGGCCCGAGTTGCGGGTGGCGTACGTCATGACCGAGGGCGGGGCCCTCCCGATGGCCTCCTCCGAGTTGGTGGCCGCCATGAAGGACCGGGGGCTGGTCGACGTCACGGTGACGGCGGGCCACGCGTTCGGCGGCGACCACGAGGCCGTCAACGTGGCTGCCGGCATGGTCGTGGCCCGACACGTCGAAGGAGCGGACGTGGTGGTGGTGGGCATGGGCCCCGGATCGGTCGGCACCGCCACCCGGCTGGGGTTCTCGGCGCTGGAGGTGGCGCCCGCCCTCGATGCCGCCGAGTCCCTCGGGGGTCGCCCGGTGGCGGCGGTGCGCTTCTCGCTGGTCGACCCCCGCCTGCGCCACCAGGGGGTGAGCCACCACACCCGGACCGCCCTCGGCTCCCTGACCCGGGCCCGGGCCACGATCGGGGTGCCCCACGGGACTTTCGCCAGGCGGGTGCGGGGCGACCTGGAGGCGTGCGGCGCGGCCGACCGCCACCGGCTGCTGGGCGTGGACGACCCTGACATCCCGGCCCTGTTGGCCACGCGCCGCCTCCGAGTGAGCTCGATGAGGCGTGGCCCCGGCGACGACCCGGGGTTCTACGCCGTGGCCGGGGCGGCAGGCACCGCCGCCGCCGTCCTGGCTCGCTGACCGCCGCCCGGGGCGCCTGGGCCGGAGGTGGTTCAGGCCCCGGGGCCCTGGCCCGGCTCCCGCTGCTCGCCACCGGCTGACCCGGGCTGGGCGGGCCCGGGGGGCGAGTCATCGGCCTGCTGGGCTTGCTGGGCCTGAAGGGAACGCAGTTGAGCGTCGAGGGTCTTGGAGGCCTCCAGCGTCGCCTGGGCGGCCCGCTTCAACCGGCGCATGGAGGGGAACACCGCGGCGGCACCGACGAGGACCACGACGAGCAGGACCAGGGGCAGGTAGTCCACCGTGGCGACGGTACCCGAGAGGACCGGGCGGCGACAGGTTGGCCCGGGCGGAGGGAATGGCCCGTGCTTTGCGTAGACTCATACGCGTCCCTGTCGTCGTAGGAAGGGTTGCGAGCGCATGGCAAAGCAGCGAGCCGAGCGCGCCGACGAGGATCTCGTCCGGCTGTACCTGAGTGACATCGGAAAGCACGCCCTTTTGACCAAGGCCGACGAGGCCAGGCTGGCCCAAGCCATCGAGGACGGCAACGCCGCCCGCAAGGAGATCGCCCGGGCCGAGGAGGCCGGCGAGCGCCTGTCGGTCGCCCGGCGTCGGGAGCTTCGTCTCGCCGTGCAGGCCGGTGACGATTCCACTCAGACCTTCATCAAGGCCAACCTGCGGCTGGTGGTGTCGATCGCCAAGAAGTACCAGGCGTCGGAGCTGCCGCTGCTGGACCTGGTCCAGGAAGGCAACCTCGGCCTCATCCACGCCGTGGAGAAGTTCGACTGGCGCAAGGGCTTCAAGTTCTCCACCTACGCCACGTGGTGGATTCGCCAGGCCATCACCCGGGGCATCGCCAACACGGGGCGGACCATCCGCCTACCCGTTCACGCCGGTGACCAGCTCACCCGGTTGCGCAAGGCCCAAGGCGTGCTCGAGATCAAGTTCGGTCGACCCCCCACCTTGGCCGAGCTGGCCACCGAGCTCGATCTCCCGGT
This sequence comes from Acidimicrobiales bacterium, assembly GCA_030446545.1. Taxonomy (GTDB): domain Bacteria; phylum Actinomycetota; class Acidimicrobiia; order Acidimicrobiales; family CADCSY01; genus JADDRA01. The sequence continues at coordinate 2,998 of JAUJNB010000036.1, read as the reverse complement.
CGACAAGCTCATCGAGATCTTCCGCTACGCCGGTGGCACGCTCTCGTTGTCGGACCCCCTGCGGGAGGACGGTGACGCCGAGCTGGGCGACGTGGTCGCCGACCCCAACGCCACCTGTCCCTTCAGCGCCGCCGCCGACGCCCTCCTGCCGGCCGAGGTGGCCCGCCTGCTGGCGCCCCTCGACGAGCGGGAGCGCACGGTGATCCGGCTTCGCTACGGCCTCGACCGGGGCGAAGCCCGCACCCTCGAGGAGGTGGGGGAGAGCTTCAACCTGACCCGGGAGCGCATCCGCCAGATCGAGGCCCGGGCCATGTCCAAGCTGCGCCACCCCTCGGTCGACACCGGCGCCCACGAGCTGCTGTCGGTGTGATCGATCGCCGCCGAACCAGAGGTTCGACGGCGAGCTCGGTGGTTCTCCGGCCCTGAACACCGCCCTCGCCCTTCGCTCGCTGGTCCGCCAGCCAGGGAGACCGCCTTCGGCGGTGGGACGTGGCCGGCGGCGGGGCTACTGCGCTACCGGTCCCGCTTGCGGATCTGGACCACGGTCGGCTGGGGAGGCGGGGCGGGCGGGGCGCCGGCAGGGCCGTCGGGCAGGATGAGGTCTCTCAGGTCGTAGGCGTCGAGCAGGGTGCCGGCCACCGGGTCTTCGGCCGCCGACTCCAGGAAGATCTCGCCCCGCCACTTCTCCACCAGGCCGACCAACTGGGTCAGGCCCTCGCGGTGGAACACGTCGACCCAGTCGAGCAGCTCGGTGACCCGCTCGCCCACCGACTCGTCGGGGTGGTCCATGAGGCGGCCGACCAGCTCGCCGATGCGGGCGCCTACGTCCTGGTAGGCCAGCTGCTCCCCGTCGCTCATGACCTCCACGCTACTGATCCCGTCACCACCACGAGCACGGCGGTGATCAGTCGGCTTCGGTGATGGTGACCGACTCGATGACCAGGTCGGTGGTGGGACGGTCGTTGCGCCCGGTGGGGACCGCTTCCATGGCGGCCAGCACGTCGAGGCCCTTGACCACCTTGCCGAACAGCGAGTAGCTGGGAGGCAGGCCCACCCCGGAGGAGCCGCTCACGAGGAAGAACTGGCTGCCGTTGGTGTCGGGCCCCGAGTTGGCCATGGCCAGTGAACCGATCTCGTAGCGGCCGGGCCGGGGCAGCTCGTCGGCGAACTTGTAGCCGGGGCCCCCGCGGCCACTGCCCTCGGGGTCACCCCCCTGGCACATGAAGCCCTTGATGACCCGGTGGAACACCAGGCCGTCGAAGTAGTGGTAGCGGGCCAGGAACACGAAGTTGTTCACGGTGGCGGGGGCGGCGACGGGGTCGAGGGCGATGGTGAGGGCGCCGAGCGACGTCACCATCTCGGCGCCGTAGCGCTTGGACAGGTCGATGCACATGGGCGGGGGACCGTCGAAGTTGGTCTGTCGGGGGCTGGAGCCGTCAGGGGCGGGGCAGGGGGAGGCCATGGCACGACCATGCCTGGTTCGGCCGGCTCGGGCAAGCCGCCGCTGGCGCGGCCGGGGCAAGCCGTCGCCGGCGGTGCCTGGTTCGGCCGGCTCGGGCAAGCCGCCGCTGGCGCGGCCGGGGCAAGCCGTCGCCGGCGGTGCCTGGTTCGGCCGGCTCGGGCAAGCCACCGCCGCTGGGCTCGAGGCGGTACCTTCGAAGGGGTGGAGGGTGAGCGAGTCGAGCGGATGCGCCAGCTGGTCCGGGACATCGCCGACTTCCCCACGCCCGGCGTGGTGTTCAAGGACATCACCCCGCTGCTGAGCCACCCGCAGGCCTTCGCCGGCGTCGTCGACGGGCTGGTCGACGGCTTCAGGGCGCAGGCCGTCGATCAGGTGGTGGGAATCGAGGCGCGGGGCTTCATCCTGGCCGGACCTGTCGCCTACCGGCTCGAAGCCGGCTTCGTGCCGGTGCGCAAGGCGGGCAAGCTCCCCTCGGCCGTCGAGGGCGAGGCCTACGCCCTGGAGTACGGGACCGACCTCCTCGAGATCCACGCCGACGCCCTGCGTCCCGGCACCCGGGTGCTCATCGTCGACGACGTCTTGGCCACCGGAGGGACAGCGGCCGCCACCGCCCGCCTGGTGGAGCGGCTCGGCGCCGAGGTGGTCGGCCTGGCCTTCGTGCTCGAGCTCGGGTTCCTGGCCGGGCGGGCCCGGCTTCCCGGGCGGCAGGTCGTCTCGTTGGTGACCTACGACGAGGCCGGGGTGGGGGTGCGATGACCACCGTCGACCGGGTGCTGCCCTGGCGGCGCAACGCGCTGCCCGCCGAGGAGGTGGCGCCGCTGTTGTCGGCCTACCGGGCCCGCCACCCCCGTTCGTCGACGGCGATGATCAGCCGGGCCTACGCGGTGGCGGCCAACGCCCACCAGGGCCAGGTCCGCAACTCGGGCGACGCCTACATCCAACACCCCCTGGCCGTGGCCATGATCGTGGCCGAGCTCGGGCTCGACGAGGTCACCGTGGCCGCCGCCCTCCTGCACGACGCGGTGGAGGACACCGCCGTCGACCTGGCCGAGGTGTCGTCCACCTTCGGGCCCGAGGTGGCCACCATCGTCGACGGGGTGACCAAGCTCGACCGCGTGCGCTTCGACTCCAAGGCGGCCCAGCAGGCGGCGTCCATCCGCAAGATGCTGGTGGCCATGGCCAAGGACCTGCGGGTCCTGATCATCAAGCTGTGCGACCGGCTGCACAACATGCGCACGATCGCCGCGCTGCCCGAGGCCAAGCAGGAGCGCATCGCCCGGGAGACCATCGACATCTACGCCCCCCTGGCCCATCGACTGGGCATGTCCCACGTGAAGCAGCAGCTAGAGGACCTGTCCTTCGCCACGCTGCACCCCAAGCGCTACGCCGAGATCGAGCAGATGGTCTCGGTGCGCAGCCCCGAGCGGGAGCTCTACCTCGGCATGGTCATCGAGGCCGTGCGGGAGCGACTGCGTGAGCTGAAGATCGTGGGTGAGGTCACGGGGCGGCCCAAGCACCTGTGGTCGATCTACGAGA
>JAUJNB010000016.1:59675-61242 GCA_030446545.1 Acidimicrobiales bacterium | reverse complement strand
GGGCCCGACCGCCCGGCGCCCGACCGCCCCCCGGCCGACCGGCCCGGGCCCGACCGCCCGGCACCGTGACCGCCGCCGCCGTGGTGGCCCAGACCCGGGTCGAACTGGCCCTGACCCTGCGCCGGGGTGAGTCGGTGTTGCTCACGCTGGGCATCCCGGTGCTGTTGCTGGTGTTCTTCTCCGTGGTCGACGTCCTTCCCCTGCCCGAGGGGGTCACCCGGGCGGTCGACTTCCTGGCCCCGGGGATCCTGGCTCTGGCCGTGATGTCGACGGCCATGGTCAGCCTGGCCATCGCCACCGGCTTCGAGCGTTCCTACGGCGTGCTCAAGCGCCTGGGCTCGACCCCCCTCGGCCGCCCGGCCCTGCTGGCGGCCAAGACGCTCGCGGTGCTGGCCGTGGAGGCCCTCCAGGTGGTGGTGCTGGCGGCGGTGGCCGGCGCCCTCGGATGGCGGCCCGAGGGCAGCGCCCTGATGGCGGCTGGGGCCGTGCTGTTGGCCACGGTGGCCTTCGCCGGCCTGGGCCTGTTGATGGCCGGGACCCTGCGGGGCGAGGTCACCCTGGCCGCGGCCAACGGGCTGTACCTGGTGCTGCTGCTGCTCGGGGGCATGGTCTTTCCCCTCGACCGCCTGCCGGCCGCCCTGGAGGCCCTGGCCCGCCTGTTGCCGGCCGCGGCGCTGTCAGCAGCGCTCGACGCCGCCCTGTCGGCACCAGCCACGCTGGCCGGGGGCCCGTGGGCCGTGCTGGCCGTTTGGGCCGTGGCCGCACCTGCCCTGGCCGCCTGGCGCTTCCGCTGGGAGTAGGTCCGGCGGTCAAGCGGCAGGATCTAGCATCATGACAGCAGCACACGTGCAGCTATGATGCCGACATGAGGACCACGGTAACGCTGGATCCCGATGTGGCGTCGGCTCTGGAACAGGCGGCGCGGGAGCGCCGGGTCTCGTTCAAGAAGGTCCTGAACGACGCTGTCCGGGCGGGATTGCGTCCCCCCACCGATCCTCGCCCTTACCGTCTCCCCACTCGGCGGATGGGCCTGCGGCCCGGCGTCGATCTCGACCGGGCCCTGGCCCTGGCCGAAGACCTCGAGGACCGAGAGGTGATGCGCAAGCTGGAGCTCCGGAAGTGAAGCTGCCCGACCTCAACCTCCTGCTCTACGCCGTCGACGAGACCTCGCCCCGGCACCATCCGGCCCGGAGTTGGGTGGAGGAGGCGATGTCGGGGCCCGAGACGGTGGCGCTGGCGTGGACCGTGCTCTTGGGTTTCGTGCGCCTCTCCACCCGCGCGGCCGTCTTCGAGGCGCCCCTGGGCGCTGACGAGGCGCTGGACCTGGTCGACGGTTGGTTGGCCCAGCCCTCGACCACGGTCGTTCATCCCACCGACCGCCACGCCGTCGTCCTGCGGTCGCTGTTGGGCCCGCTCGGCACCGCCGGAAACCTGACCACCGACGCCCACCTGGCCGCCCTGTCGATCGAACACGGAGCCGAGCTGTGCTCCTCGGACGCCGACTTCTCCAGGTTCCCAGGCGTCCGTTGGAGCGATCCCCTCGGGGGCTGACCGCAGGCCCGGCGGG
>JAUJNB010000016.1:53416-59575 GCA_030446545.1 Acidimicrobiales bacterium | reverse complement strand
CTGGCCGGCGGCCTCGACGTCCCCAGTGCCGGACGGGTGTCGGTGGAGGGTGTCGACCTGGCCCACCTCGACGCCGGAGGAGGCGCTGGCGGCCTTGGAAGCGGGCACGGTGGTGGCCCTCGGCTCGGGTCTGGTGGACGGCGGCACGGTGACGGTCGCCACCGGCTCCGACGACCCGTCCTGCCAGCCGCCGGCGATCGGGTGTGGTGGTCCTTCCTTCGACGACCGCCCGCCCCTCGTCCTGCCCGTCGTCAAGGTCGACCTGCCCCGGACCTGGACCGGCCCCACTTTCGTCCTCTCCCTCGACCGGGCCGCCGAGCTGGGCCTGCAACCGGCAGCCGTCGACCACTGGCTGCTGCGCACCCCGGGCCCGCTCGACGAGCAGACCCTGGCCCGGGCCCGCCAGATCGCCGTCGAACACGACGTGTTCGTGCGGGTGGAGGAAGGCTTCGGCAACGGCGCAGCCGTGATCAACGCCGTAGCCCTGGCCCTCAGTGCGGTCATCGCCCTGTCGGTGGTGGCCATCGCCACCGCCCTGTCGGCGGCTGAGTCCCGGGCCGACCTGGTCACCCTCACCGCCGTGGGGGCCGGGCCCCGGCTCCGCCGTCGCTTCCGGGCCACCCAGGCCGGGGTGCTGGCCGCCCTCGGAGGTGTGCTGGCCGTTCCTGCCGGCCTGTTGCCGGCCGTCACCGTCCTGTTCGCCCGCCAGACCACCGAGCACCTGGTCCTACCCTGGGCCGCCATGGCCTCCGCCGCCGTGGTGATCCCCCTCCTGGCCGCCCTGGCCGCCGCCCTCTCGGCCCGCACGCCCACCACCGGCCTCGCCCGCCGCCTGGCCTGACCTTCACCGCCCTCCTGCCCGATCCCCTCCTCGGTCCCCCGTTCTGACGCCGGGAGCGACGCCTAGGACGAGCGGTCGGGTTCGGCGGGAGCGGGGCCGGCCCGCTGCAGCTCCCGCTCGACCTGGGCCCAGGTGAGCACATCGCCTTCGGGCTCGGGCACCGGGGCCCGGCGGTCGAGAGGGATGCCGGGCGAGCGGTCGTCCAGGGTCTTGCTGCTGGCGAAGCGGAAGAACAGCATGGTGATGACCGTCCACAGCAACAGCCCACCGACCACCTTCATGAGCATGCCGGCGAGTTGCTGGTCGTGGGCCACCGACAGCCCGAAGACCCGGGGGACGACGTCGTAGGCCCGGTAGACGACCCCGTCGGCGAAGGTGAGCCAGCCGGCAGGCACGGTGGGGATCACCGACTGGAGGAACAGGTATCCCATCTGGCCCGGGAGCGACAGGCGCAGCTCGGGCAGGGGACCGGCCACCGGCAGCCACATGAGCAGGGCGCTGGACACCACCAGCACGTGGACCCCGTAATGCAGCACCCCGTTGGCCACCGAGGTGTTGACCACCGTCGGCCAGTGGGTGAAAACGACCACCCCGTTGAAGATCAGCGTGGCCGCCACCGGGCGGGCCAGGCGGCGGACCACGCGATAGCCCCGGCCCGAGCCCACCAGCATGCGGGCCAGCCAGGTGGGCGTGGCCAGCAGGGCCATGGGTGGCACGACCAACGAGAGCAGGATGTGCTGGCCCATGTGCACGCCGTAGAGGTATTCCTCGCCCAAGTCGTGCATGGGCCAGTCGGCCGCCACCCACAGCATGAGCAGGGCGGCCACGAACCAGGCCACCTGGCCCCTCGTCACCACCGTCTCCCCCGGTCGGGTGGCCCGGGGGCCGATGCGGGTGACCGCCCACCAGTAGGCCAGCGCCAGGCCGGCCAGGAGGGCCCACACCTCGGGATGGGGCTGCCAGCGCCAGGGATCCCCCCGCACCACCGTGGCCGCCAGCACCGAAGTCACAGCCTCTGGCCTACCAGAACCGAAAGGTCATCAGGGCGCCGACGTAGACGGTGATGGCCAGCACCAGGCCCGAGACGAAGACCCGGGTGAACAGGTTGGAGTCGAACCGCAGGTGCATGAACCACATCACCACGATGGCGAACTTCACGATCATCATGATCATCAGCGCCGGCACGAGGAGGGCGCCCAGCTGCTCCTCCACGTAGAAGCTGACCACCTCCAGGGCGGTGAGCACGGCCAGGATGAGGGCGATGCCGACGTAGTTGCGGTCGCTCGGATGGGCCCGGCCCTCGTGCTCGGTCTGGGCCTCGTGCTCGGTCTGGGCCTCGTGCTCCTGTTGGGCCTCTCCGGTCAGGGTCTGGTCGCTCACGGGCACCTCAGGCCGGGATCAGGTAGATGAGGGTGAAGATGATGATCCACACGATGTCGACGAAGTGCCAGTAGAGGCCCACGATCTCCACCGTCTCAGTCTTCTCGGCCGACAGCCGACCTCGGAGCGACATCACGAACAGGCTCACCAGCATGAGGATGCCGATGGTGACGTGGACGCCGTGGAAGCCGGTCAGGGTGTAGAAGGCCGAGCTCTGCAGGTTGGTGGTGTAGCCCAGGCCTTCCCGGACAAAGGCGGTGAACTCGTAGACCTGGCCGGCCACGAAGCTGGCCCCGAGCATGGCCGTGGTCAGCATCCAGGTACGGGCCCGGCGGTGGTCTGCCCGCTGGATGGCCGACAACGACAGCACCATGGTCAGTGAGCTCATGAGCAGCACGAAGGAGCTGACCGAGGTGAAGGGGATGTCATAGAGGTCGCCCACGGCCGGGCCGGTCATGCCCTCGACGTCCTTGCTGCGGTAGAGCAGGAAGGCCGAGATGAGCCCGCCGAACAGCAGGCACTCCGAACCGAGGAACAGCCACATCCCCAGCTTCTCGTTGGACAGCCCGGTGCTGGTGTGATGGGCCGGAGCGGCGGCGTCGTGGGCGATGTGGTCGTCGGCGTCGGGCGCCGAACCTGTCGGCGCCATGGCCGTCTGCTCGCTCACGCTCACGTCGGCTCGCTGTCGGTGGTGGTGGCGGCTGTGGTCCCATCGGGGCCGGCAGCACCGTCGCCGGCGCCCACCGCCACCAGCTCGGCCTCCTGGCCGTCGTCGGGCTCGTGTCCGGGATCGTGGTCGTCGTGTTCGTCGTGGCCGGCCTCAGGGTCCACCGAAGGCTCGAGGCCCAGGCCCACGATGCCACCGATGATCAACAGCCCGCCCAGGGCCGCCAGCCAGTAGGTGTAGAGCAGGCCGTAGCCCACGAGGGGCAGGCCCAGGGCGATGACGATGGGCCAGTACGACGGCGAGGGCAGGTGGATCTTGGACACGTCCACGCCCTCCGGCTGTCGTCCGCCCCGGCTCAGCGACGGCTCGTCGACCTGGCTCAGGTAGGTGAACTCCTCCCGGCGGACGGGCCGGCCGTCCTCGTTCTCCTCGTACTTCTGGTGCCACCACTCGTCGAGGTGCCCGGCCGTGGGTTCGAGGTCGAAGTTGTGGACCGGCGGAGGCGACGATGTGGCCCACTCCAAGGTGCGACCGTCCCACGGGTCGGCTCCGGCATGGGGGTTCTTGCGGCTGCGCACCACGTTGTAGACCCAGATCAAGAAGGACAGGGCGATGAGGAAGGAGCCGATGGTGGAGAGCAGGTTCATCAGGTCCCAGCCCATGCCCTCGGGGTAGGTGGCGGTGCGACGGGGCTGGCCCTGGAGGCCCACGATGTGCATGGGAGCGAAGGTCAGGTTGAAGCCGGCGAACATGACCCAGAAGTGGAGCTTGCCGATACCCTCGCTCAACTTGTGGCCGAAGATCTTGGGCCACCAGTAGTAGACGCCGGAGAAGATCCCGAACATCGAGCCGCCGAAGAGCACGTAGTGGAAGTGGGCTACCACGAAGTAGGTGTCGGTCTGCTGGGTGTCGTGGGGGGCCACCGAGTGCATGACGCCCGAGAGCCCGCCGATGGTGAACTGCGACACCAGTCCCACGGCGAAGAGCATGGCCACGGTGAAGGTCAACTTGCCCCGCCACAGGGTGCCGATCCAGTTGAAGATCTTCACCCCGGTGGGCACGGCGATGAACATGGTGGACAGCGAGAAGGCGGCCACCGACACCGGGCCCACGCCTGAGGCGAACATGTGGTGGGCCCACACCCCCCAGCCCATGAACCCGATGGCGATCCCGGAAAAGACCATGAAGGGATAGCCGAACAACGGCTTGCGGGCGAAGGCGGGGATCACCTCGGAGACGATGCCAAAGGCAGGCAAGATCAGGATGTAGACCTCGGGATGGCCGAAGATCCAGAACAGGTGTTGCCACAGCAGCGGGTCGGCCCCGGCCTCCACGTTGAAGAAGTTGGCGCCGAAGAGCCGGTCGAACATCAACAGGAACAGGGCCACGGTGATGACCGGGATGGCGAACAGCAACAGGAACTGGGCCACCAGGGCCATCCACACGAACACCGGCATGCGCAGCAGCGTCATGCCCGGCGCCCGCATGTTCAGGCAGGTGACGATCAAGTTGACCGCTCCCACCAACGAGGCGATGCCGGTGATCTGCAGTCCAAGGGTCCAGAAGTCGATGCCATGGCCCGGTGAATAGGCCACCCCCGAGTTGGGGGCGTAGTTGAACCACCCGTTGTCGGGTGCACCACCCAGGAAGAAGCTGGAGTACAGGAACAGGCCGCCGAAGAGAAAGACCCAGTAGCTAAAGGCGTTGAGGCGGGGGAAGGCGACGTCGCGGGCCCCGATCATCAGCGGGATCAGGTAATTGGAGAAGGCCGCCAGCATGGGCATGATCACCAGGAACACCATGGTGGTGCCGTGCATGGTGAACATCTGGTTGTAGATCTCGGGGCTGAGCACCTGGCCGTTGGGCTGGGCCAACTGGGCCCGGATGAGCAGGGCCTCGAGGCCCCCGATGGCGAAGAAAGCCATGGCGGTGGCGCCGTACAGGATTCCGATCTTCTTGTGGTCGACCGTGGTGAGCCACGAGCGCCACCCCTCGTTGGACGAGGGTCGGGTGAAGGCCCCGAGGGGCTTCTCGACGACCGACTCCTCGCCGGTGGTCAGCTCGAGAGGAGTACGTTCCTCGGTCAGGGCCATGCGACGGTCCTCGCCCGGTCGGTGGCCACCACGGTGGCCGTAGATGTCCCCGAATTGTCAGCCATGGTCACTCCAGGGTCTCCAGGTAGGCGGACAGGTTATCGATCTCTTCCTCGGTCAGGGGGCCGCCGAGGACCATGAGCGAGCCGGCCTTTCGCTGCGGGTTGCGCAGCCAGGCCTCCAGCTCGTTGCGGTCGTTGAGGTCGTAGATGCAACCGGCGAAGCAGTCGCGGCTGAACAGGTGGGTGAGGTCGGGGGCGGGGGGGGATTCGGCCGCCACCGCCTCGAAGGCGCCCTCGACCCGGTGGCACCCGGCGCACCCCTTCTGGGTGAACAGCTCGAAGCCCTGGGCGGCTGGTCCTCCGAGCGGCTGGATCGGGGGCTGCTGCATCTGGCGCACCCAGTCGTCCCAGCCGCCCTGATCATGAGCCACCACCTTGAGCCGCATGTTGGCGTGGGCGGTCCCGCAGAACTCGGCGCACTGGCCGGAGTAGACGCCGGGCTCGTAGGCCTGGATCGACCAGGTGTGGGTGCGACCCGGCACCACGTCACGCTTGCCGTTGAGCCGGGGGGTCCAGAACGAGTGGATGACGTCTGGTGAGGTGAGGGTGAGGTACACCGGTTGTCCGGCGGGGATGTGGAGCTCGTTGGCGGTGACGATGCCGCCCTCCTCGATGCCGAACGCCGGCTGGGCGCCGTAGGTGTAGCCCCACCAGAACTTCTGCCCGGTGACCGAGACCTCGAGGGCGCCGGCCGGCTTGGCGTTGAGATCGAAGACCACCGGGATGGTGAACACGGCGACGAGACCCAACACCAGCGCCGGCAGGATGGTCCAGGCGATCTCCAACTTGGTGCTGCCGTGGAGCTGAACGGGCAGCTCGTCGTCGTCGTCCTCCGCGCGGCGGCGGTAGCGCACCACGAAGTACACGATGGCCCCCTCGACCAGGATGAACACGGCCACGGCCACCCAGACCACGGGCATGAACAGGTTGTCGAGCATCTTGGCGAAGGGGCCGGCCGGATCGAGTGAGTCCTGCGGGGCGTTGGCGGCACACCCGGCGGTGGCCAGGGCCACGATCAGGACCAGGAGGACGAGCTTGCTTCGTCGGGCCATGTTGCGGCCAGGGTGGCGCATACGACCGTGCTGCGCCAAGTCACCCACCCCCGTGCGACTCGGC
>JAUJNB010000016.1:0-53316 GCA_030446545.1 Acidimicrobiales bacterium | reverse complement strand
AGGGTGGCGCATACGACCGTGCTGCGCCAAGTCACCCACCCCCGTGCGACTCGGCGTCGCCCGGGGCCTCGTCGGCCTGGCCGGTGGTGCCCTCTCCGGCGACGTCGCCGTGGCTGGCCCCCCCCTCGGACTCATGGGCCTCGAACTCACGCTCGCCCACCACGGCGGCCACGATGCCGCTGCCGAGCAGGCCGGCCGCGCCCAGTACGACGATGACGGCCAGGAACGAGGCGCTCACCTTGGGGCGGGCGTTCAGCAGGACCCCGATACCGAGGATCACGGTGGCGACCACGATGGCCACCACGGTCGAACCCGTCTTGGACACTGCCAGCAGGACCCGGGAGAAGGCCAGGACGGCCACGGCGATGCCGATGAGAGCCAGGGCGGGAATCTCCACCGGGAACATGACCCGGTTGCGCAGGCGCTGGTTGACCTCGGCATCGGCGGTGGAGCGCTCAGCCCAGCTCTGGACCATCCACTCCACCAGGGTGACGCCGAGGATGGCCAGGCCGACGTAGAACAACCCACCCCCGATGGCCAGGCCGATCATGCACACCCCAGCACCGAGGGCGGCCAGGGCGGGCCAGGCGGCCGCCAGGCGAGTGGAGACGGGCCGCTGCTCGGCAGGTGGCCCGGCGCCGGCCCCGGCCAGGGCCACGTCGCCGTCGCGCAGGGCGATCGAGGTGATCCCGAGGACCACGCCGGCCACGGCCGTGAAGGCCAGCACCAAGGTGCCGTACAGCTCCCCCCCGCTGGAGAAGAGGTAGACCAGGGACCCGACGACGCCGAGGGCGACCACCCCGAACCAGAAGCGTGACCCGGTGTTGACCATCAGCCCACCCTCCCGAAGATCCGAGTCGGAGCAGCGAGGACCCGTGGCCGGCCGCCGACGGCGCCGAAGGCGCCCCCAACGGCTGGCGACGAGAAGGTGTTCAGCGCGCCGGTCGGCCGGCTCCGCCGGTCGGCCGGAGCACGACCAAGCTCGTCGAGGAACCTCCGGTTCCGAGGCGAAACCGCGGTCACGGCCCCCCCTCCAGGAACCAGATGCAGTACCAGATGACCAGGCCGATGGCGGCACAGAAGTGCCAGAAGGCGGCGGCGCAGACCATCGGCTCACGGTTCGCGGGGGAAAACTGCCCACCCAGAGCCCGGAAGCCCACCACCACGAAGGCCACCAGGGCGGCGATCACCACCAGGAGGTGGGTGACGGTGACGGCGAACATGGTGGTGGCGAAGCGGGAGGACTCGGCGGCGATGTCGAGGGCGGCCCACGAGAAGGACAGGGCGTTGACGAAGGCCAGGCCGAGCACGAGGGTCAGGCCGATGGCCACGTAGGTGGTGCGCCGGTCGCGCCCGTTGATGGCCGAGACCGACCACTGGGCGGTGACCGACGACATGAGCAGGGTCAGGTAGCCGACGAACAGGGGCACGTTGGGGATGACGACCTCGTCGGGGGGCCACACCTCGCCGCCGGCCTCGACCATCTCCCGGGCGGAGAAGTAGCCCGCCAGCAGGCCTCCGAACAGGGTGGTGCCGGCGGCGATGAGGAAGACGGTGCCCACCAGCAGGACGTTGCGGCGCCCGACCTCGGGGGCCGGGGGCAGGGCGGGCAGCAACGAACTGGAGGTGCCGGTGGCGGTCATGCGTCCACGTCCTGGCCTTGGCTGTCCTCGGCCCGGTCACGGGCCCGCTGGTCGGCCACCGGCCAAGCCGAGGTGGTCGGGGGAAGCTCGTCGGTGAAGTTGCCCGGGGGCGGGGGCGAGGAGGTGGCCCACTCGAGGGTGGCCCCCTCCCAGGGGTCGCCGATGGCCCGCGTGCCCCGCTTGCGCCCGGCCCGGGCCAGGAGGTCGCCCACCACCACCAGGAGGCCGAGGGCGGCCATGCCCCCGCCGACGACGCTGGCGGTGTTGAGAACCGCCGTCAGCGAGTCGTCGCCGAGACGGGTGGCCCCGAGGAGCTGGCCGGAGAACAGGCCACTGACCAGGTCGGGAGCAGCCAGCAGGATCACGCCCCAGAAGGTCAGGACGAACGCGGCCGTCCCCGCCTTCTCCCCCAGGTGCACGCCCCAGATCTTGGGCGCCCAGTACCACAGGGCGGCGTAGGCCCCGAGCACGGCGCCACCGAAGAGGGTGTAGTGGACCTGGGCCGCGGCCCACACGGTGCCGTCCAGCTCCAGGCCCGGGATCACCTGCATGGCGCCGGCCAGGGTCCCGAGGAAGACGTGGACCCCGGCCCCGAGCGCCATCAGCAGCGCCGCCTGGCGTGAGAAGCGGCCCCGTCGCACGGTGTCGCCCAGCACCCCGAGCAGGCCCAGGGCGGGGATCAGGGCGGCCAGACCGGCGACGACGTAGAGCAGGTCGTCGGCGTAGGGGTCGACCTGGGCCCAAGCGCCGAAGCCGAGGAGGCCGAGGGCCCCGAGGGCGGCGATGCCGAAGCTGTTGCGGCGCAGGCGGCTGCGGGTGAGCACGGGCACGATCTCGGCGGCCACCCCGGCGGCGGGCACCACCAGCAGGTAGACGTGGGGGATCGACCAGAACCAGTTGAGCTGACCGGGGGCGTCGACGGCGCCGAGGTCGGCTCCGAAGTGGTGATGGATGAAGAGCTCGATCAGGCGGGCCAGCAGGACGGGGGTGGCCAGCAGGCTGAGGCCGCCGCCCACCACCATCGACCAGGTGAACAGCGGGGTCCGCAGCATGGTCATGCCCGGTGAGCGCAGGGTCACGGCGGTGGTGAGGATGCTGACCAGGGCCAGGCACGTCGATGCCGCCAGCACTGCCAGGCTGAGCAGGTACAGGTCGACGCCGATGGCGCTCCCGCCCTGGAGCCCCCCGTCGGCGGCGTAGGCGCTCAGCAACATGATCCCGCCGATGACGTAGCTCCACAGGGCGGTGGCCGACCCCCGGGGAAAGGCGATGTCAGCGGCACCGATCTGCAGCGGCACCAGGTAGGTGGCCAGGCCCAGGAAGAAGGGGACCAGGAACAACAGGACCGTGACCTCACCGTGGAGGGTGTAGAGCTGGTCCAGGGCGTCCGAACCCATGACCTGCAGGCCGCTGTCGATGCGCTCGGCGCCGAGGACCCCTCCGGCCGCGCTGCCGACCAGCAGGAAGATCAGGGAGAAGGCCAGGTAGAGCCGGCCCACCACCTTGTGGTCGGACGTGGTCAGCCACAGGGCCGGACCGGTGAGTGACTGGACCGGTCCGGTGCCGGCCGGACCCTCGACGGCTCGCCCGCCGTCATCGGGGCGGGGCTCGGACTTGGTCTCGGTCATGGTCATGGTCGGCTCACGCCAGGAGCTGGTCGAGGGCCATGGCCCCGAACAGCAGGCTGATGTAGGTGATCGACCAGTGGAAGAGGCGCATGGCCCGCTCCGGCGACGGGTCGCGCAGGAGCTCGACGGCGTACCAGGTGAACAGGGCCCCGAGCACCAGGGCGGCGCCGAGATAGAGCAGGCCCATGTCGGCGACGGGAACGAAGGCGAGGGTCAGGGCCCACATAACCAGGCTGTAGGCCAGGATGCGCACGGCGGTGGCGTGCAGGCTGGCCACGGCCGGGAGCATGGGCACGTCGGCGGCGGCGTAGTCCTCCCGGTAGCGCACGGCCAGGGCCCAGAAGTGCGGCGGCGTCCACACGAAGATCACCGCGAACAGCACCAGGGGGGCCGGGCCGAGGGCATCTTGGACCGCGGCCCAACCGACCAGCACCGGCACCGCCCCGGCTGCCCCGCCGATCACGATGTTGCTGCTCGACGTGCGCTTGAGCCACAGCGTGTAGACGAAGACGTAGAAGGCGGTGGCGCTGATGGCCAGGACGGCGCTGAGCAGGTTGACGCGCCACCACAACAGGACGAACGCCGCCACCTCCAGGGCCAGGGCGAACACCAGGGCCTGGCCCGGCTCGATCGCCCCCGTCACCAGCGGCCGGTTGCGGGTGCGGTGCATGATCCCGTCGATGTCACGGTCGATGACCATGTTGAGGGCGTTGGCCCCACCGGCGGCCAAGGTGCCGCCGGCCAGGGTGGCGACCATCAACCGGATCGAGGGCATCCCGCCCTGGGCCACCACCATGGTGGGCAGCGTGGTGACCAGGAGGAGCTCGATGATGCGGGGCTTGGTGAGCGCGACGTAGGCACTGACTCTCGATGTGATCGCAGGCCCAGCCACGTGCTGCATCGGGCGACGACACTAGGCCCAATCCGCGGCCAACCAGAAGTTGGGGCGGGCACGCCTGCGCCGGCGCTGATCGACGGCGTCCGGCTCTACCATCAGGTGTGATGGGCCTGCCTGCGATCGCGCCCGCCGCCTACCGGCGGGTCACCCTCTTCGCCGTGGTGGCGTTGGGCTTCATCATCGTCACCGGGGCGGCCGTGCGCCTCACCGGCTCGGGTCTGGGCTGCTCCGACTGGCCCACGTGCGAGCAGGGCCGGCTGGCGCCGAGCGAGATCACCGACGCCCCCGCCATGATCGAGTTCGTCAACCGCCTCATCACCGGGGTGGTGTCGGTGGCTGTTGCCGTGGCCGTGGCCGGGGCCTGGCGCCGTCAGCCCCGTCGGGCCGACCTGGTGTGGCTGGCGGTGGGCCTGGTGGCCGGCGTGGTGGGCCAGATCGTCCTGGGCGGGTTGGTCGTGCTCTTCGAGCTGTCACCCCGGCTGGTCATGGGGCACTTCCTGGTGTCGATGGTCATCCTGTGGAACGCCGTGGTCCTCCACCACCGAGCCGGTCGTCCCGACGGCCCGGTGACGCCCCGGGTCGAGCCGTCCCTCCTCGCCCTGGCCCGGCTGGTCTTCGCCGCCGGGGCCCTGGTGGTGTTCACCGGCACGATCGTCACCGCCTCGGGGCCCCACGCCGGCGACAGCCAGGCCGCCCGGCTCGACTTCTTCCTGCCCGACGTGGCCCGCCTCCACGGTGCCTCCGTGGTGGTGCTGGCGGCCCTGGCCCTGGCCCTGGCCTGGGGCCTGCGACGAACGCACGCGCCCCCGCCAGTGCAGCGATCGGCCCGGGTCCTGCTCGTCGTGCTGGCGGCCCAGGCCGCGGTGGGCTACACCCAGTACTTCACGGGGGTGCCCGCCCTCCTGGTCGGGGTGCACGTCCTCGGTGCGGTGGTGGTGTGGACGGCGGTGGTGTCGCTCAACCTGGCGGTGTCCGCACCGGTGGCGACACCGCCGGTCGGCCCCCCACCGCCGGCACCATCCGCCGACGCCACCGTCCTGGCCGCCTCCTAGCTCGCCCGTGAGCGCCCCCAGCCCCGCACCGGTCGAGGTCGACGAACCCGACCTGGACGAGGTCACCGACATCGACACGCCCTGGATCGTGCTGGTCTGGAACGATCCCATCAACCTCATGTCCTACGTCACCTTCGTCCTCCAGAAGCTGTTCGGCTACAGCCGGGACAAGGCCACCAAGCTGATGCTCGACGTCCACCACAAGGGCCGGGCGGTGGTGGCCAACGGGAGCCGGGAGAAGTGCGAGCTCGACGTGTTCCGCCTCCACGAGCACGGGCTGTGGGCCACCATGCAACACGACCGGTGACGGCGACGGCCTGATGCTGCGGAGGCCGATCCGGCGTACCCGAAAGGGCGACTTCGAGGTTCGCATCTCGGCCGAGGAGCGCCGCCTCCTCGCCTCGCTCGTCCCTCAGCTGCGGGCCGCGCTGGAGGCCGACGACGACCCCGGCGGAGCCACAGACCCCTCGCTGCGGCGGCTGTTCCCCGCCGCCTACCCCGACGACGAGGTCCGCGACCGGGAGTACCGCTCGATGGTGCACGACGACCTGCGGGCCCGGCGCCAGGCCGCCCTCGACACCGTCGAGGCCTCGGTCGACGCCACCCGCCTCGACGAAGAGACCCTGCTGGCGTGGATGGGGGCGGTCAACGACCTGCGCCTGGTGCTCGGCACCCGCCTCGACGTGAGCGAGGAGACCGACCTGGTGGCCGACGGCGACGACCCCGACGCGCCGGCCCTGGCCGTCTACGGCTATCTCGGCTACCTCCTCGAGTCCATGGTCGCCGCCCTGTCCGACTGAAGGGGGATCACCTCCCGGCCAGCCGCGGGCTGGCCGGGGGCTGGCCGCCGGAGCGGTAGAAGTAGGCACCGGCGGTGCCGGGGCCGGTGTGGGCCCCCACGCTCGGGCCGATCCGGTAGCGGACCACCTCCCGGACCTCCTCGGCCCGGGCCAGACGATCTTCGAGGGCCCGGGCCAGTGGGGCGGCGTCCGAGTCGGCGGTGCCCACCGCCGCCCGCAGCCCGGGCCCGGCGGCCACCACCACGGCGGCCATGGCGTCGACCGCAGCGTCGAGGTCGGCCACCCGGCTCACGACCTCCATCTCCCCGCCCGCCATGGTGAGCACGGGGACGCCTCCGTCGGCTCGGGTGCCCGGCGACAGCCGGCCCCCCGCCCGGGCCAGGTCGAGGCCGCCCACGGTGAAGACCGTCCCGACCCTGGCCCCCACCTGCTCGGCCACCGCAGCGGCCTCCGCCAGCGACCCCCCGGCGGCCAGCATCTCGCCCGCCTCCCACACGCAGCAGGCCACCCCGAAGCTGGCCGTGCCCGTGTCCACCACGCGCACCGGCACGGCCGCCGTGGCCGCCGCCAGTCGGGCGCTGTTGACGGTGCCGGAGACCGACGAGCCCACGTGCACGGCCAGGATCTCGTCGGCTCCCCTCCCGGCCAGCTCCTCGAACACCGCGGCGAAGCGCCCGGGGCTGGGTTGGGAGGTGGCCACCTCCGGCCGGCGGCCACCGGCGAAGCGGGCGTAGAAGCCGTCGGCGTCGAGGTCGACGCCTTCGAGGAAGCTCTCGCCGTCGACGGTGACGCCGAGGGGGACCACCTCGACGCCGTAGCGACCGACCAGCGCGGGGGGGAGCTGGGCGTTGGAATCGGTCACCAGGGCGATCAACCCAGCGGCTCCTCGACGGCCAGGGCGGGAACGGGGACGAGCGGCACCCGGGGCTCCCGGTCGCCGCCGTCGGGCGGCGCCTCGGGTGGAGGCGGAAGTGGTGGCGGCTCGGTGGCCAGCCGGTAGAGGATCACGGCACTGGTGGCGGCGGCGGCCAGGGGCATGGCTACGGTGGGGACCGGCCCCCACAGGTTGGGCCACCCCCGCCGCCACCACAGCGCCGAGGCCCCCACCCAGATCGTCGACGACACGACCGTCGCCCCCACGTGGCGACGCTTCCACCAGGGCATGGCCGACCCGGCCCAGGCCACGAGGAGGTCGACGACCGACCACGCCGGGAAGGTGGCGGCACACTGGCCCACGCTGGTGGCCACGCCCTTGCCCCCACGAAAGCCGTTCCAGACGGGGAAGCAGTGGCCCACCACGGCGGCCACCCCGCCCACGTGGGCGCCGGTCCCGCCGGCCACCACCCGCCCGGCGGTGCAGCCCACCGCGCCCTTGGCGATGTCGGCCGCCATCACGGCGGAACCCCACCGGGGGCCGAGCGCCTTGATGGCGTTGTTGGCGCCGGGGTTGCCGCTCCCGAACGTCCGCAGGTCGCCGGTGCCCCCGGTGGCCAGCCGGCAGGCGACGTCGGCCGAGGGAACGGTGCCGGCCAGGTAGCCCAGACCGGCGGCAAGGAGCACCCGGGTGGTTCGCAACCGCGGGGAGGCTAGTTCCTTCAGCTCCGGTTGAAACGAACGGGCTCCGGCCGGGACGGTACCGTCCTGGTCCGTGGAAGTGGGCAGCGAGCGGGTGGGCGTGGCCGACGGGGTGGCCCTCCACGTCGAGCGTCGCCCCGGTGAGGGCGTGGCCTTCCTGCTCGTCCACGGGTTGGCCTCGAACCTGCACCTGTGGGACGGGGTGGCCGCCGGCCTGGCCGGGTGGGGCCACGCCGTGGCTGCCGTCGACCAGCGGGGCCACGGCCGGAGCGACAAGCCCGATGACGGCTACGACATCGCCACCGTCACCGACGACCTGGCCCGGGTGGTGGACGGCCTCGGCCTCGACCGGCCCGTGCTGGTGGGCCAGTCGTGGGGGGCCAACGTCGTGCTGGAGGCGGCCTGGCGCTTCCCCGGGCGGATCCGGGGCGTGGCCTGTGTCGACGGCGGCTGGATCGAGCTGCGTCGGTACTTTCCCGACTGGGAGTCGTGCGTGGCCGCCCTGCGACCGCCGGCCACGACCGGTCGTCCGTCGTCGGAGATCGAGGCCTGGCTGCGCCACCAGCACCCGGACTGGCCCGACACCGGGATCGCCGGTGCCCTGGCCTGCTTCGAGCACCGGGACGACGGGACCGTCGCCCCCTGGCTCAGCCTCGAGCGCCACTTGGCCGTCCTGGCCGGCATGTGGGAGCACTCGCCGTCGTCCCGCTACGCCGAGCTGGAGGTGCCGGTGCTGTTGGTGCCGGCCCGATCCGACGCTCCCGCCGACGGCCCCCGAGCCGAGGGCCGCCGGCGCCAGGTCGACGAGGCGGCCGGCGCCCTGGCCCGCTCCCGGGTGCAGTGGATGGCCGGTGACCACGACCTGCACGCCCAGCACCCCGCTGAGCTGGCCAAGCTGCTGCACGACGCCGTCGACGAAGGGTTCCTCTCGTGACCGGGCCCGGCGGGCTGCCCCGGCTGCTCGTGATCATGGGGTCGGGCGAGACCAGCCCCACCATGGTCACCACCCACCGCCGGCTGGTGGAACGACTCGGACCGGCCCCGGTGCCGGCCGTGGTGTTGGACACCCCCTTCGGCTTCCAGGCCAACGTGGAGGTGCTCACCCAACGGGCGGTGGAGTACTTCCGGGAGAGCGTGGGCCTGGAGATGGAGGTGGCCTCGTGGGGGACGGCGACGGAGGGATCGGAGTTGGAGGCGGCCCGGTCGCTGGCCCGGCTGCGGGAGGCCCGCTACGTCTTCGCCGGCCCGGGCAGCCCCTCCTACGCCCTGCGCCAGTGGGCCGGGTCGCCCGTGCCCGCCGCCCTGGCCGACAAGCTCGATCAGGGTGGGTGCGTCACCTTCGCCAGCGCCGCCGCCCTCACGCTGGGGGCGTTCACCGTGCCCGTCTACGAGATCTACAAGGTGGGCGAGGAGCCCCGCTGGCTGGAGGGCCTCGACCTGCTGTCCCGGGCCGGCCTGCCCCAAGTGGCGTTGATCCCCCACTACGACAACGCCGAGGGGGGCAATCACGACACCCGCTACTGCTACCTGGGTGAGCCCCGTCTGTCGGCCATGGAGGAGCAGCTTCCCGAGGAGGGGTTCGTGCTCGGGATCGACGAGCACACCGGCCTGATCCTGGACCTCGGCGCCGACACCGCCACCGTGGTGGGCCGGGGGGTGGTGACCCGGCGTGGCCAGGGCCACAGCACCACCTTCGCCTCGGGGGCGGTGATGGGCATCGCCGAACTGGGCCGGGCGGGCGCCGGCGGAAGCGGGGGCTCGTTGTCGTCGCCGGCTGCGCTCGGTCCTGCGTCCCGGCGGGACACCGACGCGGCAGCGTCCTCGCTGCTGAGCACGTCGGTGCTCCTGGAGCAGCGCTTCGAACAGGCCGTGGCCGAGCGGGACGTCGACGGCGCCGTGGTGTCGATCCTCGAGCTCGACGCCGCCATCGTGTCCTGGTCACGCGACACCCTGCAGTCCGACCAGGCCGACCAGGCCCGGGCCTCCCTACGCTCGATGATCGTCCGCCTGGGCGCGCTGGCCCAGATGGGGGCCCGGGACCCGGCCGAGGCGGTGAAGCCACTGGTCGAGGCGTTGCTGGAGGCCCGCACCGCGGCCCGGGCGGCTCGGGACTGGGCCACCGCCGACACGCTCCGCGACCGGCTGGCCCAGGCCCGGGTAGAGATCACCGACACTGCAGAGGGGACCACCTGGAGGGTGCTATCGTGAGCAGGCCCTCACCTCGAGTTTCGAGCCCCCATCGTCCAGCGGCCTAGGACGCCGCCCTTTCAAGGCGGTAACACGGGTTCGAATCCCGTTGGGGGTGCGCAAGAGCGGTGCAGATGACGCTCATCAGCATGGTCCCGTGGTGCAGTTTGGAGTGCACGCCGCCCTGTCAAGGCGGAGGTCGCGAGTTCAAATCTCGTCGGGACCGCCAGCCAGCCACAAGCGATCACTCACCGAGGGCTTGTGACACCCGGCGACCAGGCTTACGAGTCGGCGACCACGAGGCGGTAGCCGACATCGAGCTCGGGAAGGTCTCGGAGATGGCCGTACCGGCGATCCCAGTCGCCCGAGCGGAGATCGGCTTCAAGACGCGCAGCTCCTTCGCTGAGCTCGCTGCTCGGGAGTTGGGCGAGCCATGACATCCCTTGTTGTACGTGCGGGTCGAGGTACGCCTCGGGTCGACCCCAGAACGCGGTGCCGAACCCGTCATGGCAGTCGATGGGGATGGCGACTGGCTGCACGTCGATGACGTTGAGGATCTGGGCGAGGTCCTTGGGTGTCGGCGGGTCCTGTTCGGAGGGCAACGACAACGCCGTCGGCCAGTACTCGATAGCCCAGAAACGATACGTCTCGGTCGGGTCGAACAGGAAGATGACCTGACGTGGAGCGACGCGCCGCATCTCGGTCAGGCCTTGGCGACGGTCCTGCCAATGGTGCAGCGTCAAGGTCGCCATGGCGACGTCGAACGAGCCAGCACGGAAGGGCAGCGCCTCTGCTACTGCTCGCACGGCTGGTCCCGTACCCGGTGGCCGCTTCGAGATCATCTTGCTCGACGGTTCGACCGCGACGACACGCCGATCGCGAGGCTCATAGTTTCCGGTGCCGGCACCGACGTTGATGACCCGCTCTCCGCCCCCGAGCGCCACATGTATGCGAGCAGCGACTCGTACGTCTTCACGACGCGTCCGCGCGTAGGTCGATGCGATTGAGTCGTAGAGCCGCGGGTCCCTCACCCTGCAGAGCGTCGCGCGGCGAGCAGCCAAGCCAGGCTCGGTTTTTGGAACCGGTGGCCTCACCAATCGGCGCACCCGAACGGAGGTCCCCGAACTCGAGACGCTGGCATGACCGGACAAGTCCGAAGTGTCGACGAGAGCGCAGATAACACGCGCTCCAGAACGGAACTCCACCGCGAGCCTGAAGGCGAGCAGATCGTCGCGAGCGGGGTCTCGGGCAGCGGCTTGCAATCTGCGCCTCACCGTCACCGGCGTGAGGTAAATGCTCCTACCGAGCGGCCCAGCCGGCCTGCACTTTTGTGGTGGTCGGGACCGGCGTCGATCCGGTGACCTCGCGCTTTTCAGTTGGCCTCAGGCGGTCCAGGTGGTTTCGTTCTGTGCCAGTCCTTCCGCAAAGGTCCTGGTCAGGTGCCAGAAATGGGACGAGGCGGCACAGGGCGATACTGAGCGGCAGGCGGCGTACGCGGATGCTCGCGGGATCGTCGCGGGATGGCGCCCGCATGGACGCTCCTGGGCGCCGCCACGCTGCGTGGTATCGGCCTGCCAGGCCCTCTGGTGCCGAGCTGCTTGTCTGCTGCTGCCGCACACCTTCTGGCCGCAAGGAGCCACCGGAATAACGATGCCGGATAGCAGCGGTGGGTCGAGGGGGTTCAAGGTGGGTCATGCCCGATATGCCTGCCGATCGGTGCGGTCGTTGACTGGCTCAACGGCGTGCGAGACCATGACGGCCTCGGTGAAAGCCGAGACCCTCTGAGCGCCGCCTTCGCCGCGACTCTTGCGGTTCCCAGCGCCGCATGACGGCGGCCTCCCCTCCGCGCCGACGGCGCCGTCGCGCGGCCGCCCAGCGCGCCTGCGGATTCGGTCGCATGGTGCGTTGGAATGCCGGCCTCGTGGTCGCATGTGGTTGGGCACGCCGACCAGAACGTCAAGGACAGGAAAGGTCGCCCGTTGCCAAACCCCGGACACGGGCCCGTGTCGGAGCGGTCACCGTCAGCTCCGGGTGCCGCTACGGCGCAGCTCAACCTCGTTGCCTGATCACGATCACCAAGAAGCCACCGATGTCGGCTTGTCGACGCGGACGCTCAGCCATGCTCCTTCTTCTCCCAGAGAACGAGGCTGCGCTGGATCATTGGACCCTGTTGATACTCAACCCCTCGAGGTTCGGCCGGGAGGCCTCGGCGGAGGTGGCGACATGGACATCCTCGACGAACGACAGGAGCGGTCTCGTGGCCGGGCACGGAACGCCCGGCCCAGAGCTGCTCGCTGGTGTTGTCGTCGAGGTGGCTGCGTCGGATCCTCTCGTAGCCGCAATCGCCGGTGCTGACCGCAAGGCCTCGACGTTCGACGCTCGCGGTGTCATCGCCCGGCAATCGGCGCTCGCCCCGGTCCAGGTGGTCGCCCGCCTCGTCCCGTTCGATCTACCGGTTCCTGGCCCTCCAAGAGATCCGAGCGCAACTCGCGATTCTTTACCCTTACCCGCCCGTCCGGGCCAACTTGCGTGGTGACCTACCGATCTCGGCGGACCTTCATTTGTCGGAGCGGCTTGGGGACCCAGGGCCGGTATATCGGCGGCGATGGTCCTCCGCCGCACTTCCTTTGCCGCCGCCGGGTGGGTGCGCTAGTCGCCGCCAAAAACCTATGCCCACCAAGTGGCCCAGCGGTGGTGTCAGCGAGAGGGCAGCGAGTCCCGGTCGCCTGCTGGCGCTGGCAGGTTCGGCCCATTGCCGGCGTTCCTCGGTAGGCCGCCAGGGATCCCCGAGCGGCCGGGCCCATCCTCGTCCTGCTCGTCGTCACCCTCGTCGGCCTGGCCGGGAAGCTCATCAAGGCGGCCCCCGTTGGGGAGGTCGGGGGCCCCTGGTGGTGCTGGCCTGGGAGCGCCGTCAAAGGACGGCCGCCGCCGACCTCGGGAGGTTGCGGTGCCTTCGGGGACGGCAGTGGCCGGCGACTGAGCCCCTCGTCTCCGGCCTCGCGGCTGGACGCGCCACCCCTGTTCCCGTCGCCGGTGCTGGTCGGTGGGAGTTCACCGGGGGTGCCGACGCCCGCACCGCGGTTGTCCAAAGGAGCCGGTGGCGGCACCGGGCGCCCGCTCCTGGTGGAGCCGTCGTTCGCCTCATCCTCCTGTCCGTCGCCACCAGCGGGCAAGTCGGGTGCCCGATCGGACGGGCCGGGGGCACCCTCGCCGTCCCTCCCCGCCTCGGGAAGCTCGATGCCTACGGCGGTGGCGGCGCGCCTCGAACGCCGACTGGGCAGGACCTGGCAGCGCCCCCGCAGCCCCCGTCGAGAGGAAGCCAACCGATACCACCCCCACTCCGAGGACGAGCCGAGCCCTGGCGCTCTGGAGCCGCTCGACCAGCCGACGGCGGGGGGTGGCGGGTGCCCGTGGGGCGACGGGTGCAGCGGCGTGGTCGGGGAGCCCGCCCAGGCCGTGAGTGAGCACGGCCATGAGCGCGGGCCCGGCTTGGGGCGCTGGGCCGCTGGCGAAGGCACGGATCTCCTGCACCAGCGCGGCGAGCTCCTCGTCGTCAGCCAGTTCTTGATCGTCGAGCTCGCCGAGGAGGTTCATCATCTGGGGTGAACGTCGTAGGATCGAGAAAGGGTACGTCGGCTGTCACCCTGGTCGACACCGCCGTCCAGACGGCGCCGCAGGGCGGTAAGGCCTCGTCGCTGGAGCTGCTGGACGGCACCGGGCGCCTTGCCCAGGGCCTCGGACACCTGCTCGACGGTGAGGTCGGCCACGATACGCAAGAGAAGCACGTCTCGCTGGTCCGGCGACAACGCACCGAGCAACGACGTGACGCTCGGGCCCGAGTCGGGCGACGACGTCGGACTCGGTGGAAGTCGAAGAAGGCGCCTCGGCCTCCGTGCGCGGTTCTGGGGCGACGACGGGACGCCGGCTTTGGTGCCGGCGCTCGTCGACGAGGAGGCTGTGGGCGAGGGTGAACACCCAGGAGCGGAAGCGCTCCTCGTCGCCCGTGAAGCTCCCCAGGTTGGTGAACACCCTGAGGAAGACATCATTGGCGAGGCCCTCGGGGTCGTCGGCGCCCTGGCCCCGCAGGTACCCGCCACCGGCCGGCCCAGCCATTCGAACAACCGCTGGTAGGCCCACGGCGCATCAACCTGAGCGGCGGCGAGCACCTGAGGAAAGGCGGCCCCGAAGCTGTTCGAGTTCCTGTTGGCCGAGGTGGTGGCGTCAGAGGGGGGACACAGGAGTTGGCTCGACAGAGGCGACCGCCGCCGCCATGGCGGTCGGCCAACTCGTCTCAGCGAGGCTACGGGCAAGGAGGACCCTCGACGCGAAGAAGGGGCGCCTCGGCGGCGTCCCTTCTTCTGCTGTCGGTCCTGGCCACCGAAGGCCGGTGCGTCTGGTCTACCTCCGTGCCGTGGCGCTGCCCCCGACCGAGGTGGAACCCGACCGCTTGGCCTCACCCTTGGCTCGAGCCTCGGCCGAGATCGTCTGGCCGTCGACACCGCGCACGCCGTCGCTCTCGCCACGGGCGTCCGCGCTCACACGGGCACCGAAGTTGTCCTTGCCCTCAGCCTCATCGACACCGTCCTCGATCTCGCCGGTGGTCTCCTCGACACCGTCCTCGATCTCGCCGGTGGTCTCCTCGACACCGTCCTCGATCTCGCCGGTGGTCTCCTCGACACCGTCCTCGATCTCGCCGGTGGTCTCATCGAGATCGTCCTCGATGCCGTCGAGCACGTCCTGGCCCTCGTCGACCGTGTCGTCGGCCTCCCCGGCACCCTCGTCGACTCCACTCTGGCCATCGTCGATTGGCCCATCCAGTTCTTCTTGGGTGTCGTCGATCGGCCCGTCGCTCCCGTCGAGGATCTCCTCGACGGTCTGCTGGGTCTCGTCGACCACCGGCTCCTCGTCGGGCCCGGTCTGGGCGGTGGCGACACCGATGCCGCCGACCAACAGGGCGCCGGCGAAGCCGGTGGCCGCCACCTTCCTCGTGATCATCTTGCGCAGGTTGCTCATGTCCATTCCTCCAAGATCTCGTGGTTGCACGTCCGCCTCGGTACGGGTCAACTCCATGAGTGGCCAGAGGGGTACGGGTCGCGCGAAAAAGTTGCGACAGCATCGTGGGCTACGGGGTCGGTCCCGAAAGGAGCGGGAGCGGCGTGTAAAACCCGGGTGACCGGTGAACTTGCGGCGCCACTCCGGATTGGCCTTTAGCCCGACCACTACGGAGCCCACTCCTTCGCGCCGGCCTGGCCACGTCGGCGGCGGAAGCCGGCGTGAGCGAGCGGGAGATCTCGGCAGGAGTGGCAGACCCGTCCAGCGGCTTCACCGACGACCTTGAAGAGAAGGGCGTTGGCCTGCGCCCGGTCGAAGGGGGTGATGCCGACGTCATCGATCACCAAGACGCTCGGGTCGGTGTAGGTGCGGATCCTGGTGGTGCTGGTGGCGAACGATCCGCCGTGTAGTCGGTGGTCATGCCGGTGACCAGGTCGGTGGCAGTGGCGAAGTAGCCGAGGCCGCATAGGCGACGCCTCCTCCTGGGAGCGTGTTAGCGGTGGAACCGCTGCGTTGCACCACATCTGCACCACAAGAGAAGGCAAAACACGGTGTTGTGCAGTCACGAGCGGTCACCACCAGCACCGTTGACCTGCAGTTACGGGCAACCAGGCAGGTCGGCGTACCGCCGTACCATGATCTCCCGGAGAACACCATCGACTCGTGGAGAAGGCCGCACACCACGACCGGCCAACCCACGCTGCCCGTCACATAAGCCCACGTGGCGCGCTGCCTCGCTGCCCGGAAAAACCCACTCGTCGTGGTGAATTCAGCAAGGCCAGGAAGTTCCGACGACCGGCTGCGGACTCGCCCGCGGGATCCTCGCGGGATCGTCGAGCTCGGGAAGAGTGTCAGTCAGAGACATGCCCCTTCTGACCTGCACTTTTGTGGTGGTCGGGACCGGCGTCGATCCGGTGACCTCGCGCTTTTCAGGCGCGCTCTGCCAACTGAGCTACCCGACCAAGGTCGGTAGATGGTAGCCGGTGCCGCGGCGCCAGAGTCGGCTGCGGAGGATTCCGGCTGTCGGACCAACCCCTCCCGCGATCCTGTGGGCACACCGTTCCAGCGCCGCCGCCCCCTACGGGGCCGGCGGCGAGCTTCGTCGATGGCGGGCCCGGTTGTGGTGGCCACAGGCGGGCCGCCCGTTGGCGGCGGTGGTGGCCCCGCCGGCGCTCCAGGGCTCGATGTGGTCGATCTGGCAGTGCTCGGCCGGCTCGTCGCAGGTGTCGTGGAAGCACTCCCGGTCCCGCACCTGCACGGCCCGTCTGGTGGCCCCGTCGAACAGGCGCCGGGTCACCCCCACGTCGATGACCCGGGAAGGTCCGTCGAAGACCACCCGCTCCACCCAGGCCTCGTCCAGCCAGTCCACCAGCGAGCCGGGGCTGACCACGGCGCCGTTGGCCAACTCACAGATCCGCCCAGCCAGGGTCTCGTAGCCCACCAGCACGGTGAACAGGGGCTCGGGGCGCCGGGCCCCCTCGGGAACCGAGCCGGCCCGACGGGCCATCTCCACCATGGCGTCGGCCCGGCGCTGCGCCGGGGTACGGGCCAGGTCGGCGGAGGTGGCCCCCTCGCCCAGGCGGGCCCGGGCCTCGCCCAGTCGGCCTCGAAGAGCTCGGACTCGATGTGGTGCAACTGGTTGGCCAGCACCTCCCCGCTGATGGGATCGAGCACCAGGTCCCCGAACCACATGTTCTCCCAGCTCTGCGACAGCTGGAAGCGCCGGGCCGCTCGGCCCGAGGCGGCGTCGTCCTCGGCCCCGTCGGGATCGGCGTGCTGGCTCCAGTAGGCCAACACCCGCACGAAGGAGTCGAAGCGCAGCCGCTCGGCCTCGCCCACCAACAGCTCCTCGTCCCGGGCCAGGGCCTCCTCGGTGGCCGGGGTGCGGGCCCTGGCCAGGGCGCCCACCTGGGCCTCACCCAGCGCCCCGGACAGCCAGGCCGCCTCGGCCTGGGGCAGGTGGCGAAGGGAGCGCCCGAGGTGCACCCGCCGGCGAGCGGTGGAGGAGGGAAGGCCGCAGCGCCGGGCCAGCCAGGCCGAGCACGAGCGGGCCCCGCCGGCCTCCCAGGCCCGGCTGGCGTCAAAGGCCGCGGTGGCTCTGGTGGTGGTCGCTTCCAGGCGGGCCAGGCAGCGGTGCAGCACCTCGATGGACTCCCCGTCGGCCAGGGCCTCGGGATCGGTGTCGCACAACCGGCCGACCACCGACTCCAGCTCGTCCAGCACCACCCCTGTATCGTACAGGTGTACTGCGTCATGGGCAACCCGTTGCGGCAAGACCACTGGAGGGTCATTCACCGGCACCCGACGTCGTCGTGAGCCGCGGGTCGGCCGGTACGGTCCCGCAGGGGGCCGCGTGTCGGGGTTGAGTCCGAGCCGTACGTGTCAGGCAGAATGACGACGTGCTCCTCGACGGGATCAACCACGTTGCCGTGCTGACGTCCGACACCGATCGGCTGACCGCCTTCTACGGCGAGGTGTTCGGGGCGACCGTCGACGGAACCCTGCGAGACGAGGAGGGATTCCGCCTCACGTTGGTGAAGGTCGGTCCCACGGCTGAGCTCAACGTCTTCGAGATCGCCGGAAACGACGAAGCACGTCGGCAGACGCCGATGTTCGGGCGAGGTCGAATCGATCATCTCGGGTTCCAGGCGGCCTCACTCGATTCCTTTGACACCATCCGTGATCGGCTCGTCGGTCGTGGGGCCAGCGATGGGTTCGTCACCGACTTCGGGCCCGTCCTCAGCCTGTTCTTCCGGGACCCCGACGGTCTCGAAGCAGAGGTGTGCGTGAGCAACCCGGATGCGCAACCCGGGGTGCTCCACCCGCCGGGGACACCTTCCCGGCGCTACCACGACGCCTAGGTCTGACGCCTCGGTCTTGGCCGGGGCCACTCACTCGGCGGCGAGGGTTCTGGCGGGAGTCTCACGGCGGACCCGTCGAGCAGGCAGGGCGGCGGCGACATTGCCGAGGGCCAGGAGGCCCAGGACCGTGGCGCCCAGCATGGCGTAGGGGATGTTGACGTCGCTCCTGGCCCCGATGCCGTTGATCTCGGCCTGGGACACGAGCCGTCCTGCCACGACGCCCAGCGGGAGGGCCAGCGAGGCCACGGCCACCGCCAGGACCGTCACCTGCCAGTGGGGGATGCTGCCCACCCAGCGACGGCCGGCGCCGAGCGCTCGCAGCACCGCCAGGTCTCGGCGCCGGCGCCGGACCGAGGTGATCAGCTGGTGGGACATGCTCAAAAGCGCCAGTGCCGCCAGGGAGCCGGCCACGATGAACGGCGTGGAGCGCACCCGCTCGAGGTTGAGGATTCTCGATGGCGGGTCGGGCAGCCCGACCGGGCTCCCGAGCATCTCACCGACTCGCGCCGCTGCGCCCGTCGCTCCCGACCGCAGCCGGACCGCGGCCACGCCCAGGCGAGCGTCAGGGTCGAGGCGCCGAAGTCCCTCCAGGGTGACCACGCCACCTTCGCCGATGCCGTCGCCCCCCTCGACGCTCGGGATCACCGCCAGCCCGGTGACCTTAAACGGAACCGGTCCCGCTGCTCCGGCCACGACCAGCTCGTCCTCCTCCTCCACGCCCAGCTGGCGGGCCGCGACACGCCCGAGGACGATCTCCTCCCCGTTGCCGGGGAGCCGACCGGAGAGGAGGTCTGGCTCCAGCCTGCCCCGGAGGGGCTGCATCCCGGTGACGTCCAACGATACGGAACCCACGCTGGCCAGGAGCGTGCCGTAGAGGGTGGCGTCGGCCACGTCGGGGTCCTCCTCCAACAGGGCGCGCACCTCCTCGGGTACCTCGTCGCCTCCGGCGCCCGTGGCGAAGTCGAAGTTGTACCCGTAACGTGCCGGCTCGTCGATGAGGCGACCGACGCTCGCCCCGTAGGTGAGGGCGCCGACCAGCACGCCCAGCACGAGCATCAGCCCGATGATCGGCGCTCGCACCGAGGGGTCGCGAGGATGGCGGGTGAGGGCGAAGCGCATCCCGACGGCCGCTGACGCCGGGCGCAGCCGGCTGGCCACCTGGTCCGCCAGCCCCGGGCGCCGCGGCACTCGGATCTCCCGGTCGCCGACGAGCAGGGCGACGAGCACCCATGCCAGGAGGAGGGCCGCGAGCAGGATGGCTCCGAGCCCGTGCACGAGTGGATCGAAGAGCAACCCGGGACTGGGCTCGACCCGCTCCACGAATCCCACCGGGAACACCCCGGAGGCGGCGAAGGCCAGCGCTCCGGCCGCCATGGACCCGGCGGCGATGGGCAGCGCGGTGGAGCACAGCGGGTCTCCGACGACCTGGGCCGGGGTGAGGCCAAGGGCGCTCATGGTCAGACGCTGGGCCGCAGGGAGGCGCACCTGGCGGCTCAGCAGCTGACCCGTGACCGCGATGGCGGCGAGGGCGACGATGGCCGCCACCACCGCCAGGCCCTGCCCCTGGGCCCGCACCGCGGAACGAACGTCGGCGGGCACCCACTCCAGGCTGTCCAGACCGAACGCCTCTCCGTCGGGCAGGGCGTCGAGCTGGGCCCGGAGATCGTCGACGTTGGCGCCGGGCCCGAGCGCCACCACCCCGACGCTGCTGGACAGACCCACGTCGCCGGCATGGAGGAGCGCCTCCCCGAACAAGGCGAGCGGTGTCTCGTCCTGGAGCTCGTTGGGCCCGTCGATCACCCCGACGAGCGTGGCGGGCAGCGTCGGAGCCTCGGGATCGATCGCGTCGAAGCCGCGCTCGTCGGCCTGGTCCTGGGTGATGGTCAGCACCCGGAACCGGTCGCCCAGCCGGGCCCCCACCTGGGACAACCAGGACCGCGTGGCGACGAACTCACCGGGAGCCGCCCGCTGGGGCTCGCGTCCGTCGATCACCCGTGCCCCGAACGCACGAGGGGAGCCGGCGAAGACGAATCCCTCGACCGGCTCTGGCTCTTGCGTGCCGGTCACCCCGCCGAAGACGAAGGTGGCGAGTTCGACCTCGGCCACGGCCGGGAGCGCTTCGACCTCGGCGACCCGGGGGCGCCCGCTCTGCTGTTCGAGGGAGACGTCGTAGGCGTCCCCCAGGGTGGCGCGGTACCGCTCGGGGGCGCTGAAGGTACGGCCCACACCCGCAGTCAGGGTCAACACCAGGGCACCGACCGCAGCCACGACGATCGCCAACGCCACCGCCCTCAACCGGTGGGCCCGGAGCACGCTGCCCATGCGGTACCAGATCGGCCCCATCCGGGTCATCGAACCCGGTGTCGGGCGCCACGGACAATGGTGGAGGCACCACCCCTGGCAGGAGGGGTGCTACCCCCGTCGCCCAGGCCGATCGGCGTGCCGGCGGGCGGGACGGTATCGTGGCGCCTCGTTGGGTGGAGGACCTCGGGCGGCAGGCACCGCAGGCGGGCGCTTCGTGGTCCAACGACACCGGGCCCGACGCCTCCACTACGACGTCCGGCTCGAGGTCGACGGGGTGCTGGCCAGCTGGGCCGTGCCCAAGGGGCCCACGCTCGATCCCCAGGCGAGGCAGTTGGCCGTGCACGTCGAGGACCACCCGATCGAGTACTTCGATTTCGAGGGGATCATCCCCAAGGGCGAGTACGGCGGGGGTGATGTCATCGTCTGGGACTGGGGGACCTGGCGACCGGCGAGCTCCCGCGACGCCGGGCAGTCGATCGCCGACGGCGAGCTGCACTTCGACCTCCAAGGCGAGAAGCTCGTCGGCCGCTTCGTCCTGGTGCGCCGGGATGAGGGTGGTTCGGGCCGGGAGCAGTGGTTGTTGCTCCACAAGAACGACGACCGCGCGGTGGCCGGCTGGAACCCCGAGGATCATCCCCGCTCGGTCAAGACCGGGCGCACGAACGACCAGGTGGCCACCGCCCCCGAGGCGTTGTGGCGCAGCGACCTGCCCGCCGGCGAGGCCAACGTCGCCCTGGGCCAGGCGCACCGACCGTCGTGGGACCCGCCGACCTCCGAGGAGCTGGCCGAGCTCGACCAGCTGGGCCCAGCGGGGCCATGGCCGTTGCAGGGACGCGAGGTGCGGCTGACCAACTTGGACAAGGTGCTCTTCCCGGCGGGCAACGGCGCCTCGGCCGTCACCAAGCGCGATCTCGTGCGCTACCACGCGGTGATCGCCCCGTTCATGCTTCCCTACCTCACCGGGCGACCGGTGAACCTCCACCGGTACCCCGACGGGGTCGAGCGGCCCGGCTTCTGGCACAAGGAGCTTCCCGGCCATGCCCCCGAGTGGCTCAACCGCTGGCGCAACGTCGACGCCGATCCGGGGGAGACCGAGTGGTACGCCGTCGTCGACGACGTGGCCTCCCTGGTGTGGATGGCCAACTTCGGCGCCCTCGAACTGCACCCCTGGACGTCACGGCTGCCTGACGTGCGCCAGCCCACGTGGGCACTGATCGACATCGATCCGGGTCCCTCCAGCACCTTCGACGACGTGCTGGTGCTGGCCCGCCTCTACCGCACCGCCCTCACCCACCTCCAGGTGGCGGCCATGCCCAAGCTGACCGGCCAGCGCGGGGTGCAGATCTGGGTACCCGTCGCGACGGGGTACACCTTCACCGACACCCGGGCGTGGGTGGAGAAGGTCTCCCGGGCCGTGGGCCACACCGTCCCCGACCTGGTCAGCTGGGAGTGGCACAAGGACCGGCGGGCCGGCCTCGCTCGCCTCGACTACACCCAGAACGCCATCAACAAGACCCTGGTGGCCCCCTTCAGTGCCCGACCCGCCCCCGGCGCCCCCGTGTCGGTCCCCATCCGCTGGGAGGAGTTGGAGGATCCCGACCTGGCGCCCGACCACTGGACGGTGACCAGCGTGGTCGACCGCGTGCGAACGGTCGGCGATCCCCTCGCGCCGCTCGTGGGGCTTCAGCAGCTCCTTCCGACGGTATAGGTCCGAGGATGCGCCGACAGCTCTTCTCCGGCGTGGCCGCCGTCATGTTGCTGGTCCTGTCGTGTGGTGCCGACCGCAGGAACCCTCGAGGCGGGGGTGACAACGCCGGCCCTTCCCTCCAACCGTCGACGAACGGGCACCTGCTCGCCCAGCCCGGCTCGCCGGGGGTGGCGACAGAGGCGTTCGCAGGGTTGCGAACCCTCGACCTGGGCCCAGGCCGGACCGCATCGCTCTACCTCCCACCGGGCCGACCGCCGGACAGGCCCTCGCCGCTGGTCGTGCTCCTCCACGGCGCCGGGGGAACAGCCGAGGATGGGATCGGGCTCCTGCGACCGCTCGCCGACGAGGCCGGCCTGATCCTGCTGGCGCCCTCGTCGGGTGGGCCCACGTGGGACCTCCTGCTCGAGGGCTACGGGCCCGACGTGGCCGTCCTCGACGCGGCCCTGGCGGAGGTGTTCGCCCATTCCGCCGTCGATCCCGGCCGGCTCGCCATCGCCGGCTTCTCCGACGGTGCCTCCTACGCCCTGTCCCTCGGGGCCGACAACGGCCAGCTCTTCACCCACGTCATCGCCTTCTCGCCAGGGTTCTGGTCACCGGGCGACACCCGGGGGACGCCCTCGTTCTTCGTCACCCACGGGACCGACGACCAGGTCCTTCCCATCGGCGTCACCAGCCGAAGAGCCGTGCCGAGGCTGGAGCGGGCCGGCTACGAGGTCCGCTACCGGGAGTTCGCCGGTGGCCATGAGGTTCCTGCCGATCTCGCCGCCGAGGCGGTGCGGTGGTTCCTGGGGAACGACGCCTGAGGTCTGGCCCGGTCCTGGCCGGCTACGGCACCGGGAGCGCTCGGTCATCGGGGTCAACGGGTCCCTCCTGGTCCTCGAGATCCGTCGCGGCCGGGCGGTCACGAAGCAGGTTGGCGAAGGACAGGGCGATGCCGAGGAACCCCACGGCGAGGGGCAGGGCCACCGCCACCCAGCCGGAGCCGATATCGACGACATCGGTGTCGTCGAGGAGACCGACCAGGCCGATGACGAGGAGCGGGAGACCGACCACCAGAGCCAGGCGATCAAGCGGGTGTGGGGACACGGTGCACCTCCAGGCGACCGGCGCCGATGGTGACGTCGAGGGTCACCGTCGGCGGGTTGGGATCGGGACTGCGGGCCACGCAGGGTTCCCCCAGCTCGTCCACCAGCGAACGGGCCTGGGTGGTCGAGGTGGAGGTGGAAGTGGAGGTGGTTGCCGGGGTGGAGGCCGGCGGCGGTTCGGCTGCGCCCTCGGTCGGTGGACCACCCGCGTCGGGTGGAGGCACCGAGGTGTCGACCACCGTGGTGGTGGGCACCGCTGACCCGTCGCCGTCGACCTCTTCGCCCGCAGTGAGGTCGTCGGGTCCGACGCGCCGCCACTCGCCGTCATCCAGCACGCGGTAGCACGACACCTCGTAGGGGGCGTAGGTGCGAGCGATACGACGGTTGGCCAGCACGCCCGTGTCCCTGGTGCGGTAGCCCCGCCGCTCAGGGTCGTCCCACAACTCCACGTCGCCCAGTCCCATCCGGCCCCGGACCACCACCTCGGCCTCGGCCGGGACGACCACGGTGGCTCGCCCTGCGGTCAGGCCGATCTCGGTCGTCAACGACCGGAAATCGTCGCCCATGCCGCTGAGGTCGACCTCGAGGGCACCGAATCCCAGGGTGTAGGCCGGGGCCACCTCGACGACGGCCGAGGGGGTGAAGCGGTGTGACCCGGTGCCGGGGAACCGGGGGATGTCGCTCGGCGAGAAGGCGGCCCACAACGGCACCAGGGCCACCCCGACCAGGATGAGGCCCCGGGCCCGGCCCCAGTGGACGCTCACCATCAGTCCGGCCCCCACCACCACCAGAGCGAGCGAGAGGATCGCACCGGGCGGGAGGATCGTGCCGCTCCGGTCGAGGGCGACGACCACGCCGGAGATCACGACCAGGACCGAGACCACCAGCGGGGCCAGGAACGGCCGGGGCCTCGGCGCTCGGGGGGGCCTCGGCGCTCGGGATGGCCTCGGCGGGGACGGGGGCTCGGGCGGCGGCGGTCCGGATGGCACCGTGGTCTCGGGGCCAGGAGCCGGCCACCCACCCCCGGCCGAGCCCGGCGACCGCCGGCCAGGGGTCGGTCGGGACAACATCACCACGCCGGCGACGATGAGCACCACGCCGAACTGCAGCCCCGCCGAGCCGCCCGGGCGCAAATCGGGCAGTACCACCAGGGCGCCCAGGCCGAGGGCCAGAGCAGCCCCCAGGGCCCGCAGGCCTCCCGGTCGGCGGACCGAACCGAGTAGAGAGCGATCGTCGCCCTCCTCGGGCACGAGGATCCAGGCTCCCACGTACGCCAGCACCGCCACCGGGGAGACGACGGCCGCCACCGCGATCGCCACCCGGACCAGCACGGGGTCCAGATCGACCGCCGCCGCCATCCCGCCCGCCACCCCACCCAGATACCGGTCACGGCCCGAGCGACGGAGCACCATCCTGGGCCGGCCGCGCCGGCGCCTGTCGCCGGATTCGCTGGTATCAGGTGGGGTGGGGGGGTCGTCGGGGAGGTCGGTGTCGGTCACCTGCTGATCGTGAACCTCGGGACTCCCCCGCGCCACACGTCATCGCCCGGAACTTTCCCCGAACTTGCCCCGGCGCGCCTCCGGGTTCCCCTCAGGTATCTCCCCGATGCGGGCGGTGCATCTCCTCTGCCATCATCGCCAGGCACCATGCTGAGCGAGCACCGGACAAGCGATGAGCAAGTCGAACGACGGTGGCCGACGTCTGCGCAGTTCCGCTTCTCGCCCGCAACCGGCCGTCCGCTGATCACGGGGACGGCGGCGACGTTGGCCGCCCGCCTCGAGGTCGACCCCATCGCCGTGCGCCTGGGCTTCCTGGTGCTGGTGTTGGCCGGAGGATGGGGCGTGGTCTTCTACGGGGCGGCCTGGCTCGCCCTGGTTTGGCGCCAGCGCCCGCCGGCGCCCGTCGGGCCGGGGCGACCCGAGCCGCTGCGCACGTTGGCGGTCGGAGCGGTCGTCGTCGGCCTGTTGCTGGTCCTCCAGGCCAAGGTGCCCGGCTTCAGCAGCCAGCTGGTGTGGCCGGCGGTGGTGGTGGCGCTCGGGCTGTCGTTCCTGTGGCCGGAGGTGGAGGGAGCGGTTCCCCGCGGCGGCGGGGACGACGCAGCCAGAGGGCCGGGGAGCATCCGTCTGGCCCGCTCGCTGGCCCGGACCCTGGCGCTGCGGGTCCTCGGTGGCCTCACCCTCGTAGCTGGAGGCTTCGCCGCCCTTCTGGCGGCCAACGTCTCGTTCCCCGTCGTGCGCGACGGGGTGCTGGCCGCCGGGGTGGTGCTGGCCGGAACGTTGCTCGTCTTCGCCCCGTCGGTGTTCCGCCTCACCGGGTCGTTGAGCGACGAACGCCGGCAACGCATCCGGGCCGACGAGCGGGCCGAACTGGCCGCCCATCTCCACGACTCGGTGCTGCAGACCCTCACGCTCATCCAGAAGCGCGGTGGCGATGCCCAGCAGATGGCGGCCCTGGCCCGCCAGCAGGAGCGTGAGCTCAGGCGCTGGCTCTACGGCGACCCCGACCGCCACGGTGAGCGCCGGTTCTCCGACGCCATGGAGGAGGTGGTGGCCGAGGTGGAGACCAACCACCTGGTCACCGTGGACAACGTGACCGTCGGCGACGCGGTGGTCGACCCGCCCCTGCAGGCCGTGATCGCCGCCGCTCGGGAGGCGCTGGTCAACGCGGCCAAGTTCGCGGGGACGACCCGCATCCACCAGTACGCCGAGCTCACCGACATCAAGGTGGAGGTCTACGTGCGCGACTGGGGCGTGGGCTTTCGCCCGAGGGAGGTGGGGTCCGACCGCCGGGGCATCAGCGAGTCGATCGTCGGCCGCATGGAGCGCGTCGGTGGTCGCGGCGAGGTCCGCAGCGGCCCGGGCAAGGGCACCGAGGTTCACCTCTGCCTCTCCCGACGCCCGGCCCCGTGAGCCGGCCGACACCTCCCCGGGTGGTGGTCATCGACGACCACCGCCTGGTGCGGGCCGGTGTCATCGCCGAGTTGGGCTCGGCCATCGACGTCGTCGGTGAGGCCGGAGACGTCGAGGAGGGGATCGAGGTCGTCCTGGCCACCGCCCCCGACGTCGTGCTCCTCGACGTCCATCTCCCAGGGGGCGACGGTGCGGCGGTGATCGCCGGCGTTGCCCCCCGCCTCCCGTCGGTCTGCTTCCTGGCCCTGTCGGTCTCGGACATGCCCGACGACGTGCTCGCCCTGGTCCGGGCCGGAGCTCGGGGCTACGTCACCAAGAGCATCTCCGGGGCGGACCTGGCCGACGCCATCCGCCGGGTGGCCGATGGCGACGCCGTCTTCTCCCCCCGACTGGCCGGGTTCGTCCTGGATGCTTTCGCCGCCTCGTCGTCGGTGCCGGCGTCGGACGACCCCGAATTCGACCAGCTGACCCCCCGCGAGGGTGAGGTGATGCGCTACCTGGCCCGTGGTTACGCCTACAAGGAGATCGCCCGCGCCCTCCACATCTCCCCCCGGACGGTGGAATCACACGCCTCGGCCGTCCTACGCAAACTCCAGCTCTCGAGCCGATACGAGCTGACCCACTGGGCGGCCCGCCGTCGCATGGTCTGAGCGGTCCCGGCGGCGTACTCAGGAGCTAGCAGGGACTAGCAGGCCGATTCAGACGCCGCCGCCGCTACCCGCTCGGCCAGTTCCATACCGCCTACATCACGGGCCAGCATGTCCAGGTCCTGGTGCGTGCACCAATCGACGCCGAAGCTGGCCAGGCTCTCGTCGATCCCTCGGGTGGCCAGCAGCTCCTGTAGGGACTCGAGGGATTGGTCGTCGCCCTCCGATGCGGTGGTAGGTGCGGGCTCGCTGGTCGTCACCGTTGCCGGTTCGGTGCCTGGGTCATCCGAGCAGCCAGCCAGGGCCACCACCAGAACGGTCGTCATCGTCGCTATCGATCGCAGTCGCATGGTCCATTTTCTGTCCACAAGGGGAACTCACGCAACACCAGCCTTCCACCCTGTACCCGCCACCACTACTGACCAGCGATAGCCGACGTTCGCACATTCTCGCCTCGCGGGTAGCGGATCGATGGATCTGGTACCTTGTGCGGGCTAACGACGCGACAGCTGGACCAGATCGGCGAAGACGACTGACTGAAAGGGGTGGGCCGCTGTGCGGTTCTCGTCTCGAAAGTGGCTCGTGGGGGCGGTCGCAGCCGCCCTGGCGTTGGTGATCCCAGCTGGGATCGCTTGGGGATGCGTCACCGTGGTGGCCTTTCGGGCCAACGGTCCGGGCACCGTCGAGCCGGGCGGCATGGTGGAGGTCTTCGGTGCTGACTTCGCCAAAGGTCAGCCGGTGGACATCCGCCTCGACTCGCCCGACGGGCCGGTCCTGGCCACCGTCCCCTCCCCTGCGCCCTCCACCATGACGAGCAAGTTCACCCTGCAGGTACCCATCGGCCCAAACGTGTCTCCCGGCCAGCACTTCCTGGTCGCCACCCAGAACCACTACGACATGAACGTCGGCATCCCGGCGCGGGCCGCCATCTACGTCAGCTCCACTCCACCGGCCGAGTCCACTCCGACGGAACGGACCACGACGCTCGCAGTGAGCGATGGGCCGAGCGCCGCCACTTTCATCCTCATCGGGCTGGGGGCCGCCGCGGCCGCCCTCTTGCTGGCCGCTGTGGCAAGCAAGATTGCCGCCCGTCGGCCCTCGTCGGGCCAAGTCCAAGGTGCCGAGTCGTCCTAGCGAGCCGGTAGGTCCCTGATCTCTCATCTGCAGCTCCCCGGCCGCAGATCTCGTGCCTCAACAAGGAGGGTCCGTGAAGTCTGTCCTTCGTCGCTCTGGGCTGGTAGCGGCAGTTCTGGGAATGCTGGCAGCCTCCTCCCCTGTGGCCGGTGCCCAGGAGGCCACGGCCTACCCGAAGGCCGAGTTCGGTCCCCAGGAGGTCAGCGTCGAGCGGCTGACCGACGGCATCCACATGACCGACGAAGACCCAGCGCCCACCCGGGGCTACACCGGGCCCACGTCGATGGCGGCCGACCCGAACGACCCCCGGGTGGTCGTGACCGCCACGGCCGACCTGCGCACCCGCGCCTGCCACCTGCTGGTCTCGACCGACGCCGGGGTCACCTGGAACTTCTCCGAGGAGCGCCCGGTGGCCAAGGACTACCCGTTCTGCACCAACAACAGCTCGGGTGTGGCCCAGCCCCAGGTCGGATGGGGAAGCGACGGCACGCTGTACTACGTCTCGCAGGCCTACGGCGAAGGCGAGGGCGGTCGCGAGGGAAAGACCAGCATCGTGCTGGCCCGAACGACCGACCTGGGCGGGACCTGGGAGACGACGATGGTGAGCGATGCCCGGGCCCAGCCCGATCCCAAGCCCGAGAACACCGGCGTTCCCGGCATGGCCGTGGACACCTCAGGGGACCGGGACGCGATCTACGTGGGCTTCAGCCGGGACTGGAGTGCCACGGCGGCTGATGGTCACCCGCTGGAGGACAAGGAGGAAGTCGTCGTGTCCGCCTCGACCGATGGTGGGGATTCCTTCGGAGAGCCGGTCAACCTCAGCAACTTCTCGGATCTCACCATGACGGTCGACGGAAAGCCTTACCCGCTGCACTTCCAGACCTCCTTCGCTCGCCCGTTCGTGGCAGCCCACGACGGGGTGATCCTGGCCGTGGGCGACGGCGGTCCGCCGTCCGACGACCCGCCGCCGGAGGAGGTCTACGAGGGCATCTTCGGCGAATCCGATCCCCTGTTGTTGGCCCGCTCCACCGATCAAGGGCGCACCTGGACGGTCACCGAGCTGAGCACACCGGTCTTCACCGCCGCAGGCTCTCAGACGGGCATGGGGTGGACCCCCGAAGGCGGCCCTGACGGCACGTTCGTCCTGGCCTACGCGGCGACGCCCGGCAACGCGCCCAAGGCCGGCAGGACCGACATCGTGGTCCGGCGCTCCACCGACGGTGGCGTGAGTTGGACCGAGCCGGTGGCCGTCAACGACGACGATCCCAGCGACGGCTACACGAGCTTCTACCCCCAGCTCGACGTCGCGCCCAACGGGCGGGTCGACGTCATCTGGCAGGACAACCGTCAGTTGAGCGACTTCCTCATCGATGTCAGGTCCACGTACTCGACCGACGGTGGTGTGACCTGGGCGCCGAACCTGGCGGTCACCGACCAACCGATCGACTTCAGCCTCGGCGCCAGCTCGACCGGTGACGTCCGCCAACCTCCGGGGGTGGCGTCGACCGACTCGTACGCGGCCATCGCCTGGGCCGACACACGCTTCGCCGACGAGCAGACCCAGACCCAGGACAACTTCGGCGTCATCGCCCAGTACTCGCCGCTGCCCGCCGAGCGGAGCATCTGGCCGATCATCGCTGCCATCTTGGGAGGCCTCGTGCTGGCGGGGATCGTCCTCTTGGGCAGCCAGGTCGTGCGGAAGCGTGGCTAGACACCTCTAGCGGGCCTCTAGCGGGACATGCCAGGCAGTCCGCCCGTCGAGGGCTTCCACGACATCGTCGCCGACCTCGACTACCCCATGGTCATCGTCACGACCAAGAACGGGGGCGAACGGGCGGGTTGCCTGGTCGGGTTCATGGCCCAATGCAGCATGGAACCTCCCCTGATCATGATCTGGTTGTCCAAGCGCAACCGGACCACCCGGGTGGCGCAAGGAGCTTCCAGCCTGTTGGTGCACTTCCCCTCCCCGAACGAGCGCGACCTGGGCGTGCTCTTCGGTTCGCAGACCGGAGATGAGGTGGACAAGTTCGCCCGGTGCCGTTGGGAACCAGGCCCGGGAGGTCTCCCGCTTCTCAGCGACTGTTCCCGATGGGTGGCCGGCCACATCGTCGACCGGGTCGACACCGGCGACCACGTCGGCCACCTGCTCGAGCTCTTCCACGCAGCAGCCGGGGACTGGGCCGGACAGCTGGGATTCCAGTCGGTGAAGGACGTCGAGCCGGGGCACCGCCCCTGACACACCGAGCGGGCAGGGGCCGGCGGTGGGCGACGCCGTCAGTGCTCCCTGACGGCCACGATGCGCTGGATCGCCGCCGGCCTCGGCTCGGCCACCACGAGGTCCTCGTAGGCCACGACCCGCAGCGCACCTCTGGACGCCTCGAGCAGCTCCCCCGGTCGGAGGAGGAACGCCGGATTGGTCGGGCGTCCGAAGCGCTCCTGGCCCCGGGCGAACGTCTCGTAGACGAGCACGCCCCCGTCGGCCACGGCCCGTACGAGCGAGCCGAGGAGAGGTCGGTGCAGGTAGTTGGTGATCACCACGCCGTCGAAGCGTCTCCCCCCGAAGGGGTCGGCCTGACCGTCCTCCAGGTCGACCGCCAGCGCCTCCAGGCCGGGGTGCGGGCCCAGGTCGTCGATGCCCGAGAGGTCTCGATCCAGGGCCAGGACCGGGTGCCCGAGGCCGAGGAACAGGCGGGTGTTGCGACCCGCTCCGCAGGCGACGTCGAGCACCCGGCCACCCACCGGCACGAGGCAGGCCCATCGGAGCACCCACGGCGAGGCCGGTCGAGGCGACCCGTCGCCCACCGCCGCCGTCACCACCCCGAGATCCCGGCCGTCAGCG
This sequence comes from Acidimicrobiales bacterium, assembly GCA_030446545.1. Lineage (GTDB taxonomy): Bacteria > Actinomycetota > Acidimicrobiia > Acidimicrobiales > CADCSY01 > JADDRA01. Next base: position 22,994 of record JAUJNB010000016.1, on the reverse strand, counting down.
GTCGACGGTGCCCATGTCGGCGTAGCGGTCGCCACTGGCCTCGCCGATGTTGGCGTCGATCCAGGCCAGGTCGTCGGCGTCGAGGGTGACGTCGAGCGCCGCCACGTTCTCCTCCAGGTAGCGCCGGCGCTTGGTCCCGGGGATGGGCACCACGTCGTCGCCCTGGGCCAGGACCCAGGCCAAGGCCACCTGCCCGGGAGCACACCCCTTGCGCTCGGCCAGCTCGCGCACTCGCTCGACCAGGGCCAGGTTGCGGCCGAGGTGGTCGGGCCCGAAGCGGGGGAAGCGCTGGGTTCTGGTGTCCCCCTCGGGCAGGTCGGCGGCCGAGCGGTAGGCACCGGTGAGCAAGCCCCGACCGAGCGGGCTGTAGGCCACGAAGCCGATGCCCAGCTCTCGCACGGTGGGGAGGATCTCGCTCTCCACCTGGCGCGTCCACAGGCTGTACTCGCTCTGCAGGGCGGTGATGGGGTGGACGGCCTGGGCCCGGCGGATGGTCGCCGCCCCCGCCTCCGAGAGGCCCAGGTGGGTGACCTTGCCCGCCTCGACCAGCGCCGCCATGGCCCCCACGGTGTCCTCGATGGGCACCTCGATGTCGACCCGGTGCTGGTAGTAGAGGTCGATGTGGTCGACGCCGAGGCGCTGCAGGGAGGCGTCGCAGGCCGAGCGCACGTAGTCGGGACGTCCGTTGACGCCCACCCAGGACCCGTCCTGGTTGCGTTCGTTCCCGAACTTGGTGGCCAGCACCACCTCGTCGCGGCGGTCGGCGATGGCCCGGCCCACCAGGCGCTCGTTGGTGAAGGGGCCGTACATGTCGGCGGTGTCGAGGAAGGTGCAGCCGAGGTCGAGGGCCCGGTGGATGACGGCGACCGACTCGTCGTCGTCGCCGGCCCCGTAGAACTCCGACATGCCCATGCAGCCCAGGCCCAGGGCGGAGACGGTCAGGTCACGAAGGGTGCGTTGATCCATACCTCCTCCTCCCCTGCAGCGCCATCAGGCACGCCCGGCGCCCCCATCTGGCGGCGTCAGGCCGAGGGGCGGGACTCGACCACCTCGATGGCCGCCACCTCGTCCTCGGGCACCCGGTGGGGGTCGGCGGAGAGCACGACCGCGCCGGCGGCGGCATCGGACATGATCGACAACGCCGGCTCGACCGCCAGGGTGGGGGCGCCGGCCCGACGGCCGTCGGGGTGGTCACCGGTGAGCAGGCACTGGAGCCCGGCGAGGGGCGCCAGCGGCGCGAGGGGGAAGTCGGAGCCGGCGAGGACCCGCACCCCGGCGTCGAGCAGGCTGTCCCAGCGATAGGCGTCCTCCCATCGCTCGGGCCCCAGCGCCCGACGGGCGGTGTCGGCGTCGGCCACCCCGAAGCCCGGCTGCACGCAGGCCACCACGCCCAGCTCGGCCATGCGCCGCACCAGGTCGGGGGCCAGCACCTGGGCGTGCTCGATGCGGGGCGCGGCTCCCGCGCAGTCGCTGCCGTAGAGACGCTCGTAGCCGTCGAGGACGGCCTCGATGGCCCGGTCACCGATGGCGTGGGTGGCGATGGTCCAGCCGGCCTCGGCGAAGGGGTCGGCCCGTCGGGCCAAGGTGTCGGCATCGAGGAAGAGGATGCCGGTGTCATCGGGCTCGTCGGCGAAGGGCCGGCGCAGGGCGCACGTGCGCGAGCCCAGCCATCCGTCGGCGTAGAACTTCACGCCCTCCAGCTCCAACCAGGGGTCGCCGGTGCGCTGCATGCGGGCCACCTCGGCGATCCCACTGGCCACCAACAGGCGAACCCGCACCGGCAACGGGCCCCGGGCCCGCAGGGCCAGCAGGGCCTCCAGGTAGGCCCAGTCGTGCATGCCCGCCTCGGTGATCTCCACCAGGCCGAGGGCGGCGGCCCCGGCCAGCCCCCGCTCGAGATCGCCCCGAAGCTGATCGTCGACCTCCAGCGGGCGCATGGCCTCGTCCATCGGGGTCGACCACCGGTCGCTCACCCGGCGGTGGTAGGTCCGCACCCCTTCGGGATCCGATGCATTCCCGCACTCGAGCGGGACACCGGCCGACACCGCCAGGACGTGGGCGTGGTGGTCGACGAAGCCCGCTCCCTCCCAGCTCACCGCCCGACGTTACCGATTGCCGGGGGACTCAGCGGGGCTGGGTGGGGACGGCTCTCACCATGGCGACGGTGGCGGCGGGTGACTCGGGATCGAAGCACAACACGAGCTGAGCCGTCGGGTCGTCAGGCTCCCCCGGCGCATCGACCACCACGGCCTGCTCATCGTGGGGCGGCGGCTCCAGCACCTCCCGCAAGCCGAGCAGCAAGGCCGCAGCCAGGGCCCCACTCGTGGTCGAGCGCCGAAACCCGGCCACGCCGACGTTGCCCGAGCGGGCTTGCGGTGGCCGCCAGCCGTCGATGGCGGCCCGCTCCTCGTCGTCGTAGATCCAATCCCCGTCACTCACCGGCGCTCCCTCACGACGGGGGGAAGGACAGCACCGAACCGGGGCCGATGCCCAAGCGGGGCAGGTCGCCGGACGCCACCTCGATGGCGTGCACATAGGGTCCCTCGGGGTGGTAGCGGGGACAGGTCCGGACCTCGTCGGGACAAGGCACCATGTCGGCCGATGACACGAACCGGCCGCCGGTGTCGAAAAAGGCGATCGACAGGGGGATGCGGGTGTTGCGCATGTAGAACCCCCCCGTTTGGGGACGGTCAAAGCGGAACACCATGGCGTCGTAGCCCCGCAGGTCGACCTGTTCCATCAGACCCTGAGCGTGACTGCGATCAGTGGCGGCCAGCAGGGCGAACCCGTCGAAGGTGGCTCCGTCGGCCCGGCTGATGCGAAAGGCCACCTCGCCGAAGCCGGCCAACGGACGGCGGGGCGCAGGGGCGGGAGGGCCCGGAGGGGCGGTAGCGATGGTGTCCGGGGCCGCGCCTGTCGGCGACGGCGACGGTGTGGTGGGCGGGGGGCCGGAGCGGCCCGCCGGTGCGGGGACGGTGGTGCTGGCCGGGGGGTCGGTCCGGGGTGCCGCCGGACCGATGGTGGTGGTCGATCCCGACTCGTCGTCGGAGGGGGCCGGGTCGGCCTGGGTCACCGGCGCGGCGACCCGGCCTGATTGGGTCTGCGCCGATCCCCCGGCGGGGAGCAGGACCGGATCAGCGGGCTGGTCGGCCCCCTCGACGAGGAAGGCCAGGACCCCGGCCAGCAGCACCGCCACCACACCACGGCGCAACCACGTGTGGCGCCGTGACCGGGCCTGCTCCTCGCTTCCTTCGCCGTCGATCGGGCTCACGGTTCCGCGCCTCCGCCGTAGCTCTCCTCAGGGGAGGGGAAGGCCCCTGAGCGCACGTCGGCGGCGAAGGCTGCCACGGCGCGGGTGCCCTCCTGCTTGAGCGAGGCGTACCGGCGCACGAAGCGAGGGGCCGGTCGGTCGTCGAGGCCCAGGAGGTCGTGGAACACCAGGACCTGGCCGTCGCAGCGAGGTCCGGCTCCGATGCCGATGGTGGGGACGGGCACGGCCTCGGTCACCCGGGCACCCAGCTCGGCCGGCACCCCCTCCACCACGATGGCGAAGACCCCGGACTCGACCAGAGCCAGGGCGTCGTCGACCAGTCTGTCGGCGGCCTCGGCCTTGCGCCCCTGCACCTTGAAGCCTCCCATGACGTGGAATGACTGAGGGGTGAGGCCGAGGTGGCCCATCACCGGGACCTCGGCCGCCACCAGGGCCTCCACCATGGGCAGGCGCACGCGTCCGCCTTCGATTTTCACCGCCGCCGCCCCCGCCCGCACCAACGTGCCGGCGTTGGCCACCGTGTCGGCGGCACTGGTGTGGTAGCTGAGCCAGGGCATGTCGGCCACCACCAGGGCCCGGGGAGCGCTGCGGGCCACCGCCGCCGTGTGGTGGGCCAGGTCGGCCACGGTGACCTGCAGGGTGTCGTCGTAGCCGAGCACGACCATGGACAGCGAGTCGCCCACCAGGATCAGGTCGATCCCGGCGTCGTCGACCATCCTCGCCCCCGGGGCGTCGTAGGCGGTGACCATCACCAGGGGGTCAGCACCGGCGGCGACCTTGCGGGCTCGCACGGCGGGCACGGTGACGCCACCTGCCACCACGGATCCTCCTCGCCGGGTCGGGGAACTACTGGTCGGCACCGGCCACGATACCGCCCGCACCGCCGCCGGCCCCGGTGGCAGGCCAGACCGCCGGCCATCGGCCGACGGCGCTAGTCGCCCGGCTTGCTCTCTTGCCTGGCGTCTCCTTGGCGTTGATTCTGACCCTCGTCCTCGCCGGATGCCGCGCCGGAGGGTTGGCCGCTCCCGGCCTCACCGGAATCGCCGGGTTCCGGGGTGGTGGCGCCGGGCGACGGCGTGGTGGTGGTGACCACCGGATCGGTGGTGTCGGTCGTGGTCACCGGCGGCGGCTCGGTGGTGGTCACCTGCGGAGCCACCTCGGTGGTGGGGGGAGCGGCGTCGGGATCGACGTAGACCTGGCGCTTCCCCGACAACAGCCTCCCGCCGAGGCGGGCCGGGGCGACGAAGTCACCGCCGTAGGCCTCCTCGTTGCCGGAGACCGCCTCGCTCATGAACCGGCGGAAGATGTCGGCGGGGAAGCTGCCCCCGGTGACCTCGACCCCGTGCACGTTGTTCATCTGCCGGGCCTGACCCTCGGGGTAGCCCATCCACACCGCCGTGGCCAGTCCCGGGGTGTAGCCGGCGAACCAGGCGTCGCCGTTGCCCTGGGTGGTCCCGGTCTTGCCGGCGACGGGCGAGCCGAAGCCGGCCTTGGTGCCCGTGCCCCCGTCGACCACGCCCTCGAGGACGAAGTTCACCACGTCGGCCTGCTCGGGTTCGAGGACCCGCTCCGGCTCCCCGGAGAAGGTGTCGATCACGTTGCCGTCGGCGTCGGTGACCTCGGTGATGACCTGGGGGTCGACCTGGAGGCCCCGGTTGGCAAAGGTGAGGTAGGCGTCAGCCATACCGAGCACCGAGACCTCGGCGGTCCCGAGGGCGACCGAGAGCTGATCGTCGGGGATCTCGGTGCCGATGCCGAGTCGCTCGGCCAAGTCGGCCACCTCGGCCGTCCCCAGCGACTGGGCCAGCTGCGCGTACACCGTGTTGGAGGAGACCCTCGTGGCCTCGATCAGGTTCTGGCGGCCGTAGCTGGCGTCGTCGTAGTTGCGCACGGTGTAGTCGTCCCCTGCGTCGGCGCCGGGGAAGACCAGCTCGGCCGGTGATTCGAAGGCCGATTCCACGCTGTAGCCGGAGCGGACGGCTTCGGCCAGCACGAACGGCTTGAAGGCCGAGCCGGGCTGGCGGCCGCCACCCCCGCCTTCGCTGCCGACCGCGAAGTTCACCTTGGCGAACGGGGAGGACTCGTCCTCAGGCCGAAGCTCCTTGCCCCCGACCATGGCCTTGACGTGGCCCGACGAGTCCAGGGACACGAGAGCGCCGGCGGGATCACCCTCGCGATCGAGGGTGCCGTAGACGGCGTCGTAGGCCAGCCGTTGGAGCTCGGGGTCGAGTGTGGTCTTGACCCGCAGCCCACCCCCGTAGAGACGGGCGTCGCCGTAGCGCTCGAGGAGCTGGGCCCGCACGTACTCCACGAAGTGCTGGGTCCCGACGTCGCCCCCGACGATGCGGTCCATCACCACGTCGTCGCGGGGACGGAAACCCTCGGTGTCGACCACCCGGACGGACTCCATCTCCGACCGTTGCCCGGCGGTGATGTGGCCCTCCGTCTCCATGGCCACCAGCACCAGGTTGCGGCGCCGGTCGGCGTTGGCCGGATCGCGGGAGGCGTCGGCGCCCTCGGGAGCCCGGATGAGCCCGGCCAGATAGGCAGACTCGTGGACCTCGAGGTCACGCACGTCCTTGCCGAAGTAGGAGTTGGCCGCGGCTTGCACGCCGTAGGCCCCCCGACCGAAGTAGACGGCGTTGAGATAGCGCTCGAGGATCTCCTTCTTGTCGAGGCGCTGTTCGATCTTGACCGCCAGCGTCGCTTCCTTCAGCTTGCGGGCGAGGGTCCGCTCGTCACCGACGTAGGTGTTCTTCACGTACTGCTGGGTGATCGTCGACCCGCCTTGCAGGGGCCGCCCCCGCAGGTCGGCCACGGTGGCCCGGACGATGGCGCGCAGGTCGAGGCCCGGGTGCTCGAAGAAGTCACGGTCCTCGGTGGCGAGGACGGCGTCGACCATGCTCGGTGAAACCCGGTCGAGGGGAACCGACACCCGGTCCTCCCCCGCCGACAACTCGGCCAGCTTGTTGCCGTTGGCGTCGAGGAGGAAGGTCGTCTCCACCGGGATCTCCACGTCGGGCAGCGGCACCTTGGCCAACACGAAGCCCACCCCGGCCAAGCCGAACACGAACAGCAGTCCGAGCAGGAAGAACAGGCGCCGGAATCGCCACAGCAGACAACGACGGGGCTGACGCGGCTCCCCGCGAGGCCGCCGGGCCCGCGTCGGGCTCGGGCCCGGCGCGACCGGTGGGGCCGGTTGGCGCCCCGCCGACCCGGGTGGCCGGCGGCGGTCGGGCGTCGGCCTCGGCCGGGACCGGGCCTGACGGCGAGCGCGGGAGGGGGGACCGTCGGCCCGGTGACGGGGGCCCGGAGACGGTGGGGAACGGCGGGCGGGTCGGGTGGTGGCCATGGTGGTGAGGGCGCGCGCGAGCGGGCTCAAAGAGACAGTACCAACGCCAGCAGGGCCAGACCGAGGGCGACACCGGAGACCAGGACCAGAGGTCCGCCGGCGCGGTCGACACCCGTGACCGGGTCAGGGGCGGCGAGGAGGGGAGGTCGGGGAACGGCGACCCGCCCGGCGGCGCCCACGCCCACCAGGGTGATCAGCCCGCCGGCGGCGGCCACGGCCACGCTGTCGGACCAACCCTCCAGGGCGACGGCACCGACCCCCCAGTCCCAACTGCCGGGGGCGACGAGGAGCCAGGCCCCCAGAGCCAGGGCCGGGACCGCAGCCGGCAAGGGACCGAGGAGCACCGGGGTGCGGTCGGCTACGGCCCGGGGCTGCCTTTCGGCGCCGGTCTCCGGGTGTCGACGAAGGGCAGCCCCGGCGGCCACGACCGAGGCGGCGATCAGGGCCACCAGAGCCAACCGGGCCGGCTCGGGGTCGGCGACGAGGACCACGGTGAGGGCGGCCAAGCCGGGGACGGCGCACAGCGCAGCCAGGGGGACGAGCGACACGGCGGTGACCACGGCGGCGCTGGCCAGGAGCCAGGCGGCGGAAACGCCGGCGGCACCGGCGCCCTCGACCGCTGCTGCGGTTCCCGGAATGCCGGGGGTGGGAACCGCAGCTGCCGCCAGGGCCGTCAGGGCCAGGCCGGCACAGAGCGGGCGGGCATCCGGGAACTGGGCGCTGAGCGCCATCCAGCCCACGGCGCCGGCCAGGGCCAGCAGGACCAGGGCCAGGGCCACCGCGTCACCGGCGGCGCCGAGGGAGGCGGCGGCCGGCACCCCGATGACCAGGGCGACAGGCAGGAGCACAGCCGCCGGCCGGCGAGGGCGCAGGGCGGCGGCCACGGCCACGGCGGCGCTGCCTCCCACCAGGAGAAGGCCGGCGTCGAGCGCCAGTGGCCCACCGCTGGGCTGGGGTAGGCCCAGGTCGCCGGTCGTCGCCGCCACCCGGGCCAGCCCGCCGGTGATGACGGCCACCCCCACCAGGGCCAGGGCCACCGGGCCGAGAGGCTCCCCGCTGCTGCGCCCGGCCAGGGTGACGAGGACACACGCTCCGGCCAGACCGGCCACGATCCACCCGGCTCGGTCATCGCCCACGCCGAGGGCCAGGCCCCCGCTGACCAGGGCCAGGGCCAGGGCGGCGGCCGCCGCCGGGAGGCGGCGAGCGGGCCCACCGGCGGCCGCCAGGAGGAGGGCTCCACCGACGCCGGCGGGGGCGACGGCGCCCACGGCCTGGGCGGGCCCGGCGGCGGCCGGGCCGAGGAGGGCCAGGGCCAACCACGAGGCGGCGGCGGACAGTGCGGCCACTCGCACCACGGCCCGCCTGACGTTGTCCGAGCGCTCAGCGGCCAGCGGGTCGCCCACCGGCGACGGCTCGGTGGGGGGGGGCGGCGCTCCCGAGGTCTCGGGCCCGACCGACTCCCCGGAGCCCAGCTGCCCGGAGCCCAGGTGGCCGGAGCCGGTGTCATCGGCCCCCCCGCCGCCCGCGTCGGAGCCGGGCGACGATTTGGACCGGCGCGTTCCGATCCGGGCGCCGCCTCGGCGGCCCCGCCCCTTCCGGCCGGCGTCGCCCAGGCCGCCTCGGCGGCCCCGCCCCTTTCGCCCGGCGTCGCCCGAGGGGACGAGGAGAACGACGACCCCGGCCGCGACGGGGAAGACGAGGGCGGCCAGGAGCAGGGCGCTGAGCACGTCCTAGAACCCGATCCGGCTGCTGATGACGGCCGCGCCGAGCCCGGCGGCCACCACCGCCGCGGCCAGTGCCGCACCGGCCGTCACCAGCTGGGCCCGCTGGGAGGAGACGACCGCGGAGACGGCCACCGCCACTGCGGTGGCCCCTAGGCGGATCGGCAGGTCGTCGGAGAACGAGGGGCCGGCGACCACCAGGGCGGCGGCCGAGCCCATGGCCAGCGCCACCAGGACGGCGGCGGCACTCGGGCGGCGGCGCGACCTGGCCGTACCGCCGTCGCCGGCGTTGCGGTCCCCCACGTGAGGCGACGCCAGCACCAGCGCCACCGCCGCCAGCCAGGCCGATGCAGCGGCCGAGGCGGGGCCGACCAGCCCTCCCGGCCCGAGCACCGACTGGGCCCCGGCCACGGCTTCGAGCGACGGGCTCCCCCAGCGCTCGAGGACGGTCAGGCCGGCGAGGACCACGGCCCCCACGGCGAAGGGCTGGGCCACCAGCACCGCCAGCACCACCACCAGGACGCCGACGTGGCCGGTCGAGGAGAGGGCCAGGACAGTGGCGGCTCCGGCGGCGCTCAGCCGGAGGGGGCCGAGCGCGGCGAGCGACCGGCGGTGAGGGGGAACGTCCGGGTCAGGTGGTGCCAGCAGCAGCTGGTGCAGACCTCGACCACGTAGGCGACCCGCTCGCCGCTGCTTCGGGCCAGGCGCTGCAGCTCCTTCGGCGTCGTCACGCACCGGCCGTGGGCCGGCATCCTCGTCCCGAACACGTACGTCACGAGCGCGAGCTTTTCGTCCTCGCAGATGGGGCACGACTGACTCGACTCCTCTCCGACGTTGCGAGCGGCCCTCAGAAGTTCGGGATGGGCGTCGCAAACCTCGTGGCGGGCGAGGCGACCCTTGCGGAACTCGGCGATGCTCGCCTGGCGAGCGAGACGGTAGTCGACCTCACCCGGGGCTCGGTCCCCGTCGCCTCCCGGCTTCTCCAGGCCAAACGGCACCGCCCGAGAGTACCGAGCCCGGCCGCCGTCCGCAGCCGACCGAAGTGTGTTGTGGTCGATATATCGACCCGATAGATTGAGCCGCGTGATCGAGCTGGCCATACTAGGGATTCTCAAAGAGGCCAACCTGCACGGCTACGAGCTGAAGAAACACCTGCGTACGGCGCTCGGTCCTCTCTGCAGCGTCTCGTTCGGCTCGCTCTACCCGGCCTTGAACCGCCTCGAGCGAGATGGCGCCGTGGCGGTGGTCGCCGTCGACGAGGCCAACGCCGTGGCCACGCCCATGACCGGGTCCTTCGCCGGGGAGGCGGCCGCCTTCCGAGCCCGGCGCCGGGTCACCAGGGGGCCGCGCAACAAGAAGGTGTACGGCATCACCGAGGTGGGTGAGGCACGCCTGACCGAGCTCATGGCCGACCCGGCCGACGACGAGCGGACCTTCGGCATGAAACTGGCCTTCTTCCGCTGGTGTGACCGACCCACCCGCCTGCACCTGCTCGAGCGCCGGTGCGCCACCCTGCACCAGCGTCTCGACGAGACCCGCGGTGTGGTGGCCGCACGCGGGAGCGACGACCCTTACGTCCGGGCCCTGATGGAACACGACAGCGAGTCGACCATGAACGACATCGCCTGGATCAGCCGCTTGATCGCCAGCGAGGAAGCCGGCGGCGACGACACGCTCGACGACCGAGACAAGGAACCCACCGGAGGTCATCCATGAATCCCGACCAGTCACCCGCCATCCGCCTCGCCATCGCCGGCGTCGGCAACTGCGCCAGCGCCCTGCTCCAGGGCCTGGCCTACTACCGCGACGCCGACCCCACCGAGGAGGTGCCCGGTCTCATGCACGTCGAGCTGGGCGGCTACCACATCCGGGACATCTCGCTGGTGGCCGCCTTCGACGTCGACGCAGCCAAGGTCGGCCTCGATGCCGGCAAGGCCATCTTCGCCAGCCAGAACAACACGCTGCGCTTCGCCGCCGTGGGCGAGCTGGGCGTGACCGTGCAGCGGGGGCCGACCCTCGACGGCTTCGGCCGCTACTACCGCGAGACCTGCGAGGAGAGCCCGGCCGAACCCATCGACGTGGCCACCGCCCTGCGCCAGAGCGGGGCCGACGTGCTGGTCTCCTACCTGCCGGTCGGCTCCGAGGCGGCCAGAAGCACTACGCCCAGGCGTGCCTGGAGACCGGCGTGGCCTTCGTCAACGCCATCCCCGTGTTCATCGCCAGCGACCCGGAGTGGGCGGCCCGCTTCACCGAGGCCGGCGTGCCCATCATCGGCGACGACATCAAGAGCCAGGTCGGGGCCACGATCGTCCACCGCATCCTGGCCCGCCTCTTCGAGGACCGGGGCATGGTGCTCGACCGCACCTACCAGCTCAACGTGGGCGGCAACATGGACTTCAAGAACATGCTGGAGCGCGACCGGCTCGAGTCCAAGAAGGTGTCCAAGACCCAGTCGGTGACGAGCCAGGTCGAGCACGGCATCGCCGCCGACGATGTCCACATCGGCCCCTCCGATCACGTCCCGTGGCTCGACGACCGCAAGTGGGCCTACATCCGCATGGAGGGCCGCAACTTCGGTGACGCCCCCCTCAACGTCGAGCTCAAGCTCGAGGTCTGGGACTCCCCCAACTCGGCCGGCGTCATCATCGACGCCGTGCGCTGCGCCAAGGTCGCCCTCGATCGGGGCATCGGTGGCCCCCTGCTCGGCCCCTCGGCCTACTTCATGAAGTCGCCCCCGGTGCAGTACCACGACGACCAGGCGCAGCGCATGGTCGAGGAGTTCATCACCACTTCCTGAGCAGCCCAACGGTCTCCTGTCCGTGCCGGCGGGAGCGCGCCCATGTGCGTCCTTCTCCTACAGGTAGCGACAGATGTTGTCGGCGTCGCAAGCGTTGGGGTCCGCGGCTGCGGCACCTTCGTGCAGGACGGCGACGCTGGCGCGCAGCTCCTGGAGGTCGGCGATCTGTCGGTCGAGCTCGGCGATTTGGCAGGAGAGGAGCTCTTCGACGTGGTGGCAAGGAGCCTGGCCGGCGTCGCGGAGGTCGAGGATCTCGCTGATCTGGGCGAGGGTGAGCCCGGCGTTGCGGCCGCGTCGTATGAAGTCGAGTCAGTCGCGGTAGCCACTCGGGGTGCGCACCGGTGCCGGGAGCAGGCCGCGCTCCTCGTAGAACCGCAGCGTCTTGGTCGTCATCCCCGCCATGGCTGCCATCTCACCGATCTTCACGTCGCCTCCTGACCCTGTGCTTGACCTTCCCCTGCAGGGGAAGGTCCATGCTGGCTGACGTCGAACACACGGAGGTGGTGGTGGACGAGGCATACGACGTCGACTTGGCGGTGGTCGGCTCGGGCGGGGCGGCGATGGCGGCAGGCATCGCGGCGCGGAAGTCAGGTGCGACCGTGGTGCTCATCGAGCGAGCTGCCGTGGGCGGCACTTGCGTGAACGTGGGCTGCGTACCCTCCAAGACCCTCCTCGCCGCGGTCGGCGCCCGCCGCGCAGCGTTGCACAATCCTTTCCCCGGGGCGCCCACCAGCGCCGGCGCTGTCGACCTGGCTTCGCTGGTCGGCCAGAAAAACGAGCTGGTTAGCCGGTTGCGCCACGTGAAGTACGAGGAGGTAGCGGCCGCCTACGGGTTCCAGATCCGGCCCGGTCAGGCGCGGTTCCGCGACCATGCCACCTTGGAGGTCGACGGGACGCCGCTGCGAGCTCGCGCCTACGTCGTGGCCACCGGCGCCGAACCTCATCGACCTGACCTTGCGGGCCTGGACCAGGTGGAGTACCTGACGTCGACCACGGCGATGGAGCTCGAGGTGCTTCCCGAGTCGTTGCTCGTGATCGGGGCCGGGTACGTGGGCTTGGAGCAGGCGCAGCTGTTCGCTCACCTCGGTACCCGGGTGACGCTGGTGGGCCGGCTGGCGCCCCACGCCGAGCCGGAGATGGCAGCGGTGCTGCGCCGGGTGTTCGCCGACGATGGCATCACGGTGATCGAGGAGCGGGCCACGGCCGTCGACTCGACCTCCGTCGGCGTGGCCGTTGCCACCACCTCCCGGCAGAGCGTCACCGCACAGCAGCTGCTGGTGGCCACCGGCCGGCGAGCCCGCACCGACCACCTCGATCTCGATGCAGCGGGGGTCAAGACCGACGGAGCCGGCTTCGTCGTCGTCGACGAGCACCAGCGCACGTCGAACCGGCGGGTGTATGCCGCCGGCGACGTCGCCGGCGTCCCCCAGTACGTCTACGTCGCTGCCGCCACCGGCCGGGTAGCCGCCATCAACGCCTTGGCCGACGATGACACCAGCCTGGCCGAAGTCGACTACGCGGGGATGCCGGCGGTGGTGTTCACCCGGCCCCAGCTGGCCTCCGCCGGGCTCACCGAGGCGGAGGCGCTGGCCAGCGGATACGACTGCGATTGCCGGGTCTTGGAGCTGGCTGACGTGCCCCGGGCGTTGGCCAACAGGGACACCCGAGGCGCGGTGAAGTTGGTCGCGGACGCGTCCAGCGGCAAGGTCCTCGGCGTCCACGCCGCCGCTGAGGGGGCGGGTGACGTCATGCTCGCCGCCACCTACGCCATCAAGGCGGGGATGACCGTCGACGACATGGCCGAGACCTGGGCTCCGTACCTGACGATGGCCGAAAGCCTGCGCCTCGTTGCCCGGCTGTTCGGCAACGACCTCCCCACCTCCTGTTGTGCCTGACCGACCCCTCAGGCGGTGAGACCTCGCTCGATCGTGAAGGCCCACCGAAGGGGGTCAGGAGATCCCCAACACCTTCACGGGAACAACTTGAAATCATGTACGACACATGTATGCCACCGAGGTGGCGGTAGCGACACCGGATGCGCTCGACGAGTTGGTGGACGGCTTGGAGCTGGGTGTTCACGGTCCTTCGCTGGTGCAGGTGCAGGCCGCCGCCGATCGCCTCCTGGCCAAGCTGAGCCTGGCCTACGGCGCCTTCGATCACGCCGAGTTGTGGGACCTGGACGCCGCCACCTCCATGACCGCCTGGCTGCGGGACCGCACCGGCACGATCTCCGCCGATGCAGCGCGGACGGCCCGGCCGGCCAAGCGGCTTCGAGTGCTGCCGGTGACCGCCGCCGCTGCGGCCAACGGCACCCTGTCGGCCGGCCAGGTGCGGGCCATCGTGGCCAACGTGACCGCCCACACCATGGGGCTCTTCGCCGAGCACGAGGCCGACATGGTGCCGCTACTGGCGCCCATGCCGGCGGCCGACGTGGCTTCGGCGATGCGCACCTGGGCCGCCCTCGCCGAAGACGCCCTGGACGAGGGAGAACCAGCCGAGCCGTCGTCCCGCCTGCATCTGTCCAAGTCCCTGGAGGGCGCTGGCGCCTCGACGGGGGCCTGGATGCGCTGTCGGGGAAGGTCCTCGACACCGCCCTGGGCCTGGCCCAGAGACCCGACGTGGAGGGTGAACCCTCGAGAAGCCCGGGCGAGCGGCGGGCCGACGCCCTGGTCGACATCTGCAGCTTCTTCTTGGCTCACCGGGAGCACCCCTCCTCGAGCCGCCACCGCCCCCACGTCGACGTCATCGTCACCCTGGAGGACCTCCGGGCCGGTCGGGGCGGGGAGTGCCCCGACGGCACCCCCATCGACGGTCCTGCCCTCGCCAGCCTGGTCTGTCACTCCACCATGCACCGGGTGCTCATGGCCGGCTCGGTCATCCTCGACTACGGCACGGCCACCAAGACCATCTCGGCCAACCTTTTCCACGCCGTGGTGGCGCGCGATCGCCACTGCCGTTTCTCGGGGTGTGACCGCCCGGCCAGCTGGTCCGACGTGCACCACGTGGTCCACGCCGAGGACGGGGGGCCCACCTGCCCCTCCAACTGTGTGTTGTTGTGCCGACGCCACCACACCCGGTTGCACCGCAAGGGCTGGTCGGCGGAGCTGACGGACGACGGGGCCTTTGTGGTCACCAACCCCGACGGGCGGGTCTTCACCAGCCATCCACCGGGCAACCGTCCCCGGCCTCCGCCCGAGCTGTTCTGGGCGACGGGGTAGCGAGGGCGAGCGTCGACCTGTCAGCCGCCCATCTCGAAGATCTCGCTCAGGAACGACGACTTCTTCTTGCGGGAAGGCCGATGCTCGTCCCGGTCCCGGTCCCGCTCCCAGTCCCGGCTCCGTTCGAAGCGATCGTCCCGGTCGTCGCGATCACGATCGCCTCCACGACGGCGATCGTCGTCGCCGTCGCCGTCGACCCGGTCGATGATCTTGTCGAGCTCGCCGCGGTCGAGCCACACCCCCCGACAACGCGGGCAGTAGTCGATCTCCACGCCTTGGCGCTCGGAGATCTGCAGGACCTCTTCGTCGACGGGACAGCGCATGGCGTCAAGCCTACGTCGCTGCGCTCAGGCCGGCGGAGGCAGGTCGGCCGTGGCCTTTCGCAACAAGTCGCGCAGCTGGCGCTGCTCGGTCCGGGAGAGGTTGGCGATCCCCGGCGGGGGCACCGAGAGGAGCTCCGACGCCTCTCGGCGCGACTTCTCTCCCAGTTCGGTGAGGCTCACCGACTTGGCCCGCCGGTCGACCACGTCCACCCGCCGGTCGACCAGGCCCCGCTGCACCAACTCGTCGACGATGGCGGTGACCCAGGAGGGATCGCAGTGCCACTCCTCGACGATGGTACGCATGGGCTTGGACGAGCCCGGGACCAAACTGAGCAGGCTGCCGAGCATCTTGGGGGTGAGGCCCAGGGTCTCGGCGATGTGGACGAACCGACGGTCGTTGTCGGTGCTCTTGAACAGCTGGGTGATGCACACCCACGCTTCGGAACCCGGGTCTTGCGCCACCTCACCCATGGTAGGGAGCGCCCAACCGTTCAGGTGAATAAACCATTTCCAAAGCTCAACGACTGCCGTAGGGTGACGTCATGAAGGATGCCGCCATCGTCCTCGACCACGTGTCCAAGCGCTTCGGCCCGGTTCAGGCCCTCGACGGGCTCGATCTGACCGTGACCGCCGGCACCGTCTACGGCTTGCTCGGGCCCAACGGGGCGGGCAAGACCACCGCCGTGCGGGTCCTCACCACCCTCATTCGCCCCGACGCCGGCCAGGCCCGGGTGCTCGGCCTCGACGTGGTCAGCCACGCCGCCGACGTTCGCTCCCTCATCGGCCTGGCCGGCCAGTACGCCGCCGTCGACGCCAATCTCACCGGACGGGAGAACCTGCGGTTGATGGGCCGCCTGGCCCATCTTCCCCGTCGCGCCATTGCCGCCCGGGCCGGCGAGCTGCTCGAGCGTTTCGAGCTGACCGACGCCGCCGACCGTCCCTCACGGACGTACTCGGGCGGCATGCGCCGCCGGCTCGACCTGGCCGCCGCCCTGGTCCACCGCCCACCGGTGCTGTTCCTCGACGAGCCCACCACCGGGCTCGACCCGCACAGCCGCCGTGAGCTGTGGGCCATCATCGAGGAGCTGGTGGCCGAGGGAACGACGCTGTTGCTGACCACGCAGTACCTCGAGGAGGCCGACCGTCTGGCCGGTCGGGTGGCAGTCATCGACGATGGGCGGGTCATCGCCGAGGGCACTTCGGCGGAGCTCAAGTCGCGGATGGCAACCACCGTGCTGGCCCTGGCCTTCCACGACCCCGGTTCGGCCGGCAAGGCCGCCGAGCTGGTCTCGCCGCTGGCCACGGCGCCGGCGCTGGTGGAGGGGACCGACGTGGAGGTGGCGGTCGACGACGGGCCCCAGACCTTGGTCGAGGCGCTGCGCACCCTCGACCGGGCCGGTCTGGTGGTGGCCTCGGTAGCCCTGCGCGAGCCCAGCCTCGACGACGTGTTCCTGACCCTCACCGGCCACCGGGCGGCCACCGCCACCCCGGGGCCCGACTCGCCGTCCTCCGACCACCATCGCTCCGAACCCGCCCTCGCTGGAAGGAAGTCCCGATGACCACGGCCACCACGCCGGTTCCCCCCACCCCCCTGGCCGGGCGGCAGACCCCGCTCACCCGACTGCGCTGGGCCGTCTCCGACGCCGCCGCCCTGACCGGGCGCAACCTGTTGGCCTACGTCCGCCTGCCCCAGCTGGTGATCTTCTCGACCATCCAGCCCATCATGTTCGTGCTCATCTTCCGCTACGTGTTCGGGGGCGCCATCCAGGTGCCCAACGGGTCCTTCGTCGACTACCTCATGCCGGGCATCTTCGTGCAGTCCGTCGCCTTTGGCGCGGTGGGCACGGGTGTCGGGCTGGCCGAGGACATGGGCAAGGGGATCATCGAACGCTTCCGCTCGCTGCCCATGGCCCGTTCGTCGGTGCTGGCCGGCCGCACCCTCGCCGATCTGGTGCGCAACGTCTTCGTGGTGTTCCTCATGGTCGTGGTGGGGTTCCTGGTCGGCTTCCGGGTGGGCACCAACGCGCTGGCCTTCCTGGCCGGGGTCCTCTTGATCCTGGCGTTCGGCTATGCCCTGTCCTGGATCTTCGCCCTGGTCGGGCTGGGTGCCTCGAACGCCGAGACGGCCCAGGCCATGGCCTTCCCCACGTTGTTCCCGCTGGTGTTCGCCTCTTCAGCGTTCGTGCCCGTCGACACCATGCCCGGGTGGCTCCAGGCCTTCGCCGCCAACCAACCCGTCTCGGTCACCGTCGACGCCACCCGCGCCCTCATGCTCGGCGGGCCCACCACCTCGGCCGTGCTCCAGTCGCTGGCCTGGACCGTCGGCATCCTGGTGGTGTTCGCCCCTCTGGCCGTGCGCCGCTACCGCCGCGCCGCCTGAGCCCACCCCCGTCATCGTGGTGGACGCCGTGGCCGGGTTGTTCGGGCCGGCCCGCTGCGTTGGTCGAGCGTCTCCCCTGCCGACGCCCAGCATCGACCAGATCAAATAGGCCGTCCCGGAGTGCTCGGGCGGCATCTCTCGACTGGTGCCGGAAAGAGCCCTCGGTTCGCCCGACTGCTCATCGGGTAGGGGGTGAATCAGCCTGGTACTCCTCCACGACGGTCGCAGGCCCCCTCCCCCCTTCGGCGTCAGGTGACCATGCGATCAGACGTGAATACGAACTCCGGCCCGGTGGCCCTCGGGATCACGGGCGTGCAGGTGTCGCGCCTCGGCTTCGGGGCTTGGGCCATCGGGGGCGGGGACTGGCAGGGAGGATGGGGATCCCAGGACGACGACGAGTCCATCGCGGCCATCCACCGGGCGGTGGAACTGGGGGTCAACTGGATCGACACCGCCCCCGCCTACGGCCTGGGCCGAGCCGAGGAGGTGGTGGGCCAGGCGCTCGGTCGGCTCCCGGCCGCCGAACGCCCTCTCGTCTTCACCAAGTGCGGCCTGGTGTGGGCACCGGGGGAACGAACGGTCAGCAACACGTTGGCCCCGGCGTCGATCAGGCGGGAGTGCGAGGACTCCCTGCGCCGGCTCGGGGTCGAGGCGCTCGATCTCCTCCAGGCCCATTGGCCCACCGACGACGGCACCCCGCTCGAGGAGTCTTGGCGGGCCATGGCCGACCTGGTCGAAGAGGGGAAGGTCCGCCACATCGGCCTCAGCAACTTCGACGTCGACCAACTGCGTAGCTGCGAGGCCATCCGCCACGTGGACACCTATCAGCCCCAGCTCAACCTGGTGGTGCGAGGCGCCGCGGCCGAGGCCATTCCCTGGTGCGCAGACCACGACACGGCCGTGATCGTCTACAGCCCCATGCGCTCGGGACTGCTGACCGGCCGGTTCTCGGCCGAGCGGGTGGCCAGCCTGCCCGACGACGACTGGCGAGCGGGTGACGACGACTTCCGAGAACCGAAGCTGTCGGCCAACCTGGCCCTGGTGGGCCGACTGGCCCCCATCGCCGAGCGCCTGGGGCTCACGCTGCCCGAGCTCAGCATCGCCTGGACGCTGGCCTGGCCGGGGGTGACCGGCGCCATCGTGGGCGCCCGCCGACCCGACCAGGTCGACGGCTGGGCCGGGGCCGGCGAGGTCGTCCTCGACGACCCCACGCTCGACGAGATCGCCCGGGCCGTCACCGAGACCGGAGCCGGCGAGGGACCGGTCCATCCCGCCCGGCCGGTGCATTGATCGCCGAAGGCGCCGCCCCGGCCCCGAGACCGGGTCCCATCCCCTTCATCGGGGCCTTCGAGTCGACCTACCAGCCGCCTCACGACCGCGACGTCCTCGAGACCACCGAGCATGTGACCCGCTGGCGGGAGGACCTGGCTCTGCTCGCCGCATCTCACGTGGAGACGCTGCGCTACCCCCTGCGATGGCACCGCATCGAACCCGAGCCCGGCCACTTCGACTGGCGCTACAGCGACGAAGTGCTGGGCACCATGGCGGAACAGGGCCTGGCCCCCATCGTCGACCTGCTGCACCACACCAGTTACCCCCTCTGGGTGGGAGATCTGGCCTCCCCGGGGTTCGGCTCCGCCTTCCTTCGCTTCGTCGAGGCGGTGGCCCGCCGCTACCCCTGGCTGCCCGGCTACACCGTCTGCAACGAGCCTTTCACGACCTTCCTGCTCTGCGGTCAAGAGGGCGTGTGGCCGCCGCACCTGCGGGGCCTGTCGGGCTTCGTGCGCTTGGCCACCAACGTCTTCCCGGCCTTGACGGCGGCCTCTCGGGCCCTCAGCGACCTGCTGCCCGACGCCGACCACGTCCACGTCGAGGCGGGGGAGCGCCACACCTGGTCGAGCCCCGCCGGCGAGGAGTTCGCGGCCATGACCAACGACCGCAGGTTCCTCCTCACCGACCTGCTGGTGGGTCGCCCGGTCGACCCCGGCCGCCCTTTCGTCCAGGAGCTCCTGCGGGTGGGCGGGGCCGAGGACCTGCTGACCGTCGAGCCGGGCCACGTCGACGTCCTCGGGATCGACTACTACGCCCACAACCAGTGGCACTGGGACGGCCCGGGGGTGGGCACCAACTCCTCGCCCGTGCCGGTTCCCCTGGCCGAGCTCATCGGTGAGTACTGGGAGCGCTACCGCCTCCCCTGCATCCTCGGTGAGACCAACATCCGGGGCTTCGCCGCCGATCGGGCCACCTGGCTCAAGTACACCCTCGAGCAGTGCGAAGTCGCCCGCCGGGCCGGGGTGGCCCTGGAGGGGTACTGCTGGTTCCCCTTCATCGACTCGGCCGACTGGGCGTCGCTGCTGTGCGAGTGCGTCGGGGCCATCGACCCGGTCGGCGTGTTCTGGCTCGACGAGCACCTCGACCGGCGCCCGTCGTCGATGTCGGCGGCCTACGCGGCGGCGGCGGCGGGAACCCCGGCGTGCGACCTGCCGGCCTACCACCTGCGCCGACCCGTCTCGGACTGGCTCCAGGGGTGGCTACCCCACATGGCTCACTGGGAGTGGCGGCCGCCGCCTCCCGCCGAACGCTGCTCCAGCCAGGATCAACCCGATAGCCGAATAGAACTGAGGAATTCCGATGTCATCTGAGCTCGTGGTGCTGTCCCATCTCCGCTGGACCTTCGTCTGGCAACGACCCCAGCAGCTGGTGTCCCGCTTGACCGCCGGCTACGACCGCACCTGGTTCGTCGAGGAACCCGTGGCCGTGGCCGACGCGACCGAGCCGGTGGTTCGCTTCGAGGATCAGGAGCACGTCACCCGGGTGTGGCTCGAGGTGCCGGGCCGGGCCGAGGGGTTCGACGACGACGTCTGCGCCCACTACGCGGGTGCGCTGGCTGGGCTCCTCGGGCCGGCGGCCGAGCGCACCGTCTGGCTCTACACGCCCCTGGCTCTGGGGTTGGCCCAGGCCCTGCGGCCGGCCCTGATGGTGTACGACGTGATGGACGACCTGGCCGCCTTCCGCTTCGCCGACCCGGCCCTCGTCCTGCGCCAGCGCCAGACGCTGCGGGAGGCCGACCTGGTCTTCACCGGCGGGCGGTCCCTGCACCGCAAGGTGGTGGAGCGCCGGCCCGAGGCCACCCACTGCTTCCCGAGCGGCGTGGCCCCCGATCACTACGCCCCGGCCATCAGCGCCCGGGTTGCCCGCAGTCCGTCCGCCCGACCCGTCGCCGGGTACGTGGGAGTGATCGACGAGCGTCTCGACCTCGACCTCCTCGCCAGCCTGGCCGAGGAGCTCCCCGACTGGGACCTCCGCATGGTGGGACCGGTCATCAAGGTCGATCCCGCCCTTCTCCCCCAGGCCCCCAACTTGAGCTACCTGGGGCCCCGTGCCTACGACCAGCTTCCGGGAGTGATGGCCGGCTTCGACGTCGCCCTCATGCCCTTCGCCCTCAACGAGGCCACCCAGGCGATCAGCCCCACCAAGACCCTCGAGTACCTGGCGGCGGGGTTGCCCGTGGTCAGCACCAGGGTCCCCGACGTCGTGGCCGATCACGCCGACGTGGTCGACCTGCGCCAGAACGGGCCCGGCTTCGCCCAGGCTTGTCGTCGCTCCCTGCAAGGACGGGGCCAGACCTGGCGCAATCGGGTGGAGGTGGCCCTGGCCGATCAGCACTGGGATACGATCTCCGGCGCGATGTCGGTGATGCTCCAGGTCGCCCGGCCGACCACGTCCAGCGACCGGACCGAAGTGGGCACGAGTAGGTCGGCGTGACCACGGTGCCTGGCCTCACGACGACCACGACCGGCTCGTGGATCGCCCGGAGGGAAGGAGACGTTGCCGAGGCCACCCGGTGACTGGTCCCGGCGCCGACATGTGCGGGGCCTTCCTTCCCGGGGGACGCCGGGTGGATCTGCGCCGGGTGCCGGTGCCCTCACCGGGCCACCGACAGGTCCTGGTGGAGGTGCGGGCCTCGGGGATCTGCGGCAGCGACCTTCGGGCCATCTACCGGGAACACCTGGGTCGGGGACCCGAGGCCTACCGGGACGTCATCGCCGGCCACGAGCCGTGCGGCGTGATCGTCGAGACCGGGTCCGGGTGCGGGCGCTTCGCCGTGGGCGACCGGGTGGTGATCTACCACATCGCCGGGTGTGGCCTGTGCGTCGACTGTCGCACCGGATCCATGGTCTCGTGCACCTCTCCCTTGCGGGCCGCCTACGGCTGGCAGCGTGACGGTGGCCACGCCGACTACCTGTTGGTGGAGGAGAACACCTGCGTCTCCCTCCCCGACGAGCTGACCTTCCTCGACGGGGCGTGCGTGGCCTGCGGCTTCGGCACCGCCTACGAGGCGCTGTGCCGGGCCGGCGTCTCAGGTGGCGACGCCGTGCTGGTCACGGGGGTGGGTCCGGTCGGCCTGGCCGTGGGTCTGCTGGCCCACGCCCTCGGGTCCAGGCTGGTGGTGGGCGTGGACGCCAGCCCGGAGCGCTTGGCCCTGGCCCGGGAGCTGGGCGCCGTCGACGTGGGCGTCGACGCCGGCGCCGATTCCCTGGCCGCGGTGGCCGAGCTCACCGGTGGCCACGGCTGCGAGGTGTCCGTGGACTGCTCGGGGTCAACGGCCGGCCGGGCCGGTGCCCTGGCTGCCACCCGGCGGGAAGGTCGTTGCGTGCTGGTGGGCGAAGGAGGCCGGCTCGAGGTCGACGCCAGCCCGTCGCTCATCCACCCGAGGATCACCGTCACGGGCTCCTGGGTGACCACGCTGTGGCGCATGGAGGAGCTGGTCGAGCGTCTGGTCCGTTGGGACCTCCACCCGGAGCGCACGGTCACCGACCAGTTCCCGCTGGCCGCCGCCGAGGCCGCCTACCGCTCGGCCGACGAGGGACGACGTGGCAAGGTTGCCATCGTGATGGGTTCGTGACCGACCCGGCTCCGGGGGTGGAAGAGGCCGCAGCACCACTCGCGCTGGACGAGCACGGACGGGCCTGCCTCGACGGTGAGTGGGAGCTCTTCCCCACCGCCCGCTCGCTCAGCGACCTGGAGGTGTGTGCCGCCGAACCCATCTCCGTCCCCGGCTTGTGGGAGGCCCAGGGACGGCTCGAGCTCGACGGCGAGGCCTGGTACCGGCGCAGCTTCACCCTCGACGACGTCGAGGGATGGTGGAGCCTGCGCTTCGGGGCGGTGATGGACCTCACGGAGGTGTGGCTCAACGGCCGGCCCATCGGTGGCCACGACAACGCCTTCACCCCCTTCACCGTGGACCCCACCGAGGCCCTGCGGGCGGGACGCAACGAGCTGGCCGTGCGGGTGGTCGACCCGGCGGTCGACGATCCTGAGCACCTGCGCCTGGCCCACGGCAAGCAGGGCTGGGCCAACCACGTCTTCCCGAGCCGGCCCAGCCTGTACATGACCTACGGGGGCATCTGGCAATCCGTCGTGCTGCGCCGCCACGGTCCGGTGGTGCTCGACGACGTGTTCGTCAACGGTGACCCCGACGACCTGTGCATCAGCGTCTCGGTCACCAATCACTGCGATCGACCGGCGCGCGCCGGGTTGGCCGTGCGGGCGGTCGGGCGCCTGGGCAGTGCCGAACTGTCGATCGAACCAGGCGGCCGGGCGGTGGCGGAGGTGGCCTTGGGTGCCAGCCGGGCCCTGGCCTGGAGCCCGGCTGCGCCCCACCTGCACACCGCGGTGGTCGACGTGGTGGTGGACGGGTCGGTGAGTGACGCCACCAGCGTGCGCTTCGGCTTGCGAACCATCCGCGTGGAGGGCACGCGGCTCGTGCTCAACGGTGAGCCCTACCGGATGAAGAGCGTGCTCGTCCAGGGCTTCACCGCCCGCGAGCTCTACGCCGAAGGCACCAGGAGCGACATCGAGGCCGAGGTCGGGGCGGCCCGGGCCATGGGCTTCAACACCCTGCGCCTGCACATCAAAGCCTTCGACCCCG
>JAUJNB010000015.1 GCA_030446545.1 Acidimicrobiales bacterium | reverse complement strand
GTGCAGTGCCCAAGGTACGGCCGGAGATGGGCCTTCGGCGGCCGAGCGGATCCTGTTGGGCAAGCGCGTCGGAGGGGAGGCGGCTCCCGCCGCCTGGCCCCATCAGCGTCCCGGATCTCGGAGCGGACGGCGTGCCGGAGCAGAGAACGGGCCGCCGGTTCGCCGACACGGCCGCCTACGGAGGGAAAGGCACCAGTTGACACGAGCGACTGATGACAAATTAATGACAAGCGGCCCTTCGGGGGCTGTTCGGCGGGAGCGCCGCACCACCTCTGACCAGCACTTTTACGCCGGTCACGCTGTGTCGGAGGGGGACTTGAACCCCCACGTCCTTGCGGACACCAGCCCCTCAAGCTGGCGCGTCTGCCTATTCCGCCACTCCGACGTGGACGGTCGATGGTACTCCTTGGTCAGGAAGCGCGTGGGGTGATGGTGGGGTCGAGGAGGCTCGGTTGGCCACCTCCCACCGGGACCAGCACCTCGACGGGCGCCCGGCCGGCGATGTCCACCCCGCCCCGTCGGAAGGACCAGAGGCCGAACACGCCGGCGCCGATGGTGGCCAGAGCACCGAGGGCAAGGCTGTAGCGGGCCCCGAAGGCGTCGGCGATGGCGCCCACGATGGGACCACCGATCGGCGTGCTGCCCAGGAAGACGATGGCTTGCAGGGCCAAGACCCTCCCCCGCATGGAGGGGTCGGCCCGCATCTGCACGATCGCCGTGGAGGCCGTCATGAACGAGATGCTGGCGATGCCCACCAGCACGCCGACCACGAGCGCCACACCCGTCGTGGGGGCCACGGTGAGCAGCGCCAGGGAGAGGCCGAAGGCGATGGCGGCCAGGCTCACGGTGTGGACGCTGACGCTCTGCCGGCGGGCCGTGGCCAGGGCCCCGAACAGCGCGCCCAGGCTCACCAGCGACATCAGCAGCGTGAAGGTCACCTCGCCGCCCCCGAGGTCTCGGGTGGCGAACAGGGGTAGGACCGTCTGGAAGTTGAAGGCCAGGGTCCCGATCACCGCCATCATCACCAGCGGGATCCACAACTCGGGCAGGCTTCGCGCGTAGCGCAGGCCGGCTCGCACCTGGCCTCGGCCCCGCATGGTCTCGGGCGCGGGGCGGAGCTGGCTGGTGTCCATCTTCACCAGGCAGGCCAGCACGGCGATGTAGGAGAGGCCGTCGACCACGAAGGCCCATCCGAAGCCGACGGTGGTCACGAGCAGCCCGGCCAGCGCCGGCCCGAGGACTCGTGAGCCGGTCATGAGGGCGCTGTTGAGGCTGACCGCGTTGTTGATGTGGTCGTCGGGGACCAATTCGACCACGAAGGACCGCCGGGCCGGATTGTCGAAGGCGACGGCGAAGCCGCCGAGAAGGGCCACGACGTAGATGGCGGCGAGTGGTGGACGGTCCATGAAGGCCAGGGCGGCGAGGCCGAACGACTGGGCCATGGCCAGCGACTGCACCACCAGCAGCAGCTTGCGCTTGTCGGAACGGTCGGCGACCAGCCCGGCAAAGGCGCCGAACACCAGCAGCGGACCGAACTGCGCCGCCGCCAGCACCCCCACCGCCAGCCCGCTGTCGGTGAGGCGCAGCACCAGCAGGGTCTGGGCGACGAGCGTCAGCCAGTTCCCCACCTGGGAGATGGTCTGGCCCACGAAGAACAACCGGAAGTTGCGGATGTGCAGCGAGCGGAAGGTGTCGGAGGCGGCTCGGCCCAGGGCGGTCACGGCCCCTCCTCGGCCAGGACGATCACGTCGAGCACGTCGAGGGCGGCAATCAACCGCTCCTGCTGGTCGGGGTCGAGTCGGGCGATGCGCGAGGCCAGCCAGGCCGTCTTGCGCCGTCGGGACTCGGCCATCAACGCCGCCCCCGGTCGGTGATGGTGATGTGCACGATCCGGCGGTCATGGGCGTCGACCGAGCGCACCACCAGGCCGTCGGCCACCAGCTTGGCCACCACCTTGGTGACCGAGGGTGGCGCCACCCGCTCGACCTCGGCCAGGGTGCCGAGGGTGAGAGGCCCCCGGTGATCGACGACGGCCAGGGCGGACAGCTGGCTGGGCGAAAGCCCGGCCCCGGACTCCTGGCGCAGCCGGCGGGCCAACCGGGTGGCGCTCAGACGCAGGCGGGCCGCCACCTCGGCCTCGGTGGAGGGGGCCAGGTCGACGGCGCAGGGGGGAGACTGGAGGCGTGGCCACCGCGCTACTTTACCTGGCTAATTAGCCGTCCTAACGACTAGCGACCGGAAAGGTCTGACGTCGTAGGCCAGGCCCAGAGCTACTGCAGGCGCAGCGCCAGGATGACCGTGGTGAAGGAGAACAGCACGGCCACGGCCACGGTGATGCGGTCGAGGTTGCGCTCCATCACCGAGGATCCGGCTGCCGAGGCACCCATGCCTCCGCCGAACATGTCGGACACGCCGCCGCCCCGACCGCTGTGCAGCAGGACCAGGAGGACCAGCATCAGCGACACCACGACGTGCACCACCACGATGGCGGCCGTCAGCATGTGGCTCCGGTGGGCACGTCGATCACGGCGACGACCCTACCAGCGCCCCGGTGCCCGCCGGCTACGCCTCCCGGTACTGGACGATGCGGGAGAAGTCGTCCGGGTCGAGCGAGGCACCGCCCACCAGGGCACCGTCGATGTCGGGCTGGGCCATGAGCTCGGCGGTGTTGGTGGGCTTGACCGACCCGCCGTACTGGATGCGCACCGTCTCGGCGGCCGCGGGGCCGGCCACCTCGGACACCACGCCCCGGATGACCCCGCACACCGCCTGGGCGTCGTCGGGGGTGGCCGTGCGGCCGCTCCCGATGGCCCAGATGGGCTCGTAGGCGATGACCATGGCGCCGACCTGGCCGGCGCTGACGTCGGCCAGGCCGGCCCGCACCTGGGACGACACCCGCTCGTCGGTCGTACCCGCCTCCCGCTCCTCGAGGTGCTCGCCCACGCACATGATGGGCGTCATCCCCGCGGCCAGGATGGCCCGCACCTTGCGGTTGACCATCTCGTCGTCCTCGTCGAAGAGGTCGCGGCGCTCCGAGTGCCCGGCGATGACGTAGGTGACGTTGAGCTTGGCCAGCATCGGCGGGCTGACCTCGCCGGTGAAGGCCCCCTTGTCCTCCCAGTGGCAGTGCTGGGCCCCGAGGGCGACGGGCACGTCGTCGGCCTCCAGCACCGTCTGCACCGAGCGCAGGTCGGTGAAGGGCGGATGCACCGACACGTCGACGGCGTCGTAGTCGTCGTGGTCAGCCGGTACGACAGCTTCTGGACCGTCTGGATGGCCTCGAAGTGGTTGTGGTGCATCTTCCAGTTGCCGCTGATCAGCGGCTTGCGGCCGCCGCCCGCCGGGCGCTCCATCAGCCCGATCCCGCCTCCGTTCCGCCGCCTCCCGAAGGGCCACCAGGCCGGGGAGGTCGCCCTGTTCCAACAGCTCCAGCGACGCCCCGCCACCGGTGGAGAGGTGGTCGACCTGGTCGGCCAGGCCGAAGGCCGCCATGGCGGCCGCGCTGTCGCCCCCGCCGACCACGGTGAAGGCCGAGCCTCGGCTACCGCCTCGGCCACCGCCCGGGTGCCGGCGGCGAAGCGCTCGTCCTCGAACAGCCCCATGGGCCCGTTCCACAACACGGTGCGGGCGTCGTGGACCACGTCGGCGAACGCCGCCGCGCTCTCCGGCCCGATGTCGAGCGCCTTCCACCCGTCGTCGACCTCGACACCGACCTGGCGCACCTCGTCGTCGGGGCCCAGCGCCACCAGGTCGTGCGGCAGGCGGATGCGGTCGCCGGCGGCGTCGAGCAACGAGCGGCAGGTGTCGACCTGGTCGGCCTCGAACAGCGAGTCGCCGATGCCATGGCCCTGGGCGGCGAGGAAGGTGAAGCACATCCCCCCGCCGATGACCAGCGAGTCGACGGCCTCGAGCAGGGCCTTGATGACCCCAGCTTGTCGCTGACCTTGGCCCCGCCGAGGATGGCGACGAAGGGCCGCTCGGGCGACTCCCGCAGGCCGGACAGCACCTCGACCTCTCGGGCCAGCAGCCGACCGGCGGCGCTGGGCAGGGTCCGGGGTGGGCCCACCACCGAGGCGTGGGCCCGGTGGGCGGCCCCGAAGGCGTCGTTGACGTAGGCGTCGTGGCCCTCGACCAGACGGGCCACGAAGTCGGGTCGTCGGCCTCCTCCCCGGGTCGAAGCGCAGGTTCTCGAGCAGCTCCACCCCCGGCGCCAGCTCGGCCAGGCGGGCCCGCACCGGGTCCATGGAGAACTCGGGGTCGGGCTTGCCCTTGGGCCGGCCGAGGTGGCTGCAGGCGGTGACCTGCGCCCCGGCGCCCTGGAGCCACTCGATGGTGGGCAGGGCGGCCCGGATGCGCATGTCGTCGGTGATGTCGCCGTCGCCGAGGGGGACGTTGAAGTCGGCCCGGAGGAGGACCCGCTTTCCGTCGAGGGGCGGCAGGTCCTCCAGTTGGGGAAGGCGCACGGCCGGCCGGCTACTGGTTGGCAGCGCCGACGATGAGCGCCAGGTCGACCAGGCGGTTGGAGTAGCCCCACTCGTTGTCGTACCAGCCCTGGATCTTGGCCAGGTTGCCCATGGTCATGGTCAGCTCGGAGTCGAAGGTGCACGACGCCGGCGAGCCCACGATGTCGGAGGAGACGATGGGGTCCTCGGTGTACACCAGCACCTTGCTCATGGGACCGTCGGACGCGGCCGCCTTGAAGGCGTCGTTGACCTGCTCGACGCTGGCCTCGTCACGCAGCACGGCGGTGAAGTCGGTGATGGAGCCGCACTGCACCGGCACCCGCAGGGCGGTGCCGTCGAGCTTGCCCTTCATCGACTCCAGCACCAGGCTGGTGGCCTTGGCCGCACCGGTGGAGCTGGGCACGATGTTGACCGCCGCCGCCCGGCCCCGGCGCAGGTCCTTGTGGGCCAGGTCGAGCAGGTTCTGGTCGTTGGTGTAGGCGTGGACGGTGGTCATCAGGCCCCGCTCCACGCCGAAGGCGTCGTCGAGCACCTTGACCATGGGCACGAAGCAGTTGGTCGTGCACGAGGCGTTGGAGACGACCTTGTGGGTGTCGGGGTCGAAGGTGTCGTCGTTGACGCCCACGCAGAAGGTGCCGTCGACGTTGGTGGCGGGGGCGGAGATGATCACCCGGGGGGCGCCGGCGTCGACGTGGGCGCCGGCCGACTCGCCGTCGGTGAAGATGCCGGTGGACTCGATGACCACGTCGACCCCGAGGTCGCCCCAGGGCAGTGCCTTCGGGTCGCGCTCGGCGAAGACCTTGAACGCTCTTGTCGCCCACGGTGATGGCGTCGTCGGTGGCCGACACGTCGGCCTTCAGGCGGCGGTGGGTGGAGTCGTACTTGAGCAAATGGGCGTTGGTGGCCGGCGACATGAGGTCGTTGACCCCCACCACCTCGATGTCGGCGCCCGACTCCATTGCGGCCCGGAAGAAGTTGCGGCCGATGCGGCCGAACCCGTTGATCCCGACCCGAATGCTCATTCGTCCCCCCATCCCTCAGGCGGGCGTGGTCCGTCCGCGGTTGGCGCTGCGAGCGCCGAGGCGCTCGCCCTCCAGGCGAACCGTAGTCGTCCGAGCCCCTACCCCGCCCGTCCGGTTGTGCCCGGCCAGCCCATCCGAGCCAGGCCCGCCAGCGCCGCCGCCAACCGGGCGGGGTCGTGACCAGACCCGGCTCCGCCGGCCACCGGCCGCTCGACCACCTCCACGGCGCAGTCGCCCCGAGCCAACGCGCCGGGGTGGCACAGCACCACGTCGGGATGCACGCCGTGGGCGGCCAGGGCACGCACGTGGGCGGCCCACGTCGAAGTCGTCGGTCTCGGGCAGCTGGGGACGGAGGTTGCAGACGTAGACCGTCTGGGCCGACGTGGCCGCGAGGGCCTCGGTCACCTCGGGGACGATGGCGGCGGCCAGGACGCTGGTGAACAGCGACCCGGGGCCGAGCACGACCTGGTCGGCGGTGGCGATGGCCTTCAGGGCCGCCGGGGGCGCGGGCGCATCGGGTGGAACCAGGGACACCGCCGAGATGCGTCCGGCCGACGACACGTTGACCTGGCCCTCGACCGGACCTCCGTCGGCGTCGGCCTTGAGCACCACCGGGACGGTGCTGGCGGGCAGCACCCGTCCGGCGCAGCCGACCAGCCGGCCGGCCTCCTCCAGGGCGGCGGCGAAGTCCCCGGTGGCACTGGCCAGGCCGGCGATGACCAGGTTGCCCAGGGCATGGCCCTCCAGCTCGCCGGCGTCGAAGCGGTGCTCGAAGAAGCCGGTCCACGGCGAGGTGGGATCGCCCAGGGCGACCAGGCACCGGCGCAGGTCGCCGGGGGCGGGGATGCCGAAGGCCTGGCGCAGGCGACCGCTGGAGCCCCCGTCGTCGGCCACCGACACCACCGCGGTGACCTGCGATGCGTAGCTCCGCACGGCGGTCAGCGTGGCCGCCAGACCGTGGCCCCCGCCGAGGGCCACCACCCGGGGACCGCCGGGGGTCAGCGCCGCCCCGGCCGTGCCCACGGTCGTCGGCCTCAGCGTCCGATGTCACGGTGCACCAGGCTGGCCTCGTAGCCCCTGCGACGCAGCTTGGCCGCCACCTCGTCGGCGATGACGACCGAGCGGTGCGGCCCCCCGTGCAGCCGAGCGCCAGCGTGAGATACGACTTGCCCTCCTTGACGTAGGCGGGCAGCACCATCTCGAGCAGGTGGTCGAGGCGCCGGAGGAACTCGGTCGTCTCGGGAAGCGCATCACGTACTCGCGGACGTCGGGGTGCTCGCCGGTGTGGGGCGCAGGTCCTCGACCCAGTGGGGATTGGGCAGGAAGCGGCAGTCGATGACCAGGTCGGCGTCGAGGGGCGACCCGTGCTTGTAGCCGAACGACATGACGGTGGTCTGCATGCCCGAGGCCCGCGGTGTCCACCGAACAGGGCGATGATGCGCTCCCGGAACTGGTGGACGTTGAGGTCGGTGGTGTCGACCACCACGTCGGCCTCGGCCTTGACCGGCTCGAGGCTGGCCCGCTCCCGCTCGATGGTCTCGGCGATGCCCTCGCCCTCGCCCAGGGGATGGCGCCGGCGGGTGTCGGTGTAGCGCCGCACCAGCACCTTGTCGGAGGCCTCCAGGAACATCACCCGCACCCGGGCGTTGCTGGCCCGCAGCGTGGCCAGGCTGGCGTCAGCTCGTCCAGGCCGGCCCGGGGCCCGATGACCAGCGCCACCCGCTCGATGCTGCTGCCGGGCGCCTGGGCCAGCTCGGCCACCTTGTCGATCAGCGCCGGCGGGAGGTTGTCGATCACGAACCAGCCGAGGTCCTCCAAGACGTTGGCCGCCTGGCTGCGACCGGCACCCGAGAGCCCGGTGATCACGACGAACTCGCTCACCGCCGGCAGCCTACCGAGCAGGGACGACGACTTCCAGGCGACCCCGATCGCCCGTGGGCTCGGGTTCCCGCTCGGCCAGGAGGAACAGCACAGGCGGGGGATGGTGGCGGCCTGCCGTGTACTCCTGGGCCCGGGCGAGGAAGCCCGCCGGCGGGACCGGCTCCTCCATCCGGCGGATGACGAGGCCGGCGGCGGCCATGGCGTTGACGTAGCGGGACAGCGGACGGTGGATGAAGGGGATGAACACGCCCTTCTCCACCTCCTCGACGGAGTGGTCCTCGACCAGGTAGGCGCCCATCGCCAGTACTGCTCGGGCGGGTCGAGGACGTGGTCGTCGATCCAGCCGCTGCCGGGAGCCTGGAGCAGGGGGTGGTTCAAGAAGAACAGGAAGCGTCCGCCCGGCCGCAGCACCCGGCCACCTCGGCCAGGGCGGCGTCGACGTCGACGATGTGCTCGAACACCAGGCAGGCCACGGCGGCGTCGAACGTCCCCGCTGGCCAGCGGGAGCGCCCCCGCCCCGGCCCGGACGTAGCCGGACCGCCCCCGCGGTGGGCGGGCCAGGTCGAGCTGGGCGTGGGTGGGGTCGACGCCCACCACCCGGTCGGCACCACCGGCCGCCGCCAGACGGGCCACCTGGCCCTCTCCCGGTGCCGACGTCGACCACCTCGGTGGCGCCGGCCAGGTGCTCGCCGCCAGCGGCAGGATCTGCTCGACGTACTCGGCGTCGGCTCCTTCGGTGAAGCCCTCCTGCCACACCAGCCGGCGGATGCCTCCCAGAGGTCGCCGCCGGCCCTGTGGTCGGGCCCACCCGGCTCAGCCGCCCGGGGTGTGGACCTTGTCCCACACGGCCTGGGCCACCGGTCGGGCAGCCAGGGCAGGGCCTGGAGCTCGTCCAGCGATGCCCGCTTGACGCCGGCCACGCCGCCCAGCTCGGCCCGCAGGCGCTTCTGGCGCACCGGTCCGAGGCCGGGGATGCCGTCGAGGACGCTGGTGGTCATGCGCTTGTCCCGCAGCAGGCGGTGGTAGCCGACGGCGAAGCGGTGGGCCTCGTCGCGCAGTCGCTGCAGCAGGTACAGCGCCTCGGACTGGCGGGGGATGCGCACCGCCTCGTCGAGACCGGGCACGAAGACCTCCTCGAAGCGCTTGGCCAGGGCGGCGACGGGGATCTCGTCGTCGAGGCCGAGCTCCTCCACCACCTCACGGGCCACGCCGAGCTGGCCCTTGCCCCCGTCGACCACCAGCAGCTGGGGCGGGTAGGAGAAGCGCCCCTCCCGCTCGGCCGCCGGCTGGGAGCGCTCGATCAGGTAGGCCTGCAGGCGCCGGGTGAGCACCTCGCGCATGGCGGCGAAGTCGTCGTTGCCGGGCACGTCGCGCACCTTGAAGCGGCGGTAGTCGCCCTTCTTGGGCAGGCCGTCCTCCATGACCACCATGGAGCCGACGTAGTCGGTCCCCTGGATGTGGCTCATGTCGTAGCACTCGATGCGCAGCGGGGCCTCCGGCAGGCCGAGGGCGTCCTGGAGCTCGCGCAGCGGCGCGGCCCGGCTGTTGTGGTCGCTGGCCCGGCGCAGGCGGTGGCGGGTGAACTCCTCGGCGGGCGTTGCGGGTCACCGTCTCCTGCAGGCCTCGCTTGTCGCCCCGCAGGGGGACGCCCGCACCGTCACCCGGCTCCCCCGCAGCTCGCCCAGCCAGTCCTGGTAGAGCTGCGGGTCGTCGGGCTCGTCGGGCACCAGCACCTGGCGGGGCATCCCAGGGTGGGGTCGTCGTAGAGGCCCTCGAT
Source organism: Acidimicrobiales bacterium (assembly GCA_030446545.1). GTDB lineage: Bacteria > Actinomycetota > Acidimicrobiia > Acidimicrobiales > CADCSY01 > JADDRA01. The sequence goes on along the minus strand of JAUJNB010000015.1, from coordinate 54,535 downwards.
GATGCGCCCGACCAGCTCGCCGGGGGTCACGTCCTCGACCTTGTCGACGATGAAGCCCCGCCGCCCCACCACCCGGCCCTTGCGCACGAAGAACACCTGCACCGAGGCCTCCAGCTCGTCGTCGGCGATTCCGACCACGTCGAAGTCCTCGGAGCGCTCGGCCACCATCTGCTGCTTCTCGACCGCCTTGCGCACGCTCACCAGGCGGTCTCGCAGACGGGCGGCCCGCTCGAACTCGAGGTGGTCGGCGGCGTCGATCATGTCGGCCTCCAGGCCTTGATCACCGGCTCGGTGTTGCCGTCGAGGAAGGCCACGAGGTCGTCGACCAGGCGCTGGTACTCGTCGTGGCTGACCTCGCCCACGCACGGGCCGGCGCACTTCTCGATGTGGTAGAGCAGGCACGGTCGACCGAGGCGCTGGTGGCGGGCGAACTTGTTGTCCGAGCACGTGCGCACCGGGAACGTGCGCAGCAGCAGGTCGAGGGTCTCCCGGATGGCGTAGGCGTGGGCGTAGGGACCGAAGTAGCGGGTGCCCTTGTGCTTGCGGCCCCGCATCACCCGGGGTCGGGGCCACTCGTCGGCCAGGGTGACGGCGAGGAAGGGGTAGCTCTTGTCGTCTCGCAGGCGGATGTTGAACCGGGGCCGGTGGGACTTGATGAGGCTGTACTCGAGCATGAGCGCCTCGACCTCGTTGCGCACCTCGATCCACTCGACGGTCGCCGCCGCCTCCACCATCTGGGCCGTGCGGGGCGGCATCGACGGGGGTCGCCGAAGTAGCTGTTGAGCCGGGAGCGCAGCGACTTGGCCTTGCCCACGTAGACGACCCGGCCCTCGGCGTCTTTGAACTGGTAGGACCCGGGGGCTTCGGGGATGGACCCGGCCGGCGGACGCTGGACCACGGGACCAGTCTCGCCGCTGCGCCGGCGCCGTTGGCGCATCCCCGGCACGACTGACCTCAGTGAACGGAGGTGAGGTTAGACTGGCAGAGACTCGCCGTCCTGGTACCGCGGCGACATATCCGCTCCGAGACCGACATCCCCGTGCAGGGCGACCAGGCTGTCCGCACCGGCCAATCGGAGCGCTCGGCCCTGGGAGGGCTCTCCATGCTGCGCATGCAACCACCGATCCCCGACCGCTATGTCGACGCCACGCCCGGTGAGCTGGCCGAATGGATCGCCGCCGCCAAGGCCACCCTCGGCGACCGGCTCTTCATCCTCGGGCACCACTACCAGCGCGACGAGGTCATGCGCTGGGCCGACGCCCGGGGCGACTCCTTCCGGCTGTCCCAGCTCGCCGCCGACAACGCCGACGCCGACTTCATCGTGTTCTGCGGCGTCCACTTCATGGCCGAGTCGGCCGACATCCTCACCGCCGCCCACCAGCAGGTGGTGCTGCCCGACCTCAACGCCGGCTGCTCCATGGCCGACATGGCCGACATCGACGCGGTGGAGGAGGCGTGGGAGGCCCTGGAGGACGTCATCGACATCGAGCGGGTGGTGCCGGTCACCTACATGAACTCCTCGGCCGCCCTCAAGGCCTTCGTGGGCCGAGCCGGCGGCGCGGTGTGCACGTCGACCAACGCCCGGGCGGTGCTCGAATGGGCGATGGGGCGGGGCGACAAGGTGCTGTTCTTCCCCGACCAGCACCTGGGCCGCAACACCGGCCTGGCCATGGGCTACGGCCACGACGACATGGCGGTGTGGGACCCCCGGCGCCACCTCGGCGGGTTGTCGGAGGCCGACTGCAAGGCCGCCACCTTGCTGCTGTGGAAGGGCCACTGCTCGGTGCACCAGCGCTTCACCCCGGCCCAGGTCGAGGCCTTCCGGTCGGCCCACCCCGATGGCATCGTGCTCGCCCACCCCGAGGCCCCCTACGAGGTGTGCCAGGCCGCCGACCAGGTCGGTTCCACCGACGCCATCATCAAGGCGGTCGACGCCGCCCCGCCGGGTTCGGTCATCGCCGTGGCCACCGAGATCCACCTGGTCCAGCGCCTGGCCGCCGAGCACCCCGACCGCACGGTCGTCTCCCTCGACCCCATCGTCTGCCCGTGCTCGACCATGTTCCGCATCGACGCCCCCCACCTGGCGTGGGTGCTCGAGCACCTGGTCGAGGGCGACGTGGTCAACCACATCACCGTCGACGAGAGACGGCCGGCTGGGCCAAGGTGGCGCTGGAACGCATGCTCTCCATCGTGTAGCGGCGTGGCGCCACGCCGCTCGTGGCTGCCCCCTCGACGAGGCCCTCCGAGTGCGGCGCCGCCTACAGACCGAGGATGGGCGCCAGGAAGCGGCCGGTGTGGCTGTCGGGGTCGTCTTGGCCACCAGCTCGGGGGGCCCTCGGCGACCACCTGACCACCGCCGGAGCCCTCGGGCCCGAGGTCGACGATCCAGTCGGCGGTCTTGACCACGTCGAGGTTGTGCTCGATGACCAGCACGGTGTTGCCCTGGTCGACCAGGCGCCCGAGCACGGCCAGGAGCTTGCGGATGTCGTCGAAGTGCAGGCCGGTGGTGGGCTCGTCGAGCACGTAGATGGTGTGGCCGGTGGAGCGCTTGGCCAGCTCGGTGGCCAGCTTGACCCGCTGGGCCTCGCCTCCCGACAGGGTGGGGGCCGGCTGGCCCAGGCGCACGTAGCCCAGGCCCACGTCGACGATGGTCTGGAGATGGCGGGCGATGGCGGGCTGGTTGGCGAAGAACTCCAGAGCCTCGGCACAGGACATGTCCAGGACCTCGGCGATGTTCTTGCCCTTGAACAGCACCTCGAGCGTGTCCCGGTTGTAGCGGGCCCCCTTGCACACCTCGCAGGGCACGTAGACGTCGGGCAGGAAGTGCATCTCGATCTTGATCGTCCCGTCGCCGGCGCAGGCGTCGCAGCGGCCGCCCTTGACGTTGAACGAGAACCGGCCCGGCTTGTAGCCCCGCACCTTGGCCTCGGTGGTCGTGGCGAACAGCGTGCGGATGCGGTCGAACACGCCGGTGTAGGTGGCGGCGTTGGACCGGGGGTGCGCCCGATGGGCGACTGGTCGATGGCGATGACCTTGTCGATCGACTCGATGCCGGTGATCGAGCGGTGCCGGCCGGGCGCCGTGCGGGACTTGTAGACCCGCTGCATCAGCGCCCGCAGCAGGATGTCGTTGACCAGCGTCGACTTGCCCGAGCCGGAGACCCCGGTGACGACGACGAAGCAGCCGAGCGGCAGCTCGACGTCGATGTCCTTCAGGTTGTGCTCCCGGGCCCCCTTGACCACCAGCCAGTCGTCGCCCGGCTGGCCCGTCGCATCTCCGGCACCGGCACCGAACGACGGCCGGCCAGGTAGTCGCCGGTCATCGATCCGGTGCACGACATCGAGCAGTCCACCACCGGTCCGGAGTACACCACCTCGCCGCCGTGCTCGCCGGCACCGGGACCGATGTCGACGACCGATCATGGTCGGCCACCCGGATGGTGTCCTCGTCGTGCTCCACCACCATCACCGTGTTGCCCAGGTCGCGCAGGCGCACCAGCGTGTCGATGAGCTTGTGGTTGTCCCGCTGGTGCAGCCCGATCGAGGGCTCGTCGAGCACGTAGAGCACGCCCACCAGGGCCGAGCCGATCTGGGAGGCCAGCCGGATGCGCTGGGCCTCGCCGCCGGCCAGCGTCCCGCCGAGCGGTGGAGGTTGAGGTAGCCGAGGCCGACGTCGAGCAGGAAGCCCATCCGGGCGTTGATCTCCTTGACCACCCGCTCGGCGATCATGCGGTCCCTGTCGGACAGCTCCAGCCCCGCAGGGCGGCGGCGGCGTCGGCGATGGATAGCGAGCACACGTCGTGGAGGTTGCGACCGTCGACGGTGACCGCCAGCGACTCCGGCGGAGTCGGGAGCCGTTGCAGACCGGACAGGGGACCTCGCGCATGTACGACTCGACCTGGCCACGGCTCCAGTCGGACTCGGCGTCGCTGTGGCGGCGCTGGAGCCAGGGGATGACGCCCTCGAACGGCGTGCGGGTACGAGCGGTGCGCCCGTAGCGGTTCTTGTAGTCGACGTGGACCTTCTTGGCCCCCGACCCGTAGAGGATGGCCTTCGCTGCTGACTTCCTCAGCTCAGCCCACGCCATGTGGTCAGGTCGAAGTCGTAGGCGTCGGCCAGCGACTCGAGCACCCGGTCGAAGTACTGGGTGCGGGCGGTGGCGAAGGGTCCGATCGCCCCCTGGGCGATGGACAGGTCGGGTTGGCCACCACCAGCTCGGGGTCGACCTCGTAGCGGGTGCCCAGGCCGTCGCAGTGGGGGCAGGCGCCATAGGGCGAGTTGAAGGAGAAGTTGCGGGGCGCCAGCTCGTCGAACGACAGGCCGCAGGCCGGGCAGGCCAGGTGCTGGCTGAAGGTGAGGATCTGGGCCTCGCGTCGTCCTGCCGGCGCCGGCGACCAGCTCGACCTCGGCCACCCCTCGGCCAGGCGCAGGGCCGTCTCCAGCGAGTCGGTCAGCCGGCGCTCGATGCCGTCACGGCGGACCAGGCGATCGACCATCACCTCGATGGTGTGCTGCTCGTAGCGCTCGAGGCGGATGGCCTCTGGCCGCTCGTGCACCTCGCCGTCGACCCGCACGGGTGAAACCCTGGGACGCCAGCTCGGACAACAGGGCCTCGTACTCTCCCTTGCGGCCCCGCACGATGGGCGCCAGCACCTGGAAACGGGTGCCGTCGGGCAGCTCCAACACCCGGTCGACGATCTGCTGGGGGTCTGACGGGCGATCACCTGGCCGCACTGGGGACAATGGGGCACGCCGATGCGGGCGTAGAGCAGGCGGAGGTAGTCGTAGATCTCGGTGATGGTCCCCACCGTGGAGCCGAGGGTTGCGCCCCGCCGACTTCTGGTCGATGGAGATGGCCGGCGACAGGCCCTCGATGAAGTCGACGTCGGGCTTGTCCATCTGGCCACTCCACCCGGTTGTGGGGGAAGAACTCCCGGAACTCGTTGGCGAGCTGCGCCGCCAGGGACTTGTTGGGAGCGATCACGAGGGTCGGCCGCTGGGCCCGCTCGATGGCCCAGGCGATGGTGGCGGACTTCCCACTGCCAGTGATGCCGAGGAGGGTCTGGTACCGGTCGCCCCGCTCGATGCCCTGGGCCAGGGCTTGGACCGCCTGGGGCTGGTCGCCGGCGGGGGCGAACTCGGACACGACCTGGAACGGAGGCATCGAAGAGCAGGCTAGCGAGGGGGTGGGACATCATCGTCGGGCCGGGCCACCCGCCCGAGGATCCAGTTCCAGGCCCGATCGACCTCGGCCGGAAGGGCCCAGGGAGGCCCCGAGTTGTCGATCACGTAGTCGGCCCGAGCCAGGCGTTCCTCCCGGGAGAGCTGTCGGGCCAGACGGGCCTCGACCTCGGCCTCGGCCATCCCCCGCCGCTCGACCAGCCGCCGCATCACCGTCTCCACCGGGCAGTCGACCACCACCACCCCCGCCACCTCGTACCCGCCGACCTCGAGGAGGAGGGGGACGACCAGGACGACGGCGGGCGCCGTGGGGGCCACCTTGGCCACCCGCTCGGCCATGGCGGCGTGCACGGCCGGATGGGTCAGCGCCTCGAGGTCGGCCAGCGCGGCGGGGTCGGTGAAGACCAGGCCGGCCAGGGCCGCCCGGTCGAGATCGCCCCCCGGTCCGACGACCTGGGCCCCGAAGCGACGCACCGTCGCCTCGTACACCGGCTCACCCACCTGCTGGAGAGCACGGGTCACCTCGTCGGCGTCGATGACCACGGCCCCCTGCTCGGCCAGCAGATCGGCGACCGTCGACTTCCCCGCTCCGATGCCCCCCGTCAGACCCACGGCCGTCATGGCAGCGGAAGCTAACGCGGGCGACGGCACAGATCGCGGGTGCGCTCGCCATACCATCGGCGCCATCAGTCGCGATCGCCTGTACGCCGAGGAGCCCGCCGAGCGGCTCGACGCCGCCCGGTCCCTGCGCGGCGCCCGGAAGCGCAAGCTGCTCGCCGCGGTGGGTGCGGCCCATCCCTCGTACTCGCCGGGGGCCGCCAACGCCTGGCTCCTGCTGGTGACCGGTAAGGCCCCGTCATGGAGCCACCCGCTCCTCCACTGGAGGGAGGAGGCGCCGGTCCTCGGTGAGCCTCACCCCGGGTTCTTCTATCCCGACCCGCTCGGCTTCTGGGACGAGGTGCGGCGTTGGATCGGCCTGCTGGTGCGGAGTGACCGTTGCGCCTGGGGCATCCCCGAGGCGCTGTCGGTGAGCGCCCTGGTCCACACCGCCGACCTCAGCAGCGGCGGGTTGGCCACGCTGAGGGGACTGGTCCGGCCCCGCGTCGTCCTCTTCTTGGACCAGGTGGCCTGGAAGCAGTCCGCACTGGTCCTGGCCGGCCGGCCCGATCGCCACCACATCGTCGACCCCCATCGCCGGGGCCAGGTGTACGAGGGCTTTTGGGGGCACCTGGCCGACGGCACGGTCGTGGGCAAAGCGCCCCAGCATCCCACCACCCGTCACCTCTACCGGGCCGAGGAGATGTCGGGCTATCTGCTGGCCGCCCCTAGTCCCAGATCTTTTCTACCCTCTCCCCCGTTCTCCGGCAGCAGCGCGTCCTGACCCTCTCAAGTCCGGTGGGCAACCGGACGAAGAAGGACTCAGGTCGGCCGAAGAGGTCGCGCCGCTGGCACTGACCGGAGAACAAGGAGATCCCAAATGGCAAAGCGCAGCAACGTCCTGGTGGTCCTCGGGATCGCCTTCTTCGCTCTGGGGGCGGCGATCGTGTTCCTGTTGGTTCGCGACGACACCAGCTCGGTGGCGACCGGTACGCCAGGAGCCCCCACCCAGGTGCTGGTGGCCACCGGTGACATCGTGGCCGGGACGACGGGCGACCAGGTGGTGTCCGAAGGCCTGGTCGAGGCCAGGGAGTTCGCCGCCGGCCAGATCGCGCCCGGCGCCATCACCTCCACCGCCCTGTTGGCGGGCCAGACCGTGGCCGCCGACATCAGCGAGGGCGCCCAGCTCACCTCCTCGTCGCTGCGAGCCAGCCAGGTCCGGGGCGCCAGCGTGGCCATCCCCGACGGCAAGCAAGGCGTGGCCGTGCAGCTCGACTTCGTCCCCGGCGTGGGTGGTTACGTGGGCGCCGGCGACCGGGTCAACATGTACTCCGTCGTGCGCAACACAGAACCCGTCGACGCCGGCGACGCACCGTGCAACCCGCGTGTCCGCCTCTTCCTCTCCAACGTCGAGGTGCTCGACGTCTCCTCGGAGGTGGCACCCCGCCGAGCCGTGGCCGACCAGGAACAGGTGCGGCCCACCGGCGAGCCCATCACCTACCTCCTGGCCCTGGACCCCATGGAGGCCCAGCGGGTCATCTTCATGACCAGCAACGAGTCTCTCCACCTGGCTCTCAACGGCAAGGATGCTCCGCCGGCCTCCACCGACGCCGACGTGTGCTTGTCCGACGCCGACCAGGCGGTCTGAGATGCGCAACCCCCGCATCCTCATCCTCGACCCCTCCGACGAGCTGCGGGATCAGGTCAGCGACGTGATCCACGACCTGCGGCCCCGGCCCGAAGCGGTCACCTGTGACCGGGTCGACCTGGTCTGCGACGTCCTCGCCGACGACGGTCCCTTCGACGTCATGGTGGCCGGGCCCGGCCTGGGTGACCAGGCCGGCTTGGCCCGCCTGCGCCTCATCCACGACGAGGTCCCGGCCATGGCCACGGTGTTGGCCTTCGACCACCGCCCCGACGCCCACCTCCGGGACATGGTGCAGGCCGGCGCCATCGACCTCTTGCAGCTTCCCGTCCACGACAAAGAGGTGGCCGAGAGCCTGGAACGGGCGCTGGAACTGGCGCGGAAGTTCCAGGTCCCGGCGCCCGTGTCCGTGCCCGCCTCGGCGGTCACGACCAGCTCGATGGGCGCACCGTTGCGCACACCGGGTCGTGTCTTCACCGTGGCCTCCGCCACCGGCGGCTGCGGCAAGACCTTCATGGCCACCAACCTGGCCTACTTCCTGGCCCGCCACTCGGGCAAGAGGGTCTGCGTCGTCGACCTCGACCTCCAGTTCGGTGAGGTCTCCACCGCCCTGCGCCTCAAGCCCCGCTTCACCATCTACGACGCCCTGCACCGCGACGAGGGAGAAGAAGGCGATCTGGCCGAGCACATCGAGGAGTACCTGGTGGCCCACGAGACCGGCATCAAGGTGCTGGCCGCGCCCAAGGACCCCACCGAGGCCGACCGCATCTCCTCGCCCGACGTGGCCCGCATCATCCAGGCGGTCCGCCAGCACTATGACTACGTGGTGGTCGACACCCCCTCGGCCCTCACCGAAATCGTGCTGGCCGCCTTCGAGGGAGCCGAGCGCCTCTTTGTGATGGCCACCCTCGACCTCCCGAGCGTGCGCAACCTCGGCGTGTTCCTCACCACCCTGGAGAAGTTGAGGGTGCCCACCGACAACGTCCGGCTCATCCTCAACAAGGCCGAGTCCGACGTGGGCATCGAGATCTCGCAAGTCGAAAAGCTCTTCCCCCAGGGCTTCGAGGCGGTCCTTCCCTACGCCAAGGAGGTCAGCCGGTCCATCAACCTGGGCATGCCGGTGCTGGCATCGTCGCCCAACGCCGAGGTGAGCCGCAACATGGTTCCCGTCGTCTCCGCCCTGCTGCCCGAAGGGCACCTGGCCCGTGTCGTGACACCGACGCCCCACCGCAGCCCCGGCTTCCTGACCCGGCTGTTCCACCGCCCCCAGCCCCGCACCTCCTAGGCCGTCGAGCAGGAAGGCAGAACCATCATGAAGCTGTCAGAGAAGTTGGCCATTCTCGAGGAAGAGGAGCGCCGGGCCACCGACGGCATGACGGCCCAGACCTCACCGCGGCGCCGGACCGTCAACGCCCGGCCCAAGCGCAGCGGCGGGAGCTGGGACGCCAACAAGCGCAAGGTCCTCGACCTGGTCCGCGAGGAGATCGCCCCCCGCATGGCCGGCCTGTCCGGGCCGGCCCTGGGCGCCGAGGTCAAGGACGCCCTCGACCGCATCCTCCAGCGCGAGGACGTGCAGGTGTCCCCCATGGAGCGGCGCAAGTTCGTCCGGGAGCTCATCCAGGACGCGCTGGGCTACGGACCGCTCGACCCCCTGCTCCAGGACCCGACCGTCACCGAGATCATGTGCAACTCCTTCGACGACATCTGGGTGGAGCGCGAGGGCCGGGTCCATCCCACCGACGGCGCCTTCACCGACGACGTCCAGTACCGCCAGGTGATCGAGAAGATCGTCTCGGCGGTCGGCCGGCGTATCGACGAGAGCTCCCCCATGGTCGACGCCCGCCTCCCCGACGGCTCCCGGGTCAACGCCATCATGCCCCCCCTCGCCGTCCACGGATCGGTGCTGACCATCCGCAAGTTCGCCGCCGACCCCTACGAGGCCAAGGACCTGGTCAACTTCGGCACCTGGACCATGGACCTCGCCCTGATGCTCGAGGCGTGCGTTCGGGGCAAGCTCAACGTCCTCGTCAGCGGGGGCACGGGCACCGGCAAGACCACCAACCTCAACGTGTTGAGCTCGTTCATCCCCGAGGGCGAGCGGGTGATCACCATCGAGGACTCGGCGGAGCTCCAGCTCCAGCAGTCACACGTGGTCAACCTGGAGGCGCGGCCCCCCAACGCCGAAGGCCAGGGGGAGGTCCGCATCCGCGACCTGGTGAAGAACAGCTTGCGCATGCGGCCCGACCGCATCATCGTGGGCGAGGTCCGTGGCCCCGAAGCCCTCGACATGCTCCAGGCCATGAACACCGGCCATGAGGGGTCGATGACCACGGTCCACGCCAACAGCCCGCGCGACGCCCTGTCCCGCCTGGAGACCATGGTCCTCATGGCCGGATACGAGCTCCCCGTGCGAGCCATCCGGGAACAGATCGTGTCCGCCCTGCACCTCATCATGCAGGTGGACCGCATGCCCGACGGTCGTCGGGTGGTCACCGCCGTCACCGAGGTCCAGGGTCTGGAAGGCGACGTCGTCCTTCTCCAGGACATCTTCCACTACCGGATGCTTCCCAGCGACGGCGGCAAGCTGGCCGGCGAGCTGGTGGCCACCGGCCTTCGGCCCAAGCTGGTCGACAAGCTCGAAGCCCTGGAGATCGAGGTTCCGGCCAAGGTCTTCCGCCCGCCCATGGCCACCAGGCCGATCCACGAGTCCCGAGGCCGTCGCGTCCGGGTCCCGAGCGCCAGGGAACTGGCAGAACCGGAGCGTGCCCGATGAGCGGGAGCGAAGTGCTGGCCGCGGCCATGGTGGGGTTGGGGCTGGCCCTGGTGGGAGTGGGGATCCTGTCCCGCTTCCGGTCCCGGACCGAGTCCCTGGCCGACATCCTCGACCTGCCCTACGGGGAGCGTGACGTCGCCATCGAGCCGGTGAGCGAGACTCGTAGCCCACTGCTGACCGACACCATCCAGCTCGCCTCCAAGATGGTCGACCAGTTCGACGAACGGGGATCCCTGCAGACCAAGCTGGAGCGGGCCCGCCTGCCCATCCGCTCCGGTGAGTTCGTGGTGGTCACGATCTGCGTCGCTCTCGTGCTCGCCCTGGTGCTGTCGGCCGTGACCGAGCAGTGGCTCTTCGGACTGGCCGCAGCGGTGGCCACCCCCTTCGTGGCCAAGGCGTACCTGACCCGTCGCATCGAGAAGCGTCGCAAGGCCTTCGAGGAGCAGTTGCCCGAGGCCCTGTCCGTCATCGCCTCGTCGCTGTCGGCCGGGCACACCTTCCTGCGCTCGATCCAGATGCTCTGCGAGGAGTCCCAGCCCCCGATGTCCGAGGAGTTCCAACGGGTGGTGTCCGAGACCCGGCTCGGCGGCGGGGTGGTCGACGCCCTCGATCGCATGGCCCGCCGTCTCGACATCAAGGACCTCATCTGGGTGGTCCAAGCCATCCGCATCCAACAGCAGGTGGGAGGCAAGCTGGCCGACCTGCTCCACACCTTGGCCGACTTCATCCGGGCCCGGGAAGACATTCGCCGGGAGGTCAACGTCTTGACCGCCGAAGGTCGGATCTCGGCCTGGGTGCTCACCGCGCTGCCGGTGTTCATCATGCTGTCCATCCAGGTCACCAACCCGGCCTACCTGCAGCCCTTCTTCCAGGGCTGGGGCCTGCTCGTGCTGGGCGTCACCGCCGCCTCCGTGCTCACCGGGTTCTTCATCATCCGGCGCATGGTCCAGATCGAAGTCTAGGGAAAAAGGAGCCATCGCCATGGAAGCCATGAGCATCATCGTCGCCCTCGGTGTCCTGGCCATCGGGGGGGCGCTGGTCGTCACCGGGATGCGCGCTCGTCTCGTGCCCGTCGGCGACGCTGGCGACTACCTACGTAGCCTCGACGACGAGGAGCCGGGCGACGTCTACGAACAGGCGCTGGCCGAGCCCTTCCTCGGCCGCATCGTGCGCCCCCTCGGCGCCCGCTCCCTCGGCCGCATCGCCGGGCTCACCCCCAGGAACTACCTCGACGGTGTGCACCGCCAGCTGGTGCTCGGCGGGGTGGCAGCCTCGGTCCGGGCCGAGGAGCTGGTCACCCTCCAGGTCCTCGGTGGCGTGGCCGGGGTGGTACTCGCCGTCCTCTACACCGTCTTCGCCGATCCCAGCACCAACATCGGCGTACTCGCTCTCGTCGCCTTCCCGCTGATCGGTGTCCTCGCCCCCCAGTCGTGGCTGAAGCGCCGGGTGGCGGAGCGCACCAAGGCCATCCGCATGGACCTGCCCGACACCATCGACCTCCTGGCCATCTCGGTCGAGGCGGGACAAGGCCTGGAGGGCGCCATGCAGACGGTGTGCTCACACTTCGACTCTCCCCTCTCCGAGGAGCTGTCCCGAACCCTCAAGGAGATGGAGTTGGGCCTGGCCCGGCGTGACGCCCTGCAGAACCTCAGGCGCCGGACCGAAGTTCCCGAACTGTCCAACTTCGTGCTGGTGCTCACCCAGGCCGACGCCCTGGGCATGCCCATCGGGCGGGTGCTCCGCACCCAGGCCGCCGAGATGCGCTCCAAGCGGCGCCAGTGGGCCCGGGAGAAGGCGGCCAAGCTGCCGGTCAAGATCCTGTTCCCCCTGACCCTGTTCATCTTCCCCGCCATCATGGTCATCGTGATCGGTCCGGCCGTGCCGTCCATCGCCGGCGCCTTCTGACCAACTGTCCAACCAGCCCCAACCAGCCCCACCGGCCTCTGTCGATGAACCCGTTCCGACCCCCGATCACCGCCCTGCGGTGGGGGGCGGTGGCCCTCGGACTGGTACTGGCCGCCACCGGGGTCGGGGGAGTGGAGCCCCACATGGCGGTGGGGGCGCTCGTCCTCATCGCCTACGCCGCCCTGCGCACCGTTCGCCCCATACCGCTCCAGGACCACTCCCTGCGAGCCTCCAGCCTGTCCGAGGCCGGCCTCCACCTGGCCGTGGTGGCTGCCACCGGATTCTGGGAGTCGCCCTTCGTGGTCTCCCTGCTCACCGCCGTGGTCGTGGTCGGCTTCGCCCGCGGCTTCAACGCCGCCCTGCGCATCGCCATCGCCTCGGCCGTCGCCCTGGCCGTGCCCTATCACCTGCTCACCTCCACCTCCTGGGGGCAGGCCACGGCCCTCACGGTGCAATGGACCACCGAGCTCCTCCTGGTGGCCGCCGTAGCCGGCTACGCCCGTCGCTTCTCGGTGGAGGTGAGCGAGCGCCACCATCGCGACCTCGACCGCATCGACCGCCTGGCCGAGGCCAATACGCTGCTCGCTTCCCTCCACGAGGTGGCCCAGGCCCTGCCCACCTCCCTCGACCTCGACGAGGCCCTCGACTCGGTCGTGGCCCGGGCCCGCACCTTCTGCGACGTGCGCACCGTCGTGGTGCTCCTCCCCGAGGGGACCGGCTCGGGGTGGACCGTCGCTCGCCAGTCCGGAGCGCGTCTGCCCGAACGCCTCGAGCTCGACGTCCTTCCGGGCCCACTCTCGGCGCTGGCCGGTGCCCCGGCCCGGGCCCGGCGGGCCGAGCTGGCCGACGGGCACGGGCTGGTGCGCCGCTCCCGGTCGGGCCTCTACATCCCGCTGTCGGCCCGCAACGAGGTGGTGGCCCTGTTGGCCTTGGAGCACGACCAACCTCAGTGGTTCTCGGCGCGCGACGCCGAAGTTCTCGACGGCTTCGCCGAAGGGGCGGCCCTGGCCCTCGACAACGCCAGGCGATTCGGTCGCCTGCGCGCCGCCAGTGTGGACGAGGAGCGCAGTCGCATCGCCGGCCAGCTCCACGACCGGGTGGGGCAATCGTTGGCCTGCCTGGCCTTCGAGGTCGACCTCCTGGTCCGCCAGGCCCCCAACGACGAGCTCCGCGGCGGGCTGGAGCAGCTCCGTGGGGGCCTGCGCTCGGTCATCGGCGACATCCGTGACACGCTCTCGGACCTGCGCGCCGACGTGACCGAGGAACGGGGACTGGTGGAGACTGCGGAGACCTTCCTCACCCGGGTGAACGAGCGCAGTGGCCGCAAGACCCTCTTCCACTTCGGGCACGGTGAACGCCTGCCTCTCGCCCAGGAACGGGTGCTGTGGCGTGTCCTCTACGAGACCGTCAACCAGTCGCTACGCCGGGGCGACTGCAGTGTGGAGGTGTGGTGGGCCTGCGACGGTCGCGACGCCCAGCTCGAGGTCACCACCGACGTCGACGGCTTCGACCTGGACGAGGGGGCTCCGCCCGGTTCCTGGGTCCACTCCCTGCGCGAGACGGCCGCGGGCATCGGGGCCACGCTCGAGGTTTCCGAGCTGGTCGAGGGCACCTGGCAACTCCGGTGCTCGCTGGTGGCGTCACCGGCCGCCCGGTGAACGTGCGGGTGCTCCTGGCCGACGACCACCGCATCCTGAGAGAAGGCCTGCGGCGCTCGCTCGAGGCCCAGGGCGTCGACGTCGTGGGCGAAGCCGCCGACGGGGACGAAGCGGTGGAGCTGGCCGAGGAGTTGCACCCTGAGGTCGTGCTCATGGACGTGACCATGCCGGTGCTCGACGGTGTGGAGGCCACCCGGCGCATCCGCCAACGCCTCCCGGAGGTGCGGGTGGTGATGTTGACCATGCACGCCGACGAAGCCACCATGGCCCGGGCCATCCGGGTGGGTGCCGACGGCTACCTGGTCAAGGACTGCTCCTCGGAGGAGATCGCCGACACGGTGCGCCTGGTGGCCGCGGGCGAGACCGCGGTGTCGCGCCAGGTCGCCGTCTCCATGCTCGCCGAGGTCCAGGCCATGCCCGCCGGCGGCGCCGCCGAGGAGATCGTGTCCAAGCGGGAGGAGGAGGTCCTCCAACTCATCGCCGACGGGTGCTCCAGCGCCGAGGTGGCCGAGCGCCTCTTCATCAGCCAGAAGACGGTGAAGAACCACCTGGCCTCGATCTACCACAAGCTCGACGCCCGGGACCGCACCCAGGCCGTGCTACGGGCCGTGCGCATGGGCATCGTCCGCCTGGACTGATGTGGACCCCAGAAGGGGCCGTTCGGCCTATCCAGGGGGATGACGGGGGCTCCGATCATGTGATCAACAACGGAGGCCCCGCCGGGGCCAAGACCCCCAAGGAGCACCCCATGCACATCTTCAAGACCGAAGCCGTGGCCAACTTCATCCGGGCCCGGTTCGCCCAGGCCGAGCGGGGCGCCGCCCTGGTGGAGTACGCCCTGTTGGTGGCCCTCATCGCCGTGGTCTCCATCGTCGCCCTGAACACCCTGGGCGGTGGCATCAGGGACAAGTTCACCGATGTCAACGACTGCCTGTCCAACACCGACACCGGCTGCCAGGAGCCTGCGCCTGCTCCTGCGCCTGCGCCCTAACCCCGACGAGGCTTCAGGTGCAGAAAGAGGCGGGCCCTACGGGGCCCGCCTCTTTCGCGTCCGAGATGAGCAATCAGCTGGCCGGGGGTACGTCCCCGCCCGGACCAGCTGTGACCTCTGCATCAACCGCGGCGCCGAGGTCGTCGGGCACAACCTCGGCGGCGCCCACCCCTTCGCCGGTGGGGGCCGCCGCAGTGCTCGTCTCGGGCCCGCCGGCGGCGCCGGTGCCGGCCTCGTCGGTGCCGGCCTCGTCGGCGCCGGCCTCGTCGGCCGATCCCGTCTCGGGCGCAGGAGCGGTACCGGTGCCGTCGCCGTACTCGGCGTAGTACTCGGCCCAGGCCTTCTCGGCGTCGACCACGTCGGCCGCGCCCACGTAGTTGCCGGCCTCGTCGTAGGCGTGCTCGCCGAAGTGCTGCTGGTACTCGGCAGCCACCACCCCGCCTTCGGCGGCCTGCTTGATCGAGAGGCTGATGCGCCGGCGCTGCAGGTCGAGGTCGATGATCTTGACCCACAGCTCCTCACCGGGGTTGACCACCTGCTCGGGGAGGTCGACGTGGTTCTCGCTCATCTCCGAGATGTGGACCAGGCCCTCGATGCCTTCGCCCACCTGCACAAAGGCGCCGAAGGGCACCAGCTTGGTGACCCGGCCGTAGACCAGCTCACCCACCCGGTGGTTGGTGGCGAACTCCTGCCACGGGTCCTGCTGGGTGGCCTTGAGCGACAGACTGATGCGTTCCTTGTCGAGGTCGACGTCGAGCACCTGCACCTCGATCTCGTCGCCCACCGCCACCACCGAGCCCGGGTGGTCGACGTGCTTCCACGACAGCTCGGACACGTGCACCAGGCCATCCATGCCGCCGAGGTCGACGAAGGCCCCGAAGTTGACCACCGACGACACCGTGCCCGTGCGCACCTCGCCCGGCTTGAGGTTGGTGAGGAACTCCTCGCGCTGCTCCTTCTGGGTCTCCTCCAGCCAGGCCCGGCGTGAGAGCACCACGTTGTTGCGGTTGCGGTCGAGCTCGATGATCTTGGCCTCGATGGTGCGGCCCACGTAGGGCTGGAGGTCGCGCACCCGGCGCAACTCCACCAGGGAAGCCGGCAGGAAGCCCCGCAGTCCGATGTCGAGGATGAGGCCACCCTTGACCACTTCGATGACCGGGCCCCGCACCACGCCGTCGCGTTCCTTCTCCCGCTCGATCTCACCCCAGGCCCGCTCGTACTGGGCCCGCTTCTTGGACAGGACCAGCCGGCCCTCCTTGTCCTCCTTCTGGAGCACCAGGGCCTCGATGACCTGGCCCATGGACACGATCTCGCCCGGGTCGACGTCGTTGCGGATCGACAGCTCCCGGAAGGGATCACGCCCTCGGACTTGAAGCCGATGTCGAGCAGCACCTCGTCCTTGTCGACCTTGACAACCGTGCCGGTGACGATGTCGCCGTCTTCGAAGGCGACGATGGTCCCGGAGATGGCATCGTCGAACGACATGTCCCCCAAGTCGTCGCTCACCACCTGCCTCGGGGTGTACTCCCCGGTGGCGGCGTCGAAGCTGCCCATGACGTCGGCGAAGTCGCTGGTGGCGACGTCGGTGATCGAGTCGGTACCCGGAGCGTCGCTGGCGGGGTCGAGGGTGGTCGTGGCAGAGGTGTCGCTGGTCTGATCGGACATGGTGGTCGAGGCCTTCTGGATGGGAGTTGTGGATGGGAACGGCGGTCGCTCGGACTGAAGGTTGCACCCCGAGCAGACGCCGGTGGAGATGCACGCCGTGCACGCCACGCTGGCCTCTGGAGAGCAGGACAAGCGCTGGTGACCTCTTACCCTACCAAGGCCGACACCAGCCCGAGCTGGGACTCGCGCCTCTGGCCGAACTTTGTGTGCTCGGGCAATGCGCTGTCCATCAGTGGGGGATTTCAAGGTCGGCCGGGGACTGGCCGGGCGCTCATCCCTTGGCGTCGGCCCAGCTGGCGCCGAAGGAGAGGTTGACCTCGAGGGGCACCGACAGCTCGCAGGCCTCGGCCATGGTGGCCACCACCAGTTCGCACATGGCGTGGTGCTCCTCGGGGGGCACCTCCAGGATGACCTCGTCGTGGACCTGGAGCACGAGGCGGCTGCGAACACCCTCGGCCTCGAGGCGCCGGTCAAGGGCCACCAGGGCCACCTTGAAGATGTCGGCGGCCAGGCCCTGGATGCCGGCGTTCATGGCCTGGCGCTCCCCGCCTGGCGGATGCGGTAGTTCGACGACGACAGCTCGGGGATGGGCCGCCGCCGTCCCATCAGTGTCTCGGTGTAGCCCCGCTGACGGGCTTGGGCCACGGTGGCCTCCATGTAGGCCCGCACCCGCGGGAAAGCCACGAAGTAGGCGTCGAGGATCTCCTGGGCCTCGGCCACCGGGATGCTCAGGCGCTGGGCCAGGCCGTAGGACTCCATGCCGTAGGCCAAGCCGTAGGAGACCATCTTGGCCTTGGCCCGCTGCCCCGGCGTGACGGCGGTGTCGTCCACCCCGAACACCCGGGCCGCCGTCGTGGTGTGGATGTCCCGCCCGGTCTCGAACGCCTCGACCAGCCCGGGGTCCGACGCCAGGTGGGCGATGACCCGCAGCTCGATCTGGTTGTAGTCAGCCACCAGCAACTCGAAGCCAGGAGCGGGGACGAAGGCCCGGCGGAAGCGCCGCCCCTCTTCGGTGCGCACGGGGATGTTGTGCAGGTTGGGCCGGTCCGAGCTGAGGCGTCCGGTGCGGGCCACGGTCTGATGGAAGGTGGCGTGGATGCGCCCGTCGTCGGCCACCTCGGCGATGAGGCCCTCGCCGTAGGTGGAGCGCAGCTTCTCCACCTCGCGGTAGCGCAGCAACAACTCGATGACCGGGTGCTGGTCGCGCAGCTTCTCCAACGAAGAGGCGTCAGTGGAGAAGCCGGTCTTGGTCCGCTTGTTGGGGGCCAACCCGAGCTTGTCGAACAACACGGCCCGCAGCTGCAGGGTGGAGTTGATCAGGAACACCTCGCCGGCGGCCTCGTGGATCTCGGTCTCGAGACGGGCAGCGTCGGCCACCAGCCCGGCGTTGAGCCGACGCAGGTACTCCACGTCGACGCCCACCCCCGCCGTCTCCATGCGGGCCAGCACCCGGATGAGCGGGCGCTCCACCTCCTCGTACAGCCGGGTGAGCCCTTGATCGGCCAGGGCCTGACCCAACGCCGGAGCCAGGCGGGCCACCGCCACCGCCGAGCGGGCGGCTTCCGCCGGAAGGGCGTCGCCCGCCCCGTCGAGGTCGAGGCGACCCTCGGCCGCCGGCGACGTGGCCTCCTCCAGCCCCACGCCCACGTACCGCAGCAGCAGGTCGGCGAGCCGATAGGCCGACTCCGCCGGGTCGAGGAGGTAGCCGGCCACCTCGGTGTCCAGATCGAGGCTGCCCACGTCCAGGCCGATGGCGCCCAGGCCCCGCAGAAGGGCCTTGGCCCCGTGGGTGAGGAGAGCGGGCCCGCCGGGGCCGAGCAGGCGGACCAGGGCCTCTCGGGCCGACGCGCCGTGGTCGCCGCTGAGCAGGGTGGCTGGGACCCATGCTCCTTGACCCGGGTCAACCTGGGTGGCCAGGGCCAGGCCGGTCAGGGGCGAGCGGCCGGGGTCGCCGGCGAAGCGGGCCACCAGCCCCAGGCGCTCGGGGGGCTCTCGGGCCAGGCGCTCGAACAGGGCGGTGGCGTCGGCCGCCGAGGCGATCTCCTGCACCCCGCATTCCAGGGTGGCCACCTCCTCGGCCGGGGGCAGACCGACGTCGGCCCCCACTTCACCCAGTCGCTGGTAGAGCGTGCGGAACTCCAGGAAGTTGAACAGGTCCCGGACCGTCTCGGCGTCGAAGGGGCGCCGGGCCAGGTCACCCGGCCCCACGTCGAGGGGCACGTCCCGCAACAACACCATAACCTCGGCGTTACGCCGGGCGTTCTCCTCGTGCTCGGCCAGGTTGGCCCGCAGCTTGGGGGTGAGGGCGGCCAGGTTGGCGAAGACCCCGTCAAGGCCCCCGTGGGTGGTGATGAGCTTGGCCGCCGTCTTCTCCCCCACGCCCGGAACGCCCGGGAGGTTGTCTGACGGGTCGCCGCGAAGGGCGGCGTACTCGGGGTACTCGGCGGGCGACACGCCCGTGCGCTCCCGGATGCCGGCCTCGTCGTAGAGGACGTAGTCCGACACACCCCGGCGGTTGTAGAGCACCTTGACCAGCGGATCGGCCACCAATTGGTAGGTGTCACGGTCGCCGGTGACGATGATGACCTCGTCACCCCCGTCGGCGGCCTGGGTGGCCAGGGTGGCGATGATGTCGTCGGCCTCGTAGCCGGCGGCGTCGATCATGGGGATGCCCAGTGCCTCCAGCACCTGGCGCACCAGGCCGAGCTGTTGGCGAAGGATGTCTGGCGCCTCCTCGCGCTGGGCCTTGTAGGTGGGGACGCGCTCGTGGCGGAAGGTGGGTTCGGGCCGGTCGAAGGCCACGGCGATGCGCTCGGGCTGGTGGTCGCGCAGCAGGTTGATCAGCATCGAGGTGAAGCCGAACACGGCGTTGGTCACCTGCCCCGAGGCCGTGGCCATGTCGGTGGGCAGGGCGAAAAAAGCCCGGTACGTCAGCGAGTGCCCGTCGAGCAGGAGGAGCTTGGCCACGGGGGCCGATGCTAGGCCCGGCCCCCTCGACGCCTCCGGCCGGCGAGCGCGAGGATGAGGTCATGCGGGCGACGGTGGACCTCTACAACATCCTCAAGTTCTTGCACATCCTGGCTGCGGTGGTGTGGGTGGGGGGCGCCATCCTCCTCCAGATCCTGGCGCAACTGGCCCTGAGGTCGACCCTCCCGGGTCGGGTGGCCGAGTTCGCGGCCGAGATGGAGATGGTGGGCAAGCGGTTGTTCACCCCCATGTCGATCCTCGTCCTGGTCCTCGGAATCGGGCTGGTCCAACTCGGGGACTGGGGCTTCGGCCAGGCGTGGGTCATCATCGGCCTGGTGGGCATTGCGGCCACCATCGCCACGGGCGCCGGGTACCTCGGCCCCCAGGCCGGCAAGCTTTCCGAGCTGATCGAAGCTGAGGGCGCCGACGCCCCGGCGGTGAGGACGAAGGTGCGGACCATCCTCAACGTGGCTCGCATCGACATCCTGGTGCTGGTGGCCGTCATCTTCGTGATGGTCACCAAGATCGGCCAGTAGCGCGGTCTCCGGGCGGCACCGGGCTCAGGGCGAGAGCTGCCCGTCGATCACCCGCTGGGCGGTGGCGCGCATGGTGGCCCGGGCGGCCATGGCCTGGCCCTGGATGAACGAGAAGGCGTCCCGCTCGCTCAGCCCGTGGTCGTCGGTGAGCATCCCCTTGGCCCGGTCGACCACTCGACGGACCTCGAGCTCCTCCTCCAGGCCCCGGATCTCGGCCTCCAGCGCTCGCATCTCCTTGAACCGACCGAGCGCAACCTCGACCGCCGGAACCAGCTCGGAGCGCTGGAAGGGCTTGACCAGGTACGCCAGGGCGCCGGCGTCGCGGGCCCGGTCGACCAGGTCGCGCTGGGAGAAGGCGGTGAGGATCAGGACCGCCGCCCGTCGCTCACCGGTGATCTCGCGAGCGGCGGAGAGGCCGTCGAGACCAGGCATCTTGATGTCGAGGATGGCGAGGTCGGGTTCGTGCTCCTTGACCAGCGAGACGGCTTCGTCGCCCCGGCCGGTCTCGCCCACCACCTCGTAACCCGCCTCCTCGAGGGTCTCCCGCAGGTCGAGGCGGATGATGGCCTCGTCCTCGGCGATCACCACGCGCGCCGCCATGCTCAGCGGACCTCGGCCATGAAGCGGTCGAGCAGTTCGTCCTGGGTACGTTCGAGTGTCTCGATGCGCACGGCCACGTCGCGCCGGTGGCGGGCCATGGCGTCGACATGACGCTGCGCCTCTTGATGTTCCTTTCCGGCGAGCGGCGTCTCGGAGACCAGAGCCCGCAGGCGGGTGTCGTCGGCCTCAGCCGCCAAGCTGGCCAGCTGCTCGTCGACCACTGCCAGTTCCTCACGCAGCTCCTTGAGCCGCCGGGTGGCGGACGACAGCTTGCGCTCCAGCACGGTTCGGCTCACGGCGCAGAGTGTAGGCCCGGCGACTTGACGGGCCGGAGCGAGGGACCGGTCGGGACCGCGCCACACTGGACCGGTGCGTCTGCTCCTGCGCCTCAGCCTCGCCGGACTGCTCGTCCCCACGGCGGTGGGCTGCGGCGCGCCGGGCGACGCCGCTCCCGACGAACGAGCGGGAGGCTCCTGCGGACCGGTCGTCCGGGAGCGCCTCGACCCCAGCTCGGCCCTGCACCTGCTCCCCGACGCGCCCGAGCCGACCTACCTGTCCGACCCGCCCACGTCGGGCCCCCACTTGAGCGGCCGGCCTCCCACCGGCGCACTGGAAGCCGCCATCGACCGACCCACCCAGGTCCTGGTCCTGGAGACCGGCGGCGTGCTTCTCCAGCACCGGGGCCTGCCCGCCGAGGAGGTCGCCGGGTTGGCCACCCTCGCCGGTGATCAGGTGGTGGTGGCGCCCCACCCCGGGCTGGGGGCACCGGTGGTGGCCACGGCCTGGCTGGCCAAGCAGACCTGCGAGGACGTGGACCTCGACGCCCTCGGTGCCTTTGTGGACGACCACGTGGGCCGGGGCCCCGATGCCGGGGGAACCCCAGGGAGCTGACCGCCCGGACCTCCTCTGGGCCGACATCCGGAAACGGGGTCCGACCAGCTCGCTGGGTACGGTGGCGCCGGTGAACCTGGACCCGGCGGCGTGGGGCATCGACACCGGGTACTGGGACGCCACCGGCCGCTGGCGCCAGCCCGACGAGGCATCGCTCCAGGCGGTCGCCGTGGCCATGGGCGCCAGCGACAGCCGACCCCGTCCCCCCGAGGTGGACTCGCCTCTGTGGTGCGTCCGTGCCGGCCAGCAGCGCCGCCTCCAGGGCCACTGCCGGCTGGTCCTGGAGGACGGGACCGACCTGGGGCCGGTGGACGCCCTGCCGCCCGACCTGCCGCTCGGCTACCACCGACTCTGCCCGTCCGACGCCGGCCCGACCACCAGGCTGGTGGTCAGCCCCGGACGCTGTCATCTCCCCCCCGACCTGCGCACCTGGGGCTGGGCGGTGCAGCTCTACGCCACCCGCTCCGGCCAGAGCTGGGGGATCGGCGACCTGGCCGACCTGGCCCGGCTGTGCCGGTGGAGCACGGGCCAGGGCGCCGGCGTGGTTGCGCTCAACCCGCTCCACGCCCCGGGCCCCGCGCTCCCCCAGGCTTCCAGCCCCTACTACCCGTCGAGCCGACGCTACCGCAGCCCGCTCTACCTCTGCCTGGACGACGTGCCCGGGGCCGACCTGCTCGGCGCCGACTTGGAGCGCTTGGCCCGGGCCGGCCGGGCCCTCAACGACGAGCGCCACATCGATCGCGACCGGGTCTGGGCCCTCAAGGCCGAAGCGCTGTCCCGCTGCTTCGCCGTCTTCCCCGGTGATCCCGCCTTCGACGACTTCCTGGCCCAACAGGGTGACGCTCTGGCCGAGTTCGCCACCTTCTGCGCCATCGCCGAGGTCCACGGCAACGGCTGGCACGACTGGCCCGTCGACCTGCGACGGCCCGACACGGCCGCGGTGGCGTCCTTCGCCCGTGAGCGGGCCGAGCGCGTCCGCTTCCACGCCTGGCTCCAGTGGCTCCTCGACACCCAGCTGGCGGCGGCGGCCACGCTCCCCTTGGTGAAGGACCTGGCCGTGGGCTTCGACCCGGGTGGGGCCGACGCCTGGGCCTGGCAGGACCTCCTCGCCCTCGACGTGCGCGTCGGAGCACCCCCGGACGAGTTCAACACCCAGGGTCAGGACTGGGGGCTGCCTCCCTTCGTGCCCTGGAAGCTGCGGGCGGCCGGCTACGAACCGTTCGTCCAGACGATCCGCATGGCGCTGCGCCACGCCGGGGGCCTCCGGGTCGACCACGTCATGGGCCTGTTCCGCCTGTTTTGGATCCCCCTCGACGGAGACCAGGCGGCCGGCACCTACGTGCGCTACCCGGCGTCGGACCTGCTCGACATTCTGGCCCTGGAGAGCCATCGGGCCGGCGCCTTTGTGGTGGGCGAGGACCTGGGCACGGTCGAGGACGCCGTGCGCCAGGAGCTGGCCCAACGCCAGATCCTGTCCTATCGCCTGTTGTGGTTCGAGCCCGATGCTCCCGAGCACTACCCCCACCAGGCCCTGGCCGCGATCACCACCCACGACCTGCCCACCATCGCCGGCGTGTGGACGGGCGCCGACCTGGCCGCCCAGCGAGAGATCGGGCTGGCGCCCAACGAGGACGGCCAGGCCGAGTTGCACCGCCGGCTACGCGAGCGGGCCGACGTCGACAACGGAGCGTCGGTCCCCGTCGTGGTCGCCGGGGCCTACCGGGCCCTGGCCCGGGCGCCGAGCCGGGTCCTGATGGCCACGCTCGACGACGCCCTGGGCGTGGCCGAACGGCCCAACATGCCGGGCACGACCGACCAGTGGCCCAACTGGTCGTTGGCCCTGCCCGTTCCCCTCGAGGAGATCGAGGCCCACGACACGGTCGGCGCCGTGGCCGAAGCGCTGAGCGAGGACAGGTAGCGTCGGGAGGTGTTCCTCGAGCGGCTGTGTCTGTGGCTCGCCCGAACCAACGCCTGGATCGTCGCTCCGGGTGGCCCAGAGGGCGGGATCGTCCTCGGCCTCGACGACGGCCAGCGGGTCTCGGGCGGGGGCGCCACCTTCACCAGCCTGCACCCGCCCGGGCACACCTGGGGATCGGTGTGCCTACGACTCGAGGTCGAGGGCGAGGCCCCGGTGCTCTTCAGTGGCGACCACCTCTTTGCCGGGTCGGTGGGCCGCACCGATCTGCCCGGAGGCTCGAGCGAGGCGTTGCTCGCCTCCATGGCCGACAAGATCCTCCCCCTCGACGACGACCTCGCCGTCCTGCCCGGGCACGTGCCGACGACGACCATCGGACGGGAACGGGCGACCAACCCCTTTCTGGTCGGCCTTTCAGGCGCCCCCGCCCGGTCGGCGCGGGAACTTCCCACTCTCGGGCGAGCGACGGGATGAGCGAGCTCGACGCTCCCCTCGCGCCCTCCTACCGCGCCTCCGCTCCGATGCTCCCGGTGTCGCCTCCGACGATGCCCCCGCTCAGCCCCGACCGGCCTCCGACGGATCCCGGCGAGGACGGTTCGGAGGAGGCGCCCACCGAAGACCTGGCCTCCGCACCGGCCCCACCACCAGCCTCCAGGGAGCGCTCCCGGTCGTTGGCGCAGTCCCGCTCCCGAGGCCTGGCCCTCGCCCTCGCCCTGGCCCTGGTGGCGGTGGCAGGTGGGGCCTGGTCCCTGCAGCGAAGTGACCAGGCCCTGCGCCGAGCCGACCAGGCCGCGCTCGAGCTCCAGAGCTCGCGCCGGGAGGTGGCGGTGCTGGAGGAGCGCATCGCCGGTCTCGAGGCCGAGGCGGCCAGCCGTCCCGATCCGGCGGCCACCGCCGCACGGGTTCGCCAGTCGGTGTTCACGGTCATCTCCAGCACCGGACGAGGCTCGGCCTGGGTGGCCGGAGCCGAGGACGGCCGGTCACTGCTGGTGACCAACTTCCACGTGATCGGGCCCGACGCCGGGCCCGGGACGGCCGTCAGCGTCGTGCGGGAGGAGCTTCGGGTCGAGGGCGAGGTGATCCGGGTCGACGAAGGACGGGACCTGGCCGTGGTGGCCGTCAGCGAACCACTCGTCGCCCTGCCCATCGCCGGCGAGCTCCCCCAGGTGGGCGACCCGGTGTTCGTGGTGGGCTCGCCCCTCGGCCTGGAGCAGTCGGTCGTGGGGGGCATCGTCTCGGCCCTACGTGACGACCACCTCCAGATCTCGGCTCCGCTCAACCCGGGCAACAGCGGCGGGCCGGTGGTCGACGCCCGGGGCCAGGTGATCGGCGTGGCCGTGCTGAAGGTGGGCGACGAGAGCACCGAGGCCATCGGCCTGGCCATCCCCGCCGCCGAGGTCTGCACCGTGGTGGCCTGCTGACCGAGGACCGACGAGCAGCGACCCGTCGGCCCGTGCCCGGGGCGGGATTCGAACCCGCACGCCCTTTCGGACAGTGGCTTTTGAGGCCACCATGTCTGCCATTCCATCACCCGGGCGACGGGCGCACATGGTACCGGCGGGCGTCGGGTCACCCGCCGTTGGCGGGCCGGCCTCCTGGCGGCCATCCGCTGGAGGGGAGAATGAAACCTCCCGCGCCACCTCCGGGTCAGACCCCCTCACACGCGCGGAGAGGGGCCAGGAGTGCTGGCGTTCGTTTTTCCAGGTCAGGGTTCGCAACGACCGGGGATGGGCCGGCCCTGGGTCGGTCACCCTTCGTGGTCGATCGTTGACGAGGCGTCAGAGATCCTGGGGACCGACCTGGCCCGTCTCCTGCTCGAGGCCGACGCCGACGAGCTGGTGTCCACCGCCAGCGCCCAGGTGGCCACCTACGTCACCAGCCTGGTGGTCCTCGACGCCCTGCGTCGGGCCGGTGTGGCGGCCTCGGCGTGCGCCGGCCACAGCCTCGGCGAATACAGTGCCCTGACCGCTGCCGGCACCCTCACCCCGGCCCACGGCCTGGTCCTGGTGCAGGCTCGGGGCCAGGCCATGCAACAAGCCGCCGAAGCCCGGCCTGGCACCATGGCCGCGGTGCTCGGCCTCGACGACGCCACCGTCGGGGAGGCCTGCCGCCGAGCCGAGGGCGACGTGTGGGTGGCCAACCTCAACGCGCCGGGCCAGGTCGTCATCTCCGGCTCCTCCGAGGCCGTGGCCGCCGCCGAGGATGCCGCCCGGGACCTGGGCGCCCGCCGGGTGCTGCCCATCCCCGTGGGCGGCGCCTTCCACACGCCGTTCATGGCGCCTGCCGGCGACACCCTTGACGCCGCCCTGGAGTCAGCCGTGCTGACCGCGCCCACCATGCCGGTGGTGGCCAACGTGGACGCCGCCCCCCACCACCAGGCGGGGGCATGGGCCGCCCTCCTGCACGCCCAGCTCTGCAGCCCCGTGCGCTGGCGCCAGAGCGTCGAGCGCCTGGCCGAGGACGGCGCCACCACCTTGGTCGAGGTGGGCCCCGGAGGCGTCCTGTGCGCCTTGGCCCGCCGGACGCTCCCCGACATCGGCACCGCCTCGGTCTCCACCCCCGAGGAGGTCCACCGCCTGGCCCAGGCCGTGCCGCCGGCCCCGATGCCCCCGCCGGCTGCGCCCGAGGGTGAGCACCTGCACATGTCCGAGCGCCTGGTCGTGAGCCCGGCGGCCGGGGTGTTCTCGCCGGCCGAGCGCTGGCGGGAGAACCTGACCGGCAGCCGGGTCGAGGTCGGCGAGGTCCTCGGTACGGTCGGCGCCGAGGAGATCCGCTCCCGTTTCGCCGGCGTGGTCATGGGCATCATCGCCCACGACGGCGAGCAGCTCCTGCCCAGCCAGCCCATCGCCTGGCTGCGCACGGCGTGACCCTGGAGGGGCCCTGGCCAGGAGCCCTGACCGGCGTGGCCGTGGTCGGCTGGGGTGTGGCCCTGCCTGAGACCACCGTCACCAACGCCGACCTGGAGGCGCGCCTCGACACCAGCGACAAGTGGATCACCGAGCGAACCGGGATCCGGGAGCGACGCATCGGGGGCACCACCGGCCAGCTGGCGGCCGCCGCCGCCCGTCAGGCCCTGGCGGCGGCCGAGGCCTCTGCGGCATCGGTGGACCTGCTGGTGCTGGCCACCTCCACCCCCGACCAGCAGCTGCCGGCGACGGCCTCGACCGTCCAGGACGCGCTCGGGATGCGCTGCGGCGCCTTCGACGTCAACGCCGCCTGCTCGGGCTTCGTCTACGCCCTGGTGGCCGGGGCCGGGATGACCGCCGTGGGCGCCCGGCGTGTCGTGGTGGTGGGGGCCGACGTCATGAGCCGGGTCACCGACCAGCAGGATCGGGGCACGGCCGTGCTCTTCGGCGACGGGGCCGGTGCCGTGGTCCTCGACGCCGTCGAGGGGCCGGGCCAGCTCCTGGGCTGGGACTTGGGGTCCGACGGCAGCTTGCGCCACCTCCTCCAAGCCGATGTCGGTGGTTTCATCCGCATGGAGGGCAAGGAGGTGTTCCGCCGGGCGGTACGCGTGATGGTCGACTCCTCGGAGGCGGCCCTGGGCCGGGCCGGGTTCAGCGCCGACGACGTCAGCCTGCTCGTGCCCCACCAGGCCAACACCCGCATCATCGCCGCCTGCGAGCGCCTGGGGATCCCCTGGAGCGCACGGCGTCGGTCCTGGACCGCACCGGCAACACCTCGGCCGCCTCCATCCCCCTGGCGCTCGGCGCCGCCGCTTCCTCCGGGCGCCTGGCCAAGGGTGACATCGTCCTGCTGGTGGGCTTCGGCGCGGGCATGACCTGGGCCAGCGCCGTCCTACGATGGGGCCGGTGAACGCCTCCGAAGGCCGCTCCGACGGCCGCGCCGTCCTGGTCACCGGGGGCAACCGCGGCATCGGCCTGGCCTGCGCCCGCCACTTCGCCGACCTGGGCGATCGGGTAGCCGTCACCCACCGCAGCTCGACGGCCGACGACGACCGGCTGCTGCACGTCCGCTGTGACGTCACGTCCACCAAGGAGGTCGACGCCGCCTTTGACGAGGTGGAGGAGCGCCTCGGCCCCGTGCAGGTGGCGGTCTCCAACGCCGGGATCAACCACGACACCTTGCTCATGCGCATGAGCGAGACGCCTTCACCGACGTGGTCGACACCAACCTGGCCGGTGCCTACCGGGTGGCCAAGCGGGCCTGCGGTCCCATGATGCGGGCTCGCGGGGGACGCCTGATCTTCGTGTCGTCGGTGGTGGGAATGACCGGTGCCGCCGGCCAGGCCAACTACGCCGCCTCCAAGGCCGGTCTGGTGGGCCTGGCCCGCTCGTTGGCCCGGGAGCTCGGGTCACGGGGGATCACCGCCAATGTGGTGGCACCGGGCCCGATCGAGACCGACATGACGGCGGCGCTCACCGAGGCCCGGCGCAGCGAGCTGCTGGCCGCCGTCCCCCTCAGGCGTTTCGCGGCCCCCACCGAGGTGGCCGCGGCCGTGGCCTTCCTCGCCTCGGCCGAAGCCTCCTATGTGACCGGAGCGGTCCTGCCGGTCGACGGTGGGCTCGGCATGGGGCATTGAGTCCCTCGTGCCTTCCGGGGGCTGACCGGCGATACTCGACTTGTCCCGGTCCGAGGCCCAGATCCGGAACCGATCGGGCCCGACGGGTTCACATGATGTCCACCATCACCATCTCGGCCAGGGTGCCGACTGACCAGGAGAGCCACATGGCCGATGACACGTTCGACAAGTTCCGGGACTGCGCCGTGGAGGTGCTGCAGGTCAAGCCCGACCAGGTGACCATGGAGGCCAACTTCAGCCAGGACCTCGACGCCGACAGCCTCGACCTGGTGGAGCTGGTGATGGCCCTCGAGGAGGCCTTCGACATCGAGGTCCCTGAAGAGGACCTCGAAGGCATCGAGACCGTGGGCCAGGCCTACCAGATGGTCGAGGCGAAGCTGGCGCCGTGATCCATCTGTGGCGGGTGCGAGTATGAACGGCCGGCGGGTGGTGGTCACGGGCATCGGCGTGGTCGCCTCTTGTGGGGTGGGTCCCGACGCTTTCTGGGACGGGCTTCTGGCCGAGCCCCCCCGAGGTGAGCGCCGCATTCCCGACTTCGATCCGGGCCAATGGCTGGGGCCCAAGGAGGCCCGCCGCACCGACCGCTTCGCGCAGTTCGCGGTGGCAGCGGCAGCCATGGCCCTCGACGATGCCGGGCCGGTGGGCGCCGATCCCGATCGCTGCGGCGTGATCATCGGCAGCGGGGTGGGCGGTCTGGAGACCTTGGAGAAGCAGATCGTGATCTGCCACACCAAGGGGCCCGACCGGGTGTCGCCCTTCCTCGTGCCCATGATGATGGCCAACGCCGGTGCCGCCAGCGTCTCCATGCGCTTCGGATGGCGGGGGCCCTGCGAGACGCCCGTCACCGCCTGTGCGGCCGGCACCCACGCCATCGGCAACGCCGCCCGGCTGGTGGCCTCGGGCATGATCGACGCTGCGCTCACCGGTGGCACCGAAGCTGCCCTCACCCCTGCCGGCATCGCCGGCTTCACCAACATGACCGCCCTGTCCGCCTCGGGGCTGTCCCGCCCCTTTGACGTCGGCCGTGACGGTTTCGTGATCGCCGAGGGCGGCGCCGTGCTGGTGATCGAGGCCCTCGATGCCGCCCGGGCTCGCGGTGCTCGCATCTACGGTGAGATCCTGGGCTCGGCCAGCACGGCCGACGCCCACCACATCACCGCCCCCGACCCCGGAGGCGGAGGCGCGGTGCGCTGCATGGAGCTGGCCCTGGCCGACGCCGACGTGGTCACGTCCGACATCCGCCAGATCAACGGCCACGGCACCTCCACCCCCCTCAACGACGCCGCCGAAGCCGGTGCCATCGCCAAGGTCTTCGGCTCCGCCGGCCCTCCGGTCACCTCCACCAAGGGCGTCACCGGCCACGCCCTGGGCGCCGCCGGTGCCCTCGAAGCCACCGCCGTGCTCCTGTCGATGGACCGCCGGGTGATCCCCCCCACCGCCGGCCTGGGCGCCCTCGACCCCGACATGACCATCGACGCGGTGATGGGCGCCCCCCGTCCCTGGGAGCCGGGACCCACCCTGTCCAACAGCTTCGGCTTCGGCGGCCACAACGGCTGCCTGGTCCTGGCCCCACCCCCGTAGGGCCGAGCCGCGGCGCCGAGCGAGGGGCGGGATCTCCTAGCAGTCGGCCACCAGGATGAACAGCAGGCTGGCCTCGCAGGCCACCTCGCCGGCCACGGTGGCCCGACCCTGGCCCTTGCCCGCCCGCGACGACATCCGGCCGAGGTCCACGGCCAGGTCGAGGGTGTCGCCCGGCTCCACCTGGCGCCGGAAGCGGGACGCGTCGATGCCACCGAAGAGCACCAGACGACCGGCGAAGCGCTCGTCGGCCAGCACCGCGGTGGCCCCCACCTGGGCCAGGGATTCGATCATGAGCACGCCCGGCAGCGTCGGTCGGCCGGGGAAGTGCCCGGCGAAGAAAGGCTCGTCGCCGGTGAGGCGCCAGCTGCCGCGCGCCGAACGGCCGGGCTCCACGTCGTGCACTTCGTCGACCAGGAGGAACGGTGGTCGGTGCGGGAGCCAATCGGTGGGGTCGGCCATCACCGCGCCCCCGGGCTCGAGGGACCGGCCGGCGAAGCCGACCGGAGCGGAGGACGTAGCGCCTGGAGCAGCTTCTTCGGCGTGTCCTTGGGTGAGATCTTCTCCCACACCTGGGCGATCCTGCCCTTCTCGTCGATGAGGAAGGCGCAGCGGATCACACCCTGGTAGGTGCGCCCGTACATGCTCTTTTCCCCCCACGCCCCGTACTTGTCGGCCACCACGTGCTCGGGGTCCGACAGCAACGGGAAGCCGAGCCCGAACTTCTCGTCGAAGGCGGCCTGCTTGGCCGGAGGGTCGGGACTGATGCCGAGGACGACGGTGTCTCCCAGGTCGGGCCGGGCGTCTCGGAGCCCGCACGCCTGGGCGGTGCACCCGGCGGTGTCGGCCTTGGGGTAGAAGTAGACGAAGGTGGCCCGACCCTTCAAGCTGGTCAGGGCCATCTTGTGGCCGTGCTGGTCGACGAGGGTGAACGCCGGGGCACGATCTCCGGGGCTGAGCATCCTGCGACGGTAGTCCCCCGACTCCGGTGGTGCCGCTCGCCCGTGCCGGCCCGCCTCACGCCGGGCGACGCCGCGGGCGAGCCACCCGTTGGCCCGCCCAGACGAGCAGACCGAGGACCAGGAACGGTCCGGCGTAGCCCACCACCACCACCATGCCCCCGACCACGGCCACCGCTCCGGCAAGGGCCCGTTCCCAGCTGCGGGCCAGGCCGGTGACCGATTCGGGCCCGGGCGGGAACACCCCGGCCCCCGGCTGGGAGAGGGTGACCTGCAGGGTCGAGTAGGTGGCCCGGTCGTCGAGCGAGGCCTGTTGGGCGGCCAGCTGCTCGATCTCCAGGCGGGTGGCAGACACCTGCTGGCGCACGGCCAGCACCTCGCCCACGTTGCCGGCCTCTCCCAGCAGGCCGTTGAGGGCGTCCTCCTCGGCCCGCAGTGCCCGCAGCCGGGCTTCGAGATCGACGAGTTGAGCGGTGACGTCGTCCCCCTCCACCCGCACGGAGCGCAAGTCCCCTACCCCGGCCAGGGCCGCCCGGGTGGCGTCGAAGTGCTCGGCCGGGACCCGTAGGGTGAGGTCGGCGCGTCCCGGCCCTTGCTCCGCGCTCGACGTCGAGGAGCTGACCACGAAGCCTCCCTGGCTGCGGGCCACGTCGATGACCCGATCGAAGGCCTCGGTCACCGAGCCGTCCACTTCGATGGCCAGCTCGGCGCGCTTGACGATGCGCGGCTCGCCCCCGCCGACCTCGGCGGGGGCCGCTCCCACGTCCGGCGACTGGGCCACGCGGGCGGGGACGTCGGCCACCCGACCGTCGGCCTGGTCCGAGCCCGACGGCACCTCGGCCGCACCGCGGCCGTCGTCGCCGCCCGCGGTGCGGCCCACTGCCCCCCCCGAGCCTGGGATCGGGGGGCCCCCGCTGCGGGAGGACGACCCACCGTCGCTCGCGGCCACGGCCGCCCCGGCCAGGACCAGGGTGGCCAGGCCGACCGCCAGCAACCGCCTGGTCGGGCGTCGCCGCGTGCGATCCGAACTTCTGCCCTGATCGATCCCGATCGACGCCATGGCCACTCCTCCGCTCGTCCGTCTCACCTTGGACGACACCGGCGAAGGCTGCGGTTCCCGGCCGGCCGACCTCGGTCCCGGGGTCGGCCAGGAACGCCGATCGGGCTACGGAGCCTGCTCCTTGCCGGCGGCGATGGCCTTGAGCTTGGAGCCGGCCGAGATCTTGACCGCCTTGGAGGCGGGGACGTCGATGCTCTCGCCCGTCTGGGGGTTGCGGCCGGTGCGGGCCGACCGGTCGACCTGCTCGAAGGAGATGAAGCCGGGGAGGGTGATCTTCTCGTCGCCCTTGGCCACCACGCCGGCCACGACCTCGAAAAGACCCTTCAGTGCGGCGTCGACGTCGCGCGAGGCGACACCCGACCGGTCGCTGACGGCGTCGATGAGTTCGGTTCTGTTCATGTGAGGCCTCCGGGACAGGGCCGGGTCGCAGGGACCCGGTTGATGGGCAACGATGCACGCGAGCCGACCGGCCCGCCCCGGCCAGGCTAGGACACGACCGGGCCGCGGGCGCGGACCGGTCGTCAGGCGTCGGACGGGTCGGCCGTCCGCTCGGCGTTGGTGCGGTCGGCCTCCACCAGGATCCGGCGCCCCGCCGGGAGCGGCCCGCTGTGGAACACCGGCAGGGGGGTGTCGACCGCGCTGTGACCCCGGTGAGCGGCGCTGGCCACCTCGTGGTAGCGCCGGGCCTGCTCGGCGAATTCGGCCGTGTGGTACACCCGGCCGTCGACCACCGGGCCCTGGCGGCCCTCGAGCACAGCGATGACGTCCTCACCCGAGAGCGTCTTGTAGGTCTCCAGGGCATGGGCCACGGCCAGCACGGGGACCTGGTTGTCGGCCAGCAAGGCCTCGGTGCGGTCGAGCAGCTCGGTCAGGTTCTCTTCGATGCGTTCGCCGAGCGAGCCCTTGAGCAGATCGCGCTCGTGGTCTTCGGGACCGCCGGGCTTGCCTCCCCCGCCGCCGATGCCGATCCTGTGGGTGACGCCGTGGGAGGCGACCGTGTGGCCCATCCCCCAGTAGCCCTCCATGAGGGTGGCCACGGTGGTGGCGTTCTCCAGGTCGCCCGAGACCCCTGAGGAGTTGTCGCCCTCGAAGAACAGGCGCTCCCCGGCGAGGGAGGCCAGGGCGACCATGATGTCGGCCTCGTACTCGGATCGCCAGTGGGTGAACTGGTCCTCGGGCTTGATGGAGCTGACCATCCCCAGGTAGGTGCTGCCCTTCTCGATGGTGGCCAGGTCGATGGTGAGGTGGTGGCGCACCCGGTAGGCGGCCACGGCATGGCAGGCCTCGTGCACGGCCACGGCGTGACGCTCCCGCTCGATGTACTCGACGTCCTCGGGCGGGCCCAGCTCCTTCAACTGCTTGGAGCGCAGCACGTCGGGCCAGGTGATGACCTCCCGCCCGTCGCGGATGGCGGTGATGAGGGCCTCGTTGACCAGGTCCTTGATGGAGGCGCCGGTGGCATAGGGGGTGATGGTGGCCAGCTTCTCGATCTGGTCGTCGGTGAGCTCGTGGCTGACCTTGTCGAGGTAGCCCCGGTAGGTCCGCATGCGGCCGATCTTGGACGGATAGCCGACCTTGTAGATCCGGTCGATGCGCCCGGGCCGCAGCATGGCCTCGTCGAGGGCCTCGGGCATGTTGGTGGCCATCATGACCAGGATCCGGTACTTGGGCGGCGGCTTGGGGGTGAAGCCCAACCAGCGGCGCACGACCCGGTTGAGGAAGCCTCGGGGCTTCTTCAGGCCCGACAGCTCGGTGAGCAGGGCCTGCAGGGTGCCGCTCCCGCCACCGCCCATGCCCATCATCATCCGGTCCCGAACTTGCACCGGGGCCTCGGGGCCGGCGGAGGGGGCGATCCCGCGGCCCAGGACCTCGCTTCGCACCGACGGTGAGAGCCACCGGAGGTGCTCCCTGCCGTCGGCGACCCCCGACCAGGCACTGGCGCCGGCCTGGCCGCCGGGGGCGCCGGCCAGCGATCCCCGGTTGCCCAGCGAGTCGGCCTCGTCGAAGAACACGATGACCCCGCCGTAGCGAACAGCCAGCTTGCGCAGCTTGCGGAAGAGGCTCTTCACCTTGAGGATGCCCACGCCCATGAACATGTTGATGAAGGCACCCGGATCGACGAAAACGAAGGGCTTGCCCGTCTCGCCGGCCACGGCTTCGGCCATGAGGGTCTTGCCCGTGCCGGGCGGGCCCCACAACAAGATGCCGCCGGGGACGTAACCACCCCGCTCCTCGATGCGCTCGGGGGCCTCGAGGAACAGCATGTTCTCCTTGACCCGCTCGACCACCGGGTCCTGGCCCCACACGTCGCTGAAGCGGGTCTTGATGTCGTCGGGGAAGTAGGTGTCGATGCCGCCCTTGGACAGGAACCAGAACAGGCCGATGAACTGGAACATCACGAAGAAGAAGCCGAATGCGAGCTGCAGGATGAGGGGCAGCACGGCGAAGGCCCGGGCCGGCAACTCGAACAGGGCGGTGGCCGGGTCCACATCGAACAGCGCACCGAGGACCACGCTGAGCAGGCCGAGGAAGACGAGGAGCTTGACCACCCGGGCCACCCGGAAGCGGTTCCAGTCGTTCATCCGGGCCGCCCGCAGGTCGAAGCGACGGAACAGGCCCGTCCAGGACCGGTGGTAGGCGGCGGAGCGTTCGGAGATCAGGTAGTGGGTCTGGCGCAGCAGCTCGACGCCGGCCAGCGCCAACAGCCACCACTTGGCCTCCAGGGTCAGGTTGAGCGCGTCCTGGAGGGGCACCAGCGGGTTTCCGGCCATGGCCGACCACACGAAAAAGGCGAAGAGGAGGCCGATCAGCAGGAGGAACTTGGAGCGGTCCCACAGGGCCATGGGCTTGCGCGTGGGGCGCTCGTCGCGGTCGGCGGCCTGGTGTTCGGGCGGGGGGACCGGGCCCCGGTCGTGGTCGGGCCAGGCCAAGGCGCCGGGTTGGCCCTCGGCCTCGTCGGGGCCGGGCAGCATGGGCAGTGGATGGGTGCCGTCGTCGGTCATGGGGTCTCCTCGATGGTCCACGAGTCGGCGATCTCCTTGATCATCTCTTGGTTCTCGGCGTAGCAACGGCTCGAACAACCCACCACGAACAGGTACAGCAGGCCCCGGCCGCTGTCGACCAGGGTGGTCTGGTCGATGACGGCGACGTCACCGCCCGCGGTGTCGAAAGCGACCTCCATGCGCACGCCGTGCTGGCCTCCGTCGAGACTGACGTCGGCCTCGGAGAGGACCTCCACCGGCCCCTGGGGCTCGTCCCGCTTGACCTCGACCGGGTCGAAGCCGAGGTGGGCGGCCCGCATGGCGGACAGGTCGAGTGACTCCCGTTCGGCCTCGGTCAGACGCTGGATGCGGGCCACCCCGTGGGGCTCCGGTGTGCCGTTGGTGAACAGGTTGACCAACGCCGGCTCGGCACTGGCGTCGAAGCCCCGGATCCACGTCGTGGCCAGGCGTCGCTGGCGCTCGAGCGGTTCGAGGTCCAAGGCGGGGCTGGCGAAGAATTCGTTCTCGTCGAACAGCGTCCAGTCGGCGTCGACCTTGAAGTAGGCGTTGAAGTCGTCGTTCTTGACGTACTGGAAACCGGAGCCGCCACAGGCACCGAGCACCGTGACCGCGGCCAGGGCCAGCCCGCCCCATCGACGGCCCCGCCGGGCGGTGCGGGGACACGCCGGGGCCATGCTTCATTGTCTCTCACCCGCCGAGGTTCTGCACCTGCATCCCCGCTCATTGTCCGTAGGTTCACCTTCGCCGGTCCCGCTGGCCTAGGTCCGCGTTCTGTCTTTTTAGGGACCCGACCTCAGAGGTAGCCGTCACCGTCGCCCATGGGAGGGTCTTCGGTGAGGTGCATGGCCTCCTCCTCGGCGCTGCGGGGCTCGACCCGCTCGGTGGCCACGTCCCTGGTGGTGGGATCGCCCCCGACGATGTCGTCCACGTCAAGCGCTCCGGGATCTGCACCGCCGGCCTCGGAGGCGACCGACTCGGCGGTCAGGTCGAGTCCCTCGTCGCCCCCCGGCGCCACCAAGGGACCGACCTCGTACTGGTCGGGCCCGACCCCGAGGGGCACCTCGGGCTCCTCCCGCAGGATCCGCTCGGCCAGGGGCTCGTCCGTCTGTTCGCCTCTCGCCGTCAGTTCCGCCTCGTCGACGCCCAGCGGCTCGTCGGGCGGGTACTCGGCGGGGAGCTTGTCGTCGTCGAGGAGCTCGGAGAGGTTGCCGTCGTCAGACATAGGGCTGTCCTACCCGCCCGGCCGAGCACTATCCGGCGTCGAGCGCGGCTCGGAACCCGCCCACGAACTCGGCCGCTTCCTCGGGGCCGCCGCCGTCGAGCAGGGCCCGCAGCAGCGCCGAGGCCACCACCACCCCGTCGGCCTCGGCGCAGACCTCCACGGCCTGGGCTGCGGTCGAGATCCCGAAGCCGATGAGCACGGGCAGGTCGGTGACTGCCTTGAGGCGGGCGGCCATCACCCCCGCCGACGTGGACAGGCTGGCCCGTTCGCCGGTGATGCCCATGCGGCTCACGCCGTAGACGAAGCCCCGTGAGCGCCCGGCGATGGCCGCCAAGCGGTCGTCGGGGGTCACCGGCGCGGCCAGGAGGACGGTCTCGACCCCGGCGACGGCCGCTTCGGCCTCCCACTGGCCGGACTCCTCCAGGGGCAGGTCGGGGAGGATGGCGCCGGCCACGCCGGCGGCGGCCAGGGAACGGGCGAAGCGCAGGTCGCCCATGCGGTAGGCCAGGTTGTAATAGGTCATGGCCACCAGGGGCACCCCGGCGTCGAACCGGGACAGCTGCGCCAGGATCGAGCCCGGCGTGGTCCCCCGGGCCAGGGCCCGGGCCGAGGCGTCCTGGATGGTGGGGCCGTCCATCACCGGGTCGGAGAAGGGGATGCCCACCTCGACGGCGTCGGCCCCGGCGGACACCACCGCCGCCACCACCTCGGTCCAGTCGTCGCTCAACCCACCGGTGACGTAGGGCACCAGCAACTTGGCCCCCTCGGCCCGACGCGCCCGCAGGTGCGTCTCGAGGGCACCGGTCACGGCGATGGAGGGCGCTGAGCCAACAGGGCCGCCACCTGGGCCACGTCCTTGTCGCCCCGGCCGCACAGGTTGACCACCACGCTGGACCCCGAGGGGATCGAGCGCCCGGCCTCCCGGACCACCCAGGCCAGGGCATGGGCCGGCTCCAGCGCCGGGATGATGCCCTCGGTGCGGGCCAGCAGCCCAAAGGCGTCGAGGACCTCGTCGTCGGTGACGCTGGGGTACTCCACCCGGCCGACGGCCGACAGGTGGGCGTGCTCGGGGCCCACGCCCGGGTAGTCGAGGCCGGCTGACACCGAGTGGGCCTCGCTGACCTGGCCGTGCTCGTCCTGGAGGAGCATGCTGGCCGAGCCGTGGACCACCCCGGGCAGGCCCCGTCCGATGGCGGCCCCGCCCTCGGGCTGCACACCGACGAGACGGGCACCGGTGTCCACGAAGCCGGAGAAGATCCCCGCCGCGTTGGAGCCCCCACCCACGCAGGCCACCACCACGTCGGGGACACCGCCGTCGAGCAGGGCCCGGCACTGCCCGATGGCCTCGTCGCCGATCACCCGCTGGAGCTCGCGGACCATCCACGGATAGGGGTGAGGACCCATCACCGACCCCAGGCAGAAGTGGGTGGTCTCCACCGACGAGACCCAGTCCCGCATGGCTTCGTTGACGGCGTCCTTGAGGGTGCGGCTGCCCGAGGCCACCGGCCGCACCTCGGTGCCGAGCAGGTTCATGCGGAAGACGTTGAGAGCTTGGCGTTCCACGTCGACCTCGCCCATGTAGACGACGCAGTCGAAGCCGAACAGGGCCGCGGCGGTGGCGGTGGCCACGCCGTGTTGGCCCGCCCCGGTCTCGGCCACCAGACGGCGCTTGCCCATGCGCCGGGTGAGCAGGGCCTGGCCCAACACGTTGTTGATCTTGTGGGACCCGGTGTGGTTGAGCTCGTCCCGCTTGAGCAGGACCCGTACCCCGAGCCGCTCCGACAGGTTGGAGGCCTCGGTCAGCGGCGACGGGCGCCCGGCATAGTTCCGCAGCAGGGCGTCGAGCTCGGATCGGAAGGCGGGGTCGGCCCAGGACCGGCGGAAGGCCTCCTCCAGTTCGAGGCAGGCCGGGACCAGGGCCTCGGGGACGAAGCGCCCGCCGAAATCACCGAAGCGACCGTCGGACCCGGGCTCACCCATGCCCCCCGACGGCGAGCCCGACGGTGCCGGGTGGGGCGTCGGGTCCATCGGTTCGGCCGCGGTCATATCCGGTCCCAGTCGTAAGGGGCCTCGGCCGCAGCCTCCCAGTCGGGGTGGCCGGCCTGCTTGGCCGCCGAGACAAAGGCCCGCACCAGCCGGGCGTCTTTGCGCCCGGGCTCGACCTCCACCCCGCTGACCACGTCGACGCCGAAGGGGCGCACCCGGGCGATGGCCTCCGCCACGTTGTGGGGAGCGAGGCCCCCCGCCAGCACCAGGCGCTGTCCGGGCGGGGCGTCCTCGGCCAGCGACCAGTCGAAGACCTTGCCCGAACCCGGGTCGGCGCTGTCGATGAGCACCAGGTCGGCCCCGTGGTCACCGGCCCGGGCGATGGCGGGGTGACCTGCGGTGAAGGCTTTGATCACGACCGGGACCCGGGCCCGTACCCACTGGGTCTGCTGGGCCGTCTCCCGCCCGTGGAGCTGGGCCGCCCGCAGGCCGGTGGCGTTGACGATCTCCACCACCCGCTCGGGGGCGTCGTCGCGGAACACGCCGACGGTGAGCACCTCGGGGGGCAGGCGGCGCACGATGTCGCGTACCAACTGGGCCGCCACCTGACGGGTGGAGGGGGCGAAGATGAAGCCCACCGCATCGGCCCCCATGGCCACCGCCAGGAGGGCGTCCTCCTCGCTGGTGGTCCCACAGATCTTGACGAAGGTCATGCGCCGGCGCCGACGAGGCGGCCCAGCGCCGACGCCGGGTCGGCGCTGGTGACCAGCCACTCCCCCACCAGGACGGCGTCGTAACCGGCCTCCACCAGCACCGACACGTCGTGGGGGCCGGTGATGCCCGACTCGGCCACCAGCACCCGGGCGTCGCCCAGGCGGGGGGCCAGGGCCAGGGCCCGGTCGCGGTCGACGGCGAAGGTGGTCAGATCCCGCTGGTTGACCCCTACCAAGGTGGCGCCGGCGGCCAGGGCCCGGTCGGCCTCGCGTTCGTCGTGCACCTCCACCAGGGCGTCGAGGCCGACGTCGCCGGCCAGGGCCAACAGGTCGCTCAGCTCGTCGTCGGCCAGGGCGGCCACGATGAGCAGCACGGCGTCGGCGCCCATGATGCGGGCGTCGAGGACATCACGGCGGTCGACGGTGAAGTCCTTGCGCAGCACCGGGAGGGAACAGCCGGCCCGGGCCTCGGCCAGGTCGGCGGGGGAACCGCCGAAGAAGGCGGCGTCGGTGAGCACCGACAGCGCCGCCGCTCCTCCGGCCTGGTAGCGCCCGGCCAGATCGGAGGCCACCAGGTCGGGGGCCAGGGCACCCCGCGAGGGCGACCGTCGCTTGATCTCGGCGATGACCCCGGCACCGTCGGGACGAACCAGGGCGGCGGCGAAGGCACGGGGGGCGGGGGCGGCCAGGGCCGCTCGCCACAGGGGCTCGATGGCCCGCTCGTCAGCGGCGGCGGCCTGGCGGTGGGCGGCCACGATGCGGTCGAGGTAGGTGGCCACCGGCGAATCCTACCGGGACCGTCCCGGAGGCCCCGCCAAGGGCCCGCCTCCTCAGTCGTCCCGGCTGGCCCGGGAAAGCGCTACCAGGGGCAACACCACGAAACCCAGACACGCCACCACGAAGGCGGCCACCGCCAGGGCCAAGAAGACAGTGGAACCCACCACCAGGCCCAGGGCACCGAGCGTGATCGAGGCGCCGAAGGCGGTCACCGGAGCCAGCGTGGCCACCCGACCGAGCCGGCCGTCACGGCCGTCACCCTGGCGGTAGGGCACGTCGGGCAGATCCCGGGGATCGACGTCGTCGTCGCCCGGGTCGAAGGGCTCGAAGGGACGGGCGTCGGCGACGTCGGCACCGGCCAGTCCCTCGGCCCGGTCGTAGGCCTGCCGTCGGCCGGGGTCGCCCAGCACGCTCCAAGCCTGGTTGACCGCACGCATGCGTTGCTCGGCCTCCAGGCGGAGGTGGGGCTCGCGCCCCACGAAGAAGTCCGGGTGGTGACGTCGGGCCAGCCGGACGTAAGCCCGGCGGATCTCGGCGGCGGGGGCGTCGTGGGCCACCCCCAGGACCTCGTAGAGGCTCATCTCGACGTCGTCGAAGTCGGCGACCTCACCGGTGGGGCCGTGGTGGTCGGGGCCGTGTCCGGCGGGGCGGTGCTCGGAGGTGGCGGGACCACGCAGTCGGGCGGGGTGAGGGGGAAGACCTCGGCCGGCAGGATGGTGGCCACGAGCGGCTGGGGCCCGGACGAGCGACACACCAGCGTGAAGGTGGCGCCTCCGTCCCCGTCGGCGGTGACGAGCGAGGCACCTTCGAGGTCCCAACCTCCACCGGGATTGAGCGAGACGGCCACGCCGGGGAGGGGGGCCACGCGGACCACCCCGGTGTCGTCGACCACCTGGGACGAGACCCGCACGACGACGTTGGTGCGCCGTCCCACGCGTGGTGGATCGGGCGCCGTCGCCAGGTCGACCACCGAGGGGGCGAAACGCTGGACCACGAGCACGATCGCGGAGGTCTCCCGACCCTCCACGAAAAGGATCTGCGGTTCGACGGCGGCCAGCGCAGGCGCCAACCATCCCCGGATCCGGTACCGGCCCCCGAGGACGCCAGGCGCCCGCCACAGGCCGTCCGTACCCGAGGTCACGTCGAGTGTGGCGACGGCGTCACCCACCAGGCGTTCCAGTCGCACCGTGGCCCCGGCGACGGGGCCGTCGGGACCGTCGACCCGGCCGGCCAGCGTGGCCGGGCCCGGGCCGACCGCCACCTCTGACGTGGTGGTGGTGCCCTCGACCGGGGCCAGTGCCACGCCGCTGAAGTCGGGAGGGGCCGTGGTGGTGGTGGGGATCCCCGGGCTGGACGGCGGGACGGGCAGAGGCTCGAAGGGGTCACCCCCTGAGCAGGCCGTGGCCACCAAGGCGGCCACGGCGGCCAGGACCAGGACGGGCACCGGAGCCGGACCGGGCCTGGCCGTCACCGGACCAGGGGCAGCGCCTCGACCCGGGCGGGCGACTCGCCACCTTCCCAGTGCACGCGTGCGTCGGCCGGCACCTCCACGTCGCGCCTGATGTAGCTCAACGCCACCGGGGCCCGTCGCTCCATCGACTCCCCCACGCTGGTGAGGGCGCCCACCTCCCGACCGGCCACCTCCACCGACGCCCCCACCGGCGGGAGCACATTGGCCGCCATCACCACCCCCCGTAGTCGGCGGGGGACGTTGCCCCCTCGGGAATCGATCCGGGCCACCAGCTCCTGGCCGGTGTAGCACCCCTTGGTGAAGCTCACCGTCCGGTCGACCACGCCAGCGGCGGCCGGGATGGTGGAGGTGTCCAGCTCGGCACCCATGCGGGGGACGCCGGCCTCGATGCGCAACGCATCGTAGGCGTCGTGGCCGACCACGAGGGCACCCGGGGGCACCGCCGGATCGGGGCCGAGGAGGTCGAAGCCGGGCCCTCCCGGCGTTTCCGGGAGAACCCGCCACGTGCCCTCCGGCGGAGCCGGAAGGTCCTCGGCACCGGCCCCCCGCACCGCCAGGCAACGCCAGGCCAGTGACTCCAGGTCGCATCTCACCCGCAACTTGAACCGCTCCAGGCGCTCGGCCACAGCCTCGCCCCAGCCGGCATCGGTGTCGAGGACGACCGCGTCGTCGCCCACCCGGGTCAGGCGCAGCAGGGCGTCGACCTTGCCCTGGGGCTGGAGGAGCAGCGAGAACGCCGATCCCCCCACGGCCACCGCGGCCACGTCCTGGCTGACCTGGCCCTGGAGGAAGGAGACCGCATCGGGTCCCGTTGCCGACAGGACATCCCGGGCCAGCTCGTGGGCGGCCAGGCCCCGCCGCAGGGCGAAGGCTTCGTCGGTGGCAACCATCAGCGGGCCCCCGGCCGCCCCGGGACGGGTTCGGCCACGGACTGGGGGGCCGACGCCATCTGGCGGGCCGGCGACGGCTGGGGGGCCGACGCCATCTCGCGGCGCCAGGCCGTCATCCGCCGAGCGGCGGGAACCGCGGCCAACAGGGCGGCGGCCTTGTTGCGGGACTCCTGCTCCTCGGCCTCGGGATCACTGTCGGCCACGATGCCGGCCCCGGCCTGCACCGAGGCTCGACCTCCGCCGGCCACCACCATGGTGCGGATGGCGATGGCCGTGTCGAGGTTGCCGGAGAAGTCGAGGTAGCCCACCAGGCCGGCGTAGGGCCCGCGCCGGGTGGGCTCCAGCTCGTCGATGATCTGCATGGCTCGGACCTTGGGGGCACCCGACATGGTGCCGGCGGGCAGGGTGGCCCGCAGCACGTCGACGGGGCCGAGCTCGGGGCGCAACCGGCCCGACACCTGGGAGGTGAGGTGCATGACGTGGCTGTAGCGCTCCAGGGCCATGAGCTCGTCGACCTCCACCGTCCCCCACGTAGCCACCCGACCCACGTCGTTGCGGGCCAGGTCGACCAGCATGACGTGCTCGGCCACCTCTTTGGGGTGTTCCACCAGCTCGGCGGCCAGGCGACGGTCCTCGTGGTCGTCCCCGCCCCGGGGCCGGGTGCCGGCGATGGGCCGGGAGAAGATGCGCCCGTCGAGGAGCTGGACCATCTTCTCGGGCGAGGAGCCCACCAGGCTCACCGCCGGGTGGCGCAGGAAGTACATGTAGGGACTGGGGTTGACCTGACGCAGGACCCGGTAGAGGTCGAAGGGCTCGGCGTCGAGGTCGAGGTCGAAACGCTGCGACAACACCACCTGGAAGATGTCACCGTCGAGGATGTGCTCCTTGGCCACCTCCACCGCCCGACAAAAGGCGCCGGGCGCCATGGTGGAGCGAACGTCGGGGGGTGCGTCGGCGGGGTCGGGCGGGTCGACGACCGGTTCGGTGGTCGAGCGGGCCCCGTCGGCGGCCAGGGCGTCGACCCGGTCAACGGCGGCGTCGTAGGCGGCGTCGAGCTCCTCGTCGGTGGCGTCGGGGGTCACGATGACGTTGTCGATCAGCGTCACCCGTTGGCGCCAGTGGTCGAACACGGCCAGCTGGCCGATGACGCTGAGGAGGGCGTCGGGGACGCCCTGGTCGTCGTCGGGGGCATCGGGCAGGTGCTCGATCTCGCGCACCACGTCGTAGCCCAGGTATCCGACCAGGCCGCCGTGGAGCGGGGGCAGCTCGGGCAGCACGGGCGAGCGGTAGGCGGCGAGGATGGCCTCGACCGCCACCAGGACCCCGCGGTCGAGCGGGACCGACGTCGGCAGCGTGCCCTCGAGCTCGAGACGCCCGTGACGGGCCACCAGGGTGGCCAGGGGATGGCGGCCGATGAAGGAAAAGCGGGACCAGCGCACGCCCTGTTCCACCGACTCCAACAAAAAGCCGGGGCTCTCGCCCACCACCCGGGCGAAGGCCGCCACCGGGGTGATCAGATCGCCCAGGACCTCCCGCCACACCGGGACCACACTGTGGGTGCGGGCCAGCGCCCGGAACTCCTCGCGGCTCGGTCGTCGCACGGCGGCGGCGATGTCAGCCGTCGCCGAAAGGGCGAGAGAAGCAGGTGCGGTCGCCGGTGTGGCAGGCCCCCCTCCCCTCCTGTTCCACCACGAACAACAGGGTGTCGCCGTCGCAGTCGTAGTACGCCCGACGGACCCACTGGCGATCCCCGGAGGTCTCGCCCTTGGCCCACTCCTCCTGGCGCGAGCGGCTCCAGAACACCGTACGGCCACTGTCGAGCGTGCGCCGAAGGGTGGCCGCGTTCATCCACGCCATCATGAGCACGTCACCCGTGGCCTCGTCCTGGACGATGGCGGGCACCAGACCGGCGGCGTCGTAGCACACCGCGGCCAGGTCGGCCTCGCTGGCGGTGATGGGGGTGACGACGGGCACCACGCCATCGTAGGCCGGTCGGCGCCGCTTGCCCGGGGCACTTCGGCGACTCCGTCGTAGCCTGGTGGGCATGCCGGCCAGCCGCGAGGTGCGACCCCCCAGCTTCCACGACGTGGCCGCCGAGCGCCTGCACCGCAAGCGGCGCCTGGCGGCGGCGCTGCGCATCTTCGCCCGCCTGGGTTACTGCGAGGGCGTCGCCGGCCACATCACCGCTCGTGACCCTGGGCGCCCCGATCACTTCTGGGTCAACCCCTACGCCCGGTGGTTCGGCCGGCTGCGGGTCTCGGACCTGGTCCTGGTGAACGAGGCCGGCCGGGTGGTCGAGGGCGATGCCCCCGTCAACGTGGCCGCCTTCGCCATCCACTCCCAGGTGCACGCGGCCCGGCCCGACTGCGTGGCCGCGGCCCACGCCCACTCCGTGGCGGGCAAGGCCTGGTCGTCACTCGGCCGGCTCCTGGACCCCCTCACCCAGGACGCCTGTGTCTTCTACGGCGACCACGCCCTGTTCGACGACTACACCGGGGTGGTGCTCGACGTGGAGGAGGGCAAGCGCATCGCCCATCGCCTGGGTGAGGCCAAGGCGGTCATCCTGCGCAATCACGGGCTGCTCACGGTGGGCCACAGCGTGGACGAGGCGGCCTGGTGGTTCATCACCATGGACCGCAGCTGCCAGGCCCAGCTCCTGGCCGAGGCGGCCGGCACGCCGATCCTCATCGACGCCGAGACCGCCGAGCTGGCCGC
Organism: Acidimicrobiales bacterium; assembly: GCA_030446545.1. Taxonomy (GTDB): domain Bacteria; phylum Actinomycetota; class Acidimicrobiia; order Acidimicrobiales; family CADCSY01; genus JADDRA01. Next base: position 10,296 of record JAUJNB010000015.1, on the reverse strand, counting down.
GGCCCAGGTGGGAGGCCACCACGCCGGCTGGCTCGGCTTCCAAGGGCTCTACGAGTGGATCGTGGCCGAAGAGCCCGACCTGCTCGAGTAGGGCCAGGAGCGACGCCGGGGTGACGGCCCCGGCCCGTCGGCCCCACCTTCACCCGAGACTGCCGGGCGCTCCGCTCTGCGTGGGGCCGGGGCGAAGGGCCAGCGCCTGTTGCTCGGCGTCGGCCACGATGGTCGCCGCACTGGCCCGGGCCTCCCGCAGCAGGGCCCGGGCCGCCCGCTGGGCCAGCGGGAGAAGGACTGCGGCTTCCGCAGCCGCACCGAAGTCGTCCCGCTCCCCGCCCACCACCACCACACCACCACCGACCGCCGGGACCAGAGCCCCGCCCGCCCTGGGCGAGGTCGGTGGTGCAGGCATCGTCGCCGGCGCCGCCACCCGGACCTCGGCTCGGCGGGCTCGTTCCGACACCCGCGCCAACTCCTCGCGCAGGCGCTTCACCTCGGCTTCGGCGAAGTCCATCCGCCGGGTCCGGGCCCGCTGTTGGGCAACCTCCTCGCGCAGCCCCAGGACCTGGCGTTCGGCCCGTCCGGCCCGCCCGTCGGCCTCGGCCACCAGCCGTTGGGCCCGTCCGGCGCGCTCCTCGGCCTCGGCCGCCAGCCGCTCGGCTTCGGCGAGCGCCTCGGCCCAGGCCCGGTCGTCGTCTCCGCCGTCGCGGTCTGCGCCGTCGCGGTCTACGCCGTCGCCGTCGCGGTCTGCGCCGTCGCGGTCGGCGCCGTCGCGGTCGGCGGGGATGCCGTCGGCGGCGACGAGCCCGGTCCTGCGGTCCCCCGGAACTTGGCGCAGGGCCAACTCGAGGCGAACGGCCAGGTCGTCGCGCTCCTCTTGGGCCCGATCGGCCCTTGCACTCGCCGCCGTCGCCTCGGCGGTGGCTCGCTCGATGGCTGCCGCGTCGCGGTCACGACGGCGCTGGAGCCGCTCGATCGAGGTGACCACCGCAGCCAGGAGCTGGTTGACCTCCTCCCGGTCGTAGCCCCACACCCGGCCGTTGAAGCTGGGCTGGCGAAGGTCATCGAGGGTCAGGCCCACGGTGGCAACGCTATCCCTCGCCACGCCGGTCCGGCGGGCGACCCGACGGCGGAGCCGCCTCCTCGGCGGGTTCCCCGAACGGGAGCCCGCCGGCCGGCCTCCGGGCGTCGAAGGTGGCCACCAGGCGCCGGGCCGCCCGAACCTCGTCGACCCGACCGACCGGTGTGGTCCGGGGGGCTTGGCGATCGTCGGGGGACGCCTCCTCGGCGATGCGCACCAGTGCGTCGGCCAAGGCGGCGAGGGTCTGGGGGCTCTCGGTCTCGGTGGGCTCGATCATCAGCGCCTCCTTGACCACCAGGGGGAACGAGACGGTGGGGGCGTGGAAGCCCTCCTCCAGGAGGCGCTTGGCCACGTCGACGGCTCGTAGGCCCCGCTCCCGGGCCAGATCGGCCGCCGACACCACGCACTCGTGCATGCAAGGACGGTCGTGGGGCACGACGTAGTGGCCGACGAGGCGCCGGCGCAACCAGTTGGCATTGAGCACGGCGATCTCCGACACCCGGCGCAGGCCGTCGCCGCCGAGGGCCAGCACGTAGGCGTAGGCCCGGGCCAGGGCCAGGGCGTTGCCGTGCCAGCCGTGGACCCGGCCGATCGATCGGGCCGGCGTCTCCCACCCGAAGCTGCCGTCGGCGGCCGCCACGGGGAGGGGGCCGGGAAGAAAGGGGGCGAGTGCGGCGGTGACCGCCACCGGGCCGGCACCCGGGCCACCCCCGCCGTGGGGCACGGCGAAGGTCTTGTGCAAGTTGAGGTGCACGATGTCGAAACCCATGTCGCCGGGACGGGTGACCCCGAGGATGGCGTTGAGGTTGGCCCCGTCGTAGTAGACCAGCCCCCCGGCGTCGTGCACGGCCGTGGCGATCTCCACGATGTCGTCCTCGAACAGCCCGAGGGTGTTGGGGTTGGTCAACATGATGCCGGCGACGTCGTCGTCGAGGACCTTCCGAAGGGCGTCGAGGTCGACGCAGCCCCGTTCGTCGCTGGCCACCGTCACCGCCCGGTAGCCGCCCAGGGTCACCGACGCCGGGTTGGTGCCGTGGGCTGAGTCGGGGATGACCACCTTGGTGCGCCCAGCGTCGCCCCGCTGGTCGTGCCAGGCCCGCATGAGGAGCAGGCCGGTCAGCTCGCCGGCCGCGCCGGCGGGTGGCTGCAGGGACACTGCCGCCATACCGGTGACCTCGGCCAGGGCCTCGCCCAGCGCCACCAGCAGTTCCAACCACCCCTGGGTGCACGACGAGGGGGTGGCCGGGTGGACCCGGGCCAGCCCGGGGAGGGACGAGGCGGCGTCGGCCAGCTTGGGGTTGTACTTCATGGTGCACGAACCGAGCGGGTAGGCGCCCAGGTCGACGGAGTACTGGCGGTGGGTGAGGCGGGTGTGGTGGGCCACCAGGTCGCGCTCGGAGAGCTCCGGGAGGGCGACCGGTTCTTCGGCCAGGTGCTCGGCCGGTACCAGGTCGGCCGCGTCCCAGGCCGGGAGATCGACCTCGGCGAACGACCACGCCCGCCGCCCGGGGGAGGACAGCTCGAAGACGGTGGGCTCTTCGGCCCGGCCCAACAGCGGTGCACTGGCCGCCCGTCCCCCCGCGGCGGGCGACGGCTCCGGTGATGCCGACGGCCCCGACTGGTCCCCGGTCATCGGATCACCTTGGCCATGGCGGTGGCGTAGGCGTCGATCTGGCCCCGGGTGCGCCGCTCGGTGGCCGCCACCAACAGCCCCGGTCCGACCCCCGGCCCGAGGTCGGGGTCGCCGTCGAGGGCGATGCCGGCCAGGAACCCCTCGTCGAGCATCCGCTCGACCACGATCGACGGCGCCACTGGCAGGCGCACGGCGAACTCCCGCAGGACGGGGGCCCCCACGAGGGGCTCGACTCCGTCGATGGCGAGGAGCGACTGGCGGGTGTGTCGGGTGGCCCGGGCGCAGCGCAGGGCCAGCTCCCGCAGCCCGGTGGTGCCCAACCAGGCCATCTGGATGGCACAGGCCACCGCGATGAGGGTCTGATTGGTGCACACGTTGGACGAGGCCCGCTCCCGGCGGATGTCCTGCTCACGGGTCCGCAAGGTGGAGACGTAGGCCCGGCGGCCCTCGGCATCGACCGTCTCGCCCACCAGGCGCCCCGGCAGGCGCCGCACCAGCTCGAGGCGGCAGGCCAGTAGGCCCAGGTAGGGACCACCAAACGACAACGGGGTGCCGAGGGCCTGGCCCTCGCCCACCACCACATCGGCCCCCCGCTCGCCGGGGGGCCGCAACAACCCGGCGGCGACGGGGTCGAAGGCCACCACCAGCAGGGCGCCCCGTGCGTCGGCGGCGCGACGGGCGGCATCGAGGTCCTCCAGGCACCCCAGGTAATTGGGGTACTGCACGACCAGCGCACCAGGGGCGTCGGCGGGGCCGGAGTCCCACGAGGTCACCCCGTCCTGCAGGGGAGCGGGGACGAGGGACAAGCCGCTCCCGGCTGCGAACGTGGCCATGGTGGAGCGCCAATGCGGGTGCACGCCCCGGCTCAGCCACACTCCCGGCCGGCCGGTGACGGCAGCGGCCAGGTTGGCGGCCTCCACGCACGCGCTGGCCCCGTCGTAGAGCGAGGCGTTGGCCACGTCCAGGCCGCTGAGGCGGGCCACCATGGTCTGGTACTCGAACAGGGCCTGGAGCACCCCCTGGGCCACCTCGGCCTGGTAGGGCGTATAGGCAGTGACGTACTCAGAGCGCGAGCCCAGAGCCCGCACGGCCTCGGGCACCTCGTGGTCGTAGGCCCCTCCGCCGGCGAAGCACACCAGGCCCCGCCCGGAAGGAACGCCCGGTCCGGTGCAGGCGGTGTTGGCCGCCCCTAGCCGTTCCATCTCGGCCAGCACGTCGGGCTCCCCCAGCCCGTCGGCCAGCCCGAGGAAGCGGGGCGTACCGTCGCCATGGGGACGGGCGGCCAGGCGGAGCGCCTCGGGCACCACCGAGAAGAGGTCGTCGAGCGAGGCCAGGCCCAGGAAGCCGAGCATGGCCTCGATCTCGCGCTCGGTGTGGGGGACGTAGTCGGCCACGCGTCAGCTGACCACGATGGGGGTAGCCGGGCGGGCCACGAAGGGGAGGTCGACGACTTGGCCGGGGACCCCTCCTGACGCCAGCGCCACCTCCACCGCGTCGCCGGCGCTCAGGTCGGGGGAGACCAGGGCCAGGGCGATGCCCCGGCCCAGGACCGGCGAGAAGTTCCCGCTGGTCACCCGGCCCACGATCCGGCCGCCGTGGGAGACGTCGTGGCCGGCCCGAGGCGGGCGCCGTCCGTCGACCACCAGGCCCCGCAGCCGCCGGCGGGGCCCGGTGGCCCGCTCGGCCGCCAGCGGTGCACGCCCGGTGAAGTCGGGCTTGTCCCACCCCACCGCCCAGCCCAGCCCGGCCTGGAGCGGGGTGATGCCCGGCCCCAACTCGTGACCGTGCAGGGGCAGGCCGGCCTCCAGGCGCAGCGTGTCACGAGCGCCCAGCCCGGCGGGGACCAGGCCGGCTCCGAGCAGCGCCTCCCACAACGCCGGGGCTGCGGGGGCCAGCACGGCGATCTCCACCCCGTCCTCGCCCGTGTACCCGGTGCCCGCCACCACACCGGGGGAGCCCTTCCAGGCCAGCTCGGCCACGTCGAAGCGGCCCACGCCGGCGGCTGCGGGCCACACCTGGGCCAGGCGTGCGCGGGCTCGGGGGCCCTGCACGGCCAACACGGCCCGGCTGTCAGTCACGTCGTCGCCACCCAGCGCGCCCCGGACCCGGGCCGTGTTGGCGGCGTTGGGCATCACGTCGAAGCGCTCGGGCGCCACCCACCACACGATGACGTCGTCGAGGACCGAGGCGTCGCCGGGGTCGAGCAGCAGCGAGTACTGGGCCCGACCGGGCGCCACCCGACCCAGGTCGTTGGCCAGGGCCGACTGGAGAGTGAGGAAGGCCTCGGGACCCTCGATGCGCACGGTGCCGAGGTGGCTCACGTCGAACACGACGCCGTCGGCCCGACAGGCCCGGTGCTCGGCCAGCGTGCCCCGGGGATAGGACAGGGGCATGGCCCAGCCGCCGAAGGGGACCATCTTGGCGCCCAGGCGCCGGTGGCAGGCGTCGAGGGGTGACGTGCCCAGGGTCGCCACCGGGCGAGGCTACCCGGCGCCTACCGCACCGCCGAAGCCGGGCCCTCTTCCTCGTGGCCCGGCCGGGCGTCGTCCCGCCCGGCGTCGTCCCGCCCGGCATCAGGCCCACCGGACGCCGGAGCCACCGGCGGCCGCAACTCGAGGATGCCGGCGTCGACCTCGACCTTGACTCCGGCCAGGGGCACGATGTTGAGCACGCCCTGGCCCTGGCGGAGCAGGTCGACGATCTCCTCGCCCGTGCGGACCAGGACCGACCTGGCCCCGTCGAGCACCAGGTTGGCGCTGGCGAGGTCGGTGCCCACGTGGCTGCGCAGGTACTCGATGGCCTTGCGGGCCGACCGCAGCGAGATGCCGGCGTCGAGGAGGTTCTTGATGACCCGGAGCTCGAGGAGGTCCTGGTAGGAGTAGCGCCGCTGGGAACCGCTGCCCTGGGCGTCGGTGATGGAGGGGCGCAGCAGGTCGGTGCGGGCCCAGTAGTCGAGCTGGCGGTAGGTGATGCCCACGATGGAGCACACCTGGGGGCCCCGGTACCCTTGCTCGACCATCCCCACGCCTCTCGTCCGACGACCCACACGGTCCTGGAATTACGACGGTGTCATACTACATGAAGAAGGGGCCGGGCCGCCTTTCGGCGGCGCTGTTGTCCTGGCAGCTGAGGAACTCGCGGGCGCTCGGTTCTCAGCTGCTGAAGTCCTCCGGGTTGACGTGTTCGATGAACTGGCGGAACTCGTCGACGATCTGGTCCTGCTCCTCAGGCGGCCCCCCGTCGACCGAGGTGGCGGCTCCTTCGTCCAGCACCTCATCGCTGGCGAAGATGGTGGCCTCCACCCGCACGGCAAGGGCGATGGCATCGGAAGGACGGCTGGAGACACGGTGCACCCGACCCCCAGGGCCAGCTCCACCTCGGCGAAGAACGTGCTCTCACGCAGCTCGGTCAGAACCACCCGCTGCACGGTGGCACCCAGCGTGACGAGCAGGTCACGCATGAGGTCATGAGTCATGGGCCGGGGCGTGGTCACCCCGTCGAGTGCCAGGGCGATGGCCTTGGCCTCCTCCTGGCCGATGTAGATGGGCAGCACCCGGCGGCCACCTCCGTGCTCGCGCAGGAGCACCACCGGGGCGTTGGCCGGGAGCTCCAGACGTACCCCCAGAAGCTCCATCTGGACCACGCCAGGCACCTTACCGTCTTGCTCGATTCCCAACACGGAGCCACCGTCCGCCCGGCCGGATGGCATCGCCCGGCGAGATCCTGGCCGTGGGTCAGCTCCGGCGGGGGGCCTTGCGCTCCTGGCCGATGTCGCGCAGCGCTTGGCGCAGCAGGGTGCGCCGCAGGCCGTCACCCAGCTCGCTCAACGCCGTCAGGGTCTCCACCGCCTGCTGGCGGGCGGCCGGGTTGCGCTGCTTGAGCAGCGGGATGACGACCTGTTCGTAGAAGCCGGCCTCGCGCTCGGCCGAGTTCTTGTACATGCGCAGATGCCGGGGCTCCACACCGTGGCGGGAGAAGGCGGCGGCCAGACGGGCCACCTCCAGTGAGTCGGCGTCGTAGCAGAGCTGGCTGCCCACCGACGTCCCCGACACCAGCCCGTGGCGCTCGAGTTGCGACAGCTCGCTCGGGCTCAGGCCGCTGGCCCGGGCCAACTCGTCCCGGCTGAAGGTGCTGGCCCGGGTGACCCCGGGCTCGTCCACCGCCCCCGCCGGAGAGGACGACGATTCGGCCCGGGGCTCCGCCGGAGGCGCCTCACCCGCCTCGGGCCGGCGCCGGGCCTCGGCCCCGGCCGGGTCGGGCGGAGGTTTCTGCGTGGGGGCCGAGGCGGCCACTTGGTCATCGGGGCCGGGCCCACTGCCGCGGGCAGGACCCGGCCCGGCGTCGGTTTCGGCGAACACGGCGTTGCCCTCGGCCTCGAGGCGCCCCTTGATGACCTTCAGAGGCAGAAAGTTCTCCCGTTGCTGGCGCAGGATCCACCGCAGGCGCTCCACGTCGGCCTGGTAGAACTTGCGGTAGCCCGACGCCGTGCGCTCCGGGTCGAGCAGCCCCTGGCTCTCGAGGAAGCGGATCTTGGAGATGGTGACGTCGGGGAACTCCGCCTTGAGCAGGTCGAGCATCTCCCCGATCGACAGCGACTCCGACTCTGGACCCGTGGCGCTCACCCCGGATCGACGGGAGCCGAGGTGTCGAGGAAGACCAGCTTGAAGCGCCCGATCTGGATCTCGTCACCGTTGCTGACGGCCGCCTCCTCGATGCGCTCCCGGTTCAGGTAGGTTCCGTTGAGCGAACCAGCGTCGCGCAGCACGTAGCCTCCCGGTCGGGTCACCAACTCGGCGTGACGACGGGACACGGTCACGTCGTCGAGGAAGATGTCGCTCTGGGGATGACGACCGGCCGACACCACAGGTCGGTCGAGGACGAACTTCGAGCCCGCCCCCGGACCACGCTTGACCACCAACATGCCCGAGCCCTCCGGCAGCTCGTCGACCGCCAGAGAGATCTCCTCCGACGGGGGTCCTGTCTCGGGATCGACGGGAGCCAGGGTGATGGTGTGGTCCTGGCCCCGGACGTCGAGGGGCGCCCCGCACGACGAGCAGAAGTTGGCGTTGTCGGTATTGGCGTGCCCGCACTGGTTGCAGAAGACCTCGTCCATGTGCCCCCTCCTCGCCGCTGGCGGCCGACCTGGCGAGCTCAGCTGTCGATCAGCTGTCGGTAACCGTCAGCATCGAGGAGACGGTCGAGCTCGGTCGGGTCGGCCGGGTCGATGACGCAGATCCACCCATCACCATAGGGGTCGTCGTTGAGACGCTCGGGTGCATCCCCCAAGTCGTCGTTGACCTCGACCACCGTCCCGGTGACGGGTGCGTACACCTCGGAGACCGACTTGGTCGACTCCACCTCGCCGACCGACGAGCCGGCGGTGACCGCGGCTCCCACCGAGGGCACCTGCACGAACACCACGTCGCCCAATGCGTCCTGGGCGTACTCGGTGATGCCCACCCGTACCCGGTTCGACTCGATCCGCACCCACTCGTGGTCCGTCGAGTAGCGCAGGTCGTCGGGCACGTTCACCGAAGGGACGTTACCGGATGCGCCGCGCTACCTCGGACCCGAAGCGGTGGCGGTGTTCCTGGTGCCCTGGGCCAACACGGCCCGGATCCGGTCGGCGTAGGCCCCCGCCCGGCGCTCGGCGTCGGCCTCGCTGGCCGCCTCGGCCCAGACGTGGGTGAGGGGCTCCTCGGGGTCGGGCAGGGCCAAGGCCCAGCCGTCGTCGTAGAGCACCTTGACTCCGTCGAGCAGCACCACAGGACGGTCGATCTCCTCCACCAGGGTGCGCATCACTGCGCCCTTGTGCTCCCAGGGCGTGCGCACCGCCAGGCGGACCACGTGGGTGGCGGGCAGGGTGGCGACCACCTTGGCCAGGCGGGTACCGGTTCGAGCCAGGAGCTCGAGCATCTTGGCGAAGGCGGCCACGGCGTCGAAAGCGGGGAGGAAGGAGGGGAAGACGAAGCCGCCGTCGAGGCTGGCGGCCAACTGCAGGTCGGGGTCCCGGGCCGCCTCCATCAACGCCGAGGACGCCACCTTGGTCCACTCCACCTGGGCACCGTGGCTGCGGGCGATGCGCTCGGCCGCGGCGCTGACCGTGAGGGGCAGGGCGATGCGACAACCCGGCTCGGCCACCGAGGCCACCAGCTCGACCAGGGCCAGGGTGGCCTCGAGGTCGGACAGCACATGGCCCTCGTCGTCGACGAAGGTGATGTGCTCGCCGCCGGGATCGATGACCACCCCGAGGTGCGACCCCGACGAGCGGACCAGGCCGCTCACGGAGGCGGCATGGGCGTCCCGGTCGAAACCGCTGGCGCCCGGCGTGGAGGCGTAGGGGTTGACGGCGAGCACCTCGGCTCCCAGCTTGGCCAACACGTTGGGCATGACGAAGGCCGTGGTGCCAAAGGCGTAGTCGACCACCACCTTGAAGCCCTGCCCCCGGACGGCGGCGGCGTCGAAGGACGCCATGAGGGCGGCGGTGTAGAACTCGAGCGACCGGGGGGGGAAGTCGATGTCGCCGATCTCGCCCGGGAAGACCCGCCGGAAGTCCTCCCGGTAGTAGACCCGCTCGATCTTGCGGGAGAGATCGGAGGAGATGTCGATCCCGTTGTCGTCGAAGAACCGCAGCACCACCGACTGGGCGTCACCCGCCACCAGGCGGACGCTGATGCCGCCCTGGGAGGTCTGGGAGCGTACCTGGAAGCGGGTGACGGGGACCGACGCCACCTCCAGGTCGTCGACGCTGATCCCGGCCGCATTGAGCCCGGCCATGACCGACCGCTTCAGCATGCGGGCCGATCGGCTGGAGTCTCGGGACGTGGTCACGGTCGTGCCCTTCTTGAGGGTCGTGCCGTAGGCCATGGCCACCCGGGTGGCCAGCTCGGGGGTGATGTCCACGTTGGCCAGGCCCGTCACCCCGTCACGGCCGAACAGGCTGCGGGTCCCCCGGCTCTCCCACACCAGCGAGGAGTTGACGACGGCGCCGGCCTCCACCGTCTTGTGGGGATAGATCTTGACGCCGGCCGTGAGCACCGCCTGCTCGCCCACGAAGCACTCGTCGCCGACCACCACGCCGTCCTCGCAGCGTACGCCGGCCCGCAGGTCGGCCGAGCGCCCGATCACCGTGCCCCGCGCCTGCACCCCGGTGCCCACGTAGGCGTTGTCGTGGACCACCACCCGCTCGAGATCGGCCTCGCTCCGGACCATCACGTTGGAGCCGAGGACGGTGTAGCGGCCCAGTCGGGCCCCGGCCTGGACCCGGGAGTTGTCGCCCACCACGGCGGGACCGACGATCTCGGCGCCGGGGTCGACCGCCGCCCCCTCGCCCAGCCACACCCCACCCTCCAGGCGGAAGCCCGGGACCTCGAGCTCCACCTTGTCGTCGAGGGCGTCGGCGTGGGCCCGCATGTAGGCCTCGAGGGTGCCGACGTCTTCCCAGTAGCCGTCGCACACGAACCCGAAGAGAGGCCTGCCCCTGGCCAGCAGGGCCGGGAAGACCTCGGCGGAGAAGTCGACCGGGCGACCGGCGGGGATGAAGTCGAAGACCTCGGGCTCGAGCACGAAGATCCCGTTGTTGACCGTG
>JAUJNB010000001.1:128036-369411 GCA_030446545.1 Acidimicrobiales bacterium | reverse complement strand
GCCTCGACCCTCCGCTGGGTGGCCTGGTGCCGGGATTGCTCCACGGCGAGGGCGGAGGCGCGGTTGGCGTTGTACTGGTCCGCCACGTTCGGGGGCACCGTCACCTCCTTGATCAGGAATGTGAAGCCGGGGCAGTCGAGCGGCTGGGCAGGGTGGTAGCCGGGGCCACAGAAGAACTCGCCCCCGAGCACGCTGACGAGGCGATCCTTCAACGTCGAACCGATCTCCTGTTGGATCGACAGCAGCGTGTCGCGGTTGGCGTAGATGTCGTCGGAGGTGTAGCGCCGGGATTCAGCTTGGATGGCGGCGACGACTTGTTGGCGGACCGTGTCGGCCACCATGCGGTCCCAGCCGCCACCGGGGGAGAGATCAGTGCAGCGGTACTGGAGGCAGATCTCCTCGAAGAACCGCCGGACCACTGGCCCGTGGGTGTTGAGCTTGAAGTAGGTGGCCGTCTCCCACTGCATGGTCACCTTGTCAAGCGTCGGCGCTCCTACGAACTCCGGCTGGTTGGCGTCGCCCTGATCGGGCGCCTTGCTCATGATGTAGTTGAGCTGGGTGGCCGGAAGCTGGTACACGTTCTCGAGGAGGCCGTAGAACCGGGTGCTGGTGCCGGGCTGTACGACCCGCTGGAAGTGCTGGCCTTCCATCGGCCCGCCGCTGTAGTGCAGGGCGATCCTGTCGACCGGCACCGACTTCCACCCGCCGATGAACAGGATGAGCAAGATCCCGAGCGTGGCCAGGACGATCAGTACGAGCGCCTGGCCCACCGGTGAGGGCCGCGGCAGTGTGCTGCGGCCGGAGGACGTCACGGTTGCGGACCGGTCCGATCGACGATCAGCGACGCCAGGGCGACTCGTTGCGGTTCCTGGCTCGGGGAAGGGCAGCGCCGGCCAAGCATCGTCGTGATGTCGCCTCCCGTCGCCGCACCGCAACCCCCCATGGTGAGGCGTGGCTCTTTCGGGGGTTGCAGAATCCTGGGTGGCAACGACCTCTGGACGGGTGAAGACCTTGGACGATCCCGACGAACTCCTCGCGAACGCGCTCGCCGGTCATGCCGACTGGGACGCGATCTGGCGAACGGTGAGCGGCCCGATGCGCTGGGCGGTCCGGAGCGTTCTGCGGGGCCGATCCTATGGAGGCTCGAACGAAGATGACGTCGTCCAAGCGGCATTCGAGGAGTTGATGATCAAGGGTTTCGACGGAGCACCATCACTGGTCGCCAGGGCCTGGGTCATCGCCTGGCGCCGGGCACACGACCTCGTGCGACGGCGCATCCCTGAACCGCGGGCCGATCCGTGCCGGTTCCTCGCGACAGAAAGCGAGGACGAGGTCGTACTGGCGGAGATGCTTCGGGAGAAGGCGGCGCTCTTCGGGCGCGCCCTGGTCGGTCTGGCCGAGCTGTCCGACAAGCAGCGCTACGCGGTGGAGCAGACCGTCTTGAAGAACCGGGCGCTCAGTGCCGTGGCGCGTGAGCTGGGCGTGTCCCACCAGGCAGTGGGCAAGCTCAGGAACAAGGGGATCGAACGGCTGAGGCGGTTCCTGGCCGAGGAGTGGCGGCCGGGGGAGGAGGCGGGGTGAACGAACACGAGCGTTCTCGTGACGACCTTATCGATGCCTATCTCCGCTACTTGCGCGGTCACGGCGAGCCACCGCAACTCGGCCACCTGTGCTCCGAGGACGAGACGGAGGCATGCGGGCTCTTCGAGCTCTTGGACGCCATCACCGACATGGGCGACGACCTCGCCGGCGTCGGGGACAGCGTCGTTGGTGAGGGCCGAGCAGGCGCAACCTCGGCGGCGCCAAGCCTGCGCCGGACGCCGCCGACGAGCACAGGCGTCCGGTCCGGTGTACGCCGGAACGGCGGCGCGGCGAGCGTAGGGCTGCAGACGGCGTCTCGGATCGGGCCCGTGGCTGGTGCCCGGTGGTTCCGACCCTTCGCCGCCGTCGCCGCTTCGCTCTGCCTCCTGGCCGGCTCCCTGCTCCTGCTCCCGAGCCGCCCGGTCGGCGCCCTCGAGACCCGTCTGTTGACACCGACCTGTCCGACCTCGTCGGACGCCGGCGCCGGGTCGGCGGACGACGGGGCCGAGCGGGTGGTGGTGGCCGCGGTCTGGGGCGCCCGGGAGCGGGAACGGTTCGAAGAGGTGCTGCGGAGCTTCGCCGAGCGAACGGGCATCGACGTGGAGTTCGCCACCCACCTGCCCGAAGCCGACCGGGACATCGGCTCCACCCTGCGGTCCCTGATCAAACAGGGCTGTGCGCCCGACGTGGCCCTGCTTCCGCAGCCGGGCCTGCTGAGGGAGCTGGCCGGAGAAGCCCTCCTCCGGCCCGTCGGCCCCGTTGCCGGCGATCTGGTCGCGCAGAACTACAGCCCTGCCTGGCAAGAGTTGGGCGAGGTGGAAGGGATCACCTACGGCGTGTGGTTCAAGGCGGCCAACAAGTCGATCATCTGGTACAACGCCAACGCCTTCGAGCAGGCCGGCATCACCGAGGTTCCCCGCGACTGGGAGGCGCTGAAGGACGTCGCCGAGCGGCTCCGGCGCGTAGGGATACCGCCCTTCTCCGTCGCCGGCCACCCAGACGCAGCCTGGACCCTCACCGACTGGTTCGAGAACGTCTACCTGCGCACCGCCGGTCGAGCACAGTACGAGAAGCTGGCCAGTGGTGGGATCCCTTGGACCGATGGCAGCGTCACGCGCGCCTTGGAAGCACTCGCCGATGTCTTCGGCCGGTCGGAGTGGATCGCCGGCGGGACCGGCGGGGCCCTGCAGACCACCTATGAGGGGTCGATCGGCAAGGTCTTCGCCGATCCCCTCAACCCTGAGGCGGCCATGGTGTTCGAGGGCGACTTCGTGGCCACCGACCTGCCGGAGTCAGCCGAGGTCGGCGTCGACGCCCGGTTCTTCGCGTTCCCGGCCATCGACTCGTCAGAGCCGACCGTCGTCGGGACTGCCACCGCCGCCAACGCCGTGGATGCCGCTGGAGGGGATGTGGCCGTGCTGATGACCGACGGCAGCCCGGGCGAGGAGCTGCTCCGCTTCCTGGCCACGCCCGAAGCAGCCGAGCCGTGGGTGCGGCATGGAGGCTTCACCTCGCCCAACCAGAAGGTGAGCGAGCAGGCCTACCCAGACGGGGAGACGGGGAGGGCCGCTCGCCAGCTCGCCGTGGCGGAGTCGCTGACCTTCGACCTCACGGACCTCTTGCCCCCTGAGTTCGGGAGCACGCCGGGCCAGGGCATGTGGCAGATCCTCCGGGAGTTCCTGGAGGATCCCTCCGATGTCGAGGGCACGGCCCAACGATTGGAGGCCGGCTTCCGTGCCGCCAACCTCGGTTCGTGACCGGTCCAGCGAGAAGATGGCTGATAGCCCGGTCGAGAACAAGGGTCGGGTCGGTCGCGCACGTGGCCGAACTCACGACGGAGGACTTGGAGGTTGTCGGCAACAAGCAGATCGGGACATCACCAAACCCCTGGCGTCCCCTGACGGAGCCTCGGCGCCCCCCACTCGGCCCGGACGACGCGGTTCTCAGCGCCAATGACCGCGCCGCCGGCGCCCGGGGAGCCAGGCGGTCGAGGAGGGCGTCGATCGACACCGAGCCGCACCCCCGCAGGAGGAGGTGGTCACAGCCAGGCGGCCGGGGGAGCCGCCTCCCCTCCGACGCGCTTGCCCACCAGGATCCGCTCGGCCGCCGAAGGCCCATCTCCGGCCGTACCTTGGGCACTGCACGAACCTCGGGGGTCCGGGGTGTAGTGGACGCATGGGAAGGGAGGAGCGCTCCGGGGCAGATGGACCTGGAGGCCTTGTTCCGCCGTGAGTTCGCCCCGATCGTTCGGGCCCTGACCCTTGTTGCCGGCGATCCGGAAGCGGCGGCGGACGCGGTGCAGGATGCCTTCGTCCAGGCCCATCGCCATTGGTCCAGAGTGAGCAAGCTCGACAATCCCGGCGCCTGGGTCAAGCACGCGGCCGTCAACCGGCTCAGGAACCAGCGGCGAGGACGGCGCCGCATGATCGCCGCCCTTCCCCGGCTGGTAGCAAGAGACGACGGGGCAAGCGCACCGACCCACGATTTCGATGTGGGGCCGGCGGTGGCGGCGCTTCCGGGACCAGCAGCGGGCGGCGGTCGCCCTCTACTACCTGCTGGACCAGCCCACGGCGACCATCGCCACCAGCCTCGGCATCACCGAAGCCACCGTCCGCTCGCATCTGCGCAACGCCCGCCAACGCCTCCTCGAGGTGCTCGGCCAAGAGGTCGATCGGACTTGTCGTCATGAAGGGGTGATGGAGGAAGACCCATGAGCGACCAGCTGGACGCGGTGGACGTAGAGGTGAGCAGGCGCCTTGGCGTGGCCCTGGAGGCGATCGACGTGGACGTCGACGCCCAGTGGGGCGCTTCGTCGACGAGCTTGGCCGCCAACGACGACGATCGCTGGCCGGCCGAGCGGCGATGGCGGCTGCGGTCCTCCTCTTGTTCCTGACGGCCGGCAGGCCGCTGGCCGTGGCCGGCGGGGCCCGTGATCCGCTTCCTCTCGGGAGTGACCGGATCCACTTTGAACTGGGTCGGCGAGTCGATCGAGGAACGAATCCCCGGCCTGGGGGGGGGCGGGCACGCCGAGATCGACGAGGCAACGACTACTGGGTCGCCATCCGCTCCGTCCACGAGCAGCTCAACGACGCCGTCGGCTACGACCGGTGGGAGCCCGACGAGCTCGACGGCGCCGCCGCCAAGCTGGACGACCTTCCTGACCCCGATCCTGAGTTCCAGGACGACGTTCGATCGGCGGCACGGCTCATCCGCGCCGCCCAAGCCGAGGGCGATCGTGGCGCGGCCGTCGGCGCCCACCGGCTCATCGAGCAGATCGAGCGGGGGCTGCGCCGACGATGAGGCGCGCGCAGGTGGCACTGGCCTGGCGAGGGGCGAGCGCGTGATCGACTTCAGCAGCGGCACCACGGTGCTCACCTTGGTCGGCGTGGCCGCACTGCTGACTGCGGCGGCGCTCGCCCTGGAGAGAACCGGCGTCCTTCCAGATGCGCGCCGGGTGCTGGAATGGCTCAGCTTCCCCGTCGTGGCTCTGCACCTGATGAGTTTTGTCCACTTCGACGGATCGGAGGTCAACGCCTTGCCCACCATGGCGGCATTCGGCATCATGATCGTCATCCTCGGTCTCGGCCAGGAGAGAGCGAACCGTGCGAGGGACGCCGAAGTCTTCGCCACCATCGCTCCCGCCATCGACGGCAAGGTGGTGGCCAGCGATCGCCTGGAAGGTCGTTGGTCCACCTACTCGGTGGAGGTGGTGGGGTCCAGCGTGGGCATGGACTGTCGTGTCCGCCATACGGTGACGCTGCAGGTGGGCTCGGGCGGTTGGGCGTGGTCTCCGTCATGGACGACGACCCGGTAGCCTGGCGCTCGAAGAAGTGGTACGTCAAGAGCCGCAACCCAGCGGTGGTCGAGAGCCTGGAATCGCTTGGAGCGCCGACGCTCGTGGCGCATCGGTACCGCCACGTCGAGCGGCCCTTCTCGGCCGAGCTCGAGCCGCCCAGGGTCCACTACGATCCCGATAGCGGACGCCTCAGCTACGTCGTCGTCGCTGGGGGCAGGATGACCTCACTCACGCTCGAGCAGTTCGCGGCGCAGCTGGACCTCCTGCGGCGGCTGGCCGAGTTGGACCGGCAGGCAAACCCGCCTGTCCGGTGAGCGCAGGGCACACCGGCAGGCTTCGTCAACCAGCATCGCTGGCAGCTGACCGAGCCCGACGCTGCCCTGGCGGGGGCGGGTACCGACGAGCTAGTGGTCCGTCGCGGATTTGGTGACGTGGGTCAGGGCAGCACGGCCTCGCCGGACCTTGGCGATGGTCTCCTCGGCCGTCTTGTGCCAGACGAAGGGCTTGGGGTCGTCGTTCCAGTGCTCAGCCCACTCGTCGATGGTGTCGATGAGGTCCGAGGTGCTGGTGAAGCTCGAGCGGCGCAGCTGTTTGTCGGTGAGCTCTTTGAACCAGCGCTCGACGGGTTCAGCCACGACGACGACGTGGGCGTGAAGTGCAGGTGCCAGCGCCGCTGTCGGGACTTGGCCAGCCACTCCTTGATGGCGGGGTGCTTGTGCACCGCGTAATTGTCCAACACCAGGTGGATGTCGAGGTCGCGGGGGACCTGGCCGTCGATGATCTTCAAGAAGGCCAGGAACTCCCGGTTGCGGTGCCTGGCGAAGCACTGGTTCATGACCTTGCCGGTGGCGATGTCGAGCGCGGCGAACAGCGTGGTGGTCCCGTGGCGCTTGTAGTCATGGGTCATCGTCCCGGCCCGCCCGGGCGTGAGCGGCAACGAGGGCTGGGTTCGCTCGAGCGCCTGGCACTGGGACTTCTCGTCGAAGCACAACACCACCGCCCGCTCCGGCGGGTTGAGGTACAGCCCGACGACATCGACCAGCTTGGCTCCGAAGTCCGTCGTTGGAGAGCTTGAAGGTCTCGACCCGCCAAGGCCGGAGCTTCCGCGCCCGCCAGATCCGCGCCACGGTGTCCTTGCCCACCTCGGCGTGTTCGGCCATCGATCGCGTCGACCAGTGCGTGGCACCCGCCGGGGTCGTGTGCAAGGTGTCGTGCACGATCGCCTCGATCAGCTCGGCAGAGAGCTCGGGGCGCCGACCACGACCGGGCCGGATGCGCCCGACCCCCTCGACCTCCTCGTCGGCGAACTTCGACCGCCACCGACGCACGGCGTTGGGAGTCACCCCACAGCGCCGGGCGATCTCGTTGTTGGCCACGCCCTCAGCGGCCAACAAGAGCCCCTTGGCTTGGAGCACCGCACGATGCGGCAACGCCGACGAGCGTGCCACCACCTCCAGCGCTTCTCGCTCGTCTTCGGTGAGCTCCAACCGTGGTGCGGACATCGTCAAAATGGTCGCACCATAACCGCTGTCGCTATTTCAGCGACGGACCATTAGCGAGATGGCTGACCTCTGAGTAAGAAGTCCTCAGCGACGGGAACGGCGGCACTGGTGCCGGAAGTTCCGTCCTCGATCAGCACGGCGAAGGCGACAGTGCCCTGGAACCCGATGGTCCAAGCATGGGTGCGAGGTGGAACCTCTGTACCGTACTCTGCGGTGCCGGTCTTGGCGTGTACGGGTTCGCCGGGAACGTCGGCCAGCGCACTGGCAGTTCCCTCCGTCACTACGAGCCGCATCAGGTCGCGAACGATCGCCAGCCGCTCGGCATCCGGCTCCGGTGCTTCGCTGGAAACCGCCTCGGGTCGAGGCTCGATGACGAGCGTCGGTTCGGTCCACCGGCCGCTGGCAATGGTGGCAGCCACCTGCGCGAGGGCGAGGGGGCTGGCGAGCACCTGGCCTTGCCCGATGGTGGCTGCGGCCAACTCCACCGAAGACTTCGCGATGGGCACCTCGCCCGTGAACGCCGGCACGCCGACGGACCACGCACCACCGAGACCCACCGAAGCGCCGGCCTTGCTCAGCTCATCCGGTTCCAATCGCGTGGAGAGCCCCACGAAAGCGGTGTTGCACGAGTGAGCAAAGTCCCGGGAGAACGGAACTGCGCCCAGAGCCAACCCGTCCGCATTTCGGAAGTCACGTCCAGCCACGTTCGCTATCTCGGGACAGGGCACCGTCTCCGCCGGGGTCAGATCCGCGTCGAGCAACGCCAGGGTGCTGACGGCCTTGAACGTCGAACCGGGTGGATAGCGGCCGGTCAAGGCCCGGTTGGCACCAGACGCCGGGGTGTTGGCCACGGCCAGGATCGCTCCACTGGACATGTCGACCGCGACAAGGGCGGCGTTGCCGTTCCCAGCGGTCGAGGTGGCAAGGGCGTCGTCGGCGGCTTGTTGGACCCCGAGATCGAGCGTGAGGACCAGGTCGGCACCGTCGGTCGCAGGTGCCGAGAACAGCTCGTCCGACTCGCCCTGGAAGGCAATGCGGGAGATCCGGACGCCGCGAGCTCCTCCGAGATGGTCGTCGTACTGCGCCTGAAGCCCGGAGAGCCCGGCCACGTCGCCACCGACGAGCCGGCCGCCGGACGCCTCCACGATCTCTGCGGTCACGGGCCCGACAGAGCCGAGCAGGGCACGAGCGAACTCCCGTGTCGGGGCAAGGGGGAGGGTGGACTCCTGGAAGACGGTCCCCGGCAACGGTTGCACCTCACTGCGGACGGCCTGGTAGTCCGACCTTCGCAGCGTGATCACCGGGACGAAGGCATCAGGGGCGGCGGCCCGAACTCGCTCGGCGAGAGCCGCTCCGTCCACATCCAGTGTGTTGGCCAACTTGGCGGCCAGCCCGTCGATGTCGTCGGTGCGAGATGGCTGGACACCGACCTCCACGACCGGCTGCTCCGAGACGAGAGGGGTGCCGTCTCGGCCCAGGATCTCACCGCGCCTGCCGCTCGTACGCTCAGCTCCGAGCCGATCACCGTCATCCAGCTCGGGATGCACCACCGCCGGTTCGAACACCGCGGTCCAGTTTCCGCCGTCGGGACCGTCGAGGTCGCCGGCGAGTGGGAGCATGGTGGTGTAGGTCCAGCCGCCGAACGGCCAGGTGACCTGGAGGCTGGCGAGGGCCTCATCTTCTCTTCGTACCACGGCGGTGACGTCGACCCGATGAGGTCGGACGCCATCCAGCGCAGCGACCACTTCCTCGTAGCGCGCCAGCGCATTCGTACGGTCGGCAATCATGGCATCTCCCAAGTCGCCCTGGCGCCACGCCACGGCGAACGCTTCGGCCGAGGCACGTGCTGCGTCGTCGCGGGCGGCCTCCCGCTGGCGCGGCTGCACCACCAGCACGAGCACCAGCCCTGCGAGAACGGCGATAGCCACAGCCGTGACCCCGACCCACGACCAGACCCGGCGCGTCGCCCTCACGCTTGGGACACCGAGGCGTGGTGGGAAACGCGTCGCCCCAGGAGAAAAGCGGACAGAAGACAGGCGGCGGGTACCGCGACAGCGACCATGACCCATGTCCACAATCCATCGACTCGTTCACCCCGCAGGCCGAGCGAGAAAAACAGCTCCATGCTGACGCAGTGGAAGACCATCAAGCCGAAGAACACCAGCATCTCCGTTAGGGCGGCAGCCCAGCGCAACGCCCGTGAACGTGAGGGGTCGCGAGCGACCGCTTCCATGGAGTCACCCCATTGCTCAACTCTACGCATCAACCCCTGCAGTCGACCTGCCAGCGTTTCCCTTCGCGCCCTCATCACTTCGCCGCCGACATCCACATGCCGATGTCGAGCTGCGTAGTCGATGCCGATCACGAACGACGCGAACCCAACGAGGGTGCCGGCCACCGCCAGCGGGAGCTGTTGGCGCACGATGGCCGATAGGGAGATGAAGAGGGCCACGAGCGTGGTGTAGTCGAAGAGGCGACATGCACGACAGCAGCAGGAGGGGCCAGCTCGGACACGCCGGACGCCCTGGTGGAGAGCGATCACCAGCATCGCCAAGCAGCCGAGGATCCCCAACCTGCGGTACATGCGCGTGTTCTGTGCTCGGAACTCCTTGACCCCTTCGTAGCTGGCCAGCACAGAGCCCTCTGCCCTGACCTCCCAGACTCTCGAACCATTGGCGTGTCTGAGCTCGACCGACGTGCCCGGTCTCAGCGAGGGACGGGTACCGGGATACGGAAAGACGAACCGTGCGTCGTTTTGCAGCACGATCGAGTAGCGGCACACCGTCGGCCCCAGCTGGCCCGCAGGCCCGGTCGTAGCGGTGCAGTGCTCATCGACGTGGCTGACGACACCGACCTCAAGGTCAAGTTCGTGAAAGAGCGGCGCAGGGTCGTCCCACTCGGCGATTCGCATGGCCAGGGCGATCGTCCCAGCCAGGACGATCGCCAACAGCAGGCCTGGCCACGGAAGGTGCCGCCGGCGAACCGTCACCTGGTCGACCACATCATGATCACACCGGGGGCTCTGGGCCAGGTCAGCGTGCCGGAGTTGGCGTTCGGCGATCACCTCGGTGCCACTCATGACTCGATCACCGAAGGTCCTGAGCGGCGACCCCGAAGGTCCACGCCACGCCCTTCGGGGACGCGTCGGTCTTCGGCCCTGTGTGCCCGCGCCTCCATCAGCATCTCTGCCTGCATCCGGTAGAGGCCGAGTTGACAGCGCCATCGATCTGATGTCGCCGCTTGCTACCGGCCCGCAACCCCCTGGAATTGTTCCGTCCAATGACCATGGCGCGTTCCTTCGTCCTGCTCCTGATTCTCGTTCTGACTGCCGGTGCGTGCGGCGAGGGCGCGTCTGTGGGAGCGGGAGGAGTGCCCTCGCGCTGCACCGGTGATGCCGATACGGTCCAGTACGACACCGGCGTGGGCGACCCGACCGCCGAGGAGGCCGTGGCGCGAGCCCAGCGGGAAGCGGGTTGGGGCACCTCACCTTCGTCAGGGAGGCCACCTCCAATGTCTGGGTGGCGGCCGGCTCGGCTGACCCCGAGGCGGTTATCGAGGTGTCCCGACAAGACGCCGATGGGTGGTTCGTCAGCTCGGTGACAACCTGCGAAGACGCAGTGCCCGTCGACCGCTCTGGTGCAGCGTCCGGCCTGCCGCATCGGGTGCTGGTGGAGGGTCCTAGCGTTGGCGACGTCTACGTGACCGATCTCGCTGCAAGCGGCGAGGACTTCAATGCGCTCTGGTCGCGACTGGGCTTGGTGGGACCGGTCCCCGAAGTCGACTTCGCTTCCTCGGTAGTGCTGTACTTCGGCGCCGTCGAGTCGGGAAGCTGCCCGCTCGGCAAGGTGGAAGCTCTGATGCTTGACGAGGGGAAGCGGCGCGTGTACCCCGCTATCCCCATGGCAGGGGGTGATTCTGCCGTCGATGTCTGCACCGATGATGCCGGCCTGCACGCCGTGCTGATTGAGGTCGGCCGGACTGACCTGCCGGACGGCGAGTTCTCGATCTGGATCGATGAGTCCGATCCTCCGGCTTGTTGTGGGGAAGGGGTAACCGTCGTTACCGGCGATGAGCTCGCGGGGGATGGGTAACGACTGGACATGTCTCGCTCGACCGTGGCGGCGCTGATCACAGCGTCGGCGGTGCTAGTCGTTGTGATCGTTGTCGTGTGGACCACCGGCCGGGACGAGCCGGGAGGAGCACCTGCAGAATCGCCCACGCTCTCGGCGTCAACCGAGCCTGGCGATACGAGCAGCACCATCGACACGGCCGCCGTACCGTCGTCGAGTACCAGGGCCAGGGAAAGCTCGACAACTGTTGCGGCGTTCCCACGAGCGCTCGGCGCAGAGCTCACGCACGGCGCAAAGGTGTTCGGGGTCTATCTCTCGGTCGAGTACGCCGAAGAAGCACCGGGGCCGGCCACCGAGCGGGCCGTCGAGGCAGCCAGAGCAGTGGGGTACAACGTCAGCGGCGGGACAGACGTCAACTGCGACCAGGGTGCGAGCGAGCAGCTTGGGCTCGATCCGGTGCGGCGCTATAAGGCCGTCGCTTTCTACCTCGCGACGGAGAACAAGCCCGAGTCTTCGTCGACCTGTTCCGGCCGAGCGTCGTAGGAACAGCCGCTGCCAGGCTGTTCTGCTTGGACTGACGGAAACTCCGTCAGGTGGCTGCGAGTCGAACAGTAATGTGCGTTGTGCATGTCTTACCGAACACCGAACAACCCGCCACTTCGGGCCTCCGAAGACTTGGCCGCGGTTCTCGCCGGGCTCCACCTCGGGGAGCGGGTGCAGCGCTCCGAGAACCAGCTCACCATTGACATCGGCGTGGGGACGACGGTGCGGGTGTCCACGGTGGCTCCGAGTTCGATGTCGCCGGTAGTGGTGCGCAAGCTGGTCGAGGAGAGGAAGGATGAAGGAACTCTCCTTGTCGTGGTGGCTGACCGGATACCGGCTCGTCTGGGCGACATGCTTCGTGGCCTGGGCGCCGGGTGGCTTGACCGGCGTGGCCACCTACGGCTGGTGGGAGACGGCGTGGTGATCGACACCGATGTGCCGTCGATGCTGCCCCTTTCCCCCGGAGCTTCGATCCCCGCTGATCCCTGCGCCACCGCCGTGGGTCGAGAGGTCGCCCTAGAACTGCTCATGCGCCCCAGTGAGGTTCCCAGCGTGCGCGGGCTGGCGAGGAGCATCGGGCGTGCACCCAGCTCGGTCTCGGCCGTACTCCGGGCGCTGCGGGCCCAGGTGTTGGTGGACGATCAGCGCCGGGCACGGACACCGGACCTGTTCTTGGCCCTGGGGCGTCGTGGCGCCCGAAGCGCTACTGCCTTCGTGGGTGTCCCGACCCCACCGACCCCGACGACGACTGGTCCTATGAGCTCCACGCAACGGACCTCCAGGTTGCTGGGTGGGCCCTCGGCGACACCGTCGCCGCCTCCTGCTGGGGAATCCCTCTCATTGCGTCGGGCGCCTATCCCCCCGACCTCTACGTTCCCGACCAGCGGGCCTTGATGGCGGCGATGCACCACTTCGGTGAGGTGGCCGTGGTGAACTCCCGCGCCTGCACGGTGGCGCTAGCGCCGGCCCCGGTGGTGTGCGCCCGTCGCTTGTCCGGTCGCGGGCGTTGGCCGCTCGCCCACCCGGTGGTGGTTGCCCTGGACCTGGCTGTCGACTTGGGCCGGGGAAGCGAAGCGCTCGAAGCCTGGTACCCCGAGGACATCGAACGTGTCTGGTGAGGAACGTCGTCCTGAAAATGCCTCCGAACACGTCGCCGGCGTCAGAGCGAAGTGCTGGAGGCATTCCCGGACGTCCTGAACGACGGTCCGGCCTGCAGAAGGCACACGCTTCGTGCGACCCACCTGCTGACCGTCCCTGGATCCCTGCCCACCATGGGTGCTACTGAGGCGATGCTGTAGCCCAACACCCGGCACGTGTAGAACACGGAGGCGACGCCAGGAGCCAGGGAGCCGGTGCGCACGGCATCGACCACCACCTGCGCCAACTCTTCAACCGGGCTGCGGTCATTGAAGCCAGGAATGTCTCGGCCGCCATCCATCGACACCCAGCGGGCCTTCCACTGTCGGTCCCTGTCATGCAGGAGGCGTAGCCGCCTCCAGGTTTGGTCCAGCAGGGTCCGAGCCGGCCACGCCTGCGTCGTGCCTGCCAGCGCACGCATCCGCTCATAAGCAATCGTCACGATCTCCTGCTCCAGTTCGTCGTGATCCGCCCACGGCCCTCCGGAGGCGCCGACCATGTAGCGGGTCCGGTGACTCAACGCCAGCAACCCAGGCAGGATGACCTGGATCACTGTCTGTTGAGCGAAGTCGTCGTCGACAGCCAGGCACAGCACCGCCCCCAGAGCGACGGCTCCCTGGCGGTCGCCGTGACGCTGGCGCCGTGACGCTGGCAACGCGCCACGACGTCATCGCCCGAGCACGCACCCGCCAGGGCCGGCTCCAGCTCGGCCCACCGCAACGTCGCTGCTCGTCCTGCGGAACTGTTGGCGACCCGGCGCCACTCGGCGTCGAGCGCCGAGCACACATGGGGCCGGACAGTCTTTCCTCGGTTGTCGGTCATGGCGGGGACACTGAACGACGGAGGTAGCCGGCGAGGTAGCCAGATCGGTTGCGTCGCGGAAGATTTCTTCCGCGACCGGTTTGGCTACCTATCCGCGACCTCGCGATGAACCAAGACGGCGCTCGCGACGGCTGCGCGACCACCAGGACGACGGTCGCGACCATCTCGCGACTGTCTCCCGCCTGAAGCACGACCTCGCGATCCGTAGTGGCAACTTCCGCGACCCGCTCGCCGGTTTGGCGGTCGCGGTCGCGACGGCGGCGGTCGCGGCGGTCGCGGTAGCGGTAGCGGTAGCGGCGGTAGCAGCGGTCGCGGTCGCGGTCGCGGTCGCGGTCGCGGTCCCGGTCCGGACCCACTGCGACTTCCCGTTTCGCCGCACCCTTGTGACAGTCGAGCTGATTGGTCGCGGGACTGCCAGGTTGCGCCTTGGGGTCAGCTGGCCAGTGACGTCGGGCGACCCGTCGCGACCCATGCCGGTCGTTCTCCGGCAAGGCGCGTCTACCCTTGTTCGATGGCGAACGCAGCCGAGCCCTCGGCCAGCCGGTCTCATCTGGTAGTGCGAGTCCGCTTGGGCGTCGACTTCGACAGGAACGTACTGGAGCCGATCGAGTTCCTCGACCATGTGGCCGAGCGCATGCGTGCCGCTGCCATCGATGCCGGAGCCGAGTTAGACGTGCTGCAGGTCGGGGTGGCGGGTGACCCCCGATGGCAAGCGTTCGGGCCCGAGAACCAAGTCGAGGGTCGCCCCATCCCATGATGAGCTGAACCTCGTGGAGACCCGACCCAGGTCGGGTGGGGGCGCCCCCCCCCGACTGATTGGCGGGAGTCAGGTAGAAGCGCGTATAACTTCGGCCGTGGGAGGGCGGCAATCGGGCGTTCGCCCAGCTAGATGGCCTTTTAGAATCTGGTAGAACTTCGACGAAGAGCTGCCTCCAACGGCAGCAGTGGGCGACGAGGAGGCCGGGACCCGAGGCGGTGGCCAGACGCGAATCAGGATTGCGAGGCCGAGCGCCTGGTCGACGACATTGGCGTCGAGCCCACTGCACCACGGATCACGCCACGTCCGGGTCTCGAAGCTCTGCCGTTTCCGAGATCTTGATGTCCAGGGCATCGGCCACATCGCAGATACGGGCCAAGCTGGCCGAGCGGAAGGCGGTCGATTCGTAACGCTGTACCTGCTGCTCGGCAACCCCTAGGGCATCAGCCAGACGGCGCTGGGTCCATCCCCTGGCGATGCGGGCCTTCACGAGAAGCGTTGCCAGTTCGGCGAGGGACGAAGCCTCGAAGGTTGACACCGTCCCGGAGCGGAGCTGTTCGTACTCGTCGACCTCGTGGCGGAGGTCCTCAGCCTGAGCCCGGACGGCATCGAGTTCGACCTGAGCCAGCCTCGATCGCTTCCCTGCTCCCGCGTTGGCCTCCAGGTTGGTGGCAGCCTCTTCGAACTGGCGGAGATGCGCCAGAGTGGCCCGGTACTGAACCTCGTTGGTGATCACTGCTTGCCTCCGATCGACATGACGACGATTCCCTTGCGGCCCGTATCCCGCTCGTTCTGAAAGAAGTCGGAGAAGGACAGGCCAGAGTCCGCTTCGGCAACGTTGGGGAACAGCTCCCCACCGAACCGTGCCTTCTGTGCCGCCCGACCGTTCGACAGATCCAACAGCACCGGATCGAGAGCATCGAGGTCGACACCTTCGCTGTCCCAGCAGGCATCGAAGTCGGCTGGCTCGTCCTTGGCGGTAACGAAACTGCCGTTCAACCACACCCGCCGACAGCCGACCTCGGTCAGCGCGTCGACAGCGTCGGCGAAGCCATCGAGCAGCTGGCGCCTCCTCGGGTTCCATCCGAATCTCTCGACGACCTCGTCCCAGGTGGCCTCATGCACTCCGACGGGAAGGCGGCCGGTGTCGGGATCAAACGGCGGCAGCACTCCACAAGAGTATCGTTGTGGTCCAGGGCACCAGTCGGTCAACCCTCATGCGTCCCCAGAGTGTCGAGCATCCGCTCGACGTCGAGGACCGGATGGTCAGGGTTGGCGGTCAACGGGGTCGAGGCTGCGGCCCTCTTTGCGAGCCTGCTCCATCTCGGCCAGGAACTCGAGCATCTTCTCGTTGGTGTCGAGCACCCGGCCGTCGAAGGTGCGGGACTGATCGTCGTCGGTGGCCGGCGGAAGGTCCTTTATCCGGGCGTTGAGCTCTCCGGGCTCGAGGTGTGCCGCAGGAGGGTTCGTCATGGGAACAATGTGCCCGGTCCGGGCACCCAGGCACCCTTCACCGCCCGGTCGGACGAACTCCCGAGCAGCGGACTCAGCGCCATCGGTGTCAGTTGCGAAGCCCATGGGCGCCCCGTCCACGATCGTGCCCAACGGTTGCGGCGACAACAGTTAAGTTTCTGCTGGCGGCAGCACGAACGGCTGACGGACGCCGGGGCTTGTAAGGGTGGTGCCAGGTTCGGGCCGGTGACGGTGTTGGTGGCCATCTGAAACTGCCCGCTGGTGGCCAGTGGTGCCCAATGACGGCCACTACGGAGTGTGGTCGACGCGAAGGGAGGTCTTCGACGACGTCGCTCCCGGACCCGGCGGTAGGTGATGGGGGTGCGTCGGCACGGCATTGTCGTTATGTGGCAGCTTGCTTCTCCCATACGGGGCGATAGCTCGCCCCCGTCTCGAGCGGACGAGCGCCACTCCCTGCTGAGCTCATCGCCCGCCTGCAGGGGTGAGTCCGCACCGCGGACGCAGGTCTTTTCGCGCAGTTCGAGCACACCTAGGTCGTTACGTGCGGCCGCTGCTCATCTGCTGCGCCTCGGTTCTGCAGCGACCTGGCGGTGGATCTACGAGGTCGACTGGAGCTCAGCGCGGCGCCGTGATCATCACGTAGCCGTCGACCGTGCTGAGGCAGGGCGACACCGGGTTCGCAGGAAGTGCGAAGCCGAAGGCATCGTTGCGGACCTCACCGATCCACTTGCTGTGCTGGTACTCGTGGTTGATGATCGCCGTCAGCATCGTGGTCGCGATCAGTGGGAGTTGGTTGGGCGAGCCGATCTCGCCAGCGTCGATCTGCCTAATGCGGTAGCGGACCCGCTCGGCGACCACGTTTCGATACTCGTGGATCCGATCGAGGCTGGGGAGCTCGCCTCGGTCGGGTTCCGGTGTCGCTGAGTCCATGAGCGCGTCGATGTCGGTGTCGATTGACGGCTCCGCGGCGGTTAGGTTGCGGAGCATGAAGTGGCTCACAGCGCCTTGATGCCCGAGGTGCCAGCCGATGGCTGAGGACTCGGCCTCAGGACGCCACGCGACCTGGCCAGGGGTCAGGCCTTCGAGCAGCGACTCGGTGTAGAGGAGTGAGCGGTCGTACTCGTCGAGGAGGTTTCGTAGATCGGAAGTGGTCATCGGGTGTCTCCTCGGTGGAATTGTGCGGTTGCAGCGGAGCTCGAGGCTGCCTGGATGGTGATGGCGCGGACGGCGCGTTCGGCGGCGGCGAGCGCGCCCTCGATGTGGCCGGGGGCGGACAGGGCGGTCTCGGTGGATGCCCAGTGGATCCGACCGTCGGCGAAGGGCTGTTGAAATCGGGGATGCCCGTAGGTCTCCATCGGCAAACCGGTCACGGGGAGGGGTGGGACGGTGTTGATGTCGTGTCGCCAGTCCTTGACGACAACCTCGAGCGGCGTCGCGGCGTCGGGTCCGAAGATGTCGACGAGCTGGTCCACGATGTCTCGCTCGGACGGAGTGGGCTCGCCCGGGGCAAGCGGTGCGAAGCCGAACAACGCGGCGGGGACGCCGTCTGGGCCGCTCATGTCGTGGAGTTCCCGCAGCGGACCGATGTGGCTGATCGCGGCGCCGGCCAGCCCTTGGTGGCGCCAGAACGCTGCGGCGTAGACGATCACGGCCTTCGCGACGGTACCCATCCACACGGGGGTGGCTGCGGCGAGCGCACGAACATCGTCTGGCATCGCGGGCTTGAACTCAATCGTCTGCACAGCGAGGGACGGCGGCAGCGCCAAGATGACGTGAGGCGCCGAGACCGTGCCGGCGGAGTGCGAGACGGTGAAGTCCGTGCCGGACTGTTCGATGCGGTGGACTCTCGTGCCCAGCGAGACGTCGCCGCCCAGCCGGTTCGCGAGCCCTTCGGCCAGTGACGACGCCCCGTAGCTGAAGCGGCCAGAGGCGACGTCGATCGGATTCCCCTCCATTCGGCGTCCGCCGCCGGCAGCGTGGTACATCGCGTCGCCGGACCGGTGTTGGAGATGCGTTGCCACCTGGAGGTTCTCCACGAGCGCTGCGACCCTGGTCTCGCCAGGCCAGTACCAGGTGGCGCCGAGGTCGAAGCGTCCAGCAGCGCTCGCATGGGACAGGAGCCGCCCGCCAACCCGGTCTTGGCTCTCGAGCACCCGGCAGGCCAAGCCGTGGCGCACGAGCTCTGCTGCGGCAGCGAGTCCACCGATGCCCCCGCCGATCACGACAACGTCAACGCGACCTGAGGAATCCGAAAGCGAAGCCATCCGGCGAGTCTATGTCCAAGTAGACTTATTGCGACCCGCTCAGTGAGAAGGAGTCCGACATGACGATCGAGAGCCGACTTCCTGCGGTCTTGACGGCGCCGCTGTCGAGGAACGTGCAGTTGCTTCTCGAGTCCCAGGTCCCAGCCCGGCTGGCCTGGAACGATGCCAGCGGGGCTCCGAGAGTGGCGCCGCTGTGCTTTCGGTGGACCGGCACGACCCTCGAGCTGTCCACGTTCGCCGGGTCACGCAAGCTCGATGAACTTCGTGACCGGGACGCGGTCGCCGTGTCGATCGACACCGAAGACTTTCCGTACCGCAGCCTGCGCATCCGCGGCCGGGTGACGATCGAGGCGGTGAAGGGACTCACGTCTTCCTATGAGCAGGCCGCTCGCCGGTATCTCGGCGATGGACCGGCACAGGACTGGTGCGACCGTCTCGCCGGGGCGAATCAGGCACTCCTAATCATCCACCCCACCGAGGCGAGCGCGTCCGACATGTGGAGCGCCGCATACCTCACCGAACCGGCTTCGGCCCGCTACCAGACCCCGACCTTGGAGGAACGACGTGGCACGTCCCAGTGGACGCGACATCCGCACCGAGGTGATTGAGGCAGCCACGAAAGCCATCCAGACCCGGGGTGCGTCCGGCTTCAGCTACGGGACGATCGCCGACGAGCTCGGCGTGAAGGCACCGACCATCCACCACCACTTCCGACGGAAGGCCGAGCTCCTCACCACAGCCGTCGGGGACTATCGGGTCCAGTTCCGCGACCAGGTGCAGTCGCTGGACGGAAAGACCGCCCGAACCCGGCTGGAGGCCTTCGCCGCCTTGTTCCAAGCTCCTGCCCAGCGTGACCTGATGTGCCTGTGCGGTGCGGTCGTCGCCGACTGGCACGGGACCGACAGCGCGACACGGGCCGAGGTAGAGCGGTTCTTCAACGACCAGCACGAATGGCTCGCCAGCGAGGCGACGCGGGCGATCGACGCCGGCGAGTTCTCTTCCGTCGTGGACCCCGACACGTTCGCCGCAGCGTTCATCGCCGCGCTGGAGGGTGCACTGCTGCTCGCCCGCGTGTCCCATGATCCGGGGGCGGTACCCGCTGCTGCGTCGTGTCTGCTCGACCTCGCCGCCATACGACCGGCTGACGGCTGAACACCGACCCCCGGATCGGGGTGACCGGTGGCGGCCGCCAGGTCGCGGTCATTTCGGGCGACGAGGTCGGGGTAGCTGCGATTGAACCGAGAGCTGCCCCCGCACATCGGTCGTCGGGGCGGATCTGAGTCGGCTCGATGCTGACGTGCTCGCTCAACAGGGTGACCAACACGTCGATGGTCTCCGCTCGCTCGAGGTTAAGACCGCTCGGTGGGGGGTGGAGTTCGAGCATCGCGAACTGGTGGAGCTTCACACCAACATCTGATCAGGACGAGAGTGAAGCGATCTCAAATCGTCACTGTCCTGCCTCTCAGGGGTCCCCGATTGCCCCTCAGATATCGGGGTGGGCCACTGCCACGGAAGTGCCGGTCGAGGGCAGCACCGGCACGGCTGTCGTGTCCCCCGCCGCCAGCGCCCTGCGTGACGAGGTGGCCATGAGTGGGCAGCGTCAGCTGGCCGCCAGCGGGCAGATTCCGATGGCCGCCCACATGACGGGTTTCGAACCGTGCCGAGGACAACGTGGGCCATCTCGGCGCCGTGCCATATCCGTGCCACTAGCACTGGCACGCGATGGTCACTGCGGGTCAATGGCGGTCAAGCAAAACACCGTCTGACCAGCACTTTTACAAATTGTCCTTGCCACTGAAAGTGGTCGGATTGCCCTTCACACGGCAGAGGTCACTGGTTCGATCCCAGTATCGCCCACGGTAGAAGTGCTGGTCAGAGGGGTGACCGGTACCGAAGTAGGATTAGCTCTCGGACGGGCCCCGAAAATGGGTCGAAATGGGTCGAGAGCCCAGCCAACCCAGAGCAAATGGCAAAATGGGGGAGTCGGCTCGAGGCACCCTCGCTGGGGTGTGCCTGTCATTGTTTGGTCGCCACAACGGCGAGCGAGGCGGCCGCCGGACACGAGACGCCGCCGCCCGGGTGGTGCGCGCCTCGCCAAGGCCGCAGGCGCCGGCGTGCGCTGCAAGTGCAGGAGGCCGCCCACGAATCGGCGCACGACCCCGCGCAGCCTCCTGGATCCACAGCTTCTCATCGTTGCCGCCTCGACGCCGGCGTGATTCGGCGCCCGACCGACATGGAGACGTGCAGGACGGCCTCGCGCCGCACGCCGATCGGTCGCCGCACGACCGCCATGCGCTACGACCGGAAGCCCGCCAGTCCCTCGACCGCCACGCCGACATACGGCGATCGTTGCCACCTTCGTCGCAGGCTCCAGCCGCGTTGATGGTTCGACGACGGCACGGTCCCGCTGCCGACATGGAAACTGGCGGCCTGCGGTGAGGGTCCCCCAGGGGAGCGGGCCGGCCCGTCACCCGCGAGTAATCCCAGATCGGGCGGCGGGGAGTCGAGGCGGTGCTGACCTGGCGAAGCCTTGGCGGCGACCGCCGGAATCAGAGAACCGCCAATCGGCGGCCTTGAGGCCTGGAGTCGCGATCCCGACGCCCGTCGGGGTCAGCAAAGGCGTGGTGCCGAACGTGCGTCCTGCGCCCGGGACGGACAGGGGCAGGTCAGCCTGCCGAAGAACCCGCAACTCGACAATTGCCGACGGATATGGCAATCTTGGGCGATGAAGCCCGGCGGCGCAGCTCAACGGGGGTACAGGGCTATCACCAGAAGGCGGTCCGGGTTCATGCAGCCGGCGGAGCTTCGAGCCAGCGGGCACGATGGTTCGGGGCCGCCGACGATGGTGCGGCGGTCCTCTGGGCGGTGGTGTGCATCGTGGTTCTGGCGGCGGCAGTTCGGCCATCTGGATCGAGTCCGGATGTCCCCGCTCGACCCCAGTACCGGTCACCGAGGCTCCGACCGAAACCCTCCTCCACCGCGACTTCGGCGCCAGAAGGCGAAAGATCTGGTCGACCGTCCGGCAAGGTGACGCGTGACGGGACGAGCCGAGGCTGGTTGTTCGAGATGCCAAGGCGCTGACCTGGCGGCCCGCAGAGCTGTGCAACTCGCTGTCCTCGAGACGCACGCGCCGAAGTGGATCACCGGCGGCGGTCCATGCGCGGAATCAGCCAAGACGCCCACCGAGGGGTAGTTCGCGTCGCCGGAGGAGGAGGCGGAGAGGAACTTGCGGGCGCGCCGACAGTCGGCGCCTGTCATCGCCGAGGCCAACCGCATCGCATTCGACGGATGCCCGGTTCCGCCTCGGCGCTGTCGTAGCCCGTACTGTCCGAGCGGTCCTCGTGGCCCGACGCCCGTCGAGGGCTCCAGGCAGATGGCGTCGTGGTGAGAGGAGGTGGTTGTCCGAAGCGTGCGTCCTCACCGCCCGGGAAGGCCGGACGACCACATGACTTGGGACCGCCATCGACCCGCACGGGAGGAGCGGCGCCTGGATCCCGGTGGGCGGACAACTCGTAGCCAACCCGCCGGCCGGCTCGCCGAAGAGGAGATCTCGACCCGGACTGGCCGACGATGCTCGGCACCCAGCGGGCGCGCACCGAAACATGGTCGTCAGCGTCGAGCCACACGTCGGACTTCGTAGACGGGGCCGCTCGTACTGCCCCCACGCCAACTCGGCGACGATGTCCTTCGTTGCGCCCAGGACCTCCGACTCCCGATGGACTTTCTCTTCGTCGAGCGTGAGCCGGCGGCGCCACGTGGGCACACGCGCGCAGCTCTTCGCACGTGCCGGCGGGTTCCATGACGTGGTCGATGAGAGCATCGACTTGATCGCTGGCAACTCGGCGCCGCCGTCACGACGGTGAGCGAGCTGGAGGACTTCCTCACCGCTGTCGAGTCAACGACCGGCCAGCGCGCCGTTCTCTACGTTGGCGACGACTTCGAGAACGCCTACCCGGTGCGAGGGGCACTTGACCGCCCGTTATGGCATCGACGCATCTTCTGGCGTGCCGATGTAGACGCCTGGTCGATCTGGCAGTTTACCGGTTGGGGCCGAGTCGACGGGATCCGAGGTCCCGTTGACGTCAACGTGATGCGGGAAGGTCCGTAAGTGCGAATCCGCACGGGGCAGGCGACACCGCCGACCGACGGGGGCGAGGGACGCTCAGGAAGCGATAGGGCGGCGGGGTGGTGCGGCGGTGCTGCCCGGCCAGCTCGAGCCGGTGCACCGAGAAACCGCCACCCGCGCTGATCGTGTGATCGCGCCACCCTGGCTCCGCCGGCGAGCGAGCCGGCATTATGAAACCTGATGCGCGACAGTCTCATGGTGTGGCTTGCGGCGTTCCTGCTCCACCAGGGCTTCCGGGCTGCGCCGGTGGGATGACGCTGCGGCACTACGAGTCGTACATCTGCGACAGCGCTCGATGGGAGGGCTTCGAGCACCGCAGCGGCGACATCGTGGTGACCACGCCGCCGAAGTGCGGCACGACCTGGATGCAGATGTGCTGCCTCGTGCTGCTGCACGGCGCTGTGCTCCCCGACCGCCTCAGCTCGCTCACCGTGGCTG
This sequence comes from Acidimicrobiales bacterium, assembly GCA_030446545.1. Taxonomy (GTDB): domain Bacteria; phylum Actinomycetota; class Acidimicrobiia; order Acidimicrobiales; family CADCSY01; genus JADDRA01. Next base: position 346,902 of record JAUJNB010000001.1, on the reverse strand, counting down.
GACCAGACCGTCGCCCGAATCGACAACGTGCGCGCTGTTCGAGGCCCAGCCGCACCGGCGGGTCATCAAGACCCACACCCCCTCGACGGGCTCCCGCTCAGCGAGCAAGCGACCTACGTCGCCGTCGGCCGCGACCCCGTGACGTCGCGATTGTCCGCCGGCGACCACTCCCCCAACATGGACGCCGAATGCGCTCCGACGGCTCAAGGATGCCGCCGGCCTCGACGATGGCCCGGCGATCCGATGCGGCCGCCGAGCCCCGACGACCCGGAGGCGGCGTTTCTGCAGTGGGTCCACGACGATACGCCGGTTGAGCGCTTCGGCTCGCTGGCTGAGCTTCACGGTGCACCACCTACTGACGGTGTGGGAGCGACGCAACCACGCGAACGTCGAGCTGTTCCACTACGCGGACATGCGGCGCGACCCCGAGGCCGAGCTCTGTCGCCTGGCTGCGGTACTCGATATCGACGTACCGGACGACGCGTGGCCGACACTGGTGGAGGTGACGTCGTTCGAGTCGATGAAGCTCCACGCCGAGGACGCCGCCCCGAACGCGGTGCCCAGTCTCTGGCACGACACCGGACGCTTCTTCGCCGAAGGACGCCAGGGATCGTGGCGAACGCTCCTCTCCGAGGATGCGCTCGCCCGCTACGAGGGCCGCCTCGCCGAGCTCTGCCCCGAGCCAGACCTCCGGGCGTGGCTGCACCACGGGTGGACGTCGTGATCGACCCGGACGATCTGGAGCCGCAGGAGCCGGAGGGTCGCGCTCGACGACGATTGGGTCGGCGCTAACCCACCCCAGTGCCGACCTCGTCGTGTCGACATCGAGGGGACTCGTCCGGACCGCAGCTCGTGCGTCAGCACTTCCGCTTTCCAGGGGCGCTGCTGAGCTGAGTGCCGTTCTTTGCGTGTCGACCGGGCTGCGACGGCGATGGCCTACGCCGTTTGACGCAGCCGAATCGTCCGTTCGCGCTGGCTCGACCGCCGGTGAGCCGCCTTCAAACGCGGTTCGGCAACTCCGATCGTTCCGCCGCACTCACCTCGGTGACGCGCGGAACCTCAAGGAGCGCAACTTCAGCCCGGCGCCGCCGGCTGTCCGTGCGTAGGCGGACGAGACCCGTTTTCACCCGATGCCGGTGTGCCGTGGACCCGATCATTGAGTTGGGCCACGTTCCACAGCAATCGAGCACAGGTCTGAGGCACTCCCGGCTCAGCGTGTCCATCGTGGTGCCGCCCACCGCCACGCTGTAGCGAAGGTGGCGCCGCTTGGCCGAGTAACACACCGACGGCGGCTGAGGCTCGGCCTTCCACCGGCCCCCCGCCGTGTCGTAGCGGCGACGGACGAGCGTTGGCGCGCCCAGCCGCGTCAGCTGGTCAGCGAGAGCCGGATCTTCGCTCTCGACCTGCCAGCCCTTCGACCGCCACCGCCCGGGGAGCCGCTCGTACACGACGCACCAGTCCGTCCGCCCGGAACAGTCCTCCAGGACCACCACCATCGACGCGTCTTCGTTGACGCCACCCACGGACAGCAGAACCTCCGCGAAGACTGGCGCGCGAACTCGTCCCCCGGTCCTGGGGCGGCGGCTCTGGCGGAATCAGCTCCGCGCCCCGGCGACCGGGCCGGCCCCAGCCGAGAGCCGCTGAGCCGCTCCGCTGCCCGGGCAGGCTCAACGGCCTCCGCAGTCGGCGCCCCACGTCCCCTCGCCGCGAAGATCAGTCCCGATGGTCCGTCTCGGCCGCGTCGGCCTCGGCCTTCGTGCGGTGGACCGTGTCGGGCGGATGTTCCGGTGGGGCGTAGATCGAGTACAGCTTGAGCGTCGAGTTCCCGCAGTTGACGACGTTGTGCCAAATGCCGGCGGGGATGACCACGGCCCAATCGTCCTCCAGGTGGTGGGTCTCACTCTGGTCCTCGGCTGATCGTCCCATCACCACTTCGGCCCGTCCCTGCTCGACGCGGATGAACTGATCCAGCCCCGGGTGGACCTCGGCGCCGATCTCCTCACCGGGTTGGAGGCTCATGACGGTCAGCTGCAGCGACTGGCCGGTGAACAGCACCGTCCGAAAGGTGTCGTTGTCGACTGTTGCCGCCTCGATGTCGGCGGACCATCCGAGCATGCCTGGGTCTACCCCGGGTCGAGCGGATCTAGCCCGGGGCCTCGTCACGGTCGCTCCAGCACCAAGGCGTGCGAGCGTGCGTCCGGGCGGGGGCGGGTAGGCGAGGACCATGTCCGCAGTCCGACCGTTGCCCGCGACCATAGGAAGAGGCATCGTTGCCGGGCTGGGCGGTACCGCGGTGATGACTGCGTTCCAGAAGTTCGTCGAGATGCCGCTCACCGGGCGCAGCGAGAGCTACGCCCCCGCGAACTTCGCTCAGAAGGTGCTCCCCATCAACCCCGCCAGTGACCGAGCTCGGCGGCGAGTGAACTACGCGACCCACTTCGCCCTCGGCACCCTGTGGGGCGCGGCCTACGGCTTGGCCGCCCACGCCGGGCTCCGGGGTCAACGAGCCGTGGCGGCGGTGTTCGTCACGGTCTACACCGGGGACGTCGTGCTCAACACCGCGCTCGGTTTGTACCAGCCCAGCAGCTGGTCGGCCGAGGACTGGGCCGTGGACATCATCGACAAGCTGGTGCAAGCCGAAGCAACCGGAGCGATCTTCGATCACGCCGTCGGAGGAGCGAGCCCTCCCATCCGGTAGAGCCGCAGCCTCGACCGGTCTGGTCGCAGGAGGCTGTCGGTCAGGCTCCGTAACGCGTGGGGTTGAGCCGGAACAGCTCCTCTTCCACGCCGGAGTCGAGGGGCGGTCGCGGGGGAAGTTGCGCTTGCTCCTCCACCAGCTCGTCGGGCTCGGGGCCGATCAACTCGTCCAGGGCGGCGCTGATGGCGGCGGACACCTCGTCGGACCGGTACGGCTCTGTCGAGGACATGGGACCTCCCTCTTTCGGTGCTTGCACGCTACTCCGAGGCGCTCACCGGCAGGACCGATCCGGACCACCTCAACGTCCGAGCAACCCCCCCAGCGCACCGGGTGCGCCACCGGTCTGGCCGGGCAGGAGTTGGCGGATCCAGGCCTCGAGGGCAGCGGGGTTCCTGGCCTGGGTCATGATCCAGCCCGGGCCGGTGAAGTCGAAGACGAACCCTTCGCCGGACTTCAACGTCTGGACGACACCCCCGGTGACCTTGCGGATCTGGCTCTGCACGGCGGAGTCGAAGGCCACCACGTGGCCGGTGTCCACCGTGACTGACTCACCGGGGCCGAGGGTGATCGTGTCCAGGGCTCCGTAACAGGCGAGGAGGACGGTGCCCAGGCCGCTGGCCCGGACCAAGAAGCCGCCCTCACCACCGACCAGGTTCTTGAACCCGCCCCACTTCGTGTCCAACTCGACGCCCGTCGCCGAGGCCAACCAGCAGCCCCTCGTGATCGACACCGGTGCTTCAGCGGTGACGTCTTTCACCACGATGTCGCCGCTCAGGTGGTGAGCGACGTCGACCCAACCACCTTGGTCGGGAGCGGTGAAGGTGGTGATGAACAAGCTCTCCCCGCCGAGCACCGATCGCTTCAGGCCCTTCAGCACCCCGCCCCGGGTGCCGGACTCCACCGAGACGCCATGCGACGTGGCCATCATGGCTCCTGACTCGGCTCGGAACTGCTCGCCCGGGCGTAGGGCGATCCGGGCGACGGCGAAGGAGGGGTCGTGGCGGATAGCTACCTTCATGGCTCGAATCTATTCGTCGAGGGGTGGATCGGGGAAGCCTGCCGGCCTTCGCCGAGAGCCATATTCGGGGACCGAGCCTCAGACCCGGGCGATGTCGTATTCCTTGAGCTTGGCCTTGTTGGCCTTGGTCGGCGCTTGCAGGCGGAGGAGCTCGGCGTAGATGCCGTCGCCGGCGGCGAGCTCGGCCGGCGAGCCGATCTCGGCCACGCCACCTCGGCTTATACCCACGATCTTGTCGACGTTCTGGATGGTCGACAGCCGGTGGGCGATGATGAGCGTGGTCCGGCCCTGCATGAGGCGCTCGAGCGCGTCCTGCACCTCGCGTTCGGCCTTGCTGTCGAGCGAACTGGTGGCTTCGTCGAGGACGAGGATGGGCGGGTTCTTCATGAGGGCCCGGGCGATGGCGATGCGTTGCTTCTGGCCCCCCGAGAGCTTGACCCCTCGCTCGCCGATCTGGGTGTCGTATCCCTGGGGGAGCCGCTCGACGAAGTCGTGGGCGTTGGCGGCTCGGGCCGCGGCGACCACGTGCTCGTGGTCGAAGCTGGACTGGCCGTAGGTGATGTTCTCCGCCACCGAGCCGGAGAACAGTGCCGGCTCCTGGAAGACCACGCCGATGTTGCGCCGCAGTGACGCTTGGCTCACGGATCGAACGTCGCTGCCGTCGATGAGGATCGAGCCTTCGGTCAGCTCGTAGAAGCGGAGCAGGAGGTTGGCCAGCGTGGTCTTGCCCTCGCCGCTCTCGCCCACGAGCGCCAGCTTGCTTCCGGGCTCGACGGTGAAGCTGACGCCGCTCAGGACGGGCTGGCCTCCCTGGTAGTGGAAGGAGACGTCGCGGTACTCCACCCTCCCCGCCGTCACCTCGAGCTCGGCTGCCCCCTCGACGTCGGTGATCGTCGGGGCCAGGTCCATCACCGCGAAGAAGTCCTTGCTGTCGGCCGTCGCCTGTTGGATCTGGTCGACGATGAAGGAGGAGGCGAACAGGGGGAACTGGGCCTGGAGTGAGAGCTGGAGCATCAACACGACGGTGCCGATCGACTCCTGCAAGGGACCGAACGTCCCGTTGAGGGCCTGCCAGATGATGGTGGCGTAGATCCCGAAGAAGATGATGTTCAGGCTCAACCCCCGCCAGACGTCGTCACGGTGCCACTGCTTGGACTGCAGCTTGGTCTGGTCCTCGATGAGGCGACGGGTACGGGCGAAGATCCTGCTCTCGGCCCGCTCCTGGACGAATGACTTCACGACCCGGATGTTGCCGATCGCCTCGACGAAGCGTCCGTTGGCGTAGTCGGTGTCCTTGTTGATCCCCTCCTGCTTCTTTTGCCAGGCGCGGCTGGTGCGGGTGGTCAACCAGATGTACAAGGGGAAGAGCACCGCCAGGAGCAGGGCGACGAAGGGGGAGTAGCGAGCCAGGATGACCAGGGTGAAGGCGCTGGTCAGGAAAAAGCCGATGAAGTTGTTGGCCATGGCCTGGACGAGCTGGGAGATGCCGGCGATGCTGCGCTCCAGCTTGCTGGTGATGCCTCCGGTGACGGCGTTGTCGTAGAACTCCAGGGGCAGCTCGAGGAGGTGGTCGTAGTAGCGCCGGCTCAACAGGGTCTGGAGCTTGGCCCCGAGCTGGTCCCCGATGTAACCCTGGACGTTGGTGATCAGCGAGATGGAGACGCCGGCCGCGAACAGCAGACCCAGGAGGAGCCCGAAGTAGCTCGTCTCCACCTGCTGGCCGGAGCCGCGCTGCACCACGGCGTCGACCAGGAACTTGAGAAGGAACGGGTTGGCCTGGTTGAGCAGGGCCACCACGATGACGAAGAACCCCGTGGCCAGGTAGTAGCGCTTCAACTCCCAGGTGTAGCGAATGATCCTGAAGATGCCGTTCACGTGGTCGTCTTCACCTCGTCGTTCGCCAGCTCGTGGTTCGGGGCCCGTTCACTACGCCACACGCGTTCGGCCGGTCAAGTGCATTTCACAGCCAGCTGCCCGCGGAGCACGATCCGATCTTCCCATTCTTCTGGGCGAGGCGCCCCGTTCCGCCTCCTCCATCAGGAGCACCGGCGCGGCCGTAGCCTGCCTGGGTGATCCTGGTGGACCTCGAGCGGGTGGCGGCGCGCCGTCCCGACCGTGCGTTGTTCGAGGACCTGTCCCTCACCGTGGCCACCGGAGATCGGTTGGGCGTGGTAGGCCGCAACGGCACCGGCAAGTCGACCCTGCTGCGGGCCCTGGGCGGCATCGAAGGGCCGGAAGAGGGAACGGTGCGCCGGGGCCGCAACGTGCGGGTGGGGTTCCTCGCCCAGCGCCCGGCGCTGCCGCCCGGCGACGTGCGGTCGGCCGTGGGGATGCACTGGGAGGCGGCGGTGATCCTGGAGCGGCTGGGGATGGGCGGCCTGGTAGACGCCGACGTGGCCACCCTCTCGGGCGGCCAGGCCAAGCGGGTGGCGCTGGCCCGGGTGCTGGTCGACGAGGTCGACCTCCTCATCCTCGATGAACCCACCAACCACCTCGACATCGACGCCATCGCCTGGTTGGAGGACCGCCTGGCCCGGTTCCGGGGCGGGCTGGTGGTGGTCACCCACGACCGTCACGTGCTCGACCGGGTGAGCACCCGCATCCTCGAGCTCGACCGGGGGCGGAGCTACCTCCACGACGGGGGCTACGGCGCCTACCTGGCGGCCGCGGCCGAGCGGGCCGAGCAGGAGGCCACGGCCGAGTCGGTACGGCGGAACCTGGCCCGGGCCGAGCTGGCCTGGCTACGCCGGGGCGCCCCGGCCCGTACCCGCAAGCCCAAGGCCCGCATCGCCACCGCCACCGCCATCGTGGAGGGACGCGGCCCGGCCCCCGACCGCTCCGGGGACCTGGACCTGGCCGGCGGCGGGCAGTGGGGTGCCACCCCCCGCCTGGGAGACAAGGTGCTCCGACTGCACGGCGTGGGCCACCACTACGGCGACCAGGCCCCGCTCTTCGAGGGCCTGGAGCTCGATCTCGGCCCCGGCGAGCGACTGGGCCTGGTGGGCCCCAACGGAACGGGAAAGTCGACCCTCCTCGACCTCCTGGCCGGTCGTCTGGCCCCGACCGCCGGGCGGGTGGAGACAGGGCCAACCGTCCGCCTGGGCTACTACGACCAGACCGGCAAGGATCTCGACCCGGCCCAGCGGGTGCGAGAAGCGGTGGCCGGGCGCCAGGGTCAACCCAGCTGGGAGCAGGCCCGCCTCATGGAGCGGTTCTGGTTCGACACCGACGCCCAGTGGGCGCCCGTCGGCACCCTTTCGGGCGGCGAGCAGCGCCGGCTCCAGCTCTTGTTGGTACTGGCCGGGCTGCCCAACGTGGTGCTGCTGGACGAGCCCAGCAATGACCTGGACCTGGACACCCTTCGCGCCCTGGAGGATCACCTGGACACCTGGCCGGGCACCGTGGTGGTGGTCAGCCACGACCGGGCCTTCCTCGAGCGCACCGTGGAGGACGTCCTGGTGTTGGACGGCCAAGGCCAGGGGGCCCTCGCCCCGGGGGGCTATGCCGGGTACGCCGCCACCCGACCCTCAGCCGGCAACCGCGGCACGGCACCGTCGGTCGGAGCTCCTCTGGCGGCCTCCCGAGTCCCGGAGGCGGGAACGGGAACGGGGACGGGGGGACACGCCAGCACCCGGAGCCCGGCCCCTACGTCGACCAGGGTGCGCTCGTCCACCACGCTACGGCGGCTCCTGGGCCGGGCCGAGCGGGAGATGGCCGACGCCCAGGTGCAGCGAGACCGGCTGGCGGGGGAGCTCTCCGCTGGTGCCGGCGACCACGACATCCTCGTCCAGGTCGCCCACTCGATGGCCGAGGCCGAGGAGCGCCTCCACCAGGCCGAGGACCACTGGCTGGCGCTGGCCGAGGAGCTGGGTGGTGACCCTGCCTAGGCTCGAGGTGTGTTCCGTCACGTGACCATGTTCCGCTGGGCGACCGGCACCAGCGAGGAGCAGGTGCAGGGCCTGGCGCGGGCCCTGGGTCGGCTGCCCGATGCCATCCCAGCGCTTCGTGCCTACCGGGTGGGGCCCGATGCCGGCCTGGCCGAGGGGAACTGGGACTTCGTGGTGGTGGCCGAGTTCGACGACGCCGAGGCGTGGCGGGCTTATCTGGCCCACCCCGCCCACCAACAGTTGATCGCCGAGCACGTCCGGACCATGGTGGCAGAGCGGGCCTCGGTGCAGTACCACTGCTGAACCCGAGTCCCCGGGAGGATGCTCAGCGGGTGATGACCCAGTGGTGCTCCCGGTACCAGTCGATCGTCGAGCGGATGGCTGGTTCCAGGTCGCCATGGGTGAAGCGAAAGCCCGTGCTCAGCAGCGCGTCGAGGCGCAGTCGGTTGTTGCGGTTGGTCTTGCCCATGAAACGGAAGCGCTGCCGGGTGAGCAGGATGTGGGGTGCCATCCCCTGCTCGAGCATCTGGGTGTGGGCACTCGCCCGGGCCTCGTAGCCCAACCCACACTCGGGGTCATCGGCCAACGTCATCCCCATCCCAAAGGCGTCGGCCAGGATGCCGGTCACCGCGTGGCTCGACGGGTACTCCTCGGCCACCACGTTGTAGGCGTGGCCCGCAGCTCCCTCATGGGTGGCCAGGTGCAGAGAGGCGGCCACCAGGTCGTCGACGTGGACCATCCGCTGCTCGACCGGGCGGGCATGGACCGCCACCGTGTCGAGGCCGGCCCAGCGCTCCAGGGCCACGTCGAGCACGGCGCTGCCCAGCAACTTGACGTTGCCCGGGCCGAAGACCGAGACCGGACGCAGGACGACCACCGGCAGGCCGCTCTCGCCCCGGGCCCACACCTCCTGCTCGGTCGCCCATTTGGCCTTGCCGTAGCCCCGGCTCGGACTGGGCACCACGTCCTCCGGCACCGGCACGGGGAGCTGGACCTCCTCGCCGTACACCGAGGTGGAGCTCATGTGCACGACGCGCTCCAGCTCCGCCGGCGCGCCCGCCACCAGGTTCCGGGTGGCCACCACGTTGGCCCGGTGCATCTCCTCCTCGGTGGAGGTGGAGCTGGACGCCCCGGCCAGGTGGAACAGGTGGGTGACGCCGTCGTACAGGCCCTCGAGCTCCTCGGGTCGGGTCAGGTCCACCGACCGGTAGTCCACCTCGGCCGGGAACCAGTCCGGGCGGGGGCGACGGCCGCAGGCCCGGACCGACCAGCCGTCGGCCAGGAGGGCGGGCAGGAGGTGGGACGCGATGAACCCGGTCGCACCGGTCAACAGGGCCTGTCTCTGGGGCACCACCCCACGCTTCCACAGCCTCTGCCCGCAGTTCCAGATCTCCGTGGGGGCCGAGGCCGGAGACGGCGTGCGGGTGTGCTTCCATGGCGTATGCGACTGCGGGATCTGCGAAATCTCGGGCCGGCATCGGAGCGGATGTTGAAGGCGGTGGGGGTGGCCACACCCCGACAGCTCGACCGCATCGGAGCCGCCGCCGCCTACCGGCGGGTGCTGGACGCCGGCGGTGGGGCCAGCCTCGATCTCTTGTGGGCGCTCGAGGGAGCGCTCGTCGATCTCGACTGGCGGGACCTGCCCGAGGCACGCAAGGTGGTGCTCCGCCGTGAGGCCATGCCGTCTTCGACGGAGGACGGCGCCTCGACCATCCGCCCGGCCACCGTGGCCGACGTGGCCCGGCTGCAGGACATCGAGCGGGAGGCGGGACGGCGCTTCAAAGACATCGCCATGGCTGCCGTGGCCGACGATGCCCCTCCCTCCCACGAGGACCTCAGCGGCTACATCGACGCCGGGCGGGCCTGGGTCCACGAGGACGAGACCCACAGAGCGGTCGGATATCTCCTCCTCGCGGTGGTCGACGGCAACGCCCACATCGACCAGGTGAGCGTGGTGCCGACCTCGGCCGGGCGTGGCGTCGGTCGCGAGCTCATCGACCACGCCCGGGCCACGGCCTCGGCCTGGGGGTTCCCCACGACCACCCTCACCGCCTTCCGGGACGTGCCCTGGAACGCCCCCTACTACCGCACGTTGGGGTTCGAGATGCTGGAAGAACGTGACATCGGCCCCGAGCTGCGGGCGCTGATGGCCCGGGAGGATCGCTTCGGCTTGCCGAGGGTCGCCATGGGCCGCAACTCCAGGATCGCCAGGTGAGCGAGCCGATCGACGAGGAAACCCTGGCGCTGGCGCACCGGGTCTTCGAGCTGGCCCGCTCGGGCGGGGCCGAGGAGCTGAGCGCCCTGGTCGCCGCCGGGGTGCCGGCCAACCTCACCAACGACAAGGGTGACACCCTGCTCATCCTGGCCGCCTACCACGACCACCCGGTGACCGTCCGCATGCTCCTGGAGCACGGAGCCGACACCACCCGGGTGAACGATCGGGGCCAGACCGCCCTGGCGGCGGCGGTGTTCCGGAAGTCCTCCGACGGGGTGGGCGCGCTCCTGGCCGGTGGGGCCGACCCCGACCTGGGATCGCCCTCGGCCCGGGAGGTCGCCCGCTTCTTCGAGTTGCCGGAGATGCTCGCCCTGCTCGATCTTCCCGCCGATCGGTCGTAGGGCCGCCGCTGTTCGGCGGCGTCAGAAGGGCCAGAGCGGGGTGGAGGCGGTCAGAAGGGCACCGGCCACGGCCACGGCGGCGACGGCGGCGGCAGCGGCCGTGCCCAGCGCACGACGGCCGGGTTCGGTGCCCTCGGTGGCGAACAGGGCAGCGCCGGCCGCACTTCCGGCGACGAGGCCGCCGAGGTGCCCGCCGATGGAGATGCCGGGGATGACGAAGGTCAGGAGCAGGTTGATGACCAACAGCCCGCCGATGCCGGACTGCATGGGGTCGACGCCCCGCCGGCGCATGCCGACGAAGGCGGCGCCCATCAGCCCGTAGACGGCGCCCGACGCCCCGGCGGTGAAGGCCTCGGGGTCGAGCAGGAGGGCACCGAAGGAGCCGCCGAGCAGGGCGGCGGCGTAGAGCAGGGCGAAGCGGGCCCGACCCAGGGCGGGCTCGAGCATGGAGCCCAGCTGGAACAGGATCAACATGTTGAACCCGATGTGGATCAGCCCGAAGTGCAAGAACCCCGAGGTGATGAGGCGCCACCATTCACCCGCGGCCACGTCGGGTCCGTTGACGGCCAGCCGATCCGCCAACTCGCCTCCCCCCCCCGAGAGGAACGCACCGCCGGCCAGGGAGGGCACGAAGAGGGCCACGCTGGCGGCGATGAGCGTGAGGGTGACCACGGGTCTGGTCACGAGCGAGCGCAAGGGCCGCACCGCCGGCGCCGCCTTGACGCAGGCCGGGCACTGGAAGCCCACGGGGGCGGTGATCATGCAGTCGGGGCAGATGAACTGTTCACAGCGCCGGCAGCGGACACCGCTCTCCCGCCCCGGGTGGCGGTAGCAGTCCCACAGCACGCGCGGGGCGTCGCCGGGAGGAACGGCGCCGGACGGGATGGGATCGGACGGAGGAGCCGCCATGGTGGCCAGCGTACCGGCGCCGTCAGAGGACGACCGTCGGGCTCTCAACCAGTCGCAGGTCCGCCCCCACCGGTGAGTCGCCCCATCAACTGGTGGCCGGCGGTCACCGGGAGGCGGGCCGTCCCCGCCTCGCTGTAGGTGCCGCCGGGGCCGTCGACCTCGCTGTCGACCAGCAACCACGGCACCGGCTCGGAGGTGTGGGTGCGGAGCGCGACGGGGGTGGCGTGGTCGGGCAACAACAGCAGGCGCCAGGGGCCGAGCGCGTCGAGACCGTCGGTGAGCGGGCCCAGGACCCGCCGGTCCCAGTGCTCGAGGGCGGTCACCTTCTCGCCCAGGTCGCCGGCGTGGCCGGCCTCGTCGGTGGCCTCGATGTGGATGAGGAACAGGTCGGTGCCGGCAGCCAGGCTGTGGAGGCAGGCGTCGCGCTTGGCCTCGTAGTCGGTGTCGTACCAACCGGTGGCTCCGGCCACCTCGACTACGTCGATGCCGGCCAGGTGGCCCAGGCCCCGGATGAGGTCGACGGCGGTGGTGAGCCCGGCCGCCAGGCCGTGGCGCTCGGTGAACGGGGGCAGGACCGGGGCCCGACCCTGGCCCCAGAGCCACACCTGGTTGGCCTTGGCCCCGAAGCCGGAGACGATGGGGCGGGAGGCGTCCATCAGGGCCTGGAGCCTGGGTGCCGCCGGGCCGGTGGGCCAGATCGCGGTGCGCCCCGACAGGTCGTGGGGAGGGACGCACTCGGCTTCGAGCCAGTCGGACGGGGCGACGAGGAGGTGGCGGTACTGCACACCCGCATGGAAGCGGACGCCGTCACCGCCCAGCTCCCGCTGCAGGGCATCGACGATCTCGGCCGCGTCCTCGGTGCTCGGGTGGCCACCGGCGAAGTCGACCATGGTGGCGTCGTCGGCCACGGTGACCAGGTTGCAGCGGTAGGCCACTTCGTCGGGCGCCAGGGCCACGCCCCGCCCGGCGGCCTCGATGGGCGCCCGGCCGGTGTGGTGGAGGGAGGGGTCGTAGCCGAGGATGCTCATGTTGCCCACGTCGCTCCCGGGCGCCATTCCGGACGGGATGACTGCGGCCCGCCCCACCTCACCACGCGCCGCCAGACCGGCCAGCACCGGCATGTTGGCCACCTCGAGCGGCGTCCGCCCGTCCAGCTCGGCCAGCGGCTCGTCGGCACAACCGTCCGGCACGCACACCACGTACTTCATAGAAGCGACGCTACCGGTGCACCGGGCGCAGGGGCGTCGCCGCCGGCCACGCCCGCCGGCGAAGCCGGCCCATCTGGCTGGCGGCCCGGCGAGCGAAGCGAGCCAGATGAGTTCTGGGCGGAGGGTGGCCGGCTCTGCCGGTCGCCCGGAGCGCCGTCAGCTCGGCCGAACGGAGTGGAGCGAAGCGGAACGAGTGAGGCCGATCACGCCCGGGCGTTGGCCACGACGTAGTCGCGCACGGCGGCCAGGTCACAGGGAAGGGTGGCGCAGTGCTCGGGCCGATCGAACAGGTCGGCCAGGTGGGCCGGCAACTCGGGGCGCACGCCGGTGGCGGCCTCGACGGTGTCGGGGAACTTGGCCGGATGGGCCGTGGCCAGGGCCACCAGGGGCACCGCCGGGTCGCGCCGGCATTTCCGGCCGGCCACCAGGCCGACCGCGGTGTGGGGGTCGACGATGTGGCCCGATGCGGCGTAGAGCTCACCCATGGCCCGGGCCACGGTGGCGTCGTCGACCCGGGTGGTGTCGAACACCTCGCCCAGCGGCGCCAGGCGCTCGGGGTCGATCTCCATGCGCCCCCCGTGGGAGAAGCGGGCCATGTGGTCGGCCACGGCGGCGGCGTCGCGGTCGAAGAGCTCGAACAGCAGTCGCTCCAGGTTGCTCGACACCTGGATGTCCATGGCCGGGCTGGTGGTGGGGTGCACCTCCTGGACCTCCATGATCCCGGTGGTGAGGAAGCGGCTGGCGATGTCGTTGCGGTTGCTGGCCACGATCGTCTGGGCGATGGGCACGCCCATGCGCCGGGCGATCCAGGCGGCAAAGGCGTTGCCGAAGTTTCCCGTGGGCACCGACACGGCGATGGGTCGGCCGGGCGCCCCCAGGGCCACGGCGGCGGTGGCGTAGTACACCACCTGGGGCAGCACCCGGGCCCAGTTGATGGAGTTGACGGCCGACAGCCGGAGCTCGTCGCGCAGGGAGAGGTCGGCGAACATGGTCTTGACCAGGTCCTGGCAGTCGTCGAAGGTGCCCTCGACGGCCAGGTTGTGCACGTTGGCCGACTCGACGGTGGTCATCTGTCGACGCTGCACTTCCGAGATGCGTCCGGCTGGGTGCAGGATGAACACGTCGAGCGCTTGGCGGTCGCGACAGGCTTCGATGGCGGCCGGGCCGGTGTCGCCCGAGGTGGCCCCGAGGATGGTCAGGCGCTCGCTGCGCCGGGTCAGCTCGGCGTCGAAGAGCCGTCCCAGCACCTGGAGGGCCACGTCCTTGAAGGCCAGGGTGGGCCCGTGGAACAGCTCCAGCACCCACTCGTTGTCGCCCACCTGGCGCAGGGGGACGACGGCCGGGTGGCGAAAGCGGTCATAGGCCTCGGCCACGATGCCCGACACCAGGTCCTCGTCGATCCCTCCTCCGAGGTAGGGAGCCATCAAGGCGGTGGCCACTTCGGCGTAGGGGCGACCGGCGAAGGCGGTGAGGGCGGCGGGCGACAGCTCGGGCCAGGTCTCGGGGAGGTAGAGGCCGCCGTCGCGGGCCAGGCCGGCGAGCAGCACGTCGTCGAAGCCGAGGACAGGGGCGTCGCCCCTCGTGCTGACGTACTTCACGCCGCCACCACCCGTAGCACGCTGGTCACCCGGTCGACGGCGTCGAGGCCCCGCAGGGCGGCCAGGGTGGCCTGGAAGTCGGACTCGGCCGCCTCGTGGGTGATGAAGATGAGCCGGGCCTCGTCGCCCATGCCCTCCTGCTCCATGGAGCGGATCGACACCCGGTGCTCGGCGAAGACCCCTGCCACCGCGTGCAGGACGCCGGGCCGGTCGAGGACCTCGATGTGCAGGTAGTACTCGGAGCGAGCTTCGTCGACGGGACGGATGACCGCCCGAGGCAGAGTCCCGATGCTGGCGCTCGTGCCCCGGCGCAGGTTGCCGGCGGCGTCGACGACGTCGCCCAACACGGCGCTGGCGGTGGGGCGCCCGCCCGCCCCCCGGCCGTAGAGCATGAGCTCACCAACGGCTTCGCCCTCGATGAACACGGCGTTGAAGCTGCCCCGCACGCTGGCCAGCGGGTGGCTGGCCGGGACCATGGCCGGGTGCACTCGCACCGCCACGCGCCCGTCGTCGCCCTGCTCGGCCACGGCCAGCAGCTTGATCTCGTATCCCAGGCGGTGGGCGAAGGCGATGTCGGCCGGGGTGACTCCCGAGATGCCCTCGTGGGAGACGTCGCCGGCCACCACCGAGGCTCCAAAGGCGATGGTGGCGAGGATGGCGGCCTTGGCCCCGGCGTCGTAGCCCTCCACGTCGGCGGTGGGGTCGCGCTCGGCGTAGCCCAGGCTCTGGGCTTCGGCCAGGGCATCGGCGTAGGTGGCCCCCTGCTCGCTCATGCGGGTGAGGATGTAGTTGGTGGTGCCGTTGACGATGCCGGTGACCCGGCGGATGCGGGTGCCCGCCAGCGACTCCCGCAGGGGACGGATGACGGGGATGGCTCCGGCCACGGCGGCCTCGAAGAGCAGGTCGACGCCCGCGCTCTCGGCCGCGGCGAAGAGCTCGGTGCCCACGTTGGCCACCAGTTCCTTGTTGGCCGTGACTACCGGCTTCCCCAACTTGAGAGCGTCGAGCACCAGGCTGCGAGCGGGCTCGATGCCGCCCACCAGCTCCACCACCAGGTCGATCTCCGGGTCGTGGACGACACCGTCGGCGTCGTGGGTGAGGCAGCCCACCGGGAGGTCGACGGGACGGTCCTTGGCCACGTTGCGCACCGCCACCCGGGCCACCTCCAGGCGCAGGCCGGTACGGGCTTCGATGATGTGGCCCTGCTCGCCGACCAGGCCCACCAGGGCCGCCCCCACGTTGCCGCAGCCCAACAGGCCCAGCCGCACCACCGACGTCTCTGCGTGCACGGGGCCACGCTACCGGTCAGGCCGGTGGCCTTCCCTCAGGTGTCGAGGCGCAGGAGGTCGTCGAAGCTCTCCCGGCGCACCACCAGCCGGGCCTGACCGTCGACCACGAAGACCACCGCGGGCCGGGGTACCTTGTTGTAGGTCGAAGCCATGGAGTGCCCGTAGGCGCCGGTGACGGGCGTGGCCAGGATGTCACCCACCGCCAGGTCGGCCGGGAGCCGGGCCTGATGGACGACGACGTCTCCCGACTCGCAGTGCTTGCCCACCACCCGGACCTGACGGGGCCGCTCGGCGGTGGTGGCACGAGGCAAAAAGGCCTCGTAGCCGCTGCCGTAGAGGACGGGCCGGGGGTTGTCGCTCATGCCCCCGTCGACCGAGACGTAGGTGCGGAGGCCGGCCACGTCCTTGACGGTGCCCACGGTGTAGAGGGTGAGGGCGGCGGCGGCGGTGATGGCCCGTCCCGGCTCCACCGCCAGGCGAGCGGTGATGCCGGCCTCGGCGCAGGCCTTGGACAACACCGCGGCCCACTCACTGATCGTGGGCGCGGCCTCGCCCTCGACGTAGGCCACCCCGAGGCCCCCGCCGAGGACCAACTCGGGCAGGCCGAGCGGCACGACGAAGTCGGCCAGCACCTCCACGGCCTGGGCGAAGGAGGCCAGCAGGAAGATGTTGCTGCCGATGTGGGCGTGGATGCCCACCACCTCCACGGCCGACGACGCCTGGGCCCGGGCTACGGCCTCGGCCGCGGCTCCAGACGCCAGACCGAAGCCGAACTTGGAATCGGCCTGGCCCGTCATCACGTAGACGTGGGTGTGGGCCTCCACGCCCGGGGTCACCCGCACCAGCACCCGGGGGGCCGGTGCGCCCGCAGCCACCAGGGCCTCGATGCGGTCGAGCTCGTCGTGGCTGTCGACCACGATGCGTCCGACGCCCACCGCCAGGGCCCGGGCCAGCTCCTCCTCGGACTTGTTGTTGCCGTGGAGCACCAGCCTCTCGGCGGGCACGCCGGCGGCCAGGGCCACGTGCAATTCGCCACCGCTGGCCACGTCGAGGCCCATGCCCTCCTCGTGCACCAGTGCGGCCATGGCCCTGCACAGGAAGGCCTTGGCCGCGTAGGTGGCGCCGTCACCAAAGGCGTCCACGGTCTCGCGGCACCGGGCCCGGAGGTGGGCCTCGTCGTAGACGAAGAGGGGGGTGCCGTGCTCGGACGCCAGATCGACGACGTCACAGCCCCCCACGAGCAGTCGCCCATCGGGGCCCACCTCGGCGGTGAGGGGCAGCAGCTCGGGTGGTAGCGGGGTCACGGTCGGGCCAGCAACAAGTGGACCTGGTCGATGAGCTGGAGGGGATCGAAGGGCTTGGTCACGTAGGCGTCGGCCCCGGCGTGCAGGCCGTCGGCCACGTCGGTGTCCTGGGCCCGGGCCGAGAGCAGGATCACCGGGATCCCCTCGGTGCCGGCGTCGGCCCCGAGGGCGGCCACCAGCTCGATGCCGTTCATGTGGGGCATCATCACGTCGGAGATGACCACGTCGGGCCGGGCCTCCCTCGCCGCCCGCAGGCCCTCCACGCCGTCGACCGCGGTCAGGACGGCGAAGCCCTCCATCTCGAAGTTGACCTGGAGGAGCTTGAGGATGACAGGGTCGTCGTCGACCACGAGCACCCGGACGGCCTCGCGCACCTCTTGATGCTACCGGCGCCCCCTCGCCGCTCCCGTGGGCCGGGTAGGATCAGCGGGCCGCCCCCGTAGCTCAGGGGATAGAGCACCGCCCTCCGGAGGCGGGTGCGTAGGTTCGAATCCTACCGGGGGCGCCAGGCGGCCATCAGCGCACGACGGCCCGGTCGGGCTGTGAGCGACCACTCACCGGCCAGCTCGGCCAGGGCCGCCAGGCCACGCCATGACGTCCGGCCACCTGGGTGACGCACAGGGTCGGGGCCATCAGAGCGGGCGGGGCGGCCTACCATGGCTGCGGTGGAGCGCAGCACCACCCTGGAGGCGGACCCGAGCAGTGTGAGAGCCGCCCGGCGCTTCGTGGCCGAGGCCCTGATGGCGTCGGGCCGTCCGGGTGACGCCGAGACCGCCGAGCTCCTCGTGTCGGAGCTCGTGACCAACGCCGTGCTGCACGCCCGCTCACGAGCCGAGCTGGTGGTGGAGGTCTCAGGCGAGCTCCTGCGGGTCGAGGTTCGCGACCTCAGCGCCGCCCTGCCCACGCCCCGGGCGCACCACCGGGAGTCACAGACCGGGCGCGGGCTCGAGCTGGTGGAGCTGCTCTCGGACCGGTGGGGGGTGCAGCTCGACGAGGGACCGGATGCGCAGGGGGGCAAGTCGGTCTGGTTCGAGCTCGAGCTCGACCTTCCCGTGCCCACCCCAGGGGGCCACGAACCCACCCCGGAGCGTCAGGTCCCGCCCGGCGTGACCACGTGCTCGTCAAGGGTCTGCCTCGAACGGGTCCCCCTGGCCTTGTACCGGGCTTCACAGGAGCACCGAGAGGGGCTCATCCGCGAGTTCGTGCTCATGACCCTCGACGACGCCGATGCCACCGGCGTGCCGGCCCGGTTGGTGGCGCTCAGCGAGGAACTGGCCGATCGCTTCGCCGGGGAGACCGCCCTGCTGGAAGCCCAGGTGGACGAAGCCGAGCAGCGCGGTGAGGCCACGGTCGACCTGTCGATGGAGCTGCCCCCCGAGGCCCTGGACGTTCTCGACCGGGTGGTCGAGCTGCTGGAGGAGGCCGACCGGTACTGCGCCGAGGGGGCGCTGCTGACCCTGGCCGCCTCGGACCAGGTACGAGCGTTCCGGCGCTGGTTTGTGGTCGAGATCAGGGCGCAGCTCGGAGGTGTGGCACCCAGTCGGTGGGGGGCGCGATGAGCTCGGGCATGTCGCTCGGGCGCCGGGTGGAGTTGCTCTTCGCACTGGTCACCGGCTTCTTGTTGATGAGCCTGGTGGCCGACCTGTGGTTCATCCAGGAGCGTTCCCGCTTCGCCCGGCAGCTCGACACCGAGCTCGAGCCGGCCCGAGCCGCGGTCAACGACGTGTCCCAGGGACTGGTCGACCAGGAGACGGGGGAGCGGGGTTACGTCATCACCCACGACCCGGCCTTCCTCCAGCCCTACGCCGAGGGGCAGCGCCTGGTCGACGACGCGCTGGTGAAGTTGCGCCGCCTGGTGGGCGACGACCCCGCCCACGGGCCATCGGTCGACCGGCTCGAGGCCAGGGTGAGCGCCTGGCGTCAGGTCGGCGCCGAGTACGAGATCGGGGCGGTGAGGGCCGGGCGCTTCGACGAGGCGGCCGCGCTGGTGTCGTCGGGGACCGGACGACGACTCTTCGACCAGGCCCGGACCGAGTTGGCCGGACTGCGCGACGGGCTCGTCGCCGAGCAGGCCGCCGTCGACGCCCGACTGCGCGGCATCCGCCTGACGCTGAGCGCGCTGACCATCGCCGGGGCCCTCTCGGGACTCCTCCTGCTCGGGCTGGGCGCCTCGTTGCTGAAGCGCTGGGTCAGCCGTCCACTGATGGTCCTGGGGGCGGCGGTGCGGGCCGTGGCGGCCGGCGATCTGCGTCGGTCGATCCCCAGTCCCGGGCCCCCCGAGCTGGCCCGGTTGGGCGCCGACGTCGAGGCCATGCGCCAGCGCATCCTGGCCGAGGTCGACGAAGCCGGTCGAGCGCGCGATGCGCTGTTGCAGCGGGGCATGGTGGTGCTCAGCCTGTCGGAGCGGCTTCACCCCGAAGGCGCCGCGCCTGCCCCCGGCATCCGGGTGTCGACCCGCTGGACGCCGGCCAGCGGGGTGGTGGCCGGTGACTGGTGCGAGGTGGTCTCTCTGGGCCCGGGCCGGTCGGCCGTGATCGTGGTCGACGTCGCCGGCCACGGGGCCGAAGCCGGGATCTTCGCCCTGCGCACCAAGGAGTTGACCCTCGCCGCTCTCGACATCGGCTGCGATCCGGGCGAGGCTTTCGCCTGGGTGGCCGCCCGCCTGGGCGACACTGACGAGCGCTTCCTCACCGGGGTGATCGCCGTGGTCGACGACGACCGGGGAACCTTGCGCTACGCCAACGCCGGGCACCCTTCGCTGGTGGTGGTGGACGGTGACGCGGTGCAGACGCTGGACCTCACCGGCCCCGTCGTGGGCCCGGCGTTGGGCCTCCAGAGCTGGGCCAGCGTCGAGGTGGCGCTCTCGGCCTCGGCCGTGGTGGTGGCCTGTTCCGACGGCGTCTTGGAGACGCGCGACAAGTGGGGTGACGAGTTCGGCCTCGATCGTCTGGCCGCCGAGGTGGTCGAGGCGGCCAGGGAGGCGGACGCCACCTCCACGACGGTCCTCGACGAGATCGCCGAGCGCTGCCTTCGGACCCTCGATGCCTTCCGGGCCGGAGAGGACCACCACGACGACGTCACGCTCGTCGTCTTCGGGCGCACGGCCGAGGGCGCCACCTCGGCCAGCCAGGTGACGGCGGCGGCATCGGCGGCGGCGTCGGCGTCGAACTGAGGCCCGAACGCGCAAGCGGTGGCGCCGATCAGGCGGGTGACGAGGTCCATGGTGCCGGCGGACCCGGCCGGGCCCGCCGCCGTGGAGCTCTCGGACATGGCCGGCTCCTCGAGGCGGGACGCCACCATCGGCGACACCGCCCCGGCCTCCGGCCTCCCGATCACGGGACGTCGGTCGTACCCAGGAGCTCCAGGGCCACATCCATGAGGGCGGCGTTGGCCCGGCGCTGGGCCTGGGTCTCGTCGGGCGTGAAGGGGTCGAGCCAGCTCCGGTGGCGGAGCAGGTCGTCCCAGGCGAAGAGCAGGGATACCGCCCGCAGCCCGAACCACCGGGCCGCGCTGAACACCGCCGACGTCTCCATGTCGACGGCCAGGTGCCCGGCGTCGTGCCAGGCGGCCACCCGCTCCGGGGGCTGGGCCAGGAGGGCCGAGGTGGTGAACTGGGATCCCCGGTGCACCCGGAACCCCCGACGGACGAAGGCCGCCTCGGCCGCGTCCACCAGGGCAGGGTCGGCCAGGGACTGGCCCTGCCCACCGTAGTACTGCGACGCACCCTCGCCGATGGTGGCTCGCTCGGGCAGGACGATGTCACCGGTGGCGATGCCCTCTTGGAGGGTCCCACAGGACCCGATCTGGACCACCAGCGGGGTCCCCAGCTCGCCACAGACGTGCACCGGCTCGACGGCCCGGGGCGCTCCGTAGGCGCAGGAGTACAGCACCGGCAGACCACCATGGTGACCGAGGTGGAACTCGGGGAAGGCCAGCTCGCGCACGTCGTCGAGGAGGGCCAAGCGGGACGCGTTGCGTTCGGCCCGCCACCAAGAGCCCTCCAGCACCACCAACCGGGGGATGTCGGCGGCGTCGAGGCCGAGCGCCAGCAGCCACTCCGCTCGCGTCACCGGTGCCCACCGTGGTACAACACCAAGCACAACGTTCTAGTCCAGATTGAAATACGAGCGTCCGCGTGCACGCGGTCCTCCCATGCTCGACGGTTGGCCGCCGAGTCCGGGGCTGCGCCTGGCGCGCGTGCCGGCTTCGCCGGCGGGCCGCTCGGCTCACGGCTGTGCCTCCTGGCCCAGCCTCTAGCGAGGAGGCTCGGATGGACACCGAAAACCACATCGCCATCCTGGGGGCAGGGCCGACGGGATTGGAGGCGGCCCTGGCGGCGGTCGACCGCGGACGGCCCTTCACCGTCTACGAGGCGGCCGGCGAGGTGGCCGGCAACGTCAGGGCATGGGGCCACGTCCGGCTCTTCACCCCCTGGGACATGAACGTCTCCGCCCGCATGGCCGCGCATCTGGCGGCCGCGGGGCTCGAGGTGCCCGCCGGCCAGGAGTGCCCGACCGGGGCCGAGTTGGTCGAGCGCCTCCTGGTGCCCCTGGCCGGCCTGCCGGAGGTGGCGCCCCACGTGCGCCTGGGGGCCCGGGTGGTCGGCGTGGGTCGCCAGGGCCTGCTCAAGCACGAGGAGATCGCCACACCCGCACGGGCGGCCCGACCCTTCCGTCTGCTGGTGGAGACCGGCGACGGCGAGGAGGTGGACAGCGCCTCGGTGGTGCTCGACTGCTCGGGCACCTACGCCAACGCCAACACCATCGGCGACGGAGGCATCCCCGCACCGGGCGAGCGGGCTCTCGATGCCGAGATCGTGCGCACCCTGCCCGACTTCGAGGTCGAGGCCGACCGCTGGCGCGGCGTTCGGGTGCTGCTGGTGGGGACGGGGGCCTCGGCCCAGACGGCGGCCCGCTCCCTCGCCGCCCTGGCCGCCACCGACCCCTCCACCGAGGTGGTGTGGGTGGTGCGCGACGCCGAACCGACGTGGGGTGCGGTCGACGACGACCCGCTGCCCGCCCGGGCCTCGCTGGCGGCCGAGGCCGAACGGCTGGCCGCCGGTGGCCAGCCCGGGGTGACGGTGCGCACCGGCGTCGCCGTCGAGGGGCTGGCCCGGGTCGACGGCCGCATCCGCGTCACCCTGCGGACATCCGGCGACCACCCCGGCAGCCACCCCGGCAGCAGCCACCGCGGCGACTACCCCGGCAGCCACGAGGACGTCGTCGTCGACCGGGTGCTGGCCCTCACCGGCTACGTCGGGGATCACGGCCTCTACCGACAGCTCCAGGTCCACGAGTGTTACGCCACCGCCGCCCCCATCGAGCTGTCGGCCGCCTTGTTGGGCGCCGCCGGCGGCGACTGCCTCGATCAGGTCAGCCACGGTCCCGACGTGCTGCGCAACCCCGAGCCCAACTTCTTCATCCTGGGAATGAAGTCCTACGGACGGGTGAACCAGTTCCTGCTGCGTATCGGCTGGGACCAGGTCAGCGACGCCTTCAGCCTGCTCGCGCCGCCCGAGGAGCCGGCCGCCGCCTGACCGCCGGCGCAGGCCCCGTCGGGCGATCAGGCGGGGAGTGGCGGCCGAGGCTGGGACGGCACGGCCGGTCGGATCAGCCAGGCGCAGTATCGTCGCGGCTGGTGATCGACGGCACTGCTCGGCGGCAGACGTTCGGGAGCTACCAGCTCGAGGAGGAGTTGGGCTCAGGCTCGACCGGAGTGGTGTGGCGCGCCCGGCGGATTGGTCCGGTCAGCCAGGTGGTGGCGCTCAAGCGGCTGCGCCCCGGTGTGGAGGGGCGCGAGGTGGAGCGTCTGCGGGACGAGGCGACCGTGTTGACCCAGCTCGATCACCCACACATCGTCCGGGTGATCGAGGTGATCGACGAAGGCGACGGCTTGGCCGTGGTGATGCAGTACGCACCGGGAGGGTCGCTGGCCGACGTCCTGGCCCGGCGCCCACGACTGGCCGCAGGTGAGGTGGTGGCCCTGGCCGCCCCCATCGCCGACGCCTTGGCCTCGGCTCATCGGCGCCAGGTGCTGCACTGCGACGTCAAGCCGGCCAACATCTTGTTCACCTCCGACGGGGAGCCCCTGCTGTCGGACTTCGGCGTGGCCCGGCGTTTCGCCCAGGCCCTCACCGCCGAGGAGTCGGTGGCCGGGACGGCTGAGTACCTGGCCCCGGAGCTCCTGGACGGCGGCCATCCCGATGTCCGGAGCGACGTCTACTCCCTCGGCGTCGTCTGCTACGAGGCGCTGTCCGGGCGACCGCCGTTCGCCGGGACGACCCCGTTGGCCGTGGTTCGGGCCGCCGACCGCGGCCGCCACCCGCCGCTCACAGCAGATCCCCAGGTCCCCCACGCCCTGGCCTCGGTGGTCGAGCGGGCCATGGCCCGGCGTCCGGCCGACCGCTACGCCGGCGCGGCCGACCTGGCCCGGGACCTTCGGGCGTCGCTCGGTGCCACCGCTGCGGTGCTGCCGGCCACCCTCGGGCCCGCAGGCCGGGGTGATGCCGGCGCCCGGGGTACCAGCACCTTCGGTCCTCGGCCACCCCGTCCGGCGCTGGCTCCGTCCCGCCGCCGATCCCGGGTGTTGGTGCTCGGCGGCGTGCTGGCCGGGCTGGCCGTGCTCACCGTCCTGGCTGGCCCCCTGCGAGCACTGCTGTCGGGTGAGGCCGGCTCCGGCGGGGTCCGGGCGCCGGCGTGTACGGCCCTTGCGCCCCCATCGCGGCCTGAGGGCTCGGCCCTGCTCCAGGGGGACCTCGACGGCGACGGCTGTGACACCTTCGTCGTCCGCCAGGGAGACGTGGTGGAGGCGGTGGTCGACCCGGCCGAGTCGCAGCCCCGGCGATTCCAGCTGGGCCAGCCCGACGACGCCTTCCTCCTCGGCGACTGGGACTGTGACGGGACCGACACCCCGGGCCTCTACCGTCCGGCCACCGGCCAGGTCTTCTACTTCCTCACCTGGGCCCGACCCGGCGAACCGCTGCCCAGCGCGGCGGCGGTGGAGACCAACCAGCGCGACGCCTCCCCCGAAGTGAGCGATGATGGGAAAGGCGGATGCCAGGAGATCGTGTTGCGGGGCGGCGCCGTCGTCCCACCTGATCTCCCGGCTCCCACCGAGAGCCAGACCGACGAGGCATGAGCGACAGGCCGGCGGAACCTCGCCGGTAGACGGAGAAGGAGGCCAACCATGGTGACGGGACCGGTAGCGACACAGGCCATTCCCCGAGGTCCCGACCTGGCGCGCGGCGCACTGGGGGCGGTGGCCATCGCCGCCCTGGTGGGCGGGGTGCCCTGGGCCTTGTCGACCTTCGTCGGCTGGCCCCTGCCGTCGGCCATCCCCAGCTGGTCGCAGGTCACCACTGCGCTGGGCGACAGCTACATCCCTGACACCTTCCTGGCCAAGGCGCTGGCGGTGGTGTGTTGGATCGTGTGGGTCGAACTGGTGGCGTCGCTGCTGGTGGAGGTGGTCGCCGTCGTGCGCGGGCGCCAGGCCGGGCGGGTCCCGCTCACCGGCCCGGTCCAGCGGCTCGTGGCCCGGCTGGTCGCCGCTGTCTCGCTGATGGTCATCCTTCTGCTCACCCGGCCCGATCGCACCGTGCAGGCCGTGCCCGTGCCGATGCCGGCGGCCACGGCCGGGGTGGTGGCCAGCGGGGCCGAGCTCACCGACCTGGCAGGCGCGGACGCCCAACCGACCTACGTGGTGCAGCAGCGCGACACGTTGTGGGGGATCGCCGAGACGTGCTTGCGCGATCCCTTCCGGTGGGTGGAGATCTGGGAGCTGAACCAGGGACGCGAGCAGCCCGACGGCGCCACCATGGCCGACCCCGACCGGATCTACCCGGGGTGGACGCTGCGCCTGCCCGACGACGCCGTCGGCCTCGGCCCGGGGGAGGGGGCGACGGTGGCCGGGGTGGCTTCGTCGCCGGGCCCGGCCACGGAGTCGATGAGGCCACTCCCGTCCGACGGCACGGCCGGTGGCACCCTGGTGGTGTCCGACGGCGGGGACGGAGACCGGATGGAGGTCATGGTGCCCCTCGGCCCCCAGAGCGACGACCCGGGCCGAGGCGAGTCCCTCCTGGCGACGGGCAGCCCCGACGACGGGGCGGGACGCCCCACCTCCCCCGACTCCTCCACCGAAGACGACTAGGAGCGACATGGCGAGCACCAGCGCACCGACTCGTCGGGCCGCCCCGGCGCCCCGTGGCCCCGACCGACCCCCTCGGGTGCCTTCGGGCCCGACCCGTCAGCGACGCTGGTCGCTCGCCCTGGTGTCGATCCTCGTCACCATCGGCTCGGCTCTGGCCTTCGCTCTGTTGTGGGTGAACGCCGGCGGGCGCGAGCCCGTGCTGGCGGTGGCCCGGCCGGTGCCGGAGGGTCAGCTCATCGAGGCTGCCGACCTCGCGGTGGTGCGGGTCTCCGCCGACCCCGGCCTGCGGCCGGTCGGTGCCGACCGGCGGGCTGCGGTCATCGGCCAGTCGGCCGCCGTCGATCTGGTACCGGGCGCGCTGCTGACCCAGGGTCAGTGGGGGGACGCGTCGCTCCTGGCCGAGGGCGACGTGGTGGTGGGCGTGCCCGTGCCGCGCGAGCAGTTGCCCTCGGGCCGGCTCCAGCCCGGCGACCAGGTGCTGGTGGTGCTCAACGCCTCGTCGTCGGCCCCCGCCGATCTCGACGGGGGAGCGGGTCGCCCGGCCGGCAGCGTGGCACCGGGCTCCCTCGGGCGGGTGTTGGCCGAGGCCCGGGTGTTCGCCAGCGACGAGCTGGTCGACGGGTCCACCGCGGTGGTGTCCCTCGCCGTGCCCCGGGAAGGGGCGCCCGACATCGCCGGGGCATCGGCCGAGGGCCGGGTCAGCCTGGTCCTGGTGCCCGACCGGTGACGCTGGTCGCACTGGGCTCGGCCAAGGGTTCGCCGGGCGTGACCACGGCGGTGGCCGCTCTGGCCGCCCGCTGGCCCGGCGACCGGCGCCTCCTGGTGGTGGAGGCCGACCCGGCCGGCGGCGACCTGGCTCCTCGCCTGGGCTTGGACGTCGAGCGGGGCCTGGTGCGGTTGGCGGCCGAGGGCCGCCGAGAGCTGACGCCGGAGATGCTGTGGCAACAGACGCAGCCCCTGCCCGGTTCCGACGCAGTCCAGGTCCTGGCCGGCCCGGCCTCGGCCGAGCAGTCCACCGCCGCCCTGTCGGCCCTGAGCTCTCGGCTGGCCAACCTGCTGGCCGGGCTCGACGGCATCGACGTGCTGGCCGACTGCGGGCGGCTCGACCCGGCGTCGCCGGTCATGGCCATGGTGCGGGCGGCGGAGCTGATGATCCTGGTGGCCCGGCCACAGGTCTCCCAGCTGCACCACCTGGCGGCGCGGGTGCAGGCCCTCGGTGCCGGGGTGGCGACGGCGTTGCTGCTGGTCGGCGACCGCCCCTACGGCGTGGTCGAGGCCGGCCGGGCGGTCGGGGCCCAGCCCCTCGGGACCATCGCCGACGACGCCCGGGCCGCCGAGCTGCTGTCCGGCGGCGACCACGGCCGGTCGCGGGTGCTGCGGGCCTCGGGTCTCCTGCGCACGGCCCGTACCCTGGCCGAGCAGCTGTCGGCCCGAATGGGGTCCGGGAGCGCCGACGGGCGGTCCTCGGTGGCCACCTGGCCCGACCCGGAGCCCGAGCAGCTCCGGCACCCACCACCCCTGGCGGGGCGTGAGCAGGCGCCATCGCCGCCGCCTCCCCCGCCACCGCCGGCCCGGCCCTGGTCGCGACAGCTGGAGCCGGATCCCGAGCCGCCGGTGCCCGCCCTGGCGCCCTCGGGCGCCCCGGCCGAGCCGGTGGCGCCGTGGCGATCGCTGGCCGACCTGGCCACCACGGTGGCGCCGGCCCCCACACCGGCGAGATCCTCGGAGCCTCCCCGACCTCGCCAGCCCCCGACCGAGCGGCCTCGTCGCACGGCGCGGGCCCGGCCCCTCCAGGCCCGTCCCCACCTGTCCGAGGCGGACCCACCGTCGTCGGGCCCCCCTCCCGATCCCCCAGACGAGGAGAACCCCGATGGACCGCGCTGACCAGGTGCTCGTCCGCCGCTTCCGCCAGGAGGTGGCCGACAAGTTGACCGACCGGCTGCGTGAGGACACCGCCTCCAGCCGCGCCCGGCTGAGCCAGGTCGACCAGCGCCTGTTCGGGCGCCAGCTCATCAACGAGCGGCTGGCCGTCTTCGCCCGCGAGGAGCTCGAGGAGGGGCGTGTCCCCCTCTCCGCCGAGGAGGAGATGTCGCTGGCCCAGGCCGTCCACGACGCCCTCTTCGGCCTCGGCACCCTGCAGCGGCTGCTCGAGGACGAGACCATCGAGAACATCAACATCAACGGCGCGGCCGAGGTGTGGATCACCCGGGCCGACGGCACCAAGGAGCTCGGGCCGGCCATCGCCGACAGCGACGAGGAGCTGATCGAGACGCTGCGGATGACGGCGGCCCGGGTGGGCCTGACCGAGCGGCGCTTCGATGTCGGCGCTCCTCGACTGAGCGTGCAGCTGCCCGACGGGAGCCGCCTGTTCGCGGTGATGGCGGTGACGTCGCACCCGTGCGTGGCCATCCGCCGCCACCGCTATCCCAAGCTGTTCCTCGAAGACCTGGTCGGCCTGGGCACCATCGACCTCGCCCTGCAGGAGTTCCTGGCCGCAGCCGTGCGGGCCCGCAAGAACATCATCGTCTGCGGGGGGGTCGACGCCGGCAAGACCACCCTGTTGCGGGCCCTCATCAACGAGATCGACCCCGACGAGCGCCTGGTCACCATCGAGGACAACCTCGAGCTCGGTGTCGACCGCTATCCCGAGCTCCACCCCGACGTGGTGGCCCTCGAGGCCCGCGAGCACAACGTGGAGGGCGAGGGAGCCATCACCCTGGCCGCGCTCGTGCGGTGGGGCCTGCGCATGGACCCCGACCGGGTCATCGTCGGTGAGGTGCGGGGCGACGAGGTGCTGCCCATGCTCAACGCCATGAGCCAGGGCAACGACGGCTCGATGTGCACCATCCACGCCAACTCCTCGGCCGGCGCCTTTGGCAAGCTGGCCATGTACGCGGTGCAGGCGCCCGAGCGCCTCCCGCTGGAGGCCACCAACCTCATCGTGGCCAATGCCCTCGACTTCGTCGTCTACGTCGGGCGCGACACCCACGAGCGCCGGTTCGGTCGCTACATCTCCTCGATCCGGGAGGTGGTGGGGGCCGAAGGCTCCATGGTGATCTCCAACGAGGTGTTCGAGCCGGGACCGGATCGCCGGGCCGTCCCCGGGGCGCCCCTGCGCAGCCGCACCCAGGCCGACCTGGAAGAGGCCGGCTTCGACCCCTCGGTGTTGAGCCGACCCCAGGGATGGTGGGACCAGGCCGGGACCGCAGGCGCCGCCCGCCCCTCGTCGCCCTACCGGGGCTGACCCCCGCTCCTGGTGCAGATCGTCGTCGTGCACGACGGGGCCGAGCAGGAGCTCGACCTCGACATCGAACACCCGCAGGCGTGCGTGTCCGACCTCGTGGCCGCCATCGGCGCCGCCCCTGGAGCCGGGGTGGTCATCGCCGAGCGGTACTTCGGCGCCGACGCCGGGTTGGACGAGATCGGCCTGCACGAGGGGGCGATGGT
Organism: Acidimicrobiales bacterium; assembly: GCA_030446545.1. Classification (GTDB taxonomy): domain Bacteria; phylum Actinomycetota; class Acidimicrobiia; order Acidimicrobiales; family CADCSY01; genus JADDRA01. The sequence goes on along the minus strand of JAUJNB010000001.1, from coordinate 318,783 downwards.
GCACGTGGCCGGCAAGGCCCCCGTGGCCCGAGTCGCCGGCGAGGGCCCCACCCTGATGTTCGTCGGCGGCCGTGGGGCGGGATCGGCCCACCCTCTCGGCCCCGGCGAGGTGGTGGTGGGCCGCTCGCCGGCGTGCGAGGTGGCGCTGGCCGACTCCACCCTCTCGGCCCACCACGCCCGCCTCCACGTCGTCCCCGACGGCTCGGTGGTGGTGACCGATCTCGAGTCACACAACGGCACCTGGATCGACGGGCACCCGGTGCTCGGGCCCACGCCCGTGCCTCCGGGCGCCCTGGTGCGTTTCGGCGCCACCCAGGCGCGCCTGCGCCTGCGCCTCCCCGACGACCGGCCGCTGGCCATCGACCCGCTGCACCGGGCCGTGGGCGGGCTCGTCCCGTTCAACCGACCGCCCCGCCCGGCGCCGGCTGAGGGACCGCCGCCGATCAAAGCGCCGGAACCGCCCCGGGGCTCCGGCCGTAGCCGGGCTTTCAGCGTGATCACGGTTGTGGCCCCGCTGTTGATGGGCGGAGCGCTCATCTACTTCTACCGTGATCCCCGATTCGCCCTGTTCATGCTGCTCAGCCCGATCATGATGATCGGCAACTACGTGTCGTCCCGGCGTCGGACGACCAAGGAGAACAAGGCGAGAGGCCGGGATTTCCGAGCTGCCCTCGAGGCCTTCGACCAGGCCCTGCGAGCCGCCGCCGCGGCCGAGGTCCGGCGCGGCGAGGAACGGTTGGTCGACATCGCCGAGACGCTGCGCCGGGCCCACGCACCGAGTACCACGCTCTGGCAGCGTCGTCCCGTCCACGACGATTTCCTCGCCTTGCGCGCCGGGACCGGCCCCGTCCCCTGGTCACCGCCCGTCGAGGGACCTCGCGACGAGATGGACGAAGAGGTGGGCCGGGTGATGGCCCGCTTCACCCTGCTCCACGACGCTCCCGTCGAGGTCGACCTCTCGTCCGGGGGGGTGGTGGGACTGGTCGGGGACCGGGCCGCCGGCCTGGCGCTGGCCCGGTCCCTGGTGTGCCAGGCGGCGGTGCATCACGGGCCGGCCGACCTGGCCGTGGTGGTTTTGGCCTCCGGCGGGCATACCTCCGACTGGGACTGGGCCAAGTGGCTGCCCCACACCCGCCATGTGGACGGGTCGTCCCGGTTGCTGGCGGGTGACCGCCCGGCCTGCGAGGCGCTGCTGAGCGAGCTGCTGGCCTCCTCCGGGGACGAGGGCGGACCGGGCTCGCGCCTGCGGTCGCGTCCGGCCGACACCAGCGGAGGCCGCACCCGACTGGTGGTGGTCGACGACGTGGCGCTCGTCGAGGGTCGGCGGGCCCCGGCCCGCCTGGTGCTCAACGGTGCGGCCGGGCCGGTGGCGGGGGTGGTGTTGGCCCCGAGCGAGGACCAGTTGCCGGCCATGTGCACCGTGGTGGTCGACCTCCGGCCCCTGGGCGATGCCGACCTCCGTCGGCCCCGGGACCGGGTGCGCATCGACGCCTTTCTGATCGGAGGGGTCGACGACGCCACCGCTCGGGCCACCGCCCGGGCCCTGGCCCGCTACGAGGACTCCGAGCTGGAGGTGCTCGGGAGCGGCCTGCCCAAGCTGGTGCGGCTGCTGCCCCTGCTCGAGATGGACGACGTCGACCCCGACGTCGTGGCCCGGGCGTGGTCCCGGGGCCTGCCCGACCCGCCCCTGCGCACGCCCATCGGCATGGGCGAGCGCGGGATGGTCGACATCGACCTGGTGCGCGACGGGCCCCATGCCCTGGTGGGCGGCACCACCGGGTCGGGGAAGAGCGAGCTGCTGCGCTCTCTGGTCGCCGGCCTGGCGGCCCGGGTGGACCCCGACCACCTGGTGTTCGTCCTCGTCGACTACAAGGGGGGCAGCGCCTTCGACCAGTGCGCCCGTCTGCCCCACGTCGTCGGGCTGGTCACCGACCTCGACGAACACCTCGGGGAGCGGGCCCTCACCTCGCTGGAGGCCGAGCTGGCCCATCGAGAACGCGTGCTGCGGGTGTCGGCCGCCCAGGACCAGGCCAGCTACCTGCGCAGCGGCTCGCCCTCGGGTCCGTTGCCCCGGTTGGTGGTGGTGGTCGACGAGTTCGCCACCCTGGCCAGCGAACTTCCCGAGTTCCTGGGCGCCCTGGTCGGGGTGGCGCAGCGGGGCCGCAGCCTCGGAGTGCACCTGGTGCTCGCCACCCAGCGGCCGTCGGGAGCGGTGAACGGCAACATCAAGGCCAACACCAACCTGCGCATCGCCCTTCGTGTCCAGGACGCCGGCGACTCCTCCGACATCATCGACCGCAAGGATGCGGCCGCCATTGCCCGGTCGAACCCCGGCAGGGCCTACGTCCGGTCGGGCCCGACCGATGTCGAGTTGGTACAGACGGCCTTGGCCACCGCCACCCGCCAGGCCCGGCGGACGACCGCCCTGCGCCTGAGCCCCTTTGGCTTCGGCTCCCTTCCCTCGTCGCCCGCGACCGGGCCCGAGCCCGGTAACGGGCCCAGCGACCTGGCCCGCCTGGTCGACGCCGTGGTGTCCGCCTTCGAACGGGGCCAGGCGCCACCACCTCGGCGGCCGTGGCTCGAGATGCTGAGCGACCGAATCGAGTTGGACGACATCCTCTTGCTCGAGGCCGACGTCGGGACCGTGCCTTTCGCTCTGGCCGACGACCCGGAGCACCAGCGTCAGGCAGTGGTGGGGTGGAACCCGGCCGACGGGCACCTGGCCCTTTTCGGGATGGTGGGCGGCGGCACGACCACGGCCCTGCTGGCGGTGGCCCGCTCGCTGCTCCATCGGTGCGAGGACCGGCCCTGGCACGTCTACGCCGTCGACTTCGGGGCGGGAGGCCTGGCCCCCCTGGTGGCCCATGACGACGTCGGGGCGGTCGTGCCCGCCGGAGATCACGAGGGTCAGCTCCGGCTGGTTCGCTACCTGCGTCGCGAGCTCGACCGTCGGCGCGCCCTGAGCCCGAGCGACCGGGCGGGGGAGGCCCGCGTCGTCGTGCTCATCGACGGCATCGGCGCCTTTGTGGCCGAACATGAGGGAATCGAAAGCACCGAGACGGCCGAGGCCTTCCGGCGGGTGTTCGCCGACGGGCCCGAGGTGGACATCCTGTTCGTGGTCGCCGGCGAGCGTCCCGGATCGCTCCCGGCGCGCATGGCCGCCCTGGTCAGCCAGAAGATCCTCTTCCGACTGGCGGACCCGGCCGACTTCTCCGCCATCGGGCTGCGACCGAAGCGACTGCCGGCCTTCGTCCCCGGCCGGGCCGTCCACGGGCCCACCAAGCTGGTGATGCAGGTGGGCCATCCCGGTGACCTGTCGCCCCTCCTGCGGGGAACGGGTGCCGGGCGGCGCCCGCCTCCGGCCGTCATCCGGGGGCTCCCGCCTTCCTTGGCCTTCCACGAGCTGCCGGGCGGGGCCAAGCTGGAGCCTGCGCCGGTGGAGCTCACGGTCGGGATCGCCGACGACGACCTCGGCCCGGCGGTGCTGACCCTGCACGCCGGTGACCACGTGCTGGTGGCCGGGCCGCCCCGCAGTGGCAAGACCTCCACGCTGGCCCTGATGGCCAGCCTGGTGCGCCGGGCCGACCCGGCCACCGTGCTGGTGGGGGTCTGTGACGATCGCTCGTCGCTGCATCCCCTGGAGGCGCTCGACGCCGCCGGGACCCTGTCGCAGTTGGCCCAGGTCATCCGGGTGGCCCCGGGTGACGGTCGTCGGTGGTTCGTCTTCGTCGACGACGCCCCCCAGGTGGACGACGTCGACGGCCTGCTGGGGACGCTCCTGCAGTCACGCCGGCCGGGCCTGCACGTGGTGGCCGCCGGGCGCAGCGACGATCTACGGGCGGCCTACGGGCACTGGACCAGGGCCTGCGCCAGTCGCGCACGGGCATCCTGCTCCAACCCAACCTGTCCGCCGACGGCGAGCTCCTGGGCCAACGCCTGCCCCGTCGAGTCCCCGTCGCCCTTGTGCCGGGACGGGGCTTTCTCGTGGCCGGGGAGAGGCAGCCCTGGTCCAGGTCGCCCTGCCCCCGAGGTGCCGGGGCCGCCGGCCGTTTGAGCGGCCGTTCTCCACGCCGAGCCGGTGGACTCTCTGGTGCGGGCAAGACCCTGGTTGGCCGGCATGGCTGGTGGGGGCCTTCACTACCATCCGGTGGTGGCGACCAACCCCGACCTCCACCGCCCCGCTCCCCTGGACCTGTCCCTGACCAGCACCGACCTGGCCAAGGGACGCCTGGCCGAGGTGGCCCGCGCCCACGACATCGTGGTGGGCACCTTCACCGACGAGGAGGTGGTCCTGTGCGGCGACGACCCCGACTCGACGGGCGACCCCCACTGGACGGCGCACCTGAGCGCACTGGCCGCCGAGGAGGCCGACATCGCCAAGCAGGCCTGTGTCCGCCTGCTGTTGTCCCGGGGGCAGTTGAGCTTCGGCGACGACGGCGGCCCGGTGTTCGAACAACCCCATGCCACCTTGGTGTGGGCGGTCCAGCAGGCCTCGGCCCTGGTGACCTGGCGCACCGACGTGGTCGACGAGGGTACGGCGATCGGGGGAGCGTTCGTGGTTCCCCACGGCCTAGCCCTACACGACGACATCTCCGCCGAGTCGGGACTGCACGAGATGGTCCTGCGCACCCAGGAGCGCCAGGCGGCGTGGCTGGCGGCCATGCTCGACCCCACCGGCCGCTCCACCACCACCGTCGCCCCCGAGGTGGCGGCCACCGTCGAGGAGGTCGCCCCCGGGTGGCGGAGTTGGCCCGCCGGGCCCGCTCCACCACGGTGATGGCCGCCGCCGGGATCACCGCCGGCGGCGGGAAGGAGCAGGCCGTCACCGCCTACGGCGCCGATGACGGGCTGTGGCTGTTCCAGGGCCGGCGGGGCGCCGAGCCTGGCGCCGTCCTGCAGCGACTGGGCGACCAGGAGATCCTGGCCGCCGCCCGCCAGCTCCTGTCCCTCGGCGACGACACCCCTCGATGGAAGCGGCGTTGGCGCCGGGGTTGACGCACTACCATCGCGCTGTTGGCTGTGGTCCTCTGTCGGAAGAAGAGGGGATGAGATGGAGCTCGTCGACTTCGATGAGGCCACCGCCCGTCAGGCCATCGAGGCCTGCATGACGGCAGCGTCGGACCTCGACGCCGCCGCCCAGCGGCTGGTGCAGGCCTCCGCCGGCCAGCTGGGGGCGTGGTCGGGAGCGTCTCGCCTGGGCTTCGACGCCAACGCCGACGACCTGGCCCAGATCCTGCGCACCGAGGCCGGCAACCTCGAGGAGACCGCCGACGCCATCCGCCAGGCCCTGGCCGACGCGCTGGCGGAGGACGAGGAGCGGCGCCGGGAGCGCCAGGAGCAGCTGGAGGAGGAACAGGAGCGGCGTCGCCTCGAGCTCGAGGGCGTTGGGGGCCCCGGTGAGCAACGACGTCGTCTTCGTGCCCGAGGCCATGTACGAGATGGCGGCCGACCTCGAGATCTTGGCCGACGACCTGCGGGCCACCGGCGAAGACGTCGAGGATGCGCTCAACCGCTTCCGCTCCACCTCCTCGGAGTTCGTCCCGCCCCTGCCGGCCCACGGAGAGGCCATCGACAGCGCCGCCGACCTCATCGTCACCCTGGGCGAGAACGTGGGGCTGTTGGGTGCCGCCGCCGAGGAGGCCGACCGAGAGGGCGTGGGTAACTTCGGCTCGATCGTGTCGTCGGTCGCCGCCGGCATCCGCATGGCCGACGCGGCCACGAGCGGTTCCGAAGCCATCTTGCGGCTGGTGCGAACCAGCGTCTCCGGCACCCGGGCCGTCACTGCGGGGGCGCAGACCTGGAACATCGCCCGCCAGTTCGGCAGTCGCCCCATGCCTTCGACGGCGAGCATCCGGGCTATGACGCCCGGCGGCGCCACCATGGCGCGCCGGGAGATACAAGTCGTCAAGAAGGTGAAGTACCGGGAGCTCAAGGCTGTCCGCCGAGCTCTCCTGCGCCGATCCAACGAGAGTCGCTACGCCCTACGGGCCAACCGAGGGCTGACCGGTCCCGGGCGCCGTGTGCAGGACTTCTTGAAGTCCCCGGCGCCGGTCGCGTAGTGACGGTTGCCGGGCGAGGGCTCGGTGCGGCCGGGGCCGCACTCTCCGCCTATGACTCCTACGACGCATACAAGAAGGGGGATACCGAGAAGGCCATCACCAAAGGGCTGACGGCCGCCGGGAGCGTCATGTTGATGACCCCCAACCCGGTCGTCGCCGGCGCCGGAGCGGTACTCGTAGTGGGTGCGACCGCCTACGAGCACCGGGAGAAGATCGGCCAGTGGATGGACAGCGGTGCCGACGCAGTGGTCGACGGAGCGTCCTCGGTGGTCAAGGGCGCCGGTAGGGTCCTCGGAAGCATCTTCTAGCCGTACCAACAGTGGAACCCTCCGCTCCCACTCCACACTTCAAGAACGGCCCTCGCCTCCTTCGGGGATGGATCGTCCTCATGGTCGCCATCCCCGTGGGTTGTCTGACCACTGATGCGTTGACCCCATCCGGACCCACAGCTCCCAACGCCTGGTGGTGGATCGCCGGCACGTACCTGGCCCTGGTGGTCTTCTCCGGGCTGCTGTTCATCCCCCAGAGCTGGGGGTCGGTCGAGGTGGACGACAAGGGGCTGCACGTGCGCGGTCGCCTGGTGGTCCCCGTCCACCGCCTGGGTGACGTCAGGTCGCTGAGCGGCCATGTGGCCAGCTCACCAGTTGGTTCCCGCATTGGGAGAACGGTCGGTTGAGGGTCAGGCAGAACCTCTACGGTGGCGCGTTGGGGTGGGGCAAGGGAGTGCTCGTCGAAGACCGCCAACCCGGCCGTGAGCCGTCGCTGTGGTTGCTGCCCGGCCCTCGGGCCGAGGAGATGGTGGAGGCGTTGGAGGCAGCCCGGGCCAACGCCCAGCGCCGCCACCAGCTGGGCCGGCGATGACCGCTGACGGCCCCTACCTCACCAGTCCTGTCGACCTGTCCGCCCTGGCCGACCGCTCCGGGGTGGTGGAGTGGGGCCGGCTGGGGGCCTGGCGGCCAGCTCCGATGTGGTGGTGGGCGAGGTCCTCGACGAGGAACTGGTCCTGTGCCGCGGGCTTGCGGGTCTCCCCGAGGAGCCCGACCCCCACTGGACCCCTTACCTCTGGCCGCTGACCCCGTCGCTCCGGTCGTTGTCGACCCGGACCGTCGAGCGACTCGACGTCGCCCACGAGGTGATCTCCTACCCCGAGGACGCCCCTGACGAGGTCGAGTGCGACCCCCTGCTCGACGCCGTTGTCCATGCCTTCCAACATGCGGTCGGCCAGCTCACCTGGCGCCACGGATCCGGGGAGCGAGCGGGGTGGGCCGGGGCGACCCTGGTCCTCGGCGACGGGATCGCCCTGCACGACGACGTCGACACCCAGTCCGGCCAGCACATATTGGTTTTCCGCTCGCTGGACCGGGAGGCGATCTACGTCTTTGGTGCCCTGGATCCCGACGGCCGGGCCGGCGACGGGTCGCCGGTCGCGCCCAATGGGTCGGCCGGGGCCGTGCCCGACCTCCAGCAGCTCACCGCCGCCGCCGCCACCACCACGCTGCAGCGCGCTCCGGTCTGGCGCTCGGACTCGCCGGAGCGCACGGTGCGGGCCTTCGGGACCGATGACGGGCTGTGGCTGCTGGAGGGCGACGGCGTTTCCGGGGCGGTAGTCGGGCCCCAACGAGTGAGCGCGGGAGAGATCGACCGTCTGGCCCGACAGCTCCTCGACACGCCCCACCCCGGTGACCGGGACCTGGCTCTCGGCCATGTCAGGCTGAGGTTCAAGTTGGCCTTGCACCGCCGGCGCCCCGCCCCGGCGCTCGACCATCCCGTCACCGTCGAGCGTCACCTCCTCGACGCCACCATGGCCAACGTCGACGCCGGTGCCGGCTCCCGGGCGGTGGCATCCCTGATGGGCAAAGGCCGGCTCGATCGACAAGGGGCCACGGCAGTAGCAACCATGGTGGGCAGCCGGCGCCTGACGTGGCGAGCCACCTCTCTCTGGCGAGAGGGGTCCCGGCGGAGCCGCTCGCTCACCGTGGTCGACGCCGTCGAGGCCGGCTACTGGATCTCTTCGGTGCCCGACGACGCCGCCTTCGACGACCCCGCTCTGGGTGTGACCCTCGGGCCGGTGTCCTCGGGAGAGGTGTGGCGACGCCTGAGCGCCCTGCTGCCGGGCGTGGCGCAGGTGTCCCGGTGACCCCCAAGGCACCCATGGTGGCCTTCAGCCTGGGAAGTGTTTCCGACGACACCCCCCGCTCGCCCGACGGCGTGGAGGTGCGCGCTGGGTACCAAGGGCCGTACGGGCCGGCCTACGTCGGGTACAGCGACGACCAGACCGCCACCCGGGTATGGGGGCCCAACGTGCCCTCTACCCAGCTCGACGTCGGCCATTGGGGACGGCTGGACGGCCAGCCGGTCGCGGCCTACATGAAACCGGTGCCGCTGCACGTGGGATCTCTCTCCGGAGAAGTGGTGCGGCCCGAATGGGCACTGTTCAGCCGCCGCCACCGAGGGGTTGTGGTCACCTTGGAGAACCGGTCGTACCTCTACCGGATCACGGGGATCGCTCCACGTGAGCTGTTGGAGTGGCAGAACGGCACGCCGGTGGCGAGTCTCAAGGGCGTCCTCGGGAGCCATCTGATCACCGAGACGGCGGATGCCGTCGACGTGGCCGTCGCCCTCGTGATGTTTTACGGCGTACCTCCCAGCGCGATCAAGGCACAGGCGTGAGCGTTCTGCACGCTGAGCTGGGCGCGCGTCTCACGCCGGTGTGGGTCCTGCTTGCCGTCACCGCCCTCGGCACGGTGGTCGACTCGGTGCTCCAGGGCCCGGGGACGCCTTGAGCATCGTGCTCGCCGCCGCCGCCTACGACGACCCTGCCCTGGGAGTGACCCTCGAGCCGGTGTCCTCAGGAGAGGTGTGGCGACGCCTGAGCGCCCTGTTGCCCGGCGTGGAGGCACCCGGATGAGCTCGCGGACGTCCATGACCAGCTTCCGCCTGCACGAGGCTCCCCGCGACGCCCCCCGCTCGCCCGAGGGCACGGCAGCTCGTAGTCGCTACGAAGGCCCTCACGGCCCGGTGTACGTCGGTCACAACGAGAGCCAAGAAGCGACGTTCGCGTGGGGACCTCATGTACCGAGTGCTCAGCTGGAGGCCGGCCCCTTCGGTCGGTCGGATGGTCAGCCGCTCGCCTTCTACCTGGACCCGGTACCGCTCACCGTGGGTGGAGCTTCCGGGGCGATGGTCAGACCGAATTGGACCTTGTTCAGCCGCCGCGGGCGGGGGATCGCGGTGACTCTGGAGGCCCGGTCCTACCTCTATCGTGTGACTGGCTTCTCCCGGCCGTCATTGGAGCGGGGTGATCGATCGACGGTGGCCGCGCTCGGAGGTGTGACCGGAGACCACGCGATCTCCGAGTCAGCCGATCCGGTGGATGTGGTCGTCGCCCTGGTGCTGTTCGCAGGCGTGCCGGTAAGCGCCATCACGGCACAGGCGTGAATGTTCTGCACACTGAGCCGGGCGGGTCTCTCACTCCGCTGTGGGTCCTGCTTGCCGTCACCGCCCTCGGCACGGCAATCGACTCGGTGCTCCGGACCCCCGGCGACGCCTTGAGCATCGTGCTCGGCGGTGCCGTCGTGGGCTTGGGTGGGATCGGTCCCTACGTCTACAGCAAGCGGCGCTACGGGAAGCTGGAGGTCACCGAAGAAACCCTGCGGATCGGCAAGGAGCGCTTCGCCCTGGCCGATCTCGATCCCGCCCCGCTCGAGGAGCAGGCGGCCGGCCAGCGCTTCACCGGTACCGTCGGCGGCTGGTTCGGTGACCGCGCCAGCGACGTGCGGGTGGCGGGGGGTCAGTGGGGAGCGGCCGTGGGTGACCGCTACGTCATCGTGAAGGAGCGCGGTCAGCCCGGCTACGTCGCCGTGGCCACCCAGGATCCGCCGCAGCTGGCCCGGCTCCTGCACGACCTGGTGCGCCGGGCACCTGAGGCTCGAGAGGGGTAGCGCTGGGCAACCCTGACGACCGGTCGGCCCTGGAGTCGCAGGCATGTGCCCATGGGGAGGGACCCCTTGGCGAAAGGCCGGGGCGGGCCGAGGGTTCAGGCGACGGCACCGGCGTCGGCCTCGGCGTCCAGCTCGGCTTGAAGGTCGTCGGCCTGTCGGCCGGCGTCGGCCGCGTCCTGACGAAGACCGTGGGCCTCGTCCTCGAGCTCGGCGGCGATCTCCTCCAGATCCTCGGCGGCCTGACGAATCCACCGGACGCTGCTCGCCAGCGCATCGTCGGCGGCCTCTGCCGCCCGGCCCTCCCACAGTGCGGGCGTGATCGTCCCGTCCACCCGATCCGTGCCCTCGGGGAGCAGGGCGGCCTGGCGACGCAGCTCGTAGGCCACCTCCTCCTTGTGGGATGCCGCTCCCTCCATGCCGGCGGCTTCTTCCCGTAGCTCACCCGGCGACGGCACACGCGAAACGTAGCACCACAAAAGAGCGGATCGGTACCGATACAGGTAGGGACCGCTGTCACGGTCAGCCGAGCCCTACGGGGCCGATCAGCGCCATCAAGGCGCAGGCGTATGGAAACGTGCAGCGGCGCCATACTGGTGGCCATGACGTCGGTGTCCATGGATCCTGACGCCGTCGAGCTGATCTCTGCCGGGCACTTGGAGGTAGCCGTCGAGCTCCCAGGACATTGGCGGTGAGCCGACGTGACGCCGAAGTGCTGACAAAGACCGCCACCCTCCGAGATGCGGCCGATGACGCACCTCCCTCGCCGCAGGGGGTAGTGACCCGTGGCCACTACGAAGGGCCGCACGGGCCCGTCCTCGCGGCCTACACCGACGGTGACCAGGTCACTCGGGCCTGGGGTCCCCATGTCTCCGATGCCCGCCTCGACTTCGGCCCTTCCGGGCGACTGGACGGGCGGCGACATACGTCGTTCCTGGATCCGGTGGCCGTCAGCGTGGGAGAGCTCTCGGGGAACGCGGTGCAACCGAGCTGGGCACTGTTCAACTGCTGCCGTCGGGGCATCAGAATCAGTCTCGGGCCCGGGGGCTTCGTGGTCACCGGGGGGGACGCGTACCTGGTCCAGATCGCCCTCCCTCCCGAGACGTCGGCGGCGAAGCCGACGTGAGAGCGAAGCCGCCCATGATCACCTTCAGGCTCGGAGACGCCTCCGGCGACGCACCTGGTGCTCCACCGGGTGCCGTCGCCCACAGCTACTACGACGGGCCCCACGGACCCGTCTTCGCGGCCTACACGAACAATGACCAGGTCACTCAGGCGTGGGGTCCCCTTGTTCCGGACGCCCGCTTCGACTTCGGCCCTTCGGGGCGACTGGACGGCCAGCGACATACGTCGTTCGTGGATCCAGTAGCCCTCGGCGTGGGAGAGCTGTCGGGGAATGCCGTGCAACCGAACTGGGCCCTGTTCAATCGCCGCCGTCGGGGTATCAAGATCGATCTTGGGCCCCGGTTATACCTCTACCGCATCGCCGGCATCTCCAGCCCTCTGCTGGAGCGCGACGACCGCACTCCGGTGGTCAGTTTCGGAGGCGTGAGAGCGCCCCATCAGGTGGCTGAGGAGGCAGATGACGTCGACGTGGCCCTCGCCCTGGTGATGTTCTATGGCGTACCCGACAGCGCCATCAGGGCACAGGCGTAGAGGCGGCCTTTGACCACCTTCACCGTCAGTGACCCCTCGGGGCATGGCCCGGCTTCCCCGGAGGGTGTGGAGGTGCGTACTCGATAGGAGGGGCCGTACGGGCCAGCCTGGGTGGGCTTCACCGATCACCGGCTGGGGACCCGGGCTTGGGGTCCCCACCTGCCCGACGCCAGCATCGAGTTCGGTCCCTTCGGAAGGCTCGACGGCAGGCGACACACGTCCTTTGTCGACCCGGTGGCGTTGTCGGTGGCAACGCTCGGCGGTGAGGCGGTACAACCGGACTCGGCCCTTCTCAGCCGTCGTCGCCGGGGGATCGTGATCCGACTTGGGCCCCGTTCTTACCTCTATCGAAGGATCGGCTTCGCTCGTGAGATGCTGGAAAGGGAGGACCGCACGCCGGTAGCCAGCCTCGGGGGGGTTTTGGGGTCGAACAAGATGGCCGAGACGGTCGACGCCGTCGACGTGGCTCTCGCCCTGGTGATGTTCTACGCCGTGCCGGTCACCGTCATGAGCTGAACACTGCCGCAGGCATGGCCCTGTTCGGGAGTAGCGCAGCGGTGCGATGCTGGTGGCCATGACGTCGGTCTTCATGGATCCCGATGCGGTCGAGCTTCTCTCCGCCCGACTCTCCGACATCGCCGTCGACCTGGGTGTCCGGGCCGGCACCATCGACGGGTTGCTGGCCGAGGCCGGGAAGTCCTCGCCGGTGCCCGACGACGTGTGGGCCAGTGCCGAGCTGCTCTTGGCCGTGGGCGACGACATGGCGAGACGGGCCCAGATGCTGCGCCAGGCCGACGCCCACGGCTGGCCCCGCGAGATCCTCAATTTCGTGCTGGGCGATGTGGGCAACTTCTGGACCGGGGGCGACGACGGCACCATGCCGTGGGGACGGGCAGCGGCGGGGCTGGCCCGCACCGCTCGGGGGCCGGGCTATCTCTTCCAGTACTGGAAGGCCATGCAGCCCGGGAGCAAGGTGCGAATGCCTCCGGCCCCGACCACGGCCAACGGTGGCCTGGCCCATCTCATTGCCCGTCGCCTTGGTCCTGGGGCGCTGCGGTGGCTGAAGAGCGACCGGATCGCCGGACTGCGCAGCGCCCGAAATGCCAGCCTCCTGGCCCGGGGCCAGGGAGGACTGCGCACGTTGGCCCAACGGGCGGGGGCGGTGAGGGGTCTCGGAGTCGCCGGAGGGGCGGTCTCCACCGGCGTGGGCATCGCCGACCTCGCCCAGCAGGGCCTTCCCCACAACGCCTTCGAGGCGCGGGGCACCGAGTACGCCGCCGACGTGGCCGGCACCCTGTTCGGCGCGTCCTCGACCGCCTTCTTCGTGGCGCCCAGCCCCGTGACCGCCGCCGCCACGATCGTGACTGGTGTGGCGTGGGTGGGCCTGGAGGCCTGGAACCACCGCGAGGAGATCGCCGAGGTCTGGAACGACGGCGTCGACGCCGTGGGCGACTTCGCCGGCGGGGCGCTGGACGTGGGCAAGGGCGTGGCCAGCGCCCTCAACCCCTTCGATTGAACGAGGCCGAGCACCGGTGATCCGCTTCGACGCCGGTCGCCAGCGCCTGTGGGCCCGCCCTGAACAGGTGGCCACCCTGCTCCTGAGCGTCAGCGAGCCAGGCGCTCCGGCCCTGGCAGACGAGCAGGCCCGGGCCACGCTGCAGGCGTTCGCCGCAGCCGGGGCCCGGGTGAGCGGCGTACTGGTGCGCGAGGTAGCCGAGTTGCTGGCCGTGCTCGCTCGTCCCCGGCTCCTGGTGGAGGTGGAGACCACCATCGGCGACGTCCCCGGTCCCAGCCACACGCTGTGGCTGGGTGCCGATCTGGGCGTGATGGCCGAGGGCATGGTGGGAGAGGACCGCTACGCCTACGCCCCGGTCTCCCCATCTTTGGTGCCGTGGGTGCTCGGCCACCTGGTCGCGCTGCGCCGGCGGCCAGCGCCTTTCCCGGCCCGTCCCGTCATCGTCGCCCGGCGACTGTTGGACGCAGCCATGGCCGAGGTCGAGTCCGAGGGCCCCGCCCGAGCGGTGACATCGCTGCGGGCCAAGGCCCACTTGGAGGCCGAAACGGCCGCGGCGGTGGTGAACATGCTGGAGAGCCGCCGTCTCACCTGGCGGGCCACCTCGCTCTGGCAGGACGACCGACCCCGGAGCACCTCGCTCACCGTCGTCGATGCCGTCGACGCCGGCTACTGGCTCTCTTCGACCCCTGAGGAAGCCGACTTCGAAGATCCTGCCCTGGATGTGACCCTGCAGCCGGTGTCCTCGGGCGAGGTGTGGCGCCGGCTCAGTGCCCTGCTGCCGGGAGAGGAGGCGGTTTCCCCGTGACACCGAAGGCGGCCATGGTGGCCTTCATCCTCCGAGGTGCGACGGATGACGTTGCCGGCTCGCCCCCTGGCGTCGAGGCGCATGGGTTGTATGAGGGACCGCACGGGCCTGCCTACGCGGGCTACAGCGACGATGGGCTGGTCACGCGGGCATGGGGGCCCCACCTGCCCGACGGCCGCTTCGAGATCGGACGTGCAGGGCGGTTGGACGGCAAGCGCCACACCTCACTCGTGGATCCTGTGCCGGTGTTCGTAGGAGCGCACACCGGTGAGGCGGTACAACTTCATTCGGCCGTGTTCAGCCGCCGCAGACGAGGAATCGTCGTCAACGTCGGAGAACGGTCCTACCTCTACCGCCACAGCGGCTACGCCAGTTCCCTCCTTGAGCGCGAGGATCGCACCCCGGTCGCCATACCCCGAGGGCCGTTCAGATCGAGCACCATCGCCGAGGCTGCCGACGCATTCGATCTCGCCGTGTTCCTGGTGATGTGCTTTGCTGTGCCGTTTCCGGCGTAGTCACCGACGCGGAGCTCACCCGCCGCGCCCGGGCTACCTTGACCTGGGAGCGATGGTGGAACGGACGATGGGAAGGAAGGCGACGGCCGAACTACCCATCAACAACGTGGCGATGCGCGACTACCGCTCCCCGTGGATCATCGGGGACATGTTCCCCGCTACACGTGCATGGTGAACACCGGCCAGGCTGGCGGCCGCACGCCACCCCTCGAGGAGCTGCCGCCGAGCGCCGGAACATCCCGACTGGCTGCTCCCGTACGAGCCATGAGCCATCGACTGGCCTGATTGGCCTGAACCGTGGCGGCTCGGGGCCCATCCGAAGAGGGCCTCAGCCGGTCACCAGGGCCTGGGCCTCGGCCACCCGGAGGGGGAAGGTGGAGGAGCGGGTGAGGGTGGGCAGCGTCCCCTTCTGGCCGGAGTCGGCCGCCCAGGCCAGCGAATAGGACATGGTGGCGGTGACGGTGAGCTCCTGGGAGGCACGACCGGCCGAGGAGCGCTCGTAGGTGTAGGTGCAGGCGCTGCGCTGGGCCGCCGAGGGCAGGGACACGTTGTAGGGCGTGCCCGGCGCCTGGCAGGCGAACTGGGGCTTCACCCCCATCACCAGGGGTGCTCGGCGGTCGCCCATGTCGAAGCTCACCGACACCGGGGTGGCCACCAGGTCGGCGGTGGTGCCCGGCACCGCGGCGGTGACCGACAACGCCTCGAATTTGGTGACCCACAACCAGGTGGGCACCCCCACCAACTGGTCGGCGTCGACCCTCGGGTTGGCTCCTACCTGGGGGCCGGGCAGGGGCAGGCGCTCCACGGCAATGGCCGCCACCGTCCCTCCGCTCTGGCGGGTGCGGATCCCGTCGATGGCCTCAGGCCCCGAGCAGCGCAGCCAGGCCCGGGTGCCGTCGGGGGGCGGGGGGTCGTAGGGCTGGGCGAAGTCGGGTCGGTCGGCCCCGTCGAGGCGGTACCAGGTGCAGTCGTAGCCCGACCCGCTGGTGATGCCCGGGCCTCCGGAGCTCCTGGGACTCGCTGGCTGCCCGGGGCCAGTGACCCTCACGGCGGGCGTTCTCCTGCCCGTAGATGGGTCCGTCCCGATCTCACCGCTGGCGTCGCCCCCCCGCTCGCGCCCGGGGGCTGCTCCCTGGGCGGGGGGAACGCTCAACACGAGGAGACCGAAGGCCAGGGTGGCTACCGCTGGTCGAGGGCGCACCCGGCCACACCCTCCAACGACGATTCCCGATTGACCACGGCGACCTTCCATTGCCCGGCCTCCTGCACGACCATGCTGATGTACAAGCGGGTGGAGACGGTGTCGTCGACCACTTCGCCGGTAGTGGTGTCGACGGCGACCGTGTCGTCGACGTTGCAGTCGCGCACCGTGGCCGAGTCCTCCTCGAGGGACACCACCTCGGCCCGGTGCTCGTAGAGCCCACCTTCGGGGATGCGATACGCCTCGCTTGCCTGGAGCGCGTCGTTGGCGTTCTGGCGGACTCGATCCAGTGCCTCCCCGGTGGCGTACTCGCTCAGGGCCGGCGAGTCGGGTTGCACCTGTGGCAGGGAGAAGGCCTCGTCCACGGCATCCCAGTACGCCAGGTAGGCGGCGAGGACCTCCTCTTCCGGTGTCGGCGCCGCCGTGGTGGTCGTCACCGGAAGTGTCGTGGTCGTCTCCGGAGCCGTGGTGGTGGTCCGGTCGGCGCCGGACCCCGCTCCCGCCGCCTGACCGTCGTCACCGTTGTCGCAGGCGGCACCGAGCAGGGCGACGATCACCAGCGAGGACCCGAACGTGCGCCAGCGGTTCTGCGAGAGCGACATCAGCTGCACCTCTGGGTGCGATCCGGCGGCTACGTCCTGAGACGGTACCCGCCAGGGGGAGGGCGTCGGTTCCCTGGTGGTCAGATCAGACGGCGCAGTTGGAGATGTGGGGGAGGGTGCCGTCGCCCTGGCGGAGGGTGAGGTCACCGGGTCCTACGGGGTGCCCATCAGCGCCAGCAAGGCGCAGGCGCAAGGAAGGGTGCAGCGGCGCCATGCTGGTGGCCATGAAGTCGGTGTCCATGGATCCTGAGTGGATCCAGTGGCCCTGAGGGTGGGAGAGCCCCCGGGGAACGCGGTACAACCCAGCTGGGCCTTGTTCAACCGCCGCCGTCGGGGCATCAGAATCAGTCTCGGGCCGTTGGGCTTCGTGGTCACCGGGGGGAAGGCCGACGGCTCACCTGGCGGGCCTCCTCCCTCTGGCGGGACGACCGGCCCCGGAGCACGTCGCTGACCGTCGTGGATGCCGTCGACGCCGGCTACTGGCTCTCCTCGGTCGCCGAGGGCGCGGACTTGGACGATCCTGCCCTGGACGTGACCTTGCAGCCGGTGTCCTCCGGGGAGGTGTGGCGCCGACTCGGCGCCCTGCTGCCGGAGTGGGAGTGGCCTCCCCATGACTCCCCAGGCGGCCATGGTGCCCTTCACGCTGCGAAGCGCCCCCGCCGACGTTCCCAGCTCGCCCCCCGGCGTCGGGGTCTATGGGTACTACGAGGGACCACACGGGCCGGCGTACATCGGCTCCACCGACGGTGGTCTGGTGACGCGGGCTTGGGGTCCTCATCTGCCTGATACCCGCCTGGACTTCGGTCGCTCGGGAAGACTGGACGGCAAGCGCCATACGTCGTTCGTGGATGCGGTGGCGCTGGCCGCAGGATCCGAAACCGGTGAAGCGGTGCGACTCCATGGAGCCGTGTTCAGCCGCCGCCGCCGAGGGATCGTGATCACCGTCGGGTCGCGGTCCTACCCCTACCGCCGCAGCGGCTACGTCAACTCGCGCTTGGAGCGAAAGGACGGCACACCGGTCGCCAGGCCCGGAGCGGCGTCCGGGGCTGGCACCATCGCTGAAGCTGCCGATGTGATCGACCTGGCCGTGTTCCTGGTGATGTTCTACGCCGTGCCCGTCCCAGAGTGAGTCAGGCCAGCCGGAGATCGTCCGCGGCAGCTCGGGCTACGTTGACCAGGGACGAGTGGAGTACCCCCGTGACTTGAAGGAGGCCCGACGGTGACGTTGCTGATGACCCTGCTCGGTGCGGTCTTCGGCTTGGCCGCGGTGACGTCGTTCGTGGCCCTCCGGGGCGTCGACCTGGCGCCGTGGCGGCCCAGCCGGGTGGCCATGCCCGATCACCAGATCGAGCGGCTGGGGCTGCGGTTGGCCCTCGGGGTGGGCGGCGGGGTGTTCATGGCCGCCCTCACCCGTTGGCCGGTGGGGTCGCTGCTGGTGGCGGCGGCCGGGTTCTTCCTGCCCACCGTGCTGGGCGAGAAGGGGGCGCGCCAGTCCCAGGTGGGCAAGGTGGAGGCCATCGCCTCCTGGGCCGAGATGCTGCGCGACACCATGGCCGGCGCCGGCGGCCTCGAGCAGTCGATCATCGCCAGCGCCGGGGTGGCCCCCATGGCTATCCGTCCAGAGGTCGTGGCCCTCGCCTCCCGGCTCCAGCGGGACCGGCTGACGCCGGCGCTGCGCGACTTCGCCGACGAGCTGAACGATCCCACCGGCGACCTGGTGGTCGCCGCGCTCATCCTGGCCGCCGACAAGAGCCCCAAGCGGCTGGGCCAACTGCTCGGCATGTTGGCCGAGTCGGCCCGGGCCGAGGTCAACATGCGGCTGCGGGTCGACGCCGGGCGGGCTCGTACCCGTACCTCGGTGCGGGTGGTGAGCTTCACCACCGTCGCGCCTGCGCTACTCCTGCTCGTGCTCAACCGCAGCTATCTCGAGCCCTACGGCACGGTCCTCGGCCAGCTGGTGCTGGGCGTGGTAGGCGCCTGCTTCGCCACCTCGTTCTGGTGGCTGGCCCGGGCCTCGCGCTTGGTGGCCAACGAACGCTTCCTCAGTGGGGGCCGGAGATGACCCAGCCGTGACCGGGGCCCTGTTGCTCGGGGCCCTGGCCGGCCTGGCCGCCGTGGTCGCCTACCGGGCGCTCTTCCCGCCGGTCCTGCCGCTGGAGGTGGTGCTGCGCGGCCTCGACGGCTCCCGCCAGTTGGCGCCCATCGCCGGCGCCGACCGCAACGACCTGACCAGCGTGGTGGGCCGCACCTTCGGCGCCTGGCTCGAGCGGACCATGGACGCCTTCGGGGTCCGCCTCGACCGCCTGGAGCCCGACCTGCGCCTCGTGGGCAGCGACCTGCAGCGCCACCTCGGCACCAAGGTGCTGCTCGGCCTGCTGGGCCTGTTGATCCCGCCGTTGGTGGGGTCGATGACCGCCTTGCTCGGCGCGGATTTCCTCCCCTGTTCACCGTGGGAGGAGGGCTGGTCCTCGGCGTGACGTTCTTCTTCGTCCCCGACCTGACCCTGCGCAGCGAGGCCGACAAGCGTCGGCGGGCCTTCCGCCACGGTCTCGGTTCGTTCCTCGACCTGGTCGTCATCGGCCTTGCCGGAGGCGCAGGGGTGGAGAGCGCGTTGCGCGGCGCGGCCACGGTCGGCCACGGCCGCTCCTACGCGCAGATCCGCCGGGCGCTCGAGGTGACGGCCCTGACCGGGGAGACCCCGTGGTCGGCACTGGCCCGCCTGGGCGACGAGCTCGGGGTCACCGAGTTGGCCGAGCTGGCGTCCAGCGTGTCGCTGGCCGGCACCGAGGGGGCCCGGGTGCGCGACTCCCTGGCGGCCAAAGCCCGCTCCCTGCGTGACCACGCCCTGGCCAGCGCTGAAGCCGAGGCCCAGTCGGCCACCGAGCGCATGGCCTTCCCCGTGGTGCTGCTGTTCTTGGGCTTCATGGTGCTCGTCGGCTATCCCGCGGTGGACGCCGTGCTGACCGGCTTCTGAAAACTTGCTGATGGTTGGCTGACTCCTGGCATGGCCCGCCCGTCGGGGGTGAGCGGATCGTCGATCCCGACCGACGCCGGACCCTGGACTTTCCCCGGCCGGCCTGCGTAGCCTCGGAGCAGGGCAACGTGTCCACACGCACCTACGTCACGGAAGGGGAACCACCATGTCCGCAGCTCGTATCGGGGGCAACGTCTCCGACATCAACTCGACCGCCGGAGTCATGACCGACACCGGTGTCGCCGCAGTCGACGCCGGATCCGAGGCCACCAACTTCTCCAACACCATGGAGGGTGAGGTCACCGACGTCACCGAGGTGCTGTCCTCCCGCTTCATCGACCTGGCCGACGGCTTGCGCTCCGCCATCACCGCCGCCAAGAACCGCCTGGCCGCCACCGACTGGGAGGGCTCCAGCCAGGCTGCCGCCACCGACACCGAGGCCGCCCTCAACAGCGAGGTCGACAACGTCTTGACCAACGCCCTCGACTCCGTCCAGGAGTTCAAGACGTTCATGATGGCCCGGGCCACCGAGTTCGTCTCGATGGTCGAGGGCGACTTCAACACCATCATGGGCAACATCGACACTGCCTACGGCGACCTCGGCACCGCCTCGGAGACCTTCGCCCGCAACCTGGAAGAGGCCGACCGGACCATCACCTTCAACGGTTGAGCGCCACGTCCCGGTCACCATCGCACCGGTCACGTCGCCCGAACGGGCACGCACACCACCATTCCCGTAGGAGGCACCCGTGGTCCCCGAGCTTTCCGTCCTGCCCGCCGTCGTCCCCCTCCTGGCGGCCCGCCTCGGGGCCGCCCGCCGCGACCAGCGGGGGATGACCACCGAGACGGTGGTGATCACCGCCCTGCTGGTCATCCTGGCCCTGGCCGCGGTGGGCGTGATCGCCGACAAGGTCATGACCAAGGCCGAGGACATCGACGTGGACACGCCCACCGGTTTCCCCAGCTGAGGGTCACGGCCCAAAGGGGCTGTGGTTCGGTGCCGAGGGTGACCGGAGGACGGGGCAAGGGCGAGCGGGGCGCGGCCACGGCGGAGCTGGTGTTGGTCACGCCGGTCATGCTGTTCATGGTGCTCCTGGTGGTGCAGTTCGGCCTGTGGTTCCACGCCTCGCACGTGGCGTCGGCGGCCGCCCAGGAAGGGGCTCGGGCGGCACGGGTCGAGGGGTCGAGCGCCCCTGCGGGAAAGGCCCGGGCCGAGGCGTTCCTCGACGCCGTGGGCCAGGCCCTGGTGCTCGAGCGCACGGTCACGGCCACCCGCGACCCGGCTGGGGTGGCCCGGGTGGAGGTCAATGGCCGGGCCATCCAGGTCGTCCCGGGCATCCGGCTGCCGATCTCGGCCGAGTCCGAGGGCCCGGTGGAGGAGTTCCGGGCGCCGTGACCCCCATCTCCCGGGTGCGCGCTGAGCGGGGGGCCGCAGCCACCGAGCTGGTGCTGGTGACCCCGTTGCTGTTGCTGTTGCTGGTCTTCGCCACCCTGGCCGGTCGCCTGGCCGGGGCCCGGGGGGACCTGGTCGGGGCCGCCCGTGACGCCGCTCGGGCCGCCTCCATCCAACGCAGCGCCGTGGCCGCCGGCCCGGCGGCCCAGGCGGCGGCCCAGGCGACGTTGGCCGACCAGGGGTTCAGTTGCGCCTCGGTGATCGTCACCACCGACATCGACGCCTTCCGACGGGGCGGGACCGTGTCGGTGGAGGTCAGCTGCGACGTCGACCTGAGCGACCTGTCCCCCCTCCCGCTTCCGGGCAGCCAGACCCTCTCCGCCGGAGCGGTGGAAGTGGTGGACCAGTTCCGGGGGCTCGACTCGTGAGGGGCCCCTGGACCGGGCGTCGTGGCGAAGCTGGGCAGGTGACGGCCTTCGTCACCATCTTCACCGTCGCCCTCATCTTCGTCGTGGGCCTCGTCCTCGACGGGGGCACCCTGCTGGCGGCCAAGCGCCAGGCCGACAACGAAGCCGAGTCGGCGGCCCGAGCCGGCGCCCAGGCCGTGTCCATCGACCGTCTCCGGTCTTCGGGTGACCAGGAGCTCGATGCGGCCCAGGCGCAAGCTGCGGCCACTGCCCACCTGGCCCTGCTGGGCCGGCCCGGAACGGTGGTCGTCACCGGTGACGCCGTCACCGTCACCGTCACCGTCGAACAGCCCCTCCAGATCCTCGGCATCGGGGGGTTGGCCCAGGTCACGGTCACGGGCCAGGGCTCGGCCCGCAGCGTGCGGGGCGTGGACCAGGGTGAGACGTGAGGTGGGACCATCCCGGGGTGGACCACCCCGAGCACCGAGCCCTGGACGCTCCTCGTGAGGAGTCCTAACGTGAGCCCGGCACTCCACCGCAGCCAACTGACGCCACGCATCGACGCAAGGGGAACCGCATGACCCCGAGGAGCCGGCCACCGATCGTGTCCGACCGGTCCGGCCCCCCGTGACGCGCATCCTGGCCGACCTGGAGGAGCTGGAGGACCTGGCCCACGCCCTCTCCCACGCCCGCACGGCGGTCGCCGACCTCGAGGAGGTGACCGGGCTGGCCATCGACGTCTCCGGCTCGCCCGAGGTCACCGACGCGCTGGCCGACGTGGCCGGTGACTGGGACCAACGGCGCCAGCGCCTGTCGTCGGCTCTGGCCACCCTGGCCGCCTACACCGAGGCCGCCACCCGGGCCTTCACCGACGCCGACGCCACCATCGTGACCGTGGCCGTGGGGTACTGACGCCCCATGGGCTGGGAGCCGCTGGCCGAATCGGACCCGGTGCCGGGCGACCCCGATGCCGTGCGGGCCTCGGCCCGGCGCCTGGAGCGTCTCGGCGACGAACTCGGTGACCAGGCCGGAGTGGTCAAGCGCATCGACCCCGGCCCCCTGTGGCTGGGCCTGGCCGCCGAGCGCTTCGCCGAGCACCGCGACCAGGTCCCCCCGGCGCTGGAGTCGGCCGCCGCCCGCTGCTACCGCAGCGCCTCGGCGCTGGTGGCCTACGCCGGCGAGCTGGACCACGCCCAGGACGATGCCGCCGCGGCCCTGCGCCGAGCCCGACACGCCAGCGGCCACATCGACGACGCCAACCAGGGCCTGGCCGCTCGGGCCCGCCACGACCGCGACGAGGCCGAGGACGCCACCCGCTGGAACGAGGCCAACCCCGACCGGGCCCCCCGGGAGCCGGCACCGTGGTCGGGACCCGACTGGGCCTCGGCCCTGGCCGACGCCGAGGCCGAGGCCGAGGAGGCCCGGCGCCTGCTGGAGGATGCCGTGGACCGGCGCGACCGGGCCGGCCGCGCCGCCGCCGGCGATCTGGCTGTGGCCCGCAGCGACGACCTGGCCGACCCGTGGATCTCGGGCATCGGGGCCTGGCTGGGCCGCATCGCCGGAGGGATGGTCGAAGGCCTGTGGGCCCCCGGCGGCCAGGAGCTCAGCTTCCTGGTCACCGACGCCGGCCTCATCCTCGACTCCAAGGAGTCGTGGCAGTTCGAGGCCCTGCACCAGGCCGGCATCCACGCCGAGGCCTGGGACCCCGCCCTCGGCCTGGCCGCCATCGATGCCCAGGTCCGAGCGGGCTGGGAGTACTACGCCCGGCTCTACGCCAGTGACCCCGAGCGCTTCTTGTGGGCGGGCATGGCCAAGCTGGCCGGGGCCAGCGTCTACGCCGGCCTCCAGGACCTCCACGTGTTGCGCCGGGCCATCCAAGCGGGCGCGCTCAACGCCGAGGAGGTGACCGAGGCGCTTCGTCGCCTGGGCCTGCCCTTCGACGACATCGGCGAGCTGACGAGCCAGGACCTCACCACGGTGGCCGAGGAGCTGCGGTTCGTCGAGACCCGGCTCTTGGAGATGCAACAGAACATCTTCGACGACCTGGCCTGGCAGCACGTGGCCTACCGACAGGGCGGCCTGGCCGCCATGGAGGGGCTGTACCGGCGGGGGAGATATTGGACGCCCACATCTCGGCCTGGCGCGACATCGACTCGGGAGATCCGGCCCTCATTCGGCGGGGCACTCTGGGCATCGTGCGCCACGAGCAGTACACGATCATCGGCGACGACTACGACGAGATCCGCAACCACAGCCCGCTGGCGTGGGCCCTCACCATGGGCATGTCCTTCGTGGCCGACAGCCCCATCCCCAATGGTGACTCGTTCCGCGAAGAGGTGCCCTACGAGGTGCGTACGCCGGTGCTGGACACCCCCGACCGGATGCCCCTTCTGCCCGGCTGGATGCCCGGGGACCCGGTCTATCTCGACACTCCCGACCGCATCGGGGGCACCGTGGCCGAACTGCCCATCAACAACGTGACGATGCGCGACCACCGCTGGCAGTGGATCATCGGGGACATGTTCCCCCGCTACATGTGCCTGGTGAACGCCGGACAGGCCGGCGGCTACATCGCCACCCCCTCGAGGACCTGGCCGCCGAGCGCCGCAACATTCCGAACTGGCTCCTCCAGTACGAGCCGGGTGGATGAGACATCGACTGGCATCACTCGCCCTGGCCGCCGGCACCTTGCTGGCCGGCTGTCAGATCGGCTTCGGAGACGGGGAGAACGCCGTGCCCGCAGTGTGGGACCTACGCACCAGCCATCGCATCGAGGACGTGGACTGGCCCGAGGACATCGACAGCGACAGCTACTTCGTTGATCCCGAACCGGGAGAGCTCACCATCCTGCTCCCCGAGGGTGTGACCATCGAAGGCCCCTTCGATGCCGTCGCCGGCCGACCGCCAGGGGATACCTCCGGCCAGGTACTCCAAACGATCGTGGTCAACTTCGACCGGGAGCCGGTAGCCCAGGCCGCCCAGCGGGCCGCCGACCTAGTGAAGCGCTGGGGCCTCGACGGCACCCGACTGGAGGAGTGGGCCGCTCGCAACGCCGTCCGGAGAGACAACACCGGGTCCCTCGAGCACACCCCATCCCAGCGCCTCGGGACCGACGGGCCGAACATCGCCATCCAGGCGAGGGCACTGACGGACGGTCGCGCCTACCTCAGCGTCAACGTCTTCTGGGATCTCGACCGGCCCAGGGTCGGCTGAGTCCTCCGCGAGCCACTTCGCCATCTTCGGGGACCAGCCCTTGGCATGTCCAAGCCGGGCGGCCCTCGAGGCAGGCTTGGGCATGAGCGGCGGCAGCGCCTACCTCACCGTCAAGCGTCGCCTGGAACCCCGGCCGCCAACGTTCGGCTGAGACCCTGGTGTCCTCCGTCGTCCAACTCGGCCCGACGGAGAAGCGTCGGTGCTCAGCCCGTCACCAGGGCCTGGGCCTCGGCCACCCGGAGGGGGAAGGTGGACGTGCGGGTGAGGGTGGGCAGCCTCCCGAACTGGCCCGTGTCGGCCGCCCAGTCCAGGTCGTAGGACATGGTGGCGGTGACCGTGAACTCCTGGGAGGGGCGACCGGCCGAGGAGCGTTCGTAGGTGTAGGTGCAGGCGCTGCGCTGGGCAGCCGAGGGCAGGGAGACGTCGTAGGGGGTGCCGGGCGCCTGGCAGGCAAACTGGGGCCCCACCCCCATCACCAGGGGCGACCGGCCGTCGCCCATGTCGAAGCTCACCGACACCGGGGTGGCCACCAGGTCGGCGGTGGTGCCCGGCACCGCGGCGGTGACCGACAACGCCTCGAAGTTGGTGACCCACAACCAGGTGGGCACGCCCACCAACTGGTCGGCGTCGACCCTCGGGTTGGCTCCTACCTCGGGTCCGGGGAGGGGCAGGCGCTCGACGGCGATGGCCGCCACCGTCCCTCCGCTCTGGCGGGTGCGGATCCCGTCGATGCTCTCGGGCCCCGAACAGCGCAGCCAGGCTCGGGTGCCGTCGGGCGGCGGGGGGTCGTAGGGCTGGGCGAAGTCGGGCTGGTCGGCCCCGTCCAGGCGGTACCAGGTGCAGTCGTAGCCCGACCCGCTGTCGATGCCCGGGCCGCCGGAGCTCCCGGAGCCGCCGGAGTTGCCCGGGCGGCCGGGACCTCCGGGATCCCTGACTCTGATCACCGGCGTCCCGGACGGGGCTGAACCGTCGACGCCGGCGTCGACGTCCGGCGCCTTCTTGTTGTCCCTACCGAGGGCCGTTGCCGAGGGGGTGACGGCGATGAAGGTACCCGCCATGGCGACGGCGAAGGCCACCACGCCTATTCGATGGCGCATCCGGCCACGCCCTCCCAGGTGTTGGCCTCGGTGAGGACCGCAACCTTCCACTGGCCGTCTTCCAGGACCAGCATGGCAATGTACTCGCGGGTGCTCACGGCGTCGTCGAGGATCTCCCCGGTACCCACCCGCTCGAGTACGGCGTCGTCGACGGTGCAGTCCCGAACGGTGGCGGTGGACTCCTCGAGGGATACGACCTCCGACTCATGCGTACTGTCCTCGGGCGTCCGGACGTAGGCGTTCTCGGCCTTGACCTCCTCGGCACTGTCGATGATGCCCGGCAGGACCTCTCCCGTAGCGAACCGGCGAAGCCCGGGTGACTCGGGATCCACCTCCGGAGGCCCGAACGCGTCGTCGACGGCATCCCAATAGCCCTGGTAGGCGGCGAGCACCTCCTCCTCCGGGGTCGGCGCAGCCGTGGTGGTCGTCACCGGAAGTGTCGTGGCGGTCTCTGGAACCGTGGTGGTGGTTCCATCGGCGTCGGAACCCGCTCCTAACGCCTCACCGTCCTCACCGTTGTCGCAGGCGACACCCAGGAGGGCGACGACGACCAGGGACGTCCCCAGCGTGAGCCAGCGGTTCTGCGAGAGCGACATCAGCTGCACCTCTGTGTTGCGATCCGCGGGTTCGTCTCGAGACGGTACTACCCCCGGGAAGGCACTTTTCCCCGGCCGGTCAGACCGCGCAGTTGTAGATGTGGGGCAGGGTGCCGTCGCCCTGGCGCAGGGTGAGGAAGCGCTCCACGGCCAGGCGCTTGGCCTCGGCCAGGGGAACCTCGCCGGCGGCCAGCAACATGTCGGGGCTGGTCTCGATGTCGGCGCCGGCCGGGTGCCAGTGCACACCGTCGACGCTTACCGAGAGCTCAGGCACGGTGTTGGTCTCGTCGACGTCCATGCCGGTCTCGGAGAAGCCCCGCTTGATCAGGGGCGCACGGCGAAATCCCGGCCGACGATGCCCATGGTGGCCAGCAGGGCGCCCAGCTCGGGCACCTCGTGGGTGTTCTCGGGTGTCTCGGTCAGGCCCACCCGCATGGGCAGGCCCAGCTCACAACCGACAGCCAGGCCCTCCATGGCCTTGGCCCACGAGCCCGGGCCCCGGTTGCGGTCGTGGGTCTCGGCCCGGGCGCCGTCGATCGAGGTCTGCAGCACGAGGCGGTGCGCGCCCGGCCAGGCGGCGCAGCTCGGTGAGCTGGCGACCCTTGAACAACATGGCGTTGGTGAGCACCACGGTGTCGAGGCGGTCGCTGGCGTAGAGGATCATCTCGACGATGTCGGGCTCGAGGAAGGGCTCGCCGCCGGTCATGTACACCTCGGTGAAGCCCTCCACCACCGCCTCGTCGATCAGGTCCCGGAAGCGGGGGAGAGGCATCGAGCGGCGCCGGGCCGTGGGCGAGGACGCCACCGAGCAGTAGACGCAGCGCAGGTTGCAGTGGAAGTTGGTGTACACCCACAGCCGGGGTGGGAACAGGGGGAGCCGAACAGCGGCACCACGGGCAGGCCGTCGTCGACCACCTCGGGGGCGTCGGCCCAACCCACGCCGTCGGCCGCGAACCCGCTGGGCACGGCACTGCGGTAGAGCTGGTAGCGCCCCCGTGACCGCTCCCGGGGCGGGACGACCTCCAGGCAGGTGGTCCACCAGCCGGTCTCGACCGTCTCCACGAACGGCTCGGGCAGCCCGGCCGCCCGCATGGAGGCGGCATGGGCCTGCCAGTCGTAGGCGAGGGGCACGAGCTCGGCCTCGGCCCGGCCGTCGTCGATGTCGAGAACCGCGTACCAGACCTCCCGGCGGCCGTCGTTGGCGGGCCGTCCCAGCGCCCCCACGTTGACCACCAGCCGCTCACCCACCCGCTTGATCCAGGGCAGCCCGGTGTGGGTGCAACACAACACGTCGGCCCCACTCTCCTTGACCCGCAGCTCGACCTCGGCATCGTCGAGCGATTCCCAGAAGAAGTCGTTGAGCACCAGCGGGGACCCGTGGACGAAGTGCACGTCGAGCCCGGCCATCGTCTCGCGGTGCTCGATGTCGAGGGTGCGCATCCAAGCGGCGTAGTCGGCGCTGGTGTGGGCTTTGGTGAAGTCGTAGATGAGCTGGGCGAACTCGTTGTCGCGAGGGTCGCGGTAACCGCAGCCGCAGTCGTCGTCGCCCCTGCCGATGGCCACGTCGTAGTTGCCGGCGATGCATTCAACCCCGTTGTCGACCAGGAGCGGCCACACCGCATCGGGCTCGGCGCCGAACCCGCCCAGGTCACCCAGGCAGAAAAGCCGGTCACAGCCCCGGCGGCGGGCGTCGTCGAGGAACGCGCGCAGGGCATAGGGGTTGGAGTAGACACCGCCGCAGACCGCCAGTCGCACCGGTTCAGGCTACAACCTTCGTTTGACCAGACCTCAACGTCGATCTCATCGCACTCGAGCTTGGTGGGTACTCGGAGCGGCCGGGAACGGTTCGGGGCGGAGTGCGACCCGGCTCGGTGGGGGAGGGCGTCGGTAGTCTGCTCTGGTGACCGACGCCACCGCCTGTCTCGCCGCACCCGAGATCGACCGGCACCCGTGCGTGCGGGCCACGGTCCGCCTGGCGGCCGAGCTGCTGGCGCCTCAGGCCGAGCGGGTCGACGTGGAGGGGGTCCCGGTCGGCCACGTCGCCGCCCTGGCCGGCGCCGGCCTCCTCGGCCTGTACGGTCCCTGCGAGGCCGGCGGCAGCGACGTTCCTGCGCCGGTGGCCCGCCGGGTCACCGAGGTGCTGTCGGGCGCCGACGGGGCCACCTGGTTCGTGTGGACCCAACACGCCACGCCGGTGCGGGCCCTGGCCCGCTCCGACAACGACGAGCTCCGCCGGCGCTGGCTGCCCCGATTGTGCCGGGATGCCCTCGGCGGGATCGCCGTGGCCCACCTGCGCCGTTCCGGCGGGCCCACCGTGCGGGCCCGTCCCGCGCCCGGCGGGGGCTGGCGCCTCGAGGGCACGGCGTCGTGGGTGACGAGCTGGGGCCTGGCCGAGGTGCTCCTGGTGGGGGCCGAGACCGACGACGGGCGGGCGCTGTCAGCCCTGGTGGCGGCCCGACCCCGACCCGGCCTGGTGGCGTCGGCGCCGCTCGCCCTGGCCGCCATGGAGGCCACGGCCACGGTCCGCCTCGACTTCGACGGGCTGGCGGTGCCTGCCGACGACGTGGTCGACCTGGTGGCGCTGGATCAGTGGCGCCGGGCCGACGCCCTCAAGACGGCGAACGTCACCCCGGCGGTGTTCGGCCTGATCGACCGGGTGGTCACCGGGCTGGAGGAGGCGGCCCGGCGTCGGGAGGAGCCGGTGGCCCTGGCCCTGGCCCGAGCACTGCGCTCGGAGGCCTCCGGGGTGCGGGCCCGCGCCTACCGCCTCCTCGACGAGGTCCCGCCGGCTGAGGGCCTCGACGAGCGGTTGGTCCTGCGGGCCCATGCCCTGGAGCTGGGGGTGCGGGCGGCCACCGCCCTGGTGGTGGCCAGCGGGGGAGCAGGCCTGTCGCGGACGTCACCCGCTCAGCGCTTGGTGCGCGAGGCGCTGTTCCACCTCGTCCAGGCCCAGACCCCGCCGGTGCGCCGGGCCACGTTGACCCGCCTGGGCCAGGCCGGCGGGGGTCGGTCGTGACCGCCTGGCAGCTGTGTGACGCCGACTGGAACCATTGGCCCGACGGGCTGGACGACGCCGCCCTGTGGCCGGCGGTGGCCGCCGCCGGGTTCCAGGGGATGGAGCTGGGCGTCTACCGGGTGGCCGACGAGTTGGCCGTCGAACGCCTGGCCCACGTGAGGGAACTGACGCAGGTGACGGGGATGCCGGTGGCCATGCTGCTGCTGTCGCTCCCGCCCGACCGCTGGCCCGATGGGGCCCTCGCCGGGTCGAGCACGGCGCTGGTGGTCGACCAGGCCCGGGCCACCGCCGAGGTGGCGGTCGACCTCGGTCTGGACACGATCGGCGTCTGGCCCGGCGCCGACGAGCCCCACACCGCTCCCACCGAGGTGGCCGCCGGCGCCCGGCGCGTGGTCGACGCGGTGGCGCCCACCGGGGTGCGGGTGGCGCTGGAGTACAAGCCGGGCACCGCGGTGGCGACGGCGGCCGACGCGGTCGGGCTCTGTGACGCCGTGCCCGGGCTGGGCGTGCTCCTCGACACCGGCCACGCCTACGCCGCCGGGGAGGACCCGGCCGAAGTGGTGGGCCGCTTGGGGGAGCGGCTGTGGCACGTGCACCTGGGCGACGCGGCCGAGGGCAACGCCGACGACGACCTGCCGGTCGGCCGCCTGCACGACTTCGGGCCCTTCGCCGCCGCCCTCGACGCCGCCGGCTATGCCGGCGCGGCTACCCTCGACCTCTACGGCGCGGTGTGCGCCGGCGTGGCCACCGGTGCCCAGGCCGCCGCCGAGAGCCGGACCCACCTGCTCCGAGGTCGGCCGTGAAGGCGGTCGTGGCCCACGGGCCGGGGGACTTCCGCCTGGAGGACAGGCCGGAGCCCGGACGGGAGACCGGTGCGGTGCTGGAGATCGAAGCCGCCGGCGTGTGCGCGGCCGACCGCATGATCTGGCGGGGTGACGGGCCGTGGGAGTTGTCGTTCCCCTTCACCCCCGGCCACGAGATCCTGGGCCGGGTGGCCTGGATCGACGAAGGCAGTGCCCGGTACTGGGGCGTGGATGTGGGTGACCGGGTCACGGCCGAGGTCAAGGTGGCGTGCCGGCGCTGCCGGCTGTGCCGGGCCAGTCGGGAGAACCTGTGCCGGTTCGGCAGCCACCTGGGCAGCGGGCTGCCCGGCGCCTTTGCCGAGCGGATGGCCCTTCCTCCCGAGGCCGTGGTCCACCACCTCCCGCCCGACCTAGACCTGGCCGCGGCAGTGCTGGTCGAGCCGGCGGCCTGCGCCGTGCACGCCCTGCGCCGGGCCGACCTCGACGCCGACGACGTGGTGGCTATCGCCGGCATCGGCTCCATCGGGGCCGCCGCCCTGGGCGTTGCCAGCGGCAGGGTCCGCCGGCTGGTGGCGGTGGTGACGTCCCCCGCCCGGGCCGAGCTGGCGCTGGCCCTGGGCGCCGACGACGCGGTCGACCTGTCCGCCGTCCCTCACCCCGACGGCGGGGCCCGGGCCGGCCTCGAGGAGCTGCTGGAGCTGACCGGGGGCGACGGCCCCGACGTCTTTCTCGACTGCTCGGGGTCGCCCGAGGCGGTGGGTCTGGGTCTGGCCGCGCTGGTGCCCGGTGGCCGCCTCGTCCTCTACGGGGTGTACCGGCGGCCGGCGAGCATCGACCTCAACGTGGTGGCCGAGCACAAGGAGCTCGACATCCGGGGCGGCCACCTGGCGCCGGGGGCATTCCCGGAGGCCATCGAGCTCCTGAGCACCGGGATCATCGACGCCGGTCGCATCGTCACCCACCGTCACGCCCTCGGCGACGTCCACGCGGCCGTGGGCGAGGCGCCCGGAGGCGGTCGCCTGAAGGCCGTCCTGGTGCCATGAAGGACCATGCCGAGCTGATTGGCCAGTTGATCCACCTCGGGGCCAAGGCGGTGGACCGGGGACTGGTGCTGGGGTCGGGCGGCAACCTCTCGGCCCGCCTCCCCGGTGGCGACGCGTGCGTGGTCACCGCCAGCGGGACCTGGCTCGACGAGCTGAGCCCCGAAGACTTCAGCCTCGTCGCGCTCGACGGGACCCACCGGGGGGGCCACCCCACCCCCTCCAGCGAGGTGGCCCTGCACCTCCACAGCTACCGGGCCCGGCCCGACGTCAACGCCGTGATCCACCTCCACCCCCAGCTCTCGGTGCTGCTCGACGCGCTGGGCCATCGCATCCGCCTCATCACGATCGACCACGCCTACTACGTGCGACGGGTGGCGACCGTGGCCTACCTCCCGTCGGGCACCGAGGAGCTGGCGGCGGCCGGCGCCGCCGCCCTGGCCGAGGCCGACGCCGTGATCCTCGGCCACCACGGGTGCTCGGTGGTGGGTGCCACCATCGAAGCGGCCCACAAGCGGGCGGCCAACCTGGAGGAGGCGGCGGTGGCCACCTACCGGGCCCTGACGCTGGGCGACACCACCACCGAGTGCCCGCCGGAGTACCTGGCCCGGGTGCGCCAGGCCGAGGCGGCGTCGGCTTCGTCCCCGCCGATCCCTTGACCCCCCTGGCCGCCGGCCTCGACCTCGGCGGCTCGGCCGTCAAGGCCTGGGTGGCGGAGGTGGGCGGGCAGATGGTGGCCGAGGCCAGCGAGAAGGTGGTCACCCGGCGCCCCCGACCCCAGGTCGCCGAGATCGATCCGGGGATCTGGTGGGCGGCGTGCCGGCGGACGTTGCGCGAAGCGGTGTCCCGGGCCGGGCGGGGGCCCGGGAACTACGCCGGGATCACCGCCTCCTCCCTGCGCCAGGGCTTCGTGCTCACCGACGGCCGGGCCGAGCTCGGGCCGGCCGTTCTCAACAGCGACCGCCGGGGCGCTTCCCAGCTCGAGCGGTTGCGCCGGGAGGTCGGGACCGAGGCCCTCTACGCCACCACCGGGCACTGGCCCGCCCCGGAGCTGACCCTGCCCAAGCTGCTCCACCTGGCCGAGGCCGAACCGCAGCGTTGGCGGGCCGCCCGGCGGGTGCTGTTCGTGCACGACTGGGCCCTGTGGCGGCTCTCGGGCCAGGAGGCCACCGAGGTCTCCCTGGCCAGCGCCGGTCAACTGGCCGACGTGGTGAGGCGGTGTTGGGCCAGCGACCTGATCGGCCACCTCGGCCTCGAGGTCGACAAGCTGGCTCCCCTGGTGGAGGCGGGCACGGTGGTGGGACAGCTGCTCGACGGCGACCTGGGCCTGCCGCTGGGCCTGCCGGTGGTCGCCGGGGGGGGCGACACCCAGATGGCGGCCATGGGGTCGGGGGGGATGGTCGACGGCGTGGTGACCGTGGTGGCCGGCTCCAGCACCCCGGTGCAGGCGGCCACGGCGGTGCCCCCGAGGGACCCGCTGCGCCACCCGTGGGTGTCCACCCACCTGGCGCCCGAGCGCTGGGCGGTGGAGACCAACGCCGCCTACCCCGGCACCATGTTGGGCTGGTTGGCCGGGGTGCAGCGCCGCGAGGTGGGCGAGCTGTGGGCCCGGGCCGCCGACAGCCGACCGGGGGCCAACGGGGTCACCGCCGTGGTCGCCGCCCCGGTGTGGAGCGAGGAGGCGTGGGTGGCCCGAGCCCCGCAGTCGGTGCTGGGCCTCGGTCCCTCCACCAGCGAGGCCGACCTGGCCCGGGCCTTCGTCGAGGCCCACGCCTACGCCATCCGGGCCAACCTGGCCGACCTCGAGCGGGTCCTCGGGCGGTCGGCCACCACCTTGGTGGTGACCGGCGGAGGAGCCCGCCACGGGGGACTACCCCGACTGGTGGCCGATGTCGTCGGCCGGGACGTGACCGTGCCGGCCACCACCCAGCCGGCCGCGGTGGCCGGCGCCGCCCTGGTGGCCCGGGCCTGTGGGATCGACCTGCCGCCAGGCGGGGGGGCGGCCGACGCCGAGATCCTGGTCGCGGGTGATCCCCGTCCCTACGAGCAGCCCTACCAGCGCTACCTCGCCACCTCCGACGCCGTGCGCACCCACCTTCCCGAGTCGCCTTCGTGAAGGCGCTGGTCACCGCCGAGCTGAGTGGCGACGGGCAGTCCCGGCTCGAAGCCCTGGGCTACGAGGTGCTGCGGGCCGGCTGGGGCGTCACCCGGCGGGTCCTCGAACCCGAGGCCCTGGTCGCCGCCGGGCAGGGGGCCACCGTGCTGATCGTGGAGATCGAGGCGGTGGATGGCGCCGTGCTCGACGCCCTGCCCGACCTGCGCCTGGTGGCCACCGCCCGGGGTGCTCCGAGCAACGTCGACCTGGCCGCAGCAGCGGCCCGGGGCATCCCGGTGATCCACACCCCCGCCCGCAACGCCGCCTCGGTGGCCGACTTCACGATCGGGTTGGTCATCGCCCAGTGTCGCTCTCTCGCAAGGAGCCAGGAGCACCTCCGCCGGGTGGGGTGGCACGTCGATGGGGAGCTGCCCTACCTGCACTTCCGGGGCCCGGAGCTGGCCGGGCGCACCCTCGGGCTGGTGGGTTACGGCGCCGTGGGCCGAGAGGTCGCCCGTCGGGCCGCCGGAGGCTTCGCCATGCGCGTCCTGGTGAGCGACCCCTACGTCGACGCCCCCGACCCGCCGGCGCAGGCCGTGTCCCTGGCCCGGCTCCTGGCCGAAAGCGACGTGGTCAGCCTCCACTGCCCGCTCACGCCCGAGACCACCGGGCTCATCGATGCCGCCGCCCTGGAGCAGATGGCTCCCCACGCCGTCCTGGTCAACACCGCCCGGGCGGCGATCGTCGACGAGGCCGCCCTGGTCGCGGCCCTGCGTCGACGCCGGATCGCCGGGGCCGCGCTCGACGTGTTCTGGCGCGAGCCACTGGAGCGTGACCACCCCCTGCTCGACCTCGACACCGTCACCCTGACCCCCCATCTGGCCGGGGCGGCCGACGACGTGGTGACCCACCACAGCGCCATGATCGTCGACGACGTCGAGTCCGTTCTCGCCGGTCGGCGCCCTCGCCACCTGGCCAACCCGGAGGTGTGGGGTCGGTCAGGACTCCGTCCGACCGGCGGGTAGCGTGGTCCGGACGGCGACCGAAAGGGAATGTCCCCATGATCAAGCTCACCGCCAACCGAGCCCACAGCAACGTCAAGGCCAGCTTCGTCCTTCCCATCACCGAGACGCCCGAGCCGGTCTCGGTGCTGGGGGACTTCAACCACTGGGACCCCTTGGCCGATCCCCTCAAGAGGCGGGCCAACGGGACGCGAAGCGCCACCGTCGAGCTCGAGCCCGGCCAGTGCTATTCCTTCAAGTACCTGAGCGAGGGCGGGACCTGGTTCACCGAGCCCGAGGCCCACAGCCACCAGGTCAACGAGTACGGCGAGACCAACTCGGTCATCCAGACCTGACCCGTTGCCGTTGACGGGTGACGATCACCACGGTGGTGATCACGGCGACCCCGACCACGAGGCCGTCACCGGTCTGCTCGGTCGCCACCCTCGGGGCTCGTTCGAGGTGGTGGTGCGTTCGGCCGACGGCCGACCCGTCGTCATCCGCAACGCCCCGTTCCTCGATGACGGCACCCCCATGCCCACGCGCTTCTGGCTCGTCGGGTCGGAGGAGCGGCTGGCGGTCAGCCGCCTGGAGTCGTCGGGGGGTGTGCGGACCGCCGAGCAGGCGGTCGATCCCGAGCTGTTGCGCCAGGCCCACCGTCGCTACGCCGCCGAACGAGAGGCGGCCTTGCCCGCCGGCCACGACGGTCCCCGCCCCGGTGGGGGGGTCGGGGGGACCCGGCGGGGGGTGAAGTGCCTGCACGCCCACTACGCCTGGTACCTGGCCGGGGGTGACGATCCCGTCGGCCGCTGGGTGGCCACGGTGCTCGCTGGCGAGCCGGGCCCGACGTGAGCGGTCCGGCGGTCGCCGTCATCGACTGCGGGACCAACTCCACCCGCCTGCTCGTGGCCCGCGATGCCGGTGACGGGCGGCTGCAGGCGCTCGACCGACGGGCCCTCATCACCCGGTTGGGTGCGGGTGTCGACGCCTCCGGCCTGCTCGATCCCCTCGCCGTGGACCGCACGATCGAGGTCCTGGGGGAGTACCGCAGGATCCTCGACGCCCACGGCGTCGAGCGGGTCCGGGTCTCGGCCACCTCGGCCGCCCGAGACGCCGCCAACCGCGACGTGCTGTTCTCGCGGGTGGAGGACACCCTCGGGGCGGCGCCCGAGCTCCTGTCGGGGGCCGAGGAGGCCCGGCTGTCGTTCCTCGGCGCCACCGCCGAGCTCGATGACGAGACTGGCCCGTTCCTGGTGGTCGACATCGGAGGCGGATCCACCGAGTTCGCGGTGGGAAGGGGCCGGGACGGCCCCGAGGGGGTGATCTCGGTCGACGTGGGTTGCGTGCGCCTGACCGAGCAGTACCTCCACCGCGACCCACCGGCCCCCGAAGAGCTGAGCGCGGCCATCTCCGTGGCCGAGGCCTACCTGGACGACGTGGTGCGGGAACTTCCTTCCACCCGGGATGCGGCGCTGATGGTCGGCCTGGCCGGCACCGTCACCACGGTGGCGGCCGTCGAGCTGGGTCTGGCGTCCTATGACCGCGACCGGATCCACCACTTCCGACTGAGCCGGGCGGCGGCCGAGGACGTGTTCCGCACCCTCGCCACCGAGACCCGGGCCGACCGGGTCCACAACCCCGGGCTGGAGGAGGCCCGGGCCGACGTGATCGTCGGTGGGTGTTGCGCCCTCGTCGCCGTTCTGCGCTTCTTCGAGGTCGACGAGCTGCTCGTCTCGGAGGCTGACATCCTCGACGGGATGGCGCGAAGCCTGCTGTCCGGCTGATCCCCGGCCGCCGAGCAGCGTGGAGGTCACGCGAGGTTCCCGGTGGGCCTAGTGTGGGAAACCGTGTCGACGGCGGTTCACGAGGAGCCGGCGGTCCTGCGGGGGGCGCGCGTGCACCTTCGCCCCCTGACCTCCCGGGATTTCGCTGACTGGCAAGCCGTGCGCCTCCGCAGCCACGCCTGGCTCACCCCCTGGGAGCCCCGGCGGCCGCCGGGCTCACCCGACATCATCCGAAACCGCTCAGCCTTCGCCTCCCGGTGCCGGGCCCGTGACCGGGAGCGCCAGATGGGCACCGGCTACGGCTTCGGGATCTTCGCCGGCCCCCGCTTCTGCGGCGAGATCAACCTCAACGGCATCCAGCGAGGCCCGTTCCAGAGTGCCTACGTGGGGTACTGGATCGATCAGGACTGCGCTGGCCACGGGTACGTCCCCGAGGCATTGGTCGTGTTGACCCGCTTCGCGTTCGAGGACCTCGTCCTGCACCGCCTGCAGGTGGCCATCGTGCCCCGCAACCAACCGAGCCGGCGGGTGGTGGAGAAGCTGGGTTTGCGCTGTGAGGGCACCGCCGAGCGGTATCTCGAGATCAACGGGGTGTGGGAGGACCACCTCCGCTACGCCATCACCGCCGAGGAGTGGGCTCAGCGCCGGCAACAGTTGCTCGCGCAGTGGGTGGACGGCACCCCAGCCACCTAGCCTCCAGACCATGGCCGACGACATGGAGCGACCCTCGGGGTCCATCGACGAGCAGGTCCCCGCCAGCGACGACGAATGGCGCCGGCGCCTCACGCCCGAGCAGTACGCCGTCGCCCGCCAGGGTGGTACCGAGCGGGCCTTCACCGGCGCCTACTGGGACACCAAGGCGCCCGGGGTCTATCGCTGCATCGGCTGCGGTGTGGAGTTGTTCCGGTCCGACGAGAAGTTCGACTCGGGAACGGGGTGGCCCAGCTTCTGGTCGGCGGTCGACGACGAGCGGGTCACCAAGGTGGTCGATCGCAGCATGGGCATGGCCCGCACCGAGGTGCGTTGCGCCCGTTGCGGCTCACACCTCGGCCATGTGTTCGACGACGGACCCCGACCCACCGGCGAGCGCTACTGCATCAACTCCGCCGCCCTCGACCTCGACCCCGCCCCGCCCGAAGAGGACGATCGCCCGATCTAAAGTGGGCCGGCCGGCGTGGTGGAACGGTCAGACACGGTCCCCTTAAAAGGGACTGCCTCTCGGGGCGTACGGGTTCGACTCCCGTCGCCGGCACGTCCGCCACCCTCACCTGGAGATGGTGGTGCCGAGCCGGGCGCTCCGCCGTGGCGCCCGGCCCGTCGCTGCCCCGGCGTACCCGGGCCCAGTCGTTGGGAAACGGCGGTTCTGCCCCCGCGGCCGAGTCGCTGGCAGAAGCGAGTAGGTTTTCTGCGTTCTCGCCCAAGAACGGTGGAACGAAGCAGACGTCTCGTGCGTCGTAGGGTCGGAAACCGGAAAAGAAGATGGAGCACATGAACAAGACCCGTTGGGTGAGCATCGCTGCCGTGGTGGTCTGCATCGCCGTGGCCGGGGCGACGTACGGCCTCACCGGCTCGAGCAGCGAGGCGGCCGTGGTCCCCCCGAGCACGTCCACCTCCTCCACCCGGGTGACCTCGACCACCGTCGGGACGACCACCACCACCGAGGCGCCGACCACGACCACCACCGAGGCGCCGGCCCCCGAAGGCCTGGTCGCCGGGGCCGAGGGTGACGACGTGGCCGAGCTCCAACGCCGTCTCATCGAGTTGCGCTTCGACCCGGGCGCTCCCGACGGGGTGTTCGGACAGGGCACGGTATTCGCCGTCCAGGCGTTCCAAAAGCTCCAGGGCATGGAGCCCACGGGCGAGGTCACCCCCGAGGTGGAATCGGCGTTGGCGGACCCCGACGAGCCTTCGGCTCTGGTGCCCGACGGCGGCGCCGACCGGGTGGAGATCGACCTTCGTCGCCAGCTCCTCTTCCTCTACAAGGGCGGCGACCTCCGCCTCATCAGCCACGTCTCCACCGGGAACAAGAAGCGCTACTGCGCCCCCGGGGGCTGCGGCACGGCCGTCACGCCCGTCGGGGCCCACCGCTTCATGTGGCGCTACCCCGGCTGGCGCACCTCCCGGCTGGGCAAGCTGTACAACCCGGTGTACTTCACCGGTGGGGGTATCGCCATCCACGGCGCCACCTCGGTGCCCACCTACCCGGCCTCCCACGGCTGTGTCCGCATCCCCATGCACATCGCCGAGTACTTCCCCAGCCTGGTGGCCAGGGGCGACGCCGTGTACGTCCTCGACGGCAGCACCGATGTGCGTCCCGCGCCGCCTCTGCCCGACGAGTTGGGACCGCCCCCCGAGGACGCCCCGACCACGCCGGACGCAGTCGACGAGGACACCACCACCGTGGCTCCCACCGACACCACCGAAGTACCCGACACCACCGAAGTACCCGACACCACCACGACCACGTCGCCCGACCAAGACGAGGAAGACTCCGATTCCGAGCCCAGCGTGGAGGACCTGCGCCGAGAGTTCTCGTCGGACTGACCGGCCGGGCCGGCCGCGGCGGCGCGGGCGGAAGGCCTGGCTAGGGTCGAGCAATGAACGTGGCCTCTCCCGGAGTTCCGCCTGGCGCGGGGGACGGGTCTGCGCCCCCGCCCCAGCGAGTGCGCCTCGTCGCCCTGGCCGTGGCGGTGGTGCTGGTGGTGGTGGCCAGCACCACCGCCCTGGTGTTGCGGGACGACCCCGTGGCCGAGTCGGTGCTGGCCGAACGGCCGCCCGACCGGGTGGCCGACCCGCCCCCGCCTCCGCCACCGGATCCCAGTTTGACCACCGCCCCCTCGACCACCGAGGTGGCCCCTCCCACCACCGCTACCGTGCCCGACACCCCGCTCGAGCGGGAAGTGGCCACGTTGTCGCGCTTCGTGGCCGACCAGCGGGAACTGGAGTTCCTCCGCCCCGTCCAGGTGCAATTGCTCGACGACGGGCCGTTCGTGGCCCGGTTGCTCCGGGACGTCGAGGAGAACCGCGAGGAGACCGACCAGAGCGAACGGGTCCTGCGGGCACTCCAGCTCATCGAACCCGGGGTCGACCTGTTCGAGACCTTCACCTCGTTCTACGGCGACGCCGTGCTCGGCTTCTACGATCCCGAGACCGACGAGCTGGTCATCCGGGGCGCCGAGCTCACGCCCTACACCCGCACCACGATCGCCCACGAGCTGGCCCACGCCCTCGACGACCAGCACTTCGAGCTGTACCGACCCGAGGTCTACGACGCCGACGACGAGTCCTCGCTGGCCTTCTCGTCGCTGATCGAGGGCGTTTCCCTGTCGGTCGAGTCCGCCTACCGCGAGACGCTGAGCGCATCCGAGGAGGAGGAGTCGGCCCGCCAGGCCGGCGAGTTCGCCAGCCGAGCCGGTGCCTCGCCCATCCCGCCGATCGTGACCAGCCTGGCCCAGTTCCCCTACCTGGCCGGCCCCTCGTTCGTGGGGGCCCTGCTCGACGAAGGTCGGGAGCCGCGGGTCGACCAGGCCTTCCGGGAGCCGCCCACCACCAGCGAGGAGATCCTCGATCCCACGGTCTACCTCCGGGGCGAGGCCCCGGTGGCGGTACCCGCTCCTCCGGCCGGCGGGGCGATCATCGACGAGGGGGTCTTCGGGGAGTGGGCCCTGTCCCTCGCCCTCGGGGAGCTCATCGGCAGCACCGCCGGGACCGCGGCGGCCGACGGGTGGGGCGGCGACAGCTACGTGGCCTGGGACGAGGCCGAGCGGACCTGTGTGCGCCTGGCCTTCGCCATGGACACGCCGGCCGATCTGGCCGAGCTGGCAGGGGCCTGGGAGCAGTGGGCCGACGCTCACGGCGACGCCTCGGTCGACCTCGCCTCGGACCTGGTCACGGTCACGGCCTGCGGCTGAGGGACCTCGGCTCCGAGCGGGCGCCAGAACCCGCGGGGAGCACCATTGCCCCGTGGGGAAGTAGAACGAGTCGGGGATCCGAGCCTTCTGGGTGATCGCCCTGCCGGCTCGGTTGTCGACGAGCGCCGGTAGCGTCCCCGAGATGGAGCCCGACCAGCGCGGCGGCGACGGCCGCGTCGGGCCTGAGGGGCAGCGCATCGAGCACGACACCATGGGCGAGGTGGCCGTACCGGTGGCGGCCAGGTGGGGCGCCCAGACCCAGCGGGCAGTGTGGAACTTTCCCGTGTCGGGCCAGCGAGTCGAGAACGGCCTGATCCGGGCCCTGGCCCGGATCAAGGGCGCGGCCGCAGTGGTCAACGGCCGCCTCGGCGTGGTGGAACAGACGGCGGCCGGAGCCATCGCCGCCGCCGCCGACGAGGTGGTCGAAGGCCGCTGGGACGACCAGTTCCCGGTCGACGTGTTCCAGACGGGCTCGGGCACCTCGACCAACATGAACGTCAACGAGGTGTTGGCGTCACTGGCGGGGGAGCGAACGGGCCGCGCCGTCCATCCCAACGACGAGGTCAACGCCAGCCAGTCGAGCAACGACGTGTTCCCGTCAGCCATCCGTCTGGCCGCGGCCAGCGCGGTCACCACCGACCTGGTGCCGGCCCTGGCCCATCTGGCCGGGGCCCTCCGGGCCAAGTCGTCCGAGCTGGCCGACGTGGTCAAGGCCGGTCGCACCCACCTCATGGACGCCATCCCGGTCACCCTCGGCCAGGAACTGGGGGGCTACGCCCGAGCCATGGAGCTCGGGATCGAGCGCCTGGCCGACGTGCTGCCCCGGCTCAGCGAGCTTCCCCTGGGGGGCACGGCGGTGGGTACGGGTCTCAACGCCCCCGAGGGCTTCGCCGCCCGGGTGGTGGCCGAGTTGGCCGAGGTCGTGGAGCTTCCCCTCACCGAGGCCCGCGACCACTTCGAGGCCCAGGGCGGCCAGGACGTCCTGGTCGAGTGCTCGGGGGTGCTGCGGGTGGTGGCCGTTTCGCTCACCAAGGCGGCCAACGATCTGCGCTGGATGGCCAGTGGCCCCCGTACCGGCCTGGCCGAGATCCGCCTCCCCGATCTCCAGCCGGGATCGTCGATCATGCCCGGCAAGGTCAATCCGGTCGTGCCCGAGGCGGTGTGCCAGGTGGCGGCCCAAGTGGTGGGCAACGACGCCGCCGTGGCCTTCGCCGGCGCCACCGGCAACTTCGAGCTCAACGTGATGCTGCCGGTCATGGCCCGCAACCTGCTCGAGTCGATCCGCCTGCTGGCCGCCGTGAGCCGGCTCTTCGCCGATGCGTGCGTAGTGGGCATCGTCGCCGACCAGGACCGGTGCCGGAGCTACGCCGAGTCCTCGCCTGCCGTGGTGACCTCCCTCGCCCCCAGGCTGGGTTACGAACGGGCGGCGCAGGTGGTCAAAGAGGCGGGGGCCAGTGGACGCTCGGTGCGAGAGGTGGTGCGCGGGCACGGGTGGCTCGCCGACGCAGAGCTCGACGCCGCCCTCGACGTGTTGTCCCTCGCCCGCGGCGGCCGGCAGGCTCCGTGACCCACGGCCAGCGCTCAGGGTCGCTGGCGGAGGCTCTCTTCCCGCTCCTCGTCGAGCGCCTCTTTGAACTGGGCGGGGCCGTCGGCGCGCTCGGGACCCATGTCGGCGGAACCGGGGGCGGCGTCTGAAGGTGGGGCCCCCGGGTCGGGCCACTCGCCGCCGCCTCGTCGGTTTCCGGGACCCACGTTCTGTTGCTCGACCACCTCGTCGGCGTCGTCGTCGGACAGGTCGAGTGGCTCACTGACCACCATCTCCTCGACCGGCTGGTTGGAGGGCTGCGCCCGATCGCCCGGCACGGCGTCGGGAGGGCGTCGGTCGTCGGGCGTGACGTCGGGCACTACTGCTCCTCAGGTTGGATGGGCACAGGGGCGAGGTCGGCCACCGCCGGTCCGAAGATGACGGCGCCCTCGCAGTCGAAGCGCGAGCCGTGGCAGGGGCAGTCCCAGCTCGTCTCGGCCGGGTTCCAGGCCACGGTGCAACCGAGATGGGTGCACACCGCCGACACCGCCACCAGGCTCCCGTCGGGCCGGCGGTAGGCGGCCACGTCCTGGCCGTCGATGTCGACCAGGCCCCCTTGGCCGGGCGCCAGCTCCTCTGGCGGGGGCGAGCCCAGGCGGCTCAGGTGGTCCTTCACGAAGCGCTTGCCGACGTTGAGGTTCTCCGAGACGAACTCCTTGACCGAGCCCTTGGGGTCGATGCGGGTGGCGTCGAACACCTCGGCCCACGGGTTCGGGCGACCGACGAGGAGGTCGGCCAGGATCATCCCGGCCACCGTGCCGTTGCTCATGCCCCACTTCTTGAAGCCGGTGGCGACGTGCACCCGTTCACTGCGCGGGGAACGTCCCACGTAGGGCAGCGAGTCGACCGGGATGTAGTCGTGGGCCGACCAGCGGTAGTCGAACGAGCGGACGGGGAACGAAGCCCGGCTCCAGGCCTCCAGCTCGTCGTAGTACTGCTCGGTGTCGCCGCCCTGGCCCACCTTGTGGCTCTGGCCACCGAGAATCAGGCCGACCTCGCCGTCCAGCTGAACCGGGCGCACGCTGCGGGTGGGGGAGTCGACGCCGAGGT
Source organism: Acidimicrobiales bacterium (assembly GCA_030446545.1). Taxonomy (GTDB): domain Bacteria; phylum Actinomycetota; class Acidimicrobiia; order Acidimicrobiales; family CADCSY01; genus JADDRA01. Next base: position 276,526 of record JAUJNB010000001.1, on the reverse strand, counting down.
ACATGCCACCCGGGACGTCACCGTCGATGCGAACGGCCATGGCGTAGGAGTGCATGGGGTGGCACTTGGCGAAGAAGCCGCCGAGGTCGACGAAGGGCAGCAGGGTGGCCACCACCACGTCGGCGGCCACCACCTCGCCACCGTCGGTGCGCACGAGGGGACGCTCACCCGATTCGTCCACGTCGCGGGCACGGGACATCTCGAAGACGTGGGACCCGTCCCCCGGTATGGCCGCCGCCAGAGCCAGGGAGTAACGGCGGGGGTGGAACTGGGCCTGGTCCTCGAATCGGATGGCCGCCTCGACCGGAAAGGGGAGGGCGGTCTCCTCGGTGTAGGAGGCGGGCAGGCCGAGGGTGGTGGCTGCTTCCACCTCGGCGGCGATGTCGGCCCGGCGGGGTGCCTCGGTGGTGTAGGTGATCGCCGGCTGACGTTCGAACTGGCAGTCGATGGCGAGCTGGTCCACCAGGGTCGCCACCTGGGCCACGGCCGCCTGGTTGGCCTGGGCGTACTGGCGGGCCTTGTCCTCACCGTGCTTGTCGATCAACTCGGCGTAGACCAGGCCGTGCAGCGACGTCAGCTTGGCCGTGGTGTAGCCGGTGGTGCCCGAAGCCACCCGGTCGGCCTCCACCACCGCCACCGTGGCCCCGGCCCGCTTGAGGAGCAGGGCGGTGGTCAGACCGGTGATGCCGCCCCCCACCACGGCGACGTCGACCTCGACCCGGCCGGCCAGGGCCGGGTAGGACGAGGCGACCGTGGTGCCCACCCAGACCGACGGGTTCTGTTGCGCGAGCGACCCCATGAGCCTGCCCCCTAACGCCGGCGGGCCGGCAGCACGGCGATGACCAGACCGGTCAGGGCGCTGGCCAGGTGGAACCAGTTGTCGGCGGTGTTCATCGACAGCAGGTTGATGTCGGCGTTGTCCACGGCGAACAAGCCATAGACGAAGGCGGCGCCGTAGCCGACGAAGAGCACGGCGCCGTAGGTCCGGGCGCCGGAAGCGGTCCACCACAGGGCCAGCCCCAAGAGGCCGAGCACCAGGTGCACCACGTTGTGGGCGGGGTTGATCTCCAGCCCGAGAAGGAACTGCTCGGTGTCCCGGGCGAAGAAGTCGTCGAAGCCGGTGACGAAGAATCCCGCCACCCCGGCGGCGACGAAGGCCAGCCCGACGACCAGGGCCAGGTACTGGCTGGGGGAGCGCCCCGACCGGGTGCTGGTCGATGGGGTCCGGGCCGATCGCGCCGTGGAGCTCGTCGGTGGTTCGTAGGTGCGGCGGAACGTGTGGGCCGGCTGGTCGGTGGCCATAGAGGAATCCTTTCCTCGGGGAGGCTCCACCCTGCCCCGAGACCCACCGGAGCCAATCGCGCCGGGCACCGGCGCCCAGAAGCACGAGCAGCTCACCCCTGAACCGAGCGAAGCGAGTGAGGGCGAAGAGACTCAACCCAGGGCTGATGTGCCTTCGTAGGGTGCCGGGTCGCCGCGGCCGGGGATGGATGGGCGGCTCCAACTCATGGCCTGGGACAGTCGGTCGGTGAGCTCCCTCCACTCCTCGGGGTGCCACCCCTCGGCCACCCCGGCCAGGCTCAGGTCCTGGCGGATGTGCACCAGCGCCGGGAGCCGATCGAGCCCCAGCGCCTTGACCGCTTCCCGGTCGGGATCGGCGAAGGTGAGGAACTCCTGGGAGTAGGGCCCGAGGAACTGGCGGGCCTCGTCGGCCGTGCAGGTGATGAGGATCGCCACCCGACAGTCGGCCTGGTCGTAGACCCGGAAGATCCGGGCCACCGTGGGCAGCAGCCAGGCGCTCTCGGAGGTGAACGGGTCCAGGGCGCCGAGTACCAGGTGAAAGGTGGTCAGCCACTGCTCCAGCGGATGAGCGGTCCCGCCGAGCGGGGCCAGCGCCACATCGGCGGGAGCGTCGGCGGGCACGCCGGTGAAGGTAGCGCGACCTTCCCACGGCCAGGAAGTTCACTCGGCCGCGACGGCCGCCGGAGCAGCCGGATGGTTAGGGTCAAAAGGGTGCACCCCGTCGAGCGGCTGCGCGCCCTGGCCCGAGCCGGTCCCCTCGAGCAGGCCGTCCTGGTGCGGGAGAGCGCCGTCGGCCTGGGCGCCCTGCAGGGTGATCCGCCCGGGCTGTTGCTCTCGTGCCGGCGGCTCCTCCAGCACCACCCCACGTCGGGCCCGCTGCGGTGGCTGTGCGCCCGGATGTTGTGCGGTGACGACCCCGGCCGTGAGGCGTGGCGCTGCCTGGAGGAGATCGACGACGACCCCACCGAGGGCCGGCTCCGGGCCGAGCTGCCCGAGGCCGCCACGGTGGTGGTGTTGGGCTGGCCCGAGGTGGCGAGCGGGGCCCTGGCCCGTCGGGGCGATCTCCGCCTGTTGGTGGTCGACGCCCTGGGGGAGGGTGTTGCGCTCGCCCGCCAGCTGCGGGGCGTCGGTGTCCAGGCCGTCGAGGTCGACGAGGGCGGTACCGGGCCGGCGGTGACGGCGGCCGAGCTGGTGGTCTTGGAGGCGTCGGCGGTCGGCCCGGACGGGTTCGTGGCCGCCCCGGGTGCCCGGGCCGCCGCCGCCGTGGCCCGATGCGGCGGCCTGCCGGTGTGGCTGGTGGCCCCGGCCGGCCGGGTACTCCCGCCCGGGCTGTGGTCGTCGCTGGTCGCCGGGCTGGCGGGGGAGGAGCCGTGGGCCGCCGGACACGAGGTCGTCCCTCTCGATCTGGTCGACCGCGTGATCCGCCCCTCGGGCTCGGTCGACCCAGTCAGCCTCGCCGGTCCCGCCGACTGTCCCGACGCACCCGAGCTCCTGTAGCCGGCCCGGCGACTGGGTAGGCCGAGGGCCATGGGCGAGCTGATCGAACTGGGTGGCGACGGGCGTGGATACCTGGCCACCCCCGAGCGGGGCGCAGGACCGGGTCTGGTGGTGGTCCCGGAGAAGTGGGGCCTCGTGGGCCACATACAGGACCTGTGCGACCGCTTGGCGGTCGAGGGCTTCACCGCCCTGGCGCCGGACCTGTTCCGGGGAGCGGGGGCGAGTGAGCCCGACGAGGCGGGTGAGCTCGGAACGGCGTTGCCCCCGGAGCAGGCGGGGCGCGAGATGGGAGCCGTGGTGGAGCACCTACGGGAGAGCCCGACGGTGCGCGGTGACGGCCTCGGCGTCGTGGGGTTGGGCGTGGGTGGTGGGCTGGCCCTGATGCTGGCCACCGAGCGACCGGCCGACGTGGACGCCTGCGTGGCCTTCTACGGGCTGATCCCCCGGGAATCGGCCCAGCCCGACTGGAGCCGGCTCGATGCGCCGGTGCAGGGCCACTTCGGTGAGGACGACGAATGCCTGTCGTCCGAGCAGGTGCGCGAGCTGGAGGCCGCGCTGGACCAGGCCGGCAAGGAGAGCGATCTCCACCTCTACGCCGGCGTCGGGCACGCATTTTTCGACGACACCCGGCCCGACACCTACGACCCGTCGGCGGCCAGCCTGGCCTGGACCCGCACGTTGGAGTTCCTGCGCGCCAGGCTGGGGTAGTGCCCCTCGCCTTCCTCGACGCCGACGGTGACCCGGTCACCCGCTACCTGCAGCTGGGCCTGGCGCTCGGTCGTCACGTCGAGGGCCTGGTCGACGCCTACACCGGGCCCCCGGCACTGGCTGCGGCGGCGGCCGAGGGGCCGGTGGTCCCGGCCGAGCGCCTGGCCGAGGTTGCCCGTCGCCTGTTGGCCGACCTGGAGACCGGCGACGAGCTCGAGCCGGGGCGGCGGCACTGGATGGCCGCCCAGGTCCGGGGCCTGCGCATGACCGCGACCCGCCTGGCCGGCCACGAGGTGGGCTACGCCGACGAAGTCGAGGCCTGCTACGGGGTGCGCCCGCAGTCGGTGCCCGAGGAGTCCATGGCGGCCGCCCACCGACGCCTGGCCGCCGCCCTGCCCGGCCACGGTGACCTGCGGGCTCGCTACGGCGCCTGGCGCGAGGCCCAGGCGGTACCGCCCGAGCACCTCGACGGCGCCATCGCCTCCCTGCTCGAAGACCTGCGGGAGCGCACCGACCGGAGCTTCGGCTTGCCCGAGGGGGAGCAAGTCGACATCGAGCTCGTCACCAAGCAGCCCTGGTCGGGCTTCAACTACTACCTCGGCGGGCTGCGCTCCCGGGTGGCGGTCAATGTCGATCTGCCCGTGCTCAGCCCCGGCCTGGCCCATCTGGTGGCTCATGAGGCTTATCCGGGCCACCACACCGAGCACTGTCGCAAGGAGGTGGGCCTGGTCCGCCGGCGGCGGTGGCTGGAGGAGACCATCTTCCTGGTGGGCACGCCTCAGTGCCTGCTGGCCGAGGGCCTGGCCGACCTCGGCCTCGAGGTGGTGGTGTCGGCCGACCCCCGAGCCCGGGCGACCATGGCGGCGGGCCACCTCCATCCCCGGGGGATCCCCTTCGACGCCGAGGTGGTGGCCGAGGTCGGTCGAGCCGCCCACGGGCTCGAGGGGGTGCGGGGCAACGTCGCCCTCTTGCTCCACGAGCACGGGGCCGACGCCGACGAGGCCGTCGCCTACGCCGAGCGGTGGGGCCTGTTGCCCCGGCAGCGGGCTGAGAAGCTGGTCCAGTTCCTGACCGACCCCACGTGGCGGGCGTACATCACCTGCTACGTGGAGGGCCTGCCCCTGTGCCGGCGCTTCGTGGCCGGTGACCCGGCCCGCTTCGAGCGCCTCCTCACCGAGCAGCTCACGCCCGACCAGCTGGTCACCGCCGCCTCGACCACCCCCGCTTCTGGCCCAACTGGTGGCCAGACGGTGCCGTGATGCCTCCGAGCCCGGACCAGAAGCTGCCCTCGAGGCCGAGGTGACGGCGTGACCGAGCGGGTGACCGTCGACGTGGTCATGCCCGCCCGCAACGAGGAAACGACGGTGGCGGCCAACGTCGCCGCCGCCCGGGCCTGTCGATTCGTCCGTGAGGTGATCGTCGTCGACGACGGCTCGTCCGACGCCACCGCCGAGCGGGCCTCGGCCGCCGGGGCCAAGGTGGTCCGCCGGGAGGCGGCCCTCGGCTCCAAGGCCCTGGCCCTGGCTCTCGGCGTGGTGGCGAGCGACGCCGAGGCGATCCTGTTCGTCGACGCCGACTGCACCGGGCTCACCCCGGGCCACCTCGACCAGGTGTGCCAGCCCTTCGTGGCGGGCCGGGCCACCATGTCGATCGGCTTCTTCGACTACGGCCGCTTCTGGAACTGGGTGGTGCTGCGCTGCCCGCCCCTCAGTGGCGAGCGGATCGTCCCCCGGTGGGTCTTCGAGGCGGTGCCCACCAGCAAGCTCGACGGCTACACCATCGAGGTCCGCCTGAACGAGGTGATCTGCGAGGCCCGACTGCGCACCAGTGCCCGCATCATGGACGGGGCCCAGCACCGCACCAAGCGGGACAAGGCGGGTCGGCGTGAAGGCATGCGCCAGACCTGGCGGATGTACAAGGCCCTGGTCTCATTGCTCGTCCCCCTCGGCGACATCCGCTGGCGGACCTACTGGTTCTACCTCCGGGGCCTGACCATCGAGCGGTAGCCGTCCCAGGCCGTCGCGGTGGTGGCCTCCTTCCGCTACCTGGGCTGCTTTCGCTGCACCCGGGCGAGGTTCGCATCGCCATCGTGATGGACAACTTCAGCGGCCCACCTGGGCCGAGGCCGGGCGCCCGGGCGCAACCGGGATGTCGACGCCTGACGATCTTCACCGACGTCGACACCAGGGGAGCCGTGCTCAACTGGGCGCTCCTGGCCGTGCTCGGCGTCACCCTCATCGACGGCGAGTGGGTGGTGGCCCAGGGCGAGAAGGACCCCGAGGGGCTCTTCGGTGTGCACGGTGGTTCCGAACTCGGAACGGCTCGCGTCGCTAGCATCCCGCCATCGTGGCCGAACCGTGGACCTTCACCGGCGAGCCGCCTCCGGTGGGCCAGTCCACCGGCATCGTCACCCTGGTCGAGGGCGCCACCTTCTGCATCTCGGGGCCGGAGGGCGACATCGAGGTGGGCATGACCCAGGGCCTGTTCTTCCGCGACACCCGCTTCTTGTCCTCCCTGGAGCTGCGCCTGAACGGCATGGCGCTCCAGACGTTGTCGTCATTGGTGCGTGACCCCTTCAGCGCCACCTTCGTGACCCGGGCCCGGCCCCGGCCGGGGCGGGCCGACAGCACGCTCGTGGCCTTCCGCACCCGTTACGTGGGCCAGGGGATGCGTGAGGACATCGTGATCCGCAACTTCGGCCCCGAACCGGCGGCGTGCCTGGTGGAGCTGGCCGTCGACGTCGACTTCGCCGACCTGTTCGAGGTCAAGGAAGGCCGGATCGAACTGCGGGGGGAGCGCACGCTGGAGACGCTCGAGGACACCCTGGTCTTCGGCTGCAACCGCAGTGGTGACGTCCGTCGGGGGACGGTCCTGTCCTGTCGCGGGTTGTCGGTCATCGAGCACCACCTGCTGGGGGCGGAGGTGGTCATCGCCCCGCAGGGGTCATGGTCGGGGTGCGTCGAGTTGACGCCGGTCATCGACGAGATGCGCCTGGAGCCCCTCTATCGCTGTGGCCGGCCGGTCGAGCGGGCCGCGCCCACCGAGCGACTGCAACGGTGGCGGCGCCAGGTCCCCACCTTGTCGTCGTCGCACCACGGCCTGGAGGCGGTGGTCGCCCGGAGCCAGGCCGACCTCGGAGCGCTGCGGATCTTCGACCCCGAGTTCCCCGAACGGGCCGTGGTGGCCGCAGGGGCGCCCTGGTTCATGACCCTGTTCGGGCGCGACTCGCTGCTGACGTCGTGGATGGCCCTGCTCGTCGACCCCGACCTGGCCCTCGGCGTGGTCCAGACGTTGGCCCGATTCCAGGGGGAAAAGGTCGACCCCGAGACCGAGGAAGAGCCGGGCCGCATCCTCCACGAGATGCGTTTCGGCTCGGCGGCCTCGCTCTCGCTCAGCGGCGGCCAGTTCTACTACGGAACGGCCGACGCCACCCCGCTGTTCGTCATGTTGGTGGGCGAGCTCCGGCGTTGGGGTCTGGAGGCCGAACGGGTCGACCGGCTCCTCCCCCACGTCGACCGGGCCATGGCCTGGATCGCCGACTACGGCGACGCCGACGGTGACGTCTTCGTGGAGTACGAGCAGACCAGCAGCAGGGGTCTGCGCAACCAGGGCTGGAAGGACTCCTGGGACGGGGTACGCGACGCCAAGGGCGAGTTGGGCAAGGGCCCCATCGCCCTGTGCGAGGTCCAGGGCTACACCTACGCCGCCTATGTGGCCCGGGCCCACTTCGCCCACGAGGCCGGTGATGAGACCGTCGCCGCCGACTACCGGGCCCGGGCCGCCGAGCTCAAGGAGGCCTTCAACCGCCAGTTCTGGCTGGAGGACGAGCAGTGGTTCGCCCTGGCCCTCGACGGCGACAAGCGCCCGCTCGACGCCCTGACCTCCAACATCGGCCACTGCCTGTGGACGGGCATCGTGGACCGGGACAAGGCCGCGGCGGTGGCCCGCCACCTGGTCTCGCCGGCGCTGTTCACGGGTTGGGGGGTGCGCACGCTCGCCACCACCATGGTGGGGTACAACCCCATCAGCTACCACAACGGCTCGGTCTGGCCCCACGACAGCGCCCTGGTGGCGGCCGGGCTCATGCGCTACGGCTTCGTGGAGGAGGCCCAGCGGGTGGTGATGGGCCTGATCGACGCGGCCATGGCCGTGGGAGGGCGCCTGCCCGAGCTGTTCGGAGGCCTCGACCGCTCGGAGCTCCCGGTGCCCCTCGGCTACCCGGCGTCGTGCTCGCCCCAGGCCTGGTCGGCGGCCTCGCCCTTGCTGTTGTTGCGCCTGCTGCTGCGCTTCGACCCCTGGTTGCCCCAAGCTCTGGTTGGACCCGGTCGTCCCCGCCGCCATCGGCCGCCTCCGGGTCGGCCACATCCCCCTCGGCGGTGGGCGGGTGGCCGTCGAGGTCGACGGCGACGACGTGTCGGTCGAGGGGCTGCCTCCGGGCGTGGAGCTGGTCAGGGAGCCCCGCCAGCCCCTCTCGGCCGAGGTGCCGGGGGCCGACGGGGGATCGGAATCCCAGTAGGCGCCGGCGTCCGGCCGTCGAGGAGCGACTGGAACAGGTCCAGGTGGTCGTCCACCATCCGCTCGGTGGAGAAGCGCTGCTCCACCGCGGTGCGGCAGGCCTTGCGATCGAGCTCGTCGACCCGGTGGACGGCGGCGGCCATCTGGTCGCGGGTCTCGCAGAGGAACCCGGTGACGCCGTGCTCGACGATCTCGGGGGCGGCCCCCTGGTTGTACGTGAGGACGGGTGCCCCGCAGCCCAGCGCCTCGATCATCACCAGGCCGAAGGGCTCGACCCAGCGGATGGGGTTGAGCAGCCCGCGGGCCCGGGCCAACAAGTCGTACTTCCGGTCGCCCCCCACCTCGCCCACGTACTCGATGTCCCCCCCGAGCAGGGGTTTGACCTGGTCCTCGAAGTACTCGAATTCGAGGGGCTCACGCATCTTGGCCGCGATCAGCAGGGGCACGCCGGCCTGGCGGGCGACGAGCGCCGCCCGCCGGGCGCCCTTGTCCGGGGCCATGCGCCCGAGGAACAGGAAGTACTCGCCCGGCTCCTCACCGAAGGGCAGGTCGGCCACGTCGATGCCGTGGTGGATGACCCGGGTGATGGGGACCTCGGCGGCATGGGCCGCCTGGGACCGGGAGATGGCGATGATGGAGACCCACGGGGCGATGGCCCGGTAGATGTCGAGCAGCTCGTCGTTGAAGGGGCCGTGGTTGGTGGTGACGGTCCGGAGGGAGGGAAAGCGCTCGGCGTAGACGGGTCCCGCCATGGTGTGGTCGTGCACGATGTCGAAGTCCTGGGCGGCCTCGTAGGCGTGGATGACGTGGCGCAGCTCGGGCACCACCGCTCCGATGCGCAGGTGTTCGGCCCGCTCCAGCACCGACTGGCGCGGGACGGGGCACGTGGAGTCACCGGTCGTGCACAGCAGCACCTCGTGACCGGCGGCGTGGAAGCCCCGGGCCAGACGGTCCACGATCGTCTCGGTCCCGCCGTACAGCGGCGGGGGAACGGGTACCCAGGGCGGGGCGATGAGGGCGATGCGCATGAGGGGCAACGGTAGTTCGCCGTCCCGATGGTCGAGTCTGTGCGGCGGTGCCGAGCGGTTCCCCGTTGCGGAGCCGGTCGGCTCGACCCGGGATCACCGTTCAGTCCGTGGGCGCAGCTTCCGGGGCCGGGTGGCGGACCAGGTGCTCGGCCAGGGCACCGATGGCCACCAGGGCGGGGGAAGCGGGGTCGAGGTCGTAGGCCGCCCGGCCGAGGTGGTCGGCGTGCCCGATGGCCGGGTCCTCGGGCACGACGATCATCTCGGCCGCACCGATCGACTCGGTCATCCGGGCCAGGTCGTCTCCGCCGGCGCAGCGGTTGGCCACCCCGATGATGCGGCGCACCCCGAGGTCGACGGCCACGTCCGTGGCCCGGCGGGCGATCTCCACCGACTTGGCACTGGGCTCGGCCACCACCAGCACCACGTCTGAGGGCCCGGGCCGGGCCCACAGCAGGTCGTTGATGCCGGCCTCGAGGTCGGCCACCACGATGCGGTCGTCGTCTCCCAACTCCCCGAAGAACTGACGGGTGGTCATGTGCGAACCGCAGCACAGGCAGGAGTCGGTGGGCCGCTCGATCTTGCCGGTGGCGACCAGGCGAACCCCGCCGGGAGCGTCGAGGCCGTAGCGGGCCAGCAGGTCCTCGGGGTCGGGCGTGGGGTCGTCATGGGTGTGGCCGATGGCGATGAGGGCGTTGAGGATGGGCTCCATCGTCTCCACCAACTCCCGTTCGACGCCGAGGGAGATGCCCAGGTTGGGGTTGGGGTCACCGTCGACGCCGACAACCCGGTGGCCAAGCTGGGCCAGGTGGCGGCACAGGGCCCCCGAGACCGTGCTCTTGCCCGATCCCCCTTTGCCGGTGACGGCGATCTTCATACCGGTACCTCCCGTGGCTTGTGGTCATGTCCCTGCAGGTGGACATGTGGTGCGTGGGGGCCTCGACCGTGGCCGTGGTCGTTCTCGCCGCCCGTCAGCAGATCGGCCAAGGCGGTGACGGCGGTGACCGCCGCAGAGTCGGGGCACCGGTCGAACGGGGCCAGACCGAGACGTTCGGCCTCGGCCACCTCGGGGTCGTCGGGGATGCGCACGACCGGCGCCAGCCCGGGGTGGTCGGGCTCGTCCCGGAAGCGGTTGGCCACCACGAGGGTGGGCACGTCGGCCACGAGTGGCAGGAGGCGGCGGGCGGTCATGGCCGATCGCCACGCCGGGCCCACCACCACGATCACCCGGTCGGCAAAGGCGTGGTAGCGCTCGAAGGGGGTGGTGGGACCGGCTTCGAGGTCGCCCACCACGTCCCAGGTCGGGTCGCCGAAGCCGAGCAGGATCTCCAGCAGGGCGGAGAGCGTGTGCTTGGGACCGGACTTCTCGGGGTCGCGGATCTTGCTCAGGATCAGGCCCCGAGCGCCGTCGGGTCCCTGGAGGGCGAAGCGGTCGACGGCCTGGGCCGGGCTCAGGCCCGACCGCAACCGCCACCCGTAGGCGGCGCCGGCGTGGGCCTCCACGGCCTCGGGCGGGAGCTCTCCCGCCGCCGGCGACAGGCCCATGCTGAAGGCCAGCCCCGGGTTGGTGTCGAGGTCGGCGGCCAGCACCTGGTGCCCCCGGCGGGCGAGGACGCGAGCGAGGGTGCCGGAGATCATCGACTTGCCGGCACCGCCCTTGCCCACCACGGCCACCCGCAGGCCGACGCCACGTTCGGCCTCGGCGGCTACGCCCGGGTCGGCCGCCGCCAACGCCAGCCCGGCTTCTCGGTGGTGGTGCTCGAGCAGGCGTCCGTGGGCCTCAAACTCCCGCTTCCCACGCTGGGCCGGTGCTCCCTGGGACCGGGCCTCGAGGTTGCGCCCGAAGCGTGCTGCCTGGCGCTGGACCCCCCACCAGGCCAGGCAGCGCCTCTCGGGGTCCTCCGACCAGCTTGGTTCCCGGGCAACACCGACCAGCTCTTCCAGAACGGCGGCCTGGCGGGCCAGCGAGTCGGACAACCACTCGTCCCTCGGGCTGGGCTGAAGGTCGGTGCCAGGCTCACTCACACTCGACCCGACGCTACCGAGCGTCCGGCTCGCTCGGCAACGCCGGTGGGGCGCCCCGCCGCCGACGGCGGCTCAGGACCAGAGCGACGGTGAGCGCGACGGAGATGCCGGTGAGGACCACGACGTTGTCGGCCACGACGTCGACGGCGGCGTCGACCGGGCCGGCGAAGACGTCGCCGAAGCGACGGAGGAGCACGATGGTGGCCACGGTGCCGCCGAGGTTGAGTACCAGGAAGACCACCGTGCGCATCCGGGAGGCGCCGGCCAGGACGCACACCACGCCCCCGGGAGCGACGGCCACCAGGAGCCAGCCGATCCGGTGGAAGTGGCGCTGGACCCAGCGCAGGCCCCGACCCCCGCCCAGCTTGGCTTCGACCCAGCCGATGGCGTCGTCGCCGTACCAACGTCCGAGGAGGAACAGCAGGGGGTCCTCCAGGAGGCGCCGCCCCAGCCCCACCACCAGGTAGGGGACGAAGTCCACGCTGGTGGAGGTGAGCACCAGGTGGCGGGTGGTGGTGTTGAGGGCCAGCAGGAGCAACGGGTGACTGACCACCAGCGAGGGGGCCAGGGCGTTGCCGATCACCGCCGACGCCGCCACCACGCTGAGGGCCACGCTGACCAGCACCAGCCGTCGGCGTCCGGGGCGGCGGGGGCGATGCTCGTCCATCGGTGGAGACGGTAATGAGCGTCGGTACCGTCGAGAGCCCGACCTGAAGAGGACTCCGATGCCCCCCGCACTCGACCGATCCCTGCGCGTCGTCGCCGCCGCGCTGATCCTGATCCAAACCTACACCCACGTCCAGCGCTGGCTCGACGGCTACCGGGCCATCGAGGTGGTGGGTCCGCTGTTCGTCGTCAACGCCGTGGTGGCCCTGGCCGTGGCCCTCCTGGTGTTGCTCCGAGGAGGCCTGGCTTCGGCCCTGGCCGGCATGGTGCTCTCCTTCGCCACGCTCGTGGCCTTCTCGCTGAGTCGCCAGGCCAGTCTTTTCGGTTTCTCCGAAACCCGCTGGGACGGGCTGGCCTTCGTCGCCGTCGGCGCCGAGGTGCTGGCCGTGCTCGTGCTGCTGGCATGGGCCGCGCTGGCCGCCCGCAGCGAAGGCACCACCCGCACCACCATCCAGGGTGACCTCCGCCGCCTGGGTCTGGCCGCCCCGGCCACCTGACCTCCGGCGTGGAACGGTTCCACCTTCCACCCCGAGGACGAGAACGACCCCGAGGACGAGAACGACCCGGAGGAGGAGGACGACACCCAGGACGAGGATCGGCCGTGGGCCTGGCCTCGCTCCTGCTCCTGGCCGGATGTTCCGGCGATCCGGGGCCGCCGGAGACGTCGGCGGCCGACGCCCCGCTCCGGGCCCCCACCACCACCGTGCCGCCACCCCCGACCCTCGAGCGGGTGGTGCTCGACCGCAGCGTCCTCGCCGGTCCCGGAAATCAGCGCATGCTGGCGGCGGCAGCCGGGGTGGCATCGACCCTCGGGAATCGCATCGTCGCCGTCGGCCGGGCCGACGGCCGTCCCGCGGTGTGGTGGTCATCCGACGGCCGGGTCTGGGAGGCGGCGGAGCTGGATCCTGAACGGTTCGGGGAGACGGCTTCCTTCGCCGACGTGACCGGGGACCCGATCGGCGGTGGGTGGGTGGCCGTAGGCGCCGAGGGCGACCGGGCCGCGGCCTGGTCCTCCCTCGACGGCGTGAACTGGGAGCGGGCCGAGGTCGACGAGGGTCCGGCCATGACCACCGTGAGTGCCACCCGGATCGGTCTCGTGGCCTTCGGGACGGGGGGAACGGGAGACCCGGGACGCGACGGCGGTGAGGAGACGGTCGCCTGGCAGTCCTTCTCGGGCCGGCGATGGGTGCGGGCCGTCGACGACCCGGATCTCTTCACCCGGCCCGGCGCCGAGCGGGTGGTGGCGGTGGTCGACACCGGTACCGAGGTCCAGGCCGTCGTCGAGCGGGAGGACCAGGGTCCGGAGCTCTGGCACTCCGACGACGCCCTGTTCTGGTCGCCGCTCCCTGCCACCGGGGCTGAGTTGCTGCCCGCCGAGGGCCGACCCGGGGCAGCGGCGGCCGTGAGCCTGGGCTCGACGCTCGCAGTGGTGGGCACCGACGCCAAGGGTGACGGGACCGATGCCGCCATGTGGTGGTCGAACGGCAACCAGACCTTCCGCCAGGCCGCCCACGACGAAGGGGCGCTCGGGGGCGACGGCACGCAGGCCATGGTGGCGCTCACGCGCATCGGCGACCAGCTGGTGGTGGTGGGCACCGAGACCGACGATCGGGGCGACGTCGACGCCGTGGTGTGGTCGTCGTCGGGGGGATCTTCGCCTCAACGGGCCGAAGACGACGGGCTGGCCGTCCCCGGAGACCAGCATGTGGTCGACGTCGCTCTGTCGGGCGCCACGCCGGTGGCGGTGGGTTGGGAAGGATCGCCCGAGGGTGAGGACGCGGTGGTCTGGGTGGTCGGGTCCCGGGCCGAGGAGGCCGAGGTCCTCGATGGCCCGGCCGCCGGTGAGCGATCGGCGGGCCCGGTGCTGGGGTGGCAGCGGGTGGCCGCCGGCGCGGCCTGGTCGGGCCCGGGCGAGCAGCGCATGGACGCCGTCACCGTGACCGAGGGCGGCTTCGTGGCCGTGGGGTCGGTCCCGGGGGTCGACCAGCTCGACGGCGCCGTGTGGCGTTCGATCGACGGCCGGGAGTGGAACCGCCCCGCCGACCTCGGAGGCGCGCTGGGCGGTCCGGGCGACCAGCGTCTGGTCGACGTGGCGGTGGGCCCCACCGGCCTGGTGGCGGTGGGCACCGACGGCGAATCAGCGGCGGTGTGGGCCTCGCCCGACGGCGAGACCTGGCAGCGGGTGGTCCACGACGAGGGCGTTCTCGGCGGATCGGGAAGCCAGAGCATGGAGGCGGTGGTCGCTCAGGCCGACGGGGGCGGGTGGGTGGCGGTAGGCCGCGACGACGGAACCGGGAGCGATGACGCGGCCGTCTGGCGATCGGTCGACGGTCTCACCTGGATGAGGGTGGTCGACGAGGAAGGGCTGGGCGGGGAGGGCGATCAGCGCCTGGCCGACGTGGCCGTGATCCCGACCGGGCTGGTGGCCGTCGGTGCCGACGGGGAGTTCGCCTCCACGTGGACGTCCCCGGACGGCACGGCTTGGTCCCGGATCGGCCTGGGCCCGGGGTGGGGGTCGGCCCTGGCGGCGGGAGCCAGCGGATCGCCGGTGGCGGTCGGGTCGGCAGTGGGGAACGGTCTCGAGGCTGCGGCCTGGACATCGCAGGACGGGGTGGCGTGGGCCCGCTCAGGCGGTGACGACCTGAGTGAGCCTCTCGACCAGGAGCTGGCGGCGGTGGTGGTGGGCGACGACCTCACCGTGGCCGTGGGCCGCACCGACCGGGGCGGGGGCGACGACGCCGCCGCCTGGACGTCGCAGGACGGTGGCGCCACCTGGGCCCGCTCGCCCCACCTCGAGCCCGTCTTCGGGGGCGACCAGGCCCAGCGCATGCTCGACGTGGCCTCCTGGGACGGGCGGGTGGTGGCCGTGGGCTTCACCGGTTCGGCGCCCGAGGACCGCGACGCCGCCGTGTGGATCAGTGATCCGGCCGGGGGCGGCGGCCGGGCCGCACTCTGAGCCGGCCGGCCCGAGGAGAGGGACCAAGGGGGCCACCACGGCCAGCCTCAGCGTCGGTGCCCGCCGTGGACCGCCGGCGGTGGTCGCCCGGGGCGCCACCGTCCAGGATCTGGACGCACCACGGGCGAGGGAGACGACGGCCGCGTCGGGGATCGGCATCCAGGACCGTGCTCGGCCATCGTTGCCTGGTGGTCCCCGGGCGCGACATCAAAAGCAGATCTGGCGGCCGTTGGCCAGCCCGGGCGTCATCCTGCGTGGCTCCGAGGTGGTGGGGACCTGGAGGCAGCGCAGGGACGGCGACGGGCTGCGCTTCACCCTCGCCCCTTCGCCCCGCTCTCACCGGGGGATCGACGGAGGCTGGAGCACCGAGCCGGGTGCCTGGCCGCCATCCGCCACGCCGACCGGCTGGACATCTCGACCGGGACCCTTGACCGGCCGATGCACCCTGGCGGTCACCGACCTGTTAGGAGGGAAGGGTCGGCTGGGCGTTGCGGATGACGGTGCCGTCGGTGATGGTGAGGTCGTAGGTGAGGGCGAGCCTGGGTCCTCCCCGCCCGCTCGGCTCGACGGGCCCGGTGAACGCCGGTCCCGGCCACCAGGCGGCGTACCGGCCGTTGGCCACGGTGGCCTCGACGGTGAGGGCACCGGCGTGGATGGTGACGCCGGTCACCGCCTCACCCACCGCGCCGTCAGTGATGGAGGAGGCTCCGTGGTCGTACTCGGAGACCGCGCCCTGGGTGAACCCGGTTGCAGGAGCTTGCAGAACAGGCCCGGTACTCCCGCCGACCCCGAAGTGGACCCGGTCGACGTCCGTGGATCCCTGCGGGTTGCGCACCAGGCAGGCGGCGGACAGATCCGGGTCCTCCGTGCGGTACAGCAGGGCGACGTGGTCACCCCGACGCTCGGAAAGCACGAGCCTGGCCCTGTCCCCGTCGATGGTGTCGTCGTCGTGGAGCTTGTCTCGACAGGCCGACGAGGCCGCGTCCAGGTCTTCGCCGGTGACGGCCGCAGGGGTGGCAGTCCACGACCCGTAGGCCGCGTTCCCGTCGCTGCCTCCCTGGACCACGACCGAGCCGACGATCAGGGCGAGCGCGGCTGCGGGGATCAGGGCCAGGGGGCGACGCAACCGGCGACGACTCGAGGTGGCGCCGGGCGGGAGAGCCTCGATGGACGCCACGCTGACGATGATCCGTTCGAGCGTTGCCCGGGCTCGCGCCTGCTCGCCGGCAGAGAGGGTCCTCACCGCCGCGTCGAGGGACCGGAGTGCGGCGTCAGTTCGCACGTTCATGGTTGGGTCTCCATCTGCATGCAGGACGGGGATCCGGCGAGGTCGAGTTGGCGGCGCAAGGCCCGCCTAGCCCGCAACAGCCGGAGGCGATAGGAGGCGGGGGTGATGCCGAGGACCCGGGCCGCCTGGGGGGAGCTGAGGTCCTCGAAGACGGCGAGTGAGAGCGCCTCTTGGCCGGTCTCGCTCAGTCGTCGCCAGGCGGCGGCCAGGTCGATCCGCTGGGCGACGAGATCGGCGTCAAGTCCCACCGCCAGGCCGACCGACGGCGCCGTCTCGGCCACCCGGACTGCGAGCGCCTGGCGTCGCCCGTCACCCCTGCGCGTGTTGAGAAGGCAGTATCGAGTGATTCCGAACAACCACGCCCGCACGTCGTTCGGTGCCTTGGGGGCGTCGTCGAGGCGTCGCCACACCACGAGAAAGGCGTCTGCGGCGACGTCCTCGGCTTGGGAGGGGTGCACGCGCCGCTGGGCGAAGCGCAGCACGTCGCCGTAGGCATCGGCGTAGAGCGCCCGGAAGCGCATCTCCCGATCTGGCTCCGCAATGCTCACATACTCCACCTGTCCAGCAGGCCACTCAGCGTTCCGCGCCGGCACGACCACGGTCGGCCTACCCGTCCAGCGAGCGGAGGATGAGGTACCACGACGCCAAGCCGTGGGTGCACCAGGAGTGGGGCTCGACGAGGCAGTCGTCCGGGCACCGGCAGACGCCGTCACCCAGCCACTCCAGGAGCTCGTCCGGGTCGGGAGGGGCCCACCCGCTGTTGGCCTCGAACCAGGCATGGGCGTTCTCGACGGCCCTGGCTGCGTCGGCCGTCACCGGTCCATGCTCCACCCCCATGCCGGTCGATGCACGCCGGGTGGGAAGAGACTGCCCTCCCACCCGGTCGGCGCCGCCGGTATCAGCGTTCGGGAACGGTCTCGGGTGCCCCGCTCTCGAGGGCCAGGCCGGCCTCCACCCAGTCCTGCTTGCCGAGCTGGTAGTCGACCACGTTGGTGTAGCCCAGTTGCTCCAGGCGCCGGGCGGCCACGCCCGAGTTGGGGCACGGGCCGTTGGCGCAGTACACGATGATCGGGGTCGACTTGTCGGGGACGATCACCGGGGCCAGCTCGTCCACCCGGTCGTGGGGAAGGTTCAGCGCCCCTGGGAGGTGGCCCTGCTCCCAGTGCGCTGGTGGGAGCGCCTCCAGCACGATGGCGTCACCGGCGTCGATCATGGCCTCGACCTCTTCTCGGGTGATGGTCCTGGGTGTGGACATCGCTTCACGCTCCTTCTTGGGCGCCGTCGAGGACGGCGGTCGGGGTGGGGACATCACGGCAGCCAAGATTTGTGTGCTACCGCACGTACTTCTAACTGTGTGCAGGGGCACAGATATTCCGGCTACTCTGGCGACGTGGTGGCCCGCTGGCGAGAAGACGAAGGGGTGGCCACCTGGTCGGCCTTTCTCCGGGCCCACGCCGCCGTCACCCGCCGGATCGAGGGAGACCTCCAAGTCGCCCGGGACATGTCGCTCGGGGCCTATGACGTGTTGTTGGCGCTGTCGGTGGCGCCCCGGAGGCGACTGCGCATGCAGGAGCTGGGGGAGCGGTCGGTGCTGAGCCGCAGCCGGGTCAGCCGCATCGTCGACGAGCTGTGCCAACAGGGCCTGGTGCGCCGCGAGCCCTGCCCTGACGACCGACGAGCGACCTTCGCCGCCCTCACCGACACAGGCCGGGCCGCGCTGCGCCGGGCCGCCCCGGCCTACCTGCGCGGCATCGAACGGCACTTCACCGCCCGGCTCGACACCGGCCAGCTCGCCGCCCTCCGACGGACGTCGGAGGCGCTCCTGGCCGACGACCAGCGACCGGTTGCGAAGGGCGACGATCGATGACAGACTGGCCTCCGATGTCCGCCGCCTCCCACCTCCTCGTAGCCATCACCTAGCGCGCGCCGACCTCCTCCGCGTGCGCCACGACCTCCCCTCCGGGAGGTCGTTCCAGTTTTCCGCCCGTCCCACGATCGAAAGCCAGGAGCGCCATGAAGCTGACCGGAGCCCAAGCCCTGATCAAGAGCCTGGAGATGGAAGGGGTCGCGTCGAGCTGGGCCACCACCTCGAACCCGGCGTCTTCCAGGAGCCGGGCGATCCCGGTCCGCACCAGCGGGGCGTCGTCGGCCAGGATCACCCGCACGGGACCTCCGCCGTCACCCGGGTGCCGCCTCCTGGAGGACTGTCGACCTCCAGCGTCCCGTCGAGGGCCGCCACCCGGTCGCCCAGGCCTTCGAGGCCCGAGCCGGCGTGCCCGCACGCACCGCCCACGCCGTCGTCGGCCACCTCGACCCGCAGCCGGCCGTCACGGCGGGTGACGGTGACGGTGACCGAGGTGGCCCGGGCGTACTTGGCCACGTTGGCCAGCGACTCCGAGATCACGAAGTAGGCGGCCACCTCCACCGCCGGGGGGAGGCGACCCTCGGCCTCGACCTCGGCCCGCACCGACACGGGTACCGGCGCCCGCTCGGCCAGCGACTCCACCGCTCCCCGCAACCCCACCTCGCTGAGGATGGCGGGATGGATGCCCCGGGCCAGCTCCCGCAGCTCCCGCAGGGCCAGGGCCAGCTCCTCGGAGGCCTCGGCCAGGAGTGTGTCGACGCCGTCACCGCCACCGGGCTCGGGGGGCAGGCGCTGGCGGGCCATGGCGAGCGCCAGCGACAGGCCCACCAGGCGCTGTTGGGCGCCGTCGTGGAGGTTGCGCTCCACCCGCCGCCGCTCGGCGTCGCCGGCCTCCACGATGCGTGCCCGCGAGGCCCGTACCTCCTCCAGGCGGGCCAGCACCTCGGCGTGGAGGCGCTCGTTCTCCATGGCCATGCCCACGGCGGCGGCAGCCGCCTCGACCAGCGCCGGCTCCTCGCCCAGGATGGCGTCGTGGACCAGGGCCCCCACCCGCTCGCCCCCGCGCTCTATGACGGTCACCGAGCGGCGGCTGCCACCGGCGGGGAGCTCCAGAGGGCGCCCCTCGGAGTCCACGTAGCCGGCCCTGTCGGCCAGCCAGTAGGCCACCTCGACGCTGGGGTCACGCAGGGCCCGGGCCAGCGCCGGTCGCAGTTGGCCTCGGGGCCCGGTGTCGCCCAGCTCGACCACCAGGCCGCCCACGCCGGCCCGGTCGAGGTAACTGCGCAGGACGCTGGCCAGGAACACCAGGGGAACGGCCACCAGGAGCCCGAGCTGCACCACCCCCCAGCGGGAGTCGAAGCTGAACAGACCCAGCTGCTCGAGGATCGACACGCCCGACAGGACCGCCACCAGGCAGGCACCGGGCACGATCGGGGCCAGGGTCCGACGGCCCGCGGAGCCCGCCCCCCGCCAGTGGCCGACCAGGGTGGCCACGAAGGCGGCGATGACCGGCAGGGTGAGGACCAAGATGGCGATCTCGACCGCCCGGCCCACCCCCCGCTCGGCGCTCAGCTGGACCAGGTTCGGCGGGTAGCCCGGATCGGGTCGGTCGACGGTGACGAAGGCCACAGCGGCGGCGTAGGCCGCCACCACAACAGCCCGCTCGGAGGGCGACGTGAGGCGCCCACTCGGGTAGGCCACCGCCAGGTGGGCCAGCAGGCCGGCGGTGAGGCTACCCACGAACAGCCCGGCGGTGAACACCACGGCGTTGGTGCTCCCGGTCAGCACCCCGGCCCACAGCCAGGCCAACCCGGCGTAGGCGATCAGTCGGGCGATGACGCTGCCCGGCCGCTTGGTCCAGGCGACCAGCCCGGCGGCCACGAACAGCACCCCGATGCCGACGGCGACGACCCGCTCGAGCAGATCCTCGTAGTCGTCGGCCACGGCGTCGACCACCACCACGGCCACCGGCACCAGGGTGAGGACGATCCACCAGACCGGGAGCCGTCGCCTCACCGGTCCTCACCCAACAGACCACTCAGGGCCGGACCCGAAAGGTCGGCCTTGGCCACGAACCCCCGGGCCGGGCTGTCGGCGATGCGGGTGCCGTAGTCGGTCGCCGACCGGCTGGACGTCAGCACGATGCCCGTCTCGCGGTGGTCCCGGCTGACCAACCTGGCCACCTCGAACCCGTCGATGTCGGGGAGCTGGATGTCGAGGACGACCAGCCGGGGCCGCAGGGTGGCGATGGTCGCCAGGGCGCTCCTGCCGTCGGCGGCCTCGCCCACCACCTGGTACCCCTCCGACTCCAGCAGGCGTCGGGCCATGCGCCGGAAGCCGTCGTGGTCGTCGACGATCACCACGGTGGTCTCGGTCTCCTCCATGACCAGCATGGTCGCGCCCTGGGTCGGCATCGACCACAGGGCAGCCCCTGATCGCCGTGGTCGCACGGATGGTGCAGGGTTGGCCCGATGCCGGGCGAGGGCCTGGGCTCTGCCGTGCGGCGTGGGCGCTCAGGCCAGGGCCTCCACCACGTGGTCGATGCAGGCGCACAGGGCGGCCACGTCCTCGGGTTCGACGGCCGGGAACATCCCGATGCGCACCTGGTTGCGGCCCAGCTTGCGGTAGGCCTCGGTGTCGACGACGCCGTTGGCCCGCAGCACCTTGCTCAGTAGCCGGCGTCGACGGTGGCGGCATCGAGGTCGATGGTGGCGACCACCGGGCTGCGCTGGGCGGCCTCGGCCACGAAGGGCGTGGCGTAGGCGCTCGACTCGGCCCAGCCGTAGACCGATCGCCGAGGATCGACCGCAGCGTTGGCTCGCCCAGGCCAGCCCCCGCGACCGTTGAGCCATCGGAGCTGTTGGTCGAGCAGGAACATCGTGGCCAGCGCCGGGGTGTTGTAGGTCTGGTCCAGGCGGCTGTTGTCGAGGGCGATGCCCAGGTCGAGCGACGGTGGGCACCACCGGCCGGACGCCGCATGCGGCCGATGCGCTCGATCGACGCCGGCGAGCAGGCGGCCAGCCACAGCCCACCGTCGCCGCCCAGGACCTTCTGGGGGCGAAGTAGTAGGCGTCGACCTCGGTCGCGTCGAAGTCGATGGCGCCAGCGCCCGACGTGGCGTCCACGGCCACCAGGGCCTCGTCGCCACCCACGCCCGCCGGCCGGGTCAGGGGCATGGCCACGCCGGTGGACGTCTCGTTCTGCGTCAGGGCGTACAGGTCGATGCCGGCCTCCGCTCGGGTCTGGGGATGGGTGCCGGGCGGGGATTCGATCACCATGGGCGCCTCCAGGTGGGGGCGGCGGACCACGCCGGCGGCGAACTTGGAGGAGAACTCCCCGAAGGCCAGGTGCTGGCTGCGGGCCTCGATGAGGCCGAAGATGGCGACGTCCCAGAACACCGTGGTCCTCCGTTGCCCAGGACCACCTCGTAGCCGTCGGGGAGGCGGAGCAGGTCGTGCACACCCCGGCGCACCGAGGCCACCACGGCCTTGACCGGCGCCTGGCGGTGGCTGGTGCCCATCCACGAACCACCCACCGCAGCCAGCGCGCCGACCGCCTCGGGACGCACCTTGGACGGTCCCGACCCCGAAACGACCGTCGGCCGGCAACAGGTCGGCGGGGATGCGGATGTCGGGCACGCTGGTCGTCGTCACCATGCCACTATGGCGGACATGTCTCGCATCTCCGAACGGGTGGGCGCCATCACCCCCTCCGCCACCCTGGCCGTGGACGCCAGGGCCAAGGCCCTCAAGGCGGCGGGGGAGGACGTCATCGTCTTCGCCGCCGGCGAACCCGACTTCCCCAGTCCCGCCCACGTCGTGGAGGCAGCGGCCGCTGCTTGTCACGAGCCCCGCAACCACCGCTACACGCCGGCTGCCGGTCTGCCCGAGCTGCGAAGCGCCATCGCCGCCAAGACGAGGAGGGACTCGGGCCTGGAGGTGGAGGCGTCCCAGGTGCTGGTCACCAACGGGGGCAAGCACGCCATCTACACCGCCTTCGCCACCCTGCTCGACCCCGGCGACGAGGTCCTCCTGCCCTCGCCGTACTGGACCACCTATCCCGAGCCCATCGCCCTGTTCGGGGCCAAGGCGGTGGTGATCCCCACCGATGCCGCCAGCGGCTTCAAGGTCGGCGTCGACCAGCTCGAGGCGGCCACCACCGAGCGCACCAAGGTGCTGGTGTTCGTGTCCCCCTCGAACCCCAGCGGGGCGGTGTACTCCCCCGAGCAGGTGGCGGCCATCGGCCGCTGGGCCGCCGAGCGGGGCATCTGGGTGCTGACCGACGAGATCTACGAGCATCTGACCTACGACGACCACCGCTTCTCGTCCATGCCGGTGCTGGTGCCCGAGCTGGCCGACCGTTGCGTGGTGGTCAACGGGGTGGCCAAGACCTACGCCATGACCGGGTGGCGGGTCGGGTGGATGATCGCCCCGGCCGACGTGTCGGCCGCCGCCGCCGGCCTGCAGTCCCACGCCACCTCCAACGTGGCCAACGTCTCGCAGCGGGCCGCCCTGGCGGCGGTCAGTGGCAGCCTCGACGACGTGGTCCGCATGCGGGAGGCCTTCGACCGCCGCCGGCGGCGGATGTTCGACCTGCTGGCCGGTATTCCCGGGGTGACCTGCCTGCGACCGGAGGGGGCGTTCTACGCCTTCCCTTCCTTCGAGGGGGTCCTCGGGCGGGAGATCGGCGGACGACTCGTCGGCACCACCCTGGAGCTGGCCGAGGTGATGCTGGAGGAGGCCAAGGTGGCCGTCGTTCCCGGCGAGGCCTTTGCCAGCCCGGGCTACTGCCGGCTGTCCTTCGCCCTCGGCGACGACGACCTGGAGGACGGCATGGCCCGCCTGGCCAAGCTCCTGGCCGGGTAGCTCACCCGGCCGTCGTTCACTCGCGGCGGGTCCGGGCGACGTCCAGGCCCAACAGGCCGGTTCGCCCCTCGACCCGTCCAGCCGCCACCATGGGGGCCATGGCACGAGTGCTGGTGACCGAGAAGCTGGCCGAGGCCGGACTGCAGGGACTGGCCCACGCCGGCCACGATGTCGACGAGCGCCTCGGGCTCTCGGCCGAGCAGCTCTTGGAGGTCATCCCCGGGGCTGCGGCCCTGATCGTGCGCTCGGCCACCGACGTGACGGCCGAGGCCATCGAGGCCGGGGCCGACCTGGTGGTGGTGGGCCGGGCCGGCATCGGGCTGGACAACGTCGACGTGGCCGCCGCCACCCGGCGGGGGGTCATGGTCGTCAACGCTCCCCAGTCGAACATCCTCTCCGCCGCCGAGCACGCCCTGGGCCTGCTGCTGGCCCAGGCCCGCAACATCCCCCAGGCCAGTGCCGCCCTCAAGGCCGGACGGTGGGAGCGCTCCCGCTGGGAGGGGGTGGAGTTGCATGGCAAGTCCCTCGGGGTGATCGGCCTGGGCCGTATCGGGACCCTGGTGGCCCAGCGGGCCGCCGCCTTCGGCATGCGCCTTTTGGCCCATGACCCCTACGTCTCGGAGGAGCGGGCCCGCCAGCTCGGCCTCGAGCTGGTCAGCCTCGACGACCTCCTGGCCCGGTCCGACTTCGTCACCATCCACGTGGCCCGCACGCCCGAGACGATCGGGCTGTTGGGCAAGGACCGGCTGGCCCAGGCCAAGCCGGGCCTGCGGGTGATCAATACCGCCCGCGGTGGGATCGTCGACGAGGACGCACTGGCCTGGGCCATCGGAGAGGGCATCGTGGGTGGTGCCGCCCTCGACGTGTTCGCGGCCGAGCCCACCACCGAATCCCCTCTGTTCGAGATGGACTCGGTGGTCGTCACCCCCCATCTCGGGGCCAGCACGACCGAGGCCCAGGACAAGGCCGGCGTGACCATCGCCGAGCAGGTCACCCTGGCCCTGGCCGGGGAGTTCGTGCCCTTCGCCGTCAACGTGAGCGCCAGCGAGGCATCGGAGACGGTGCGACCCTTCCTGCCTCTGGCCGAACGGTTGGGGATGCTGTTCGCCCGCCTCAACGAAGGGGTGCCCCAGGTCCTGGAAGTCACCTATCAGGGTCAGCTGGCCGACTACGACACCCGCATCCTGACCTTGTCGGTGCTGAAAGGGGTCTTCAGCGGCGTGGTGCACGAGCCCGTCTCCTACGTGAATGCGCCCCAACTGGCCGAGGAACGAGGGGTCCAGGTGCGCGAGACCACCACGTCGTCGGTGCAGGACTACGTCAACCTCATCACCCTGCGGGGCGGCCACCATGCCATCGGGGGCACCTTGGCCGGGTTGCGGGGCGAGCCTCGCATCGTCATGCTCGACGACCACACCGTGGAGGTCCCGCCGGCCGACCACATGCTGGTGCTGCGCAACGACGACCGGCCCGGCATGATCGGGATGGTCACCACCGCACTGGGCGACGCCGGGATCAACATCTCCGACATCCACGTGGGTCGCTCGCCCGAAGGCGAGGCGGCGCTGATGACCCTGGCCACCGACCAGCCGGCGCCGGTCGAGCTGGTGGCCCGGCTGCGGGAAGCGCCCGGGATCTTCTCGGTCCACGCCCTGGGGTGACCACCGCGCCAGCCCGAGCCCTCTCGCGCCGATCGGCAGGCGTGCGGGCTCCCAGGGTCCTCGGGCTGGTCGTCACCGCCGGATTGGGTGTCACCGCCTGCTCCGGCGAGGTACCGCTGAGGACGACCGGTCCGACCACCGACGGGGTCGGCCTCACCGTCCCGGTCACCGAACCGCCGCCGCCGGAGCCCATGGCGGAGCCACCCTCCCCGACGACGGTGCCGCCGGCACCGGCGGGCCACGATGCGGCCGTCGGGGAGCTGCCCGACGGCGAAGCCACGGTCGTGGAGGACGTGGTCGACGGGGACACCATCGTCGTCGCCGGGGGGATCCGGGTGCGCCTCATCGGCGTCGACACGCCCGAGACCAAGGACCCTCGCAAGGCCGTGCAGTGCTTCGGCGTAGAGGCGTCGGCCCACACGATGTCATTGTTGGGTTCGCGAACGCCGGTCCGCCTGGTCTATGACGTCGAGCGCTTCGACCGCTTCGGCCGCACGTTGGCCTACGTCTACCGCGAGGGGGACGGGCTGTTCGTCAACGCCGCCCTGGTGGCCGAGGGCTACGCCCAAGTGGCCGCCTTCCCGCCCAACGTGGCCCACGCGGAGGAGCTCATCCGGCTGGCCCGATCGGCCCGGGAGGACGGCCGGGGCCTGTGGTCGGCCTGTGAGGAGGGGCCGGCCGAGGAACCACCCGCCCAGTCAGGGTCCGCCACCGCCAACCCGCCCGCCGAGCCGAGCAGGGCCGGGCCGTGTGACGCCTCGTACCCCGACGTGTGCATCCCCCCGGCGCCACCTGACCTCGACTGCGGCAACATCGACCAGCGGCGCTTCCGGGTGCTCCCGCCTGATCCCCACCGCTTCGACGGCAGCGACGACGACGGGCTGGGCTGCGAGGGCTGACGCGGGGGAAGGCGGAGGCCGGTTTCTGGCAGTGACGCCGCGCCGATGACCGCCGCGCATCCACGGCCAGAAGAAGAAGAAGGCGCCTCGTTCCCAACGCCCCCGGCCCCGGCCTCGGCCAGGACTCGTCAAAAACGCCCTGCCTTCAGCTGAACTTGAAGAAGTAGGTTGAGCGCAGGCGCCGGGAAGGTGGCCCGTCCACCGATGAGTCTCGGAGCTTCCCTTCGTCTGAGCTGGTGACCGGACCGCCGAACCAACCCGACACCCGAGGAGCCTGATGACCACGACGTCGTCCCTTGCCATCGAGGCCACCGGTCTGGTCAAGTCCTTCGACCAGACCCGTGCCGTGGACGGCGTCGACCTGGCGGTGCGCCGTGGTTCGGTCTACGGCGTCCTCGGCCCCAACGGCGCGGGCAAGACCACGACCATCCGCATGTTGGCCACCTTGATCCGGCCGGACGCCGGAACCGCCCGGGTGCTCGGCCACGACATCGTTCAGGAGGCCCACGCGGTACGGGCCCTGGTCAGCCTCACCGGCCAGTTGGCATCGGTCGACGAGGACCTGACGGGTCGGGAGAACCTGATCCTGCTCGGTCGCCTGCTCGGGCTGGGGCGTCCGGCGGCCAAGGCGCGGGCCAC
The DNA here is from genome assembly GCA_030446545.1 of Acidimicrobiales bacterium. Classification (GTDB taxonomy): domain Bacteria; phylum Actinomycetota; class Acidimicrobiia; order Acidimicrobiales; family CADCSY01; genus JADDRA01. The sequence goes on along the minus strand of JAUJNB010000001.1, from coordinate 250,616 downwards.
GGAGCTGTTGGAGGCCTTCGGGCTGGCGGAAGCGGCCGGTCGTCTGGTCAAGCAGTACTCGGGCGGGATGCGGCGCAGGCTCGACATCGCCGCCAGCATCGTGGTCACCCCGGAGCTCATGTTCCTCGACGAACCGACGACCGGCCTCGACCCTCGCTCCCGCAACCAGGTCTGGGACATCATCCGGGCGCTGGTGGCCGAAGGGACCACCATCCTGCTCTGCACCCAGTACCTGGAGGAGGCCGACCAATTGGCCGACGGGATCGCCGTCATCGACGACGGCAGGGTGATCGCCGAGGGCACGCCCGGCCAACTGAAGGCCTCGGTGGGCACCGGTGCCCTCCACGTGCGCCTGCTCGACCCCGGCCAGCGCACGGCCGCCGAGCAGGTGCTGGCCCGGGAGCTGGGGACTGTCACCCTGCCAGCGGACCCCGCCGCCCTGTCGGTCTCCTGTGCCGAGGCCGACCGGGGTGCCGAGGCGATCGCGGTGCTGGCCCGCTCCGGCGTTCGCATCGCCGATTTCGCCCTGGGCCAGCCCAGCCTCGACGAGGTCTTCCTGGCTCTGACCGGTCACCCGGCGGAGGCCGGGCCAGGGGAGCCGACCGCTGCCGTCGAGGAGGAGGAGGTCGTATGAGCGCCAGCCCGACGATGCAGGGGAGCTTCACCCCCGCCGACGAGGCGGCGGTCCGCCGGGCCATCTCCTCGACCTCCCGCCCGCCGGCCCCGGGCCCGCTGTCGGCTGCGCTCACCTTCGGCTGGCGGGGGATGCTCAAGGTCAAGCACGTGCCCGAGCAGCTGCTCGACGTGACCATCACCCCGGTCATGTTCGTGCTCATGTTCACCTACCTCTTTGGTGGGGCCATCGCCGGGTCGACGGGCGAGTACCTGGACTACATCCTCCCCGGCATCCTGGTGATGTCGGTGCTGTTCACCACCGTGTACTCGGGTGTCGCCCTCAACACCGACCTGACCAAGGGGGTGGTCGATCGCTTCCGGTCATTGCCCATCTGGCGACCGGCGCCCCTCTTGGGCTCACTTCTCGGCGACAGCGTGCGCTACCTGATCTCCGGCACCGTGATCATCCTGCTCGGGGTGGTGCTCGGCTATCGCCCCGACGCCGGGGTCGTCGGCGTCCTGGCCGCGCTGGCCCTGGTGGTCGTCTTCGCCTTCGGCCTCTCTTGGGTGTTCACGACGCTCGGGTTGGTGTTGCGCTCGCCGAACGCGGTGATGAACGCCGGTTTCATGGGGATCTTTCCGCTGACGTTCCTCTCCAACGTGTTCGTCGACCCGGAGACGTTGCCCTCGGCGCTCGAGGCCTTCGTCCGCGTCAACCCGATCTCCATCCTGGCCACCGCCTCGCGAGGGTTGATGGAGGGCAACGCCGAGGGCGGCGACATCGCCGTCGTCCTGGCGGTGGCGGTGGCTCTGACCGCGGTGTTCGCACCAATGACCACCCGCCGCTACCGCAGGGGCTGAGACCTCCGCCGAAGGCCGGGATCAGCCCTCGATGGTGATGGCGGCGGTGGGGCAGAGGTCGGCCGCCTCTTCCACCGCTGACCGCAACGCTTCAGCCGGTTCCTCTTGCAGCACGTAGAGGAAGCCGTCGTCGCGCAGCTCGAACACTTCGGGGGCGGCCCGGGTGCAGGAGCCGCTGGCGATGCAACGGTCGAAGTCGACGACGACGCGCACGGCCCGACTCCCTACCGCTTGGCCTGGCGCAGCCCGTCGGCCTCGGCCGCCGCGGCGTCGGTGTAGCAGCGGTCTGCGTTGGTGCGCTCGTAGTTGGCCATGCCCGGCAGATGGAAGACGCCACTGCTCATCTTGGCTTTGACCGGGTGTGAGGGGGCACACCCGCCCTGGGCGTCGGGCTCCACCCAAAGCCTGGCGTCATCAGGGACGGCAGTGGACGCCACGCCGTCGTCCTCGGCCGGGCTCGGCGTAGCGACAGGGGCGGGGGGAGGGTCCTCGGCCAGGGGCGGGATCGGGGGCCAGGGCTCGCCGGTCGCGGCACGGTCGGAGGCGGTCGACCGGCGGCGGCCGAGCACCTTGGACACCACCATCCCCACCCCGGCCGTCAGGGCGAGCTTGAGGGCGAACCGGAACAGGCGACGAATCATCGCGGTGAGGCTATCCCTCCGTTGGTGCCTGCTTCGCTTCATCCGGTCGGTACGGCATCGTCGGCCCGGGCCCGCTCGACCACCAGGTCCCCGACCCGGCGTCCCACCATCAGGCCCGTCTCGTCGTCGGCCCGCTAGTGGATGCCGCCGGCGGCGAGGTCGAACGCCGGCTTCTGCGCCGGTCCGCCGCCGGAGATGGTCTCCACCTCCTCTCATCGAGGGGAAGAGGCGGGCTGGAGGGGCACCGGGGCGGCCGCGGGGAGGCGCCGGCGAACGGGGCGGGGCGGAGAAGGGGGTTGACGACGGCCATGGTTCGGTGGTTCGCTTGTCGCTGATGATGCGCCAGCTTCGTTCCTGCATCCTCCTGCTTACCTGAGGCGGGCACCACCACGGTGCTCGCCACGACCTCCTGTGCCAGTCGGCCAGGAGGTTTTCTTTTCCCCAGACGTCTCTCCAGAAAGGGACCGACATGGCCGATCGGGTCACGATCTTCGACACCACCCTCCGCGACGGCGAGCAGTCGCCGGGCATCTCGCTCGACGCGGCCGAGAAGTTGGAGATCGCCGAGCAGCTGGCCCGGCTCGGTGTCGACGTGCTCGAGGCCGGGTTCCCGGTCGCCAGTCATGGCGACTTCGAGGCCGTGCAGGTCATCGCCCGTTCGATCGAGGGTCCGGTGATCTGCGGCCTGTCCCGAACCCACCTGGGTGACGTCGACCGCTGCTGGGAGGCGGTGAGCCCGGCCGAGCGAGCCCGGATCCACGTGTTCATCTCCACCAGCCCCAGCCACATGGAGCACATGCTGAAGATGGACGAGGTCCAGGTCCTGGCCGAGACCCGGTCCGGCGTGAGCCGGGCCCGGGAGCACACCGACGACGTCGAGTTCAGCCCCCAGGACGCCACCCGCACCCCCCTCGACTTCATGATCGAGGTGCTCCAGGCCGCCGTGGACTCGGGGGCCACCACGTTGAACATCCCCGACACGGTGGGCTACGGCATCCCGTGGGACTTCGGCGCGCTCATCCAGTACGTGCGCCGGGAGGTCAAGGGCGACTACATCACCTCCACCCACTGCCACAACGACCTGGGCCTGGCCACCGCCAACTCGCTGGCCGGCATCCAGGCCGGGGCCCGCCAGGTGGAGGTCTGTGTCAACGGCCTGGGGGAGCGGGCCGGCAACGCCGCCCTCGAAGAGGTGGTCATGGCCCTGCGCATCCGCCCTGACCAGTTCCCCGGCATCGAGGTGGGGATCAACACCGAGGAGTTGGCCCGCGCCAGTCGCCTCGTGGCCCGGCTCACGGGTTACCCCGTCCAGTACAACAAGGCTGTGGTGGGGCGCAACGCCTTTGCCCATGAGTCGGGCATCCACCAGCACGGCGTGTTGGCCGACAGTGGCACCTACGAGATCATCGACGCCGCGGCCGTGGGCCAGACCGGGCGCCAGATCGTGCTGGGCAAGCACTCGGGACGCCACGCCTTCGCCGAGACGCTCGAGCGCATGGGCCTGCGGATCCAGGGCGACGCCCTCAACGCCGCATTCCAGCGCTTCAAGGAGCTGGCCGACCGCAAGGTCACCCTCACCGACGCCGACCTCGAGGCCATCGTGGCCGAGGAGCTGGGCGGCAAGGTCGACGACGGCTTCGAGCTCGAGTCGTTGGACGTGCGGGGTGGAACGGTGGGCACCCCGATGGCGGCCGTGGTGCTCGTGTGCGATGGCGCCAAGATCGAGGCCAGCGCCGAGGGCGACGGCATGATCGATGCGGCCTGCAAAGCCATCAAGAGCGCCACCGGCATCGACGGCGCCCTCACCGACTTCAACGTCTCGTCGGTCACCGAGGGGGTGGATGCCTTGGGCGATGTGATCGTCCAGTTCGACTCCGGGGGCATCAAGGTGTCGGGGCGGGGTCTGTCGACCGACGTGGTGGAGGCGTCGGCCCGAGCCTTCCTCAGCGCCGTCAACAAGGTGGTGCGGGTGCGCCGGCGCCAGGACCAGGTCCGCCAACCCGAGGTGACCCCCTGACCGTCACCAACCTCTGGCCCGACCCCGTGGTCGAGAGCTGAGCCGGCCAGTCCGGTCCCGCAGGGAGGGCGTGGTCCGCGTTGTTGTCTCACCCCCGGGCAAGGATGGCCCCATGGGCAAGCGAAACCGTGAACGACGGAGGGTCAAGCAGCGCCGGAGGGAGACCGGTCAGCCGTCGGGGCCGAGTCGACCGTCGGAGCCGGGTCGACCGTCTGGGTCACCGTGGTCGGACAACGCCTGGCGTGGCGGGCCAGGAGGCGGGCGGGACTTCTCGCGTGGAGACTGGAACGGTCGCCCTGGGGAGATCGTCGTCGAGATGGCCCTGCTGGCGGCAGCGACGGCGCTGCAGTCCGGGGACCAGGCCGGCTACACCGAGCAGCTCGCTGCCCTGGGCGTTGGCGCCACCGACGGGGAGGGCGGCGGAGCGGCTCTTGGCAGCAGCAGCAGCAGCGGCGGCGGCGGCGGCAAGGTTACGGCCACGGCGCAGGTGCTCGAGGTCCTCCTCGACCGGGTGATCGAGGAGGTGTGGCGCCAAGGGTGGCAGCCGGCCGACGTCGAGCGCATGGTCCGGCGCCAGCATGGGGGCGACCACGCCGCCGCCGCGGCGGAGGCCATCGCCCACCAGCACCGGCGCTACGCCGCGGCCACGGTCTCTGCCTCATGGCAGGCGCAGCTGCGGGCCATCGGCGCCGACCCCTGGGGCTCTCCGGCCGAGGAGCGGTCAGGCGCCGTGCCCTTCGACGACGTGTCGCCGGCGGCCACGGGCGCCCCCGCCCCCGGGTCGGCCAACCTCAGGCGGCGGATCGAGGTGCTGTCGGTGCTGTTGACGCTCCCCACCCTGCCCCTGTTGGGCCCGCTCCCGGGCGAGGCCAGCGCCAACGGTGCCACAGGCAGCGGGCGTGAGGTTGACGGTCGGGTGCTCGAGCGGGTGCGGGCCCTGCTGGCCAAGGCCGAATCGACCACCTTCGTCGGGGAGGCCGAGGCGTTCACGGCCAAGGCCCAGGAGCTGATGGCGCGCCATGCCGTCGACCGGGCCATGGTCGAGGGTGCGCACGCTCGGTCCGGGGGACCGGGAGGCCGCCGCATCCCCACCGACGACCCCTACGCCCAGGCCAAATCCCTGCTCCTCGACGCCGTGGCCGGGGCCAACCGGTGCCGGACGGTCTGGAGCGGATCTCTGGGCTTCTCCACCGTCTTCGGTCACGAGGCCGAGCTCGAAGGTGTCGAACTGCTCTACACCTCGCTGCTGGTTCAGGCCACCCGGGCCGTGGCCAGCGCCGGGCCCCAGCTCGACCGCTGGGGACGGTCCTCCACCCGCTCGTTCCGCAAGTCGTTCTACGTGGCCTACGCCACGCGCATCGGCCAGCGCCTGCAGGAGAGCACCGCCGCCGCCGAAGCCGCCGGTGCCGACGCCCACGGCGACGCCCTCTTGCCCGTGCTGGCGGCGCGGGACCGGGCGGTCGACCACGCCTTGGACGAGGCCTTCCCCTCCACCACGAAGTGCTCGGTTTCGGTCAGCAGCGGCGCTGGTTGGATCGCCGGCACCAGCGCCGCCGACCAGGCCCGTCTGAACCCGTCGGCGGAGGTCGAGCGCCGCCAGGCCTCGGTCTGAGACGAGGGTCCGCCAGGCCAGGGACATGACCCACGCGCCGGCCACGGCCACGAGCACCCGCTCGACCAGGCCGTAGATGTCCGAGCCCCAGCTGAACCGGAACACGACGGCGCCGACAACGGTCAGTACGACGGCAGCGGTAGCGGCGTGGCGGTCGACCCGTCGACGAGCCCGGTGGACGACCACCAGCATGGCGCCGGTAACGGCGACACCACCGACCATGGTGGCGCCGACGTGGATCGCGCTGGCCAGGGTGGGCGGCGTCCCCGGGAGGTCCTTGGGCGCCAGGCCGGCGATCACGGCCGTGGCCCCGTAGAGCCCGACGAGGGTGGCGAGGAGCCGTCGTCGCCCCGGCGCCCGGTCACCGAGTGGGCCGGCGCCGGCGACCACCAGGAGCCCGTAGGCCACCAGAGCGGCCCGGGCGGCCAGGGCGTGGGGCTGGCCCGGTGAAGCGAGACGACTGATGGTGTGGGCCCAAGGCCGGTAGCCGGGCGTGAACAGGCCCAGCACCACGACCGCCACGGCCAGGGCCGCTCCGCTGGCCAGGGCACAGCTGAGCCCCGCCCGGCGGGATCGACGCCGGTTCACGCCGGGTCCGGATGGCGGTCTCGCTCCTGGCGGCGTGCCGTCCCGGCGATGAGCAGGCCGGCCACGACGGCGCCCACCACGTTGGAGACCAGGTCCCACCCGGTGTTGACGTAGCCGCCCACCTGGCTTCCCTGGTTGACGAGGGTGGTCAGGTACTCCACCGTCTCGTTCACGGCGCCGAGGCCGAGGCCGGCCAGCGTCCACACCACCGTCGAGACCGGCCGTCCCCGCCCGAGATCGGGCCGGGCGAACAGCGTCCACACCACCAACGTCCCCACCAACACCGCGCTCGAGTGCACCAGATGGTCGTACTGGAACACCTCCGAACCCAGGGACGCGTTGTAGAGGACCCCGTCGCCCACCCTGATCAGTCCACCGGCCAGGTGGGCCACGGCCAGCGCGGCCAGGGCCGTGGCGAGGGGCGCCGGCAGCGGACTCCGCCGCAACCCGACCACGACCCCAGCCACCGCCGCCACGATGAACACGTAGGCAGTGGTGCTCGGCGCCGCGGTCGCGACGCCGTAGGCGCCGAAGCCGGTCGTGGCCAGGGCCGCCACCACCAGCGCCGCCCGTTCGGCTGCGCTCCATCGGCGGGCCCGTTGGGGTCGTTGTCGCGGCCCGGGCACCGCCGTCGCTGTCGATTGGCTGGCCACGATCATGCTGGCTGGGCTCATGGGCACCAGTAGAGCGATCGGCACCACACCCGCCAACGGCCCAGCCGCAAGTGAGGCCAAGCCCCTAGTGGGCCGAGGCCGGGCCTCCGCTCACGGCGTTCCGGTGACGCCGGAAGGCCGGGGACGGGGATCAGGCTGGCGCCGTGGTGGGCAGCCAGGACGGCCGGCGGCGCTCATAGGCGTCGATGGCATCGGCGTGGCCGAGGGTGAGATCGATGTCGTCGAGGCCTTCGAGGAGCCGGTGGCGGGTGAAGTCGTCGAGCGGGAAGCCGACGTCGATTCCCACGGCCGGGGCCGACAGCGTGCGGGCGGCCACATCCACGGTGACCACCAGCGTGGGGTCGGCCGCCACCGCCTGCAGCAGGGTGGCGCCGGTGAGGTCGTCGACTTGGACCGGGACCAGGCCCACCTTGGTGCAGTTGGAACGGAAGATGTCGGCGAAGCGGGGGGAGACGACCGCTTCGAAGCCGTAGTCCTCCAGGGCCCACACCGCGTGTTCACGCGACGACCCGGTGCCGAAGTTGGTTCCCGCCACCAGGATCTTGGCCCCCCGGTGGTGAGGCTGGTTCAACACGAAGCCGGGGTCGTCGCGCCAGGCGGCGAACAACCCGGCACCGAAGCCGGTGCGTTCCACCCGCTTGAGCCACACCGCGGGGATGATCTGGTCGGTGTCGACGTCGCTGCGGTCGAGGGGCAGGGCCGTGCCCGTGACGATGCGCCGGGGCTCCATCAGGTCACCGCCTCGAGGTCGGCCGGGGTGGCGAAGTGGCCCGCCACCGCCGTGGCCGCGGCCACGGCCGGTGACACCAGGTGCGTGCGTCCCCCCTTGCCCTGGCGGCCCTCGAAGTTGCGGTTGGAGGTGGAGGCGCAGCGTTCGCCTGCGCTCAGCTTGTCGGGGTTCATGGCCAGGCACATCGAGCACCCGGCCCCGCGCCACTCGAATCCCGCCTCGGTGAAGATCCGGTCGAGCCCCTCGGTCTCGGCCTGGGCCTTGACCCGGAACGAGCCGGGTACCACCAGGGCCCGCATGCCCGGCGCCACCCGCCGGCCCTCCAACACCGTCGCCGCCGCCCGCAGGTCCTCGATGCGGCTGTTGGTGCACGAGCCCACGAAGACGGTGTCGACGGCGACGTCTCGCATCGGGGTACCGGCGATCAGGTCCATGTAGGCCAGGGCCCGCCGGGCGGCGTCGCGCTGGCCCGGGTCGGGAAGGCGCTCGGGGTCGGGCACCACGTCGTCGATGGGGACGACCTGGCCGGGGTTGGTGCCCCACGACACGTGCGGTCGCAGGGCAGCGGCGTCGAGCACCACCTCCTTGTCGAAGACGGCACCCTCGTCGGTGACCAGCGTGCGCCAGTCCTCCAGCGCCGCCTCCCATGCTGCCCCCTTGGGGGCGTGGAGCCGGCCCTCGAGGTAGTCGAAGGTGGTTTCGTCGGGCGCCACCATGCCGGCCCGGGCACCGGCCTCGATCGACATGTTGCACACGGTCATCCGTCCCTCGACCGAGAGCGAGCGGATGGCCGAGCCCCGGTACTCCACCACCGAGCCCACGCCGCCGGCGGTGCCGATGCGGCCGATGACGGCGAGGATGACGTCCTTGGCCGTCACGCCGGCCGCCAGCTCGCCCTCGACGCTGACGGCCATGGTGCCCGGCCGGGACTGGGGCACCGTCTGGGTGGCCAGCACATGTTCGATCTCGGTCGTCCCGATGCCGAAGGCCAGGGCCCCGAGGGCCCCGTGGGTGGAGGTGTGACTGTCACCGCAGACGATGGTCATCCCCGGCTGGGTGAGGCCCTGTTCGGGCCCGATGATGTGGACGATGCCCTGGCCGGGCTGGCCCATGGCGTGGAGGCGGACACCGAACTCCTCGCAGTTGCGGGCCAGCGTGGCCATCTGGGTGGCCGAGACCGGGTCGGCCACCGGCCGGTCCAGGCCGGTGGTGGGCACGTTGTGATCCATGGTGGCCACGGTGAGATCGGGCCGGCGTAGCGCCCGGCCCGCCAGGCGGAGGCTCTCGAAGGCCTGGGGCGACGTGACCTCGTGCACCAGGTGGAGGTCCACGTAGAGCAGGTCGGGCTCGCCGGGAGCGGTGCGAACCACGTGGCGGTCCCAGACCTTGTCGCTGAGGGTGCGGGGCTGATCAGTCAAGGGATCTCACTCTCTGAGACGCTAGTCTCTGGTAGTGGACGTGAGTGTAAGCGGTGTAGGCGTGCTCGACAAGAGCGCCCGCGTGCTGGCCGCGCTCGAGGCCGGCCCGTTGTCGTTGAGCGAGTTGGTGGCCGCCACCGGGTTGGCCCGACCCACCGCCCACCGCCTGGCCGTGGCCCTCGAGCGCCACGGGCTGGTCCGGCGCCACCACGACGGGCGCTTCGCCCTGGGCCTGCGGCTGGTCGCCCTGGGCCGGGCGGCCAGCGACGCCCTCCCCCTGGTCGACATGGCCCGGCCCGCCCTGGAGGCCCTCCGGGACCACACGGGTGAGAGCGCCCAGCTCTACGTGCGCGAGGGGGACACCCGGGTGTGCGTGGCGTCGCTGGAATCCCTCCACGGGTTGCGCACCATCGTGCGGGTGGGGGCGTCGCTCCCCCTCGACCGGGGCTCCGCCGGCAAGGTCCTGCGGGGGGAGGCGGGCGCCCTGGCCCGAGGATGGGCCGAGAGCGTGGGGGAGCGCGAGCAGGGAGTGGCGTCGGTCAGCGCCCCGGTGCTCGGCCCCGGCGGCGTCGTGCTGGCGGCGATCGGGGTGTCGGGACCCATCGAGCGCACCACCCTGACCCCGGGCCGGCGCTACGGCGAGGCGGTCCTGGACGCGGCCCGGGCGGTGGAGGCGGCCACCGAGATGTCCGGTTCTCCGCCGGGAACCCCGGCCGGGTCGCCGTGACCGATGCCGGGGTGGACAACAAACGGCTGCGATGTCGAGACTGAGAAGCTCGCCGCGTGGATGAGGTCCGCTCAGCGCCGACCGTGCCGCGCCCTTGGTGCGCCGGGGACCGGGGCGACTGCCGGGCTACTGGGCGTTGGCTTCCCCAGTGAGGCCCCGTTCGATCAGCATCACCTGGTCGTTGCCGGCCAGCACGGCGGTGTTCACCGGGGCGGCCACGGCGACGATGACAGCGGCCGCCACGGCCGGTCGGCCCAGGGCGGTGGTGACCCGCCTGGCCAGGCCCGGGGGGACCAACGGCGCGGCAGCAACCACGCCCGGTTCGCCGTCACCGGGCTCGGGCCCTCGTCGGGCCAGGCCACGGCTGACGTGCTCGATGACCGGCACCAGCGCGCAGACCACGATGAGGCTCGACAGGATGGCCAGCTTGATCCCGAACTCGGTGGGTTGGAAGGAGATGAGGGCGGCGGCCACTGCGGCCGTGGTGGCCCCGTAGATCACCCGACCGAGGGGATGGCGGGGCGCGGTCTGGGGGTCGGAGATCATGAAGAACACGAAGACCAGCACTTCCGGCGAGGCGGCGATGGTCGTCCAGTACGACAGCCCCGCGACCGGTCCGTCGTGCCAGATGGCGACGAACTCCTGCCCGCTGGCGGCCAGGATGCCGATGAGCAGGCCGAAGGTGGCGAGGAACGACAGGGCCATGGGCGCCATGCGTACCTTGGGCAGGATCCAGATGCCTCCGAGGAGGATGACGGCGTAGGCGGCGGCCACCCCCAGGTCGTTGGGGCCCCACCAGAGGTACTGGGGGAAGACCTGGCTGGGGCCGATCACCAGCAGGGCCCACACCAACCCGGCGTTGGACGGGTTGAACAGGTGTCGACCACCCGGCCTGATCAGGTACTTGGAGAGCAGCGAGAGCACCACCGCCACCACGAAGAAGCCGATCCCGTTGAGGCTCCACCAATCGCCGTTGTCGGTTCCCGACGCCCGGAGGATGAAGGCCACCCCACTGCCGGTCAGGATGCCACTGGCCGGCCAGACCAGCTGGTGCTGGCGCCGGTAGGTCACGGCCAGCTCCAGCAGCGCGCCCACCCCGATGGACACCAGGATCTGGGCGATGGAGACCTTGAAGCCGAGCACGGTCTGGCCCAGCAGGTGCAGCGTCAGGATGACGGCCGACAAGCGGAGCCGGGGGTCGCTGCGGCTGGGCAAAACCACCGGGATCCGTTGGCCTCGGAGCACGATTTCGGTCTGGCCACGGGGCGACGGGGCCAGTACGGCCGGGGCGGCCATCAGGCGGCGGCCACCAGCGACGCGGCTGCGTAGGCGCTGTCGATCAACGGGCACCAGATGACCACCGAGCGGTACTCCGACGGGTCGACCTCGGGGGGCACGGCGAAGTTCATCGAGCCGGCGGTCACGTCCAGTGGCGCCACCTCCACGGAGGGGTCGGCCAGAAAGGCCTCGGTCGTGCCGGGCGCCTCCAGCGGGCTCAGACGGATCTCCAGGTCGATGTTGGGCGTCACGTAGAAGTCGTCGAGGCGCAGCGCGTGGGAACCGTCGGCCAAGCGGTAGACGGTCACCGAGCCGGTCTCGGCCTGGTCGATGCGGTAGAAGTCGCCGGTGGCCGCCACCACGGTGTCGGGCGCGGTCATGGCCGGCGTCGGGGCCTCGACCAGGGGGACGTCGACCTGCTGCTCCACCCGGACCTGCCACGCCCCATCGGCCTCGACCTGGAGGGCCATGGGACCCGGATCGGTCCCGTAGCCGACGTCGGTCGCCCCGCAGGTCCCCTGGATCAGCGGCTCGTCTCCGGACGGGCTGCGCACGGTCACGGAACCGCCCTCACAGGTGGCGCTGACCCGCCACTGGATGGCGCCGTCGGCGACGGTGAAGGGTTCGCTGGACGCCGGCCCCACACCCTCCAGCACGGCCACACCCTGCCACCAGGGCTGGGAGCTCAACACCGTCTCCGCCGGTTCGGTCGGGGCCGGCACCGCCGCCGGGCCTTCGGCCCCCCGGCTGACGGCGGCGGGACGCGCGGCAGGCGTTACCGAGCCCATGAGCTGGTCGCGCCAAGCAAAGGCGTTGCCACCGACGAGGGCCGAGGCGGCCAGGGCCACCAGGCCCAGGCCGGAGAGGAAGTGCCGGCCCGGTGTCGGCTTGGCCGACGGTAGGGCGAACGTGTCCATAGGCGCGGATCCCAAGTGGTCGACTCTAGCGACGGGGTGTCGACCTTGGGGCTCACTCCGGTCGCTCGGGCGGTCTTGTAGGGGGCTTCCTCCGGGGGCGGCGGCCCCGCTCCACGGTCTCGACGGTGATGTCCTCCAGAGGGCGGCGGCGGGTCTCGATGCCGAAGACCGTCATGGCCAGCGCACCGCCGGCGATGGGGACGGCGCCGATGAGCGCCGTGCCCGAGATCGACGGCGGTGCCAGCCCGGCCACCACCGCGGCGATGACCGCGACACCCCCGACCTTGCTGGCTCCGGCGGCCAGGCCGGTCCCGCGGGAGCGGATCCGGGTGGGGTAGGTCTCCGAGGCGTAGGCGATGAGGACGGCCAGGATGGTGCTGATGCCGGTGATGGGCACCACCAGCAGCGCGTAGAGGCGGGCCCGATCGTCGACCACGGCGTCACCCAGCACCACGAAACCGGCCAGCGAGGCGGCGGTGACCAGGCCGAGGAGGATCATCGTCTTCTTGGCGCTCCAGAAGCCGTAGAGCCAGGCGATGAGGAAGGTCAGGGGGAACCCGAGCAGAGCCGAGTCCCGCAGGATGGTGGCCGAGGTGACCTGGTCGAAGCCCAGTTCCTGGAGGTTGGAGGGGATCCACAACTGGAAGCCGAAGGTGACCAGCCCCACGCCGAGCCCGAAGAGGCTGACCACCAGGGTGATCCCCGAGAACGGTCCCTGCAGGAGTTGGCGCCAGCCTCCGCCCACCTGGTCGTCGGCCGTTCTGGCCCGAACCGGATCCTCCCGCCGGTCGGCATCGGTCGACACGGTGGCGCGGTAGCGGGCCATGACCACCGCCGCCTCCTCGTGGCGGCCCCGCTGGAGGAGGAACCGGGGGGATTCGGGGATCCAGCGGTTGAGCACGAGGAGCACCAGCCCGGTGGGCAGGCCGATGAGCCAGAGGATCCGCCAGCCGTAGGTCGGGGTCAGCTCGGCCGCCAACCAGCTGGTGATGATGTAGGCCCCGGCCACGTCCCCGCCGACGAGGACCATGAGCCAGCCCCGGTGTCGGGCGGGGATGACCTCGGCCATGAGGGCGAAGGTGATGGGGAGCATGCCGCCCACGCCCAGGCCCATCACGAAGCACATGAAGAGGTTCCATTCGTAGGAGGGCATGGAGCCGCAGATCGACGTGGCCACGAACACCACGGCGGCGAACAGGATCGACGCCCGCCGCCCGATAGCGTCGGCCAGGCTTCCCCACAGGAAGGAGCCGAGCACGGTGCCGGTGATCCCGGCGAGGGGGAGCCAGGCCACGGGCATCCCGCCTCCGGGGTTGAGCGGAGAACGCAGGCCGTACTCCCCGGTCATGCCGGGGACCACGAAACTGAGCGTCACCGGCTTCATCACGTCGATGGTCACGGCCGCGGCGATGACGAGCAACAGGGCGACGTGGGCCGAAGAGATGGGGGCGTCGTCGAGCGCGCTGACTCGAACGGGGGCGGCCGCCGACGGTCGCCGGGAGCGGGGAGGGACCAGCCCGAAGAAGGTGGCGCCCAGCCCCACCACGATGAGGGCCATGCCGGCTCTCATGGGGCCGTCGAGGGCCATCCCGGCGAGCACGTAGCCATGGTCGGCCGCGCTCAGGTACATGGGCAGGTGCAGGACGACACCGAGCGTGATGGCAACCGACCCCGTCCAGAAGGCGAAGGGACGATCGAACCTGATGGCCCCGGGAGCTCCGCTGGGAGCGCCGGGCCGCGCTGACGATCCGAGGTCGGCGGTCACGGTTCCAGCGTAGGAGCCAGCGTAGGTGCGTCGCGTAACAGTGCCGTGGGCGACCCATGATGGGGGGCCGTGATGGCAGCCGGGACGGGCTAGTGCGTGACGGGAGAGGCGTGACGGGTGAGGCCGTGGGCGTGCGCTACGGGTCGGCTGCCGGGCGTTGGATCCTGGCCGCCACCGTGCTCGGCAGTGGCATCGCCTTCCTCGACGGGACGGTGGTCAACGTGGCCCTTCCGGCCATCGGCGAGGATCTCGACGCCGGGCTGTCAGGCCTGCAGTGGACGCTCGACGCCTACCTCGTCACGCTCAGCGCCCTGCTGTTGCTGGGTGGTTCCCTGGGCGACCTCTACGGCCGGCGGCGGATGTTCGTGCTCGGCTTGATCGGCTTCACCGTGGCCTCGGCCCTGTGCGGGGCGGCGCCGAGCATCGAGTTGCTCATCGGGGCCCGGGCCCTGCAGGGCGCCGGCGCCGCCCTCCTGGTGCCCGGCAGCCTGGCCATCATCTCGGCCAGCTTCCATGCCGAGGACCGGGGCCGGGCGGTGGGGGCGTGGTCGGGCCTGGCCGGGGTGTCCACCGCCATCGGTCCCTTCCTCGGTGGGTGGCTGATCGACACGGTGTCCTGGCGTCTTATCTTCCTCATCAACGTTCCCCTGGCGGCCGTGGCCGTGGTGGTGGCCACCCGCCACGTGCCCGAGACGAGGGACCTCACCTCGAAGCCACGTCCCGACCTCCCTGGCGCGGCGACGGTGTCGCTCGGTCTGGCCGGACTGGCCTACGCCCTCATCGAAGGAGCTCCGGTGATGACGCCGACGACGTGGGCCGCGGCCGGGGCCGGCCTGGCCTTCCTGGCCGCCTTCGTCCTGATCGAGGCCCGCCGCCCGGACCCGATGCTGCCCCTCGAGATCTTCCGGTCGCGTCAGTTCACCGGGGCCAACCTCACCACCTTGGCCGTCTACACCGGCCTGGGCGGGGCCACGTTCCTGCTGGTGCTGCAGCTACAGCTGGTACTCGGTTACTCGGCGCTGGAGGCAGGGGCGTCCCTGCTCCCGGTCACCGTGTTGATGCTGGCGCTGTCGTCCCGGGCCGGGAACCTGGCCCAGCGCGTCGGCCCCCGCCTGCCCATGACGCTCGGCCCGCTGGTCGTGGCCCTCGGCCTGGTCCTGTTCGCCCGGGTCGAAGCCGGCAGCGCCTACGCCACCTCGGTGCTGCCCAGCGCGGTGGTGTTCGGCCTGGGGTTGGCCTTGACCGTGGCCCCGCTCACGGCCACGGTCCTGGCCTCCCTCGACGAGCGCCACCTCGGGGTCGGCTCGGGCGTCAACAACGCCGCCGCCCGGGTGGCGGGCCTCCTGGCGGTGGCGTTGCTGCCGGCCCTGGTCGGCCTCGACACCGGTTCGCCCGCGGCCTTCAGCGCCGGCTTCGTGGACGCCCTCCACATCGCCGCCGGTATCTGCGTGACCGGTGGCGGTGTGGCCCTGGCCACCATCCGCACGGCCACGCCGGTCCCCGACACGGTGCTGGCCGACGTCTCGCATCCCTGCCACGATCCTTGCCGGGCCGAGCCGTCGCCGGCCGCTCCCGGCGGTTGAGACGTTGGCTGCGTCAGGCCCGATGGGCCCGGTGGCGGGTGTGGTCCACGAGGGTCCCGGGCGGAGGCCGGACGATAGGGGAACGGGAGCGGGACCACGACTCCGCAGTGACCGCCCGCCTACGGTGGCGGCCATGACCACGCGGCCCAGTACCCACCAGGTCCCCGAAGCGCTCGCCGGCGGGGACAGCGACGACGGACCGGCGGGACCGCCCGCCCCTGAGCCCAGCCACGCCGAACGGTGCCGCACGTTGGTGGCCGGCGCCAACCGTGGGACGCTGTGCACCCTGGCCGCCGACCCGCCCGGGTATCCCTTCGGCTCGGTGGCCACCTTCGCCCTGAGCGACGTCGGCGACCCCTTGTTCTTCGTGAGCCTGATGGCCGAGCACACCCAGAACGCCGAGCGCGACCCGAGGGCCAGCCTGCTCGTGGCCGAGCCGGTGGCCGAAGGGTCCGACCCTCTCGCCGCCGGTCGGGTCACTCTCTTGGGTGACCTGGCGCAAGTCGCCGGCGAGGAGCGGGATGCGGTGCGGGACCGCTACCTCGCGGCCAACCCCACCGCCGCCTACTACATCGACTTCGGCGACTTCGCCTTCTACCGCCTGGGTGTCAAGGCCCTGCGCTACGTCGGGGGGTACGGGCGCATGAGCTGGGTCGACGCCCAGGCCTTCGCCGCCGCCGAGGCCGACCCGTTGGTCGCCTCGGCCTCGGGGATCGTCGCCCACATGAACGACGACCACGCCGAGGCCCTGGTGCTCGTGTGCCGGCATCAGGCGGAGCGACCCGAAACCACCGAAGCCACCATGTCGGCCGTGGATCGCTACGGCTTCGAGGTGGTGGCCACCAGCCCCTCGGGGCGGGCCGGCATCCGCATCGGGTTTCCCGAGCCGGTGGTCACGCCCGAGGAGGTTCGGGCCGCACTGGTCGCTATGGTTCGACAGGCCCGGGAGGCATCGCCGACGCCGTGAGCGGCGAGGTGCTCGCCCGCCCGACTTCGTCCCGTTCCGTTTCCACCACCGCAGGAGGACCCATGCCCGCACGCCAGGCCGACGCCGAGTGGCACGGATCGTTGAAGGACGGCACAGGCACGATGCGCCTGGGTGGGGGTGCCTACGAGGGCGCCTACTCCTTCCGGTCCCGCTTCGAGGAGGGCACGGGCACCAACCCGGAGGAGCTCATCGCCGCCGCCCATGCCGGCTGCTTCTCCATGTTCCTGTCGGACCTGTTGGCCGAGGCCGGCCACGAGGCCACCCGCGTCCACACCACCGCCGAGGTCCACCTGGGCACGGTCGACGGGAGTCCCGCCATCACCCGCATCGACCTGCGCACGGAGGGCACCGTCCCCGGGATCGACGACGCCGCCTTCGTCGAGCACGCCGAGGCGGCCAAGCTCGGCTGCCCGGTGTCCAAGTCCCTGGCCGCCGTGGAGATGACCCTCGAGGCCCGCCTCGCCTGAGATCCCGTGGTCCGGGCGGGGCGCAGTCAGACCAGGCGTTGTTGCCCCTCTCCGGCTGCCTGTTTGCGCCTCTTCGGCGAGGACCCCGTCCTCGACTTCGACGACCCGAGGTCTCTCGCTGCTCGGAAGGCGGCCGCGGCTTCGTCGTGGCCGACCATGGGCTCGGGGTAGTCGAGGGTCGAGCGCACCTCGGCCGGGAGCTTCCAGGGCTGGTGCACCGCCCCGCCTCCGAGGGCCTCGACGGCGGCCAGCTCCGGGACGTAGCGGCGGACGTAGGCTCCTTCGGGATCGAAGCGGTCAGCCTGGCGTAGCGGGTTGAACACTCGGTGGGGACGGGTGTCGTTGCCCGTCCCGGCCACCCACTGCCAGTTCCCGGCGTTGTTGGCCAGGTCGCCGTCGACCAGGAGGTCCCAGAAGTGGGCCGCCCCCAGGCGCCAGTCGAGGTACAGGTCCTTGGTGAGGAACGACGCGGTCACCAGGCGGGCCCGGTTGTGCATCCACCCCTCGGCGGCGAGCTGACGCATGCCCGCGTCGACCAGCGGATAGCCCGTCCGGCCCGCTTTCCAGGCAGCCAGGTCGTCGTCGTCCCGGCGCCACCGATCGTCGCGGGTGTGGTAGTCCTGGCGGGGAAGGCCCGGGCGGGCGGCCAGGACCTGGTGGTGGAAGTCTCGCCAGCAGAGCTGGCGCACAAAGGCGTCGGCTCCCGCACCGGTGCCCACATCGCCCACCAGGGCCCGCGGGGAGAGGCAACCGAAGTGGAGGTAGGGGCTGAACCGGGAGGTGGCGTCGCCGGCGAGGTCGTCGTTGGCGTCGTGATAGCGGTCGACGCCACTACCGCCACCACCAGCCAGCCAGGCCCCGGCCCGACGTCGCCCCTCGGTCTCCCCACCGGGGGCCAGCGCCGGCGAGCAGGGGTCGCAGATCAGGGCCCGGCGCTCGGGCAGGGCGCCGGTGGCCGTCTCGTCGGGCAGGGCCAGGCGGCCGGGTGTGTCGGCCACCGGGCGAAGGGGGTGTTCCCGCCATCGTCGATAGTACGGGGTGAAGACCTTGAAGTGGTCACCGTCGCCGGGGGTGACCTCGCCGGCTCCCACCACCGTCACGCCCGGATGGGACCGCAGCTCGATCCGGGCCGTGGAGCAGGCGCCGGCCAGGCGGGCTTCACGCCGGCGGGCGTAGGCGCTGACGTCGGAGCTGAGGTGGATGGCGCCGGCGCCCGCTTCGGTGGCCACGGCCAGCGCCTGGTCGACCACGTCGCCCCGGCGCACGACCAGCGCCGCCCCCAGCCGTCGCAGCGACGAGTCGAGCTCGACCAGCGAGTCCAGGAGGAACGACAGGCGGTTGGGGCGGGCGAAGTCGCTCCCGAGGATGGCGTCGTCGAACACGAAGAGGGGCACGACGTACTCGGCCTCCCCGGCGGCTGCGGCCAGGGCGGGGTGGTCGTGGACCCGCAGATCGCGTGTGAACAGCACCACCGCGACCCTCGCCGGCGGGCTCACGGGGCTGGGCGGTCCAGCGCGGCCCGCAGCGCCCCCTCCAGGTCGGGGTGGCGGAAGCGGTAGCCGCCATCGGTGAGGGCGGTGGGCAGGACCCGGATGCTGTCGTACAGCAGGCTCTGAGCCAACTCGGAGCCCACGACCAGGCTGGGGCCGAACTTGGGGACGGGCACCACCGCCGGGCGTTGGAGTACCCGGCCCAGGACCCGGCTGAGCTCGGCGTTGCGCACCGGCTGGGGTGCGGTGAGGTTGACCGGTCCCTCCGTGGCGGAGGACAGCAGGTGGAGGATGGCCCCGACCTCGTCGGCCAGCGAGATCCACGACCACCACTGCTGACCGCGACCGAAGGGCCCGCCCAGGCCGAGGCGGAAAAGGGGGAGGAGCCGTTGCAAGGCACCACCCCCGGGATCGAGCACGATGCCGGTCCGTAGCCGGACGGTGCGCACCCCGGCGTCGGCAGCCGGTTGCGCCGCCGCCTCCCAGTCGACGCACACCCGGGCCAGGAAGTCGGCACCCGCCGGGCTGGCCTCGGTGAGCTCCTCGTCGCCCCGGTGGGCGTAGTAGCCGATGGCCGAGCCACTGACCAGCACCGATGGGCGAGGGTCGAGGGCGGCCACGGTCTCGGCGATGAGGCGGGTGCTCGTCGTCCGGCTGTCGCCGATGCGCCTCTTCTGGTCGTCGGTCCAGCGGCGGGAGGCGATCCCCTCGCCGGCCAGGTGGACCACGGCGTCCACCCCGGCCAGCCCGCCAGCGTCGATGGCGCCGGCTCCGGGATCCCAGCGCACCTCGTCGGGGCCCTTCGGGGGCTGCCGCACGACCCGGCGCACGTGGTGGCCGTCCTCGAGGAGGGCGGCCACCAAAGCCACGCCGATGAACCCGCTGGCGCCGGTGACGGCCACGTCCATAGGCCGAGGCTACGGGCGGGAGGAGCCGCCCGGCGGCCCGGGCCCGAAGCCGTCACACCGCTCGGGCCCGGCCACGGCCACGGGTTCGTTCGGCGGCGGACAGGACCCTAGGGTGAGCCGGCCATGGCTCTGACCCCCCTGACGATGTTGCAGGCCCGAGTAGCCCAGGCCCTGTACGACGCCTTCGGGCCGACGGTCCGCCTGCCCAAGGTGCTGGTGCAGCCCACCCGTGACCCTCGCCACGGCGACTACACCTGCGCCGCGGCGATGGCCCTGGCCCGCACCTTCGGGCGCCCACCCGACGAATTGGCCCTGCGCCTGGCGGCGGTTCTCGACGTGACCGGCGTGTGCGAGGCGCCCGAGGTGGTCGCTCCCGGCTTCGTCAACCTGCGCCTGCGGGACTCCTGGCTGGGCGAGCGAGTCGGCTCCCTGGTCGGCGACGACACGCTCGGCCTGGCCCCCGCCTCCAAGCCGGCACACCTCGTCATCGACTACTCCGGTCCCAACGTGGCCAAGGAGATGCATGTGGGCCACCTCCGCTCCACCATCATCGGTGACTGCCTCGCCAACGTGGCCGAGCACCGGGGGGACACGGTGGAACGGGTCAGTCACATCGGGGACTGGGGAACCCAGTTCGGCATGCTCATCGCCCACCTCGACGAGGTGGCGCCCGGCGCCGGGGCCGGGGAGCCCATCGCCATCGACGACGTCGCCGACTTCTACCGCCAGGCCAGCGCCCGCTTCGGCGCCGACCCGACGTTCGCCGAGGCCGCCCGTCGCCGAGTGGTCGACCTCCAGTCCGGCGAACCGCGCGCCGGTGCCGCCTGGCGTTCACTCGTGGAGCTGTCCGCCGCCGAGAACCGCGTGGTCTACGACCAGTTGGGCGTGGGTGGCCTGGTCGAGCGGGGTGAGTCGACCTACCAGCCGCAGCTGGCCGGGGTGGTGGCCGACCTGGAGGCGGCCGGCCTGGTGGTGGTCGACGACGGAGCCAGGTGCGTGTTCGTCCCGGGCTTCACCAACACCGAGGAGACCCCTCCCCTCATCGTGCAGAAGGCCGATGGGGGTTACAACTACGCCACGACCGATCTGGCCGCCCTGCGCTCGCGCATCGAGGGGGCGCCGATCGCCTGGCCTACGTGACCGACGCCGGCCAGTCCCAGCACTTCCAGATGGTCTTCGCCGTGGCCCGCATGGCCGGGTGGGTCCCCGCCGGTGTCGAGCTCACCCACGTGGCCTTCGGCCTGGTGTTGGCCGAAGGCGGCCAGCGCCTGCGCACCCGCTCGGGCGACAACGTGCGCCTGGCCGACCTGTTGGCCGAGGCCGTGGCCCGGGCCCGCGCCTTCGTGGTCTCCCGCGCCGCCGAGCGCGACCAGCCGTCCCCGACGACATCGACGACGTGGCCCGGGTGGTGGGGTGGGCGCTCAAGTACGCCGACCTCAGCCAGAACCGCAACAGCAACTACGTCTTCTCCTTCGACCGGATGCTCAGCCTCAAGGGGAACACCGCCCCCTACCTGCAGTACGCCTTCGCCCGCATCCGTTCCATCCTGGGCGAGGCCGGCTGGGGCGAGGGCCGCCCATCGGGCACCCCGACCACGGTGGTGCTGAGCCAACCCCAGGAGCGGGACCTGGCCCTGCACCTGGTGGCCCTGGGTGACGTCATCGAGCGGGTGGCCGAGGAGTACCTCCCCAACCACTCTGCACCCATCTCTACGACCTGGCCCAGGCCTACAACGCCTTCTACGAGCACTGCCCGGTGATCCGGGCCGACGAACCGCTGCGCTCGTCGCGTCTGGCCCTCTGCGAGGTGACGGCCGTCACCCTGCGTCGCGGCCTGGGCCTGCTCGGCATCGGCGTCCTCGAACGCATCTGATCTTCCCGGCATGGGTAAGGGCGTCCAACGGAATATGGCGCGCCCTGCGCCACGGAGAGGTTGGAGGAAGTACATGGCACGATTCAAGAACCAGAACACCACCGCGCGGGCACTCAACGACCTGGGCTTGGCCGCCTGGTTCGGCGGTTCACTGATGGGGGCCATCGGCCTCAACGGGGCCGCCGCCCGCGTGGACCACCCCCGGGAACGGGTGGCGGTAGCCAACGCCGGCTGGTCCCGCTGGACTCCGGCCAACCTGGCCGCCATCGGGGCCTACACCGTCGGCTCGCTGGTGCTCACCGGCGCCAACCGGAGCCGGTTGGGGGCCAGAAGGGCGTGGGCCGCGCCGCGCTGATCAAGACCGGCCTCACCGCTGCGGCCATGGCCGCCACCGCCTACAGCCGGGTTCTGGGCCAGACCTTGATGAACGCCAACGACCCGCCTGCCGAAGGCGTGACCGAGCCCTCGGCCGCCACCGACCCCGAAGTGGCCGGTGCCCAGCGCAAGCTCAAGGTCCTGCAGTGGGCGGTTCCCGCCCTCACCGGCGCCACCCTGCTCATGGACTCCAAGATGGGTGAGCAGCAGCGCCCCTCGGAAGTGGCCAAGGGCGTGGTACGCCGACTCAACCCCGCCGCCTAGCGGCAGGGCTGTTGGCGCCGGCCCGCCAGGGTCCTGACCGACGGGTCAGGACCGGCGGGGCCGGTCGTCGGTGCGAGATTTCTTTCCGTTGGTGGACACGCCGGGATCCTGTCCCGGCGTGGCCGCGTCCGCTTCGGGCCCGACGGCCTGGGGGCGTCGGGCGACAGGATGTCGGGTTCGTTGAACCCGGCGTCGCCCGAGGAGTCCGCCCGGGGCCCGGTCAGGTGGAACGGCACCGACGTGACCACGGTGTTGCGCCGGAACAAAAGCCCCCCCTTCAGGGCCAGGGCACTCTGGTTGTGGAGGAACTGCTGCCACCAGCGGCCCAGCACGAACTCGGGCACGACCACGGTGATGATGTCGTTCTCGTACGCCGCGTCGAGTTCGTCGAGGTACTTGAGCACGGGCTTGGTCAGCTCCCGGTAGGGGAAGGTAGCGGCGCTCCAACTCGATGTCGAGGCCGTAGCGGTCCCACTGGGCGCAGATCTCCTCGGACTCCTCGGTGCTCGACACCACCGACAGGGCGATGAGGCGGTCGGGGGAGAGTGACCGGGCGTAGGTCAGGGCGGCCAGCACCCCTTGGTGGATGCTGCCGACCAGCACCACCACCGTGTGGGTGTGGGGCAGTGGCCGGTAGCCCTCGGGGACACGGAGCAGTTCGGCCACCCCGGTGTAGTGGCGGTGGACAGCCCGCAGGGCCACCACGATCAGCGGGATGACCACGGCCGGCACCCAGGCACCAATGGTGAACTTGGACACCACCACCACGGCGAGGACGGCGAAGGATGCCGCCGCCCCGGTGGCGTTGATGACCACGTTGCGCCGCCACGCTGGTTCCCTGAGGCGTTGGTGATGGCGCACCATGCCGGCCTGCGACAGGGTGAAGCCGGTGAACACGCCCACCGCATAGAGGGGATGAGGGCGGTGGTGATGCCGCCGAAGGCCACCACCAGCAAGGCGGCGGCGCCGGCGAGCAGCAGGACCCCGTTGGAGTACACCAGGCGGTCGCCCCGGTTGTAGAGCTGGCGGGGAAGGAAGCCGTCTCGGGCCAGGATCGACGACAGGCTGGGGAAGGCGTTGAAGGCGGTGTTGGCGGCCAGGATGAGGATGGCGGCGGTGGCGGCCTGGAGTGTGTAGTAGACGACCGAGCCGTTGCCGAAGACCGCACCCCCCATGATCGACAAGAGGGTCTCACCGCCTTCCTCGATGGTCGGGCGCAGGCGCTCGGCCAGGACCGAGATCCCGAAGAAGGAGGTGGCCAGGATCAGGCCCATGGCCACGAGGGTGGTGCTGGCGTTGCGGGACTCGGGCTTGCGGAAGGCGGGAACACCGTTGGAGATGGCCTCGATGCCGGACAGGGCCACCGCTCCTGAGGAGAAGGCCCGCATGAGGGCGAGGGCGGTGATGCCACCCAGCAGGGCACCGTCGTGGGTCAGCTCGGCCAGCGCCTCCTCATTGGGCGCCAGCGCCGGGAGGCTGCCGGTGAAGGAGCGGAACAGGCCGATGGCCAGCAGCGCCCCCAGGGTGAGCACGTAGACGTAGGTCGGCACCGCGAAGAGCCGGCCCGACTCCTTGACCCCGCGCAGGTTGACCGCGGTCAACAGGATGATGAAGGTCAGGCACAACCCGACCCGGCTGTCGCGCAGCTCGGGGAAGGCCGAGGTGATGGCGGCCACCCCGGCGGAGACGGACACGGCCACGGTCAGCGTGTAGTCGACCAGGAGGGAGGCGCCGGCCACCAGCGACGGGGTGACGCCGAGGTTCTCCCGGGAGACCACGTAGGAGCCACCGCCGTTGGGGTAGGCGTGGATGGTCTGGCGGTAGCTGGTGATCACGATGGCCAGCAGGATCACCACGATGATGGCGATGGGGACGAGGAACTCCAGCGCTTCCAGCCCGTCGAGGGGCACCAGCTGGTGGAGGATCTCCTCGGTGGCGTAGGCGGTGGAGGAGATGGCGTCGGAGGCGAAGACGGCCAGCGCCACCAACTTCCCCAACCGCTGGTGGCCTTCCTCGGCGCTGGCCAGAGGCTTGCCCACCAGGACCCGCTTCAACGTGGACACAGCAGCCTCCTGAGGTCGCCCCACCGGCGAGCGGCCAGCGTAGATGCCGGGCGCGGCGAGCTGCGCAACCGTCGCCGCCGGCGTGGCTACGCTGCACCGTTCCGTCGGGCGTCGGTGAGAGGGGCCAGGGATGCATGTCGTCGTGGTCGGGTGCGGCCGGGTGGGCTCGACGCTGGCCGGCCTGGCCGTGGCCGAGGGCCACAGCGTGGGCGTCATCGACAAGCGGTCCACCGCCTTCGTCAACCTGCCTCCCGGGTTCTCGGGCCGGGCGGTCGTCGGCTTCGGTTTCGACCGTGACCGGATGATCGAGGCGGGCATCGAGGAGGCCGACGCCCTGGCTGCGGTCTCCAGCGGGGACAACACCAACATCGTGGTGGCCCGCATCGCCCGGGAGACGTTCGGCATCGAGCGGGTCGTGGCCCGCATCTACGACCCGGGGCGGGCTGCGGTCTACGAGCGACTGGGGATACCCACGGTCGCCACCGTCTCCTGGACCACCGACCAGGCCCTGCGCAAGTTGTTGCCCGACCAGACGCGCACCGAGTGGACCGATCCCACCGGCAAGGTGTCGGCCGTCGAGCGGGCCCTGCCCGCCAGGTGGGCCGGCCGCACCCTCGAAGAGCTGGAAGAGCCGGGCCGGTGGCGCCTCAGCGTGCTCACCCGTACCGGTCGGGCCATGGTCCCGCGCCCCGGGCTCCTCGGCCAGGAGGGTGACATCCTGGTGCTCAGCGTGGCCACGGGGGAGCTGGCCGCCCTGGAGGCCCGCCTGGCCGGAAGCGACGGCGACGCCGGCAGCGCGGTCCGGATGCGGCGGCGGTCCTCGTGAGGGTGGTCGTGGCCGGCGGCGGCAACGTGGGTACCTACATCGCCACCGATCTGGCCTCCTCGGGCCACCAGGTGCTGGTGATCGAGCAGTCGGCCGCGGCGGTCGAGCGGGCGCAGGCATCCGGCGAGCACGCCGGGGTGGAATTCATCGTGGCCGACGCCTGCGAGTTGAGCGCCCTGACCGCCGTCGGCCTCGAGACCGCCGACGTGGTGGCCGCGGTCACGGGAGACGACGAGGACAACCTCGTCATCTCCATGTTGGCCAAGCAGGAGTTCGGCGTGCCCCGGGTGATCGCCCGGGTCAACCACCCCAAGAACGAATGGCTGTTCAACCAGACGTGGGGCGTCGACGTATCGGTGTCGACGCCCCACCTGCTCACCGCGCTGGTCGAGGAGGCGGTGTCGGTGGGCTCGCTCGTGCGGCTCCTCCAGTTCGAGGGAGGCAAGGCCCGCCTGGTCGAGGTCACGCTGGCGGCCAACTCGCCGGCCGCCTCGGTGACGGTGGTCGACCTGGGCCTTCCCCGCGACTGCACCGTGGTGGCCATCGTGCGCGACGACCACCTGGTGGTCCCCAGGGGCGACACGCTGCTCCTGGCCGGCGACGAGGTGCTGGTCCTGGTCACCCCTGATGCCGAGGGAGACGTGCTCCGGGCCTTTGTGGGTGTGGCTGAAGACGTCTGACCCGGAGGTCTCAGTTCCTCGGCGACGGGTCGCGGTAGTCGTGTGAGCGCAGGTGGTGGCGGCGGGTGAGCGGAGGTCGGTGCAGCGCCGCCGACAGGGCGGGGAGGGCGATGGCCGGCTGGGCCACGAAGCGCTCGATGGCAAAGGTGGCGCCGCAGCCGAGTGTCAGCGTCCCGGCGGTGGCGCTGAGCACGCCCGACAACTCGTAGTACTCCTCGGCCACGACCACCGTCGGGTAGCGCTGCAGCCGCCGCCGCCGGGTCCGGTAGCGGTGCATGAGGTGCCGGTCGGCGTCGGTGAGGGCGAACTTGGCCCCCCAGCGCAGGGACGCCCGCACGCAGTCGGCCCTCGGTTGGCGCAGGAACACGGTGACCTCGTGGCGGCGCTGGGACCGGATGGAGGGTGTGCGCCGCTCGAGATCCCGGAAGATGTCGGCCAGGGCGGCGCTGGCGGGCAGGAGCCCCGCCAGCAGGCGGGCCTCGCGCTGCTGGTCCTCGGCCACCCGCCGCTCGGCTGCCATCCGCTGCCGGTTGATCCGCTCCAACTCGGCTTCGACCGTCCAGGTGTCGGTCCAGGTCTGTTCCACACCCACCTCGCAGCGGGCCTGGAGGGAGACATCGGCCCACCACCATTGCACCGCACGAGCATTGGCGGCGTCAGTAGGTTCTTTCCACATCTACTTGGCCACCGGCTGGCCGGGGGTCAGGGCAAGAGGGTGTAGCCCGGATTGACCAGCGTCAGCCGGTTCCGCTCGCGCCGCACCACGCCCTCGAGAACCACACCCCGCCCCGGGTCGAGCCCCCGGATCGACCGACGGCCGGTGAAGACCACCAGCGCGGTCGCGGTGCCGTCGTCGACGGTGGCCTCCAGCGAGGGACTCCCGGCCCGAGGGACGGTCCGAAGGCTGACGATTTCTCCCGCGATCCGGACCTTGCAGCGCAGGGGGCAGTCGCACAGGTCGACCCGGCCCAGCTCCACCGTCTTGAACCGACTCGACAACCGGTCGTGTTCGAGGTCGTCCAGGCTGGCGCTCCATCCCCGCACGAGCTTCTTGAGCCCCACGGGCCCAGGCTAGCCCCGGGAGCGGGGCGATACCCTCGTCGGCGGTGAGCACCCGCAAGCTGATCATGGCCGCCCTGGTGTGCGGGCTGGCTATCCTGGTGGCCGGGGCCGTGCAACTGGTGATCCTCGTCCGGTAGGCGGCCGCAACCGGTTCGCTCCTCCGCCGGGGCGGGTAGAACTCCGGCATGCTTTTCCTTCGGAAGAAGTTGGCCACCGGGGCCGTGGTAGCCGTCCTGGCCCTCGGGGCCGTCGCCTGCCAGGACGAGGATGGAGACGGGGCCTCCACCGATGAAGAGATCGACGGCGCTGAGGAGCGGGTCGATGAAGGCGCCGACCAGCTCCAAGAGGAGGTCGACCAGAACAGCGAATAGCCTGGGCGCCTCGACCTGAGGAAGGAGCGGGGTGACCCAGGAGTACGACGTCGTCATCGTGGGGGGTGGACCGGGCGGCTACGCGGCAGCCCTCTACGCTGCCGCCGCCGACTTGTCGATCGCCCTGGTCGAGCAGGACCGGGTCGGGGGGACCTGCTTGCACCGGGGGTGTATCCCGGCCAAGGAACTCCTGGAGACCGCCGCCGTGGTCCGCACGGTGGTCGGTGCCGGTGCCTTCGGCGTCGAGGTCGGGAGCCACACCATCGACTTTCCGGCGTCGATGCGCCGCAAGCAACAGATCGTCGACGGGCTGTGGAAGGGCCTCGAGGGCCTGTTGAAGCGGCGCAAGGTCACCGTCGTCGCCGGGACCGGCACGCTGGCCGGGCCCGGTCGGGTCCAAGTGCACACCGACGGTGGCGAGGGCCCGCTGCTGGAAGCGGCCAACGTCGTCCTGGCCGCCGGTTCGGTCCCCCGCACCCTCCCCGGCTTCGAGATCGACGGTCGCTTCGTCCTCTCCTCCGACGAGGTCCTGGCCATGTCCGACCTCCCGGCCTCGGCCGCGGTGATCGGCGGGGGCGCCATCGGCTGCGAGTTCGCCTCCATGCTGGCCGACCTCGGGGTCCAGGTCACCCTGCTCGAGGGGCTGCCCAAGATCCTTCCGGGCTGCGACGGTGACGTCGCCGCCGTGGTCCGTCGTCAATTCGAGAAGCGGGGGATCGACGTGCGCACCGGCGTCGAGGTCCTCGGCCACACGCCCGGAGAGGCCACCACGGTGGTCGACCTGGGAGGGGGCGAGTCGGTGGAGGTCGAGCGGGTGGTCGTCTCCGTCGGGCGCCGGCCCCGCTCCGAGACCCTCGGCTTGGAGGGCACCGGGGTGGAGGTCGACGAGCGCGGCTTCGTCAAGGTCGACCAGACCGGGCGCACGACTCTCGACGGCGTCTGGGCCGTGGGCGACGTGGTGGACACGCCCCAGCTGGCCCATGTGGGCTTCGCCGAGGCCATCGTGGCGGTGCGCGACCTGATGGGCGAGCACCCGTTGCCGGTGCAGTACGACAAGGTCCCGTGGTGCATCTACTGCCACCCCGAGGTGGCCTTCGCCGGGCATTCCGAAGCGTCGGCCCGAGAGGCCGGTCTCGACGTGATCGTCTCCTCCCACCACTTCCGGGGCAACGGCCGGGCCTTGATCGTGGGCGAGCCCGATGGTCTGGTCAAGGTGGTGGCCCTGCGGGGCGCCGACGACGGCAAGGCGGGCCAGATCGTGGGGGTGCACATGGTTGGACCGTGGGTCACCGAGCAGCTCGGCCAGGGGTACCTGGCTGTCAACTGGGAGGCCACGGTCGACGAGGTGGCCAGCCTGGTCCAGCCCCATCCCACCCTGTCGGAGACCTTCGGTGAAGCGGTGATGGCCCTGACGGGAAGGGGATTGCACGGATGACCGACGTGACCATGCCTCAGCTAGGGGAGACGGCGGTCCCGGAGCGGACCATCACCCGGCCGGCGCAGCCGGCCACTCGTTGCGGGGCGATCGGTGTGGGACCTTTGTGTGCACCGATGGTCCTCCACCCACCATCAGCGAACACAAAGGTGCGTCACCATCGCAAGAGGCCGGCGAGCCCGGCCGGTCGGCCGGGGCCGATCGGTGTGTGCGAGGACGGGGGCCGACGATGACCGACGTGACCATGCCTCAGCTAGGGGAGACCGTGACGGAAGGCACCATCACCCGCTGGTTCAAGCAGGTGGGCGACAAGGTGGCGGCCGACGAGGCGCTGTTCGAGGTCTCCACCGACAAGGTCGACTCCGAGGTGCCGGCCCCTGCCGCCGGCTACCTGGCCGAGATCCGCGTGGTCGAGGGGGACACCGTCGACGTGGGCGCCACCCTGGCGGTGCTGTCCGACGAACCCCCCGGTGGGGGCGGGGGGGCAGGTGGTGCCCAGGAGGCCGAGGCCCCGGTGGACGAGGCACCGGTCGCCCCCGATGAGTCGGGCAGCGGTGAAGGCAGGAGCGAGGAGGCCGAGCAGGCGAGGGTCATGTCCCCGTCCCCGCCGCCGTCGCCGTCGCCGCCCCGGCGGCCGGCGGCGCCCGTCCTCCGACGGTGGTGGTGGCGGCGGCGCCGCCGTCGAGGCCCCGCTCGACGAGGCTGCGGCACCGCCGGGCCGACGACGGCCGGGGCGGGCCTGACTCCGGTGGTCCCCGGTTGCTCTCGCCGGTGGTGCGGCGCCTGGTGGCCGAGCACGGCCTCGACACCGACGCCATCGCCGGGACCGGCGCCGGTGGACGGATCACCCGCAACGACGTCCTCGCCGTCATCCAGGCCGGTGACGGCCGGACCGCCCCGTTCCGTCCCCGGCTCCTTCCCCCGCCGCCCGTCGGCGCCGCCCACCCCGGCACGGGCCCCATCCACGACCGGGCTCACCCGGCGTGCGGGCGACGAGGTCGTGCCCTTCTCCAACATGCGCCGGCGCACGGCCGAGCACATGATCCGGTCCAAGGCCACCTCGGCCCACACCCTGGTGGTCCTCGAGGTCGACTACGAGGGCGTCGACCGGGTGCGCCTGGCGGCCAAGGACCGCTTCAAGGCCGAGGAGGGGGTCAACTTGACCTACCTCCCGTTCGTGAGCCGGGCCGTGGTCGACGCCCTGCGTGGTTCCCTCACATGAACGCCTCGGTGGGCGACGACCAGTTGGTGGTGCACCGGTCCGTGCACCTGGGCATCGCCGTCGACCTCCACTTCGAAGGCCTGATGGTGCCGGTGGTCCACGGTGCCGACGGCAAGCGGCTGCGGGTGCTGGCCCGCGAGATCGCCGCCCTGGCCGCCCAGGCGCGACCGCAAGCTCGGGCCCGACGACATCGCCGGGGGGACCTTCACCATCACCAACCCCGGGCCGTTCGGCACCCTGGTGACCGGTGCCATCATCAACCAGCCCCAGGTGGCGATCCTGTCGACCGACGGGGTCCGCAAGCGACCGGTGGTGATCGAGCTCCCCGACGGCTCCGACGCCATCGCCGTGCACCCCGTGGGCAACCTGGCCCTCACCTTCGACCACCGGGCCGTCGACGGCGCCTACGCCTCGGCCTTTGTGGCCAAGGTGGCCGAGATCCTCCAGAGCCGGGACTGGGCCGCCGAGCTGGCATGACCCTTCGGGTCAGGTGGCTGGGGTCGGCTACCACGAGGCGCTGGCCCTGCAGCGGGCATTGGTGGCGTCGTCGGACGATCACCTGCTGCTGCTCGAGCACCCTCCCGTCTACACCCTCGGGGTGCGGGCCGACCTGGGGGACGTATTGGTCCCGGCCTCCTCCGTGGGGCCGACGTGGTCCGTAGCGACCGGGGCGGCGAGGTCACCTACCACGGCCCGGCCAGCTCGTGGCCTACCCGGTGCTGTCGGTGCCCGGCCGGCGGGGTGGGGGGATGGCCGACACCGTGGCCTACGTCCGCTCGCTGGAGCAGTTGGTCATCGACGCCCTGGCCGACCTGGGTCTGGCCGGTGCCGGGCGTGACCCGCGCCACCGGGGTGTGTGGGTGGCGGGCGCCAAGGTCTGCACCGGCTGGCTCGGTCACGGTCGATGCACGGCTTCGCCCTCAACGTCGACCCCGACCTGGCCATGTTCGACCACATAGTGGCCTGTGGGATCCGGGACCGGGGCGTGACCTCGCTGGCCGCCCTGGGGCTCGAGGTCACCATGGCCCAGGTGGCCGACGCCGTGGTGGGGCGGGCTGTCGAGCGCTGGGGCGGCGGCGGCTGGGAGCGCCAGGACGTGGCCTGGCCGCCCGACGCAGCCCGTCGATGCCTCGGCGTTCAGTGGAGGTGCGGCCTCGCTCGACCCGGCCACGACCACCGCCACCCCGGTGCGCCTGGCGGTTCGCCTGGCCGGCGCCGGGGTGGGCCCGGGCTCGACCGGTCGGCCCGCAAGCCGTCGTGGCTGAGAGCCGAGGCCCGCCTGGGGCCGGCGTACCGTGGTCTCGAGCGCACCGTGCGGGGACTCGGGCTCACCACCGTGTGCGAGGAGGCCGGGTGCCCGAACATCTTCGAGTGCTGGGCCGAGGGCACGGCCACCTTCATGATCAACGGTGAGCGCTGCACCCGGGCCTGCGGGTTCTGCCTGGTGGACACCCGCCACCCCGAGGGGCCCCCCGACGACGACGAGCCCGGGCGTGTGGCCGAGGCGGTGGAGCGCCTGGGCCTGGACCACGCCGTGGTCACCGCCGTGGCCAGGACGACCTGGCCGACGGTGGCGCCGGTGCGTTCGCCGCCACCGTCGCTGCCGTGCGTCGCCTTGCCCGGGGCACCGTGGAGGTGCTCATCCCCGACTGCAGGGGCGACGCCGACGCCGACGTGGTGTTCGCCGCCCGCCCCGACGTGTGCAACCACAACCTGGAGACCGTCGCCCGGCTCCAGCGGGCGCCCTCGGCCGGCTACGCCCGTTCCTGGCCGTGCTGGCCCGAGCCCGGGCCGCCGGGTTGGTGACCAAGTCGGGGTTGATCGTGGGCATGGGTGAGACCGACGAGGAGGTGGAGGGCGCCCTCGCCGACCTGGCCGGCGTGGGGGTCGACATCGTCACGGTCGGCCAGTACCTGCGCCCCACCGCCCGGCACCTGCCCGTGGCCCGCTGGGTCGAGCCGGCCACCTTCGAGCGGTTCCGTGACCTCGGGTGGGCCCTGGGCATCGCTCACGTGGAAGCCTCGCCGCTCACTCGGTCCAGCTACCACGCCCGCAGTTCGCTGCGGGCCACGGGAGGTCAGATGGGGGCGGGCACGTCGTGATGGCCGTGACCTGAGGCGTCTGCGAGACGCCGGAGAAGGATCGAGAGACTATCGTGCGCACCGGCCGGGGCTGCAGACAGTGGAAGGTGCTCGTGGAACCCGAAGAGATCGAGCAGACGACCTTTCCCATCAGCAAACGTGGCTACGACCCCGAGTCGGTGCACCAGTTCCTCGCCGTCGTCGCCGCCCACTACCGCGAGGCGGTGCAGTCCCCGCCGGCACCACCCCCGCCCCCACCGCCTCCTAGCTATGCCGAGAAGCTGGGGGACCAGGTTGCCGCCATCGTGGACTACGCCGCCCAGACGGCTGAAGAGCTCCGGGCCAGGACCGAGCGTGAGGTTCACGCGCTGCACACCGCAGCTGCCGAGGAGGCGGCGGAGACGACGCAGCTGGCCATGCGACAGCTCGAGATGGCCAACCAGGTCACGCTGGCGGCCAAGCAGGAGGCTGACGCCATACGGGCGGCCGCCCGCTATGACGCCAACCGGCTCGAACAAGAAGCGAGGGAGACGGCCGCTCGCGTCGAACAGGACGCCCACGAGAGAGCCGCGCAGCTCGAGCGGGCGGCGAGCACCAACGTGTCTTCGGTGTTGGCCGAGGCCCGAGTGCGTTACGAGCAGCTCCGGGCCGTCCAGCAGAAGTCGGTCGAGCGGCTGGCGGCGGTGGAGACGATGGTCCGACGGGCGAGGGAGGAGGCCACCGGCGAAGAGGACGCCTCGGAGGTGTTGGGAGTCGAGAACCTCTTGGACGCCGACGGCGAACAGGAGAGCTCGGGCCGCGCTGCACGCGCGAGGGCGACGTCCCCCAAGGGCGGCGACGGCTCCGGGAGCGAGTCCTCGGCGGGAGAAGCCGGCCGGCGGTCTGGTCCTCTGCGGGTGGAGCGCAACACCAAGGGCGGCGCCCGGCGGGGCCGAGCCCCTGCTTGAGGCGTTGTGCTCCGCCACCTGGTTCTCGCGCCAGCCTGGATCCGTTGCCGCCGTACCACGTCGTGATAGGTTGCAGACCAGCAGATCGGACGAGCGACATCGGGCTGTCTGGCGGGGCACATGCTCGTGATCGCGCCCTTTCTCTCGGCGGGCCTCTGGGTTCCGCCAGGGAGAGGGAACATGCGTGGAGAGAAGTTCTCGTTGGTCCCTGCTGATACGGAAGGCGGATGATGTCGACGGATGAGGTGACCGCAGTGTCAGCCCTGCTGCACAACGGAGCCCTGCCCTTCCCGGAGGCGGGCACCGAGGGTGAGCACGACGTGTGGAACTGGCTGAAGCAGGTGACCGTCGAGTTCGACGCCCTGCGGGTGACCAACGCCAAGTTGGTCAGCCGAGTCCAGCAGCTGGAGAGGATGACCGGCGGCGTTGAGGCCCTCAATGACGAAGAGTTCCTGGCCGAGCTCCCCAATCGGATGTCCAAGGCCCTGCGCTCGGCCCAGCAAGTGGCCCACGAGATCGTCAAGCAGGCGACGAGCCGGGAGGCGGCGCTGCTCCAGCGGGCCACCGAGGATGCGGCCAAGATCCGCCGAGAGGCGAACGCCGAAGCACGGCGGCTGCTCGAGCGGGCTGCCCAGGACGCCCGGGCCCAAGTGGAAGAGGCCCGAAGAGGGGCGGAGGAGGTCGCCGCCCGGGCCCAGGCCCACCAGGACCACGTGCTCGCCGAGCTGGCGGCCGAGCGCAGCGACCTGGAACGTGAGTGGGAGCGTCTAGAGACCGACCGAACGTATCTGCGTCAGGTCTTCGTAGCGGTCAAGCGGTCGTTGGAGGGCCCGTCACTTCAGACCACGACCACTCGTCCTGAAGGCGACGAGGAGGTCTCCGAACGCCCGAGCGAGCCCACGAACCTGCGCAGTCCGGCACGCCCGCGTCCCCGCCACCCGCGCAACGGTTCCCGGTTGGCCCGGCCCAACGAGGCGCGGGCGCAGGCCGATGCGCCGGTGGCCGTTTCCCAGCGACAAGAGGACCAGCTCCAAAGAGAGAGCCGGCCTCGCAGCAGCGCCGGTCGGCCGGTCAAGGTCCTCTTCGTCTGCGGCGCCAACGTCTGTGCCTCGCCGATGGCCGCGCTGCTCTTGGGTCGCCGGCTGGCTGAACTACGGATCCCCGCGATGGTGTCCTCCGCCGGGCTGGCCCCCCGAGGCCAACGGCCGCCCGCCCCCGTCGTCCAGGTGCTCCAGGCCCGCGGGTTGGACGTGACGGGGCACAAGAGCGTCGCGTTGAACCCCCAGCTCCTGAGCGAGGCCGACTTGGTCCTCGGCATGGCTGACCAGCATGTGTACGCCGCCGCCCACCTGGCTCCCGAGGCCTGGCCGTACACCTTCACCCTCAAGGAACTGGTCCGCTGCGATCAGGTGATGCCCCGCCGGCGCCGAGACGAACCTCTTCAGGACCTGCTCGCCCTGGTGCACCACGCCCGCAGCCAACCCCAGGCGCGTTCGGCGACTAACGCCGCCAGCCTCGGGGGGGGCCTCGGGGACTACGTGGCCGATGCCAGCGAGTACTCCTACGAGGCCTGTGCGCGGGTGGCCGAGGAACTGGAGCGGCTCATCGATCGTCTGGTGGCCTTCCTCTGGTGGAAGCCCGCCGAGGCAAAGGCCGCGCAGCCCCGCCGATTCTTCGACGATGCCTTGTCTTGAGCCCTAGCCGGTCCTGGTCTGAGGGGTATTAGGGGTCCTAGGTGCGCGGTGTCCTAGGTGTCCTCGGTGTCCGAGACCGTGATCAGGCGTGGGACCGGTGGGCGGCTTCAAAGGCGGCCAAGGCAGGGTCGTCGAAGAGCACGAAGCGGATCTCGGCCACCTCCGTCGAGGCCGAGCGCACCGCCGCCAGCGCCACCGGGGCGGCCAGGTCCAGGGGGTAGCCGTAGATGCCGCAGGAGATGGCGGGGAAGGCCACGGTGGTGGCGCCGAGCTCATCGGCCACCCGGAGCGATTCGGTGTGGCACGAGGCCAGGAGCGCGGACCGGTCCTGGTTGGCGGTGTAGACCGGGCCCACCGTGTGGATCACCCACCGGGCAGCAAGGCGGCCGGCGGCGGTGGCCACCGCCTGGCCGGTGGGGAGGCCGTCGGGGAGACGCCTGGCGCGCAGGCGCCGGCACTCCTCCAGGATCTCGGGGCCTCCCCGGCGGTGGACGGCCCCGTCCACCCCGCCCCCTCCGAGCAGTGACGAGTTGGCCGCGTTGACCACGGCCTCGACCTGTTGGGTGGTGAGGTCGCCCTTCACGATAGTGATCTCGGCCATGGGCCGAAGGTAGCCACCGGCGCAGCCAGGTGCAGGGGGTAGCCGTAGACGCCGCAAGAGATGGCCGGGAAGGCCACCGTCGTGGCGCCGAGCGCGTCGGCCACGCGCAGCGACTCGGTGTGGCACGACGCCAGCAGCGCCGAGCGGTCGTCGTGGCGGGAGTAGACCGGGCCCACGGTGTGGATCACCCAGCGGGCGGGGAGCCGTCCGGCGGTGGTGGCCACGGCTCGGCCGGTGGGCAGGCCGGCGGGAAGTTGCTCGGCCCGGAGGCGCCGGCACTCGTCCACGATCTCCGGCCCGCCTCGGTGGTGGATGGCGCCGTCGACGCCGCCCCCGCCGAGCAGGGAGGAGTTGGCCGCGTTGACCACGGCGTCGACCTCCTGGGCGGTCAGGTCGCCCTGCACCACGGTGATCCGGGCCACGTCGGGAGGGTAGCGACCTACCCTGGGCCCATGTACGCCGAGCGCATGTCCCGGACCCGCCGGCGGATGGGCGAGGTCGGTATCGACGTGCTGCTGCTCTCGGTGGGGGCCGACCTGCCCTGGTTGACCGGTTACCGGGCCATGCCGCTCGAGCGCCTGACCATGCTGGTGGTGCCGGCCGAGGGTGAGGTCACCCTGGTCGTGCCCCGGCTGGAGGCGCCCCGGGTGATCGGACAGCCCGACGTGTTCGCCCTGGTGGCCTGGGAGGAGACCGACGACCCCGTCGCCCTGGTGGCGGCGCTGGCCGGCGCGCCGGCCACGGTGGCGGTGGGCGACCGCACCTGGGCCCGATTCGTGGTCGAGCTCCAGGCCCGGCTGCCGGCGTCCAGATGGCACCCGGGTGACCTGGTGACCGCACCCCTCCGGGCGGTCAAGGACGGCGCCGAAGTGGCGTCCCTGCGGCGGGCGTCGGAGGCCGCCGACCGGGTGGCGGCCCAGCTCCAGGGGGGCGAGATCCCCCTGGTCGGCCGCACCGAGGCCGAGGTCTCGGCCGACCTCGGCCGGCGCCTGTTGGCCGAGGGTCACGCCCGGGTGAACTTCTCCATCGTGGCCGCCGGCGCCAACGCCGCCAGCCCGCACCACGACGCCGGGGCCCGGGTGATCCAAGCAGGTGAGGTGGTGTTGTGCGACTTCGGGGGGACCATGCCCGACGGCTACTGCTCCGACATCACCCGTTGTGTGTACACCGGCCCGCCGCCGCCTGAGTTCCGCGATCTCTACGCGGTCCTGGAGGAGGCCCAGGCCGCAGCCGTGGATGCCGCCGTGGTGGGGACGCCCTGTGAGGACGTCGACGCCGTGGCCCGCCGTCTGATCACCGAGGGTGGCTACGGCGAGGCCTTCGTGCACCGCACCGGGCACGGCATCGGCCTCGACGAGCACGAGGATCCCTACCTGGTGGGCGGCAACTGCGACGCCCTGGTGGCCGGCCACGCCTTCTCCGTCGAGCCGGGGATCTACCTGGAAGGCCGCTTCGGCGCCCGCATCGAGGACATCGTGGTGGCCACCGAGGCCGGGCCCGAGCCCCTCAACCGGGTCCCCCACGGCCTGGTGGTGGTCGAGGGGTAGCCGCCGGCGCCGGCTTCGCGTTGGCGAGGAGGCCCTATACCGTCGCCATCCGTGATCCGCCTCGACGCCGCCACCGTGTTGCTGGGCTGGGCGGTGGGCGGGTTGTTCTTCGGGTGGGTCACCACCCGGCGCCGGGAGGTGGGCATCGGCTACGGCTGGGTCATCCGGGCCACCTATCTGGTGCTGGCCGGCGCCTCGGTCGCGGTGGGGCTGCTGTTCGGGCCGGTCCCGGTGCGCGACGCGGCCGCCGCCGGCGTCGCCCTGGCCACCGGCGTCGCCCTGGCCGTCTCGGTCGTGCGGCGCAAGGCCGGCGTCTCCGGCCAGCGGGCCGAGCGGGCCCGCAAGGCGGCCCGGGTGGAGGCGATGGTCACGCCGAGGACGGTGGGCGAAGCCGGGACGCTGGGCGAGGCCGAGACGCTGGGTGAGGGCGGGGGCGGGGGGGGCGAGGACCAAGCCCAGGCACGGAGGGAGTTCCCACCGGTCCTGGACCTGGTGGCGCCGGCCATCGGTCTCGTCGGACTGGTGGCGGCCGGGCTCGACGCCGGGGGGGCACCGGTGCTGGCCGTGGCCCGTACCGTGATCGGCGCCGCCTTCCTCGGCGTGGTCACCGACGCCATGCTGCTCGGCCACTGGTACCTGGTCCAGCCCGGCCTGGCCCGGGGGCCGCTGCTCGAACAGGTCCGCTTCCTCACCGCCCTGTGGCCGGTGGAGGTGGGCCTGCTGCTCGTGCCCACGGGGATGGTGTCGGTGCTGTCGGGCGCCCTCGACGACGGCTACAACGGCCTGCTGGGCTGGTTCTGGCTGGCCTGCGCCCTGGGCACGCTGGTGCTGTGCGTCGTGACCCGGGCTGCGCTGAGAGAGCGCTACTACTCGGCTGTGATGGCCGCCACCGGCCTGCTCTACCTGGCCATCGTCACCACCTTCGGCACCGACCTGGTGGCCCGGGCCGTCCTGGCCCCCTGAGCCGGCCTCCTCCACCGTTCTTTCGGCGCTGACGGCCACCACCTGGGACTGAGCGCCGAAAGAACCGAGGGGGTGCGGCCTGGTCGACGGGATCGGGCCTCCCGCTACCCTCTTGGGCGAATGTGCGGTTTTGCCGGGGAGCTCCGCAACGACGGCGCCGCCGATGTGGGCGCGGTGGACCGCATGGCGGCCACCATGCACCGGCGGGGCCCCGACGGTTCCGGCGTGTGGTCCCAGGGCCGGGTCGCCCTGGCCCACCGGCGGCTGAAGGTCATCGACCTCACCGAGCGGGCGGCCCAGCCCATGGTCGACCCCCACCTGGGCCTGGCCATCGCTTTCAACGGCTGCATCTACAACTACCCCGAGCTCCGTCGCCAGCTCCTGGCCGAGGGTCACCGCTTCTTCTCCACCGGCGACACCGAGGTGGTGCTCACGGCCTACCGGCAATGGGGGACCGACTTCGTCGATCACCTGCAGGGGATGTTCGCCTGCGCCATCGTCGAGCTCGACAGCGGACGGTTGGTGCTGGCCCGGGACCGTCTCGGCATCAAGCCCCTCTACCTGGCCGACACTCCCGGTGCCCTGCGCTTCGCCTCCACCCTGCCGGCGCTGCTGGCCGGGGGCGGGATCGACACCTCGGTCGACCCCGTGGCCCTGCACCACTACCTCAGCTTCCACTCGGTGGTGCCGCCGCCGCGCACCATCCTCGCCGGCGTGGCCAAGCTGGCTCCGGCCACGTTGTTGGTGGTCGAACCCGACGGCGCCCGCCACCACCACCGCTACTGGCAGCCTGCGCACGAGCGCCGGCCCGAGCACGCGGCCATGTCCGGCGCCGACTGGCAGGAAGCAGTGGCCGCCGCCCTGCGCCTGGCCGTCGAGCGCCGGCTGGTGGCCGACGTGGCCGTGGGCGTCCTGCTCTCGGGCGGGCTCGACTCCAGCCTCATCGTGGGCCTGCTGGCCGAGGCCGGCCAGCGCGGCCTGGCCACGTTCAGCGTGGGCTTCGACGACGCCGGCGGGCGCAAGGGCGACGAGTTCGCCTACAGCGACGTCGTGGCCCGGTCCTTCGCCACCGAGCACCACCAGCTCCGCATCGGCACCGACCGCCTGCTCCCCGCCCTCGACGGGGCGGTGGCGGCCATGAGCGAGCCCATGGTCAGCCATGACGCCGTGGGCTTCTACCTGCTGGCCGAGGAGGTGAGCCGCCACGTCAAGGTGGTGCAGTCGGGCCAGGGGGCCGACGAGGTCTTCGCCGGCTACCACTGGTACCCGCCGCTGGCCGGGATCGACGGTCGGGACGCCGACGCCACCCTCCAGGCCTACGCCTCCGCCTTTTTCGACCGTGACCACGCCGGGGTCCATCGCCTCCTGGCGCCGGAGTGGCGCCTCGACCACGACGCCAGCCGGGCCCTGGTGGCCGAGCACCTGGGCCGGCCCGGTGCCGCCACCGCGGTCGACCGCGGCCTCCGTCTGGACACCGAGGTCATGCTGGTCGACGACCCCGTCAAGCGGGTCGACAACATGACCATGGCCTGGGGCCTCGAGGCCCGGGTGCCCTTCCTCGACCACGAGCTGGTGGAGTTGGCCGCGCCCTGCCCTCCCGAGCTCAAGTTGGCCCAGGGCGGCAAGGGCGTGCTCAAGGAGGTGGCCCGGCGGGTCGTTCCCGCCGAGGTCATCGACCGGCCCAAGGGGTACTTCCCGGTGCCCGCCCTCTCTCACCTGCAGGGCCCGTACCTGGAGATGGTGGCCGAGGCGCTCCACGACCCGGCGGCCAAGGAACGGGGCCTGTTCGACCCCGGGGTGGTCGAGTCCCTCCTCGGAGCACCCAACGACGAGATCACCCCGCTCGGGGGGAACACCTTGTGGCAGCTCGGGCTCCTCGAACGCTGGCTCCAGGCCCAGGGCGTGCGATGAAGCAGAACGTCGCCCTGGAGTGCGGGTGGGGACGGCTGGTCTTCGGCCAGACCTTCGACGACGACCACGCCCTGGCCGCCGAGTTGCGGGCCGAGGAGCCGGGCCGGCGCGACGTGTGCCTCTACCACCCCGAACCCCACGTCCTCGTGAGCCGGGCGCCGCACGAGCTCTTCGTGGATCCGTCCTACACCTTCCGGCGCTCGCTCGTGCCCGAGCGCGACCCCGCCAAGCGCGACGCGGGTCTCATCTCCCGTCCCCCCGGGGCGTGGCCATCCGACCGTTGGGCGGCCTCGACGACGCCGAGGCGGTCAACCGCCTCTACGCCCAGGCCGGCATGGTCACGGCTCCCTCGGAGGTGCTGGTGGCCAACGCCGAGGACGAGCGGTTCTGCCATCTGGTGGCCGAGGACAGCGCCGAGGCTGCGGTGGTGGGAACGGTCACCGGGGTCAACCACCGCCGGGCCATCGCCGACCCCGACGCCGGGGCCAGCCTGTGGTGCCTGGCCGTCGACCACCTCAGCTCCCGCCCCGGCCTGGGCGCGGCCCTGGTGTCGGCCGTGGGCCAGCTCCTGGCGGTCCGGGGTTGTCGCCACCTCGACCTGTCGGTCATGCACGACAACGCCCCGGCCATCGCCCTGTACGAGAAGCTGGGCTTCAGCCGGGTGCCGGTGCTCTGCGTCAAGCGCAAGAACCCCATCAACGAACCCCTCTACTCCGGTCCGCTGAGCGACGACCACCAGGCCCTGAACCCCTACGCCCGCATCGTGGCCGACGAGGCCCGCCGGCGGGGCATCGGTGTCACGGTCATCGACGCCGAGGGCGGCTTCCTGCGCCTGAGCCACGGGGGGCGCCAGATCGTGACCAGGGAGTCGCTGTCGGAGCTGACCTCGGGTGTGGCCGTGAGCTGGTGCGACGACAAGCGCATCACCCGTCGACTGGTGGCGGCCGCCGGCCTGGCCGTGCCCCCGGGCCGGGCCTCGACGTCGGCCGAGGCCGACCGGGCCTTTCTGGCTGAGGTGGGGGAACTGGTGGTCAAGCCCGCCCGGGGCGAGCAAGGGGCGGGGATCACGGTGGGCGTCACCGACGGTGACGGGCTGGTCGAGGCCGTGGAGCGGGCCCGGGCCCATTGCGCCGACGTGTTGCTGGAGCAGCGTTGCGAGGGTGAGGACCTGCGCGTGGTCGTCATCGGCCACGAGGTGGTGGCCGCGGCCGTGCGTCGTCCGGCCACGGTCGTGGGTGACGGTCGCCACCGGGTAGGCGACCTCATCGCGGCCCAGAGCCGGCGCCGGGCGGCAGCCACCGGCGGCGAGTCCACCATCCCGGTCGACGAGACCACCCTTCAGGCCCTGCGCTCGGTGGGCCGTGGCCTCGACGACGTGTTGGGCGACGGTGAGGCCCTGGCCGTGCGGCGCACGGCCAACCTCCACACCGGCGGCACCATCCACGACGTCACCTCCCGGCTCCATCCGGCCCTGGCCGAGGCCGCGGTGTCGGCCAGCCGGGTGCTCGAGCTTCCCGTCGCCGGCTTCGACTTCTTGATTCCCGACGTGGAGGGCCCCGACTACGTCTTCATCGAGGCCAACGAGCGTCCCGGGCTGGCCAACCACGAACCCCAGCCCACGGCCCAGCGCTTCGTGGACCTGCTGTTCCCCGCCACCCGGGGCCTGCCTCGAGGGTGGGCTCCGGCGGCCACCTCCTGACCGTCAGCCCAGGATCGCCGGCGTCCGCTCGTCCTCGCCCAGGGTGCCGGTGAGGCCCACCGCGGCCGCCCGTCGTCCCTGGGCGGCCAGATAGGACAGAAAGGCCACCCAGACCAGGGCGCCGATGCCCACCCGCAGGGCGGTGGGCCAGGGCCGGCCGGTGACGAAGCCCTCGATGAGCCCGGCCACGGCGAAGGCGGCCACCAGGCCGAGGACCACCACCACCGAGCGCCGGCCCTCCTCGGCCAGGGCGTCGAGGCGGGAGCGGTCGCCGGGCACGAGCCAACTCCAGCCCAGGGCCAGTCCGGCGCCCCCGGCGATGGCCACTGCGGTCAGCTCCAACAGCCCGTGGGGCAGGATCAGGCCGAAGAACCGGGGCGACTCGCCGGCGGCGGCGAACAAGCCCCCGGACACGCCCACGTTGGCGCCGTTGAGGACCAGGACGAAGGCCGTGGGCAGGCAGGCCAGGATCCCGCCGGCAAAGGCCAGGACCGCCACCCGGACGTTGTTGGTGAACACCTGGGTGGCGAACTCGGCGGCCGGCGCCGAGGAATAGTAGGCCTCGAAGTCCTCCTCGATGAGCGACTGGCGTACCGCCTCGGGTGCAGCGGCGTCGACGGCCCGAGGCGAGGAGTCCAGCCACAGGCCCACGGCCAGGGCGGGGACGAGCAGCAGCAGGGTGCTCGCGGCCACGAACCGTCGCAGGTGCCATACCGCCGCCGGGAAGGTGGTGGTGAAGAACAGCCCCAGGGTCCGCAGCGTCCGGGGCCGGGTGCCGTAGACGACCGCCGTCCCGGCCGCCACCAGACCGGTGAGGCGGGCGATCAAGCCAGGGTCACGCAGGTAGGTGCGAGCCAGCGACAGGTGGGTGGAGGTGCGCTGGTAGAGGGCCACCAACTCCTCCAGCTCGGCGGCCTCCAGGCGCCGGACCCCCCGGTTGGCCCGGGCGGTGAGGTCGGCCAGGCGCTCCCACGTCGGGGTGTTGGTGGTGAGGAAGCGGTCGAGGTCCATCGGCCCCGACGGTACCCTCGCGACGATGGAGACCGGGACGCCACGCCTGGTGACCCCCGAGGCGGTGGAGCTGCAGTTCGAGACGGCCGGACTCGGGTCGCGGCTCCTGGCCGGGTTGATCGACCTGGCCATCCAGGCGGTGGTGCTCACCATCGCCCTGATCGCCCTGTTGGCACTGGTCAGCTCGGGGACCTCGTTCACCCTCGGTTTCGTCGTGGTGGTCCTGGTCATCACGGTCGTGCTGCTCGGCTACCCCATCGCCTTCGAGTCGTTGTGGCGGGGCCGCACCCCGGGCAAGGCCGCTCTGGGCCTGCGGGTGGTGACCACCGACGGCGCCCCGATCCGCTTCCGCCACGCCGCGGTGCGGGGCTTCCTCGTTCTGGTCGATCTCTACCTCACCAGCGGGGCGGGCGCGGTCCTGTCCATCCTGTTCACCCGGGACAACCAGCGCCTGGGCGACCTGGCCGCCGGGACGCTGGTGCTGCGCCAACGCACGGGAGCCCAGGCGCCGACCGCCACCGCCTTCGCCGTGCCGCCCGGCTACGAGGCCTACGCTGCCACCCTCGACCCGGCCGGGCTGAGCGGGGACGACCACGTGGCTGTGCGGTCCTACCTGCTGCGCGCCGCCAGCCTCCCCCTGCCCACCCGGACCTCGCTGGCCACCCAGCTGGCCACCGCCATCGCCGCCCGAATGGGCCACTCGCCGCCGTCGGGAACCAACCCCGAGGCCTTTCTGGCGTGCGTGGCTGCCGTCCACCAGGCCCGATGGACTCCTGCCGGCGTTCCCTGGCCCGCCGGCGTGGCCCAGCCGGCCGCCACCCCGCCCGGCATCGCCCCGCCCGCTCCGGCCGGGCCCGCGCCTGGCCCCAGCACGGTCCCGGGCCGCCGGTCGCCGGCCGAACCCGCTGAGGGCTTCCTCCCCCCGACCTGAGCGAGCGCTGGGGGAGCTCGGCGGGAGGGATCGCTCAAGCCCGGCGGCCGAGGGTAGCGAGCACCTGGGTCTGGCGGTCCGAGCCGGCCGGGGCCTCGACGCCCGCCCGGCAGATCCC
Organism: Acidimicrobiales bacterium; assembly: GCA_030446545.1. Taxonomy (GTDB): domain Bacteria; phylum Actinomycetota; class Acidimicrobiia; order Acidimicrobiales; family CADCSY01; genus JADDRA01. Next base: position 207,664 of record JAUJNB010000001.1, on the reverse strand, counting down.
CTCCATGTGGATGGCGTCGCCGAAGCTCGCGATCCCGGCCTCCAGCTGGTCCAGCTCGGCCTCGGTGAAGGCGCTCTCGGCCCCGACGGCGCGAGCGACGTCCCAGCGGTGCACGACCATGTCGAACACGTAGAACCGCTCCAGGGTGTCGCCGAGCGTGGTCGGCCCGAAGAGACCGTCGTAGGGTGACGCCACCACCGAGTCGTCGGCGATCAGCGCCAGGACCGCCCTGGTGTGGGCGCGCCAGGCGGCAGCTGGATCGCCGTCGAGGTCGGGGAGGTGGCCGAGGTCCAGGCCCCGGCTGGTCAGGAAATCCCTCTGGGTCTCGATCAGGTGCCGTACCACCTGGCGGGCATCCCAGCCCTCACACGGCGATGGCTCGGCCCACTGCGGTGGGGACGTCGCTTCGAGCAGTGCGGTCAGTGCACGGCCGGCTTCCTCGTAGCGCTGAGCGGTGGTCAGGGTCGATGTGGTCGGGTCCATGGCGGGACGGTACGGCGATGCGCCAGGCTGACGCTTGATGAAACCCGACAGGCCGACGGGACTGCGGCTCGATCGGGTCGAGCGTGCCCACCTGAAGGACCCTGCCGACCGCTCGCACGCCATGTACCGCTATGACCCCCCGGCTGACCTGATCGGCCTGCTGCAGCGGTACTGGATCCCGGTGTGGTCGGTGCCGCCGGGCCAGGAGGCACCGCAACGGGTGCTCCAGTACCCCGTGGCCCTCATGGTGGTCACGCCGGAGTACGCCCGCTTCTACGGCGTCGTGGCGGGTCTGTCGACGACCACGCTCACCGGCGCCGGTTGGGCCGTCGGGGTGATGCTCCAGCCCGCCGCCGGAGCCCTCGTCACGGGCACCAGCATGGCCGATTGGACCGATCGTTTCGCCGATCTGAGCGACGTGGTCGGGGAGGGCGGGGCGCGCCTGACGAGGGCCGTCCGGGAGGCCATGGCCTCCCGGCCCCACTCCGAAGCGTCGCACCGCGTAGCCGTGGAGGCCTACGCCGCGTCGTTGCGCGGCTACCTGCCCGTGGACGACGAGGGCATCCTCGTGAACACCATGGTCGCCTTCGTCGAGTCCCGACCCGACGTCACCCGCGTGGCCCAGATCTGCACGGAGTTCGGGCTGAGCGAACGGGTGCTCCAGCGGTTGACCCGTCGACGGCTGGGCCTCAGCCCGAAGTGGCTGATCCAGCGACGCCGATTGCAGGAGGCCGCCGAGCGGCTGCGCCAAGGTGGTGGAACCCTGGCCGATGTCGCCGCCGACCTCGGCTACGCCGACCAACCGCACTTCACCCACGACTTCCACACCGTGACGGGCATGACTCCCGGCGAGTTCGCCACCCGCTTCAGCTGACCAGGCGTCCGGGAGGCATGGGCAGGTCGCCCTGGTCGAACATCGGCGGCGTGACGGTCGTTGGCCGCAAGCAGCTCGTCGATGACGCTCCTCGCCGTCCTCGCTCTCGGGTGGGGGAGCTTTGGTGGCCCCACCACGGAAGGCGGGGAGCGCTCGCCGGTAGCCTCGTCGGGATGGTCACCTACCTCGACCACGCCGCCACCACACCGATGAGGCCCGAGTGCACCGAGGCCATGTTGGCCTTCCTCGGCCCGCGGGTGGGCAACCCCTCGGGGGGCCATGCCGCCGCCAGGGCCGCCCGCCAGGCCGTCGAGGAGGCCCGCGAGATCGTGGCCGACGCCCTCGGGGCCCAGCCCGGCGAGGTGGTGTTCACCGGCAGTGGCACCGAGGCCGACAACCTGGCCGTCACCGGCGTGCTGGCCCGCCAGGGAGGCATCGCCGTGTGCAGTGCGGTGGAGCACCACGCCGTGCTCAACCCGGTGCTGGCCCTCGACGGGCGGGTGGTGGCGGTGCACGCCGACGGTCGCATCGACCTGGCTGCCCTCGACACCGCGCTCGACAGCCAGACCGGGGTCGTCTCGCTCATGCTGGTCAACAACGAGGTCGGGACCGTGCAGCCGCTCGCCCAAGCGGCCGCCCTGGTCGCCGAACGTGCCCCTGGTGCCGTGGTCCACACTGACGCGGTGCAGGCCTTCCCCTGGCTCGATGTGGCGACCGAGGCCGGGTCCACCCACCTGGTGGCCGTGAGCGCCCACAAGTTCGGTGGCCCCCAGGGTGTGGGCGCCCTCGTGGTGCGCGACGGCGTGGCCGTCGAGCCCATGCTGCGGGGGGGAGGCCAGGAGCGGGACCGGCGCAGCGGCACCCACAACGTGGCCGGCATCGTGGGCATGGCCGCGGCCATGCGGGCGACGGTGGCCTCGCGCCCGGACACCGTGGCCCGGGTGGCCCGCCTGCGCGACCGCCTGGCCGACGGCCTGCTGAGCACCGTGCCCGGCGTCACCGAGTCCGGCAGCCGGGCCACCAAGGTGGCGGGCACCTGTTCGTTGCTCTTCGAGGGGATCGAGAGCGAGGCTCTGTTGGTGTTGCTCGACCAGGCCGGCATCTGCGCCACGGCGGCGTCGTCGTGCGCCAGCGGGGCCATGGAGCCGTCCCATGTGCTGGCGGCCATGGGCGTCGGTCGGGCGCTGGCCTACGGGTCGCTGCGCCTGTCGCTCGGGTGGACGAGCACCGACGCCGACGTCGACCACGCCCTGGAGGTGGTGCCGGCCGCGGTGGCCCAGCTCCGGGAGCGCACCCCCCTCACCCTGGCGCCGTGAGGCTCCGCCCGTGAAGGTGCTCGTCGCCATGAGCGGGGGGGTGGACTCCTCGGTGGCGGTCGCTCTGCTGCTCGATGCCGGCCACGACGTCACCGGCTGCACCATGAAGCTGTGGGGTGGCGCCTCCGACACCGGGTGCTGTTCGGTGGCCGACGTCGACGACGCCCGCCGCGTGGCCCAGCAGCTCGGCGTCGACCACTTCGTCTTCAACTTCGGCGAAGACTTCTCGGCTGCGGTGGTCGATCCCTACGTGGCCGACCACGCCGCCGGGCGGACGCCCAACCCGTGTATCGAGTGCAATCGCTCCCTCAAGTTCGACCGGCTGGCCCGCCGGGCCTCCGCTCTCGGCTTCGACGCCCTGGCCACGGGCCACCACGCCCGGGTGGAGCACCGTGACGGGGGCTGGCGCCTGCGGCGGGGGATCGACGCAGCCAAGGACCAGAGCTACGTGCTGCACATGCTCGACCAGGCCACGCTGGCCCACACCCTGTTCCCGGTGGGCCACTTGACCAAGACCGAGGTCCGGGATCGGGCCCGGGGGTTGGGGCTGCGCACGGCGGACAAGCCCGACAGCCAGGACGTGTGCTTCATCACCTCCGCAGGCGGTCGCCCGGCCTTTCTCGGGGAGCGCCTGTCGATGACGCCGGGTCGGGTGGTGGACGGCGACGGCCGGGAGGTCGGCCGGGTCGACGCGGTGGAGCTGGTCACCGCCGGCCAGCGCCGGGGCCTGGGCCTCGCCGGCGGGTCCGAGCCCCGCTACGCCGTCTCCGTCGACGTCCCCGGTGCCACCGTGACCGTCGGCCGGGTCGGCGACGTGCTGGTCGATGAGGCAACCGTGGAGGCGATGTCCTGGGTGGGCGGGCCCGTGGAAGGCCCGGTCGAGGTCCAGGGCAGCGCCCATGGTCGCCCCCGTCCGGCCCGCTACGAGGCTGCCACCTCGCTGCTGCGCTTCGACCGACCCGCGCCTCGGGTGGCCCCGGGCCAAAGCGTGGTGTTGTACCGGGGCGACCAGGTTCTCGGAGGGGGCACCATCACCTGATTTCGTCAGCCCGCCCGCATCTCGTCGATCAAGCGGAGGAGTCGGTCGAGGTCGGCCTTCGACCCCTTGGCCTCCAGCAACGGTGACAGCTCTTCGACGATGAGGTCCAGGTCCAGCCGTTGGCCCTGACGGGCGACGATGCCACCCACGTCTGACCAGTCCCGGTCTCGCCCGGCGAAGACCTTGTGGACCACCAGGTCTTCCGCGCTGCAGGTCCGCAGAGGGGCTGCTCCGGGAACCTCCCAGCACGAGGAGCGGGCGATGCTCCGCTCCTCGAACGGCAGTGTTGCGAGTGCGATGTCCACGGGAACGCCCGAGGCAGTCCGCAGCAGCACCACCCGGGCGCGCCGGGCGAAGGCGTGCGGCTCCGGCGTCCGGCTTTCGAACTCCGTCAGGAGTCGGGTGACGTAGGGGCCCTCATGGCCGAATCCGGTGAGCAGCGTGAGGTCGACGTCTCTGGTCACCCGGGGCTCGCCCCATCGCGGCACGGCCAAGCCGCCGATGAAGCAGAAGCTCCACCCCTCCTCCTCGCAGAGGTGTTGGACCTCCTCGGCGGCGGAGAAGAGCCCGTTCACTTCCGCAACTGCGAGAAGATCCGTTGTTGCTCGACCAGCCCTGAGCCCCGGTCGGGTTCGTCGGGGAGGAAGGCCAGGAGCTGCAGGAGGTCGTCGGCGACGACCGCCGCTTCGTACTCGGTGAGGATGCGGAGCTCCCGACGCCTCACGGCCTCGACTTCGGCGTAGCCGGCCAGGCGCAGGGCGACGGCGGCCGCCAGGCCGGGCTGGGCCTGGCTCACGGCCGCCCTCCCGGGCCGGGGCACGCTCAGTGCCCGCCTCCGAAGGCCAAGGCAGCCACGAGGTCCATGGGCTCGAGCTCGGCCAGGGGGCGCTCGATGTGGAAGGAGTAGGAGTCGCCGTCGGGGGTGGCCACGGCCACCTCGGTCACGACCGGGGAGCAGCGGGGGTCGGTGCCGGGCTTCTCGGCCACGGCCACCGAGGCCGCCGGGTCGAGCGAGAGCTCCTCGCGCACCCAGGCCTCGAGCTCCTCGGCGCTGGTCTCCACGGAGAGGATCCTACGGCTCAGCCCACCCGGATGCGCCGGCTCCTGGCCTCGGCCAGGACCAGGCCCGGGCGGGTGGGGGTGAAGCGCAGCGCGGCCGAACGCCCGGGCTCGTCGGGCCTCCGGCCGGGGACGACCCGCATCAGGGGCACCGCCTCCAACAGGCGGGCCTCCAGGGCCAGGCCCGACGCCTTGGCCGTCAGGTCGAGGGCATCGGTGGCCGGCGGCGCCAGCCGCAACACCTCGATGTCGACCCGCCGCAACAGGACGGGGTCGACCACGGCCAGGTGGTCCTTGAGCACGAGGCCGGCGGGTACGAGCACGGCCCATCGCAGCACCAACGCGTGCAGGGCCCGGGCCGCCACCACGGCCACGGGCACACCCACGACCAGAGCCAAGACGCCCGTCACCCACTGACCGGCGGCGAGGAGGAGGGGTCCGCCGGCCACACCGGCGAGAAGGGCGGCCCAGGCCAGGGGGATGGGCCCCGCCAGCAAGGCCCGCGGCGGGCGCAGGAGGTGGCGCCGTTCGTCACCGTAGGCCCCACCGTTGACCAGCCAGGTGCCGGTCTCGGGCAGGAGGGCCAGGGCCGCGGCTGCGCCCGTGGTCACCATCGCCACCATCAGGGGGAGGGGGTCGACCTCGCCTCCCAGCCCGGCCAGGCCGACCAAGGCCGCCCCGGCCGGTGCCACCACGCGCACCACCGTGAGGCTGACGGGGTGGGGGACGAGCACCGCCACCACCACGACGGCCCAGCCCAGCCACAGCCCGGCCGAGGCCGTCGACCGGACCGTGGCCGAGCGGGGGTCGAGGGCCGCGGCCAGCGCCGGACCGGCGGCGAAGGGCAGGACCAACCACAGCGCACGCATCACCCAGGGCAGCGCGGTGCGGGTCGACGGGCGAGGGGACACGCCGGCAAGCCTGCCCCAACGGCGTTCTGGTGGCAGAAACGGGTTGGCCCGCCACCGGTCGGCCACGGTTGCCGGGATGGGGGAGGGCGGCGGGTGGGCCGGCGAGACGAGGGGGTGGTGGCGGTACCCTCTCCGGCCATGGCGTCGCCGGCGAGGGCAGACCCGGCCGCGGAGGTGGCCCGACTGCGGGCCGAGATCGACCACCACAACCAGCGCTACCACGCCCTCGACGACCCCGAGATCTCCGACGCCGAGTACGACGCCCTCGTCCGCCGCCTGCGGGCGGTCGAGGAGGCCCACCCCGACCTGGTGACGGCCGACTCCCCGACCCAGCAGGTGGGGGCCGCCCCCTCCACCCAGTTCGCTCCCGTCGAGCACCTGGTGCCCATGATGTCGCTCGACAACGCCTTCTCCTTCGAGGAGCTGGAGGCCTGGGGCGACCGGCTCACCCGGCGGGTCCAGCAGTCGTCGTCGTTCGTGTGCGAGCTCAAGATCGACGGGGTGGCCATGTCGCTGCGCTACGAGCACGGTCGCTACGTCCGGGCCGCCACCCGCGGCAACGGTCGGGTGGGTGAGGACGTCACCGCCAACGTGGCCACCATCGACGCCGTCCCCGAGCGCCTCCACGGCGATGTCCCCGCGCTGGTGGAGGTACGGGGCGAGGTCTACATGCCGGTGTCGGCCTTCGAGGGTCTCAACCGGCGCCAGGGGGAGGTGGGGGCCGCCTCTTCGCCAACCCCCGCAACTCGGCCGCCGGGTCGCTTCGCCAGAAGGACCCGTCGATCACCGCCAGCCGGGAGCTGTCGTTGTTCACCTACCAACCCGGCGCCGTGGAGGGGGGCCGTCGCCGGCCACCCACACCGAGACGCTCGAGTGGTTGGCGTCGCTGGGCCTGCCCGTCAATCCGGAGATCCGCACCGTGTCCACGCTGGACGAGGTCCACGAGCGGTGCCGGTACTGGCTCGAACACCGCCACGACCTCGATTACGAGATCGACGGCGTCGTGGTCAAGGTCGACGACCTGGCCCTGCGGGGCGAGCTGGGCGTCACCTCCAAAGCGCCCCGGTGGGCCATCGCCTACAAGTTCCCGCCCGAGGAGCGCACCACCCGCCTCCTCGGGATCCTGGTGTCGATCGGACGGACCGGCAAGGCCACCCCCTTCGCCCAGCTCGAGCCGGTGTTCGTGGGTGGTTCGACGGTCTCGCAGGCCACCCTGCACAACGAGGACCAGGTCCGGGCCAAGGACGTGCGCCCCGGCGACACCGTCATCGTGCGCAAGGCCGGCGACGTGATCCCCGAGGTGGTCAAGCCGGTGCTCACCGAGCGCCCGGCCGACCTGCCGGCCTGGACCTTCCCCGTCGACTGCCCCCGTTGCGGCCAGCCCCTGCAGCGGCTCGAGGGCGAGAGCGACACGTTCTGCCGCAACGTCGACTGCCCCTCTCAGCGGCGGGCCCGCATCGAGCACTTCGCCTCTCGGGGGGCCATGGACATCGAGGGGCTCGGGGAGCGCACGGCCGTCGTGCTGCTCGACGCCGGCCTGGTGGCCGACCCCGGTGACCTGTACCGCCTCACGCTCGACGACCTCGTCGCCCTCGACCGCTTCGCCGACATCTCGGCCCGCAACCTCCTGAGGGGCATCGACGCCTCCCGGTCCCGGCCGCTGGCCAACCTGCTCTTCTCCCTCAACATCCGCCACCTCGGACCGGCCGGGGCCGAGGTGCTCTCCCGGGCCTTTGGGACCCTCGACCGCATCGTGGCCGCCTCCGAGGAGGAGCTGGCCGCCACCGAGGGGGTGGGCCCGGTCATCGCCGCCAGCGTGGCCGGGTTCTTCGCCCTCGAGCGCAACCGGGAGGTGGTGGACAAGCTGCGGGCGGCGGGCGTCGACTTCGGTCGGGTCGAGGAGCCGACCCTGCCCCAGGTGCTCCTCGGGCGCTCAGTGGTGGTCACCGGCACCCTGGCCGACTACAGCCGGGAGGCAGCCGAGGAGGCCATCAAAGGCCGGGGCGGCAAGGCGCCGGGCAGCGTCTCGACCAAGACCACGGCGGTGGTGGTGGGGGCCGAGCCGGGCCAGGCCAAGCTCAACCGGGCCACCGAGCTGGGCGTTCCCGTCCTCGACCAGGCCGGGTTCGAGCATCTCCTGGAGACGGGCGAGCTGCCCGCCGGCTGACCCGGCTCGGTCAGGCGACCTGGAAGGTCCAGCGGACGGTGTCGGCATCCTCGCGGGTTTCCCCGGCCACCGGTCGCCAGATCACCGCCACGGCCTGGACCAGGCCGGCCGGGAGCTCCTCGATCTCCTTGCCGGGGCCGGGGGTGAAGAAGACCTGGTTCTGGGCCGGCACCCGTCGGAGCTGGTCCTCGGGGATCTCGATGCCGTTGATCTGCAGCACGCCGGTCCACTCGGGAGCGAGGTCGATGCCGATCTCGCTCTGGCGCAGCACCTGGGCGCCCTGGCGGGGCACGAGGACCTCGACCGAGCCGGTGGTGGCCACCTCGTCGGTCGTGCCCTTGCCCAGGCTGAAGGCGTAGACGAACGCAGCCAGGGCACCCACCAGGGCCAGACCGACGCCGGCCTTGCGCAGGCCGGTCACGCCGGCTGTCCGAGGAGGGGGCCAGGCGCCGCTCGAGCCCACTGGCCCGGGTCCGCAGCTCGGTTTCGGGCAGGCCGTCCCACACGCCCTCCATCACCTTCCACAGCCGGGGGTACACCACCCCTTCCACGTCGGCGGTGAGGCGGACCGAGACCGGGCCACTGCGAATGCGCCCGAGCACCGCCGCCAGGTTGCCGGCGAGCACGGGGCTGACGGAGTCGGCCTCGCCGTCGAGGCGCACGACCATGGCGGCGAGGGCGTCGGCGTCCCACAGCCCCTCGACGGCGATGAACGCCTCCAGCTCGTCGACCACCGCCGGGCGCATGGAAGCATGTTGCCAGCTGGGGTCCCCTTACGGCGTGCCACGATCCGGGCGGTCAGCGGGGATACCCTCACGTCGTGGCCACGTCACGACTGACGGAGCAGCTCGGCCGCGTGCTCGGCGGGCGCTACCGGCTCAACGCACCCATCGGCAGCGGAGCGTCGGCCCAGGTCTACCTGGCCGACGACGTCACCCTGCGCCGGCGGGTGGCGGTCAAGGTGCTCCACCCCGCTCTGGCCGGCGACGAAGCTTTCCTGCGCCGCTTCCGAGCCGAGGCCCAGGCCGCCGCCGCCCTCAGCCACCCCAACCTCATGGCCATCTTCGACTGGGGGAGGACGATGGTCCCTACCTGGTGCTGGAGTTCCTCGGCGGGGGAGCCTGCGGGCCATGCTCGACCAGGGTCGACGCCTGACCCCGTCCCAGGCCCTGGTGGTCGGCCTCGACACCGCCCGGGCCCTGGACTTCGCCCACCGGCGGGGCTTCGTGCACCGTGACGTGAAACCGGCCAACCTCCTCTTCGGCGACGACGGCCGCCTGCGCATCGCCGACTTCGGGCTGGCCCGGGCGCTGTCGGAGGCGGCCTGGACCGAGCCGGGCAACGGCCTGGTCGGCACCGCCCGCTACGCCGCTCCCGAACAGGCCGGGGCGGGCCGGGTCGACGGCAAAGCCGACGTCTACGCCCTCGGGCTGGTGCTCATCGAAGCGGTGTCCGGGTCGGTGCCGCTGGTGGGTGAGTCGACGCTCGCCACCCTGGCCGGCCGGGCCGACACCCCTGTCCCCGTCCCGCCCGCCCTGGGTCCGTTGGTGGCCCTGCTGGAGAAGGTCGGCCGACCCGACCCGGCCGACCGTCCTGACGCGGCCGAGCTCGGCCTCGCCCTGCACGCCGCCGCCCGTGAGCTCGACCGGCCCGAGCCTCTTCCGCTGGCCGGGGCCGTCGACCTCACCACCGTGGGCGGGCTCTCCGGCGCCGATCCCACGCTCCTGCCCCCTGCCCACGACGTCACCTCCTTCGACGCCGACGCCACGACCGCAGGGGTGGTGGGGAAGAGCTCGGCCGGCAACGGGGCCACCACCACTGCTCGGCCCACCCCGCCCTCGGCCAACGGTTCGCCGACCACCACCATGTCGGGGCCGCCCACCGCGGTCTTCGACAGCCTGGAGGTCTTCGACGAGCAGGCGGCCGGCCCGGTCCTCTTCGACGACGAGGGCAGCGGGCAGGGCCGTCGACGCCGCCGACGCTGGCCCTGGCTGGTGCTGGTGACGCTGCTGTTGGCCGGGGTGGTGGCGGGCGCCGTCACCTACGTCCAGGCGCAGCCGGCGACGGCGGCGGTACCCCAGATCGGGCCCATTCCCCAGGGCCAGGCCGAGACCATCCTGGCCGAGGCCCAGACCCGGGCCGGCTTCGAGCGGCCCTGGCAGATCCTGTTCGAGTCCGACTACAACGAGGGCGTACCCGAGGGCCACGTGGTCAGGCAGGAACCCCCGCCCCGGACGATCCTCGAGGAGGGCGGGACGGTGACGCTCTACGTCTCGCTCGGCCGGGCCTTCACCCCGGTCCCCAACCTGGAGGGGCTCAGCCAGGAGGAGGCCGAAGCCGCCCTGGTCGACGTCGAACTGGTGCTGGGCGAGGTGGGTTCGGCCAACAGCGAGACGGTCGAGGCAGGGGTCGTGCTCGACTGGTCGGCGGATGACGTCGAGCGACCCGAGGAGCTTCGACACGGGAGCGAGGTCGACCTGGTGGTCTCCGCCGGGCCGGCGCCCCGCACGGTCCCCAGCGTGGCCGGCAAGACCGAGGACCAGGCCGTGGCCGAGCTCGAGGCGGAGGGCCTGCGCAGCGACGTCGTCTCCCGCTTCGACGACGACGTCGAGGAGGGGCTGGTCATCGGCACCGACCCGGGAGGCGGTGCCAGCGTCGAGCGGGGTGAGACGATCACGGTGGTGGTGTCCAAGGGGCCCGACCTGGTGACCGTTCCCGACGTCGTGGGCAAGACCCTCGACGAGCTCAACCGGATCCTCGAGGATGCGGGCCTGCGATCCGGCGACGTCTCCGGAAAAGCCAACGGCAGCCCTGCGGCCAGCGACCCGGAAGCCGGCGCCCGGGTGGAGCGGGGGACCGCAGTCGACATCTTCCTGAAAGGCAGATGAGGGCTACTCGGTGAGGGACTTGATGCGCTCGGCCACCTCGCCGGCCAAGGGATCCACCGGAGCCTGGAACATCCCCAGCAACTTGGCCATGTCACCCTGGACCTTGATCTTGCCGGCCATGAACGCCTGCATGGCCTCGTCGCGGTCCTGGTTCACGAAGATGGCCCGGGCGGTGGCGTAGTCGAGGGTGAGGGTCACGTCGGGCGATTCCAGGTGGCCCAGCTCCATCTCCACCGTTCCCGACGAGGTGTCGAAGTGGGCCTGCATGGTCCCCTCGCCGAAGGGGACGTCGGTGATGACCTGGTTCATGCGTACGGCGTCACCGCCGGGCTGGGCCCGACCCTGGTACTCGTCCCGCACCTGGCGGGCGGCGTCGATCCACTCGTTGCTGAGGAAGGGGTAGGTGACCATGCCCGGCAAGCTACAGGGAGGGCGGCCCGGTACCTTGCCGGTCGTGGACGCTCCCGTGATGCCCGGCGCCGAGGCCTGGTCGGCGCCCGGCGGTCCCGGCGGTGCCCTCGTCGTGCACGGCTTCACGGGGACGCCCGCCACCGTGCGCCCGGTGGCCGAGGCGCTGGCCGGGGCCGGTCTGGCCGTCGAGTCGCCCCGCCTGCCCGGCCACGGCACCCGCATCGACGACATGGTCCCCACCCGGTTCGACGACTGGTCGGCCGCGGTGGAGGCCGCCTACCTCGACCTGGCCGCCCGTTGCTCGGCGGTGGCCGTGATGGGGCTGTCGATGGGGGCCACCCTGGCGTGCCGACTGGCGGCCCGCCACCCCGAGGTCGCCGGCGTGGTGGCCGTCAACCCCCTCGTGCTCCCGGCCGAGCCCGAGCTGCTGGAGCTGATCGGGCTCATGCTCGACGCCGGGGAGACCGTGAGCGAGGGCGTGGGCGCCGACCTGGCCGACCCCGATGCCCAGGAGCTCTCCTACGACGGCTCCCCGCTGGCCCCGGCCCGTTCTCTCTACGAGGCCCTGGCCACCCTCCAGGACGAGCTGGCTCTCATCACCTGCCCGGTGCTCATTCTGACCAGCACCCACGACCACGTGGTGCACCCCGAGAACAGCGACCACCTGGCGGCCCGCGTCCGAGGCCCGGTGGAGCGCGTTCCCCTGGATCGCAGCTACCACGTGGCCACCCTCGACCACGACAAGGAGGAGGTGGCCGAGCGCACGGTGGAGTTCGTGCTGAAAGCGACGTCGGCGAGGCCGACGAAGGCCGTCGAGTCGTAGCGCCGCCGGCCGCGACCGCCGGCGAAGCCGGCCCCCTCTGGTTGGCGGGTCAGCCAGCGAAGCGAGTGAGGGCGATCAGGGCGAGCGCAGGCGCAGCCCCGGTAGGCCGTCGAAGCGGTGACGGTGGGCGGTCATGAGGGTGAGGCCGTGCTGCAGAGCGGTGGCCGCCAGCAGGGCGTCGGCGGTGCGGATGCCGGCGGCCCGGCGCAACCGGCCCGCCCGTTCGGCCACGGCGTGGTCGACGGGCAGCTCCCGGAACGAGCCGAGCAGCAGGCGCAGGCCCTCCTCGTCGGCCCGGTTCCCGGCGAAGAGCTCCAGGCGGGTGATCACCGAGTAGGAGACCCGGTTGCTCCCCGGGCTGAGCGCCCGTACCCCCCGGACGTGGTCGGCGAAGACGTCGGTGTCGACCAGGAGCTCAACCACGGTCCCACTCGTCCCGCTCGGGTACCTCCAGCTCGGGCATGGTGGCGAAGGTGGCGTTGAGGGCGGTCACCGGATCGGGTCCCTCCTCGGCCAGGAACTGGTCGACGGCCTGGCGGACGAGGGCGGCCATGCTCGTCCCCTGGCTGCGGGCCAGCTCGTCGAGACGGGCCCGCTGCTCGATCGTGAGGTAGATCTGGGTCCGCACCGAGGCCATGGGCGGCAGCGTAGACAGCGCCGGGCGCAGCAGAGCGGAATGTTCCGGACGCGGCGTTGCCGGCCCCCTCCTCCTACGATGGTCGGCCATGGCCGAGCGCATCTCCCGCGACGACGTGGTCTACGTGGCCGGCCTGGCCCGCCTGGAGCTCACCGACGACGAGCTGGAGCGCTTCACCGGGCAGCTGGCCGCCGTGCTCGACCACGCGGCCGACGTGGAGGCGCTCGACACCGCCGGCGTCCCGCCCACGGCCCACCCGCTGGCGCTGGTCAACGTGCTGCGCGACGACGTGGTGCGTCCCGGCCTCGAACGGGAGGCCGTGCTGGCGGCGGCGCCGTCGGTGGAGGACGACCGCTTCCGGGTCCCACCCGTCCTCGGAGAACCGTCGTAGTGCGAAACGAGAGCACCTACCTCCCGGCCGGCGAGATCGCTGCCGCCGTGCGCCGGGGCGAGCGCAGCGCCGTCGAGGTGGTGGAAGAGCATCTGGCCGTCATCGCCGAACGTGAGCCCGAGGTCCACGCCTTCAACGCCGTCGGCGACGCCCAGGCCCGCATGGCGGCCGAGCTTCTCGACCGCCGGGTGGCGGCCGGGGATGACCCCGGTCCCCTCGCCGGTGTCCCCGTCGCCCTCAAGGACAACCTGTGCACGGCCGGCGTGCCCACCACCTGCTCGTCTCGCATCCTCGACGGCTGGCTCCCGCCCTACGACGCCACCGTCGTCAGCCGCCTCGGCCTGGCCGGGGCCATCGCCATCGGCAAGACCAACCTGGACGAGTTCGCCATGGGCAGTTCCACCGAGAACTCGGCCTTCGGCCCCACCCACAACCCCCACGACCTGACCCGGGTCCCCGGCGGCTCCAGCGGGGGCAGCGCCGCGGCCGTGGCCGCCGGCTTCGCCCCCCTCGCCCTCGGCTCCGACACCGGTGGCTCGATTCGCCAGCCCGCGGCCCTCTGCGGCGTGGTGGGGGTCAAGCCCACCTACGGCCGGGTCAGTCGCTACGGCCTCATCGCCTTTGCCAGCAGCCTCGACCAGATCGGCCCGCTGGCCCCCACCGTGGCCGACGCCGCCCTCTTGCTCGAGGTCATCGCCGGCCACGATCCCCTCGACTCGACCTCGCTCCCCGAGCCGTCACCGTCGCTGGTGGCCGGGCTCGACGACGGCGTGGAGGGGCTGCGCGTCGGTGTGGTGCGCGAGCTTCTGGGCGAGGGCGTGGCTCCCGACGTCCGCCGCCGGGTCGAGGCCGCCGCCGAGGTCCTCGCCGGCGCCGGGGCCAAGGTCGAGGAGGCCAGCGTGCCCGCCATCACCTACGGCCTGTCGGCCTACTACCTCATCGCCCCGGCCGAGGCCTCGTCCAACCTGGCCCGCTACGACGGGGTGCGCTACGGCCTGCGGGTCGACGCCCCCACCACCGCCACCATGAACGTGGCCACCCGCACCGCCGGCTTCGGCCCCGAGGTCAAGCGCCGCATCATGCTCGGCACCTACGCCCTGTCGGCCGGCTACTACGACGCCTACTACGGCAAGGCCCAGCAGGTGCGCACGCTCATCATCCGCGACTTCGCCACCGCCTACGAGTCGTTCGACCTTTTGTTGTCGCCCACGTCGCCCACCACCGCCTTTCCCTCGGGGCCAAGGCGGCCGACCCCCTCACCATGTACCTGTCCGACGTGTGCACCATCCCCTCCAACCTGGCCGGCGACCCGGCCGTCTCGGTCCCCTTTGGGGTGGGCGACGACGGCCTGCCCGTGGGCGTGCAGGTGTTGGCCCCGGCCCTGGCCGAGGCGGCCATGCTGCGGGCCGCCGCGGTGTTGGAGGAGGCCATGGCCGGGGCCACGCCATGAGCCCGGTCCTCCGGCGTTCTGGTGGCGAGCGCGCGGGGTTCCCGGCCGGTTCTCGCCACCACGGTGGGAACGCACGAGGTGGAGCAGGATGAGCGACACCGAGCCGGCCGAGGTGGAACCGAGCGATGCCGAGCCGGCCGACACCGAGCCGGCCGGCACCGAGCCGGCCGAGCCGGCCCCGGCGATCGAGTGGGAGATCGTGGTCGGCCTCGAGGTGCACTGCGAGCTGGCCACGGCCACCAAGCTGTTCTGCGCCTGTCGCAACGCCTTTGGTGACGAGCCCAACACCAACGTCTGCCCGGTGTGCCTGGGCCTGCCGGGGTCCCTGCCGGTGCTCAACCGGGGGCGGTGGAGCTGGCCATGCGCCTCGGCCTGGCGCTCGGCTGCACGGTCGAGCCCAGCCTCTTCCACCGCAAGAACTACTTCTATCCCGACATGCCCAAGGACTACCAGGTGTCGCAGTACGACCGGCCCATCAACGTCGACGGAGCGTTGGAGCTGGCCGACGGCAGCCGCATCGGCATCGAGCGGGCCCACCTGGAGGAGGACACGGGCAAGTCCACCCACGTCGGTGGGGAGGGCGCATCCACCAGGCCGACCACTCCCTCGTCGACTACAACCGCGCCGGCGTGCCCCTGGTGGAGGTGGTGAGCCGGCCCGACCTGCGCTCGGCCGAGGCCGCCCGGGCCTACGTCAACGAGCTGCGGGCGGTGCTGGTGGCCACCGGGGCGTCCGATGCCCGCATGGAGGAGGGCAGCATGCGCGCCGACGCCAACATCTCGGTGCGCCCCGTCGGCTTCTCCACCCTGGGAACTCGCTGCGAGGTGAAGAACCTCAACTCCGTCCGTTCCGTGGGTCGGGCCATCGACTACGAGGCCCGTCGCCAGATCGCTCTGCTGGAGGCGGGCGAGCAGGTGGCTCAACAGACCCGCCACTGGGACGAGGCCGAGGGGCGCACCTCTCCCCTGCGGTCCAAGGAGGAGGCCTACGACTACCGCTACTTCCCCGAGCCCGACCTGGTGCCGCTCGCGCCCGACGAGGCCTGGCAGGCGTCGGTGGCCGAGTCGATGCCCCCGCTGCCGGCGCCCCGCCGGCGCCGCCTGGCCGAAGCCACCGGGACGGCCCCCTCGGCGGTGGCGGTGGTGGTCGAGCGGGATCTCGACGGCCTGGTGTTGGAAGCCCTGGCCGCCGGTGGGGATGCCCAGCGTCTCGTCGTCCACGCCGAGCACGACCTGGCCGGGGGCAAGGGTGGCCTCGACGTGGCCGGCTTCGCCGGCCTGACCCGCATGGAGGCCGACGGAGCCCTGACCGCCACCCAGGCCAAAGCGGTGCTGGCCGAGCTGGTGGCCACCGGCGGTGATCCGGCGGTGGTGGCCGCCGCCCTCGGCTACGAGGCCATGGCCGGTGACGAGCTGGCCGGTGCCGTCGACGAGGCCATCGCCGCCAACCCCGACGCCTGGGGCCGGTTCTTGGCCGGCGACGCCAAGGTCACCGGGTTCTTCGTGGGCCAGGTCATGCGGGCCACCAAGGGCCAGGCCGACGGCAAGGCCGTCACCGCCCTGCTCGGCCAGCGGGCCGCCGCCACCCACTGAGCCGGCCCGGCTGTTCCGCTCCGTCCCGCCGTTCTGGCCGCTGTCCCCCCGTGCCGGGCCCAGGAGCGAGACGCTCCCTGCGGTTCCGGGGACAGAAGAATCCGGACGGAGGCCTTGCCCCGTGGCCCTCGCGGGCGTACCGTACCTGAATATGGAAACGCTGCCGGTCCGTATCGGAACTTCCGGACCTGACGGGGCGCCGGATCCCCGCCGCTGGATGGCCCTGGCCGTGCTGTGCCTCAGCCTGGTGCTGATCGTCCTCGACAACACCGTGCTCAACGTGGCCCTCCCCACCCTGGTGCGCGAGCTGGGGGCCACCACCACCGACCTGCAGTGGATGGTCGACGCCTACGTCATCGTCTTCGCCGGCCTCCTGCTCTGCGCCGGTGCTCTCGGCGACCGCTTCGGCCGGCGCCGAGCGCTGCAGGCGGGGCTGGTGGTGTTCGCCATCGCCTCGGGCCTGGCCGCCCTGTCCGGCACCTCCGGGCAGCTCATCGGGGCCCGGGCCGTCATGGGCCTGGGCGCCGCCTTCGTCATGCCCGCCACCCTGTCGATCATCATCGCCCTGTTCAAGAACCCGGTGGAGCGGGCCCGGGCCATCGCCATCTGGGCCGGCATGGCCGGCATGGGCGTGGCTCTCGGGCCCGTTGTCGGCGGTTGGCTGCTCGAGCACTACTGGTGGGGCTCGGTCTTCCTGATCAACCTGCCCATCGTGCTCCTGGCCCTGGTCTCGGGACGTCTGCTGCTCCCCGAGTCGCGTGACCCGTCGGAGACCCGCCTCGACGTGACCGGCGCCGTCCTGTCCGTCGCCACCATCGGCGCCCTGCTGTGGGCCATCATCGAAGCACCGGTCAGGGGGTGGACCGACCCGTTGACCGTCGTCTCGTTCCTGGGCGCGGTGGTGCTGCTCGGCGTCTTCATCTGGTGGGAGCGTCGCATCCCCCACCCCATGCTCGATGTCGCCTTTTTCGCCGACCCCCGTTTCAGTGCCGCCAGCGCCTCCATCGCCCTGGTGTTCTTCGCCCTGTTCGGTTCCTTCTTCCTGTTCACCCAGCTCCTGCAGTTCGTGCTGGGCTACAGCGCCCTGGAGGCGGGCCTGCGCCTGTTGCCGATCTCGCTGGTGATGGGGGTGGTGTCGCCCATCAGCGCTCGTCTGGTGGAGCGGATCGGGACCAAGGTGGTCGTCACCGCCGGACTGGTGGTCGCCGCCCTCGGCCTGGTACTGGCCTCCACACTCGACGCCGGATCGGGCTACGGCTCCCTGCTGGTCGCCATGTTGGTGCTGGCACTGGGAATCAGCCTGGTGATGGCGCCGGCCACCGAGTCGGTGATGGGCTCGCTGCCCCCGGCCAAGGCCGGGGTGGGCTCAGCCGTCAACGACACCACCCGGGAGCTGGGCGGGGCCCTCGGCGTGGCCGTCCTGGGCAGCCTGTTGGCGTCGGGCTATGCCTCGTCGATGGCCACCTCGTTGCGGGGGCTGCCCGTGCCGAGCGAGACGTTGGCGGTCGCCGGCGAGTCACTGGGTGCCGCCCTGGGCCTGGCCGCCGGCATGGGTGGGCCTCTCGGGGAGAGCGTGGCCCTGGCGGCCCGCACCGCCTTTGTCGACGCCATGGGCACCGGGGTTCTGGCGGCGGCCGGGGTGGCCCTCGTGGGCGCGGTGGTGGCTGTCGCCTTCCTGCCCGGCAAGGCCAGGGCGGTGTCGGGTGACGAGCCCGGCGACGACGTTGCCGTCGTCGACCTCACGCCGGCCACCGCTGATGCCGCCCCAGCGCCGGCGTGAGCCGAGCGGAGCGCCGAGTGGGGGGTGATGCCGTCGAGGCCGACCGTCGACCCGGGCGGCCCCGCGACCCCCACCTCGACCAGGCCATCCTCGACGCCACCGTGGAGCTGCTGTGCGAGGAGGGCTTCGCCGGCACGTCGGTCGAGGCGGTGGCCGAGCGGGCCGGCGTGGGCAAGGCCACCATCTACCGTCGCTGGGCCAGCCGGGAGGAGCTCCTCCTGGCCGCAGGCGGTGCCATGGGCCCGTGCCCGCCCGACCCCGACAGCGGCGACCTGCGCCACGACCTGGTCACCCTTCTCGGTGGCCTGGTGTGGGTCATGGGCAACACGCCGGTGGGGGGCCTGCTGCCGGCCACGGTCGACGAGGCCGCCCGCAACCCCGAGCTCCGGTCCCGCCTGGACGCCTTCATCGATGCCCGCCGGGGCCCCGTGCGCAACGCCTTGCGCCGGGCGGCGGCGAGAGGCGAGCTGCGGGCCGATGTCGACGTCGAGCTCGTCCTCGACCTGCTGTCCGGCCCGGTGTTCACCCGGGTCCTGGTCACCGGCCGGCCGCTGGGCGCCGGCCTGGCCGCGGCCATCGTCGACACCGTGCTCGGCGGGGTCCTGGTCGACCGGCGGCCCTGCGGCGTCGAGGCAGCCACCTAGGCACCCTCGACCACCCAGGCGGTGCCCCGGAAGCGCCACAGCAGAGCGGTGGCCCGGGTGGCCATGAGCAGGCCGAGCGAGGCCCACAGCCAGCCGATGCCGGCGTCGAGGGCGAGCACGGCGACGGCGGTGGGGACGAAGACCACGGCGGCGCCGGCCATGGCCCGGGCCAGGAAGCGCATGTCACCGGCACCGATGAGGACCCCGTCGAGGACGAAGACGACGGCGTTGAGCGGCTGCAGCAGGGCGACGAAGACGAGGACGAAGCTGCACAGGGCCACCACGGCCGGGTCGTCGCTGAACAGCTGGGGCAGGACCGGACGGGCCAGGCCGACGGCCAGGGCGAACAGGGCGCCGGCGCCCACTCCCCACACCAACATGCGCCGGGCGGCCGCTCGGGCACCCACCCCGTCGCCGGCACCGAGCAACCGGCCGATCATGGCCTGGGCCGCGATGGCGAGGGAGTCGAGCACCAGGGCCAGGAACGCCCAGACCTCGAAGGCGATCTGGTGGGACCCGAGATCGACGGGGCCGAGGCGGGCCGCCACCGCCGTGGCCACGGTCAGGGCCAGACGGAGGGCGGCGGTGCGCACGAAGAGGTCCCTTCCCACCAGGGCCAGGCGACGGATGGCCGCCGAGTCGGGCCGAACCCCCACACCCAGGGCGGCGACGTCGCGCGCCACCCACCACACGTAGGCCCCGGCCGAGCCCACCTGGGCCACCACGCTGGCCAGGGCGGATGCGCCGATGCCGAAGCCGAAGCCGTAGATGGCCACCAGCTCGATGGCCAGGTTGGCGGCCACGGCCAGGCCGGTGACCACCAGCGGGGTCAGGGTGTCCTGGCGGCCGCGCAGGTAGCCGGTGCCGGCCAGGGTCACCAGGAGCGCGGGCACCCCGACGAGGCTGATGCGCAGGTACACCAAGGCGTTGGTGGCCACCGGGCCGGTCGCTCCCATCACGGCCACCGCCTGGGGTGCCAGGGCCCAGCCGAGCAGGCCGAGGGCCAGGCCGATGCCCAGCGCCAGCCACATGCCCTGCACCCCCTCGTGGGCAGCCCCGGCCGCATCGCCCGAGCCCAGGCGACGGGCCACGGAGGCGGTGGTCCCGTAGGCCAGGAAGTTGAACAGGGCGTAGCCGGTGAGGATCAGGGTGCCGGCCACGGCCAGCCCCCCGAGTTGGGGGGTGCCGAGGCGGCCGACCACGGCGGTGTCGGCCAGGACGTAGAGCGGCTCGGCGGCCAGGGCCCCGAGGGCAGGGACGGCCAGACCGAGGATCTGGCGGTCGTAGGGGTGGGCCAGCGGACGGGCCAGGGCCATGCCGGCGAGGCTACGAGCGCGGGATCCCTCGGGCTCGGGGGATACTGGGGCATGCAACGTCTGCCCAAGCCTTGGGAGCCCGAGGCCAGCGCCCGCCAGCGCTTCGTCCCCCTGGCCGCCGCGGTGGCCATCGTCGCCGCCCTGATCTACCTCCTGTTGCCCTTCACCTTCGCCGGGGTGATCGAGTGCAGCAACGCCCTGTCGGGCTCTCGGGCCGACCCGGACACCCCCGCCGGAACCATCGTGGGCAACCCCGACGACGCCTGTGCCGACACCGGTGGGCGACGGCGGATCAACGCCGGAGTGGTGGTGGTCGCCGCCCTGGCCCTGGGGCTGGCCGGCGCCTTCCTGCCCTCCGACGAAGAGGCTGAAGGTGCTGAGAAGGCGGAGGATACCCCCCCGGGGTAGTTGTCAAGCCGGGGTGCCAGGGGTAAGGTGAGGCCCTGATACCCCCCCCGGGTAACCTACGGAGAGGAGCACCGACATGAGCGGTACCGAACGTTCCTACGAGGTCGAGGGGATGACCTGCCACAGCTGCGTGGCCATGGTGAGCGAAGAGGTCGGTGACGTCCCCGGTGTGGAGTCGGTCGAGGTGGACCTGGCCAGCGGTCGGGTGACGGTGAGCGGTGACGCCGACGACGAGGCCGTACGCCGGGCCATCGTCGAAGCCGGATATTCGGTCCCGTGAACGCCCCGCTGCGCTTGGGCGTCTTCGTCGGCGGGCTGGCTTTGGTGTTCGGCGTGGCCACGGCCGCGGGCAATGCCGTGGGCCCGGTGCACGAAGGCCCTGCGCCGGCGGGGACCATGGGCCACGGTGCGTCGGGTGACACCGAGCCCGGCCACCAGGCGAGCGGCGACACCGGTATGGCCCCCGCCGCGTCGGCCGACGGTGGCCACGAGGCGACCGCCGGCGGCGGCCACGCCGCCCCGACCGTGGGCGGATTGGCGGTGGCCGACGGTGAGCTTCGCTTGGTGGTCGAGGACACGGTCCGGCCCGCCGGCGAGCAGGCCGAGCTGCGGTTCCGGGTGCTCGGCGCCGACCAGCAGCCGGTGACCACGTTCGACCCCGAACAGGGTGGGGTCGCCCTCCACCTCATCGTCGTGGGTCGGGACCTGTCGGGCTTCCAACACCTCCACCCCGAGATGGCGGCCGACGGCACCTGGTCCACGCCCCTGACCCTGCCTGGCGCCGGTGCCTACCGCGCCTATGCCGACGTCACCGTCGACGGGCGTCCCCACACGCTCGGCACCGATCTGTTCGCCCCCGGGAACTTCACCCCCGAGCCGCTGCCGGCGCCGTCGACCGAGGCGGTGGTCGACGGCTACGAGGTGACCCTCGACTCACCGTCGCCCGCGGCCGGCCAGGAGCTCGACCTGCGCTTCAGCGTGACCCGCGACGGCGTTGCGGTGGGTGATCTCGAGCCCTACCTCGGGGCCCGGGGCCATCTGGTGGGTCTGCGCCAGGGCGACTTGGCCTACCTGCACCTGCACCCCACCGACGACCCGGCCGGCGACCCGGGGGAGATCGCCTTCGCCGGCACCTTCCCGTCGGCCGGCGCCTACCGGTTGTTCCTGCAGTTCGCCCACGAGGGGACGGTCCGCACCGTGGCCCTCACCGTGGAGGTGCCCCGATGACCACCGAGACCGAAGCGACGACGGCCACCACCACCGGGACGCAGGCCCCATCGGCCACCGAGCACCTCGAGCTGCCCATCGAGGGCATGACCTGTGCCTCGTGCGCCCGGCGCATCGAGAAGCGCCTCAACAAGGTCGACGGCGTCGAGGCCAGCGTCAACTACGCCACCGAGCGGGCCTCGGTCGACTTCGACCCCACCCGCATCGACATCGAGGGGCTGGCCGCGGTGGTGGCCGAGACCGGCTACCAGGCCGTCCCGCCCCGACCGGCACCGACCGGCGACGCCCCCGACGGGCAAAGTCCCGCCGAGGCCGACCCCACCGCGTCGCTGCGCCGGCGCCTCATCGTCTCCGCCGTTCTCACCGTGCCCGTGCTGGCCATCTCCATGATCCCGGCGCTGCAGTTCGACTACTGGCAGTGGCTCGTCCTGCAGCTGGCCACCCCCGTGGTGGTGTGGGGCGGATGGCCCTTCCACAAGGCGGCCTGGGCCAATCTCCGCCACGGCACCGCGACCATGGACACGCTCATCTCGCTGGGCGCCATCGTCGCCTGGGTGTGGTCGGTGGTGGCCCTGTTCTTCCTCGGTGCCGGTGCGGTGGACATGCGCATGAGCTTCAACGTCACCCTCGAGCCCGGCGCCGGCATCGGCGAGATCTACCTGGAGGTGGCCGCTGCGGTCGTCACCTTCATCCTGGCCGGGCGCTACTTCGAGGCCCGGGCCAAGCGTCGCTCCGGAGCCGCCCTCAAGGCGCTCCTCGAGCTCGGGGCCAAGGAGGTCTCGGTGCTCGGTGCCGATGGGGCCGAGCGCCGACTGCCCGTGGGCGACCTGGCCGTGGGCATGCGCTTCGTGGTCCGCCCGGGGGAGAAGATCGCCACCGACGGCGTGGTGGAGGAGGGATCGTCCGCCGTCGACCGATCGCTGCTCACCGGTGAGAGCGTTCCCGTGGAGGTGGGCCCCGGCGACGAGGTGGCTGGCGCCACCGTCAACGCCGGCGGGCGCCTGGTCGTGCGGGCCACCCGGGTCGGGGCCGACACCGCCCTGGCCCAGATCGGGCGTCTGGTCACCGAGGCCCAGACGGGCAAGGCCCCGGTGCAGCGCCTGGCCGACCGGGTCTCGGCCGTGTTCGTTCCCGTGGTGATCGCGCTGTCGGTGGCCACCCTCGGCTTCTGGCTGACCAACGAGTCGACGTCCTACGCCTTCACCGCAGCGGTGGCCGTGCTCATCATCGCCTGCCCCTGCGCCCTCGGGCTGGCCACGCCCACGGCGCTGTTGGTGGGCACGGGCCGGGGAGCCCAGCTCGGCATCCTCATCAAGGGCCCCGAAGTGCTGGAGTCCACCCGTCGGGTCGACACCGTCGTGCTGGACAAGACCGGCACCGTCACCACCGGTGCCATGGCGGTGGTCGACGTGGTCGTCCCGCCCGGGGCCGACGCCGACGTCGCCCTGCGTCTGGTGGGCGCCCTGGAGGACGCCTCGGAGCACCCCATCGCCCGGGCCATCGCCGAGGCCGCCCGCCGCCGGGTGGAGACTCTGCCCACCGTGGCCTCCTTCGCCAATCGGGAGGGCCTGGGCGTCGAGGGCGTGGTCGACGGCCATACCGTCGTCGCCGGTCGGCCCTCCCTGCTGGCCGGGCGGGGGATGACCATGGGTCCCGAGCTGGAGCGGGCCCGAGAGCAGGCGCAGGCGGACGGGCGCACGGTGGTGGTGGCCGGGTGGGACGGCGAGGTCCGTGTGCTCGTCACCGTGGCCGACACGGTGAAGCCCACCAGTGCCGAAGCCGTCAGCCGCCTGCGGGCCCTCGGGTTGCGCCCGGTGCTGCTCACCGGCGACAACCAGACCACCGCCCGGACGGTGGCGGCCCAGGTCGGCATCGAGGAGGTGATCGCCGACGTGCTGCCCGCCGACAAGGCCGACGTGGTGCGGCGGCTGCAGGGCGAGGGCCGGGTGGTGGCCATGGTGGGCGACGGCGTGAACGACGCCCCCGCCCTGGCCCAGGCCGACCTGGGCCTGGCCATCGGCACGGGGACCGACGTGGCCATCGAGGCATCCGACCTCACCCTCATCTCCGGCGATCTGCGGGCCGCGGGCGATGCCATCCGCCTGTCCCGCCGGACGCTGCGGACCATCAAGGGCAACCTGTTCTGGGCCTTTGGCTACAACGTGGCCGCCCTGCCCCTGGCCGCCCTGGGCTACCTCGATCCCCTCATCGCCGGCGCCGCCATGGCCTTCTCCAGCGTCTTCGTAGTGTCCAATTCCCTGCGATTGGCCACCTTCCGTTCCGGACATCGCCCCCGAACCGGAGGTTCGGGGGCGAGCTGACCGTGCTCCGGGCACCGGCCGAAGGGGGAGTGGCCGCTGGCCACACTCGCCGCCGAAGGCGGCCGCCTCTGGCTGGTGGCCCAGGCGAGCGCAGCTCGCCAAATGAGTGGTCAGCGCTCCGGTCGCCGGCTCTGCCGGCGTCCGGAGCACGATCAGCTCGGGTGAACGGAGTGAGCGAAGCGAACGAGTGAGGCCGAAGAGGTCACTGAACGTCTTGGTGTGACAAGCGCCGGACGGTGAGGGCGAGGGCCACGGTGGCAGCGGCGAGGGGCACCGCAATCGAGGTGGCCAGCGAGACCTCCACCAGGTCGGGGGGCCCGTCGGCCAGGCGGGCCAGCAGCGAGCGGGCGTGGGCCCTGATGGCCAGGAGCGAGGCCGTCCCGCCGGCCCGGGCGACGAAGCCTTCCCACACCAGGATGTAGGCCAGCCCCCACAGCAGGGCCCGCCGGGCCCGCAGGCCCAACCAGGTGAAGACGCCGGCGTAGGCCAGCGTGGCCAAACTGGTCGCCACCAGGGTGGCCACCACCAGGCCGGCGCCGGCGCCGGTGGCCGCCGCGGCCAGGGTCATGGGCAGCACCACCAAGGGCAGGGCGACGGTGAGGGCGGCGGCCACGGCCACCGCCACCAGGCGCCAGCGGGCCACGGGCCGCAGCCACAGGTAGACCAGTGTCCCGTCCTCGTTGGGCTCGCCCAGCACCGCCGAGGCGAACACCAGGGTGGTCACCGGCACGAACAGGGCCAGGCCGTAGGAGCTGACCAGGCCGATGCCCCCGGTGACCGGATCGGTGCGGTCGCCGGCCCCCACGGCCACGCCCAGCAGCACGGCCAGCGCCCCGAGGGCACCCAGGCCGGCCAGCCGCCCCTTGGTGACCTGCGTAGCGAGAAAGGTGCGGTACAGGGTGGTCACGTCAAGCTCGCCGGTCAGGGCTCATCGGCCGTTTCGGGATCCAGCGCCCACCAGGTAGCGAAAGACGCTCTCGAGGTCGTCGTCGAGGGGCACCAGCTCCAGCAGTCGGGCTCCGGCCGCGCACGCCGCCGGGGCCACCGCCAGCCGGAAGCCGGCCACGTCGAGGGTGTCGACCACCACTTCATCGGGGGCGGCCACCCACACGCCCACCACGGTGGCCGACGCCAGCAAGGCCGACCCGAGCGCATGGGGCCGGTCGGTGCGCACCCGCAAGCGGTGGGGGCGGTTGTCCATGAGCTCCCGGATGGCGTGGAAGTCGCCCTCGGCGGCCAGGCGTCCCTGGGCCATGACCAGCACCCGGGAACCGAAGCGCTCCACCTCGTCGAGCACGTGGCTGGACACCAACACGCCGCGACCCTCCTTGCCCAGGCGCCGGAACAGGGCGATGAGATGGAGGCGCTGGCGGGGGTCCAGGCCGTCGAGGGGCTCATCCAGCACGAGCAGCTCGGGGTCGTGCACCAGGGCCTGGGCCACCTTCACCCGCTGGCGCATGCCCTTGGAGTAGGTGGCGAGCGACCGGCTGTCGTCGGGGTCGAGATCGACCTCGCGCAGGGCCCGGGCGGCGGCGGCCCCGGCCCCCTCCAGGCCGTGGAGCTCGGCCGCCAGGGTGACGAAGTCCCGGGCCCGGATGCCCTCGAACAGGGCCTCTTGCTGGGGGACCAGGCCCAGGCGCCGGAACCGCGCCGGGTCGTGCCGGGGATCGGCACCGAAGACCCGGACCGTGCCCTGCGACGGTCGGGTGAGGCCGCAGAGCAGCCGGAGCACGGTGGACTTGCCGGCACCGTTGGGGCCGAGCAGGGCCGTGACCCCGGGCCCGACCGCGAAGCTGACGTCGGACACGGCCACCACGTCACCGAACCACTTGGAGATGTGGCTGACCTCGATCACCGGGACCGCCTCAGGACCCGGAGCGAAACTACCTGGGCCATTGGAGTGACGAACGCGCAGGTCAACCGCCCTGGAAACGCCCAGGTAGTTTCGCTTCGGGCCCTCACCGGGTGATCCGCAGGCGGTGGTAGCGCGACCGCAGCAGCGACGCCGCCCCCACGGTCCAGGCCAGGTTGGCCACCACCAGCTCCACGGTGGACACGTCGATCTGACCGGCCCGGCCGTAGATGCGCTGCACCAGCTCGAAGGGGACCACCGCCAGGTTGAGGAGCAGGAGCCGTTCGTCGAACCCGGTGCCCACCAGGGCCGACGTGGCCACCCCCGACACGAGCAGCACGAGGATGACGCCGGCCGAGGCCACCGCCCGGCGCTCGGTGAGGCTGGCCGCGGCCAGCGAGACGGCGGTGTAGGCGGCGGAGACGACCAGGCCACCGGCGACGATGCGGGCCAGCACCCCGATGAACTCCCCGAAGTCGGCCGGGCCGGCCTCGGCGAAGGTCAAGCCGACGAGCAGCAGCAGCGGTGGTCCCAGCGTGACCAGCGCCAACACCGGCACCACGGCCAGGACCTTGGCCACCAGGTAGCTGTCGCGGGTGAGGGGGAAGCCAGGTAGAGCCCCAGCATCCGGTGACGACGGTCGGGGCAGAGCACCTCGGGGCCCACGAGCGCCACGAACAGCACGATGGCGGCGCTGATGAAGCCGTAGTAGTCGGCGTAGTCGGGCAGCAGGCCGCCCCCTTCGGTGAGGGCGGCGGGCAACAGGGCGGCCACGCCCACGAACACCAGTGCCGGCACGTAGGCGATGCCCACCGAAGCCAGCGGCAGGAGCTTGGCCCAGAACGTGCGGCGCAGGCCCAAGGCCCGCAGGGCGCTGTGCCAGGCCAGGCTGCGCACGGCGCCCCGTACCCCGAGGCGGGGTCCGTCGTAGCGGCGGTAGCCCCGGTCGAGGATGCGGGCGTCACTCACGCCGGCCCACCCCCTCACCCGTTCTTGCGTCTGCAGGCGGCACCTGTTGCCGGTCTGCGACGCAAGAACGGGAGTCGGCGGACCTTGGTCGGCGGACAGGAAGACGTCCTCCAGGGTGGCGGTGCGGGCCTGCACCCGGCGCAGTCCCACCCGGTGGGCGGCGGCTGCGTCCCGCACGGCGTCGGCCCCGACGTCGGCCGGACCGTCGACGACCAGTCGCAGCCCGTCGACGTGGACGTCGAGGCCCCCGGCCCGCAGGCGGCCGGCGAGGAGCTCGGCCCGACCGTCGACGTCGACCACCAGGCCCGAGCCCCCGGAGCGCAGAACCTCCAAGGTGCCGCTGGCCACCACTCGTCCCTCGGCCAGGATGACGGTGGCGTCGCAGGTGCGCTCCACCTCCTCGAGCAGGTGCGACGACAGCACCACGTCGATCCCGAGCTCGGAGCCGATGCGTCGGATGAGGTCGAGCATGTCCTCCCGCTGCATGGGATCGAGGCCGTTGGTGGGCTCGTCCAACAGGAGCAGGGCGGGGTCGTGGGCCAGGGCCACGGCCAGCTTCACCCGCTGGCGCTGCCCGGTGGACATGGTGCCCACCGGGCGGAGACGCTCCTCGCCCAGGCCCACCAGCCACAGGGCGTCACTGGCCCGGGCCGTCGCTTCCCGGGAGGGCAGGCCGTGCACCTCGGCCAGGTGGCGGACCAGGTCGTGGGCCCGCACGTCGGGGGCCAGGGCCTCGTGCTCGGGGACGTAGCCGATGCGCTCCCGGACCTGGGGACCGGCGGCGGTGGGGTCGAGGCCGAGCACCTCGATGCTGCCCGCATCGGGCGGATGAAGCCCGAGGACCAGGCCGAGCAGGGTGGTCTTGCCGGCCCCGTTGGCGCCCAACAACCCCGTGACGCCGGAGCCCACCTCGAAGGTGGCGCCGGCCAGGGCGGTGGTGGCGCCCCAGTGCTTCACCAAGCCGGTGGCCCGGACGACAGCGCGCATCGGCCCGACGCTAGGTCCCGAAACGGCGGTCACGTGGCGGTCGGGCCTGGCTACCCTCGGCCCCATGGCCTCCGACCCGCAGCCGCCCGACATGAAGCCCCGTAGCCACGAGGTCACCGACGGCCTGAAACGGGCGCCGGCCAGGGCCATGTTGCGGGCGGTGGGCATGGGCGACGACGACTGGGGCAAGGGCCAGGTCGGGGTGTGCTCGTCGTGGAACGAGGTCACGCCGTGCAACATGCCTCTCGCCCGCCTGGCCGGTGCGGCCAAGGAGGGGGTGCGGGCGGCGGGCGCCTTTCCCCTCGAGTTCACCACCATCGCCGTGTCCGACGGCATCTCCATGGGACACGAGGGCATGCACGCCTCCCTCGTGAGCCGGGAGGTGATCGCCGACTCGGTGGAGACCATGATGCACGCCGAGCGCTTCGACGCCCTGGTGACCTTCGCCGGCTGCGACAAGAGCCTGCCCGGCATGCTCATGGCCGCCGCCCGGGTGAACGTCCCCTCGGTTTTCGTCTACGGCGGGTCCATCCTGCCCGGCCGCCACGACGACAGGTCCCTCGACATCGTGAGCGTGTTCGAGGCGGTGGGCGCCTGTGCCGCCGGCACCATGACCGAAGATGAGCTGGGCGAGATCGAACGGGCCGCCTGTCCGAGTGAAGGCGCCTGCGCCGGGATGTTCACGGCCAACACCATGGCCGCGGTGGCCGAGGCCCTCGGCATGTCGCTGCCCGGCAGCGCCAGCGTGCCGGCCCCCGACCCCCGTCGCGACACCATCGCCCGGGCCAGTGGCGAAGCGGTGGTGGGGCTCCTGCGGGCGGGGATCCGCCCCCGCCAGATCATGACCAAGGAGGCCTTCGAGAACGCCATCGCCGTGGTCATGGCCCTGGGCGGTTCCACCAACGCCGTGTTGCACCTGCTGGCCATCGCGGCCGAGGCCCGCGTCGAGCTGGCCCTGGGTGACTTCAACGCGGTGGCGGCCAAAGTGCCCCACATCGCCGACGTCCGGCCCCAGGGCCGCTACCACATGGCCGACATCGACCGCATCGGCGGGGTTCCCGTCGTGCTGGCCGAGTTGCTGGAGGCCGGCCTGCTGCACGGTGACTGCCTCACCGTCACCGGTCGGACCATGGCCGAGAACCTGGCCGACCTCCGTCCGTCGGCCCCCGACGGCGCCGTGATCCACCCGCTGTCCGACCCCGTCCACGCCCGCGGCGGCATCGCCGTGCTCACCGGGTCGCTGGCCCCCAAGGGCGGCGTGGTCAAAGTGGCCGGCATCGACTTCACCCACTTCGACGGTCCGGCCCGGGTCTTCGACGGCGAGGACGGCGCCATGGAGGCGATCCTGGCCGGGGCCGTCCGGCCCGGTGAAGTGGTGGTGATCCGCTACGAGGGTCCCAAGGGCGGGCCGGGCATGCGGGAGATGCTGGCCGTCACCGGGGCCATGAAAGGGGCGGGCCGGGGTGGCGACTGCGCCCTGGTCACCGACGGGCGCTTCTCGGGTGGCACCCACGGGTTCTGCGTCGGCCACATCGCTCCCGAGGCGGTCGACGGCGGCCCCATCGCCTTTGTGCGCGACGGCGACCGCATCGTGATCGACACCGAGGCCCACACCGTCGACCTCGACGTGGCCGCCCCCGAGCTGGCCCGCCGGCGCACCGAGTGGAAGCTGCCGGCGCCCCGCTACACCTCAGGCGTGTTGGCCAAGTACGCTCGGTTGGCTTCGGGGGCGGAGCGGGGCGCCATCACCGAGGCCTAGGAGGCTGGAGCCCGGGCCGATCGGGCGTGGCCCTGCGCTCGCGCTCTCGCCGGCCTCGCCGGCGGGGCCGCACCAGCCACGGCCTCGCTTGTCGGCGGGGCCTCTCTACGAGGGGGCGCCGGGGGCACTGGCCACCTCGGCCGCCGCTGTCACCCCGGGCGGCTCCGCCTCGTCGTCGGCCTCGGGGATCTCCGAGGAGGTGAGACCGTGGAAGGCGCCCAGGTACAGGCGTGAGCGACAGGCCAGGGCCCGGGCGTGGTCAAGCTCCTCGCCCGCCGGACCGTTGAGGCACCCGAAGTGCTCCTGCAGGCGCCGGCGCATGTCGTCGACCTTCTCCTCGTCCTCGGCCTCCGCCTCACCCGCCCGCAGGCGGGCCACCACGCCCCGACGCAGGTACTGGCTGCCGGTGACCACCATGAATCGGGTGACGGCCAGGTCGAGGGCGCGGGCGGCCGGGCGGAGGCGCCGGTAGCCCTCGTCAGCGGCGAGGAGGCGGGCCGCCATGGCCACGTCGGCGGCGGCCCGAGCGGCCGGCTCGGGGTCTTGCTCGACGTCGATCGAGCGGATGCACAGCGCCACCATGGGGAAGCGCTGCAGCTCGTCCTGGGCGTCGCGCAGCAGATCGGCCCAGGCTTCCAGCCGCTCGCGCACGTCGCCCACCTCCTCGTCGCCCAGCCAGTCGGCGAGGATGACGACGCCGTCGAGCTGGCCGGCGGCGTCGGCCCGGATGCGCAGGGCCATGCGGACCCGGTCGTGCAGGCTGCTCAGCACCTCGATGAGGTAGGCGACGGTGCCGGTGAGCATGGCGAAGCCGCTCAGGGCGGCGGCCACGGTGAGGAACTGGAAGGTCGCGGTGATGGGGGCGATGTCGCCGTGGCCGAGCACGGTGACGGTGTTGCCCGCGAAGTACAGGGCTTCGGTGAACCCGAGGGGTTCGAGATCGGGCTCGGCCCGGAAGGAGGTGTCCAGGTAGGGCCACACCACCAGGGCGTAGCCCACGACGAACAAGGTGATCCAGGCCAGGAAGGTGGCGGCCATCATCACCGGACCGGCCAGGGCCATGACCCGGCGCTCCCACTGGCGGCGGCGTTCGACGGCCAGAAAGGTCATCCATACCGCTCGCTGCAACTGGGAGGCCACGATCCCGTCGATGTCGGGGTGCAACGTGGTGAGGAAGATGTCGACCACCACGAGCAGGGCCAGCGTGGCCCCGCCCAGCACCGCCAGCCACTCCACGATCTCCATCGCCGATGTCTACCCGGTACCCTGCCGCGACCGTGCCCCCAGCCGTCGCTCCGAGGCGTCCCCACCGGCGACGCCGCCGGCACCGGGTGGCCGTCGTGGTGGTGGCGGTCCCGTTCTCCGTGCTCGCCGTCCTCGTCCTGGAGGCGGTGGTGGCCCGACGGGGAGGGGAGCCGGGCCGCCCGCCGCTGGACCTGGACACCCCGCTCGGACCGGGCTCGGCGTCGTCCCTGGACGTGGTGTGGCTGGGGGACTCCACCGCCTCGGGCGTGGGGGCTTCGGACGAGGCGGCGGCCCTGCCCTCGTTGGTGATGGCCGGCCTGGGCCGCCCGGTCCGGATGGTGGTGCTGGCCCGCAGTGGCGCCACCGTGGCCGACGTGGTCGAGCACCAGCTCCCGGCCGTGGCCGGGCTCCGGCCCGACGTGGTGTTCGTCTCGGTCGGGGCCAACGACGTCACCCACCTGACGTCGGGGGACGACTTCGAGGGTTGGTACCGGCGCCTGGTGTCGGGGCTGCCCGGTTCGGCCGACGTGGTGGTGCTGGGCGTGCCCGACATGGGGGCCATCCCCCGGCTGGCCCAACCGCTGCGGGCGGTGGCCGGGCTCCGGGGCGATCATCTCGACGACCTGGTGCGGGACGTGGCCACCGACAGCGAGAGCGTCTACGTCGACATCGCCGGGGAGACCGGTCCCATCTTTCGGGCCGACCCCGACCGGTTCTTCTCCGCCGACCGCTACCACCCTTCCGATGCCGGCTACCGCCGCTGGGCTGACGCCGTCCTCGACGGGGTGCGACGCTCGGCCATGCTGGGTGGGTGAAGATCCACGACACCGCCGCTCAGGCCTACGCGGTCGCCAGTGAGGCGTACGAGCGAGGGCGGCCGTCGTACCCCGGCGAGGCGGTGGCCTGCGTGGTGGACGAGTTGGGTGTCGGCCCGTCGACGACCGTGGTCGATCTGGCCGCCGGGACGGGCAAGCTGACTCGCCTGCTCGTGCCCACCGGGGCTCGGGTGGTCGCCGTCGAGCCGGTGACGGCCATGCGCACAACGCTGGTGGCGGTGGTTCCCGGCGTCGATGTCGTGGCCGGAACCGCGGAGGCCCTGCCGCTGGCTCCCGAATCGGTCCACGCTGTCACCGCGGCCCAGGCCTTCCACTGGTTCGACCGCGGTGAGGCTCTGGCGGAGATCGCGCGCGTGCTCGGTCCCAACGGGGGCTTGGCCATGCTGTGGAACCAGCGCGACGAGTCCGTCCCCTGGGTGGCACGTCTCAACGACCTCATGCAATGGCGCACCCAGCCGATACCGCAGTACGTCGACGGGCTCGATTGGGCCGAGTCGGTGGCCGCCGTCGACGCATTCACCCCCCTGCATCATCGGCAGTTCGCCAACCCCCACGAGCTCGACGTCGAGAGCCTGGTTGACCGGGTGCGATCGACGAGCTACATCGCCAACTGGCCCGAGCCTCGGCAGGCCACCTTGGTCGACCAGGTGCGCCACCTGGTCGCCGGGTTCCCCGAGCGTTTCACCCTGCCCCATCACACCGATGTCTTCTGGTGCCACCGCCGCTGAGCCTCCCCGTCCTGCTCACGCCGTTCCAGGCCGCCCTGTCGGAGTGGGGCGACCGGGTCCGTCGGGACCTGCCCTGGCGACACACCCGGGATCCCTGGTCGGTCCTGGTCAGCGAGCTCATGCTGCAACAGACCCAGGTGGCCCGGGTGATGCCTCGCTACGTGGGCTTCCTGGCTCGCTTCCCCACGCCCGCGGCCTGTGCCCTGGCCCCGGTGGGGGAGGTGGTGCGGGCGTGGGCCGGACTGGGATACAACCGCCGGGCAGTGCACCTCCACATGGCCGCAGCCGTCGTGGTCGACCGCTTCGAGGGGGCCCTACCGGAGGGTCTCGACCAGTTGCGGTCGCTCCCGGGGGTGGGTCCCTACACGGCCCGGGCCGTGTCGGCCTTCGCCTTCGAGCACGACGTCGGGGTGGTGGACACCAACGCGGCCCGCGTGCTGGCCCGTGCCGTGGCCGGCCGACGGTTGGCACCGGTCGAGGCCCAGGCCCTGGCCGACTCCGTGGTACCGCCCGGTCGGGGCTGGGCCTGGAACCAGGCCATGCTCGACCTGGGGGCGACGGTGTGCACCCGCCGCCGGCCGCGCTGCGGCCAGTGCCCCCTGGCGGCCCCGCCGGTCGGTGCGACCGTCGGCGGCTGCGTGTGGGCCGGCGGCGGCCACACCGGTCCGGATCCAGCCGACGGCTCGGCCGGCGTCAGCGGTCCCCAGTCGGCCTTCGCCGGGTCCGATCGCCAGGGTCGGGGCCGTCTGGTCGACGCCCTGCGGGCCGGGCCGGTGACGGTGGCGGCCCTGCCGGTCGCCTGTGGCTGGCCCCAGGAGCCGCTCCGGGCCCAACGTGTGGCCGCCGGCCTGGTGGCCGATGGCCTGGCCGTCGTTGCTGACGACGGGTCGTTACGCCTGCCCTGACGCGCTACCGCCGGCCACGACTGCGCCAAAGGCCGCCGGCCACCGCGCCGCCGGAGGCGGCCCCCTCTGGCTGGCGGCCTAGGCGAGCGGAGCTCGCCCGGGAAGTGGTCAGCGTGAAGGTCGCCGGCTCTGCCGGCGTCCTTCACACCGTCAGCTCGGGCGGACGGAGCGAAGCGAGTGAGGCCGAAAGGTGGGGTCAGCCAGTGACCAGGGACAGCACCTGCGCACGGCTCGAGGGGCCGTCGTGGACGAGCTCGCCGTCGCGCAGGCCCAGGCAACGGCCGGCTTCGTCAGCCAGATCGAGCTGGTGGGTCGACACCAAGGCGGTGGCACCATCGGCCACTGCGGCGAGCAGGAGCTCGACCAGGGTGGCCTGGCTGGGTGCGTCGAGGCCGACGAAGGGTTCGTCGACCAGCAGCAGCTCGAAGGGGCGCACCAGGGCCAGAGCCAGGGACACCTTCTGGCGCATCCCCCGGCTGAAGCGGGAGGGGAGATCGTCGGCCCGCGCCACCAGGTCGAGACGTTCCAGCAGGTCGTCGGCCAGGGGACGCCAGTCGTCGACCCCGTGCAGGCGGGCGACGTACTCCAGGTGCTCGTCGACGCTCAGATCGTCGTAGAGCACAGGCGTGTCCGGCAGGTACGACGTGGCCGTGCGGGCGCCGAGCGAGCCCGCGGGCTCGCCTCCTACCCGAACCTCGCCCTCGGTGGGCTCCAACAGGCCGGCGCACAGGCCGATGAGGGTCGACTTCCCGGCCCCGTTGGGGCCTACCAGCACCACCAACTCGCCTGGGCCGAGGCTGAGGTCGACGGGTTGGAGACCGAAGCCGTCGCCGTAGTCCTTGCCCAGCCTGGAGGTGGCCAGCACGGCCACCGCCGGCCCGGCGTGGCCCGCCCCGGAGGTGGGCCTGCCCATCGGCGCCGTCACAGCCGGGCCGGGGCCCGGCGGGACAACCAGAACAGTGCGATGGCCACCAGCAGCAGGGGAATGGTGGCGGCCGCCGCAGCGACGGGAGCGCCGGGCACCCCGTCGTCCACCGCCACTCGAGCGGCCAAGACCGGCAACAGCGAGATCACCACGAGGGTCACGGGCCAGCCGTTGCGAAACACCAGGGCGGTGCCGGCCGCTTCGGGGACCACCGCCACCGACGGCTTCACCTGGGCCATTCCCTGCGCGGTGCTGGCTGCGGCGGCGGTGGTGGCCGCCGCCGCCACCGGAACGACCAGGGCCAGGGCCAGGGGGAGCGCTTCGGAGGCAGCTCCCAACACCGAGGCGGCCAGGCCGGCCACCCCGCAGATGGCCAGCATCACCACCAGCGATGCCGGCAGGTGGCGCAGCAGGAGGCCACCCGGGGCGAGGGGGAGGCCGGCCCAACGGTCCGGGTGGTCGATCTCCTGGGCGAGGGGTTCCACGGCGTCGAGGGCGGCCACGTACAGGGCGACGCCGGCCACGATGACCAGGGTGGACGTGCCGGCCCAGGCGCCCACCAGAGCGGCGCCGGCCACCCCGCCGAGGACGACCATGCGCACGATCCGCACGGCGGGGAAGCGGGCGATACCGGCCCAGCCCCGTCGCCAGGTGGGCAGCCGTCCCGGCCGGGAGGAGGGGAAGCGGATCCAGGGGCGGGCCCGGGGCCGCTCCTGGGCCAGACGACGACGCAGCAGCACCACCGTCCGCAGGTCCTGGAGGGTCACGGCGAAGCGCAGCTCCGACACCAACCCCGCTCGTCGCCGGGCCGCCTCCAGCGAGGTGCCGCCCACGCCGGCCAGGCCGAAGCCGGCCACGATGACGACGAGCACGGCTCCGACCAGGGCGACGGGTTCGAAGCCCAGGCCGGCCAGGGCCAGACGCCCGAGCAGGGCGGGAGGCGACAGCGTGGAGCCCGCCACCACGTCGACCCCGGCCACCACCACCAGGACCAGGGCCACCAGGCTGGCGGTGGCCGGCGAGGACCGTCGGCCGGAGGCGGCCAACGCCGCGCCCACCACGCTCACCGCCACCAGGGCGGCGGCCAGGGCGGCGAAGAACACCGAGGCCAACGGGTCGACGGGCAGGCGGCGGGCCGCCAGCAGGCCGGCCACCGCACCGATCACGGCACCGGCGAATGCCCCGAAGCGGAGCTGGCGCACGGCCGCCCCCCGAAGGGCGGCGGCCCGGTCGACGGGGGCCAGCAGCACGTGCTGGACCGTGGGCGCTTCCAGGGCCAGGGGGCCGCCCCTTCCCCCCGAGCGCACACCCAGGCCGGTGAGGACGGCGATGCCCACGCCGAGCAGGGCGGGGCCCTCGGCCACCACCCGGGCCGCGGTGGCGGGCGGCACCACCTCGTCGGGGACGAAGGAAGAGCCCACGATGGTGGCGACACCCACGGCCAGCGCGGTCAGATAGGCGTTGTAGAACGAGTCGAACCAGTCGACGCGGTCCAGCCGGCGCCGACGGCGGGCCCGCGTGAGCTCGGCCAGCACCACCCGCCCGTCGACGTCCATCCGGTGACGATAGGGCCGCATGTGGTCAAGCCCGGGTCGCAGGTGTGACACTCGACGGGTGGGCGACACCTCCGGTTTCCAGGCGGCCGAGTTCCGCCTGGTGCTCGGCCACTTTCCCACCGGCGTCGTCGTGGTCACCGCCCGGACGGCGTCGGGCCCGGTCGGGTTGTCGGTCAACTCCTTCACGGCCGTGTCTCTCGACCCGCCCCTCGTCTCGTTCTGCGCCGACCGTCGCTCGACCAGCTGGGCCCGGATCCGCTCGGCCGGCGCCTTCTGCGTCAACATCCTGGCCGAGGACCAAGAAGCGCTTTCACGAGTCTTCGCCAGGCGCGGCGCCGACCGCTTCGACGGCGTGGGCTGGACGCCGGCTCCCTCGGGGGCACCGCGGCTCGACGGCGTCCTCGGGTGGGTCGACTGCGCCGTGGAGGTGGTGCACGACGGCGGTGACCACGAGATCTGCGTGGGCCGGGTGCACGACCTCGACGTGACCGAGGGGGACGGTCCGCTCGTGTTCTACCGGGGCGGCTACGGGCGCTTCGAGGCGTAGCCGGTCTTGCGGTCGCCCCGGGCCCGCCGTCTCAGCCGCCACGACCGCCACAGACGCCGGCCCAAGGCGTAGGCGAACAACAGGCCGATGGCCGCCCAGATGTACCAATCGAGGGCGAGAATGACCATGTCGGGCCAGCCTACGGACTGGTTACGGCCTCATGACGGTTGGCGGGAAGCCCTTTCGCAGGGGTGGTGGCGCCCGCTACCCTCGCTCCACGTAGCCAACGACCACGGAGCGTGTGCATGAGCGACATCGCAAGCCTCGGTCAAGGGGAGGTGCTGGGCAGCGCCCTGGCCGACGTGGCCGCGGCCCGGGAACGGGCCCGACGCCGCCGGCTGCGGTGGTTGACCGTGCTGGTCGCCCTCGTCGCGGGGTGGCTGTGGCTTCATGCCCTCTCCGGCGAGCCGGTCCTGCCGGCCGTGCCCGCCGGATTCGTCGAGCTGCTGCCCGTCCTCGCCATCGTGGCCATGATCGGCGTGGTGGTGGTGGGGCCCATGATGGGCGCCGGGCGCTCACCCCACGTGCTCTACCGGCCGAGCGAGATCGACATCGGCCTCGACGACGTCAAGGGCGCCGGCATCGTCAAGGACGAGGTGGTGCGCACCCTCAACCTGTTCCTGGCCTACAAGACCTTCCGCGAGCGCATGGGCGGCACGCCCCGGCGAGCGATCCTGTTCGAGGGGCCGCCGGGGACGGGCAAGACCTACATGGCCAAGGCCATGGCCGCCGAGGCCGGCGTTCCCTTCCTGTTCGTGTCGTCGTCAGCCTTCCAGTCGATGTACTACGGCCAGACCAACCGCAAGATCCGCAGCTACTTCCGAGCTCTGCGTACCGCGGCCCGCAAGGAGGGCGGGGCCATCGGCTTCATCGAGGAGATCGACGCCATCGGTGGCTCCCGCTCGGGCATGGGCGGGGGCGGTCAGCGCGACGGCGTGGCCGGCGTGGTCAACGAGCTGCTCATCCAACTCCAGAGCTTCGACGAGCCCCCCCGCTCCACCCGTCTGCGGGGATGGTGCGTCGACCTGGTCAACCGTTACCTGCCTCCGGCGACGGCCCTGCGCAAGCCCCGGCCCACCACGGCCAACGTGCTGATCGTGGGCGCCACCAACCGGGCCGCCGACCTCGACCCCGCTCTGGTGCGGCCCGGGCGTTTCGACCGCAGCGTCCACTTCGGCCTCCCCGGACGCAGCGACCGGCGGGAGATCATCGACTACTACCTGGCCAAGAAGGCCCACGTGGCCGACCTCGACGACTCCGTGCGCCGCGACAGCCTGGCCGCCATGACGGCGGGCTACTCACCGGTGATGATCGAGCACCTCTTCGACGAGGCCCTGGTGTGGGCCCTGCGCCGGGGGGCCGAGGGGCTCGACTGGCACGACCTGCAGCAGGCCAAGATGACCGAGGAGATCGGGCTGCGCCAGCCGGTGGAGTACACCGAGGAGGAGCGCCGGCGCATCGCCACCCACGAGGCCGGGCACGCCACCGTGGCCTACCTCGTCGGCAAGGACCGCAAGCTGGAGGTGCTGTCGATCATCAAGCGGAAGGACGCCCTCGGCCTGCTGGCGCATTCCGATCTCGAGGAGCGCTTCACCAAGACCCGCTCGGAGATCGTGGCCCGCATCCAGATCGCCATGGGCGGGATGGTGGCCGAGGAGACCTACTTCGGCGAGGCCGGTACGGGACCGGCGGGCGACCTCGCCGCCGCCACCGACGCCGCCGCTTCCATGGTCGGCACCCTGGGGATGGGGGGATCCCTGGTGAGCTGGGAAGCGGCGGCGGTCGGCGGCGCCGCCAACACGGTGGCCAAGGTGCTGGCCGACGAAGCCGGCCGCGCGGCCGTCGACGGGCTGCTCGACCAGGCCAAGGCCACGGCTGAGCGCCTGGTCCGGTCCAACCGCCACATCCTCGAGGCTCTGCGTGACGCCTTGTTGGCCCGGGAGGAGCTGGTGGGGGACGAGATCCTGGAGGTCGTCCGCGAGGCCGAGGTGTCGGCCCTGGCCCGGCCCCAACTCTCGGGCCAAGACGCCTTCGGTTCCGGCTCCACCGAGGTGGGGGTCATCGACCTCCGCGACACCGCGTCGGTGGGAGGGTCCCGGACCGCCACGTTGGACGAGCGGGAGGCGGAGGCGGAGCTCGACCAGGACTGAAGCTGGAAACGGAGGTAGCCGTCGAGGCCACGATCGGTGGGTGGCTGGCCCGGGTCTCCGCCGCTAGAGCTGCAGGACCTCGAAGGTCAGGGCCAGCTCGACCCCGAGGGGAGCGCCGGCGCCACGCGCCGCGGTCTCGAGGAACGACCGGGCGTCGAAATCGGTGCCGAGCCCCTCGATGTAGCAGCGATGCTCCTCGAGTGAGCGGACGCCGGCGTCGAGGTGGCCGGTGACGTCCACGGCATGGGTGGGTTCGGGAGAGGCGGCGTAGGCGACCCAACGGCATCCGGCCCACGGCTCGTGACCTTCGCCGACGAGCTCGGGGAAGATCCAGCGGTTCCCGGCGTCGCGGGCGGCGTCGGCCAGGGCGGTCCCGAGGATGCGATGGTCGGCCATGTTCAGCGTCGTGCCTCCCCAGGTGAGGCGGGGATTGAGGGAGACGAGGACGTCGGGCCGATGGATGCGGATGGCCCGGGCCAGGTCACGGCGAAGCGCCAACCCCGCTTCGATCACCCCGTCGGGGTAGCCCAGGAACTCGACCGTCGAGACGCCGACGATTGCCCCCGCTCGGCGCTGCTCCTCCTGGCGGAGGGCGCCGGCCTGCTCGGGCTCCATGCCGTCGATGCCGGCTTCGCCGGCGGTGGCCAGCACGTACCCCACCCACCGGCCTTCCGATGTCCATCGGGAGACGGCCAGCGAGAGGCCGTACTCGATGTCGTCGGGGTGGGCGACCACGGCGAGACATCGATCCCAGTCCCCGTCGAGCCATCCGATCTCGGTCATGCGGCGGAGGCTAGGTGGCACCGCCGACCGATCCTCGGCCCGATCGGCCCACCACGTTGAGGCGGACGTAGTCGATCTCGGGCCCGGGGAGGCGATCGGCCACGGCCCGGACGAAGTCGGACCGTTCGGCCTCGGCGACGTGCTCGAGGTGGGAGCCCAGCACCACGCTGGCCAGGTAGCTCTCCATGTCGTCGGCGGGCACGGCGACGGTGGCGGGGGTGAGCCAGGTGCGGACGTCCACGAACCCGGCGGCCGCCAGGTCGGCCCCGGCGTCCTCGGGCGTGGCGAAGTGCCAGGGGTCGGGGAGGAGGGGGCGGACGGCCGAGACGGCCCGCCGCACCGAGGCGACGTTGCCCAGGCCGCCGCACTGAGCCACCAGCCTGCCGCTCGGCCGAAGGATGGCCGCCAGGTTGGTGAACAGGGCCCGGTGATCGGCGATCCAGTGGAAGGTGGCCGACGACACCACCGCGTCGACGGGTTCGACCGGGAGGGACCGGGCCAGGTCGGCATGGACGAACGTCACCCGGTCGAGGTGGGCGGCCAGCCGCCGGCGGGCCTGGACGAGCATGCGGGCCGAGCCGTCCAGCGCCACCACCCGGCCTCGGGGAAGCCGAGCCAGGAGCTGCTCGGTCACCTTGCCGCTGCCACAGCCGGCGTCGAGCACGGTCTCGTCCCCGTCGAGCGTCAGGCGGTCGAGGACCACGGTGGCCCAGTCATGGTGGGAAAGGGCCACCCGGTCGTAGGTGGCCGCGTCCCACTCCCTTGTCATGCTCGTCCTCCCCGGCGAGCGCCGGCGCCGATTCTGGGGCGCACCTCGGGACCCCGCGCCGCCGCCCGGGCAGCCTCCACCTCGGCCGCCATCTCCTCGGGCCGGAGGGTCACGTCGTCCCAGGTGAAGCCGAGCGGCTTCCGGCTCAGGAGCACGACCTGGTTCTCCCGGCGGTGGTCCCGCACGAACGCCCGCCGGTTTCGGTGTGGGCCCCAGCCGCAAGTCTCCAGAAACAGCAGCTTGTCGGGATAGGCGGAGTCGAGCCACACGATTCCCCCGTTGGGCAGCTCCACGGATGTTGGCGAACCGGTTCCTCTTCCAGAGGTCGGCGGCCGTCCCGGTGGGAGGCGACCGCGCCGGGGGACGACAGGCAGGCGGCGGTCAGGTGGGAGCGGTTGTCGAGCAGCTCGGGGAAGAGGTACATCTGGGGCGCCAGGCGCACCGTTGGTCGTCCAGGCACCAGCGCCGCCGGGTGCTCGGCGGAACCCCGGCTCCCGCCAACTGGTCCCTGGAGATGAGCCTGTGCTGCTCTCCAGCCTGATCTCGGACGTCTGGGGAACGAAACTCCCGGCTCTTCGGAACTACGTGCCAAGGAGTAGGGAGGACATGAGACAGTGAGCGGGACCGGGGGCTGACGACTACGAGGCGAAGGGGCCGGGCGGGTCGAGGGCGAAGGGGCCCGGAGAAGTCCCGGTCGGGCCCGGCGAGGCCACGCCCAGGGCGTCGAGGAGGAAGGCGTACACCAGGGCCTCGTCGCGCCAGGCGTCGTAGCGGCCCGACGGTCCCATGTGGCCCGCTCCCATCTCGGTCTTGAGCAACACCCGGGCGTCGGGCGCGGTGGCCCGCAGGCGGGCCACCCACTTGGCCGGCTGCCAGTAGGGGACCCGGGGATCGTTGATCCCGGCCGTCACCAACAGCGGCGGGTAAGGCCGGTCCGACACGTTGAGGTAGGGGTCGTAGCCCCTCATGTAGGCGTAGGCCTCGGCCGACTCCACCGGGTTTCCCCACTCTTCCCACTCGAGGACGGTCAACGGCAGGGAGGCGTCGAGGATCGCTTCCACCACATCGACGAAGGGCACCTCGGCCACCGCTGCGCCAAAGGCCTCGGGGGCGAGGTTGAGCACCGCGCCCACCAGCAGGCCACCGGCGCTGCCCCCCCGGATGGCCAACTTCGACGGCGACGTCCAGCCCTGTTCCACCAGGTAGCGGGCGCAGGTGATGAAGTCGGTGAAGGTGTTGCGCTTATGCAACAGCTTGCCCTCGTTGTACCAACGGCGGCCCATCTCACCCCCACCCCGCACGTGGGCGATGGCGAACACGAAGCCCCGGTCGAGCAGGCTGAGCCGGGCCGAGGAAAAGCCCGGGTCCATGCTGGCCTCGTAGGACCCGTAGCCGTAGAGCAGGGCCGGGGCGTTGACCTCGCGCATGCGGTCGGCCCGGCGCACCACCGAGATGGGCACGGCGGTGCCGTCGTCGGCGGTGGCCCAGAGGCGCTCGGTCACGTAGCGGTCGGGGTCGTAGCCGCCGAGCACAGGCTGGCGCTTGAGCAGGGTGCGCTCCCGGGTGTCCATGTCGTAGTCGAACACCGACGACGGGGTGACCATCGAGGTGTAGCCGTAGCGCAGCACCCGGCTGTCGAACTCGGGGTTGGCCCCACCGCCGGCCGTGGACACCGCCTCGGGCTGGTCAATGAGGTGGTCGTCACCGTCGAGACCGTCGCCCGACAGCGCCCGGACCCGGATACGGCGCAGACCTTCGGACCGCTCGAAGATGACCAGGTGGCGGGCGAAGACGTCGACCCCGCTGAGGGTGACGTCGTCGCTCGCGGGGATGACCTCGGTCCAGTGCCGGTGGCCGGGCGACTTCACCGGCGCCGAGACCAACTTGAAGTTCTCGGCCCCGTCGGCGTTGGTGACGATGACGAAACGGTCGTTCCAGTGCTCGAGGCTGTACTCGACGTCCTGGCGCCGGGGCTCGACCACCTGGAAGGCACCGGTCGGGTCGGAGGCGTCGAGCACCCACACCTCGCTGGTGACCTTGCTCCCCATGCCGAGCACCAGGAAGCGCTCGTCCTTGGTGGTGCCCACACCGAGGAAGAAGCGCTCGTCTTCCTCGGTGTGGACCAGGACGTCGTCGCCGGCCGGCGTACCCAGGCGGTGGCGCCAGAGCTGGT
Organism: Acidimicrobiales bacterium; assembly: GCA_030446545.1. Lineage (GTDB taxonomy): Bacteria > Actinomycetota > Acidimicrobiia > Acidimicrobiales > CADCSY01 > JADDRA01. Next base: position 165,743 of record JAUJNB010000001.1, on the reverse strand, counting down.
AGGGACGCATGGCTTCGTCGGGGCGGACGTAGAAGAACGTCTCGCCGTCGGCGTCCCAGGCCGTGCCGTAGTAGGTGCCCTCGATGACGTCGTCCAGCTCGGCCCCGGTGGTGAGGTCGCGGAAGCGCATGGTGTAGACCTCGTCGCCGTCGGTGTCCGACGACCAGGCCAGCACCGAGGCGTCGGGCGTGGTGTCGAAGGCGCCCACGGCGAAGAACTCGGCGTCACCCGCCTCCGCGTTCTGGTCGAGCATGACCTGTTCGACCGCGTCGTCGGCGGGTCCGTGGCCGTCGTCCCCGTCACCGGCCGCCTTGCGGCAGTGGATGGGGTACTGGGCCCCTTCCTCCGTGCGGGAGTAGTACCACCAGGCGCCCTTGCGCACCGGCGCCGACAGGTCGGTCTCTTGGATCCGGCCCTTGATCTCCTCGAACAGCCCCTCCCGCAGGTCGGCCACGGGCGCCAGCGACACCTCGGTCCAGGCGTTCTCGGCCTCCAGGTAGGCCCGCACCTCGGGGTCGTCCTTCTCCTGGGTACGCAGCCAGCCGTACTCGTCCACCACCACATCACCGTGGCGCTCCCGCTTGGTCTCCACCCGCCGGGCGACCGGGGGCGTGGGGGGATGACCCGGCCGGGTAGGATTGTTACTATCCACGTAGGAGAAACTCCTGTCCGCTAGCAAGCGTGAGGAAGGACAGCCCGATGGCAGTCACCGATCTGGATCTCGGACGCTACAAGCTCGGATGGAGCGACGCCGAAGAGTACGTCTTCAAGCCCAAGCGAGGGATCGACGCTGACATCGTCAACGAGATGTCGTGGATGAAGGGCGAGCCCGACTGGGTGCGCAACCGTCGGCTCAAGGCCCTGCGGCACTTCGAGCGGCGGCCCATGCCCACCTGGGGCGGGGACATGTCGGAGATCTTCCTCGACAACATCTACTACTACATCAAGCCCACCAACAAGCAGGTCGACGCCTGGGACGACCTGCCCGAATCGGTCAAGGCCACCTACGAGAAGCTGGGCATCCCCGAGGCCGAGCGCAAATACCTGGCCGGCGTCACCGCCCAGTACGAGTCCGAGGTGGTGTACCACAAGAACCGGGACGACCTCGAGGCCCAGGGCGTGATCTTCTGCGACATGGACACCGCCATGCGTGAGCACCCGGAGCTGGTGCGCCAGTACTTCGGCAAGATCATCCCCGCCAACGACAACAAGTTCGCCGCCCTCAACACCGCGGTGTGGTCGGGCGGGTCGTTCATCTACGTGCCCCCGGGGTCGAGGTGGAGATGCCGCTGCAGGCCTACTTCCGCATCAACGCCGAGAACATGGGCCAGTTCGAGCGCACGCTGATCATCGCCGACGAAGGCTCCAAGGTGCACTACATCGAGGGGTGCTCGGCCCCGGTGTACACCACCGACTCGCTGCACTCGGCCGTGGTGGAGATCGTGGTCAGGCCCTCGGCCCGGGTGACCTACACCACCATCCAGAACTGGTCCAACAACGTGTTCAACCTGGTCACCAAGCGGGCCCGGGTGGAGACCGAGGGCCACATGGAGTGGATCGACGGCAACATCGGCAGCCGCCTCACCATGAAGTACCCGGCCGTGGTGATGGTCGGCCCCAAGGCCTCGGGTGAGGTGCTCTCGGTGGCCTACGCCGGCGAGGGCCAGCATCAGGACGCCGGGGCCAAGATGACCCACGCCGCCCCCGAGACCACCAGCCGGATCGTCTCCAAGTCGATCTCCAAGGACGGCGGGCGCACCAGCTACCGGGGTCTGGTCCGGGTGGAGGAAGGGGCGCACGGCTGCAAGAGCCACGTGCAGTGCGACGCCCTGATCCTCGACGAGCACAGCGTCTCGGACACCTATCCCTACATGGAGATCGGTGAGCGCGGCGCGGTGGTGGGCCATGAGGCCACCGTGTCCAAGGTGGGCGACGACCAGCTCTTCTACCTGATGAGCCGGGGTCTCTCCCAGGAGCAGGCCATGGGGATGATCGTCAACGGCTTCATCGAGCCGGTGACCCGCACCCTGCCCATGGAGTACGCCATCGAGTGGAGCCGGCTCATCGAGTTGCAGATGGAAGGGTCGGTGGGCTGACACCCCCGCTGGTGGATGGCGGGTCCTGACCCTCAGGGTCCCTCCCCTTCGACTGCTGCGCAGCCGTGGGGCCCCCTCCCTACGGGCCACCCACCATCCACCAGCTGCTCCACCTTGGGCCGAGGGCGTCGACGAGCTGCCACCGCCGCCGCATGGCCGTTCGGAGATCGCCGGTTCTGCACTCATGCCGCTGTGCCCGGGACCGCCGTTGTGTACATCCCAACCCGGCGTTCGAGGGCACGCCTGGGTCGACATCGGCGTTGTGGCGGAGCGGCGAGGCCCCGCGTCCCCGGGGCAGTCGACCTTCAAGTCGTGACTCGACTGGGCCGGTAACGCAGAGCGACCGCCCCCGCCCGGAACTCCTGGCGGCCCACGAGCCTCAGCTCGAGCCGCTCGCTCAGGCCGGCGAACAACGTCGGCCCGTGGCCCGCCAGGATGGGGTGCACGACAAACTCGTACTCATCGATCAATCCCAGATCCGCCAAGGCCAGCGGGAGGGTCATGCCTCCCACGTACAGGCCTCTACCAGGCTCCCCCTTGAGCTGCTGAACGGCTTCCCCCAGGTCACCCTGGACGAGCTCCGCGTTCCAATCGACCCGGTCCAGGGTGCCCGACACGACGTACTTCTTCGCCCCGTCGATCGTCCGGGCGAAGGGGATCATCCAATCAGCCATCCAGTCAGGCCACGTTCCTGTCACCGGCTGCCGCCACGCCGCCTCCATCATCTCGTAGGTCACCCGGCCAAGGAGCAGGGCATCGGCTCGTTCCAGCTCGTCGGCGAAATGGCGATGCAACTCTTCGTCCGGGATCATCACCTGGTGATCGCAACAGCCGTCGAGGGTGACGTTGATCGAGTATCGGAGCGGTCTCACAGGTTGCTCTCCCTTGCTGCGGTCCCAGGTACCTGGCGGACGGTAGTCAGACCGGCGCTGCCGCCATTTCTCATCGGTCCCGAGCCCGCGGCCATGCAACCCCACCCGGCAACCCGTCCGGGAGCGACCGTTCTTCGCATCCTGCGGGCCCGCTCACCGACGACGCCGCGCAACGAGATGTCCGCCACCGGGAACCGTCGTGGCCGCACCGGGCAATGCTGACGGCCGCCAACACTCGGGCCGGGGCGGCGGCGCCTTGGCTGGTCCCGAGGGTTGTCGGGCGGCCGTGGCGTAGTGAGGCGGGGTCGTAAACTGACCTCATGCCGATGCGGGTGGAGTGCAAGCACTTCGAGAGTCGCTCCTATGCGAACGGCGAGACGGTGCGCAAGTGCCATCTGGACCTGGCGCCGGAGGCACCGTGGCGCTGTCCGGAGCACTGCCCGCGGTTCGAGCGGCGTCTGGCTGACGCGGCGTGGAGCTACGGGACCATGGTGGCGCCGCCGACGCCTCCCGAGCCCCCGGGGGTGGGCGTGGGCGAGGGCGTGGGTCGTCTGCTCGACGAAGCCGAGGAGATCCTCAATGCCGCCGGTCCGGCCATCCTGGCCGAGGTGGAGGCCGAGCGGTCCCGCCGGCCCCTGAAGGGGTCGCCTTGGTGGCGTCGGGCGTTCGGGCGGATCCGAGGCCGTCGCCCGCGCTGACGGCGGACGCGGGCTTGGTTTCCCGCCGCCTCGAAAAGGGCAGCTTCGCGCCACGAGTACCGACGAGGGAGGCGGCCCCATGCGTGGACGACAGAAGGTGGAGAGCGGCAGAGATCGCAAGATGTTCGTACGGGACGCGGGCATGGGCCCGGTCTCGTTGGTGAGCGTCCTGGCCGGGACGCTGGTGGCATTTTCCTCTTTTGCCATCCTGCTGGCCATCGTGGGGGCGATCCTGGCTGCGGTGGGCATCGACACGGCCACCCTCACGGCCAACGACTACGAGCAGCTGGGGATCGGAAGCGCGGTCGTGGCCGCGCTGGTGCTCTTCCTGTCGTACTTCTTCGGTGGCTACATCGCCGGGCGCCTGGCCCGGCGGGCGGGAGCCCTCAACGGCGGGCTCGTCTTCGTCTTGGCCGTTGTCATCGGGGCCGTGATCGCCCTGGTGGTGAGCACCCAGACGGAGACCGAGAACGCGGCGGCCAACCTCCGGGTCATCGGTGTCCCCACCTCCGGGGCCGACTACGGCACCATCGCCACCGTGGCCGGGATCGTGGCCTTGGTGGCCATGATCGCCGGAGCCGTACTCGGCGGAGTTCTGGGTGAGCGCTGGCACGGCAAGCTGGCGGCCCGGGCGTTCGACCCCAGCGTCGGCCCCGAGGCGACGGCCCGCCAGCAGGTGACCGAGGCCGAGATGCGTCGGACCGACGATTACCACCGCCCTGAACCGGAGCAGTCCGACCACCGGGCCCGACGGCCGTGGGCCACCCAGCAGGTGGCGACGCAGGGACCGGTGGTCGAGGAGTCCATGGGCCGGCGGCCCGCCGACCAGGAGCCGGTGCCGGCCCGCCAGGAGGACCGGTCCGACTCCTACGGTGCCCGCCCCGCATCCACCTCGGACGGGTGGAGCGACTCCGAGAGCCGGGCGTGGGGCGGCCCGTCGTCCCAGCCGAGCGGGGAGCAGCCTGCGGCGGGCGACGGGTCGATGGTCACCGACGAGGGAGCGGGCCGTCCCCGCCGGCAGCGACCGTTGCGCGGCAGGCGCCGGTCCTCGTAGGGCCAGAGGTCGCCCAAGCCCCGCCCGGTAGGCTCGCGGCGCCGGGGGAGACAGCTCCTCCCCACGCTCGAGAGAGGTTCTCCTGAATTCCTTCACCGCTGAAGCCGTTGGTCGGCTGGCCGGGCCGGCATGGTTGGTACGCCGCCGTGAGGCGGCGTTCCGACGTTTCACGTCGACGCCCCTTCCCACTGTCGAGGAGGAGGTGTGGCGCTACAGCCGCATCCCCGAGCTGGACCTGGCCGACTACCTCCCCTTCGTCGACGAACTGCCCACCGACGACGGCGTTCCCGCCGGTCTGGCGCCGGTGGTGGCCCGACTGGGCCGATGCTCGGCAACCGTGATGGTCGTGAACGGGCAGGTCGTCCACGTCGAGGTGGACGAGACCGCCACCGCCGCCGGGGTACAGGTCGGTCGCCTGACCGAGCTCGATCCGGAGGGGTCGATGCTGGCGTCGGTGACGGGCGAGGCGACCAATGCCTTCGGCCTGCTCCACGATGCTTTTCTGGCTGAGGCCGTCCTGGTCCGGGTTCCCCGCGGTGTGGTGGTGGCCGACCCCGTCGCGGTACTGCACTGGACCGACGCCGACCACTCGGCCACGTTCCCCCACCTGATGGTGGAGGCGGGCGAGAACAGCGAGGTGGCCGTCTACGACCACGGCGCCTCCCCCGACGTGGATGCCCTGGTGTTCCCGGTGGTGGAGCTTCACGCCGGCCCCGCCGCCCGCCTGCGCTACGTCAACGCCCAGATGCTCGGTCCACGCGTGTGGCAGCTCGGGCGCCAGGTCAGCAGAGTCGAGCGCGACGCTGCTTTCAGCACGGCCATGGTCGCGCTCGGGGCCGACTACGGCCGCCTCGAGGTCGAGTCGGTTCTGGCCGGCAAGGGCAGCTCGGGCGAGATGCTGGCCGTCTACTTCGGCGAGCAGGACCAGATGCACGACTTCCGCAGCCTGCAGGACCACGTGGCCCCCCGCACCACCTCCAACCTGCTGTTCAAGGGGGCGGTGCAGGGTCGGTCCCGCTCGGTGTACACCGGCATGATCCACATCGCCAAGGCGGCCGCCGGGGTCGACGCCTTCCAGACCAACCGCAACATCAAGCTGTCCCAGGGGGCCTGGGCCGAGTCGGTGCCCAACCTGGAGATCGAGAACAACGACGTGCGCTGCAGTCACGCCTCGGCCGTGGGCCCCGTCGACGAGGACCAGCGCTACTACCTGGAGAGCCGGGGCGTCCCGCCCGCTGCGGCCGAGCGGCTGATCGTGCTGGGCTTTTTCGAAGAGGTCCTCGATCGCCTGGCCGTGCCCGCCGCCGTGCCTGCCCTGCGGGCCGAGATCGCAGCCAAGTTGGCCCGCCGTGAGCTCGACCTCGAGGCCGGCGTGGACGCCGGCGTGAATGCAGGGGTGGAGGGCGATGTCGGGGCCGAGGAGGTGGGGGCCGGTGCCTGAGTTCCGAGCGTCGCAACGAACCGTGCCGCGCCATCGGCTGTGTGCGGCGTCCGAGGTGGAGCCCAACGCCAGCCGACGTTTCGTCGTCGGTCCCCACAAGATCGCCCTGGTGCGTGTCGGCGACGACTTCTACGCCATCGGCGATGTCTGCAGCCACGCCGATTACTCCCTCAGCGAGGGCGAGGTCGATCCCGACACCCGCCAGATCGAGTGTTGGAAGCACGGCAGCAGCTTCTCGCTCGAGACCGGTGAGCCCGACACCCTGCCGGCCACCAAGCCGGTGCCCACCTACGACGTGGTGGTCGAGGGCGACGACGTGTGGGTGGTCGTCGATGGCTGAGCTGGTGATCAGCGGCCTGCGGGCCGCGGTGGGGGCAAGGAGATCCTGCGGGGCGTCGACCTCACCGTGCGCAGCGGTGAGGTGCATGCGGTCATGGGCCCCAACGGCTCAGGCAAGTCGACGCTGGCCCACGTCGTCATGGGCCGACCGGGCTACCACGTCGTGGCCGGCGCCATCACCCTCGACGGCGCCGACCTGTTGGCCATGGCCCCGTGGCAGCGGGCCGCGGCCGGGCTGTTCTCGGCCATGCAGTACCCCACCGAGGTGCCCGGGGTGGCCCTGGCCGACATGCTGGAAGAGGCCCTGGTGGCCGTGGGTCGGGGCGGGGGCGACGTGGCCGCACGCATGCGCACCGAAGCCGAGCGCATCGGGTTCGACGAGCGTTTCCTGGCCCGGCCCCTCAACGTGGACCTCTCGGGAGGGGAGAAGAAGCGCAACGAGACGCTGCAGCTCGGCGTGCTGCAGCCGAGCATCGCCATCCTCGACGAGGTCGACTCCGGCCTCGACATCGACGCCCTGCGCCTGGTGGCCCGGCGGGTGGAGGCCGAGACCGAGGAGCGGGGCCTCGGCGTGCTGGCCATCACCCACTACCGGCGCCTGCTCACCGAGCTGCGCCCCGACCAGGTCCACGTCCTCTCCAAGGGACGGATCGTGGCCAGCGGCGGCTCTGAGCTGGCCGATCAGCTGGAGACCACCGGCTACGCCGGCTATGCCGAGACCGACGGCGCCGAGCCCGAGGGCGAGGGCCCCGGCGTGGCGACGGCACCATGACCGACACGCTGAGCGACGCCGACCTCCGGGAGCACCTCGATCGCCTCGACGGGTGGACCGTGGTCGACGGCAAGCTCCACAAGGAGCTCGCCTTCACCGATTTCGTCACCGCCTTCGGGTTCATGACCCGCCTGGCCATGGTGGCCGAGAGGATGAACCACCACCCCGACTGGTCGAACTCCTGGAACACCGTGACCCTCGACATCGCCAGCCACGCCGCCGGAGGCATCACCGCCGCTTGCGTCGAGCTGGCCGAGGCCGCCGACCGCCTGGCCTGACCCGCCGACGCCCGACCGCCGACCGCCGACCGCCGACCGGTCAGGCCTGGTCGCCGGCCCAGGCCAGGATGTGGGCCGGCAGCTCAGGGGCGGCCAACAACAGGGGGGCGATCGAGGGGTCCCGCCTGGCCCTGGCCACCAGGGCGATGGTGACGTCATGGTCCGGGCGGTGGAACGCCACCACCTCGTCCCCCGCACCCCACCTCGCCCTCCCGGGCGATGCGCAGGTAGGCCCCGGGGCGGCCGGCCGCCGTGAACCGGGCCGGAAAGCGGTCATCGCCCATACGCAGGCCCAGCTTCCAACAGGGTGTGCGGGGCTGGCACACCTCCACCACGGTGGTGCCGACCAGCCACCGCTCACCCACGATCGAAGCACTGAGATCGACGCCGTCGAGGGTGAGGTTCTCGCCGAAAGTCCCCGGTTCCAGTCGGCCGCCCAGCTGGTCGGCCCACCAGTCGTAGTCGAGCGAGGAGTAGGCGTAGACGGCCTTGTCGGGTCCCCCGTGAAGCCGTCGGTCCCCCTGTTCGTCACCGGCCAGGTTCACGCCGCGTACCGCCACCCGGCCCTCGACGGGCAACTTCCAGATGGCGGTGCGTTGCTGGCGCCCCCGGTGCTCCACCGAGCGGGCGGCCCCCACGTTGACCGACCGCACCTGGCCGATCACCGTGGCGTCGGTCAGGACCACACGCTCGCTACAGGGCCTGGGTGAGGGTGTTCCAAGCCAGGGTGGCGCACTTGATCCGCACCGGGAACTTGACCACGCCCTGGAGGGCGGCCAGGTCGCCCAGGCTCACGTTGGGGTCGGGCACCGGGGTGTCGGTGCCGCTGCCGTCTCCCCCGCTTCGCCGCCGATCTCGTTGCCGTCACCGTCGAGACGGGACTCGTGGATGGTCATGAGCGCTTTGAACGCCGAGTTCAAAGCCCGCACCTCCTCCACCGTCCGGCCCTTGACCGCCTGGGACATCATCGAGGCTGACGACTGGCTGATGGAGCACCCCTGGCCACCGATCTTGAGGTCGGTCACCCGGCGCTCGTCGTCGAGTTGGAGGTAGATGACGATCTCGTCGCCGCACAGCGGGTTGAAGCCCTCGGCCCGCCGGGCGGGAGGGCAGTCGAGCTCGCCGCGGTTCCGGGGATTGCGGTAGTGGTCGAGGATGATCTCGCGGTAGAGATCTTCGAGTCCGGCCATGGGTGTGGGCAGCCTCCTACAGGCAGAACAGGTCGGAGCAGGAGTCCAGGGCGTCGGCCAGGGCGTCGACGTCGGACTCGTCGTTGTAGACGTAGAACGACGCCCGGGCGGTGGCGCCCACACCCAGTCGGCGCATCAGCGGCTTGGCGCAGTGGTGACCGGCCCGCACGCACACCCCGGCCTGGTCGAGCACCTGGGAGATGTCGTGGGGGTGGATTCCCCGGAACCCGAACGACAGGACACCGCCCCGAGCGCAGGGGTCCGAAGGCCCGTGCACCACCAGGTCGTCGCCGTAGCGCTGGCCGAGGGTGCGCAGCGCATAGGTCGTCAGCGCCACCTCGTGGGCCCGGACGGCATCCATCCCGTAGCGGTCCAGCTCGTCCACCGCCGCCCCCAGGCCGATGGCCTCGGCGATGGGAGGCGTGCCCGCCTCGAACTTCCAGGGCAGCTCGTTGCAGGTGAAGCCGTCGAGACGGACGTCGCTGATCATCTCGCCGCCGCCGAGGAAGGGAGGCATGGCGTCGAGCAGGGCCTCTCGACCCCACAGGACGCCGATGCCGGTGGGACCGAGCATCTTGTGGCCGGTGAAGGCCAGAAAGTCACAGCCGAGCGCGGCCACGTCGGTGGCCAGGTGGGGCACGTACTGGCTGGCGTCGACCACCACCACCGCCCCGGCGGCGTGGGCCGCGTCGGCGATGTGGCGCACGGGCGTGAGGGTCCCGAGCACGTTGGACATGGCCGTGAAGCTCACCAGGCGGGCGCCCTGGAGGGTGGTCTCCAGGTCGGTGGTGTCGAGCAGCCCGCCGTCGGTGATCCCGAGGTAGCGGAGCCGGAGGCCGAGCTGGTCGGCCAGCAGGAGCCAGGGAACCAGATTGGCGTGGTGCTCCATCTCGGTGAGGACCACCACGTCGCCCTGCCGGAGGTTGGCCCGCCCCCAGGCGTGGGCGACCAGGTTGAGCGACTCAGTGGCGTTCTTGGAGAACAGCACCTCCCGGGTCGAGGACGCGCCGATGAAGCGGGCCACGCTGGCTCGGGCCGCCTCGAAGCGGGCGGTGGCCTCCTCGGCCATGGCGTAGACGCCCCGATGCACGTTGGCGTGGGTCGTGCGGTAGTAGTCGTCCATGGCCTCGAGGACGGCCCGGGGCTTGTGGGAGGACGCAGCCGAGTCGAGGTAGACCAGGGGCGGTTCCCGGCGCCGGTCGTAGACGGGGAAGTCGCCTCGCACCCGGGCCACGTCGAGGGTGTCGTCGAAGGTCAGTGTTGCCATGCGTCGTAGCCCTCCTCCTCGAGGCGACGGGCCAGCTCAGGCCCGCCCCGCTCGACGATGCGGCCGTCGACGAGGATGTGCACCACGTCGGGCCGCAGCAGGTCGAGGATGCGTTGGTAGTGGGTGATGCACAGCACCCCCAGGTCGGGCCGGTCCCGGCGGACCTCCTGGACGCCCTGGGCCACGATGCGCAGGGCGTCGATGTCGAGTCCTGAGTCGGTCTCGTCGAGGATGGCCAGGTCGGGTTCGAGCATGGCCATCTGCAGGATCTCGTTGCGCTTCTTCTCCCCTCCGGAAAAGCCCTCGTTCAGGTACCGGTCGGCGAAGGACGGGTCCATCTCGAGGCGCTGCATCCACTCCATGATGGCCAGGCGAGTCTCCAGGGCGGAGAGGTCGGCGATGCCCTTGCGGGCGGCCAGGGCCTGTTGCAGGAACGACCGCACCGGGACGCCGGGGATCTCCTGGGGGTACTGGAAGGCCAGGAACATGCCGGCCTTGGCCCGCACGTCGGGGTCCCAGGCGGTGATGTCGTCGCCCTTGAACAGGATCCGACCCGACGTCACCTGGTAGTCGGGATTGCCCAGCAGGGCATTGGCCAGGGTGGACTTGCCCGAGCCGTTGGGGCCCATGAGGGCGTGCACCTCGCCGGCGGCCACGGCGAGATCGACGCCCTTCAAGATCTCGATCGGCGCGCCCGTGCCCTCGAGGTCCACGGCCACATGGAGGTCGTCGATGACGAACAGCGGCTCAGTTCGGGGCTGGTCCACCTCGCCAGTGTATTAGCACTACCGGGATAGTGGAAAGGCCGGCGCAACCGAGCGAAGCGAGCTTGTGCTGGCCTCGAGAGCCACCGTGCCGCCGGAGGCGGCTCCCTCGCTCGGCCGTGCCGCGCCGGGCGGTACCATCGGGAGGTGAACCCTCGACGACTCCTCGCCACCTCCACCCTCGCCGCCTCGTTGGTGCTGGTGACCTGCGGCTCCGACCAGGACCCCGCCATCGACGTGCCCACCGACGCCACCACCACCACCACCACCACCACCGACTCCAGTGCACCCGAGGACGCCGCCGGAGGGCAACCGGCGACCTTCGGGCCGATCGAGCTCACGGGGGCGGCCGAGGTCCCCGGCCCCGGTGACGAGGACGGCGCCGGGCAGGCGCACGTCTACCTGGAGCCCCAGGGCGAGGCCGCCGGCACGATCTGCTACGACTTCATCGGCATCGACGGCATCCAACCGGCCACCGCCGCCCACATCCACCGGGGCGAGGTGGGTGAGGCCGGCGACGTGGTGCTGCCGCTCGAGACCCCCAGCGAAGGCTCGCTCGACGCCTGCGCCGAAGGCCAGGCCGAGCTGGTGGACCAGATCAGGGCCGACCCAACCGGGTTCTACGTCAACGTCCACAACGCCGACTTCCCGGCCGGCGCCGTGCGAGGCCAGTTGGAGGGCTGAGCTCCACGGGCGGGGAGGGGCGCCATGGCCGCCCTGCCGCCAGCCGTCGCCCTGCGGGGGCTGACCAAGCGCTTCGGCGACAAGGTGGCCGTCGACGGCATCGACCTCCAGGTGCCCCCGGGATGCTCTTCGGCCTGGTCGGCCCCAACGGGGCGGGCAAGACCACCACGCTGCGCATGGTGACCGGCCTGCTGCGCCCCGACGCCGGGGGATCGTGGTCGACGGGCTCGACGTGCGGGCCGAGGCCACCGCGGTGAAGGCCCGCATCGGCGTGCTGCCCGAGGATCTCCTGCTTTTCGAGCGCCTGACCGGCGCCGAGCTGCTCACCTATTCCGGTCTGCTCCGGGGACTCGCCCCCGACCTGGTCGAGGAGCGGGCCAGCGAGCTGCTCGAGGTGCTGGGCCTCGCCGAAGACGCCGGCACCCTGGTGGTCGACTACAGCCACGGCATGCACAAGAAGATCGCCCTGGCCGCCGCGCTGCTCCACGCCCCTCGCGTGCTGTTCCTCGACGAGCCCTTCGAGGCCATCGACCCGGTCTCGTCCCGGGTCATCCGTTCGGTGCTGGAAGGAGCCGTCGAGCGGGGGCGACGGTGGTGCTCTCCAGCCACGTCATGGACCTGGTGGAGCGCCTGTGCAGCCAGGTGGCGGTGATGCACGCCGGTCGGGTGATGGCGACCGGGCCGATCGACGACGTCCGTGGCGGGGCCAGCCTGGAGGATGCCTTCGTCGAGCTGGTGGGAGCCCGAGACGTCGACCAGGGAGCGCTCGGATGGTATGGATCTTCGCCCGCCTGAAGCTGCGGCTGGTGGCCAACGGCTTCCGGCTGGGTTGGCAACAGAAGATGGGCCTGGTGCTCGGCGTCGTCTACGCCGTTCCCCTCGCCGTGGGTGGCTTCGTGCTCCTGGCGCTCACCCGGAGCAACCCCGAGCTGGCCCGCCCGACCACGATCGGGGTCTTCTTCCTGCTCTTCCTCGGCTGGCTGGTGGGGCCGCTGCTCGGCTTCGGCTCCGACGAGACGCTCGACCCGGCCCGCCTGGCCTTGCTCCCCTGGCCCGCCGGCAGCTGGCGGCCGGGCTCCTCGCGGCCTCGTCGGTGGGCATCGGTGCCGCCGCCACCGCCATCGTGGTCTCCGGCGCCGTCGTCGGCCTGGCCCCGCCCGGTCCCGGGGCGGTGGTGGTCGTGGCCGCCGTGGTCGTGGAGTTCGCCCTGTGCATCGTGGGGGCCAGGACCTTGACGACGGTGCTGTCGGGGGCGCTGCGATCGCGCCGGGGCCGGGACCTGACCGTTCTGGTCGGCGTGTTGGTGGCGGTGGTCGTGCCCCAGTCGTTCCAGCTCCTCGCCGGCGTCGGTCGCGACGGCCTGGACACCCTGGCCGCGGTGCTGGAGTGGTCGCCTCCCGGCCTGGCCGCCCGGGCCGTGCTGGCCGCCCGGGCAGGTGAGCCGGGGGAGGCACTGACCTCGCTGGCGGGGGCGGCGCTCGTGGTGGGGCTGCTGGCTCGGTGGTGGATGGCGAGCCTGGAACGCTCCTCACCACGGCTGCGTTCCCGGAGACCGCACGAGCGGGCCGACGGGCGCCGGAGCTCTTCGCCCCGGCCTGGGCCTGGCTGCCCCGCAACCGGCGAGGGGCGGTGGCGGCCAAGGAGCTGCGCTACTACGGGAGGGACCCGCGCCAACGGGCGGGCACGCTCGTCTGGGTGCTCTTCGCCATCGCCTTGCCCGTGGGCGTCGCGCTCGGAGGCTTGGATGAGCGGCCCGAGATCGTCTTGGCCACGTGTGGCTTGGCCGCGTGGGGTGGTCTGGCCAGCCTGAACCAGTACGGCTTCGAAGGCGGTGCCCACTGGATGCACGTGGTGGCGGGCACCGACGTGGGCGCTGACCTGGCCGGCAAGAACCTGGCCCTGGTGGTGTGGGAGATGGCCGTGTTGGCGGCGGTGGCCGTGGCCCTGGCTGCGCTGAGCGGTGGCTGGGCGTGGGTTCCGGTGGCGCTGCTCCTCTCGGTCGGTGTGTTGGGGGTGACCATCGGGGTGGGCAACGTGATCTCGGCCCGGGCCCCCCAGCCCATGCCCACCTCCAGCGCCAATCTGTTCGCGACCAATACCGGCCAGGGCTGCACCAGCGGGTTGTTCCAGCTGCTGGCCCTCTTCATGCAGGCGGTGCTCCTGGTCCCGGTGGCCGTGGCCGTCGCCGTGGCCGTGCTGTGGTGGCGTCCCGGGCTGGTGCTGGTCGTCCCGCTGGTCCTGGCGTGGGGCTACCTCTGTTGGCGCACCGGGCTGGGCCATGCGCTGAGCTGGCTCACGCCCCGCCAACCCGAGTTCCTCGACGCCCTGAGCCGCCGTCGCGCCACCTGACGCGGGTTGGCGGCCGTTGCGCCGGCCACTCGGACCACGGCTCGGCCTCCCGCGCAGCCTCTCAGTAGCCGCGGGCCGACCACTCGGCCAGATGGGGTCGCTCGGCGCCGATGGTGGTGTCGGCACCGTGGCCGGGCAGCACCAAGGTTTGCGCAGGCAGCGTGAACAGTTGTCTCTCGATGGCCTCGAGGATGGTGGCGAAGCGCTCGGGATCGCCCCCGGTGGCGCCGGGGCCACCGGGGAAGAGCGTGTCACCGGCGAACACGAGGGCCGAGTCGTCGAGGCGGAAGCACATCGAGCCCGGGGTGTGGCCGGGGGTGGCCACGGCCTGCAGCCGCAGCTCCCCCACCTCGATGTCCGAACCGTCCTCGAGGTCGACGTCGAGACCGAGGTGACCGGCGTCGGGCACCATGGCTTCGTCGGCGGGCGCTATTCGCACCGGGTAGCCGGCCTGGCGAAAAGCGGGGATGGCCCCCACGTGGTCCCAGTGGCCGTGGGTCTGGATGACGGCCCGCACGCCGAGGGCGCCGGCCCACGCCAACAGTCGCTCGGGCTCGGCCGCGGCATCGACCAGCACGGCGTGGCCGCTCCGCCGGCAACGAAGGACCCACACGTTGGTGTCGAGGCGGCCCACCACGACCTGGTGCACCTCGACTCGGTCGTCCTGGTGGTGGAGCGAGCGCACCGGGACGAGGGTAGCCATCGTCCCCCTCGGTAGGATCGACAGCCCATGCTGGTGGCCTTCGCCGTTGTCGCTCTGGTGGTGGTCTTCGTGATCGCCGCGGTGGTCATCGGGCGGGAGTCCGTCCGCCTGTCGGTGGAGGTGCCGCGACCCGTCTTCGATCTCGACGAGGCGGTGGCCTCGGTGGCCGACCGCATCCCGTTCGAGATCTCGGCGGTGCTCAGCCACGACGACGTCCGGCGCATGCTGCGCTGGAACCTGGCCGACCTCCAGTCGGCCGCGGTCGTGGCCCTCGATGCCGCCGGAACGGCCGGCCGTGAGGCCGGCGGTGGCGACGGTGGCGACGGTGACGTCGGTCGCCTGCCTCCTTCGCCGCTCACGGTCATGGGCGAGGAGGAGGCGGTGGTGGCGGTGCGTACCCGAGCCGAGGCCGAGGGTCTGGAGTACACCGACGATCAGATCCGGGCCGTGCTGGACGCCCATCTGGCCTACCTGGAACTGATCGGGGCGGTGGGACCGGCCGACCTGGACCGGGAGGTGCCGGTGGGCGGGGGGCGAAACGGGGCGACGGACGACAGTGTGGTCGAGGAAAAAGGTGCTGGCGATCCGGCGGAGGGTGGCGATATCATGAGCGCACCAGAGAAAGGAGGTGGTCCAGCTGAGCAAACCTTGTAGGACCCTGGAGGTGGTTGGCCGCTAGTTGCGGCAGCCGGACCACCTGGCGAGTCCTCGCCAACCACCCCCGGACAGTTCGGCCAGGAAGTGGTCCACCTGGTATCCAACGGCTGATCGGGTCTATTTCGGCAATGTGTGCAGGACACGAGGGGAGCGCTCCGGCGCTCCTCTCGTCGCGTGCGGAGGAGGCCTCGACCGGAGATGCCCGTGGCGGCTGGGGTGGCGGTAGCGTGACGCGCGGTGGAGACCGTCATCCGGTCCGAGGGACTGCGTCTGGACGGCCACTTGGCCCAGCCGCCGGCGTCGGCTGTCGCTCCCGGTCGCCCCGGTCTCGTGGTCTGTCACGGCTTTCCCACCGGTGCGCTCGGGGGCGCCTCGTCCGGCCAGACCTATCCGGCCCTGGCCGACCGGCTGGCCGCCGAAGCCGGTTGGACCGTGTTGAGTTTCAACTTCAGGGGAACGGGTGCCTCCGAGGGTGACTTCTCGCTCGGGGGTTGGCTGACCGACCTGCGTTCCGCCGTGGACCACCTCCTCGCCAGCGGGCTGGTGGACGGCGTCTGGTTGGTGGGCGCCAGCACGGGCGGCTCCCTTGCCATCTGCGAGGCGGGAGAGGACGAGCGGGTGCGGGGTGTGGCCGCCCTCTCGGCCCGAGCCGACTTCGACGACTGGGCGGCCCACCCCCGGCGTTTCCTCGAGCACACCCGGGCGATCGGGGTGGTACGCCACGCCGACTTCCCCCTCGGATGGACGAGTGGGCGCGCCAGCTCAAAGAGCTTCGTCCTCTGGCCCGGGTGGCCAAGTTGGCGCCACGGCCCCTGCTGTTGATCCAGGGCTCCGACGACGACATGGTCCCCGCCCTCGACGCCCGGGCGCTGGCCGACTGCCACGGCAGCGCCGAGCTGCGGATCATCAACGGCGCCGGTCACGGGCTGCGCCACGACCCCCGGGCCGTGGCCGTCCTCATCGGGTGGCTCGAGCGGCAGTCCGGTCCGCCGGTCGTCGTAGGTGACCGCGGCGCCGGCCCCGGCGCCACCTGATCCCGGCTGGCCCTCCTCCCTCTCGCCCGTTTTCTCCTCCTGGCCCGTCCTGCCTTACTGACGATTGCGGCTCCGGCCAACCGTGAGATCGGGCGACGCCGGGCCGCGAGGGCCCCAGGGCGGGGAAGAGCCGGCTCCCAGCCGATTGGCCCGGCGGCTCAGAACCGGTGACGCGGTGGTGGTTGGCCTCGGGGCCATGCTGGGGGCGGGGGTGTTCGCCGCCTTTGGCCCTGCGGCTGGAGCGGCCGGGACGGGACTGCTCTGGGGCCTGGCCTTGGCCGCACTGGTCGCCGGCGCCAACGCCACCTCGTCGGCTCAATTGGCTGCCGTGCACCCGGAGTCGGGTGGGACCTACGTCTACGGCCGGCGTCAGCTGGGCCGGGGCTGGGGGGTGCTGGCGGGCTGGGCCTTTGTCACCGGCAAGACGGCGAGCTGCGCGGCCATGGCCCTGACCTTCGGTGCCTATGCGGCCCCGTCGCTGACCCGCCCGCTGGCGGTGCTCGCCGTGGCGGGGGTGGCCGGGCTGAACCTGGGGGGGATCAGCCGCACCGCCCGAGCCACCCGAGTCCTGGTGACGGTGGTGGTGGGTGTGCTCGCCCTGGTGGTGGTGGCGTGTTGGTGGGGGGGCTCCGCCGACCTGGGCCGTCTGGACCTCGCCTCCGTGGGCCCCGGTGGGATCGGTGGCGTCCTCCAAGCTGCGGGCCTGTTGTTCTTCGCCTTCGCCGGCTACGCCCGCATCGCCACCCTGGGAGAGGAGGTGGTCGACCCGGTCCGCACCATCCCCCGGGCCATCCTCCTGGCCCTCGGCCTCACGCTGGTCGTCTACGGGGCGGTGGGGGTCAGCGCCCTGGCCGCCGCCGGCGCCCAGGTGTTGGCCGGCTCCTCCGCACCGCTCGTCGCCGCCGTGTCGGTCGGTGAACTGGCCGGGTGGGCGCCGGCCGTGCGCCTGGGAGCGGCTGTGGCCTCGCTCAGCGTGCTCCTGGCCCTGGTGGCGGGAGTGGGTCGCACCACCTTCGCCATGGCCGCCGATCGGGAGCTCCCCCTGTGGCTGGCCGCGGTCCATCCCCGGACCCGCGTGCCGGCCCGGGCCGAACTGGTGGTGGCCGCCGTGGTGGTGGCGGTGGTCCTGGTGGCCGACGTGCGGGGAGCTATCGGCTTCAGCGCCTTCAACGTGCTCGTCTACTACGCCATCGCCAACGTGTCGGCCTTCACCTTGTCACCGGAACAGCGTCGCTGGCGCCGCTGGTGGGCACCGGTCGGGGTGGCCGGGTGCCTCGTGCTGGCCGTCAGCCTTCCTCTGGGATCGATCCTGGCCGGTGCCGCCGTCCTCGGGGTCGGGGCCCTCGGCTACGGGATTCGGCGGAGGGCCTCGCCCCGGGCCGACGGGTAGCCGGCCCGGGGTGGTGGGAGTCCTGCTACTGGTTGGCCCGTTGCTCGGACTCGTGACCCGCCGCTTCGGCCCTGGCCTTCTCGGCCTCGGCCTCCTTGCCGGCCACCTCTCGTTGGGATTCGGCCTTTTCTTGTTGGGCCTCGCCCTCGCGCTCCATCTTCTCGTTGCCGCTCAACGCGCCGGCCGCTTCCTTGGCCCTGCCCTTGATGCCCTCGGCTGCACCCTTGGCGCCGCTCTCGGGTCCGGTGTCACCCATTAGGTGTCCTCCTCTTGGTCGTCGATCGGGGGAACCCCTACCCACCCGGGAGCCTGACGATCAGTCGGCCTTGCCCCTGCCGGCCGCCTTCTTGGCCGCCTTGAAGGCCCGGACCTCCTGGAGGGTCTCGGGGGAGGTGGCGTCGGCCACCGAGCGGCGCTGGTCGTCGGAGAAAGGGGCGGCGGCCTCCTCCCAGCCGGTCGGGCGGACGCCCCGACGTTTGGCCAACACGGCCAGGAAGATGCGGGCCTTCTCGGAGCCGAAGCCGGGCAGGGCCGACAGCCGCTCGAGCAGCTCGGCCCCGGTGTCGGCGCCGGTCCACACCGCCTCGGCCCTGCCGTCGTAGTGCTCGACCAGGTGACGGCACAACTCATGGGCCCGCCGGGCCATCGAGCCCGGGTACCGGTGGAGGGCGGGCTTCTCCTTGAACGCCACCTCCAGGGCCTCTGGCTCCATGGCCGAGATGGCCCCGGCGTCGAGCGAGCCTCCCAGCCGGTCGGCCAACTTGGCCGGCGAGGCGAAGGCCCACTCCATGGGCACCTGTTGGTCCAGCATCATGCCCAACAACAACGCGAGCGGGTCCCGCCCGAGCAGTCCGTCGGCGTCCTCGTCGCCGGTGATGAAGAACCGTGTCCCCCCGTCCATGGCGACACGGTACCGTGAGCCTCCCCGTCACCGCCCCGAGCGGGAGGTCCCTTGCAGACCGCCAACGTGGAGATGGCGTGGCCTGGAACGGTGCTGAGGGAGCGCAATGGAGCCAGCACCCCGAGCGCTACGAGGGGGTCGCCCGGCGTCACTGGAGGCGGTTCCTGCAGGCGGTGCCCCTCGCCGAAACCGACCACGTCCTCGACATCGGCTGCGGAAGCGGTGGGTCCAGCGCCAGGTTGCTCGGCTGGCATCGTCCGGCTCGGTCCTCGGCGTCGATCTCTCCTTGCCCATGTTGGAGCTCGCTCGGCGCCGAGCGTAGGAAGAAGGCCTGGCCAACGTGCGTTTCGAGCAGGCCGACGCCGCCCACGTCCGCTGCGTCCTCGAAGATGCGGGCTTCGCCCGTATCGAGGAGGTCGCCGAACCGGTCGACTCCGGCGCCGGGGCCGACGACGCAATCGCCTTCCTGGGCACCCTCGGCCTGGTCAAGGGCCTCACCGAGGACCTCGACGCCGAGACCCGGGCCCACGCCCTCGACTCCCTCCACGCCGTCGTGCAGGCCCACCAGACCGACGAGGGCGTCCTTCTGGGCTCCTCGGCCTGGCTCATCACCGCCACGAGGCCGTAACCCCGCTGCCGGGGCCACCGCCCGCCGCCGAGCCTGCCCAGCGCCGATCACGGACCAAGAGGGCACCGCCCAGCCCAGCCAGCTCTGCCCAGCCGCCTCAGGAGGTGTCGCCCCTCAACGGGGTGACACCTCCTCCAGCCCAACAGCACAGCCGCGCTGGCGAGCAAAGCGAAGCCGGGCGGGTGGCACCGAGGAAGGGGCCCGCCCGCCCGAGCGAAGCGAGGCGCGGGAAGGGAAGGAGTCAGCTCGGTGACAGGACCCGCCCGGCTGGGGGCAAGAGTGGGTCACGCCAGACGAGGATCAATCGCCTCGACATCAACCGAGTAACGGGAGATCGCGTCAGAAACGGCCGACTCCTTGACTTGCCCTTCGGAAGCCAGCGCTGACAAGACCGCCACCACCACGTGCCCGGCGTCGGTCTCGAAGTGGCGGCGCAGGGCCTCGCGGGTGTCGCTGCGACCGAAGCCGTCGGTACCGAGCGGCACGAAGGTGCCCGGGACCCAGCGCCCGACCTGGTCCGGCACGGCCTTCATGTAGTCGGTGACGGCGATGTAGGGACCTTCGGCGTCGGAGAGCACCTCGGTGACCCAGGGCGTGCGGGGCGAATGGGAGGGGTGCAGGCGGTTCCACCGCTCGGTCGACAAGGCCTCCTCCCGCAGGGCCTTGTAGGACGTGGCCGACCACAGTTCGGCCCCCACGTCGTAGTGCTCGGCCAACTCGTTGCGGGCCTCCCGGGCGGCCAGGCAGGCCGTCCCCGAGAACAGGATGGTGGCCCGCACCGTCGGCTCGGGCGGTGCCCCGATGAAGCGGTAGAGGCCCCGCAGGATGCCGGCCTCGGCCCCTTCGGGCATCTCCGGCATGGGGTAGTTCTCGTTGTAGAGGGTCAGGTAGTAGAAGAGGTCCTCGCGCTCGGCGTACATGCGCCGGCACCCGTCGGCGATGATCACGGCCAGCTCGTAGGCGAAGGCGGGGTCGTAGACGGCGCAGTTGGGGACCACCGAGAACAGCAGGGGGCTGTGGCCGTCCTCGTGCTGGAGGCCCTCGCCGTTGAGGGTGGTGCGCCCGGCGGTGCCGCCGAGCATGAAGCCCCGTCCCCGGGAGTCGGCGAAGGCCCAGATGAGGTCGCCGGTGCGCTGGTAGCCGAACATGGAGTAGAAGATGTAGAAGGGCAGCATGGTCACGCCGTGGGTGGCGTAGGCCGTGCCGGCAGCGGTCAGGCTGGCCATGGATCCGGCCTCGGTGATGCCCTCCTCGAGGATCTGGCCCGACTTGGACTCCCGGTAGGTGAGCAACAGGTCGGCGTCGACCGGCTCGTACTGCTGGCCCAGGGCGGCGTAGATGCCGATCTCGCGGAACAACGAGTCGAGGCCGAAGGTGCGGGCCTCGTCGGGGATGATGGGCACGACACGGCGGCCCACCTGCTCGTCGCGCACCAGGTTGCGCAGCATGCGGGCGAAGACCATCGTCGTCGACGCCGCCTGGGTGCCCGAGCCCTGGCGGAACTCGGCGAAGACCTTGTCGTCGGGCACGCTGGCCTGGCGCGAGCGTCGCACCACCCGCTTGGGCAGCGACCCGTCGAGGGCGTGGCGGCGCGCTCATCATGTAGTCGTGCTCGGCCGACCCGGGCTCGGGCCGGAAATAGGGGGGTTCCCCGACTCCAGGGCCTCATCGGAGATCTCGTTCTCCATGTGGAGCCGGTCGCGGAAGCCCTTGATGGCCGGGCCCAGCATCTTCTTGATCTGGTGGGTGGAGTTGCGGCCCTCGACGTCGGGGCCGAGCGTCCACCCCTTGATGGTCTTGGCCAGGATGACGGTAGGCGACCCCTCGTGTTCGACCGCGGCCTTGTAGGCGGCGTAGAGCTTGGGGTAGTCGTGGCCGCCCCGGGGCAAGGTGCGCAGCTCGTCGTCGGAGAGGTGGTCGACCAGTCGGCGCAGGCGGGGATCGGGGCCGAAGAAGTGCTCCCGGATGTAGGCGCCCGACTCCACCGAGTACTTCTGGAACTGGCCGTCGACGGTGGTGGTCATCTTGTTGAGCAGCACGCCGTCGGTGTCGCGGGCCAACAGCTCGTCCCAACGGCTGCCCCAGATCACCTTGATGACGTTCCAGCCCGCCCCCGGAAGACCGCCTCCAGCTCCTGGATGATCTTGCCGTTGCCCCGCACCGGGCCGTCGAGGCGCTGCAGGTTGCAGTTGACCACGAAGATCAGGTTGTCGAGTTGCTCCCGGGAGGCGATGGAGAGGGCGCCCAGCGTCTCGGGCTCGTCGCACTCGCCGTCGCCCACGAAGCACCACACCTTCGAGGCGCTGGTGTCGGCGATCTCCCGGTTGCGCAGGTAGCGGTTGAAGCGGGCCTGGTAGATGGCGTTGATGGGGCCGATGCCCATGGAGACGGTGGGGAACTCCCAGAAGTCGGGCATGAGCCGGGGATGGGGATAGCTCGACAGCCCGCCGCCGCCGACCTCCTGGCGGAAGTGGTCCAAGTGGCTCTCGTCGAGGCGGCCCTCGAGGTAGGCCCGGGCGTAGAAGCCGGGGGCGGCGTGGCCCTGGAAGTAGATCTGGTCGCCGGCCAGGCCACCGTCCTTGCCCCGGAAGAAGTGGTTGAAGCCCACCTCGTAGAGCGCCGCCGAGGAGGCGAAGGTGGCCAGGTGGCCTCCGATGCCCTCGGCCGCCTTGTTGGCCCGCAGCACCATGACCGCCGCGTTCCAGCGTACGTAGGCCCGGATGCGGCGCTCGATGTGCTCGTCACCGGGGAACCAGGCCTGTTCCTCGGCCGGGATGGTGTTGACGTAGGGGGTGGAGACTGTGGCCGGGAAGCCCACCTGGAGCGCCCGGCAACGCTCCAACAGCTTGGCCACGAGGAAGCGGGCCCGGTTCTTGCCCCGGGCGTCCACCACGGCGTCGAGGCTGTCGAGCCACTCGCCGGTCTCGGTGGGATCGATGTCGGGGACCTGCTGGACGAACCCGTCGAAGATCATGCCCCCATGGTGTCAGCCCCCGCCCCGCTTCGCTCCTTCTTGCCGGCAGGCCCCCCGGTAGGGTCCGTCCGGTGGCGACGAGCGCGTACACCGACGGCGCCTGCCTGGGGAACCCCGGTCCCGGGGGGTGGGCCTGGGCGGTGGCGGGCGGGCGCTACGCCAGCGGGGTGGAGGACCCCAGCACCAACCAGCGCATGGAGATCAAGGCCGCCCTCGAGGCCGTGCGCGCCCTCGACGGCGAGCTGGTCGTGGTCAGCGACTCCACCTATGTGGTCAACTGCTTTCGGGACCGCTGGTGGGAGGGGTGGCTGGCCCGGGGCTGGATGAACAAGGCCCGGAAGCCGGTGGCCAACCGTGACCTCTGGGAACCGCTCATCGAGCTGGTGCGGGGGCGGGGCGATGTCAGCTTCCGCTGGGTCAAGGGCCACTCCGGGGACCTTATGAACGACCTGGTCGACCGCCTGGCCGTGGAGGCGGCCACCATGCAGCAGGGCCGGTCGGGGGAGGGCCGGCCCGAGGCGCTGGGCCCGGCCGACGTGCCGGGAAGGGCCGGTTCCACCGGCGGGGTCGCTGCAGGCGGGCGGGCTGACGCAGACCGGTCGGTCGGGCCCGGCTCGAGGGACGACGTGCCGGTCGGACACCTGGTGGCCGTAGCCGGACACCGGCCGCCCGAGCTGGGAGGCTATGACCCCAACCCGGTGACCGAGCGCGTGCGCAACAAGCTGGTGGAGATCCTCGCCGCCACCGCCGAGATCCGGTCCGACCTGGTGGTTCTCACCGGCCTCGGGTTGGGCGCCGAGCAACTGGGGGCCGAGGCGGCCGCCGAGGCGGAGGTCCCCTACGTGGCTGTGCTGGCCTTCCCCGGCCAGGACTCGGTGTGGCCCGAGGCCGGCCGGCGGCGCTATCAAGAGCTGCTGGCCGGCGCCCGCAGCCAGGTGGTGGTCCAGGCCAAGGCGCCCGGGACCAAGCAGCAGGCCGGCATCGCTTTGGGCCGACGCGACGCCTGGCTGGCCCGCCACGCCGACGAGGCCGTGGTGGTCTGGAACCGCCAGGATCCCGTCGTCGGCCGTCTGGCCCACTCCTTCCAGGACGCACTGGGGGAGACCGAGGTCTGGCTCCTCGAGCCCTGAGCGGTGGGCTACTTCGGCGCCGTCACGACGGGCCGAGGTGGCCCACCTGGCCGCTGGCCGGACGGCGGCAGTCCGGGAGGCGCTCGATCTGCCGGCGCAGGTCGACGCCACCACCCGACCGACTCCCCGAGCCGAGCCCTCACATCGATCGGGAGGTTGTTCGACAGGACGGCCGACCAGCAGGTCGGTCCCCGACTGGACCGGCTGGCAAGATGTCGGGCAGCGACACGCTGGCCCGGAGCGCGAGGGCCAGGTCGCCGCGGTCGTCGCCCGCTGTCCCGGGGCCTACATCCCGTTGCCGGACGGGGCCCCGTCGGCTTGGAGCATGAACCAGACCCGCTTCCCGTCGTGGTCGCGCTCGGTGCCCCAGCGCAGGGCGAGGGCCTCGACCAGTTGCAGCCCCCGCCCGCTGGTGGCGTCGGTCGGGGTGTGGCAGGGCTGGGGCATGCGGGTGTTCCAGTCCTTCACCTCGGCCCACAGCTTGTGTTCCTCGAAGCGGACCGTGACCTGCAGGTCGGTTCGGGCGTGGAGGGCGGCGTTGGTGGCCAGCTCGCTGACGAGCAGCACGGCGGAGTCGACCAGGTCGGGCGAGGCGTTGGTCTCGGCCAGGACGTCGCGCACGAACAGGCGGGTCTCTCCCACGCTGCTGGCATCCCCGTAGAACAGTCGTCGGGCTTCGATGGCTCCACCCTCCCCCGCAAGCGTCCAGGGCGAACGGCGGGAAAGGACCTGGCAGTGGATCCTCGACCGCGGCTCGACCGGCACGGGCACGAAGCACCCCCGCCTCGACCCGGCGGCGGGGCCGGGGAGGCAGGGGCGCTCGGTAGTGTGCCGTGCCGGCCGGGTGGGTGTCCAGAACCGGCTTCGCCGAGCCCGACCATCGGTGGCCATGGCGCCTGAACCGGTACCTCCAGCAACGCTTCAGGGAGGTGAGCGGCCGCCAGGACAGCGGGGCGGTCGTCGATGCTGGGTCGGCGCCGCCGGCTGCTCGGACCGGGAACCGACGCCGCTCAGCGGAGGCTGACGACCACCACCGGGCAGGTGGCGTGGGCCACCACGTAGTCGATACGGTGGCCGAAGAAGGCCCGCTGGGTGACCGGCTTGCGACCGCTGGCGAGCACCACCAGGTCGCCCCTCCGTTCGGCTCGCTCGACGATGGCGTGCTCAGGTTGGTCGGCCACCAACACATCGGTGGTGATGGTCGCCCCGACGGCCCGTCCGAGCTCGGCGATCCCCGCCAGGATGTCCTCGCCGATGTCCACCGCGTGCTGGATGGCCACCCCGTCGTCCATGCGCCCGGCGTGCTGGGGCCCGCTGACGACGTGCACAAGGTCGACGACCGTGTCCCGACCGGCGGCCAGGGCGAAGGCCACCTCGGCGGCGTGGCGGTCGTAGTCGGACCCGGAGATGGGCACCATGATGTGCCCCCCCGAGAGTCGCTCGAGATACGGGGCGGCCTCGTCCTCGGCGTGGGTGCTGACCACCAGCACCGAGCACGGGGAGTCCTGCACCACGTCGTCGACCAGGCGGCCGAACAACGGCCCGTCGCCGTTGGACGACCGCTCGGTGGCGGCCAGCACCAAGAGGTCGTAGCCCTTCTGAGCCTCGACCACGATCACCTCCGAGGCATGGTCGGTGGCCTCTCGGCGCACGGTGCGCACGTCATCGACCTCCGACTTGACCAACTCCTTGATGCGCGCTCCTTCACCGCCACCGCCGTCGTTGGCCTGCAGTTGCAGGTTGGTGACCTCGACCTCTTCCTCCTTGACCAGGAGGCCGACCAACTTGGCTGCGATCTCCGACGGAGCACCGTCACGAACGGGGAGCAAGACCCGCTTCAGGTTGCTCACGAAGCTCTCCCGCCGGCGCTCCTCGCTCTCCAGCCGTTGCTGTTCCTCTTCGGTGGGCACCACGTGGGAGAGGGTCCAGCGCAGCAGCGGCGGCGCCATCAGCGACGTCACGATGGCCACCATGAGGATGATCGAGTACATCTCCGGGTTGAGGATCCCCCGGCTCAGCCCGATGGTGGCCACGATGATCTCCATGGCGCCTCTGGCGTTCATCCCCGCACCCAGTGACAGTGCCTCCCAGTGGCCCAACCGGGTGGCCCGGGCGCCGATGTAGGCACCGATGAACTTGCCGGCGATGGCGATGGTGAGCACGACCAGCCCGACCGTGAGGACCCGGGGCTGGGCCAGCGCCCCGAGGTCGACCCGCAGGCCCGACGCGGCGAAGAAGACGGGGGCGAAGATGCCGAGGGTGACCTGCTCGAAGATGTGGCGCAGCCGTTCGTCGAAGCGCTTGACCTGACCGACCAGGATCCCGGCGATGAAGGCCCCGAGCACGGCTTCGAGCTTCAACGCCTGGGTGACCACGGCGAAGGCGAGGGCGAGGGACATGAGGGCGGTGATCATCACCGTGTCGCCGCCCACGTGGTTGTGGAGGGTGCGCATGAGCAGGCTGACCGCCCGGCGCCCCAGCGAGTAGGCGATCAGCAGGATGGCCAACACCGAGATGATCGACTTCCCGGCGGTGGCGGGGTCGATCTGGCCGCTGGCCGCCAAGCCGGCCACCACCGAGAGCAGGATCCAACCGATGGTGTCGTCGATCATGCCCGCGGCCAGGGTGATCTGGCCGATGTCCCGGCGGATGATCTTCATCTCCATGAGGACCTTGGCGATGACGGGGATGGCCGAGATGCTCATGGCCGTGCCGATGAACAGGGCGAACACCAGCCGCTGGTCGGGTGCACTGAGGAAGTCCTCGGGGATCATGAAGCCGAGGGCGACCCCGGACGCGAAGGGGACGACGATGCCACCGAGGGAGATGGCGGCGGCCTTCTTGCCCTTGCGGGCAATGAGGGCCACATCGGTTTCCAGCCCGGTGAGGATCAACAGCATGATCACCCCCAACCACGACACCACCTCGAGGAGGTGGACCTGGGCTTCCTCCTGGGGGAAGACGTAGGCCTGGAGGCCAGGGGCGAGGTTGCCGAACAGCGTCGGGCCGAGCAGGAAGCCGGCCAGCAGCTCGCCCACCACCGAGGGGAGTCCCAGGCGGGCAGCCACCTGGCCGAGCGCCCTGGCCACCACCAGCAACAGGACGAACTGCAGGAGGAACAACAGGAGTGCGTGCTCGCCGAGCGGCTCGATGATGGTCAACGTGGGGCCCTTTCCTGGGATGGGTCACGGACGGGGACGACGAAGAGGTCCACGGTTGCCCAGGCATCCATGGTCGCTCCCGCAGGACCCTCTTGATCGCGTTCCCTGGCGTGGTGCTGCACCGGGCGACGTTATCCACGACCACGGTGGAAGCCGGTACCCGAACGTGCTCAGGGCGCGGCCAACGCGCTAGGAATCTCCGCTGTGGAGGTCGACGTCAACCTGGAGGCGCCCTGCGCGCCGGAGGTGCTCTTCGCCTGGGTCG
Organism: Acidimicrobiales bacterium; assembly: GCA_030446545.1. Classification (GTDB taxonomy): domain Bacteria; phylum Actinomycetota; class Acidimicrobiia; order Acidimicrobiales; family CADCSY01; genus JADDRA01. Next base: position 139,096 of record JAUJNB010000001.1, on the reverse strand, counting down.
ACGACCTGGCCCGTTACCCGCGCTGGCTCGATCTGGTCCCCCGGGCCGAGCCTGAGCCCCCGGTGGAGGGCGACCCGGGGCCGGCGTGGTCGGTCGACCTGCGGGCCCGAATCGGCCCCCTGTCCCGCTCCAAGCGGCTGCGCATGGTCCGCAGTGTCCACGACGCGCCTCGGGTGGCCCGCTTTCAACGGCTCGAGCACGACGGCCGGGAGCACTCCGACTGGGTGCTCCAGGCCACGGTGGAGCCGGTGGCCGGGGCCGGGAGCCGCCTCACCATGCACCTGCACTACAGCGGGGGCATGTTCGGGCCCGTGCTCGAGAAGAAGCTCCACGACGAGGTGGCCCGCTGCCGCCCCCGCCTTCTGGCCCTGGTGACGAGCTGACCCGTTCCGGGTCCTCAGGGACCCGAGCACGCCGAGGCCCGGGCCCAGGCGGCGTGGAGGGTGGCGTAGCGGCCTCCGGCGGCCACCAACTCGTCGTGGGTGCCCACCTCCACGATCCGGCCCCCGTCGACCACGCCGATGCGGTCGGCCCGCATAGCGGTGGCCAGGCGGTGGGCGATGACGATGGCGGTCCGGCCCTCGAGGAGCACGTCGAGTGCCCGCTCCACGACGGCCTCCGAGCGCAGGTCCAGGCTCGAGGTGGCCTCGTCGAGCACCAGCACCCGGGGGCGGGCGACGAAGGCCCGGGCCAGGGCGAGCAGCTGGCGTTGTCCCGACGACAGCGACGAGCCCCGCTCGTGCACCGGGGTGTCCAGCCCTTGGGGCAGCCGCTCGACGAGGTCGTCGATGCCGAGCACCCGGCAGGCCTCGGCCAGCTCGTCGTCGGTGGCGTCGGGCCGGGCGAAGGCGATGTTGTCCCGCACCGAGCCGGCAAAGAGGAATGGCTCCTGGGGGACGATCCCGAGCTGGCGTCGGAGGGAGTCGAGGGTGACGGAGGCCAGATCGTGGCCGTCGATCAGCACCTTGCCCTCGCTGGGATCGTAGAAGCGGGTCACCAGCTTGGCGATGGTTGACTTGCCCGCGCCGGTGGGCCCGACCAGGGCGAAGGTCTCGCCGGGGCGGATGGTGAGGTCGACGTCGTGCAGGACCACCGCCTCGTCGTCCGGGCCGGCGTCGTAGGCGAAGCTGACCGACTCCAGGCGGACCTCACCCTGCACCAGGGGCAGGACGGTGGCGTTGGGACCTTCGGCCACCCCCGGTTCGGTGCCCAGCAGCTCCCGCAGCTTGGCCGCCGCTGCCTGGCCGGCCTGATAGGTCGTGTAGAGGTGCACGAGCTGTTGGATGGGGGCGAAGAAGGTGGCGATGAAGAGGATGAAGGCGGCCAGTTCCCCCACGCTGAGACGGCCCGACAGCACCCGCTGGCCACCCACCACCAGGACGGCGGCCTGTCCCAGGACCGCCACCAGCTCGCTGCCGGGGCCGTAGAGGGCGCCGACGCGCCCGGTGTAGACGTTGGCGGCCCGAGCGCGGCCGAGGATGGCGCGGTGGCGGGCCACGTTGTGGGCCTGACGGTTGTGGGCGGCGATCAGGCGCATGCCGGCCAGGCTCTCCTGCAGATCCGACAGCACCTCGGCGATGTGGTGGCGCACGGCGCGGTAGCCGGCATCGGAGGCGGTGCGGAACCGGAGCGTGGCCACGACCATGGCCGGCACCACCACGCCCACCGTGACCAGGGCGAGGGTGGTGTCGTAGCTGAACAACGCCACCGACACCACCACGATGGTCAGGGCCTGCACGGCCATGTTGACGATGCCGTCGTGGAACAGCGCCGACAGGGCGTCGATGTCGCTGGTCATGCGGGTCAGGACCCGCCCCGACCTCTCGGCGGTGAACCACCCCAAGGACAGCCGCTGGAGGTGGGCGAAGACCCGCACCCGCAGGGCGAGCATGAGGCGCTCACCCACCCGTCCGGTCCAGGCGATGCGCAAGGCACCGGTGGCCACACTGACCACGATGGCCAAAACGTAGGCCAGGGCGGTGGCGAGGAGGACGCCGAAGTTCCCTCGGCCTATCCCGTCGTCGATGCCGATCTGGGTCAGCACGGGGCCGACCAGACCGGCGCTGGTTTCGACCACGACCAGGGCCAGGGCACCCAGCAGGGCCCGCCAGTGAGGGACGAGGAAGCGGCGCAGGGTGAAGGGTCGGCGCTCGTTCTCGGGGACCCGAGGCGAGAAGTCGACGGCCTCCTCGTCGAGAGGGATGTCGGGCTCCTCGGCCACGAGCTCGTCGTAGCGCCGGCGCAGTTCTGAGGGGACCCCGGCGAAGGGCAGGCCGATGGGGGCGCCCCGGGAGCCCCCGTGGCCACTGTGGTGGTGGTGGCCACCGCCGATCATCACGAGCGCCGGCCCCCCGAGACGACGGCCGGGCGGTCGGGGAGGGGGGCGGTGGCCGATTCCAGGACCTCGGCGTAGCGGGGTTCGGTGGCGAGCAGGTGGGCGTGGGTTCCTTCAGCCACCGCCCGGCCTCCTTCCAGGAGGACCACCCGGTCGGCCAGGGCGATGGTCGACAGGCGGTGGGCGATCACCAGCGTGGTGCGACCGGCCACGAGGGAGCGGAGGGCGGCATGGATCTCCTCCTCCCGCTGGGCGTCGACGGCGCTGGTGGCGTCGTCGAGGATGAGCACGGGCGGGTCGACCAACAGGGTGCGGGCGATGGCCACCCGCTGGCGCTGCCCGCCCGAGAGGGTGTAGCCCCGCTCGCCCACCACGGTGTCGTAGTCCTGGGGCAGGGCGGCGATGAAGTCGTGGGCCCCCGCCGCGGTGGCGGCCCGCACCACGTCTTCCCGGGCGGCGTCGGGACGCCCGAAGGCGATGTTGGCGTGCAGCGACTCGGAGAACAGGAAGGGCTCGTCGATCACCACGCCCACGGCGGCACGTACGCTGGACACGGTGAGGTCACGGACGTCGTGGCCGTCGAGTCGCACCGAGCCCGAGTCCACGTCGTAGAACCGGGTCATCAGGCGGGCCACCGTGGACTTGCCCGCCCCCGTCCGGCCCACCAGGGCCACCGTGTCACCAGGGCCCAGGTGCAGCGACAGGCCCCGCAACACCGGTCGGTCGGACCCCGGGTAGCTGAACGACACCGCGTCGAGCTCGACGTCGCCTCTGGGCTCGGCCAGGGGCACGGCACCGGGCCGGTCGACGATCTCAGGCTCGGTGTCGAGCACCTCGTAGATGCGCTGGGCCGAGGCGGCCGCCCGCTGGCCGAGCATGACCAGGAAGCCCAGGCTTCGGAACGGGGCCTGGAGCATGACCACGTAGAAGTTGAACAGCACCAGGTCGGCGATGCTCACCCGGCCGTCGATGGCGAGGGATCCGCCGTAGACCAGGACCAGGGCCAGGCCCACCCGGGGGAGCTGCTCCATGAGGGGGCCGAAGCGGGCCCGGGTGTCGAACTGGCGGACGCTGGCCCAGCGCAGGCGCCGGGCCGCCCGCTCCAGCAGGGCGATCTGGTGGCGCTCACCGGCGAAGGACTTCACCACCCGGGTCCCGGTGACGTTCTCGTCCACGATGGTGGCCACCTCGGCCATGCGGGCCTGCACCACCCAGCTCAGCGGGTACAGATCCTGGCGCATCCGCAGACCGAGGAAGAACACGCCGGGTAGGGCGGCCACCGCCACCAGCGTGAGGCCCACGTGGACCTGGAGCATGAGGACCAGGGCCAGGGCGAAGCTGACCACGGTGACCGCCAGCGTGGGGGCGTAGGTGAGGTACATCTGCACCGAGCGGACGTCGGAGTTGGCCCGGGAGACGAGTTGGCCGGTCTGGACGCGGTCGTAGAACGAGAACGACAGCCGGGTGAGGTGCTCGTAGAGCTGGGCCCGGAGATCGTGCTCGAGACCGAAGGCCACCCGGGCCAGCCCGTCGCGGGCCACGAAGCCGAGGGCGCTGCGCCCGACGCCCAGGGCGAGGAGGGCCACGACGAAGGGGGCCAGGGTGGTGGTGGGGACGGGATCGGTGGGCGAGGGCAGGGCGGCCTCGATGGCGTCTCGGATGACGACCGGGATGGCCAGCTGGGCCAGCGCGGCCAACCCGGAAGCGACGAGGGCGGCGGCGAAGCGCCCGCGCTGGGCTCGCAGGAGGGGCAGCAGCCGCCGGATCCAGCCCTTGCGTCCGCCCTGGTTCCCGCCCTCCTGTGTGCTTTCGGCGCTCAGGGTCCTCAGTCCCATCTGCTGGGCGTCAGCGCCGAAAGAACGGGACCGGGGGCGGGTTGGGGGGCCTGGGCGGCGGGTGAGCAGCGTCCCGGGCGGCGTCGAGGGCGTCGCCCCAGCGCTCCAGACCTTCGAGGGCGGTGCCTCCGCTGGTGCCGGGAAGGTGGTGGACCAGGTTGGCCAGGCGATCGGCCACGACCCGGTCGCCCGTGGTCAGGACGGCCCGGCCGGTGTTGGTCAGGACGTGGGTGACGCAGCGTCGGTCGTGCTCCGATGCCCGTCGCTCCACCAGGCCTCGCTGCACCAGCCCGTCGACCAGGGCGGTGACGCTGGGCGGGCGCACGGACAACAGCCCGGCGAGGGCGGACGCCAACTCGTCGGAGTCGTCGAGGAGGGCGAGCAGGCGGTACTGGGGGAGCGACAGCTCCACCGGCGCCAGCGCCCGCTCCAGCTGCCGGGACAGCCGAGCCGCAGCCCGGGCGGCCCGCACGGAGACGTGGACGGTTCCTTCAGCCTGCACATCATTAGGGTATCGAATGAAAAGGAGGGGACGGTCGTGCCCAGCAGGACCGGTGCTGCGCGAGCCGGTCAAGGGGGCTGAAGCTCGGCGCCGGTTCTCGGCGCCGACGTCAAGGCACGTCTCGTGGGTGAAATTGCCGTCGCCTGGCACTGACGCGCATGAGACGTGCTTACTGGGAGGCTCGGGCGTGGGCGGCGGCCGGCAGGCGAGGAGATTCGCCGGCGGCTACGGGAGGAGGGCGCGAAGGTGCTCGGCCCACTCCGCCGGGGCCGCGGCGGGGTCGACGGTGGCGTCGGCGCCGGCGAGCGGCCCGCCGGCGTGCACGGCCACGAGCGGGGCCGAGCGACCCGCAGCCCGGAGGTCGACGACGAAGGCCTCGCCCTCCACGGACGTGGCGTCGACCAGGACCAGGTTGGGCATCAACGCGGCACAGCCGTGGACGTCGAGCTCGCCCAGGGCCCGGGCCTCGATGCGGCAGTCGGGGAGCGACTCGGCCATGGCCGAGGCGATCTCGTCATCGAGCCCGACCGTGAGGACCACCAGGGCCGGCAGACCGGCGCTGCGGCGGGCGCCGCCCATCTCGGCGGCGTAATCGGAGGCGTCGCCGGTGCCGAACGGGTGGGCGCCGAAGGGGGATTCGTTGTGGAGGTCGCCACCCGGGTCACCGCCTCCGAAGGGGCCGCCGGAGGCAGTGGCGAAAGGAGCGTCGGTGAAGGGTCCGCCGGAGGTGGTGGCCGAGGGCGCGTCGGACAGGAAGGTGTCGTGGCCGGCCCGGGCCGCCAGGGCGGCCTCGGCGCTGGCCGAGTCCCTCGACCACAGCGCCCAGTCGGCGGCGCCCAGGTCGATGGCGGTGTAGGTGATGGCCACGAGGAGGGCGGGGTTGGCGTCGACCGGCCGGAGGCCAGCCGACCCGAGCCGGGACCGGAGCTGGTCGAGGGTGTCGGTGGGTTCGGGCGGTTCCTCGTCGCGCACGGCGAAGGTCGTGGGCGACACCCGGAAGGCGGCTTCCCACCAGCCGTCGAACACCAGGCAGTCGCCTTCGATGTGCAGCTTGTCACCGAACGCCTGACGGGCCCCGCCGGCGGCGAAGGCCTCGGCCACCTCCCGGTCGTCCACCGCCCGGCGTTCCCTACTCGCCGGCGCTGGTGCCCACGGCGTGGAAACCACCGTCGACGTGGACGATCTCGCCGGTGGTGGCCGGGAACCAGTCGGACAGCAGGGCGACGCAGGAGCGGGCCACGGTGTCGGCGTCGTCGACGTCCCAGCCGAGGGGTGCCCGCCGGGCCCACACGTCCTCGAAGGTGGAGAAGCCGGGGATGGAACGGCCGGCCACGGTGCGGATGGGCCCGGCCGCCACCAGGTTGACCCGGATGCCCCGCTCGCCCAGGTCCCGGGCCAGGTAGCGGCTGGTGGACTCGAAGGCAGCTTTGGCCACGCCCATCCAGTCGTAGGCGGGCCAGGCCACCGAGGCATCGAAGTCGAGACCCAACACGCTGGCGCCCCGACTCATCAGGGGCAGTACCGCCTCGGTCAGGGCCTTGAGGCTGTAGGCCGAGACCTGCAGGGCGACGGAGACGTCGTCCCACCCGGCGGCGAACATCCCCGAGCCCAGGCAGGCGGCGGGGGCGAAGCCGATGGCGTGGACGACCCCGTCGACCCGGTCCCAACCGAGCTCCCTGAGCCCGGGGGCGAGCGCGGCCAGGTGGCCGGCGTCGGTCACGTCGAGCTCGAGGACCGGTGGTTCGGGGCCCAGCTTTCGGGCGGTACGGCGGGTGAGCGACAGCCCCCTCCCGGCGCCGGTGAGGACCAGCTCGGCCCCCTGCTCCTGGCACCGCACGGCCACGGCGTAGGCGATGGAGTCGTCGGTGAGTACCCCGGTGACCAGGATGCGCTTGCCCTCCAACAACATCTCATCCTCCGACCGGTCGCGCTCGGGGAACGTTAGCCCGCCGAGGGCGTGGCCGATCCCGGCCCGGCCTCGTAGGCTGCCACGGTGAACATCGCCGTCCTCGGGGGAACGGGACCTGCGGGCCGGGCCCTGGCCGCTCGCCTGGCCTCCGTCGGCTACGACGTCGTCATCGGCTCCCGGGACCGGGCCCGGGCGCTGGAGGTCCGGGACGAGTTGGTGGCCAAGTGGCCCGACCGGGCCCTGCCCATCGACGGGGCCGACAACGAGCAGGCGGCCGAGGCCGACCTCGTCGTCATCGCCACCCCGTGGGACGCGGCGGCCACCACGGCCCGGTCGGTCGAGCACGTGCTCGACGGCAAGGTGGTCGTGTCCATGGCCAACGCCCTGGCCCGGGTGGGACACGAGTTCCAGCCCCTCGTACCGCCCCGAGGCTCGGTGGCGGGCAACGTCCAGGCTGCCGTCCCCCGTGCCCGGGTGGCTGCCGCCTTCCACCACCTCCCGGCCCGGGAGCTGGCCGCCCTCGACCACGCCATCGACTCCGACGTGCTCATCTGCTCCGACCACCCCGGTGCCACCGAGGCCACCGCCGAGGTCGTGCGCCACATCCCCGGCCTGCGCCCACTCGACGCCGGCGAGCTCTCCAACGCCGCCCCCATCGAGGCCTTCGCCGCCGTGCTGCTCCAACTCAACGTCCGCTACAAGACGCGCGTGGCCATCAAGCTCACCGGCATCGACGCCACCTAGCCGCCGGCGCCGTGCGTCTCTACGACACCGCCCGCCAGGAGGTGGTGGCCTTCGAGCCCCCGCCGTTGGTCACCATGTACACCTGCGGGATCACGCCCTACGACTCGACCCACCTGGGCCATGCCGCCACCTACCTGGCCTACGACGTGTTGCAGCGGCGCCTGCGCGACCTCGGGCACGAGACCCGGGTGGTGCGCAACATCACCGACGTCGACGACCCCCTGCTCGACAAGGCCCGCCAGCTCGGCGTGCACTACCTCGACCTGGCCGGGGCCGAGACGGCCCGCTTCCAGGGTGACATGCGCGACCTGGCCACCCTGCCGGTGTTCAGCGAGCCCAGGGCCACCTCGGCCATCGCCGACATCCGGGGCTTCATCGGCATGGTCCTCGACGTGGGCCACGCCTACCAGGCCGGCGGCTCCGTCTACTTCGACGTGTCCACCTTCCCCCGTTTCGGCCAGGTCGCCCACCTCGACGAGGCCACCATGCTGGCCCAGGCCGCCGACCGGGGCGGCAACCCTGACGATCCCCACAAGCGACAACCCCTCGACTTCGTGCTGTGGCAGCCCTCGGGCGCCGGCGAGCCGGCCTGGGATTCGTTGTGGGGTTCGGGCCGCCCCGGGTGGCACATCGAGTGCTCCACCCTGGCCCTCCGGGAACTGGGCACCACCATCGACCTCCACGGAGGAGGCTGTGACCTGATCTTCCCCCACCACGAGTGCGAGGCGGCGCAGTCGGAGGCCGTCACCAAGGAGCCCTTCGTACGCCATTGGATGCACACGGCCATGGTCGGCCTCGACGGCACCAAGATGTCCAAGTCACTCGGCAACCTCGTGTTCGTGAGCGACCTGTTGAAGGACTGGGAGGCCATGGTCATTCGCCTGGCCATCGTCGGCCAGCACTACCGGGTCGACTGGGACTGGACCGACGCCCTGTTGGCTGCCGCCGCCGCCCGACTCGACCTTTGGCGCTCGGCCGGTCCGGGCGAGGGTGGTCTCGACGGCGTGCGGGCCGCCCTCGACGACGACCTCGACACCCCCGGGGCCATCGCCGCCCTCGACGACGCCGCCTCGTCGGGTCGGGGGGTCAGCGCCGGCGCCGCCCTCCTCGGCATCGACCTCCGCTGAGAATGGACGGGGGCGGGCGCCCCGCGAAAGCGGATCGAAAGCGGCCGGAACCGCCCGGTACCATCCACCGGTGGCCGACTCCGTCTCCGTGACCCTGCCCGACGGGTCGCCCCGCTCCCTGCCTCAGGGGGCCACCGTGGCCGACCTGGCCGCATCCATCGGGTCCCGCCTGGCCAAGGCGGCGGTGGCCGGCACCATCGACGGCGCCGAGGTCGACCTGGCCACCCCCTGGTCGACGGGGCCTCGGTGTCCGTCCTGACCCAGGACAGCGACGCCGGCCGGGTCGTGCTGCGTCACTCCACCGCCCACGTGCTGGCCCAGGCCGTGCTCGACCTCTTCCCCGGCGCCCACTTCGCCATCGGGCCGCCCATCGACAACGGCTTCTACTACGACTTCGAGCTGCCGGGCGGGGCCACCTTCAGTGACGACGACCTGGAGCGCATCGAGGCCCGCATGGGTGAGATCGTGGCCGAGGCCCAACCCTTCGTGCGGGAGGAGCACAGCCGGGACGAAGGGCTGGCCCTGTTCGCCGACCAGCCCTACAAGCGGGAGATCATCGAGGGGGTCGACGCCGCCGAGGGGGCCGAGGGCGGCGGCGTCAGCGCCTACCGCAACACTGAGCGCTTCGTCGACCTGTGCCGGGGCCCGCACGTGCCCACCACCAGGCGCCTGGGCCACTTCAAGCTGCAGAAGGTGGCCGGGGCGTACTGGCGGGGCGACGAGCACCGCCCCATGCTGCAACGGATCTACGGCACGGCCTGGGAGTCCAAGTCGGCCCTGCAGGCCCACCTCGAGCAACTGGCCGAAGCCGAGAAGCGCGATCACCGCAAGCTGGGCGCCGAGCTCGACCTGTTCAGCTTCCCCCCCGAGATCGGCGGTGGCCTCCCTGTGTTCCACCCCAAGGGCGGGCTGGTGCGCAAGATCATGGAGGACTACTCACGTGCCGCCCACCTCACGGCCGGCTACGAGTTCGTGTCCACCCCGCACCTGGCCAAGTCGGCCCTCTTCGAGCAGTCCGGCCACCTCGAGTGGTACGCCGAGGGCATGTACCCCCCCATGGAGCTGGAGGGGGCCACCTACTACCCCAAACCCATGAACTGCCCCATACACATGTTGATCTACCGCTCCCAGCAGCGGTCGTACCGCCGGCTGCCGCTGCGGTTGTTCGAGTTCGGCACGGTCTACCGCTTCGAGCGCTCGGGGGTGCTCCACGGCCTACTGCGGGCCCGCGGCTTCACCCAGGACGACAGCCACATCTTCTGCACCCCCGATCAGCTGGGTGACGAACTGGCCAGCCTGTTGAGCTTCGTGCTGCGGCTGCTGCGGACCTTCGGCTTCGACCGGTTCGAGGCCGAGTTGGCCACCCGGCCCGACAAGTTCGTGGGTGAGCCGGCCGAGTGGGACACCGCTACTGAGGCCCTGCGCCGCGCGCTGGAGTCGGCCGGGATCGACTTCGTGGTGGCCGAGGGGGAAGGCGCCTTCTACGCCCCCAAGATCGACGTCCACGTGCGCGACGCCATCGGGCGGCGCTGGCAGATGTCGACGCTCCAGGTCGACTTCCAACTCGCCGGCCGCTTCGGCCTCGAGTACGTGGGGGCCGACAACGCCCGCCACGTGCCGAGGGTCATCCACCGGGCGCTGTTCGGCTCGATCGAACGCTTCTTCGGGGTGTTGGTGGAGCACTACGCCGGCGCCTTCCCCACCTGGCTGGCCCCGGTGCAGGTCCGGGTCCTGCCCGTGGGCGACGACCACGAGGCCTACGCCCACACCGTGGTGGAGCGCCTGGGTGCCGAGGGGTTCCGGGCCGAGCTCGACGACGCCTCCGACAACCTGGGGGGGCGCATCCGGAGGGCCAAGGTGGAGAAGTTGCCCTGGGTGCTGGTCGTGGGCGACGACGACGTGGCCGGCGCCACCGTGGGCGTCAACGGGCGGGAGGGCGGGGTCGAGCGCAACGTGGGTGTCGACGACTTCGTCGCCCGGTTGCGGGTCGAGGCCGCCGTCCCCACCGGGTGAGCGTGCCCATCGAGCGGTTGTGGGCGGGCTGGCGGGGAGAGTACCTCCTTGCGCCGGAGGAGCGCGACGATCGGCCGGCCGAAATGGCCTCCTGCGTGTTCTGTCGCATCCTGGCCAGCGGGGAGCCCGACGAGGCCACCTACGTGTTGTGGCGGGGGGACCACGTGGCGGTCATCCTCAACGCCTACCCCTACACGAGCGGGCACCTGATGCTCATGCCCATTCGCCACCTGGCCGACATCGAGGCGCTGGACGCCGATGAGGGGGCCGAGCTGTTGGCCGCCCTCATCGCCGGGATCACTGCGGTGAAGGCCGCCTACCGGCCGGCTGGCCTCAACGTGGGCGCCAACCTGGGCCGGGCCGGTGGAGCCGGCATCCCCGGGCACCTGCACGTGCACTGCCTCCCTCGCTGGGACGGTGACACCAACTTCATGACCACGGTGGCCGAGGCCCGGGTGCTCCCCGAAGCGCTGCCCACCACCTGGTCCCGCCTCCGTGCCGCCTGGCCCTGCCCGGAAGGAAGCTCCTAGCCTTGGCGATCATGGCGGGTCCCGGCGAGGAGGGACAGCCGGTGGCGGTGGGTACGCCCGGCGGT
>JAUJNB010000001.1:99247-127936 GCA_030446545.1 Acidimicrobiales bacterium | reverse complement strand
CATGGCGGGTCCCGGCGAGGAGGGACAGCCGGTGGCGGTGGGTACGCCCGGCGGTTCCGACAGCGACACCGGTTCCGACAGCGACACCGGTTCCGACAGCGACACCGGTTCCGACAGCGACGTGGACACCTCTTCGGACGCCGAAGTCCGCGACGCCCTGCCCGAGGATCTCGACGTCTCCGGCTACGTCGGGGCCGTGACCTTCCCCGACAACTCCCGCCGGCGCGTCCCGGGGTTTCTCTACCTGGCCGTCGCCGGCCTGTGCCTGGTGCTGTGGGCCACGGCCGGTGACGACGCCGTGCTGATCAACGACGGCTACCTGGGGGTGGCCGTGGTCCTGGCCGCCTTCGGCGCCTACTGCATCGCCGCCGGGTGGTCGCTCCACGTCGATGCCACCGATGCCCTGGTGGAGGCCACCCGTCAGGTCGGCTTCCCGGTGGGCCACGCCTCGGCCTCGCTCGGATGGCGGGGTCTGCGCAGCCGCCCCACCTGGCGCATCCTGGTCTATTCGGCCGAGGAACCACCCCGCCAGCGGGGCCTGGTCCTCGTCGACGCCGTCGATGGCACCGTGCTGGAGCACTTCGTGGAGGACAACCCCGAGGATTGGGCCCGCCCGTGACGCCGAGGGTTCACGTCGCGGTGGTCATTCGTCCATGAAAGTGAGGCCGCCATGGCTCGGGATCGGCCCCTGGCCCCGGGACACCTCTCGAGGCTCCAGGTGGTCGCCGGGTGGCAGCTTGGTCACCACCCATTCCTCGAGCGGAGCAACCAGCTCGTTCAACTTCCCGGGAACCTCGTCGTCCTTCTGACAGATCCCCTGTCGGCCGTTGGTCACGTTCTTGAGGTGGTAGGTCATGGGCGCCCCTCCGCTTTCGGTCGTCGTCCCCGAGTGATCGGCACGCGGCCGGAAAAACCTTAGCCCTTCAGGTTGCCGCCGGGGAACACGCCGGGTGGAGCGACACGACGCTGGGGCCCGGTTGTCAGCTCCCGGCACCGGCCGAGCGCAGGGCCCGCTCGGCGGCCCGGAGGTGGTCGGCGGCGCCGGCTACCGTGCGCTGGACCAGGGCCAGGATGGTGACCTGGGCGCCGTCGAGGTCGCCGCCCCGCAGCCAGTCGTCGGGGGCCAGGCCCTGCAGGGTGTCGGCCAGGGCGGACGCCTGGTCGCCGATCCGCTCGAGGGCGCCGCCGAGGCCCCGGTCGCCGTAGCCGCCCCGGTCCACCCAGCGGCGGGGATCGTCGGCGGTGAGGGTCGGTCGGTCGGCCGAGCGCACCTGGGCCACCTGCTCCCCGCAGCGGCGCAACAATTCGGCCACGTACCAGGCGTGTTCCAGCACCGACCACGAGGACTCGTCGCTGCGCCGCCGCACCAGATCTTCGGCCCCGGGGTCGTCGGCCACCACCGCAAGGGCAGACCGCCAACGCCGGGGGAACGATCGGAGGGCGGCCACGGCGTCGGGTGGCTTGATCGACCCGGGGTCGAGGCCACCGCCGGTGCCGCTCATGCCGGCGCCGCCTGGACCAGGCGGTCGACCAGATGGGCGGGCAGGACGTCGTAGTGGTCGGCCCGGGCCGTGAAGCGGCCCCACCCACCGGTGAGGGAGCGCAGGTCGACGGCGTAGCGTACGAGCTCGGAGGACGGGACCATGGCCGCCACCTCCTGCTCGCCGTCGCCCAGCGGCTCGGTGCCCTGCACCCGGCCCCGGCGGGCGTTGAGGTCGCCCATGACGTCGCCCAACTGGTGGTTGGGCACGACGACGCTGAGAAACGACACCGGCTCGAGGACCACGGGCCCGGCCTGGGCCAGGGCCTCCCGGAACGCGAGTGCACCGGCCATCTTGAAGCTCATCTCCGAGGAGTCCACGGCGTGGAACTTGCCGTCGAAGCAGGTGACGCGCACATCGACCACCGGGTAGCCGTGCACCCCACCTTGTTCCATGGCCTCGACCACGCCCTTTTCCACCGCCGGGATGAACTGGCGGGGAATAGCTCCGCCGACGACGGCGTCGACGAACTGCAACCCGGCGCCGCGCTCCAGGGGCTCGACCCGCACCCAGGCGATCCCGAACTGGCCGTGCCCGCCGCTCTGCTTCTTGTACCGGCCTTCGGCCTCGGCCCGGCCGGTGACCGTCTCCCGGTAGGCCACCCGCACCTCCTCGGTGTCGAGGTGCACACCGAAGGCACGGGCCAGCCGGGCCATGACCAGGGCCAGGTGGGCCTCGCCCTGGCCCTGGAGCAGGATCTGGTGGGTCTCGGAGTCGCGCACCACCACCAGGGCGGTGTCCTCCTCGCCCAGGCGGTGCAGAGCCCCGGCCAACTTGTCGTCATCGGCCTGCGTCCGGGGTCGAACGGCCATCGACAGCGACGGTGCCGGCGGGACCAGGGGCGGGACCACCACCGGCAGCGAGCGGGGCGCAAGCGTGTCTCCGGTCCGCGTGTCGCGCAGCTTGGCCACCGCGCCGATGTCGCCGGCTGTGACCCGGGTCACCTCGACGTGCTCCTTGCCCCGCAGGCCGAACAGGGCGTGCAGGCGCTCGTCGTGACCGGTCCGCGGATTGCGCAGGTGCTCGTCGTGGCCGAGCGTGCCCGAGAGGACCTTGAAGACCGATACTCGGCCGACGAAGGGATCAGCGATGGTCTTGAACACAAAGGCGAGGGGGTCGCCGGCGGGGTCGGGGGAGACCTCCACGTCGACGTCGCCGGCCCGGACCACGATGGGGGGGTGGTCGAGCGGCGAGGGGCCGATTTCGGTGATGAACCGGGCCAGGCGGTCGACTCCCACCGGCACCGTGGCCGATCCGCACACCACCGGGAACACGCTGGCCCGGGCCACGCCTTTGGCCAGGACGGCCTCGAGCTCCTCGAAGGAGGGCGAGTCGCCCTCCAGGTAGCGCTCCAACAAGACGTCGTCGGCCTCGACGATGCCCTCCACCAGGGTCTCGTGCACCCGGCGCTCCTGAGCCTCCATCTCCTCGGGGACCTCGCCGGCCACGGCCTCGCCCCCGCCACCCGGGCGTTGGTCGTAGAGGTAGGCGGTGTCGGTGAGCAGGTCGGCCACCCCGTGGAACGCCGACGCCTCACCGATGGGCAGCTCCAGGGGAGCGATCCCGGTGCCGAAGGCGGCCCGCAGCTCGTCGAGGGTCCGCTCGAAGTCGGCCCGCTCCCGGTCGAGCTTGTTGACGAAGACCATCCGGGGCAGTCGCCGTTCGGCGGCCATGCGCCAGATCGTCCTGGTCTGGACCTCGACGCCGTCGAGGGCGCTCACCACGAACACGGCCAGGTCGGCCACCCGGAGGGCGGCGTCGACCTCGCCCACGAAGTCGGCCAGCCCGGGCGTGTCGAGGATGTTGATCTTGTGGCCCTCGAGCTCGCAGGGGGCCACCGCCAACGACACCGACATGGTTCGGGTCATCTCCTCGGGCTCGTGGTCGCAGACGGTGGTCCCGTCCTCCACCCGGCCTAGGCGGCTGATAGCCCCGGCGCGGTACAACAGGGCCTCGGCCAGGCTGGTCTTGCCCGCTCCGCCGTGGCCGACCAGGGCGACGTTGCGGATCCTTGCGGGCGGGTAGTCCTGCACAGCACCCCCTCCGGCGCCCCCACCCCCGGCGGCGCCGGGTCTGCGGACGCCCTCTGCGGTGGGGGGATCGTAGCTGCCCGGCCCCGGAGGGTACGCTGCTCTCCGACCGACCCCCTCAGGCGACGCCCCCAGCCCCCACCCGCATCAGGAGCATCCATGCTCGACGGACGTTGGAAGACCGACATCGAGCGGCGACTGCGTCCCGTCGGCACCGACCTCAGCAAGACCGGGATCAGCGCCGACCACCTCACCCTCCTCGGTCTGGTGATGGCGGTGGCTGCCGCCGTGGCCATCGGCAACGGGGCCCTGCGCGTCGGGGTGTTGCTGCTCGCCGCGTCGGCCCTGCCCGATGCGCTCGACGGGGCGGTGGCCAAGGCGACGGGCACGGCGTCGCCGAGGGGCTCGTTCTTCGACTCGGTGGCCGACCGGGTCAGCGACTCCCTCCTGTTGGGTGGAGTGGCCTGGTACCTCTCCGGCCTCGACGGGGGGCGGATCGTGCTGCTGCCCTTCGCCGTGTTGGGGGTGTCCACCCTGATCTCCTACCAGCGGGCCAAGGCCGAGTCGCTCGGTTTCGACGCCCGCGGGGGGGTGATGGAGCGAGCCGAGCGCATCGTGGCCCTCGGCCTCGGCCTGCTCTTCGAGTGGGCCCTCGTCCCGGTGCTGTGGATCATGCTGGTGCTGACCACCGTCACCGCCGTCCAGCGCTTCGCCAAGGTGTGGCGTCAAGCCAGCGCGCCGCTTCCGGCACCGCCGGCCCGGACCACCCGCTGGGCCGCACGACGGACCGCCCGTTCCCGCGACCGCACCTGGCGGCACCGGACCCGTTCCCGGCGTCGCCTGCACTGACGGCTTGGACCTGCCCCCGGCGAGCCCGTCCGCCCCGAGCCCGTCGATCTCGGCGTCCACCGTCACCCCGCCTGCCCCCACCGCTGCCAGTGGCGGCGTCGTCCCTTCGACACCGGCCCGCCAGCGCCTGGTGTTCCAGGCCTACCGCAGCGGTTCTCGCCTCGCCGGTCTGCTCTCCCCGGGGCTGGCCACCACCGTCGAACGCCCGGTCGGGTTGGCGTTGGCGCTGGCCCTGCGCAGCCGGCGGTGGTTGGTCGAGCGCCACCTCCAGCGGGTGCACGGCGGCGGCCTGACTCCTCCGGGCCTGCGCCGCGAGCGGCAGCGGGCCTTCGACTCCTACGCCCGGTACTGGATCGAGTCGTTCCGCCTGCCGGTGCTGTCGGGAGAGGCGATCGACCACGGGATGTGGGCCGACGGGCTGCAGCACCTCGATGCCGCCCTGGCCGCCGGCCACGGCGCCATCCTGGCTCTGCCCCACCTGGGGGGCTGGGACTTCGGGGGAGCGTGGCTGACCCGTCGGGGCTATCGCCTCACGGTGGTGGTCGAACCGGTGCAGCCACCCGAGTTGCTCACCTGGTTCAGCGACCTCCGGGCGGGCCTCGGGTTGCGGGTCATCCCCCTCGGCCCTCAGGCCGGAGCGGCGGTGCTGGCGGCCCTGCGGGCCAACGAGGTAGTGGCCCTGTTGTGCGACCGGGACATCGGGGGAGGAGGGGTGGCGGTCGAGTTCTTCGGCGAGCGCACCACCCTGCCGGCCGGTCCGGTGACCTTGGCCCTGCGGGCCGGAGCCAGGGTCCTGCCCACCGCCGTGTACTTCGACGGGCGGACGGGCCACCGGGGCGAAATCCGCCCGGCGCTGGCCACCGAGCGCACCGGCCGGTTCCGCCACGACGTGGCCCGCTTGACCCAGGACCTGACCGCGGGGTTGGAGTCGCTCATCCGGGCCGCCCCGGAGCAGTGGCACCTGCTGCAGCCCAACTGGCCGTCGGACCATGGCGTGCACGGCGCGCCGGCCCCGCTCAGAACAGGCTGAACAGCAGGAGGAGTACGGCGCTCACGACGAGAGAGAGGAGGATGGACCCGACACAGCCCAGCCGGTTGGAGAAGAAGAAGAACATGCTCCCACTGTGCCCAAGGAGCCGGGGGAGTACGGTCCGCGCCTACCCTCCCGGCGTGCGGATCGGCCTCGTCAGCCCCTACAGCCTGACCTTGCCCGGCGGCGTCCAGGGCCAGGTGCTGGGTTTGGCCCGGGCGCTGCGGGTTGCGGGGCACGAGTCGCGGGTGCTGGGTCCCTGTGACGGCCCCCCACCCGAGGCCGGGGTGACGCCGCTGGGCCACTCGGTCCCCCTGGCCGCCAACGGCTCGGTGGCCCCCATCGCCCCTGACCTGCCCAGCGCCCTGCGAACGATCCGGGCCCTGGGCGACGAGGGCTTCGACGTGGTGCACCTCCACGAACCGCTGGTGCCAGGCCCCTGCCTCACCGCCCTGCTGGTGGCCGACGCCCCCCTGGTCGGGACGTTCCACGCCGCCGGGTCCAGCGCCTCGTACCGCTGGGCGGGCCGCCCACTGGGGTGGGCGGCAAGGCGCCTGGCCCGGCGCTACGCCGTCTCGGAGGAGGCGGCCGCCCTGGCCCGCAACCACCTGGGCGGCCACTACGAGGTGCTCGGCAACGGCGTCGAGGTGGAGCGCTTCTCGACGGTCGAGCCCTGGCCGAGCGAGGGCCGAACGGTGTTGTTCCTCGGTCGTCACGAGCCCCGCAAGGGCCTGGCCGTGCTGGTGGAGGCCCTGAACCACCTTCCGGCCGACGTCCGCCTGTGGGTGGCGGGCGAGGGTCCTGAAACGGCCCGCCTGCGGGCGGTGACGAGGGGGGACGAGCGGGTGAGCTGGCTCGGTCGGGTGGGTGACGAGGAGCGAGCCCGGCGCCTGCGCGGAGCCGATGTGCTGTGCGCCCCCTCGCTCGGAGGTGAGTCCTTCGGGGTGGTGCTCCTGGAGGCCATGGCCGCCGGGGCGGCCGTCGTGGCCAGCGACCTGGCCGGCTACGCCACCGTGGCCCGGCCCGACCGGGAAGCCCTGCTCGTGGCCCCCGGCGACTCCCGGGACCTGGCCTTGGCCCTGCGCCGGGTACTGGAGGACGGTGACCGGGCCGCCGAACTGGTGGCGGCGGGACGGACCCGGGCCGAAGAGTTGTCGATGGCCCGTCTCGCTGATCGCTACCTCGAGTGCTACGCGGCTGTCGTGTGAGCCCGCGAGCGCCGGTCAGCCGGCGTCGAACTCGATCACCACCTGGCCACGGTCGGCCACGGTGCTGACCCGAAAGGCCACCTCGGCCTCCAAGCCGGCCACCCAGGTGAGGTTGGCCTCGAAGTCTCCGGTGCGGACCACCTCGGTGACCACCAGGGTGTCGCCTTGGACCCGGTCGGGACCGAGGTAGGTGGGCTCGAGCGTGCCGCCCAGGTCCACTCCGGAAGCCGGCTCGAAGCGGATCTCGAGGAAGGCGTCACCGGCCACCTCCACCACGGCACCGGAGCCGTCCTGGCGTACCGGCGGGTCGGTGTAGGCCACGTCGTAGCCGGGAATCCCTCCGTCGAACGTGAAGGTCACCCGGTCGACCCCGTCTCCGCCGTTCACCACCACGTCGGTGAGCAGGGCGGCCGCATCCAGTGCGGGGGGAGCGGGGGCCGAGGTGGGGGTGGTGGCTCCGTCGAAGGAATCGGCACCGGGCTCGGCGGCGGTGGTGGTGGTCGGCGCCGACGTGGTGGTCGTTGGGGCCGACGTGGTGGTCGCCGCCGCGGTGGAAGTGGTCGTGGCCGGGACGTCGTCGGTAGGGGTATCGCCACCGTTACAGCCGGCCGACCCGACGAGCGCCAGGGCGAGGACGCTGGAGGCGATGAGGCGACGGCGCGGCATGGCCGGATCGTAGGCCACCTCCACCCGGACGCGAGAGGAGGGCGCAGGGCCCTCCGCTCACCGTCAACCGGTTCGTTCAGCTCTCGACCTTCTCGATCCGCACCATCCGGCGGATGCCGATGGCGGCGCCGGCAAAGATCATGGCCAACACGGCCGGCAGGGCGGTGTCCGCCCCGGTGCGGGGCAGCGTCCCGTCAGCGGGCGGGGTCACCGGCTGGGCCGGGGGAGCCACGATGTTGGGCGGCAGGGCCGCCACCGGGGTGAAGAAGCCTTCGCTGGACATCTCGCCCACTTGGAGGCCGAGGCCTTCGGTGAGGATGGATGCGGCGCTCAGCACGCCACCGAGAAGGTCCATCTCGCCACCGAGCGGCAGGCCGTCGAGGCCGAGAGGCAGCCCGTCGCCGAGGATGTCGCCGGCGCTGAGAAGGCCACCGGCCTGCTGGCCGGTCACGCCGCCGAGGATGCTGCTGGGGTCGAGGTCGACCCCGAGGGCGGTGAGGGTGGAAAGGGCGTTGGTGTAGTCACCGTCGGGCTGGACGACCTCGGTGATGTCGAGCACGTCGACGTCGAGCAGGCCGGGCATGCCGAGGCCCCCGTTGAGGACACCGCTGATGCTGTCCCCCACGCCGGCGAGCACGTCGGCGCCCTGGGTCAGGTTCAGTGCGCCACCGACCAGGGGCAGGTCGTCGCTGTCCATCCCGGCCACCTCGAGTGCGGTGATCTCGGCCACCACGTCGGCCTCGGAGGTGTCGACGGAGTCCGTGGCGGTGGACTGCATCTCGGCGGTGATGCCACCGACCGACAGCAGGTCCAGGCCGTCGAGGACGGGCAAGGCCCCGCTCAGGATGGGCTCGAGCAGGCCTACCACGTCACCGATCAAGGTGCCCTCGACGGCGGTGGCGAGGTCACCCACGAGAGGGAGCCCCTCGGTGGGCAACGTGGTACAGGTCAGGCCGCCGAGGACGGGCTCGGGCAGGGCCAGGCAGTCGTCCTGGTCCAGGTCGCCCAGCGTCGAGCCTGCGGGAAGGGCGTCCAGGACGGCGAGGGTGCCGACCAGGTCGGTCACCGTCGACACCACCTCGTCGGTGGGCATGGCGCCGTCGGGGGCGCCGGCCACGGGGACGCTGTCGACGCCGAGGCCGGTGAGCAGGCCGGTCACGCTGGGCAGCGTGTCCGACACCACGGGCAGGCTCTCGAGGGGGGTGCCGATGCCGGAAAGCAGGTTGCCCAGGTTGAGCAGGTCCATTGAGCCCACGTTGAGGCCCCGCACGCCACCCGCGTTGGCCGGCGCTGCGTTGGTGGTGAAGCTCACCGCTTCGGCGCCGTCGTCGCCGGGGCTCATGCCCACCAGGCCGCCGACCAACTCGAGGTCGCCGATGCCAGCCAACAGGCTGGACCGGGCGCCGTCGCCGTCGACCACCGAGGAGAGCGTGCCGTCGAGAAGGCCGCTGACGATGGGCAGGGGGATGTTGCTCCCGTCCAGGTCTTCGTTGACGGCGCCCGTGTCCTCGTCCCCGGTGGAGCTGGTGGCCACGCTGCCGAGCGACTGGTCGCCCAGCACCGAAGAGGTCAGCTCGAGAGGGTTGAACACGCCGTCGGCCAGGGCCTCACCGTTGGTGGGGTCGATGGTCGAGCGGCCGAGGTCGTCGAGCAGGTCGAGGTTGAGGAGGTCACCGACATCGATGCCGAGGAGGGTCGAGCTGACCTGGCCGGTGCCCACGCCCGTGGGTACCGCAGGTGGATCGCCAGCCTGGGCCATGGCACTGGCCGAGATCGGTCCGGTCACCAGCAGGGCGGCCGCAGTGGCCGTACCGAAAAGTCGCTTCATGCGCATGGAGTTCTCTTCCTTCTCCCCGCAGGGGCAAACGACCACGAGCCGGGGGGGGCGTGACGTAGCGAATCGTCAAGAGAGGTGTCGGGCCCGGCGAAACCACACTTGAGGCCAGCAATGTGCCAATGGTGTGACATTGCCCCCGCTCGGCGGGCACCGGCGTTCGGTCCCCCGACCGCGAGCGCCGGCCCGGTAGGGTCGTAGGAGCATGACCGGCTGGATCCTGCTCGGCATCGTGGTGGCCTTGGCCCTGGGCGTCGTCGTGCTCTACAACGGCCTGGTCACCCTCCGGAACCGCATCGAGGCCGCCTGGGCCCAGATCGACGTCCAGCTCCGGCGCCGATCCGAGCTCATCCCCAACCTGGTCGAGACGGTGAAGGGGTACGTCACCCACGAGCGGGAGACCCTCGAGGCCGTCACGCGGGCCCGGGCCGCGGCCATCGGCGGGGGTGGGGTGGCCGAGCAGGCCCGGGCCGAGAACGCCGTCACCACCGCCTTGAAGTCGCTGTTCGCGGTGGCCGAGGCCTACCCCGACCTCAAGGCCAACCAGGGCTTCCTGTCACTCCAGGAGGAGTTGAGCGGCACGGAAGGCCGCATCGCCTACGCCCGGCAGTTCTACAACGACACCGTCCTGAGCTACAACACCCGGATCCAGTCGTTCCCCTCCCTGCTGGTCGCCCGACTGCCGCCCTTCAAGGAGCGGGAGTACTTCGAGGCCGACGACACCTCACGAGGCCCGGTGCAGGTCGACTTCTAGTCGGCCTGTCCCCCGCTCGACGCCGAGCTCGTCCTGTACGACCAGATCACGGCCAACAAGCGCCGGTCGGCGCTGCTCATCGTGGCCTTCGTCGCGCTGGTGGCTGCGGTGGGCTGGGCCGCCGGCCTCCTCCTCGGGTACGGGCCGACCGGCCTGTTGGTGGCCGTGGTGGTCGCCGGAACCGGCGCGGTGGCCGCGTGGTGGTGCAGCGACGCCGTGGCCCTGCGCATGAGCCACGCCCGCCCGGCCACCGAGGCCGACTGCCCGCGGTTCCACAACCTGGTGGAGGGCCTGTGCATCGCCGGAGGCCTGCCCAAGCCCCGGCTGTACCTGGTGGAGGACGACGCTCCCAATGCCTTTGCCACCGGGCGCAACCCGCGCCATGCCGCCGTGGCCGTCACCACCGGCCTGCTCGACAAGCTCAACCGGGTGGAGCTCGAAGGGGTGCTGGCCCACGAGCTCAGTCACGTGAAGAACTACGACACGCTGGTGTCGACCCTGGCCGTGACCCTCGTCGGCGTGGTCACGTTGCTGTCCGACTTCTCGCTGCGCTTCCTGTGGTGGGGTGGGCCCCGCCACCGCGACGACCGTCGGGGCGGGGCCGGGCCGGCCGCCGTCCTGGGCCTGTTGGGCATCGTCCTGCTCGTCGCGGCCCCGCTCATCGGGCGCCTGATGCAGCTGGCGGTGAGCCGGCGGCGGGAGCTGCTGGCCGACGTGAGCGGGGTCTCGCTCACCCGCTACCCACCGGGCCTCATCGCCGCCCTCGAGCGGCTGCGTGACGACCGGACGGTGGTGCACTCGGCGTCACGGGCCACCGCCCACCTCTGGATCGAGTCGCCCCTGGCCCGGGCCGAGGCGGAGGGACGGGGGGCGCGGCTCAACCGGTTGTTCGACACCCACCCGCCCTTGGAGGAACGCATCCTCGCCCTGCGCGAGCTGTGACGGCCGGCCGGCACGTCCGGCGCAGGAACCGGGGAATGGAGGGGACGAGTCCGGGTCGGGTCGTAGACTGGAGGCGATGGCCACGTCGAACGAGTCGTCCAGGGACCAAGCCAACGAGTCGACCGGTGAGGCCGGGTACCGTCCGCTGACGGGAACGTTGCGGCTCAAGCGGGGCCTGGCCGCGATGCTCGAGGGGGGCGTCGTCATGGACGTGGTCGACGCCGACCAGGCCAAGGTGGCCGAGGACGCAGGGGCGGTGGCGGTGATGGCCCTGGAGCGGGTGCCCGCCGACATCCGTCGCCACGGCGGGGTGGCCCGCATGAGCGATCCGGCCATGATCGAGGCCATCAAGGCGGCCGTGACCGTCCCGGTCATGGCCAAGGCCCGCATCGGCCACTTCGCCGAGGCCCAGGTGCTCGAGGCGCTGGGCGTCGACTTCATCGACGAGTCCGAGGTGCTGACCCCCGCCGACGAGGCCCATCACATCGACAAGTGGGCCTTTGGCGTGCCCTTCGTCTGTGGCGCCACCACCCTCGGCGAGGCCCTGAGGCGCATCAGCGAGGGAGCGGCCCTGATCCGCTCCAAGGGCGAGGCCGGCACCGGCAACATCGTGGAGGCGGTCCGTCACCTGCGGGCAATCACCGGCGACATCCGACGGCTCTCGGTGGCCGACCCGGCCGAGCGCTACGAGTGGGCCAAGCGCCTGCCCGCCCCCATCGACCTGGTGACCGAGGTGGCCGAGGCTGGCGCCCTGCCGGTGCCGTTGTTCTGCGCCGGCGGCATCGCCACCCCGGCCGACGCCGCCCTGGTGATGCAGCTGGGAGCCCGGTCGGTCTTCGTGGGCTCCGGGATCTTCAAGAGCGCCGATCCGCCCCGCATGGCCCGGGCCATCGTCGAGGCCACCACCCACCACCACGACCCGGCCCTGGTGGCCAAGGTCAGCCGGGGCCTGGGTGAGGCCATGCCCGGCCTGGAGGTCTCGACCCTCGACACCCGCCTGGCCGACCGGGGCTGGTGACCGTGCCCGCCGCGTCCTCGGCCGCCGCAGGGAAGCCGCCAGGTGCAGGCGTCGGGCGCCAAGGTGGGCGTGCTGGCCCTCCAGGGTTCCACCCGCCTGCACGTCCTGGCCCTCGCTGAGCTGGGGGCCGAGCCGGTCGAGGTCCGCAGGCCGGTCGACCTGGCCGGGGTCGATGCCCTGATCGTTCCCGGGGGCGAGTCGACCACGCTCGCCCTGCTGGTCGACTCGTCGGGCCTGCGCCCGGCCTTGGAGGACCGGCTGGCCGAGGGCCTTCCGGTGCTGGGAACCTGTGCCGGGATGATCCTGTGTGCCACCGAGGTCCTCGACGGTCGGGCCGACCAGGCCGGCCTGGGCGCGGTCGACATCGACGTGCGCCGCAACGCCTTTGGACGCCAGCGCGACTCCTTCGAGGCCGACCTCGACATCGAGGGCATGCCCGGCGGTCGCTTCCCGGCCGTGTTCATCCGGGCGCCGGTGGTGACCCGGGCCGGGCCCGACGTCGAGGTCCTGGCCCGTCTGGCCGAGGGGCCGGTGCTGTGCCGATCCGGCGCCGTCATGGTTGCCGCCTTCCATCCTGAGCTCGGGGGCGACCTCCGCCTCCACCAGTCGTTCCTGGAAAGGATCTGAACATGTCCGGACACTCCAAGTGGGCCAGCATCAAGCACCAGAAGGGGGCCAAGGACAAGGCCCGGGGCAAGCTCTTCGCCAAGCTGATCCGCCAGGTGGAGGTGACGGCCCGGGCCGGTGGCAGCGATCTGGAGTCCAACGCCACCCTGCGCACCATGTACCAGAAGGCCCGGGACGCGTCCGTGCCCCTCGACACCATCGAACGGGCCATCAAGCGGGGCAGCGGCGAGCTGGAGGGTGTCCGCTACGAGGCGGTGGCCTATGAGGGCTATGCCCCCTGCGGGGTGGCCGTGTTCGTCGAGGTGCTCACCGACAACCGCAACCGCACCGGGCCCGACATCCGCTCGCTGTTCAGCCGCAACGGCGGTTCACTGGCCGAGCCGGGGGCGGTCGCCTGGCAGTTCGAGCGCAAGGGGGTGGTGACGATCCCCAAGGAGGCCGGGTCCGAGGACGACCTCTTGTTGGTGGTGCTCGACGCCGGCGCCGAGGACCTGGCCGACGAGGGTGACACCTGGCGGGTGACCTGCGATCCCTCGGCCCTGACGGCCGTGCGGGACGCCCTCGACGCCGCCTCGGTGGCGGTCGTCTCGGCCGACGTGACCATGCTGCCCACCACCGTCGTCGCCCTGGAGGGGCCGGAGGACGCCAGGAAGGTGCTGCGCCTCATCGACGCCCTCGACGACCACGACGACGTCCAGGACGTCTACGCCAACTTCGACGTGGCCGACGACGTGCTCCAAGCCGTGGAGGCATGACCGTCGGCGTGGGGGAGCCGGCCCCCGACTTCGTCCTGGCCGGCACCGGTGGGCGGGACTACGCCCTGGCCGACGAGCGGGGAGCGCGGTCGTGCTGGTCTTCTATCCCGGCGACAACACGCCGGTGTGTACCAGGCAACTGGTCAGCTACTCGGCCGACCTGGCCGGCTTCAGCGAGCTGGGGGCCCGGCTGCTGGCCCTCAGCCCCCAGGACGTGGCCAGCCACGAAGCCTTCACGATCGAGTTCGACCTGGGTTTCCCGTTGCTGGCCGACACCGACAAGGCGGTGGCCGAGGCCTACGGCGTGCTCGGCCCGTTCGGCTTCTACCGGCGTTCGGTCTTCGTGATCGACGCCCGGGGGATCATCCGCTACGCCCACCGGGCCGTGGGCGGCCTGTCGTTCCGCAGGTCCGACGAGTTGGTGGCGGCCGTGCGGGCGGCCCAGGCGACCACCTCGCCCCTCTGAGGGCGAGGCCGCGGCCTCCTCGACCCGCCGTTCGACCTCGGCCTTGGCCACCTTGCGCAGCTTCAGCCCGAAGCCCATGTTCTGGCGCACGCTGAGGTGGGGGTACAGGGCATAGTTCTGGAACACCATGGCGATGTCGCGGTCCTTGGGCGCCACCCGGTTGACCACCCGCCCCCGATGCGAACCTGGCCGGCGCTGATGTCCTCCAGGCCTGCCACCATGCGCAGGGCCGTGGTCTTGCCACATCCCGAAGGCCCGACCAGGACGAGGAACTCCCCGTCGTCGATCGCCAGGTCGAGGCCGGAAACCGCCGTCGTGCCGTCGGGATAGACCTTGGAAAGGTCTTCCAGCACGACACCGGCCATTGCGTCTCCTTCCGACGGCGCCACACACCGTAGCGCCTCTGGTTGGCTGGGCAGTCGTACCCTTGGGGATGACCGGACGGTCCGCAACCCCCGGCCGAGATCCCCGCCGGTGGCACCATGGCGCGCTAGTGTGGCGAACCAGTGTTCGTTCTCGGTATCGACCCCGGCCTCACCCGCTGCGGCTACGGCGCCGTGGTACGGGAGGGCTCGGTCCTGCGGGCGGTCAGCGCCGGCGTGCTCACCACCTCGCCCACCACCGCCCTGCCCGAGCGCCTGGCCGAACTGCAGGCCTGCCTGCGGGCCCTCATGGCCGAGCTGGGTCCGGGTGCCGTGGCCGTGGAGCGGGTCTTCTTCCAGGTCAACGCCCGCACCGCCATGTCGGTGGGCCAGGCCAGCGGGCTGGCCCTGGCCGAGGCCGCGGCCCGGGGCTGTGCCGTGGCCCAGTACACCGCCAACGAGGTGAAGCAGGCGGTGGCGGGCTACGGCGCCGCCTCCAAGGACCAGGTGCAGCGCATGGTCCAGGCCCAACTCGGCCTGGCCACGCCCCCGGCCCCCCGACGCCGCCGATGCCCTGGCCCTGGCCCTCTGCCACCACGCCATGGCCCCCCTGCGGGCCCGGGTCGCCCGGGCCGAGGCCCGATCGTGATCGGCTCGCTGCGGGGATCATTGCGGGAGGCCGGCCTCGACGGTGCCGTCGTGGTGGAGGTGGGTGGGGTGGGGTATCGGGTCCTGGTGCCCCCGGTCACCGTGCCCGCCCTGGGCGAGATCGGGGCCGACGTCCTGCTCCACACCCACCTGGCCGTGCGGGAGGACGCTCTCACCCTGTACGGGTTCGCCCGACGCGAGGAGCGGACCTGTTTCGAGGCCCTCATCGGGGCCCACGGCGTGGGCCCGGCTCTGGCCCTGGCCGTGCTGTCGGTGCACACCCCCGATGCCCTGCGCCGGGCGGTGGCCGACGACGACGTCGGCTCGTTGTGCCTGGTCCCCGGCGTGGGCCGCAAGACCGCCGCCCGCCTGCTCATCGAGCTCAAGGACCGCCTCGGCCTGGCCGTGGCCGCCTCGGCCGGGCCGACGGGGACGTCGACGCCACGCCGCTCGACGACGGCCGGCCGCCACCCGCCCGGGCCGAGGTGCGCCAGGCCTTGGTGACGCTGGGCTACGAGCCCGAGGAGGTCCGGGGCGCGCGCTGCGGGACCTGCCCGAGGGCGACGACGTGGCCACCCTGCTCAAGGCCGCCCTGTCCCGCCTGGGCCGGGCCCGATGACGCCTGGCCGGACGGCGGGCCGCTGATGGCCGGCAGGGAGGAAGTCCTCACCGCCGGCGTGGTGGCCGGGGAGGAGGCCGAGGAAGCCGGGCTCCGGCCCCGGCGCCTGGCCGACTTCGTGGGGCCAGGCCGAGCTCAAGGAGCATCTCTCGATCGTCCTCGAGGCGGCCCGGCGACGGGGCCAGGCCGCCGACCACCTGCTCTTCGCCGGCCCCCGGGGCTGGGCAAGACCACGCTGGCCGGCATCGTGGCCAGCGAGATGGAGGTGGGGTTGCGCATCACCTCCGGCCCGGCCCTGTCGCGCCCGGGCGACCTGGCCGCCATCCTCACCAACCTGGAGGAGGGCGAGGTCCTCTTCGTCGACGAGATCCACCGCCTGCCCCGCCCCGTGGAGGAGGTCCTCTACCCGGCCATGGAGGATTTCCAGCTCGACATCGTGTTGGGCCAGGGCCCTCGGCCCGCTCCATCCGCCTGGACCTGCCCCGCTTCACCCTGGTGGGCGCCACCACCCGCACCGGCCTCATCACCGGCCCGTTGCGCGATCGCTTCGGCTTGGTGGAGCGCCTCGATCACTACCCGCCGGCCGACCTGGAGACCATCGTGGTGCGCACCGCCGGCATCCTCGGCGTGCCCACCACCACCGAGGGGGCGGCCGAGATCTCCGGGCGGGCGAGGGGACGCCGCGCATCGCCAACCGCCTGCTGCGCCGGGTGCGGGACTTCGCCGAGGTCCGGGGCACCGGCACCGTCGACGCCGCCTCGGCCCGCGAGGGCCTGGCCGCCTTCGGCGTCGACGACCTCGGTCTCGACAAGGTCGACCGGGCCCTCCTCGCGGCCCTGTGCCAGCGCTTCGACGGCGGACCGGTGGGCCTGTCGACGCTGGCCATCAGCGTGAGCGAGCCCACCGAGACGGTGGAGGACGTCTACGAACCCTTCCTCATCCGCCAGGGCCTGCTCATGCGCACGCCGCGGGGCCGGGTGGCCACCCCGGCCGCCTGGAAGCGCCTGGGGCTCGATCCCCCCCGGGCCACGCTCCCGACGCCGGGCCTGTTCGACTGATCCTCATTCCTCCGGCCGACGTGCCCGGGCCGCCCTCACCTCGTCCACTACGTCCTCGGGACGACCGACGACGTCGTCCCAGGTGAAGCTCAGCAGCTTCCATCCCAGCAACACGACCTGGTTCTCCCGGCGGTGGTCACGCACGAACGCCCGGCGACTGCGGTGGGGGCCTCAGCCGTTGGTGTGGATGAACAGCAGCTTGTCGGGACAGGCGAAGTCCAGGCGCACCCACGAACCGTTGGGAAGCCTGACCGGATGCCGGCGCACGGGCTCGGGAACTCCGTGCTGCTGCTGGGCGAGATCTCGCACGTCTCGTGCGCGCCATCGCCGTGCCGTGGCACCCACGCACACGAGACTGCCAGGGGGTGAGACAACCGGCCCTGGGCTCGCCGGCCCGAGGCCCTCGGGCCTCGGGCTAGAGGCGGGGAGCCTCCACCAGCGTGAAGTCGGTGCCGAGCACGTCTTCGGCTCGTTCCAGTTGGGGTGTGAGGCGGGTGATGCCCACCAGACCCACGTCGAGGCCCTCACCCGAGACCAGGCTGTTGCCCAGTTGCAGGCCGGTGGTGACCACCAGGCCCACGGCCTCGCCGTCCTCGTTGAGGACGGGACCGCCGCTGTCGCCGGGCAGCACCAGGCCGGTGGCGAAGACGTGGTCGGGATCGGGCATGCCCAGGGCCAGGAAGCTCTTGGTCGTCACC
The DNA here is from genome assembly GCA_030446545.1 of Acidimicrobiales bacterium. GTDB lineage: Bacteria > Actinomycetota > Acidimicrobiia > Acidimicrobiales > CADCSY01 > JADDRA01. Next base: position 110,831 of record JAUJNB010000001.1, on the reverse strand, counting down.
CCGGAACCGAGCCCCAGCGGGTTGCCGTAGTTGGAGAGCACGGTGGGCTCGAGCAGGCCGGGCTGACTGTCGTCAGTGCCGGTGGGGCCACCGAAGCTGCACACCTGGGGGCTGGCCTCGACACCGTCGTCCAGGCAGATGAGGGCGAAGTCCTTGGGATCGGACTGGATGGCGTAGACGAACTCGCCAATGCGGTTGCCCTCGCCGTCCCGGGCAACGGGGCCCTCGCCGGCGCCGAACGTCACCTCACCGTTGTCCTGTTGGCCGATGGGCGAGGTGGCGAGGATGCAGTGCCCGGCGGTGCCCATGTAGCGGTCGCCGGCCGGGTCGGTGAACATGAAGTTCAAGGTGCAGGCCCCGGCCTCGGTCTGGATCAGGGAGCCGGGGCGCACGCCGGGGCAGGAACCGACGCCGAAGGGGGCGGCGGTGGGAACCGAGGCCAGCGCGGGCACCTCGATGAGCTGGCAGGAGCGACCGCCGAGCGTCCAGTCCGAGCCGCCGGCGCCGACCTCGTTGCCGGTGCCGGGATCACCCAGGAGATCGTCGAGCAGTCCGGCCCTGGCCGGCGTGGCCACGGCCAGCGTGGCGGTCACGGCCAGGAGGGCCAGCAGCGCGCGGCGGGGGGCCAAGCGTCGAGGAGACATGGCCGAAAACGCCACTGCGGGGGGTGGCCCGATTTTGGCGCGCCCGGCCGGGTTTGGTCGGTACCCGCCCCGGGCGAGGCTGCGCTAGGGTCCTCAGCCGGTTGCCGCGCCACCAGGTTGGTGGCCGGGGCGAACGGAAACCCTCTCCTATGGCTGAGCTCATCCCCTTCGTCCTGCTCCTGGGCCTGATGTGGTTCCTGCTCATCCGCCCGCAGCAGGCCCGGCTGCGCAAGCAGCGCGAGCTGGTGTCGTCGATCGAGGTGGGCCAGTTGGTGCTCACGGCCGGAGGCCTGATCGGGACCGTGCGGGTGCTCACCGATGACGAGTTGCACCTGGAGGTGAGTCCGGGTGTGGAGGTGCGCATGGTCCGCGCCGCCGTGACCCGCCGCCTGGACGGGACCGACGGCACCGGGCCCGGCGGGGACCAGGGCCTTGGCCCCCCCGACGGTGACCCCCCCGACGGTGCCTCCGACGACGGTGACCCCCCCGACGACGCTCCTGGTGAGGGCGACCGGGCGTGAAGGTGCGCCGGCGCCTGGTGACGTCGCTGTTGTGCATCGTGGTCGTGGCCTTCGGTTCCCTGGCCGCCACCCTGGCGGTGGGCAACCAGCCCGAGCTGGGCCTCGACCTGCAGGGCGGGGTCTCGGTCGTGCTCCAGCCCCCGGGCAGCGTGGACGATCCCGAGGTGGTCGACCAGGCCATCGAGGTGATCCGCCAGCGGGTGGACGAGTTGGGCGTGGCCGAGCCCGAGATCACCCGCCAGGGCAACGCCGTCGTGGTCGAGCTTCCCGGGGTGGGGGACCGTGAACGGGCCCTGGAGGTCATCGGCCAGACCGCCGAGCTGCGCTTCCGACCCGTCATCGGGGTCATCCCGCCGCCGGGTACCCCCAACGTTCCTCCCACCTCCGTACCCGTCACCGTCACGCCTCCCGCCGAGGACGTTCCCGAGGCCGAGGTGGTGCTTCCCGGGGAGGCGGCCGAAGGGGCCGAACCGGCCCTGTACCAGCTGGGCGCGGCCGGCGCCGTAGGAGCCGACATCGACGACGCCCAGGCCGTGTTCGACCAGACCGCCTCGGAGTGGTCGGTGCTGCTCAGCTTCACCGGCGAGGGGATCGGGCGCTTCAACCAGCTGGCCACCGCCTGCTTCAGCGGGGCTCCCACCTGTACCCAGGGCGCGGTGGCCATCGTGCTCGACGGCACGGTGGTGTCCTCCCCGGTCGTGCAGAACGCCGAGTTCCAGCGTGACCAGGTGACCATCACCGGCAACTTCAGCGAGGAGGAGGCCAAGGACCTGGCCCTGGTGCTGCGCTACGGGGCCCTCCCGGTGCAGTTGGAGCAGGAGTCGGTGTCCACCGTGTCGGCCACGCTCGGCGCCGATTCACTCCGGGCCGGCCTGTTGGCCGGGGCCCTGGGCACGGCCCTGGTGCTGTTGTACATCGTGGCCTACTACCGGGCCCTCGGCCTGGTGGTAGCCCTCGGCCTGTGCGTGTGGGCCGCCCTGCAGTGGTCGATCATCAGCTACCTCGGGGCCAGCCAGGGGCTGGCCCTCAGCCTGGCCGGGGTCACCGGCATCATCGTGTCGGTGGGGGTCACCGTCGACTCCTACATCGTGTACTTCGAACGCCTGAAGGACGAGGTCCGCGCCGGCCGCAGCCTGCGCTCGTCGGTCGACCGGAGCTTCAAGCGGGCCTTCCGGACCATCCTGGCGGCCGACTTCTCCGCCTTCCTCGGCGCCTTCCTGCTGTGGTGGTTGACCGTGGGTGCGGTCCGAGGCTTCGCCTTCTTCCTCGGCCTGTCGACGGTGCTCGACGTCGTGGTGGCCTACTTCTTCACCCGACCGCTCGTGGCCCTACTCGGGCGGCGCAAGGCCTTCACCTCGGCCCGATTTCTGGGTGTGGCCCGAGGTGTGGTCGACCACGGGAGCCGCAAGCCGGTGGGAGCGGCCCGGTGAGCAGCAACGGCGTGGGGACCGATCGGGGACGGGGAGGTGGCGGCGGGGGAGCAAGGCGAAACCTCTTCGGTCGCCTCTACCACGGGGAGACCCACGCCAACTTCGTGGGCCGGTCCCGGCTGTGGTTCACGCTTTCGGGCCTGATCATCCTCATCGGGGTGAGCTCGCTGGCCGCCCGGGGGCTCAACCTGGGTATCGACTTCCGGGGCGGCACCTCCTGGGAGGTGGCGGGCGACATCGATGTCGACCAGGCCCGTGAGGCGGTGGCGGCCGCCGGCGTGGCCGAAGCCGACGTACAGACCCTCGGGGGCGAGGAGGGCCAGCGGCTCCGGGTGCAGGCCGAGCCCGGGAACGACGCCGACCGCAACGAGGTCAGCGCCGCCCTGGCCAGGCTTGCCGGCGTCGATCCCGGCGACGTCCAGGTCAGCCAAGTCAGCCCCTCCTGGGGATCGGAGATCACGGGGAAGGCCCAGCGGGCCCTGGCCATCTTCCTCGCCGCCATCACGCTGTACATCACCGTCCGCTTCGAGTGGAAGATGGCCCTGGCCACCCTGACGGCCCTGGTCCACGACATCCTCGTGACCGTGAGCGTGTACTCGGTGACCGGCTTCGAGGTGACCCCGGCGACGGTCATCGCCATCCTCACGGTGTTGGGCTACTCGATCTACGACGGCATCGTGGTGTTCGACAAGGTCGACGAGAACGCCCAGCTCCTGGCCACCACCGCCCGCAGCACCTACAGCCAGATGGTGAACGACTCGCTCAACCAGGTGCTGATGCGCACCCTCAACACCTCCATCACCGCCCTCATCCCCATCGCCTCGTTGCTGGTGATCGGCTCCTTCGTGCTCGGTGCGGCCACGCTCCAGGAGTTCGCCCTGGCCCTGTTGGTGGGCCTGGCCGCCAGCGCCTACTCATCCATCTTCATCGCCTCGCCCCTGCTGGCCCACCTCAAGGAGCGGGAGCCCCGCTACACCGCCCTGCGCAACCGGGTCGAGGGACGCAGCGCCCCCCTGGTGGCCACCGGTGGCGGCGCCGGCTCTCCGCCGGCCCGCTCATCGTCTCTTTGGCATCCACCCGAGCCGAGCGGCAGGGGCCCCGAGCCGGGTTCCAACGGCGCCGGACGACCACCGGACGACGGCGGGAACACGCCCCCGACGAGGTCGACGTCGCCGAGCGCCCCCATCGTTCCCCGGGGCCGCAAGAAGGGCAAACGCCGATAGCGAGCCTTTCTCTGCGCTAATCTCTCCCAGATGAGCGATGGTGGCCGGGAAGCTCAGGTCACCGCCTACCGGATCGGCCAGGCGGCGTCGGTGCTCGACGTCAGCGTGGACACGGTCAGGCGCTGGGCCGACAGTGGCCGGTTGCAGACACGGCGAAGTGAGGGCGGCCAGCGGCTGGTGGAGGGCGTGTCCCTGGCCCGGCTGGCCGAGGAGCTGGCGGTCGGCCGCGGGGCCGAGCGGGAGCACCAGGTCCGCTCGGGCGCCTCGGCCCGCAACCGGCTGCCCGGCATCGTCACCCGGGTGAAGACCGACACGGTGATGGCCCAGGTCGAGCTCCAGGTGGGCCGCCACCGGATGGTGTCGCTGATGACCCGGGAAGCGGCCGACGAGCTGGGCCTGGCCCCCGGCGTGCTGGCCCTGGCCACGGTCAAGTCCACCAACGTGGTGGTCGAGGTCCCGGTGGAGCCGTGATCCGGCCCCCCCCGCTGGCCCTGGCCCTGACCCTGGCGGTGATCTTGGCGCTGGACGCCACGGGATGCAGCCCGGAGGTCGGCCGCGGCAACGCCGGCGAGGGCGGCGGGGCGGGCATCACCGTCGCCGCGGCGGCCTCCCTCACCGACGCCTTCACCGAGCTCGTCGCCGCCTTCGGCGCCCCGGTGGAGCTCGACTTCGGCCCCTCCTCGTCGTTGCGGGAGCAACTGCTGGCCGGCGCCCCCGCCGACGTCTTCGCCCCGGCCGACCGTTCGAGCATGGACGCGGTGGTGGCGGCGGGCGTGGCCTCGGACCCCCGGGACTTCGCCACCAACCAGCTCCAGATCGTGGTGCCGGCCGGCAACCGGGCCGGGGTGAGCGGCCTGGCCGATTTCGCCGACGCCGGGCGCCTCCTCGGGTTGTGTGCCGAGGAGGTGCCCTGCGGAAGGTTCGCCCGCCAGGCGCTGAGCAACGCCGGGGTCAACCCCGTGGTCGACACCAACGAGCCCGACGTGCGCGCCCTGCTGACCAAGGTCGAGGCCGGAGAGCTCGACGCCGGGATCGTCTACCGCAGCGACGTCCTGGCCGCCGGTGACACCGTCGAGGGCGTCGACCTCCCGGCCGACGCCGGCGTGACCACCAGCTACCCGATCGCCACCCTCGCCGGCAGCCACCACCCCGACGACGCCGCCGCTTTTGTCGCCTACGTCCTCTCCGACGAGGGCCGGGCCATCCTGGCCGCCCACGGGTTCGGCCCTCCTTGACGGCAGGGACCGCGCCCCGGCGCAGGGCCGGGCAGGGCCGAACGCCGTGGTTGATCGCCCCCCTGGCGGCCGTGGCGGTGGCCTACGTGGCTCTTCCCTTCGCCGCCCTGCTGCAGCGGGCGCCCTGGACCGACCTCGATGACCTGGTGGGCCAACCGGTGGTCACCGATGCGCTCCGCCTCAGCATCACCACCGCGCTGGCGGCCACCGCCGTCTCGCTGGTGATCGGCGTCCCCTTGGCCTGGGTCCTGGCCCGGGGCCACCTGCCCGGGCGCTCGGCCACCAGGGCGCTGATCACCCTTCCCATGGTCCTGCCCCCGGTGGTCGGCGGCGCCGCCCTGTTGTTCGCCTTCGGGCGCCGGGGCCTGCTCGGCGGCCCGGTCTACGAGTCGACCGGGCTCCTCCTGCCCTATTCCGTCTGGGGTGTGGTGGCGGCCAACACCTTTGTGGCCATGCCCTTCCTGGTGCTGACCGTCGAATCCGGCCTGCGGGCGGCCGACCAGCGCTACGAGGATGCCGCGGCCACGCTCGGGGCCAGCCGGTGGACGATCTTGCGACGCGTCACCCTCCCCCACGCCGGCCCCTCGATCGTCGCCGGCGCCGTACTCTGCTGGGCCCGGGCCCTGGGGGAGTTCGGAGCAACCGTCACCTTCGCCGGCAACCTGCAGGGCCGGACCCAGACCATGCCCCTGGCCGTGTTCCTGGCCCTCGAATCCGACCGTGACGCCGCCATCGCCCTGTCCCTGGTCCTCATGGCCGTGTCCCTCGCGGTGCTGCTCCCGCTGCGCGACCGTTGGCTGACGGGCTGAGCCGCCGGCCGTGCTGCTTGCCGACATCCACCTCGACCTCGGCCACCTCCACCTCGAGATCGGCCTGCGGGTCGACGACGGTGAGGTCGTGGCCCTCCTCGGGCCCAACGGCGCCGGCAAGACCACGGCACTGCGGGCCGTGGCCGGGTTGCACCCCATCGACGACGGCCGCATCGAGCTCGACGGCGCCGTCCTCGACGACCCCGCGGCCGACACGTTCGTCCCCACCTCGAAGCGGCCGATCGGGGTGGTGTTCCAGGACTACCTGCTCTTCCCTCGCCTGAGCGCCCTCGACAACGTCGCCTTCGGGTTGCGGGCGAGGGGCCGTACCCGAGCCCAGGCCCGGGCCGAGGCGCAGCGGTGGCTCGTCCGTCTGGGCCTCGACGAGCTCGCCGGGGCCCGGCCCCGCACCCTCTCCGGTGGTCAGGCCCAGCGGGTGGCCCTGGCCCGGGCGCTGGCGACCGAGCCCCGGTTGCTCCTCCTCGACGAACCCCTCGCCGCCCTCGATGCCGGTACCCGGTTGCGGGTCCGCACCGAGTTGCGCCGCCACCTCGCCACCTTCCACGGTGCCCGCCTCCTCGTCACCCACGATCCCGTCGACGCCCTGGTCCTGGCCGATCGGCTGGTCATCCTGGAGGAGGGTCGGATGACCCAGACCGGCACGCCGGCCGAGGTCACGGCCCGACCCGGCTCGCGCTACGTGGCCCAACTCGTCGGCGTCAACCTCCTCCACGGCCGCGCCACCGGCGAGCGCACCGTCCGCCTCGACTCCGGGGCCGAGCTCACCGTGGCCGACCCCCTTCCCGGCCCCGAAGTGGCCGTGGCCATCCGGCCCCAGGCCATTGCCCTGCACGCCCACCAGCCCGACGGCAGCCCCCGGAACACCTGGACGGCCACCGTCGACGACCTCGAGGCCGACCGCGACCGTGTGCGGGTCACCCTCGGCCATCGCGTCCCCGTCACGGCCGAGATCACGCCGGCGGCCCTGGCCGAGCTCGACCTGGCGGCCGGTGCCCCCGTCTGGGCCAGCGTCAAGGCCGTCGACCTCACCGTCTACGAACGTTGACCGGCGGGCGCCCCTCCCAGCTCCTGTCCCTCCCCACCCCTGTGCTGTCTTCCCGCCGGTTCTGACCCCTGCAGGGGGACAGGTCGGGCGCGGAGGAGGGGTCGGAACCCCGGGGTGGTCGAGGGGCTACGGTCCGGGCGTGGCAATCCGGGTGGTGCTGGCCGAGGACAGCGTGCTGTTGCGCGAAGGCATGTCCCGGCTCATCCAGAGCCAGGGCGAGCTGGAGTTGGCCGGGACGTGTGGGGACCTCCCCGGCCTCTTGGCCATGATCGAGGCCGAGAAGCCCGACGTGGTGGTCACCGACATCCGCATGCCGCCCACCGGGACCGACGAGGGGATCCGGGCCGCCGCCCAACTGCGGGTGGACCACCCGGACATCGGGGTGGTCGTGTTGAGCCAGTACGCCAACCCCGCCTACGCCCTGGCCCTGCTGGCCGAGGGCTCCCAGGGCCGGGCCTACCTGCTGAAGGAGCGGGTGGCCGACGTCGAGGAGCTCGTCGGTGCCATTCGCGACGTGGCCAAGGGCGGCTCGGTCATCGACCCCAAAGTGGTCGACGCGCTGGTGACGGCCACGTCCCCGCGCTCCCGGTCCGATCTCGACCGCCTCACCCCGAGAGAGGGCGAGATCCTGGGTGAGATGGCCCAGGGCAAGAACAACGCGGCCATCGCCGCCACCCTGGTGTTGAGCGAGCGGGCGGTGGAGAAGCACACCAACTCCATCTTCTCCAAGCTGGGCCTGTCGGAGGAGCGCGATGTGAACCGTCGGGTCAAGGCCGTGCTGCTCTACCTGGCCGATCGCAATGGTGGTGCTAGCTACACCTCCTGAAGCCCTGCTCCTACCCTGGTTGCCCACAACCGGGCCTGGGAACATGAACATGATGCACCAGGACGTCGCTGTCCCCGTGCTGGTCGTCGACGACCAGCGCCCGTTCCGCATGGCCGCCGCGGCCGTCCTCCGTCGGGCGGAGGGCTTCGATCTGGTCGGGGAGGCGGAGACGGGGGAGCAGGCGCTCGAGCAGGTGGCATCGCTGCATCCGAGGCTGGTCCTGATGGACATCAACATGCCGGGCATCAGCGGCATCGAGGCGACCCGCCAGATCGTGGCCGAAGCGCCCGGGACCGTGGTCTTCCTGTGCTCGACCTACCAGCTCGCCGACCTGCCCGAAGATGCCCACACCAGCGGCGCCGCCGCCTACGTCAACAAAGAAGAGCTGGCGCCGGGCGTGCTGCGGCGCCTGTGGGACGAGCGCAACGGCGACGGCACCCTCCACACCCTCTGACCGCCACGTCTCAGCGGGGGCCGTCAGCGGGGATCGAGCCCGAGATCACCGCTCCGTGCCCGGGTGTGGAATCCCACCTGACGGTGCCGCCGAAGGCGCCCAGACGATCGCTCATGTTGACGAAGCCGTGGCCGCGGCCCACCTGGTCGGCGTCGAACCCCGGGCCGTCGTCGACCACCTCGAAGCGGAGCTCGGGGACATCGGCCGGGCACCACACCCGAATCGTCACCTTGGCGTGCGGGGCGTGCTTGGCTGCGTTCTGCAGTGCCTCCAGGCAGCAGAAGTACACGGCCGCCTCCACCTCGGTGGGGAAGCGGCCGACGTCGTCGACCGCCACGCCGACCTCGAGCGGGCTCCGACTGGCGGCGGCCCGCAGCGCCGGTTCCAGGCCGCTGTCCATGAGCAGGGGTGGATAGATGCCATGGGCCAGATCGCGGAGCTCGGCGATGGTGTCCTTGATGCTGGTGGCCAGCTCTTCCAGCATGGCCGACGCCACCTCGGGATCGTCGCCCACGAGGTCGCGGGCCAGGCGGAGGTTGACGGCCAGAGCCACGAGGTGTTGTTGCGCTCCGTCGTGGAGGTTGCGCTCGATCCGCCGGCGCTCGGCGTCGGCGGTGGCCACGATGCGCGCACGGGAAGCTTGCAGCTCGTCGGCCTGGCGTCGCACCTCGTCCAGGCTGGCCTGCAGGGCCGAGTCGAGGGCGACGTTGTGCAAGGCCAGGCCCACTTGGCGGGCCAATTCGGTGAGGACCCGCTCGTCCTCGTCGGTGAAGGTGTCGTCCCCGCCCCGGCGCTCGGCCACGATGAGCCCGAGGAGCTCGCCCGAGTGGGTGACCGGCGCCACCCGCAACTGGGCGTCGGGGTCGCGCCCCCGGAGCAACGAGGGCAGCCACACGGCCAGCCAGGCCGGCCCGCTGACCCCGGCCCGGGCCACGATGGGGAGCTCCGCCCGGCTGAGGGCGAGCTGGTCCGGCGGCCGATAGGGGACCGAGACGGTGCGGGCCAAGGTTCCGGACGAACCCGTCCAGACCTCGGCTGCCTGCAGGGCCATGGTCTTGCGAAGGGACTCGGCCAGCTGCAACAGCAGCTCGTCCATGGGGATGGCCCGGGAGAGGCGGCTGCCAAAGGTGCGCAGCACGGTGTCGGGGGCCTCTCGCTCGCCGTAGACCAGTCGGTTGGCCACCTCGGAGAGCCGGGCCCGGGTGGGGAGGTAGACGGCGGCGGCCACGACCGCCGCCACCATGGAGAGCACGAGCAGGTCACGCTCGCCGTCGTCGGGGACGCGCCCGAGGCCGAGGACGATCACCAGGTACACCGCCACCACCACGCCACTCAGGCCGGTGAAGGACACCGTGTGCACGAGCAACCGGTCGACACTGGTGACCAGGCGGGTGGACGCCCCTGCCGCCAGGGACAGCGGGAGCAGCGCGCTCATCGCTCCCGCCACCAGGACGCCCTGCGGGGGCCAGTCGACGAGCACGCCGAGGGCGGCCACGACGAGGGCCGTCTCAGCCACCACCACCAGGGCGCACCCCAGCCACTGGAGGCGTTGGCGTTCCAGTCCGGCGCTGCGGATGTAGCGGCGGTTGGCCGCACCCAGGCCGACCGCCAGGGCCGCGGCCGCCGCCACCCAGATGGTCCAGGTGGGAAACGACGGGCGCCGGCTCCACAGGAGCAACCCCAGGACCAGGCCGAGGGTGTAGCCCAGGGCGGCCCCGATCCGGCGGCGGCGGGGGCCGAGCGCGCCGACAGGGAGGCTGAGCAGCAGGTGGAGCCCGGCGGCGGGAAGGAGGGCGACGCCCAGGGGCAGGGCCAGGTCGGCCACGGACCGGGGCCCGCCGGTCCAGCCCGCGGTGATGGCGGCGTCGGCCAGGCAGGCCACGGCGGCGGCAGCCACGCCGGCGAGCACGATGACGCCCAGACCCCGCAAGCTGCGTCGGGTGACGAGCACGGCGCCGGCCAGGGCCCAGGCCACCACCAACCCGGCCCGTACCACCTCGGTGGGGGTGACGCCGTCGCGCCCGGCCAGCGCCAGGCCGCCTCCGAGGAGGAGCAGGGCCACGGGGACCAACGAGGCGCTCGGGTGCCACTCCAGGGAAGGGGGTGAAGGCGGAGAGGGGACGGCCACCGGTGGCACGGTCTCGTCGTGGTCGATGGCGAGAGCCATGGCGGGCGACTCCGATCTCAGGACGTCGGCGGGTCGGCTGCAGGCCCTGCGGTGGGCGGGGACCGGCGCCGTCATTCGGCACGGAGGACGACGGCGGGGCGGATGCGGGTAGCCGTCCGACCAGGGAAGGCGGCGACCACCTTGGCCAGGGCCAAGGTGAGGGGGACGACGAGGGCCACGGCCACCTCCGGTAGCCCAGCCACCGCCTCGAATTCGACCGCTCCCTCCGGATTGAAGAGGAACACCTCGAAGGGTCGGCTGGAGGCCACGAAACGGGCCATGGCCGTCTGGGTCCGGCGGGCGCCGGACACCCCGGCCATGGTCGCACCACCGACGATGCCCACCGGAACGACCAGCACGATGGTTGCCTTCCACCGCCGCCGCAGCTCGGATCGGGCCCAGGCCCACACCAACCCCATCGCCGAGCGGTCAGAGCGAGGCCGGGGTGGGCGGTGTCCGTGGAGGGGAGGCCGGGTCGATGTCGTCGGCGATGACCCGCCCGTCTCGCATCTGCACCACACGCTCGGCGGCGGCGGCCACGTCGTCGTCGTGGGTGACCAGGAGGATGGCCTGGCCTCCGGAGTGGAGGCGCCGAAACAGTTCCATGACCTCCTGGCCGCCCTCGGAGTCGAGCGCCCCGGTGGGTTCGTCGGCCAGCACCAGCGTGGGCTGGTTGGCCAGGGCCCGGGCGATGGCCAGGCGTTGGCGCTGGCCCCCGGAGAGCACGCCCGGTGCCGACTTGGCCTTGTCCGACAGACCCAGCAGGTCGAGCAGGTCCCTCGCCCTGGTCTCGGCCGCCTTGCGCTTCATGCCGGCCACGATGGCGGGCAGGGCGACGTTCTCCAGCACGGTCATTCCCTCCAGCAGGTTGAAGAACTGGAAGACGATGCCGATGTGGCGCCGGCGCATACGGGCCAGGTCGTCCTCGCTGCGCCCGGTCACCACCTCGCCGTCGATGTGGATCTCGCCCTCGTCGGCCCGGTCGAGACCGGCGACGAGGTTGAGCAAGGTCGACTTGCCGCACCCCGAGGGGCCCATGACGGCGACGAACTCACCCCGGCGCATGGTCAGGTCGGCTCCCCGTAGCGCCCGCACCGGCGCGGCCTCGGCCTCGTAGGTCTTGCGCACGCCCCGGACGGTCAACACGTCGCCGTCAGGGGTGGGGGCGGTCGGGGCGGGGTTGGCGCCGGTCGTCCCGGTGTCGGTCAC
>JAUJNB010000001.1:79942-99147 GCA_030446545.1 Acidimicrobiales bacterium | reverse complement strand
CCGGTGTCGGTCACCACGTCCTCGTTGCCCATGGGCCCATCCCTTCGTCGTTGCGGCGGCGGGTCTGCATCTCAATCCCGCCTGAGGACCTTGAACGCCGTCACCGCGGCACTGCGCCCCTTGACCTGGGCCGGAGGGAGGGGGATCACCTCGGCCGGCTTGGACAGGGCGGCGTGCGTCGGCGCCGAGAGGACCGTCTCTCCTGCGTCGGCCCATTGCTGGAGGCGCTGGGTGAGGTTCACGGTGTCGCCCACGATGGTGTACTCCAGGCGCTCCTCGGAGCCGAGCAGGGCGGCGGCGGCGGCCCCGGTCGACAAGCCGATGCCCAGCCCGAAGGGGGCCAGCCCGGTGCTCTCCCACCTGGTGTTGACCACGTCCTGGGCGTGGTGCATGGCGCAGGCCGCGGCCAGGGCCCGATCGGCGTGGTCGTCCTGGGCCACGGGAGCGCCGAAGACGGCCATGACCGCGTCCCCCACGAACTGCATGACCGTGCCGCCCTGGCCGAGGATGGCCCCGTTCATCTCCGCCCGGTGCTCGTTGAGCTGGGTGGCCAACTTGGACGGCTCGGCCTTCTCGGCGATACCGGAGTAGCCGCGGATGTCGGACATCAACACGGTGACCACCACGTCCTCACTCTCGCCGATGTGACGGCCGTCGCGGCGCAGCTTCTCAGCCAGGCCCCCAGGGAGCAGTCGGGAGAGGGTCTCCCCCTGCTCCTCCCGGTCGACGATGGCCTGGTGCAACAGGCGCAGGCGCCGCAGTGAACCGGAGCCCCCGGTGGTGGCGCCTTGGGCCAGCTTGAAGAAGAGTCGCTCCACGTCGTCGGCCACGGCCTCGGAGGTGGTGCGGCGCACCACTGCGATGGCCTTGATCGGTCGCCCCTCCGCCACCATGCGGAGCAGGTCGTCTTCACTCGGGCTGAGGTCGCCGTCGTTGGTGACGGGCGAGACCAGGGCGTTGACGATGGCCGGATCGAGGGCCGTCCCGCCGGTGGCCACCGCCCGCACGGCCTGGACGAGCTGGTCGCCCTCGGCCAACCGGTCCTTGAGGAGGTACCCGTAGCCGGCGGCGCCGTCGGCCAGCAGCGAGATGGCGTACTCGGGGTCGTCGTACTGGGAGAGGATGACCACCCCGGTGCCGGGATGGCGCTTGCGCAGCTCCTTGGCTGCCTCGATGCCCTCGCGCTGGAAGGTGGGCGGCATGCGGATGTCGGAGACCAGCACCTGGGGCGCCGCCGCCTCGGCACCGGCCAGGAGCTCGTCGTAGTCGGCCGCCACCCCCACGACCTCCAGATCGGGTTCCCGGTCGAGGAGGGCCTTGACGCCCATGCGGACGATCAGGTTGTCGTCGGCCAGGAACACGCTGATGGTCATGGGGATGGCGATGGTAGGGGACGGGGTGGAGCTACTCGACGGTGAACTCGGTCAGCATGCCCTGGGTGAAGTGGGGCGGCCCCTCGAGTTCCTGGCCGCTCTCCTCGGCCGAGGCCAGGGCTTCGGGCGTGGATCCCACGGAGAAGAAGCACAGTGCCCCGTAGCGCCCGGGCTCGAGGTCGACGAAGGCCTCGTCGGAGTCGTCGGGCGGGGCCATGGCGAACCCCATGACCCGCACCTTCGTAAACGCCTCCTCTTCGGGCAGCGCCGCCAACTCCTCGATCGACTCGGTGGCGTCGTCGTTGAAGCGGATGATGACCAATTCGTGCTCCTCGCCGCCCTCGTTGGTGAACCTGAAGGCGGTCTGACCGGCGCCGATGGGCGTTCCGAGGCCCTCGAAGGCGTACTCGGCTGCCGTGACCGGGACCTCGGCGAAGTCGCAGTTGCCCAGGACGTAGTCGTCGATGCGCTGGTCGAGCTGGTCGACCTCGGGCGGCGGAGGGCCGTCTGCCTCCCCACTGGAGAACGCCTCCTGGGTCAGCGTGACGATGCGGTCGACGTCGTCGGAGATGTCGTCCGGCGCAGTGGACTGGGCCTCCTGGAGCACCGCTTGCAGCTGGGCCGGATCGGGGCCCTCAGGGCCGCCTGCGGCGAAGGTGGCGTCGACGTCGATGACGGCGTCACAGAAGGCGCCGACGTCCCCGGCGCCGCCGGTCGAACCGGTCGCCCCGGTGGTCGTCGACGTCGGCGCCGCCGATCCTCCGTCGACCTCGTCGTCGGCGGTGTCCCCGCAGGCCGCCAGCATGAGCGTGGCCCCGAACAAGGCGACCAACACCCGGCGCCCACCGGCCGGTCGTTCCGATCTGATCCTCATGGTCCTGGTATCCCTTCTGATCGGGTCGTACCGGTTCCCGGCCGACCGCTCGGCAATCACACGGCAGTTGTGGAAGAGGCGGAGGTAGCGCCGAAGAGGCGCTACCGGCCCAGCCGACCGGCGGGGGCAGGCCCCGCCGGCCGGTGACTACTCGACGGTGAACTCGGCGTACATGCCCTGGGTGAAGTGCGGCGGGCCGCCCTCGACCTCGGGGGGCCCGTCGGAGGGGGGTGCGTTCAGGTACGCCTCCGGGTCGGCCCCGGTGGGGATGAAGCAAGCCATCAGGTACCGACCGGGTTTCGTGAAGCTCCCGTCGCCGACCACCGCGCCGGGCATGTCGGAGCCGGGAGCGGCGAGCAGTACCGCATCGGGAGGACTCTCCTCGCCGCCGAGAGAATCGAGATTGGCCGGATCACTGAACAGTTCCTCGGCGCTGCGGGTCTCATCGTCGGGCAGGCGGAAGGCGACGATCTCGTGGAGCTCACCTCCCGACTCGTTGGTGAGGGTGAACTTGGTGCCCGCCTCCACCGTGTCGGGCACGCCCTGGAAGGCGTAGTCCACTGCGGTGATCTCCACCGTTTCACCGCTGGCTGCCTGGGTCGTGGTGGGTTGGCCGGCCGCCGTCGTGGTGGGAGCTGCTCCCTCGTCGTCGCTGTCGCCGCAGGCCGCCAAGCCCAGGGTGAGGGCCAGGCCGGCGGCGAGGGGACCGACCAGGCGGCGCCGGCGCCGGTCGGTCCGGGTGTCCTGTTGGAACTGCACGTGCATGGGTTCTTCCTCTCGAGGTGATGGTGATCGAAATTGCCTCTCCATGAGCGCACCCGACGGCCCCAGGGGAAAGGGCGCAGCCATGCCAACCCTTGGTGGTGGTAGCCCCACCGGGGCGGTCAAGGCTGCGGCCGATCCGGGCACGACTACTTGACGTCGAGGGTGCCGACCATGCCCAGCTGGTAGTGCGGCTTGCCCGAGTCGGTGTCGGGGATGAAGCAGAGGTAGGCGTAGCGGCCGGGATCCGTCAGGTCGGCCCGCCCGCCGAAGAACCCTGGCTCGAGCTCTGCCGGTGGCTGCACGCTGAGGGGTTCGGCGAACGACACGCCCCGGAACCTTCGGAAGTAGTCCTCGTCATCCCGGTCGGCCGCGGCTACGACGTCCTCCACCGTGTCCCGCCTGTCCTTCAGTCTGAAGAACACGATCTCGTGAGCTTGAGTGGGGCTGATGTTGGCGAAGGTGAAGTCTTAGGTCCCCGGCTTCAGGTGGTCGGGGACGGTGCCCGGGATCTCCGACCAGGTACTCGAATTGTGCGATAGAGGACCGGGGCGGGCGAGGGCGCAGCCATGCCAGATCGAGGTGGTGCCAGCCCCACCGCGAATGGGTTACTGGCTCCCCGGGTGCCGGTCATCGGGGCCGATCATGAGCCGGGCGGTGCGGTCGGTGGTGAGGTAGTTCCAGGCCCACGACGACAGGACGTCGAAGCGGTTGCGGTAGCCGACCAGTCGCTGCAGGTGCAGGGCCAGCCACATGACCCAGGCCAGGCGTCCTTTGAATCGCATCCCGTTGGGCAGCTCGGCCACCGCCGCGTTGCGCCCGATCGTGGCCATGACGCCCTTGTTCTGGTAGTGGAAGCGCTCCGTGGCCAGGCGCTGGCGGCGCCGTCGGAGCTGCTCGGCCACATGTCGGGCGCCCTGTTGGGCCAGGGGCGCCATCTGCGGATCGAGGGCGCCTTCCTCGTTGCGACTGGCGGCCAGGTCGCCGATGACGAAGCAGTCGGGGTGCCCGGGCACCGACAGGTCGTCTTCGACCACGATCCGCCGTCCCTCGGCCTGGGCCAGGCCGAGGGCGTCGGCCAGCGGGTTGGCCCGAACCCCGGCCGTCCACACCAGGGTGCGGGTCGGCATCTCCTCGCCCCCGGCCAGGTGCACGGCGGAGGCGGTCACGGCCTCGACCTTGGTGCCGAGTCGGACCTCGACGCCCCGTGCCGCCAGGGTCTCGGCGGCGTTGTGGCGGGACTTGGGGCTGAACGGGTCGATGAGGTGGTCGGTGGCCTCGACCAGCACCACGTGGGCCCGGTCGACGTCGAGACCGGGAAAGTCCTTGCGTACCACGTTGTCGATGAGCTCGACCAGGGCGCCGGCCATCTCGACCCCGGTGGGCCCCCCTCCGACCACCACGAAGGTCAGTTCCCCCTCGTCGATGAGGGCCGGTCCGGCCAGGGCCCGCTCGAAACGGGCCAGGACGTGGTGGCGCAACCGCAGGGCCTCCTCGGCCGACTTGAGGGGGAAGGCGTGCTCGGCCACGCCGGCGATCCCGTAGTCGCTGGTGACGGCGCCGGCAGCCAGGACGAGGGTGTCGAACCCGATGGCATCGCCCTCGGCCACCAGCACCCGCTTGGCCTCCCAGTCGACCCCGGTGACATCGCCCAGGCGTACCTCGACGTTGGCCTGGCGGCGCAGGATGGCCCGCAGGGAACGGGCGATGGCGGCGGGCTCGAGCATGGCCGTGGCCACCTGGTACAGCAGCGGCTGGAAGGTGTGGTGGTTGCGGCGGTCGACGAGGGTGACCGCCACCGGGTCGTCGGCCAGCGCCTGGGCCAGGCGCAACCCACCGAAACCTCCGCCGACGATGACGACGCGCGGCGGTGCAGCGGGGCTCACCATGGCGCCATTCTGCCTCGGGGGCGCTGGGGAGCGGGGTGGTCCCTACACTACGGCCGCCCCTCCCGCCGTCCCGGAGTCGCCGTGGAACCCAACGCAGCGCGCCCCCCCGCCGCGAGCGGCGGCCGGCGCATCCTCCGGGGCGTCCTGTCACTGGTCGTGGTGGCGGTCATCTTCGTCGGCGTCCTGCCCAGGGTTGCCGATCTGTCCGAGGTGCTGAGGACCGTGCGGGCCATGACCGGCTACGAGGTGGCCGTCACCGTGCTGGTGGCGGTGTGGAACCTCTACAGCTACTGGTTGGTCCAGGTGAGCGTCCTTCCGGGCCTGCGGGTGGGTCAGGCGGCCGTGGCCACCCAGTCGTCGACCGCCCTGGCCAACACGGTGCCGGCGGGAGCAGCCCTCGGGGTGGGCCTGGTCTACGCCATCTACGGTTCGTGGGGGTTCAGCCGTTCCGCCGTGACCCTGTCACTGCTGTTGTCGGGCATCTGGAACAACTTCGCCAAGATCGGGATGCCGGTGCTGGCGCTGGCCCTGCTCACCCTCCAGGGCGACGCCACCGCCGCCCTGGTCACCGCAGCCGTGGCCGGGGTGGTCGCCCTGGTGCTGGCCCTGATCGGCTTCGGTCTCCTGCTCCACAGCGATCGGCTGGCCCGGGCGGTGGGAACGGGGGCCGAGCGGGCGCTGGCGCCGGTCCTCTTGCGGCTTCGGCGCCGGCCGCCCATGGGGTGGGGTGAGGGTGCCATCCGCTTCCGGGCTGACACGATCGACCTGCTCCGCCGTCGGGCGGTAGCGCTCAGCGCGGCCACCGTCGTGAGCCACCTCTCGCTCTTCCTGGTGCTGTTGGTGGCGTTGCGCAACGTCGGGGTCTCTCCGACCGAGGTCACCTCGGCCGAGGTGCTGGGTGCCTTCGCCTTCGTGCGCCTGGCGTCGGCGCTGCCCGTCACCCCGGGAGGTCTCGGCGTCGTCGAGCTGGGACTGACCGCGGCGCTGGTGGTGGCCGGAGGAGACGAGGAGCTGGTGGTGGCAGGAGTCCTCGTGTACCGGGCCCTGACCTACCTCTTCCCCATCCCCTTTGGTGGGTTGACCTACCTCTGGTGGCGTCGCCGACGGGCCGTCGAGCGCAGCGAGCTCGGGCCGTCGGAACGGTAGACCGGGCCGCCAAGGGCGCCACGATGTCTTTCCAGCGAAGGTAGCGAGCTAGAGGTCCAGGCCGAGATCTTCTCGGAGCTCGACGGCCAGAGCCTGGCGGGAGAACAGGGCCACGGCGTCGTGCAGGTCGGCGTGCAGCGCGATGTGGGCGCCCTCGGCCAGATCGTAGCGATAGGTGACACAGCCGCCGTCGAAGACGTCGTAGGTGGCGCCCGAGAAGCGGGGCGTGATGGAGAGGAGGCGCTGAAAGCGTCGAGCCCCGTCCTCCTCCGGGTCCACCGAGCTGGCCCCGGTGGTGTCGCACGCCGGTGCCAGCTCGACTTCGACGGCGCGCAGTCCGGCCCGGTCGGAGTCGAGCCAGAAGCGGGCCTGGCCCGCTTCCACGTGGAGGGCGGCGAAGCTCCACCCGACCGGCATCTCCCGCACACACGGGACCATCGACGCACTCGGCACCGCCTGGGCCAGGATGGCCAACCGGCCCCCTGCCTCACACTCGGGCACCGCGGCCTCCGGCCCGGCACACCCCCAGAGCAGCGCCGGTAGGAGCAACGAGGCCAACGTCGTCGGCCGCGAACGGCGCCGAAGGCGCTCCCCCCGGCTGGCGACCGGAAGGTGGTCAG
The DNA here is from genome assembly GCA_030446545.1 of Acidimicrobiales bacterium. Classification (GTDB taxonomy): domain Bacteria; phylum Actinomycetota; class Acidimicrobiia; order Acidimicrobiales; family CADCSY01; genus JADDRA01. The sequence goes on along the minus strand of JAUJNB010000001.1, from coordinate 92,483 downwards.
CGTCCCGGTCGCCGGCTCCGCCGGCGTCCGGGACACCATTCAGGCTCGCCCGAACGGAGTGAGCGAAGCGAACGAGTGTGGGCGAAGTCACAGGAGGCCCGCAGTACGAAGGTTGAACGCCAGCAGGCCCACGGCCGCGGCTCCGCTGGCGACCACGGCCAGAGTGAGGGCGATGCGCCGGATGCTCCACAGCTGGATCGAGATGGGGGCACGGGTGGGGGCCAGGGCCCGGAGCTGGCCCGGCAGGTTCCGACCGTCCTCGCGCAGGCGACGGCGCAGGTCGGACGGAATGGTGACGCTACGGCTGGCGGCCAGGGCCTCGGCGATCTCGTCGGGTTCGAACACCCTCCGGGCCCGCTCGTAGACCCGCTCGGCGCTGCTGCCGAGGGCCAGGGTGAGCATCATGTTGGTGAGGTCCACGGCCTGGCGCCAGGGGGTCGGTCGCACGGTGGCGAAGGCCACGTCGATCAGCAGGACCTTGCCGTCGCGCACCATCACGTTGGCCGGCTTGAGGTCGCGATGGGCCAGCCCGGCGTCCCACATGCAGCGCACCAGCTCCAGGGCGTTGTCGATGACCCCGTCGTCGACCTCGGCCTGGTCGAGCTGGGTGGCGCCGGCCAGGAACTCGGTGACGATGAGGTACTCCCGCTCGGGCGTGATCTCGACGAAGCCGTAGGAGAGGGGGACGGGCAGCCCCGCGTCGCCCATCACGCGCAAGAGGTAGTCCTCGTACTCGACGAGGCGTCGCACGCTGGAGAAGGTCCCCTCGTCCTCGAGACGGCCGTAGAGGATGGCCCGACCCAGCTTGTACCACCGGTCCGAGCGCAGGTGGCTGCGGGCGTAGAGCTTGGCGAAGACCGCGCTCTCCACCGCTTCGGGCCCGTGGCTCACCCGCAGCAACAACGGGGTGGAGCCGGCCGAGGCGTCGAGACCGACTGGTTGCATGTCGAGCAGCGTGAGGCCGAGTTGTTGGTGCAGGGCCAGGCCGATGGCCTCGCCCCGGCGACCGCCCACGTCGAGGTGGGCCGCCTTGCCCCGTCGGTAGGAGATGGGGAAGATCTCGCTCGGCGTCAACAGGCGGAAGGCCACCACCGGGACCGCCATGCCGATCACGACGGCGACGAAGATGTCACTCGGATGGTCGACCCCGAGGTAGAGGCGGGCAGCCACCAGGGCGACGATCGGCACGCCGGTCACCCACTTGGCCCGGTTCCGCCAGACACCTCCGGGCACCAGGGTGTAGAGGATCCCCATGAGGCTGAGGCCGAGCGCGGCAACCGGCGCCGACGGGTGGGAGTAGCCCTCCCAGCCGCCGATGATCTCCACCTCGAGCGGGCGTAGGCGGCCCACGATCAGGGAGCTGGTGGAGACCACGGCGGTGACCACGAGGGTGACGCCGAGGAAGACGGCCAGGTGGCGGAAACGACGCAGGGCCAGTAGCGCCAGCAACGTCGCCCAGCGCAGGCCCCGCACCGACCACTGCGAACCCAAGGCGTGCAGATCCAACATGATCGGCGTGAGGGTGTCGCTGCGGAGGCCCTCGATCGCCTGGAGGATGGTCACGTCGAAACGGACCAGAGCCTCGAAGGGCCGGCTGCCGAAGCCGAGGTACAACAGGATCCATGCCGCCAGGATCCCGGTCGCCACCGCCAGATAGGCCCAGCCACTGGCGCTGATGGGGTGGGGAAGGGGCGGCGCCTCGCCGGAGGGCCGGCGCCGGCGGCCCGTGCGCGACACCACGGCCAGACCGGCCACCGCGCTCGTCTCGCTTCGAGCCGCCCCCTGCGTGGTCGCCATTTCACCCCTCCGTCGGGCCGTCGTGGTGGCGGTATCGTACCGAACCGATGTTGGCCCTTCTGTCGGGTATCGCCCGCTGGACGGTCTCGGGCCGCGGTCGTCGGCTCCGGCCGTCGGTCCTCGTGGGCCTCTGTTGCCTGGTCCTGTTCGGGTGCAACCCGGCCGGGCCGACCGGGGTGGGCCACGACGCCGTCATCCGGGGACAGTCGGTGGTGGTGGGGTCCTTCAACTTCCCCGAGAGCGTGCTCCTGGCCGAGATCTACGCCCAGGCGCTGGAGAGCGTCGGCCTCCCGGTGACCCGGCGCCACCAGGTCGGGCCGCGCGAGCTCATGGAGCCGGCCCTGGAGCAGGGCCTGGTGGACGTGGTCCCCGAATACCTGGGATCTGCATTGGCCTTCTTCGACCCGACCAGTTCGGCCACCACGCTCGACGCCCCTGCCATTCGTGCCCGCCTGGCCGGCATCCTGGCCGACAAGGGGTTGGTGGCGTTGGCCCACGCCCCGGCCGAGAACCAGAACGGCATCGTCGTCACCCCCGGCACGGCATCCAGGCTCGGGCTGCGCACCATCAGTGACCTGACCCCACACGCCGCCGGGCTGAGCTTCGGTGGTCCCCCCGAGTGTCGGGACCGACCGTTCTGCCTGGCCGGCCTGAAGCAGACCTACGGGCTGGCCTTCGGCCGCTTCCTGCCCCTCGACAGCGGTGGTCGCCAGACCCGGGCGGCACTGACCAGCGGGGAGGTCGACGTCGGCCTGCTGTTCACCACCGACGGTCATCTGGCGGTGGAAGGCGACCTGGTGCTCCTCGACGACGACCGCGACTTGCAGCCGGCCGAGAACGTCGTCCCCCTGGCCCGGGCCGAGGTGGTCGAGCGTTGGGGCGACGTGCTGGTCGACCGACTCGATGCCGTGTCGGCCGCCCTGAGCACGGCCGACCTAGCCGAGCTCAACGCCGAGGTGGGCATCGAGCGGGTGCCACCGGCCGAGGCGGCGGCCGACTGGCTCGACGACGAACTGCGAGGCGACTGACGCCGGAGGCCACGGTTGCGGGTGGGAGTGGGGCGATGATGCTCCGGGTGCCAGCCCCACCCCGAGAGACATGCCTCCACCCTGGCCACGGACCAACCGACGTCCCTACCGTTGAGCCCATGCGCATCGAGTCCTCGCTGACATCGGTCTCCTGGATTCCTTCCGAAGCCCTGCCCGGTTTGAGCCGGCTGCCCTTCGAGACCGGGATCACCCACTACGACGCCCCGCCGCCTGACCATCTCGACGACCTCGACGCCTTGGCCGCCGCCGACGGCTTCCGCTTCGCCAACGTGTTGTCGGCCTGGGTCGAGGTCGTCGACGGCCGGATCGTGGCCCACGGGCACCAGGGGGGCGGGCGCATCGGGGCCACCACCGTCGGCCGGGGACGGGCGTCCATGACCTTCCCGGCGGTGGCCCTGGCCGACCTGCGCTCCGTTCCCGAGGTCTCCAGCCAAGCGGTGCGATTCGTCCAGACCGCTGGTGGGCGCACGGCCCTGCCGGCGCCCCGGCGGGTCCGCCATCCACCCTTCGTCCAGGTGGAGGCACCGCTGGCGTGGACGACCCTGGCCCTCACCATCAACGCCGACGGGACGTCCTCGGGGGAGATGACGGGGGCCAGCCCGTTCCCCCGACACTGGCTCTATGACCACGGGCGGACCCTGGTGGCCAAGTCGGGGTTGATCGACTTCACGACCTGGTACCGGGACGCCTTCGGCCGCCACACCCCCTGGGGCGACGCCGACTCACCGGCCCTGGTCACCGAGGTGGAGTCCGCCCTGGAACGCTCTCTGTCGGCCACGATCATGCGGGGGACCAAGCCCACGGTGAGGCGGCTGCGAGAGGGGGCCACCCTGGTCGAACAGGGTCGCCCCGGAGACGAGCTCTACCTGCTGCTCGACGGCGTGCTGCGGGTGGAGGTCGACGGCGAGGCCCTGGCCGACCTTGGTCCGGGCGCCCTGGTGGGGGAGCGGGCGTTGCTCGAAGGGGGGCTGCGGACGTCCACGTTGCGGGCCATCACGACCTGCAAGGTGGCGGTGGCCACCGGCGACCAGATCGACCCGGCGGTGCTGGCCGAGGTCAGCCTCGGCCACCGTCGGGAGGACAGGGTGGAGTGAGGGTACAGGTCTGCGGTGTCCGGGGGTCGACCCCGGCGCCGGGCGCCGACTTCGCCCGCTACGGAGGCCACACCTCGTGTCTGGCCCTGGCCCGCGACGGCCAGGCGCCCTCTTTGGTCCTCGACGCCGGGACCGGGATCCGCCGGGTCAGCGCGCTCCTCGACGGTGCCGCCTTCCGCGGCACGATCCTGCTCGGCCACCTCCACTGGGACCACACCCAGGGCCTGCCCTTCTTCGCCGCCGGCGATCATCCCGACGCCGAGGTCTCGTTGCTGCTACCCGATCAGGGCGACGCCGTGGCGGTGCTGGAGCGGGCCATGTCACCCCCGCACTTCCCCATCGGGCCACTCGGGCTGCGGGGCCGCTGGCGCTTCGGTGGCCTGCAGCCCGGCGCCCATCGCATCGAGGGCTTCGACGTGCGGGCGCTCGATATACCCCACAAGGGGGGCCGGACCTTCGGATACCGCGTCTCCGACGGCACCGCCTCCATGGCCTACCTGTCCGACCACAACCCGGTGTCGAAGGGTCCGGGGCCCGAGGGGCTCGGGCCCTATCACGAGGCGGCCCTGGCCCTGGCCCGGGGCGTGGACCTCCTCGTGCACGACGCCCAGCACACCGCGGCCGAACTGCCCGCCCGGGCCGCCTTCGGCCATTCGGCGGCGGAGTACGCCGTGGGTCTGGCCGAGGCCGCCGGGGCCGGGGCGGTGTGGCTGTACCACCACGACCCCGGTCGCACCGACGACGAGCTGGACGCCCTGGTGGCCTCGTTGCAGCACCCCACGATCGGCGTCTCGGCCGCGGCCGAGGGTACAACGCTCGACCTGCCCGGCCCGTGACCGCGGGTCAATAGCCTGCACGGGTGGGACGACGACGCCGGTCGAGGGAACGCAGCCGACGTCGCGTGGTCGTGGTCGTGGTCGTCGCCGGCGCGCTGCTGGCCGCCGCGTGCGGGCCGGACGGCTCGCAGGAGGTGCTCACCCGGGTAGGTGGTCCGAGCCGGGCGACGTCGACCACGTCCACCACCGGCACCACCGTGGCGGTTCCCCCGCCCACGACCGTGCCTGAGCCGGCACCTCCTCCCGCCACGTCCACCACCATGGCCGGGAGCGGGCCGGGAGTCGACGACCCCGGCGCCACCCCTCCCGCCCCGGCCGACGCCGGCCCCCTGCGGGTCACCGAGGTGGCCCGGGGCCTCGACACGGTCTGGGCCATGGCCTTCGATCCCGAGGGACGCCTGTGGTTCACCGAGCGGGGAGGCCGGCTGACCCGCCTGGGCGCACCTGCCCGCCAGGTGGGCGGGGTGGTCGAAGAGGGTGAGGGCGGGCTGATGGGGCTGGAGATCGACGACCGGGGGCGGGTCTTCGTGATGTACACCAGCGCCACCGACAACCGGGTCGTGCGCCTGGAGCCCGACGACTCCCAGACCGTCCTGGTCGAAGGCATGGCCCGGGCGTCGATCCACAACGGCGGGGTACTGCGCTTCGGTGCCGACGGTGGCCTCTACGCCGCCACCGGTGACGCCGCCCGGCCCGAGCTGGCCACCGACCGGGCCAGTCGCAACGGCAAGGTCCTGCGCCTCGACCCCGACGGCGGCGATGTCCAGGTGTTCTCCAGCGGGCACCGCAACGTCCAGGGCCTGTGCACCGCGGCCGACGGGCGGCTGCTCGCCACCGAGCACGGCCCCGACCGGGGCGACGAGGTCAACGTCCTCCGTGCCGGATTCGATGGTGGGTGGCCGGCCGCGGTCGGCAACGGCATCCGGAACTACACTCCCACCATCGCCCCGGCGGGATGTGCCGTCTACGACCGCGACCTCATCGCCTCCTGGCGGGGTTCGATGTTCTTCACCACCTTGAAGGGACGGGACCTACGCCGGCTGACCTTCGGCGCCGACGGCTCGGTGACGGGCGAGGAGATCCTCTTCGACGGTGAGTTCGGCCGCTTACGGGCTGTCGCCGTGGCTCCCGACGGGAGCCTCTACCTGGCCACGTCCAACCGGGACGGGCGGGGTTCGCCGGCTGCCGGCGACGATCGCATCCTCCGGGTGGCGCCGGGGTAAGGGCCCCGCCATGCGCTACCGGAGGTTGGGGCGGGCCGGGATGGAGGTCTCGGCGGTGAGCCTTGGTTCCTGGCTGACCTACGGCGGCTCGGTGGCCGAGGAGACCGCCACCGCCTGCATCCACCGGGCCTTCGAGCTGGGGGTCAACTTCTTCGACACCGCCAACGTCTATGCCGGCGGCCGGGCCGAGGAGGTCATGGGGGCGGCGCTGTCCCGCTTCCGTCGTGACGACTACGTCGTGGCCACCAAGGTCTATTTCCCCGTGGGTCGGGGCCCCAACGACTCCGGCCTGTCGCGCAAGCACGTGTGGGAACAGGCCCACCACTCGCTCCGCCGCCTGGGTGTGGACCACATCGACCTCTACCAGTGCCACCGCTATGACCCCGACACGCCGTTGGAGGAGACCTGCCGGGTGATGGACGACCTGGTGCGGGCCGGCAAGGTCCTGTACTGGGGCACCTCGGAGTGGTCGGCCGACCAGCTCCGGGCGGCCACCGAGCTGTGCCGAGAGCAGGGATGGTCGCCGCCGGTCAGCAACCAGCCCGAGTACAGCGCCCTCCAACGCCGGATCGAGACCGCCGTCCTGCCCGCCTCCGAGGAGCTGGGGATCGGCAACGTGGTGTGGTCGCCTCTCGCCCAGGGAGTGCTGACCGGCAAGTACACGCAGTCCGCCGACGTCCCCGCCGGGAGCCGGGCCGCCGGTCGGAACCGCCAGTTCATGGAGCGGTGGCTGACCGTCGAGACCCTCGGAGCGGTGGCCGCAGCGGAGAAGGTGGCGGAGCAGGTGGGGTGTTCGCTGGCCCAGTTGGCGTTGGCCTGGTGCCTGCGCCAGCCGGCGGTGTCGAGCGTCATCGTCGGGGCCTCCCGACCCGAGCAGGTCGAGGCCAACGTCGGTGCCGCCGACCTCGACATCGACCCCGAGGTCCTCGACACCCTCGGCGACCTGCTGGACCCGGTGGCCCGGCGCTGACCGGGGCCCCCGCCACTCGGGGCACCTGCGGCCACCGGCGGGCCGCCATTACCAAAACGTCATGAAAAGGGGGCGAGGGCCCAGGTTGGGTTCGCCTCGCCGGGGGAACACTTCCCCGGCGGGCACCGACCCGACCGACAACAATCAGGAGGCTCGACATGGGCATCATCGGATGGATCATTCTCGGGCTCATCGCCGGAGTCATCGCCAAGGCGATTCTCCCGGGCGACGACCCGGGCGGGGCCATCGTCACCATCATCATCGGCATCGTGGGTGCCATCATCGGCGGGTTCCTCGCCAGCCGCATCCTCGGCATCGACGTAAACGAGGAGTTCTTCGACCTGGCCACCTGGGTGTCGGCCATCGTGGGTTCCTTGGTCCTGCTGCTCATCTATCGGGCCGTCGTCGGGCGGAGGAGCATGGCCCGGCGCTGACGTCGGCGGAGTCGTAGAGGCCGGGCTTCGGCCCGGCCTCTACGCTCGAGTGCCGTGGCCGTCTGTCTGATCACCGGGTGCAGTAGCGGGGTCGGCTTGGCCTCGACGTTGCACTTCGCCCGGCAGGGGGCCACGGTGGTGGCGGCGACGCGGCGTCCCCAGGGGGCCGTCGAGCTGGCGGAGCGATGCCGGCAAGAGAGCCTCTCGGTCGACATCGTGGCCCTCGACGTCACCGACGGATCGTCGGTGACGGCTGCGGTGGCGGGCGCCCTCGCCGCCCACGGACGCATCGACGTCCTGGTCAACAACGCCGGCGTGGGGCTGCGAGGGGCGATCGAGGACACCAGCCCGGAGTTGGCCCGCTCGCTGTTCGAGACCAACGTGTTCGGCCCCCTCCGACTGCTTCGGGCCGTGCTGCCCGCCATGCGCAGCCAGGGCCAGGGGGTGGTGGTCAACGTGTCCTCGCTGGCGGGCCGGGTGAGCGCCCCCTTCGCGGGGATCTACTCGGCCACCAAGTTCGCCGTCGAGGCGCTCAGCGAATCCCTCCACTACGAGGTGGCCCCGTTCGGCATCCGGGTGGCCATCGTCGAGCCGGGCACGGTCCCCACGTCCTTCGACGCCAACCGCCTGGTCGCCGGGCCGCTGGCTGACGGCGAGCCGTCGCCCTACGCCGGCGCCCTCGGGCGATGGGAGCAGGCCAGCGAACGCCTGCCGGGGAGAGACCGACCGGGAGACACGGCGGCGGTCGCTGCTGCCATCTACGAGGCCGCCACCCGGCCCGACCATCCGCTGCGCCGGTTGGTGGGCGCCGACGCCGAACTGATCGCCGGCCTGCGCCACGACCTCGATGACGCCGCCTTCGAACAGACCGTGCGCGGCGCCCTGGACTTCTGGGACTGAGCCCATCCGACAGGAGACGGCCAACGTCGGGCTAAACTGGGGGCGTACTGCGAGCCGGCAATGGCGCCGAACCTCGCGGGTCACCTCATTTGCTCCTGTTCTCAAGGTGCTGGAGTCGCCGAGGCCGACCCAACGCCCCTCACCGACGACAGGAGCATCACCATGACCTCGACCTTCGGCGCGCTCGGCATCTCCGCCGATCTCGTCGCCGCCCTCGACCGGCAGGGCATCACCGAGCCGTTCCCGGTCCAGAGCTTGACCATCCCCGACCTGCTGGCCGGGCGCGACGTCTGCGGCAAGGCCAAGACCGGATCGGGCAAGACCCTGGCCTTCGGCCTGGCCGTGGTCGAGCGGGTGGTCCCGGCCCAGCCGGGCCGCCCCGGCGCGCTCGTACTGGTCCCCACCCGGGAGCTGGCCACCCAGGTGGCCGAGGAGCTGTCCGCCCTGGCCAAGGTCAGGGGCCGAACGGTGCGGGCCGTCTACGGCGGCACCGACCTCGACCGCCAGACCAGCGCCCTCCAGCGGGGCGTCGACATCGTGGTGGCCACCCCGGGCCGTCTCATCGACCTCATCGACCGCAAGGCCGTCTCCCTGGCCGACATCGGTCTGGTGGTGCTGGACGAGGCCGACCGCATGGCCGACATGGGGTTCCTGCCCCAGGTCGAGTGGGTGCTGCGCCATGTCGGCACCCCGCACCAGACGATGTTGTTCTCGGCCACCCTCGACGGTGACGTCGATCACGTGGTGCGCATCCACATGAACGACCCGGTGTTCCACGTGGTGGAATCCGACCGGGTCGACGTCGACGACATGGAGCACCGCTTCCTCGCCGTCCACCAGATGGACAAGGTGCGGGTGGCGGCGTCGATCGCCCGGGGCGCCGAGCGGTGCCTGGTCTTCGTGCGCACCAAGCGGGGCGCCGACCGCCTGGCCGGCCAGCTGGAGCGCGAGGGGGTGGCGGCCATGCCCATCCATGGTGATCTGCGCCAGAGCGCCCGGGAGCGGGCCCTGCGGGACTTCACCGACGGCAAGCTCCATGTGCTCGTGGCCACCGACGTGGCCGCCCGGGGCATCCACGTGGACGAGATCGACGTGGTCGTGCACTACGACCCGCCCGAGGACCACAAGGCCTACGTGCATCGCTCCGGGCGAACGGCCCGGGCCGGCACCAGCGGGGCGGTGGCCACGCTGGTCCTGTGGGACCAGGAGCGCGACGTCAGCCAACTCCAGAAGCGCCTGGGCCTGAGCGCACTGCCCCTGACCGAGGTGTTCTCCAACGACCCCCGGCTGGCCGACCTGGCCGGCTGGAAGGACGAGCCGGTCGCCGGCTGACTCCTCGCCCGACGCCGATCGACCTTCCCGTCCCACGCACATCCCCGACCCTCCACCGTTCTTCCCCTGGAACGCGCCCGATCGGTCCCCCGGCAAGGGTCAGAACCTCCTGGTCGGCCGTCCGCCGCTGCCGCCGCCGCCGCCGTCCTCGACGCGCTCGTCGCCACTGAAGGCGATGTGGCCGGGGCCAGGGCCCGGGTGGTGGCCGGCGTCGTCGTGTCCGTGGCTGCGCACCTGGGGGTCCGGCTGCCCCCGCTGACGTTGCTGTCGAGGTGGGGGTCGCCGGCCGTCGTCGACGTGGTCGAGAGCGAGGCCTGGCCCGGTCTTCCCGGTGTCGTCCACCAAGGACTGCTCGACGCCGCGGCCCGGCGATCCGGCGGGGTCTTCTATACCCCGCCGGCGCTGACCCGCACCGTCGTGGCTTGGGCCCTGGCGGGGCTGGCGGTCGATCGTCCCGTGGTGGGCGACCCGGCAGTGGGCGGCGGCGCCTTCCTGCTCGCTGCGGCCGAGGCCCTGGTGTCGCCCGAGCGGTCCCGGACCGAGGTGGTGGCCGAGAGCCTGGTTGGCGTGGACATCGATCCGGTGGCGGTGGCGGTGACCGAGGCGGTCCTGGCCCTGTGGTGTGGGGGTGGGGCCGTGCCCCGGCTGGCGGTGGGCGACGCGCTGGCGCTCGACGAGGAGGAATGGCCCGATCAGCCTGATGTCGTCGTGGGCAACCCGCCGTTCCTCAGCCAACTCGGCCGGGACACCGCCCGTGGCCGTGGCCAGGCCGAGGCCCTGCGACGACGCTTCGGCCCGGCCGGCGTCGGCTACGTCGACACGGCGGCCCTGTTCCTGGTGCTGGCCGCCCACCTGGTACGCCCCGGTGGGGCGGTGGCCCTGGTGCTGCCCGAGTCGTTCCTGGCCACGCGCGACGCCCGTGCTGCCCGGACCGCCGTCCTGGCCGAAGCCACCCTGGAGGCGCTGTGGTTTCCGGCGGCCGGGGTCTTCCACCCCGCCGCCGTGCGGGTCTGCGTCCCCGTGCTGCGCCGGAGCGGACCGAGGGTCGGTCCGCTCCGGCTCTGGCGCGACGTGCCCCCCCGGCTGATGGGCGACTCGATCGTCGACGCCGACGAGCTGGCGGCCAGGTCGACCTGGTCGCACCTGTTGGTGGCGGGGACCGGAGTCCCGGACTGCGAGCTCGGCGGCCAGGGGCTGCTGGGGGAGTGGTGCCAGGTCAGGGCCGACTTCCGCCGGCAGTACTACGGCGTGGTCCCGTTTCTGGTCGACGATCCGGCTGGTGAGCTGGGCCACGACGGACGCTTCGCTCCGCTGGTCACCTCGGGGCTGATCGACCCGGCTGTCTGCCATTGGGGCCGACGGCCCACCCGCCACCACCGGTGCGCCTGGCTGGCGCCGCGTGTGGACCTGGCCCGCCTCGAGGCCGAGAGCGACCTGGGCCCGTGGGCCCGCGACCGGCTGGTGCCCAAGGTGGTGGTGGCCACCCAGACCCGGGTGGTGGAGGCGGCCGTCGACGTCGACGGCCGGTGGCTGCCCTCGACCCCGCTCATCAGCGTGGTGGCCCCGCCCGGGCGGCTCTGGCACGCCGCCGCGGTCCTGCTGTCCCCGCCGGTGACGGCGTGGGCCTTGCGCCACTGGGGCGGGACCTCACTGGCGCCAGGCGGCCTCAAGCTCAGCGCGGCCCAGGTCCGGGCCATCCCCACCCCCCGTCCAGGGCCCGACTGGGACGTAGCGGCCATGGCCGTGGCCGACGCCACGCGGGCAACCGGCGACGACGAGCGCCGGCTGTCGCTGTTGGTTGCGGCCCGGGCGTCGACCCGGGCCTACGGCCTGGACGACCCGGCCGTGGTGTCCTGGTGGGAGTCCCGCCTCCCCGGCCGGCGCTGACCTGCCCCGTCGCCCCCCTCGCCCGTCCGCCGCCCCCCGCCCGTCCGCCGCCCCCCGCCCGTCTGGCGTCTCGCCCCCGCCCCCCGCCGCCCCCCTCGCGTCTTGGCGTCCCCTCCCCGCCCACCTTTGTGTGCGCCGGTGGTGGCCCAGTCATCAGGTGCGCACACAAAGGTTCAGGGCGGAGCTGACGTCGTCCACCAGCTCGGCGGCGGTGGTCTGGGACGTGACCGGCAGGATCGTCCAGCCGTTGGCCGCCAGCGCGCGAGTCCGCCGGCGGTCGCCGTGAAACGCGGTGTAGGTCCCGTGCCACTCCCAGCCGTCGAACTCCAGGCCGACCATCTCCGCAGGGAAGGCGAGGTCGAGGTCGTATCGACGACCGGCGACGGTCACCCGATGCTGCTGGATCGGTGTCCGGATGCCGGCACGAGCCAGCGTGCGCAACACCCACAGCTCCCAGTCACTCCCCCCAGGTTCGTAGCCGGGCGAGCGGGCGGCGAGCACATGGCGCAGGGCGAGGGTGGCTCGCCGGCCCGGGCCCGTGTCGATGCGCTCGTGGCACCGTCGCAGCGACTCGAGTCCGACCAGCTTCCGGCGCAGGGCATCGTCGACCACTGGCCCCAACTGCCCCGGCGGCAGCCGTCCGCTTACGTCGACCAGCGTGCGCGCCGGGGTGGTCGTAGGGATCCACTGGTGGCGGGTGCGATCGGCCGGAGCGAGGTTCGACCGGCGGTGATGGCGGATCCCGGGCAGCCGGACCTGCCGACCGACCGGTGTCGTCAGCTCGATGGCCTCGGGAGCGGGCAATCGCAAGCCCCAGAGCCGCGCCGCGCAGAGATCGGAGGCGACCGCGATGTCGTTGGTGGCCAGGCAGGCCGCCCGCACCTGTCGCTCCCAGGTCGGAGGAGCCCCGCACACCACGAAGACGCCGGGTCGGACCGTGGCCCAGCGCCCGGTGGCCAGGCGCACGGCGATCTGGTTGTCGGTGAAGCCGGCCCCTCGGGCCTGGTGGCGCGTCACCA
>JAUJNB010000001.1:11222-79842 GCA_030446545.1 Acidimicrobiales bacterium | reverse complement strand
GAGGGTGCTAGCGACCGGCCAGACGGGCGACGACGGGGGCAAAGGCGGCCAGGGCCGGTTCGGGCACGGTGACGTAGGAGATCCCGAAGCGCTCCCGGTGGGCCAGCAGGTCGTCCACCACCTGCTCGGGCGAGCCGATCACCACGTGGGGACTGGCCCGGACCGCCGCCGGCTCGAGGTCCCAGCGGGCGGCCAGCTCGTCGACCCGTCGCTCGCGGGGCAGGTGCCCGTCGACTTCCACCACCAGGGTGAGGACGTTGAGCTCGATCTCGGTGAAGCGGGGGCCGGCCGCGTCGCGCACCGCCGCCAACTTGGTGTCGGTGGCCTCCGGTGAGATGTCGGCCGGGTCGAGGGTGCCGTCGGGCCGGGCTCGGGGAGCCAGCCCCACGATGTCGGCGCGGCGGCCGGCCAGGGCCAGCAGTCGTGGCCCGCCCCCCCCGAGGAACAACGGCGGGCCGCCCGGCTGCGCCGGCAAGGGTCGCCCCTCCAGGTGGCGGACCTGGTAGTGATCCCCGTCGAAGCTGAAGGCCTGGCCCGACCACAGGCCCCGCAGCACGGTCACGGCCTCGGCCAGGCGGGCCAGGCGGACCTGACCCGGATCGAAAGGGATGCCGGCCGCGTCGTACTCCTCCCGGCGCCAGCCCGCGCCCAACCCCAGTTCCAGGCGACCGCCCGACAGGAGGTCCACCGTGGCCGTCTCCTTGGCCAGGAGCACTGGATGGCGGTAGTCGTTGTCGAGGACGAAGGTGCCCACCCGCAGGGTGGTGGTGGCGGCCGCCGCCGCCGTCACCGCCGGGAGGGGCGCCAGCTGGTCACCGAGATGGTCGGGCACCAGGAGGGTGGCGTAGCCCAGGTCCTCGATGCGCCGGGCCGTCTCGGCCCAGTCGTGGCCGTGGTCGAAACCGGCCAGGGAGAGGCCGAAGCGGAACGGGCGGGGGGCCGGCACGGCGTGACCCTACCGTCGGCTCTCGGCACCCCGAGGGGCTGCTATCCGCTGGGGGGCGGCCAAGCCCCGAAGTACGCTCGGCGCCGATGCCAGCAACGCTGCCCGTCACCGGTGCGTGGCGCCCGGGCGACCCACCGGGCCGGCGCCGCTTCGCTCGCCTGGCCACCGATCGCCCCTTCGTGTTGGAGGGAGGCGGGCAACTCGGCGACATCACCATCGCCTACGAGACTTGGGGCGAGCTGGCCGCCGACGGCGACAACGCCATCCTGGTGTGCCACGCTCTCACCGGCGACACCCATGCCGCCGGCGGGGTGTCGGCGGGCCACGCCGCCCCTGGGTGGTGGGACGGCCTCATCGGCCCCGGTCACGCCATCGACACCGACCGCTGGTTCGTGGTGTGCGCCAACGTGCTCGGGGGCTGTCAGGGCAGCACCGGGCCGGCCTCACCGCGAGGTTCCGGCCCTCTGGCCGGGCATCCCTACGGGTCGGCTTTCCCGGTGGTGTCCATCCGCGACATGGTGCGCACCCAGACGGCCGTGGCCCGCGACCTCGGCGTGGCCCGCTGGCTGAGCGTCATCGGCGGCTCCATGGGGGGCATGCAGGTCCTGGAGTGGGGGGTGATGTTCCCCGAGCGGGTGCGCTCACTCGTCTCCATCGCCACCGCCGCCGCGGCCAGCGCCCAGCAGATCGCCTTTGGCAGCGCCGGGCGCAAGGCCATCCGCCTCGACCCTCGCTGGCGGGGGGGCGACTACTACGACGCCGGGCCGGGCGACGGTCCCACCGAGGGGCTCTCCATCGCCCGCAGCATCGCCCAGATCACCTACCGCAGCGACGACGTGTTCACCGACCGCTTCGGACGGGAGGTGGTCGAGCCCCTCGACGGCTTCTCGCTGTGGCAGCGCTTCCAGGTGGAGCGCTACCTCGAGTACCACGGGACCAAGCTGGCCCGGCGCTTCGACGCCAACTCCTACCTCCACCTGACCAAGGCCATGGACCTCCATGACCTGGCTCGGGGACGGGGGGGGATCGAGGAGGCCCTGGACCGCATCTCGGCGCCGACGCTGGTGGTGGGCATCTCGTCGGACACCCTCTACCCCACCTACCAGCAGCGACTGGTGTGCGAGGTCCTGGCCCAACGGGGCATCCCGTGCGACTACGTGGAGATCGACAGCCGCCACGGCCACGACGCCTTCATCATCGACCTCGACCAGCTCGGGCCACCCCTGGCCCAGTTCCTCTCCGACGTGGACAAGGCTGGTCCGGGCCATGGCTGACCGGTCCGAGGAGTCGGCCTCGGAGGCGACCGGGCCCGAGACGCCGGCGCCCGCGTCGTACCGGATCGAGACCCGGGCCATCGTCGCCGGGCGAGGCCAGAACGGCACGTCGCTGGTGGCTCCGCTCTGGCCCTCGAGCACCTTCGAGACCCCCACCGTGGCCGAGAGCCTGCGTCTGGCCACGTCGTTGCGCCCCACCGCCTTCTACAGCCGCTACGGCAACCCCACGGTCCGGGCCTTCGAGGAGGCGGTGGCCGAGTTGGAAGGAGCCGAGTCGGCCCAGGCCTTCGCCTCGGGGATGGGGGCGATCTCCTCGGTGGTGCTGGCCCTGTGCTCCCAGGGCGACCATGTCGTGGCCCAACGCCAGCTCTACTCCTCCACCTCCCTGCTGTTCGAGGGCATCTGCCCCCGGTTCGGGATCGAGGTCACCTCGGTCGACGCCACCGATGCCGAGGCCCTGGTGGCCGCCGTCATCCCCGGACGCACCGTGCTGGTCTTCGTGGAGACGCCGGCCAACCCCGGCATGCAGCTGGTCGATCTCGACGTCCTGGGGTCGATCACCGGGCCGCTGCGGGTGGTCGACTCCACCTTCGCCGGACCCCTCGTGCAGCGTCCGCTCGAGCACGGGTGCGATCTCGTGCTCCACTCGGCCACCAAGGGCCTGGCCGGCCACAACGACGCCACCCTCGGGGTCATCGCCGGCCCCGAAGACCTGGTGGGGTGGATCTGGAACTACCACACCGTGCACGGTGCAGTGGCCTCGCCCTACGACGCCCACAACGCCCTGCGGGGCCTGCGGACCCTGCCGGTCCGGGTGCGCCAGCAGGCCGAGACGGCCCAGCGGGTGGCCGATTTCCTGGAAGGACATCCGGCGGTGCTCCAGGTGCGCTATCCCGGGCTCGACTCCCATCCGCAGCGTTCCCTGGCCCAGCGCCAGATGGCCCACGGTGGGAGCATGCTCAGCTTCGACCTGGTCGGGGGCTGGGAGGCCGGTCGGTGCTTTGTCGAGGCCGTCTCCCTCGCCCACCTGGCCACCTCGCTCGGTGGGCCCGAGACCCTGGTGACCCACCCGGCGTCGACCACCGCCGCCAACCTCACTCCCGAGGAGCGGGCAGCCATGGGCATCGGCGACGGCCTGGTCCGGCTGTCCGTCGGCCTGGAGCACCCGGACGACGTCCTGGCCGACATCGGTGCCGCCCTCGGGCGCGTGGCCCAGGGCCACCAGGACTAAGGACCCGGCCGCTGCCCGAGCTGCCCGAGGTCGAGTACTACCGCCGGTTGGCCCGGCGGGGCCTGCACCGGGAGGTGACCGAGGTCCGGGCCCCCGACGCCTGGTACCTCAAGGCCGGGCTGTCGGCCCCGATGTTGGCCGCAGCCCTCGTCGGACACTCCTTCACCGCAGCCCGCCGCATCGGCAAGCTCCTCCTGCTCGACAGTGACGGCGGCTCGGTGGTGGGACTGCACTTCGGCATGACGGGACGGCTCGTGGTGGATGGCTCGGCCGGGGTCGAACACCTGGAGTACTCGAGCCCGCGGGAGGAGCCGGCGTGGGACCGGCTCGGTCTGGTCTTCGCCGACGGCGGCGGCCTGGTCGTGCGGGACCCCCGTCGTCTGGGCGGGGTGTTCCTCGACCCCGACGAGTCCCGCCTCGGCGTGGACGCCTTGTCGGTGACCCCTTCGGGCTTGCGCAGGCTGTTGGCCGGCAGCACCGCTCCCTTGAAAGCCCGTCTTCTGGACCAGTCGCGCCTGGCCGGGGTGGGCAACCTCATCGCCGACGAGGTCCTGTTCCAGGCCGGGCTCGACCCGGCCCGCGCCGCCGGATCGCTCTCGCCCGCCGAGGCCCGACGGCTGCACCGCCACCTGCGGACCACCCTCGAGTCGTTCCTGGCCCAGGGGGGCAGCCACACCGGAGTCCTGCAGCCGATGCGGTCGAGGGGGGGTCCTTGCCCCCGCGACGGCACCCCGTTGCAGCGTCGCACCGTCGGGGGCCGGACCTCGTGGTCCTGCCCCCGTCACCAGCGGTAGCGCGCAGCTCCTACCATGCCCTGGGTGGGAGTCCGCCAACGAGCAGCGGCCGTGGTCTGCCTGGTGACCGTGGTCCTGATGGGAACGGCGTTGGCCCCGGCCGACGCGCAACTCGTCGTCCTCGATCCCACCACGACGACCAGCCCACCCGCTCCCACCACCACCCAAGCGGAGCCGACCACCACGTCCCCCAGCAGCCCGACGACCGGCGTTCCGCCGACGACGCCGACCACGTCCGGCTCGGGCCGCACCGCCACCACGGGCGGATCGGGCTCGAGCCGCCCGTCGACCACGACCACCCGCCGGCCCGCCACCACGACCACCGAAGCGGTCGACACGACCACGCCCACCTCGTCGCGACCGACCACCACGGGGGCCGGTGGCTTCCCCGGGGACACGACCACCCCCACGACCGGTGACCTGACCATGACGCAGGCCTCCAGCAACTCGGGGCTGAGCGCCGGCCGCATCGTCGCCCTCATCATCGCCGGTCTGCTGGCCGTGGCCCTCGGGCTCTCGGCCCTGACCGTCCGCTACGTGCGATCGACCCAACCTCCCGACCGCTTCGTCGCCTGATCGCTCTGTCTGGCTCGGCGCTGCCGTAGGGTGCGGGAATGGCCGAGGAGCTCGACATCGAAGGGATGATCCAACGGTTCCGGGAGCGGGCCAAGGCGGTGAAGCACCGCACCCTCCCACCGGTGGGCGGACCTGAGCGCCAGCAGTTCATCGACCAGGCTCAGCGGGACTTCCAGGACTACGCCATGATCGGCGACGCAACCGGCGCCCTGGAGGACGGTGTGCTGGTGCTGCGCATCGACCTGCGACCGCCCGAGCCGTCGGGCTGACGGCCCCGGCGTGAGTTGGTAGGCTCGGCAGCCCACGCGGACGTGGCTCAGTGGTAGAGCATCACCTTGCCAAGGTGAGGGTCGCGGGTTCGAATCCCGTCGTCCGCTCCAAGAAGGTGCAGGTCATGGCCAGCGAAAGTACCCACCTCCTTGACCTGATCCACCTGGAGCGCCTCCGGCCGGTGGCGGTGTCAGTGCGAACCAGCACCGACCCGACCCGGTGTCAGCGGGCGTTTCGAGCGGCATGAGATGGTGATCGGAGGGCTGGCGCCCGTCGTCAACGGTGCGCTGGTATCCCCTGTGACGCAGGAACGCGGCCTTCGGTGTGGCCGGGAGCGCTTCGTTCCGTCGCTCGGCGGGTAACGGACGCGGAGCACCGACCCCGGCTGGCGGCAGACAACGCTCCCTGGCACCGGGGAACCCGAGCGCGAAGGAGCGCTCGACCCAATCGTCGGAGCACGACGGCATCACCAGAGACGGGAGATCATGATGAGCACGACGAAGGGACGCCGTCGGCAGTTGGCTTCGGCGGCGTTACGGGGCGCCGGAGCCGGGGTGCTCGGTGCTGCGGTCATGACGGCGGCGGAGAAGATCGAGCAGTCGTTCACCCATCGGCCGAACTCCTACGTTCCCGGACGGGCCCTCATGACCCTGTTGGGCAGGCACCCCGACGACACCGTCCGGTCTCCGCTGTGGAACCACGCGATGCACTGGGGCACGGGGGTTCTCCTCGGAGGGCTGCGCGGCGTCTGGGCGGCGATCGGGCTGCGCGGTCCGCGTGCTCACCTCGCCCACACCGTCGTCCGCCTGGCCACCGACCAGACCGTGGAGAACGCCACCGGTGTCGGCGCACCTCCCCGCTCCTGGCCTCGGCAAGAGCAGATGGTAGATATGTTGCACAAAACCGTCTACTCCTTCGCCACCGGGCTGTTCGCCGAGCGGCTGGTGCCGGCATCTCTGGAGTCCCGGCGCGGCACGACCAGTCATTGATGCGGGCCCCCGCCCTCGACCCGGGAAGGGGAGATCGGACGGGAGGCAGAGGCCCAATGCTGGATGGACTGGTCGACGTTCACTGCAGTCTTCGGGATCGGCTTTGCCTTCAGGCTCGCGCCAGATAGAGGGATTGCCGTGTACGGCGTGAGCGCCTTCGTGTCCCGTCGCCACCTTGGTCGTTGGCATAGTTGTGCATCTCCGGTCGCAGTCGAATGTGAGCTGGGAGCGACGCTTGAGTGTTCGGCGTCGCACGGCTTCCGTCAGTGCGTCCCGTCGGCCGAGCGGTCTCGCGACCGGAGTGGAGTTGCGAACCTCCGTTCAAGGCACGGGGAGACCCTCGAATCTCGTCCCGATGTTCCGTTTTCCTGACCCTGGAGAGCCTCCCGAGAGCTCACCGGCGCTGTGTCAAGTAGGACTGGCCCCACCGTGCTGGCCCTGACTAGGCCGCAGCCCTTGGACGACCTTGGGCATCGCGCAGGTACTGCAGCGTGCCATGCGGTGAGAGTTGAACGCCCCGATCGAGGCGCTCCCATGGCAGCAACGCGAAGCGATCAACGAAGCCGTTTCCAGGGCCGCGCCGTGGCTGACGGCGACCTCGTCGCTCTTGCTGCAGGACTGGCGGCGGAGCGACGACGCCAGACCGCTCGGCTCTATCTCGGGATCATTGGGCCGCTTCTGATCCTGACCGGGACCAGCGCCGATGCGCTTAGCGCTGATCACCGATCCAGTGTGCCTGTCGCGAGCCTGGGTTGCCGCTGGGCCCGTCGCCGGCACGGCTGCCCCCGCCGGGCGGCTGCCAGCGGGCCACCTCGATGGCGGTACGGACGCTGGCCTGCACCGCGTCGCCGGCTTCGGTTGTAGCGGCTGTACGAAGGATGTCCTTCAACAGCGCCTCGATGAGACCCAGCTTGTAAGCGTTGAGCTCGGCGCTACCACGGAGGGAGCGCTGCATGAGCCCCTCCAGGTACAGCGCTGGCAGCGACATGTCGGACTCCTGACGGCGGTGCGAGGTAACGTCGCCGGCCCTCCCGAACCTTGTCGAGCCTCGAGGTGCCTCTTCGGCCAGGAGGGAGATGATTGCGTCTACAGCCGACTGCCAGCGGCGCACGGCGGGCCTGCGAGATGCAGGAGCTGCGTGTTGTCGAGCGGGACTCTGCCCACGTTGTCGCAGGAGCAATCCGCTGGTGAAGACGGCGTCACGGCAACGCGCGATACCGCCAGGGCGACAGGGGGCGGGTTCTTGCTACTGAACTGCCCTACAAGGTGCGGGCCGAGACGGCCCGGCGCCGTGGTGGAGTAGGTGATCTATGGCGTGGCCGATCGCGACGTTATCCCCAGAAGATTCCGGTGGGGTCGTCGTCGATTTCCTTGAGGAGCTCGCCGGGTCGTGGCGTGGGCTCGGTCATGTCGTAGTAGTGCCAGCGGCTGTTGCGGTCGGCGGCGTAGAGCCGCCAGTGATGGTCGCTGGGGTCGTAGCGGAGTTGGGCCACGGGCTGGCGCGTCCAGTCAGGCCCAGGTTGGGATGCCAGGGCGGGCGACGCTCGAAGATGGTGATGCTCTTGCCTCGCGCTGCGCACTCGACGCGTAGTTCGTCGCGGTGCTGAGCGGGGACCTTGTTCTCGCAGTAGCGGCGCACCGCGGCCAGCACGGTGTCGGGAACCCCGGGCCGAACAGGCACCCGACCACGCTAGGACACCTCCGAACCGCCGGGTCAACGCCTGGAGCCGTAGGACCGGCCGGGGCGGCAAAATGCGCAATGCCGTGTGGCCCCAGCCGTCGTCGCTCAAGGGTCGTCGAGGCTCCGCTGGCGCTCCGCGTCCATCTTCCTGCGGCCTGCGCCGCTCTCTCGACCAATCGCGGACGGGTGGCCGGCGTCTGAGCATCGACCGAATCTCCCGCCCGGTGCGGCGGGCATTCGATACTGGAAGAAGCGCGTGAGCGACGGGTTCATCCGACGGCGGCGACCATCACGCCGACCGACTCGGCGGCCGTGAGCAACGCTCGATCACCGGCGACGAGGACGAGGTCGGGCTCGATCACCGCCAGGGCGGCAGCAAGGTGGACGGCGTCGTAGGCCCGCAGCGCCTGCGCCTCGGCCAGCTCAGCGGCTTGGCGCACGAGGGCATCGTCCACGTCGACGAGGTCGAGCTGGACGAAGAGACCTTCCAGGTCCTGCGTCGAGGACCGGAGGTGCTCGGGAGAGATCCTGCCCGTGCGTGACGCTTGTGCGAGGCCAGCCCGGGCTTCGACCCGTGCCAGGCGGACGCTCGCCAGGCGGTCGGCACCGAGCCAGATCTCCCGGGCCGCGATCGTGCCACCCTCGTCGACGAGCAGCGGGACGATGGCCGAGGTGTCGAAGTAGGCGATCAACGCCGCTGTTCGGCGATGAGGTCGGACACGGTTCCCGTGGTCTCGAGCGGCGTGGGCAGCGTCCGCTTCCGCTGTTTCGCCGGCGTGACGCGCCCTTCCCGGATCAACCGGTCGATGGTCCGCTCACCGCCGATGGGCAGCACCCGGGCGATCGCACGTCCGCGGTCGGTGACCACGATCTCCTCGCCTGCCTGGACCCGCTCGAGATAGCGGCTCAAGTGGTTCCGGAGCTCCCGAATTCCCGCTTCGGTCATAACGCCACTCTAACGCACCCTAAGACGCCACATCCGGGCGGGTACGGCTTCCTGCTACCCGCTTGCTACTCCGCTTGCTACTCCAATGGGGCCGACTCCAGCGGTTCGGCGTTCTCAAGCGGGAGGCGCAATGCTCTGACCAGCACTTCGCGGCTCCACCGGTCGCCAGCGGGGCCTTCATCAAACTTAGGGTGAGGGTCTCAGATTCGATTCCCGGCGCCCGCTCCAAGGTGGTGTCGCGGGCATCGTGCACAGGTGTCTCGCAACGTTCCTTCACGGTCTCGGCTGTGGCTGGTGGTCGCGGCTTGGGTCGAGGGTCAGGGCGCGCAGGAGGTCGCCCCTCTCGGACAGGACTCGGATCTCGAGATCGTGGACGAGCACAAGGCGG
Source organism: Acidimicrobiales bacterium (assembly GCA_030446545.1). Taxonomy (GTDB): domain Bacteria; phylum Actinomycetota; class Acidimicrobiia; order Acidimicrobiales; family CADCSY01; genus JADDRA01. Next base: position 70,747 of record JAUJNB010000001.1, on the reverse strand, counting down.
GCTCGCCGGTGTGGCGCCGGTCGACAGCGATATGGTGGAGCTTGCTGTTGTGGCGCAGGGTGACGGATTCGCCGGCCGCACGCAGTCTCGGCGGACCCTGAAGTGGCCGTCTTGGATGGGCGTACCGAGCGGGACCGCCTTCGGGCGGGCAGCGAAGGCGTCGGCGGGACTGCGACGGCCGAACGCACGCTGTGGCCAGCTGTCGATTTTGGAACTCCCCGAAGGCGTCGAGCAGGCCCAGGAGGCCCGCAGCCTCTCGGCCCGGTGCTGGCGGGCCAGCCATCGTTTGAGGGTCTGGTGGAAGCGCTCTACCTTCCCGCACGTCTGTGGGTGGTACGGCCGGGAGTGGCGGAAGCCGACGCTGAGGGCGATGAGCTCGAGCTCGAGTGCCACCCTCCCGCCGCCTCGGGGGATGCCGGTGAGCACCGCAGCGTTGTCCGACGGCATCTGGGCCGGAACACCATGGGCGACGACGGCCTTCGGAAGCACGTCACCAGCAAGGCCTGGCCGCTCTCGTGGCCGAGCGCAATCAGGGCGGTCCGATGGCCCAGCGGGGGACGGACCTTGGGGATCTTCTCGCAGGGAACCTGGGTACTACGGTCGACGCCTAGAGCAGCGAACACCCGGTTCGTGCGTCCTGCGGAGGATGACCCCTCACGCCGGGGGTCCCGACGTCAACTCGGCGTCGTAGACCTCGCCCGGGGCCAGGTTCAGGAGTCGGTCCGCCATCTCTTCCTTGAGCTGCTGGGCGCGGTCGGCTTCGGCGGCCGTCGGCGCTTCCCTGCAGGCCAATCGGAGGAACTCCTCCGATACGAGGCCCTGGCGCAACGCCAGGTCGACCACGGTTCCCCGGTAGCCGAGGCGGAAGAAGAATCGGCCCCCGGGAGCCTCGGGAGCCTCAGGTCCGGCAAGTTCGGGCGCAACCGCGTAGCGGTCCCCGGTCACCGCACGGGTGACCATCTCGAAGGCGTCGCGGGCCCCTCCGCCGGGGAATCCGCTCTGGACGGTGATGTCGTAGCGCTCCGGCGGTTGACCAGGGGACAGCAGGGGGAAGGCGCGCCCATCACCTTGCAGGCGTGAGCGACGCCGGCGATCGAACTCCTGCCGTGATACTTCAGAAGGTCGTCGAAGGAGATGGAGATCGGCTGGCCCTGATCGAGGACCACGAGTGTCGGCATGGACCAATACTGGCCGATAGCCGCTCAGCGCATCGCGATGGCCCGCACTGGGAGCGCTGTCGAGGGGCGACCGATGTGCCGTTCGTGGCGCCGCTCGGTTCCGGTTGCGGCGCTGCCCGGGCAAGAGGCGCGCCAGTTGCCGAAGTTCTTGTTGTTTGCCCCGGCGCGCTTCTCGAACGGACCGTAGATGGCATAGGTCACCGCCTGACCACCTGGTGGCCCCTCCACCAGTCCGCCGCGCTCACCCTGCTGGTTGACGTACAGCGTCTGGCCGTCCGGGTCGAAGCAGGCGCCGCAGAACTCGGTGTCGTTGGTCTGGGTCTTGGCGAAGTTGTAGATCTCGCCGTCCTGCGTGACGCCGCGGATGAACTGCTCACCGGGGCTGTCCTCGCACAGGAAGATGTCCTGGGTCTGCGGAACGATCGTGACGTTGTCGGGATTTTGCAGGTCGTTGCCATTCGTCGAGATGTACACGAGCGTCAGAACCTCCCGCCCCGGGTCGTACTCCCAGACCTGACCGAGGTTCTGCGGGCCGCCGGTCGTGCAGTCGAAGTAGACCTTGAACCCGCCGCCCTGGGAGGAAGCCCACATGCCCTCCTGGCGGTCGAAGTAGGCGGCGCCGTTGTCCTGGGCCTGGATGCGAGTGGGCGTGAACCCCGGAGCCCGGTCCCGGCGGTTGTCGGTGTCGTCGTCGTGGTCCGGCTCAGGGACCGGCACCCACTCGACAGGGAACGACGCCCCCGGGGTCACCACCGCGTCCATGTTCATGTGCGGCTGGCCCTTGACGGCCAACGCCTGCAGCGGCCCCGTGGTCTCCGCCAGGGTGCCGGACTGACCGACCCGCTGGTCCGGGACATAGCGGTACAGACACGAGCCAATCGTCCCCAGGACAGGATCCGGCTGCAGGCTGCGGTCCTCAGTCTGATACAGGATCCCGGAGCGCCACACGGTGGCCTCGTGCACGAAGCGGCCCATCTGGGGGATGGGCACGGCGACCACCGGAACGTCCGACATCGCGCCGACCTCGAAGTTGTACCCGTGCTTCTTGCCGTTCGGGCTGCGCTTGACCACCTCCTCGCAGGTGATCCACCCCTTGAAGGGCAGCTCGCCGCCGGCGCAGTTGGTCGAGGTTCCACCGAGGATGGCGAACCGGTCGACCACCGTGTACTCGAACAGTTCCAGCCCGGTGACGGGATCACGGTCGCCGGTCTTGCGCCGCTCGACGACGATCTTGGTGTTGCCGCCGAACGCCGTCTCGTCGTACTCGAGCCCGGGACCGGTGATCACCTTGATCTCGCCTGGGCGCTCGCGGTTCTCGTGGTTGCGGATCAGGATCGTGCGGTCGGTGCGGCCGCCGATCCCGCCACCGACGTCAGGAAAGGCGCCCATGGCGTCGAAGATGCCCGGGGTGGGGCGGCCGTCGCGCATGGGGATGCCCTGGCGGTCGATGGTCTGATAGTTGAACTCTGGCGGAAGCCACAGGTCGCCCTTGAGGACAAGTGGTCCATACCCCAGCGAGGCGCTGGGCGACTGTCCCGCCGCGGTGCGCATGGCCAGCGCCTGCAGGGGTCCACCGACGGCGAGGCTGCTGGCGCCGAGCACGGCGGAGCGCCGCAAGAACGTTCGCCTGTCCATCGTCGACATACGTGCCTCCTGGTAGGGGGTTGTGGCACCAATTTCGCGGCTCCGGGGGAAGTCGACGTGGCCGCAGCGTGGCCTGACGGAGAACAAGAAGCGAAGAATCGGGTTTCGGCCCACTCAAAGCTTCCCGCCCGCCACAACCGGCGGCGGCGCGACTCGGGCGACCGCAGGCCGCGTCCGGGAGCCGGGCGGTGTGGCCGAGGTGGTTCTCGAGCGACACTGCGACGGCGAAGACCTGCACATCGTCGGGATCGCCTCCGAGGTGGTGGCGGCCTCGGTGAGGAGGTCTCCGGCGGTGGTCGGGAACGGTCGGCACCCTGTGATCGGGCTGATCGAGCCCTCGGTGAGGCGTGCGCTCAGGCCACCGCTGGCGTGTCCCGGGTCCCATCGTCGAGACGACCGTCGACGTCGTTCGGCCTAGGGCTGGGACATCGACACAGCGTCTTGGCTGCCGGCGAGGTGCTGGCCGTGCGGGGTACCACCAACGTGCACACCGGCGGGACGATCCACGACCTTACCGAGCGGCTCCATCCCCAGTTGGCGGCGGTCGCGCTGCGAGCAACGACGGCGATGAACCTCCCGGCGATCGGCCTCGACAGATTTGTGCCCAGCGCGTCGAGGGGAGCGAGTACGTGATCATCGATGTCGAGCAACCCACGCAGAGCAGGGCCGAGCGTCGTCGAGTCCTGCTCCACCAGCTCCAGATCGGCGGAGCGCAGGGAGTGCAGTACTCCGCTCCCGGCTTCTTGGTAGGCGGCTTTCCAACGTTCCTCGGTCTTGGAGCGCAGGCCCCTCTTCCACCACCAAGCCGCCGGGCACCTTCTGCCTAGAGCAGCCAGGAAGCACGCCAGGGTCTGCGTTGACCGCTGAGGCTCATCGGACACCGCCACGTCGTAGTCGCCCTGGAGCCCTGCGTCGATCCCCAACGCCTGGCGAACGCCGTAGGCTGAGAGGGCGTCGTCGTCGGTGTGCCGTCTCGGTTCGAGGTACTTCGCCACGCCTACCTCCTCGACGATGCTGCGTGGGTGCGGACGTGGTCCAGAACGAGCGCAGTCAGTTCCTCGACCCGAGTCTCGGGGATCCAGTGGCTCGCCCCGTCCAGCACCTCGAAGCGGTAGGCCGCGTCGACCTCGTCCCCAGTGGCCCGTGCTGCGACCCGGCCGAGGGCGATGTCGTTCGTGCTCCACACGTACAGCGTCGGCACGGTGATCCGTCCGACGGCGAAGGTCCGTGCGGGGCGTAAGGCCCGGTAGTAGTTGATGGCCGCCGTCATCGCCCCCGGCTGGAGCATGGTGTCGGCGTAGGAGTCGGCCTCGGTGTCGGGCAGGCCCGAGTCCCGGAGCACGCGCCGCAGGAGCGCGCCGTTGCGGGTGGTCAGGAGTCGCTCGGAGACCTTCGGAACCTGGAAGAACCCCAAATACCAAGACCGGGCCAACTGCGAGCTGCGCCACAAGGACGACGCGAACGCGCGGGGGTGCGGCGTCGACACCGACGTCAGGCTGCGGAGCCGATCGGGATGGGCCGATGCCAAGGCCCACCCGACCACGCCGCCCCAGTCGTGGCCGACGAGATGGAAGCGGTTGACGCCGAGGCCGTCGGCGATGCCCAGGACGTCGGCGACGAGGAGATCGATGGCGTACTGGTCCACTGCGATCGGCCGGGCCGTCGCCGCGTAACCCCGTTGGTCGGGTGCGATGGCGAGGAAGCCGGCGGCGGAGAGGCGGGCGAGATACGGCGACCACATTGCCGAGGTCTGCGGAAATCCGTGCAAAAAGATGACCGGCTCGCCGCCGTAGGGTCCTGCGCTGCGCACGGGAAAGCTGAGCTCGCCGCAACGTACCTCCGACGTCTTCTCTGTCATGCCCCGGTCCTACCCGGCGCGTCGCAGCGGTGTTCCCTGCAACGGGACCCAACGCCGGTGCCGGAGCGAGACGCCGGCCTTTCCTGCGATTCGATTCGGCACGGGCCCGGCCACCGCCGCTCACGGGCAGATCATGGTGGCCGGGTCTTTGCCCCGCAGTGCCAGCGCTCGGACCACCGCTTCGTCGAGTCGGGCCTCCGAAATTCGGCCGTCGCCCACGGCGTCGACGACGGGCGTCACGCATGGCTGGCGCTTCCTGACCAGGGGTGGCGAGCACGAGGTCGGCTCCGGCGACGAGCGACGCGGTGCCTGCAGCTCGCACCACTCATCGAGCGGTGCTTCGAAGGCGACGGGGCCGTCATGGCTGTCGGCCAGCTCACCGGCCCCGGGAGGTGGTTGGCCGCGGCGGAGACCCCGGAGCGGCCCAGCCCCTCGACGAAGGCGCCGGTCCGCGATTCGGCGGAAGTCGCCGCGAAGGACCGGTCGCCGATGGCGCCGCCGGCAGCTCCGCCATCGGCGTCGACGACGGGCGCAAGGACCAGGTCGGAGCCGAGGATCCGCAACGTGGTGCCTCGCTCAGCGGCGAAGCCAACGCTCTCGGCCATCGGGCACTGTCGAGGGCGCGCCGACGGTCGCGGCCAAAAGTAGTGCGAGTACCGCCCCCGGTGACAATGACCGCCCCGTAGTGGGCGAACAGCATCCGAAGCCGTGGTAGCGGGTAAGGCTGAGGACCAGAACGACGCGAGGAGGGACCGATCGTGGGATTCAAGGACAAGGTTTCCAACAAGGCCCAGGAGTTCAAGGGCAAGGGCAAGGTGGCCGGAGGCAGGGCCACCGACGACCGGGGCCTCGAGGCCGAGGGCAGGGCCGACCAGAAGAAGGCCGGGCTGAAGGACGTCGGCGAGAAGATCAAGGACGTGTTCAAGAAGTAACCGCTGAGAGGCGACCGGGGGTACGGCGCTCGCCTGACGTCGGTGTTCGTCAGTTGCCCGGCAACCGTCGAGTGGCGGCCGCCAAGATGAAGTGCCCAAGAGCCACCCCGGCGCAGCCGGGAGTCTGCGGGAAGGCCTCTACGAGACCCTGACCGTCCCGCATCTCGGTGTCCCGCCCACGCTGGCCGAACCCTTCATCCTACCAACGCCGTTGAGTCGATGATTGAGTCTGCCGGGACCATTTCGACGAACGTGAAGCGCTGGCGGGACGGGCAGATGGCCGCTGGCGGTGGTGTGCCGCCGGCATGGGCGAGGCGGCCAAGCAGTGTCCGCCGGGTCAACGGCTGCCTCCACCTGCCTGCCCTGTGCGCCGCGCTCGAAGCTCACGTCAACCGAGCTGTCACACCACCATGCGATGATGAAGAAGTAGCTGCCTGAGCATCACCGGCCGCACCGAAGTTCCACGGAACTCGGGACATCCACGTGCGCCCTCGACCCGGGCAACTGGTGGCAGTGACATCCCGGTCGGCGGCGACATTCTGGGACACCGCTCGGTGGGTCACGGCGAGGATCGCCCATTCGGGCACGCCGCTAGCAGAACGTAAGGAGGTCCGTCGCTCAGGCTCGTTGACACCGGCTACGCGCGCCAATCGGGGAAGCGGTCAACGAACTCCTTCGGCCATGGCGACGGCGGGTACGCAGCTGGCCTGTCAGCCCAGGAGTTCGTCCGCCGCGGCGAGGCGACTGTCGAATACGCCTGCTCCTCCTGCACTTCGTAGATCCCGGATAGGCGAGCCAGCGTAGGGTCGAACAATCGCCCGTCGAGCACCTGCCCGGTCATTGCGACAAGGGCATCGGCCGCTTCGCTGGATGCTGGCGTAGACCATGCGAACGTCCCCCAGCCAAGCACTTCCAGCGCGAACTGGTCCTCGTGGACGTTCGATTGCAGCTGGAGAGCCGCTGCGGGAACTCCAGCGGGGGGTTCGATAGACATGCTCCAGCCGCCGATGCTGTCTGGTCCCGTGCCTTGTCGCTTGGCCGAGAAGGACCACCTGCCGATGCGGAAATGGTCCGCGACCCGCTTGACGGCGTCTGCAACTGGCCAGTTGGGGCCTTCGCCGGACGGAGGACCATGTGGGGGCGGAGACGCAATCGTCGGCGGCGCAGGTGGCGCTGGCGGTGAGGGCGGTGCCAGCCGAGGCGCCAGTTCTGGCTCCACTCGCTAGATGCTACTGCCGCACCGGCTCGCCGGTGGGCCTGGTACTAGTGCCGCGTCAGGCAACCTTAGCGCGGATTGAAACATCACGAAGTTATTCATTGTCGGTGTGGCGGTTGCGCCAGGCGATGTACCGGCGGAACATCGAGTTCTGCTCCTCACGGGTCAGGCAGGAGCGTCTCAGAGAGCGTTTCCTCCAGCCAGGCGGCGTACTCGTCCGACGTCCAGCCCTGGACGTCGCACAACATCCGCCCGACGTCTGGGCTAGCCAGCGTCCACACGATCTGGGCGGCCCGCTCGACGGAAGTGCGCAGCGTCGTGATGTCCGCGAGCCATTCGACGACGGTGCGCATGAACTGGAACCGGTTGCCCTCGATCTCCTCTCGCACGACGGCCATCTCCGGTTCGACGGCCTTCGCCGTTCGCAGGACCTCCGAGGCGGGACGGGACGCGTTCGGACATGGCGGCGTAGTCGCGCGAGAAAGCCTCCAGGAACTGCCGCGGGTCGCGCTCCTCACGGAGGCGGCGCACTTCGGGCCGGTCGAGGATGCTCGCCTCGCCGCCAGGAGCGAGGCGGACGTCGAGTACCGCACTCAGCAGTCGAGCCTTGCTGCCGAAGGTGGCGTACACGGTGTCCGGTGCCACCGCTGCGGTCTCGGCGATCTGACGGATCGAGGTCGTCCCGTAGCCCTGGCGAACGAACAGCTCTCCAGCAGCATCGAGGATCCGTTGGCGGGTCAGGGCCGCCTGGTCTTGGCGGAGGGGTGACTGGTAGCGGCGGGTCTTGACGGGCTCAGGCATTTCATCCTAGTGTCGCTCCGGCTAACCGAGTATAGCTCGGATAACAATGGGGAGGGGGACGTGATGAACGACGTCGAGGAGTTCCTGGCGGGCACGATGCCGCGGTTCATAAAGGCGGAGACTGCGCTCCACAACGGCGACGTCGAGCCATGGCTCGCCATGTGGTCGCAACACGATCCCGTGACGGTGTTCGGCGCATGGGTTTCGAAGGCGGGCTGGGACGACCTGAACCCGCTGTTTCACGCTCTGGCGGGGCGGTTCTCGGACTGCGAGTCCGGCGACATCGACCTCGTCGCCGCCGGAGCGAGCGGTGACCTGGCCTACACCGTCACCTACGAGCGCACGTCGGCATCGGTAAACGGTGTGGCCAAGGCGTACACGCTACGGGTCACCCAGATCTTCCGGCGTGAGGAAGGCGAATGGAAGCTGGCACACCGCCACGGTGACGAGCTCGCTTCTGACGAGCCCCGCCTGCCGGCGACGGCCTTGACGCGCTGACGGTGGCGCCGACCCGCCGAGCGCCGCCGCGGCTGCTTCGCCGGTCACGCTCGTACTAGGCCGGCGGCGTTGACGAACGACCAGGGCTACTCCGGCGGCAACAGCGCGCAGGAACAATCAGTCCTCGTCGGTGTCGCCACGCCGCCCGTCGTGCTCCGCTGCTGGCCCCTTCCCGAGCGGCACGACAGGTTCTACTGGCCAGACCACCGGAGGCCGTTCAGGCGAGCGGGAACGGCGGCTGCCGCCACCACGGCCGGTCGTCGACCTCGATCTCCCTCACCCACTTGACCCACCAGAACCCCCGCCGGTTGGGGGCGACCAGGCGGGCCGGAGAGCCGTGCCCGGCGGACAGCGGCTTGCCCTCGACGGTCGTGGCGAGGACCAGCACCCCGGCATCACGCCTCGGGAACCGGCGGCTGTACCCCGTCACCGATCGCACCACGATGCTGCCGCCGACGGGAGCGCCGGAGGCGGCCAGCAGCCGATCCAGTCGCACGCCGCCCCACCGCTGGTGGGCGTACCAGCCACCGGTGCAATCGAGCGTGGCGACCACCTGGTCGTGACCGAGCTGCTCGAGCTCCTCCCGTGACCACAGCCGATCGCCCACCCGCACTCGCCAGGCGTCGCCGTTGATCGTCGGGATCCCGTCGGTGAGCCACTGAGTGACGGGCATGGCCGAAGGCCGGAACGAACCCCGCTCGAGTGAGCGCGTCACGGCTCGGCCGGCATGGGGAAGGGCGACCGTGACGGCCGCGGACCCAGCTGCGACGAGGGCGCCCCGCAGCAGGGCCCGCCGGCTGAGGTCTCCCGCCCGGGGCCGAACGGGACGGGACACCACGTGCCACAGCACCAGGGGGAGGGCGACCAGGGCGGCAGCGACGTGTAGCTGCATGACCAGCAGGGGTCCGGCGTCTCTGCCCCCGGCGCGGTGGACGAAGCCGCTGGCGAGGGCGACCACGACCATCGAGGCCAGCCCGAGGGCGGGAAGCGCCGCCGCCGCTCCCCGTCGCCTGATCCCCCGACGGCTGACGGCGGACTTCCAAGGGGCCATCACCACGAGGGCGATGCCGGCGGTGCCGTGCATGATCGTCGGCCATCGGCCCCACCCCGAACCGACGGCCCACATCAGCACCCCACTGGCGAACGCGGCCACGATCAGCAGGAGCAGGGCGAGGTTGGTGCGCCGGCCGGCCACCCCTCAATTCCACCATGGGCCCCGCGCCGGCGGGTGCCGGGCACCAGCCTCTCTCGACAAGAAGGGCGGTAGCGGCAGTGACGTCTGACGACGTTAAAACAGCCGGACGGCGCCGGCGCCGAGCGACCGGGCGCGGGTGGCCAGCCTCCACGGACGCAGCTCATGCCATGGACGATGCCGTCCGCAGTGGCCGCCGGCCACCGCGAACAGACGGTCGGTGGCACCGGCGAGGTTGCCGGCTGCGGATGCGCGATGCCAGCCGAGACCTGCGTGAGCCATCTCGGTCCGCTGCTACTGCACGTCCTCGTCGTCCCGACGCTGGTCGCCGGCGCTCAGGCTGCTGCGGCGTTCGCCGGCCCTGCCGTTCTGTGGCTGGACTCAGTTGCTTTGCGGTGGACGAGCCCCGCTGGGCGTGCGTCGCGCAGATACTGCCCGAGGGATCCACCATATGATGTCGTTGGTCAGGCAGATGACGATTGTGGCGAGTGGCCAGGTCCCGCTGATCAACAATGCGGTGAGACCGACTGGGCCGAGGACCTTGCCGGTCATCCCGACCGCTGCGCAGAGCCATCCGTGCTCGGGGTAGATGGCATCGCCAGGTAGAGGATCCCGTAGAGCCCGATCACCATCCCCAGGGTTGCGAAGATCTGCGGGTAGTTCGCTGGCTGCATGCCTGCCAGGTCGAACAGCCACTGTGGATAGGACACGGTGAGCAAGCCCCATGCGATGTTGTAGGCGCCGGCAGCGGCGAAGACGATCCGGTGGCGTCGTCGGTGGGGATCAGGCCGGCGCTGATCCACGGCGGTGACTGCGTCACGCTGCTCCTGAGCGAGTTCGCCGGCGGGTGGCCGCAACCAGCGCAACGACCACGCCCAGGGCGATGGTGTTCCCTCGGGTGCCACGGCCAGGTAGCGGCTCGCAAGCCGCACGCAACGAGGGCGTCTCGAAGCCCTGTGTGTCAGGCTGACGTGAGACACCCGCGATAACGATCCATCCCCTCAGGGCGAGGACAGGACCACGCTGAGACCATGACCATGACCAACGATCTGCTCGCCCGCGCCCATGATGGCGTTGTGGGCGACGAGGACCTTTCGGCCAAGCCGAAGCGGCGACGCTTCGACGCCGCCTACAAGCTCGCCTTGCTAGAAGAGTACGAGCGCCTGAGCGACCCGGGCGCCAAGGGTGCGCTGTTGCGCCGAGAGGGCCTGTACTCCTCCCACATCGTGGAGTGGCGCCGGGCCCGAGACGTGGGCGCGCTCCGAGAGCTGGCTCCCAAGGCCCGCCCGACGAAGCACACGCCCGAGCAGGCGGAGATCGAGCGCCTGCGCCACCGCAACGAGCGCCTCGAGAACGACTTGGCCAGGCACAAGCTGGCGCTCGAGATCCAGGGAAAAGCATCGGAGCTCTTGGAGCGGCTGCTGGCCGAGAGCGACGAGACGAAGCCGCAGCGGCGGTGATCGACGATTGCTTCGCAGCCATCGAGCCGATGCTCGGGACCAGGGCGGCGTGTGCAGCGGTGGGACGCCCTCGGGCCACCCACTACCGCCACCAGGCGCCGGCGAAGCCGACGTCGAGCGCTCCACGCCCGGCGCCGCCCAACAAGCTCAGCGACGAGGAGGCAGCCGAGATCCTCGAGGTGCTGCGCTCGCCTCGCTTCGTGGACCTCTCGCCCGCCCAGGTGTTCCACATCCTCCTCGACGAAGGTCGCTACCTGGCCTCGGTCTCGACGTACTACCGGCTGCTGCGAGCCAACGGTGAGATCCGTGAGCGACGCCGCCAGGCGACGCATCCGCCCCGGGTCCGCCCAGAGCTCGTCGCCCGGGCCCCGCTGGTCGTGTGGAGTTGGGACATCACCAAGCTGAAGGGCCCCAAGCGAGGCGAGTACTACGACCTCTACGTCGTGTTGGACATCTTCAGCCGCTACGTCGTGGCTTGGTGCGTGGCGCCCAGCGAGTCGGGCGAGCTCGCCAAAGAGCTGATCGCCGACGCCGTCGCCCGTCACCAGGTGCCACCGGGCCAGCTCAGCGTGCACGCCGACCGGGGCAGCTCGATGACGTCGAACCCGGTGGTCGAGCTGCTCGCCTTCCTCGGCATCGGCCGCAGCCACAGCCGCCCGCATGTGAGTAACGACAACCCCTTCAGCGAGAGCCAGTTCAAGACGCTCAAGTACTGCCCGACCTTCCCCGAGCGTTTCGGCTCCATCCAAGACGCCCGGAGGTTCTGCGAGACGTTCTTCGTGAGCTACAACCACGAGCACCGGCACTCGGGCATCGCCTTCCACACACCAGCGTCGGTCCACTACGGGACCGCCGCTGAGGTCCAGACCAAGCGGGTCGAGACCCTCGATGCAGCTTACGCCGCCAACCCGACCCGATTCCGCCACCGCCGACCTGAACCGCCGGAGCTGCCGACGGTCGCTTGGATCAACGAGCCGATCGAAACGGAGGACGACGCTCAGAAGTTGTGAGAGAAAGTTGTCTCAAACGGCTTGACAGGTTCCGAAGTCCCGACAGCAGCGATCCGACGCCGAGGCATGTCGGGGCGACGAGAAGAGGCGTCGGGCTCGCTTCGCCGAGAGTCGTTCCCTCGCCGCCAATCCAGCTACCGAGGGTGGGTGCGAAGCCCGCCAGGAAGGCGCCGTAGACGACCGCCATGAGGCCGTGCATGACCCGTTCGCCTGGGAAGACCCCGCCGAGGTCGACGCGCACGCGGTCCTCCACGACGAAGTCGGCGAAGGTGACCACGGCCTCGATTGCCAGTAGACCTGCGAGCAGCACTCCGGCGCCTCCCGTCCATGCCAGCCACGGCGCTGAGCAGAAGACGATGCCGTAGATGACCGACCGCCCGGCGTGGAGCGCGAGCTCGGGTCGCATCACGGGGCGCGCCGGGAGGCGACCTCGCCACTCATGGAAGTACAGGGTGTCGAACGCTCCGAGTCCGCCCTGCACGGCCAGGAGCCACAGGGTCGCAGTCATGGCATGTCTTTCGGAACGAGCGCACCGGCATAGGACAGGAGGACACCCACGAGAGAGGCGGCGATCCGGACCGACACGTCGAGGAGCTCACCCGACGGGGTGGCACCGACGCTCGCCTCGACCCTCGGCGCCAACCACCGCGGAAGGCGCAGTTGGCGTGAGCCGACGTGCACCCAGCTGCGGCAGTGACCGAAGAGGAGTCGGTTTCCGGCGACGTGGAGCTCGAAGCCCAGCTCCAGCCTCCCCATGCGCTCCAGAAGGTGGACGCCATCGGTGGTGTGCATCGACGCCAGTGACTCACCTGCGAAGGATCGTCGCCACCGTTCCACGCAGGGCTCGTCGCCGACGGCCGATCGCTCGATCGTCAGCGTGACGCACGTGTTTCCCCGAGGTCCCGGCATGCCCACCAGTCGGGCGACGAGGCGACCGAACCACGATCCCGCCTGCCGGACGTCGAGGGTCCCTTGGCAGGACACGTCGCCGGTACCTGCATGAACGGCCTGCACAACGGAGGGCAGTTCTTCCAGCCGCGACCCCAGCAGTGCACCGATGAGGCTCCGTCGGACTGGTTCCGCTTCGTTCAGGGTGAATGCGGGAGCCACCGCTACCACGATCGGACCTCTTGATGCGTGACTCGAGAGTCGGATGACACTGCGACCCGCTCAGCGCGCCCGGCGGAGCTCATCCGGTTACACCGGCGGTGTCGAAGGCGCTGAGCAGGCCGGCCAAGGTGTGCGCCGACTCGAACAGCTGATCCATCGTGTCGTCGTCGCCGGCGACGTCGGCGAGCAGCTCCATGCCGAGAACCAGTGAGACCACCACGAAGGAGAGCTGTTTGGGGGGGACCAGCTGACCCAAACCGCTCGCCGAGAGGATGCGACCGAGGGACTTCTCCGTAAGCGCCATCCACGGCGTCACCTGGGAGAAGATCGCCGCACGCAGGTGCTCGTCGGAGGAGCTGGCACCGATGAGCTCCGCCAGGACCTTCACGTGCCCCGAAGCCATGTCGTCACGGAGCCGGCTGCGCACGGAAGTGACCAGCCCCTCGATGCTGTTCACCTCGGCCAGTGCCTCCTCGTACTTGTCGAGCTGGGTGCGGCTGCTCCTGGCCAGTGCCTCGACGAGCAGATCGTTCACGGAATCGAAGTAGTAGAAGATGAGGGCCGAGTTGCACCCGGCCCGTGAGGCGATGGCGCGCGCACTGGTACGGGCGTAGCCCTCCTCGCGCAGTGTCTCGAACGCGGCGTCAACCAGTCCCTCACACCTGGCCGACCCCCGTTCGTCGCCCCCGCCGGTGGATCTGGGCCCTGACTTGGCCATGCCCCTCCTAGCCAAATGATTTAATCATCTGATTAATACCGCACCCTCACCCTCAGGTCAAGGACACAGCTCCAGCGAGTCGTTCTCTTACGACGGGCTGGGACAGGAGATGCGGCGCCAAGGCCACGACATCGACCTGGCCTCGGGCTATGACCCCCCCCGGCCACACCACCGACGTGGACGACGCCACCACCGCCGATGATGACGTCGCCTCGGTCTACGAGGGCACCGACCGCCTCATCTCCCGACCGCTTCTTTCTTTACGTAGCGCCTGAGGTCGATCCCCGTGACGGGGGCACTAGGCACTTCGACGAGACCTTCGCAAGAAAGAGTGACAGGGGGGCGTCGAGGTCGCCCGAGCACCCCGTCGCCCCCGCCGCCGTGGTCGACGCCGTCCTCGCCGCCGAGGGTGTCTAGGAAGTGCCGGCCTGGGGAAGGACCCGCCCATGAGCGCCCACATCATCGGTCGGGCCAACGACGACATCCTCGACATCCTCCTCGGCCACGGCGCCGAGCCCGAGCAAACCTTCATCGGCGGCCGTGAGCAGGGCCTGGAAGAGGGCGACGGCTTCGAGGACCGCCTGCTGGGCGACGAGCCCACCGTGCCGGAGCAGTAGGGCTGCGACGAACGCTTTGGCGACGCTGGAACACGCGCTAACTCCGGGGACGAGAACCGATCGCCGGCTCTCGCGCCGTCAAGGCGAGCACGAGCAAGTGATCGGAGCGCCCGGGCCTGACGAGTGGGGTCCGGTCAGAGCCAGCGGCGACCGCCATATATGGTATTACGGAGCGTCGCCAGCCTGAGGGGCTGGAGCTGAGCTTCAGTTCAGCTGGGGTTCAACCGACTGCCGGTCGCCCTTCGACGTCGACGCCATTGGCCCCGTCATCACGCAGGACCGCTCCTCGGTCCGCTCCTCATCTAGCTGTGCCGCCGCCGTCGAGGGCCCGCTCGTCACCTCCTCCTTGGCCCTCACACTGGGCAAAGATCATTGCCTGCGTCGATCAGCGATTCGATGCTCGCGCGGCTGTCAGGCATCTCCAAGGGGCCGGCAAGGATCGGGGCGATCGGCTCGACGAGCCTGTCCGCTCAGCACGTGAATTGACCGCGTACGTCGTTCCCTCGTGCTCGAATGTGATCACTCCCAACGTGCAGCGCAGTGTGCCGAACGGGACGGTGAGCGGCCATTCGGGCCCGAACTCCGAGGATGAGAGCATTCGCTGATCCGGGGAGATTTCCTTGATGATGGCCACGACAATGATGACGGCAACGCGACAAGGAAAAATGAGCGAGCAGCCGACGCCGGCCTTCACGCCAGCGGACCGGTTGAGCGCAGGAACAAGAGGCCGAGCGTGGCCCTACTCCACCGGCTCGCCGATGTCGGGCTCGGGTACCTCATCCTCGGCCAGCCGCTCACCACGCTGTCCGGCGGCGAGCGGCAGCGGCTCAAGCTGGCCACCCACATGGCCGGGAAGGGCGGCGTCTACGTCCTCGACGAGCCGACCACCGGGCTGCACCTCGCCGACGTCGACCAGCTGCTCGGCCTGCTCGACCGGCTCGTCGACTCCGGCAACTCGGTCATCGTCATCGAGCACCACCAGGCGGTCATGGCCCATGCCGACTGGATCATCGACCTCGGCCCCGGCCCCGGCCACGACGGTGGCCGGATCGTCTTCGAGGGCACCCCCGCCGAGCTCGTCGCCCTGCGTTCCACCCTCACCGGCGAGCACCTCGCGGCCTACCTCGGGACCTGACCGCGGCCCTCGCCGACACCGTGAGACGGCGGACGGCGGGTGCAGCGACGACCGGTGGCAGGATCGGCTGGCTCAGCCCGGCGGCTCGGTGCCCGGGCGCCAGAGCTCCCTGCTCTTTCGCCGGCCGCGCCGCTCGAGCGGCACCAGCGGCTCAGTCGGCGGCGACTCGGATCGTCTCGCCACGGACGTCGAGGTGGTGGCCTTGGCCCTCGAGCTGAGCCCGGTCGAGCGCTCCACCTCGGCTGGCCGCCTCGAGGGTCTCTTGCGTGTTGGGCGACAGCGTGGCCTGGAAGTCGACCCGTGTGTCTCGGGTGAGCTGGTTGGGCGGGACGGTCTCGTCGTGGACGTCCACCCAGACACGGCCGGTCCCGGGGTCGCCCACCCAGAACCCACTTCGGTCGATCTCCGACTGCACCAGGGCGCCCCGTGCCTCGACGACCATCCCCACGTAGGCGCCCATGGGGTCGTCACCCGAGAAGGGGATCGGGGGTTCGGCCAGGACGAAGAGGGTGGGCGGAGGCGGAGCCACGCTCACCACCCCCTCGCTCGGCGGAGGAGCACCAAACGAGGCGGCGACGACCCAGACGGCAACACCGGCCGCCGCCACGCTGGTGATCGCAGCCGGCGCCGGGTGTTCCCGAGCGTTGCGGCGCAACCACCGTACGAGCTGGTCGAGGCCGAGGACGGGCCAGAGTGCACCCAGCGGGCGACGCCGGCGCACCAGTGGCTCGCTGAGGGCCGCGCAGGGCGGACAGGCCAGGAGGTGCTCGCCGATCCGTAGCGCCCGCTGCCGACGCTTGTCTCCGGTCGAGATGGCCAGGAGGACCGGCCGGCATGATGGGCTGGGTGGCTCCACCCGCCGCAGGGCCAAGAGGTACTCCACCCGCAACCGGGCCCGGGCCCGGGACAACCTGACGGCCATGGCACCGGGCGTGGTGCCCAGGTGATCGGCGAGGACCGCCGTCTCGACGCCCTCCACGTCGTGGGCGATGAGGGCCTGGCGGTCCATGGCGGGCAGAAGGCCCAGCGCGTCGTCGAGGGTGCGGCGGTCCTCCTCCTGGAGTGCCCGTTCCTCGGGATCCTCGGGGGGACGGAGGTCGACCAAGCGGTGGCTGTGACGTAGCGCCCGGTCCCGGCTCCGGGCCAGTCCGTGCGAGAGATTGCGGGCCGTCACCACCGCATAGGGCGCAAGGGCGCCAGGGTCGAGTCGGTCGGCCACCACCAACAAGCGGGCCAGCGTCTCCTGGGCAAGGTCCTCGGCGGTGGGCTGATCGGCGACGCGACGAGCGATCACCCCGCGCACGAGGGGGGCGAGCGCCAACACCTGGCTCGGACGATCGGCGGTCGGGGTGCGCTCGCTCAAGTCGGGCCCTGTCGTCGGCTGGCGATGCTGTCGACGCTACTCGGGACCGCCAAGGCCCGGCCGTCGTGCGTAACGCCCGGGCGTCCACCGCGTTAGTGGTAGGTGAGGATCCATCCACACTCCAAGTGAGGGTCGAGTTCGAGCCCCACGAGGACGAGACCACCGTCAAGTCCGCTGCCGGACATGGCGATGGGCTAACGCGTCTTATTTGGGATCAATTAGGTCCAGCAGAATTGCAGTATTGCCAACCACAACGACTGGGTATGCCACCGGCCGAGCAGCGGCTTCCCTCCCCAAGAGAGCAGCTACCTCGCCAATGGCACACTGGTCACAACCATAGGAGATCGATTGTTTGGAACAAACGTACTTTCAGTGGATCTGGGCCAAGGAGTGGAGGACGCCTTCTCCGACGTGGTGAGTTTCGTGCCCAAACTCTTCGGCTTCTTGCTCATTCTGCTTCTCGGCTACTTCGTGGCCAAGGCGATCGCCAAGATCGTCGACAAAGCCCTCGAGAAGGTCGGCTTCGACAAGGCGGTCGAGCGGGGTGGCATCAAGAAGGCCCTGGCCAAGTCCCAGTACGACGCCAGCAGCATCGTGGGCCAGATCGTCTTCTACGCCCTGTTCCTGTTCGTGTTGCAACTGGCCTTCGGGGTGTTCGGGGCCAACCCCATCAGCACCCTGCTCACCGGGGTCATCGCCTACCTGCCCAAGGTCCTCGCCGCCATCATCATCGTGGTCATCGCCGCCGCCATCGCGGCCGCGGCCAAGACGATCATCGAGAGCGCGCTCGGGGGGCTCAGCTACGGAAAGCCGCTGGCCAACGTGGCGTCGATCTTCGTGCTCGGCTTCGGGGTGTTCGCGGCGCTGAACCAGCTCCAGATCGCTCCCGAGATCGTCAATGGGCTCTTCTACGCCATCCTCGCCCTCATCGTGGGGTCGGGGATCATCGCCATCGGCGGTGGGGGCATCGCTCCCATGCGCCAGCAGTGGGAGAAGGCCATGGCCAAAGCCGAGCAAGAGGCACCCAAGCTCCGCCAGCAGTCCGAGGGGGGCAAGGAGCGGATCGCCCAGCGGGGCCAGGAGCTCAAGCAGCAGGCCCAGCGGGACGGTTCCTCCGACGGGCGGTCACGTCCCACGGTGCAACAACGGATGCGCTGACGCCGGGGGATGGGCCAGCGAGGCGGCCGGGGGCGGAGCCCACGCCCATGGCGAGCGCCAAGTTCCAGGTGCAGGAGCGCAGCAAGAGGGTGAGCACCCGCCAGGACCGACAGCTGCGGCGCACGAAGCACCGTGGGAGCGCCGTGTCGGGCCGGAAGCGAGGCGGGTGTCGAGCACATCACAACCAGTACGTCCCCGGGGTCAGGTGGGTTGCCGCTGGCTTCCCCGCCCCGGCCGGAAGCGAATGTTCAGACCCGATCGACAACCAAGGAGAGTGACGCCATGACCATGCTCGAGAACCTCGACGTGTCCCAGTGGTACGACCGCAACCTCGTCGGCCCCGACAATGACAAGATCGGCAAGATCACCGACATCTACCTCGACAACGACACCGACCAGCCCGAGTGGGCCGCCGTGAAGACCGGTCTGTTCGGGACCCGGGTGAGCTTCGTCCCCCTGGCCGGCGCCCGCCAGCAAGGCGAGGACCTGATGGTCCCCTACGACAAGGCCATGGTGAAGGACGCGCCCAACGCCGAGGCCGAGGGCGAGCTGTCCCAGGAGCAGGAAGCCGAGCTCTATGAGTACTACGGCCTCAGCTACTCCGAGTCCGACTCTGAGAGCGGCCTGCCCGCCGAGAGCCCGGCGCCGCCTCCCCCCAGCGACGCAGGACACGATGTCAGCGGACCCGACACCGACGAGGCCATGACCCGCTCGGAGGAGCAACTGGAGGTCGGCAAGGTCAGCAAGCAGGCCGGACGAGTCCGGTTGCGCAAGTACATCGTGACCGAGAACGTCCAGACGACGGTGCCGGTGCAGCGTGAAGAAGCGGTCATCGAGCGCGAGCCCATCACCGACGCCAACGTCGGCCAGGCCATGGGTGGACCCGCCCTCTCCGAAGAGGAACACGAGATGACCCTGCACGAGGAGCAGGTCGTGGTGGACAAGCAGGTGGTGCCCAAGGAGCGGGTGCGGGTGGACAAGACCACGGTCACCGAGGACCAGCAGGTTGCCGAGGAGCTCCGCAAGGAGCAGATCGACATGGAGCAGCAGTAGCACAGGGCCGGTGCCCGAGCGGTGGGCAGGTGGTCCGGACCCGACGGCAGGCAGATCAGCCCGAGGCCGCCGGGGGCGGCCGCCCTGCTCACCGCAGGGGCCAGGCGCAGGCCCTTGCCCGGGACTTAGGATGGCCGGCCGTGGGGTGAGGGCCTACAGCGTCCACTCACCCGTCTCCGGCCCGAAGCCGTTGTCGGTGGTGAACTGCATGCGGGAGGGCGTCGAACCACTCGAGATGTCGAAGGTGACGAAAGCCACCTCCTCGCCGCCCGGCGGGATGGGGTTGAGGAGGGGGAAGGAAGGGCCGGCGTCCGACGTGAAGGGGCTCGGGACGAACCGTTCGCCTGACTCATCCAGGAGGGCCTCGGCGAGGGTCCCCAACTCATAGGGTTGCGACCCGACGTTCCTCAGCCGGAGTTGCACCGCCACGTAGCGCCCCTCGGGCGGGAAGACACCGTCGTGGGGAGCCGGGTCGACGACTTGGAGGGGGGTGACCTCCACCTCGACGCCCTCACCTTCTCCAGCCAGCGTGAGGGGGCTCCCGAGGGTGGCCGTCCCCACGGGAGCGGCCCCGGCGGGTCCCGACGACGCCTCGCCCGTGGTCGCCTCGCCCGTGGTCGCCCCGGCGTCGCGGTCGGCGGGGTCCGGAGGGGAAGTGACGGCGCCGTCATCTCCACCACAGGCTCCCCCGAGGAGGGTGATCACGCCTGCGGCGGCAGCGATCCTCCGCCCCCGCCCGGTCTGGCGTCCCGTGGGGTCAGCGCCCTGTGTCGAAGGTTTATCCCCGAAAGGTACCGGGACCCGACACGTCGCAGGAACAGGGGCCAGGTGCCAATGGGTTGGACCGGGAGCGGGTCGCGGGGGAGCATGGCCCGGTGCCGACGTCTGCCCCCGTCGACGTGCTGTCCGATTTCGAGGCCCGGGGCCTGATCCACGACACGACCGACCCGCAGGCCCTGGCCCGGGTCCTGGCCCGGCCCCCTGTCTCGGTGTACCTGGGCATCGACCCCACCGCCGACAGCCTCCACGTCGGCCATCTCCTCGGGGTACTGGCCTTGCGCCGCCTCCAGCTCGCCGGCCACCGCCCCATCGCCCTGGCGGGGGGGGCGACGGGGATGATCGGGGACCCGAGCGGGCGCTCCGAGGAACGCAACCTGCTCGACCGCCCCACCCTGGCCGCCAACCTGGCCGCCATCGAGGGCCAGCTCCGCCGCCTCCTCGACTTCGCCGGTGGGGACGGCGAACCGGGCCGGCGCGACGGCCTGCCCACGGCAATCCTGGTCGACAACGCCTCGTGGACCGCCGAGATCGCCCTCCTCGACTTCCTGCGCGACGTGGGCAAGCACGTCACGGTGAACCAGATGCTGGCCAAGGAGTCGGTCCGCTCCCGCATCGGGGGTGGCGGCGGGATCTCCTACACCGAGTTCAGCTACATGCTCCTCCAGGCCCACGACTTCCTCTGGCTCCACCAACACCAAGGTTGCGAGCTGCAGATCGGGGGTTCGGACCAGTGGGGGAACATCACCGCCGGGATCGACCTGGTGCGTCGGCGTACGGGCCGGCCGGTGCACGGCCTCACCTGGCCGCTGCTCACTCGCTCCGACGGGGCCAAGTTCGGCAAGACGGCCACCGGCAACATCTGGCTGGACGCCGGCCGCACCAGTCCCTACGCCTTTTTCCAGCACTGGATGCAGATCGACGATGCCGACCTGCGCCGCTTCCTCCTCCAACTCACCCTCCTCCCCGTCGACGAGGTCGACGAGGTGGTCGCCGAGCACGCCCGCACGCCCGCCCCCAGGAAGGGCCAGCGCCGGCTTGCATGGGAGACGACCGCCCTGGTCCACGGCCCGGCCGAGGCCGCTGCGGCCCAGGCCGCCACCGAGGTCCTGTTCGGAGACCACGCCGCCCCGGTGCCCGAGGCCGCCTACCGAACCCTCGAGGGCGAGCTGGCCACGTCCTTCGTTCCCCGCCGGCGACTCGACGAGGGAATCCAGCTCGACCTGCTGTTGGTGGAGACCGGCCTCAGCTCCTCTCGCGGCGACGCCCGCCGCCAAGTGGCCCAAGGCGCCGTCTATCTCAACGACCAGCGGGTGGACAAGGACCGGGCCGTGGCCACCAGCGCCGACCTGCGCCACGGGCGCTGGATCCTGCTGCGGCGGGGGCGGCGGGAGTACCGCCTCGTCCGAGCGTCGCCGGACTGAGGCGCGCCCGGGCGCCCCGGGTACGCTCCCTCCACCGGAGCACCGAGAGCGAAGGGCCGTCCCCGTCCCACCGGACCGGGGTTGACACTTCGCACGGGAGACCGGTAGAGTGAACGTCCGCCCTGAAGGCAGGCCCGACGGGACAACCAAGATCCGTCAGGTAGCCGAGAGGCCCCCCGCAAAGGGGCCGAGGGCCACAAACGCACCAACACCTCCTTGCGGGAGCTGTGTGCGAGCAAGCAGGTGCTCCTTGAAAACGGAACAGAGGAAGGTTCAAAGCGAGTGCGGGCGCGCGCTTGCCCGGGTTTCGGCCTCGGTAGGCGTGCGTTCAACCTAGTTTTGCATCAAAATGGACAACCAAAATGTCCGTCTTGGTGCCAGTCAGCGCAAGTAGTTCGCTACTTGCGTTGGCTCTCCACGATCAAAGGACCGGTCGGAACTCGGCTGGTACAAGATCTCGACGGAGAGTTTGATCCTGGCTCAGGACGAACGCTGGCGGCGTGCCTAACACATGCAAGTCGAGCGGGGTCCAACCAGTGGCAACACTGGGGAAGACCTAGCGGCGAACGGGTGAGTAACACGTGAGAAACCTACCCCGAAGACTGGGATAACTCCGGGAAACCGGAGCTAATACCGGATGCCCCCACCAGGCCGCATGACCAGGTGAGGAAATGGATTCCGCTTCGGGAGGGTCTCGCGGCCTATCAGCTAGTTGGTGAGGTAACGGCTCACCAAGGCGTCGACGGGTAGCTGGTCTGAGAGGACGATCAGCCACACTGGGACTGAGACACGGCCCAGACTCCTACGGGAGGCAGCAGTGGGGAATCTTGCGCAATGGGCGAAAGCCTGACGCAGCAACGCCGCGTGGGGATGACGGCTTTCGGGTTGTAAACCCCTTTCAGCAGGGACGATAGTGACGGTACCTGCAGAAGAAGCCCCGGCCAACTACGTGCCAGCAGCCGCGGTAATACGTAGGGGCAAGCGTTGTCCGGATTTATTGGGCGTAAAGAGCTCGTAGGCGGCTTGGCAAGTCGGATGTGAAAATTCCAGGCTCAACCTGGAAACGCCATTCGATACTGCCATGGCTCGAGACCGGCAGGGGAACACGGAATTCCTGGTGTAGCGGTGAAATGCGCAGATATCAGGAGGAACACCAGTGGCGAAGGCGGTGTTCTGGGCCGGCACTGACGCTGAGGAGCGAAAGCGTGGGGAGCGAACAGGATTAGATACCCTGGTAGTCCACGCCGTAAACGTTGGGCACTAGGTGTGGGACCCTATCGACGGGTTCCGTGCCGTAGCTAACGCATTAAGTGCCCCGCCTGGGGAGTACGGCCGCAAGGCTAAAACTCAAAGGAATTGACGGGGGCCCGCACAAGCGGCGGAGCATGTTGCTTAATTCGAGGCAACGCGAAGAACCTTACCTGGGCTTGACATGTAGGGAAAAGCCGTAGAGATACGGTGTCCTTTTGGGCCCTACACAGGTGGTGCATGGCTGTCGTCAGCTCGTGTCGTGAGATGTTGGGTTAAGTCCCGCAACGAGCGCAACCCTTGTCCTATGTTGCCAGCGGGTAATGCCGGGGACTCGTAGGAGACTGCCGGGGTCAACTCGGAGGAAGGTGGGGACGACGTCAAGTCATCATGCCCCTTACGTCCAGGGCTGCAAACATGCTACAATGGTCGGTACAAAGGGCTGCTATCCCGCGAGGGTGAGCGAATCCCAAAAAGCCGGTCTCAGTTCGGATTGGAGTCTGCAACTCGACTCCATGAAGCTGGAGTCGCTAGTAATCCCGGATCAGCAACGCCGGGGTGAATACGTTCCCGGGCCTTGTACACACCGCCCGTCACACCACGAAAGTTGGTAACACCCGAAGCCAGTGGCCCAACCCTTTGGGAGGGAGCTGTCGAAGGTGGGACCAGCGATTGGGGTGAAGTCGTAACAAGGTAGCCGTACCGGAAGGTGCGGCTGGATCACCTCCTTTCTAAGGAGCACACCATCGTCTGCGAGCCATCTCGGCTCGTGGTCCGGTGCACTCCCGAGTCGATCACTCGTTCCTCGGTCCTCCAGGCCGAGTTCCCCGTTGCAGGTTTCGGCCTCCCGGGAGCTCGACCGGCTGGACCCGGACCCCCTCTGTTCCGTTTTCAAGGAGCGCCGCTTGCGCTCCTTCCGGCCCCTCCGGGCCGGCAAAGGCTCCGTGCCGTCTTCTCCGGCCGTCCTTTCTGGTTCCGACGAAAGCGAGCCGCTTCGTCGTCGGGCTCCTTGAGAATTCGATAGCGAGCACGAGCATCTGTATTTTCAAGCTATGAATAGCCAACGGTGGATGCCTTGGCGCCTGATGCCGATGAAGGACGTGGATGGCTGCGATAAGCCACGGGGAGCTGCCGACCGAGCTTTGATCCGTGGATGTCCGAATGGGGAAACCCGGCACCCGTATGGGTGTCACCCTGGCCTGAACACATAGGGCCAGTGGAGGGAACCGGGGGAATTGAAACATCTCAGTACCCCGAGGAAGAGAAAGCAACAGCGACTCCCTGAGTAGCGGCGAGCGAAACGGGAATAGCCTAAACCGAACTGGTGGTAAAGCCTGGTGGCGTTGCCAGTTCGGGGTCGTGGGACCGGTAGCAGGGGGCACCAGACTCCTGAATCGAGTTACAAAGCTGATGCCTAGCGGAAGCGTTTTGGAACGTCGCGCCACAGCGGGTAAGAGCCCCGTACGCGAAAGGCAGTCAGTCTCGAACCGTCATCCCGAGTAGCGCCGGAACCGTGAAAGTCGGCGTGAATCTGCGAGGACCACCTCGTAAGGCTACGTACAAGCAGGCGACCGATAGCGAACTAGTACCGTGAGGGAAAGGTGAAAAGTACCCCGGGAGGGGAGTGAAACAGTACCTGAAACCGTTGGTTAGCAATCAGTCAAAGCGTCGCTACGGGCTTCGGTCCGTAGTCGCGATGGCGTGCCTTTTGAAGAATGAGCCAACGAGTTACCGTGCGTGGCAAGGTTAACCCGAGAGGGGGAGCCGGAGCGAAAGCGAGTCTGAACAGGGCGTTCAGTCGCGTACGGTAGACCCGAAGCCGGGTGATCTATCCATGGGCAGGCTGAAGCGGGGGTAAGACCTCGTGGAGGGCCGAACCCACCTAGGTTGAAAACTGGGGGGATGACCTGTGGATAGGGGTGAAAGGCCAAGCAAACCCGGTGATAGCTGGTTCTCCCCGAAATGCATTTAGGTGCAGCGTCGGGTGTTCAGCGGTGGAGGTAGAGCACTGGATGGGTAAGGGGGCCTACAAGCTTACCGACCCCAACCAAACTCCGAATGCCACCGCTCCAGAGCCCGGCAGTGAGACCATGGGGGATGAGCTTCATGGTCGAGAGGGAAACAGCCCAGACCGCCAGCTAAGGCCCCTAATTTCAGGCTAAGTGGTAAACGATGTGGGATTGCCGAGACAGCCAGGAGGTTGGCTTAGAAGCAGCCACCCTTAAAAGAGTGCGTAATAGCTCACTGGTCGAGTGATCCTGCGCGGACAATGTAACGGGGCTCAA
The DNA here is from genome assembly GCA_030446545.1 of Acidimicrobiales bacterium. Lineage (GTDB taxonomy): Bacteria > Actinomycetota > Acidimicrobiia > Acidimicrobiales > CADCSY01 > JADDRA01. The sequence continues at coordinate 46,070 of JAUJNB010000001.1, read as the reverse complement.
GCCTGGAGCCGAAGCTGCGGATTCCCTGCAACGCAGGGAGTGGTAGGGGAGCGTCGATCTCGGAGCGAAGCGGCGGCGGAAGCCGTTGTGGACCGTGATCGAGTGAGAATGTTGGCATGAGTAGCGAGAGAGGGTGAGAAACCCCTCCGCCGAAAGCCCAAGGGTTCCTGGGGAAGGCTAATCCACCCAGGGTAAGTCGGGAGCTAAGGCGAGGCCGAAAGGCGTAGTCGATGCACAACCGGTTGATATTCCGGTACCACCGTGTCCGCGCCCATGCCAAGCCAGGGTTGCTAAGGGGCTGTCCACCTTCGGGTGGACGAACCGACCCACCTTGGGGAGGCAAGCAATGAGGGGACGCAGGAGGGTAGGTGAACCCAGGCGTTGGTTGTCCTGGGGTAAGCGTGTAGGGAGGGGCCCAGGCAAATCCGGTCCCCATACATCCTGAGACGCGATGCCGAGCCGATTCAGGCGAAGTCACTGATCCCATGCTGCCGAGAAAAGCCTCTAGCGAGCTGACACGGTGCCCGTACCCCAAACCAACACAGGTGGGCAGGTAGAGAATACCAAGGCGATCGGGAGAACTGTGGTTAAGGAACTCGGCAAAATACCTCCGTAACTTCGGGAGAAGGAGGGCCCTTGTAGGGTGATGGACCTCGCGCCCTGAGCTCGAAGGGGTCGCAGAGACCAGGGGAAAGCGACTGTTTACTAAAAACACAGGAGCGTGCGAAGTCGTAAGACGATGTATACGCTCTGACGCCTGCCCGGTGCCGGAAGGTTACGGGGAAGGGTTAGTCCGCAAGGACGAAGCTCTGAACCTAAGCCCCGGTAAACGGCGGCCGTAACTATAACGGTCCTAAGGTAGCGAAATTCCTTGTCGGGTAAGTTCCGACCTGCACGAATGGCGTAACGACTTTCCTACTGTCTCAACCACAGACCCGGCGAAATTGAAGTACGAGTAAAGATGCTCGTTAGCTGCGGCAGGACGGAAAGACCCCGTGGACCTTTACTACAACTTGGTGTTGAGTTTTGGTGCGTATTGTGCAGGATAGGTGGGAGGCTGGGAAGCGTTGGCGTCAGCCAGCGTGGAGCCACTGTTGAGATACCACCCTGTTCGTACTGGGACTCTAACTTGGACCCGTCATCCGGGTCAGGAACAGCGCCAGGCGGGTAGTTTGACTGGGGCGGTCGCCTCCTAAAGAGTAACGGAGGCGCTCAAAGGTTCCCTCAGGCTGGTCGGCAATCAGCCATCGAGTGCAATGGCACAAGGGAGCTTGACTGCGAGACAAACACGTCAAGCAGGTGCGAAAGCAGGACATAGTGATCCGGCGATAGCGTGTGGAAGCGTCGTCGCTCAACGGATAAAAGGTACCCCGGGGATAACAGGCTCATCTTCCCCAAGAGTCCATATCGACGGGAAGGTTTGGCACCTCGATGTCGGCTCGTCGCATCCTGGGGCTGAAGCAGGTCCCAAGGGTTGGGCTGTTCGCCCATTAAAGCGGTACGCGAGCTGGGTTTAGAACGTCGTGAGACAGTTCGGTCCCTATCCGCCGTAGCCGTAGGAGATTTGAGGAAGGCTGTCCCTAGTACGAGAGGACCGGGACGGACGCAGCTCTCGTGTGCCAGTTGTCCTGCCAAGGGCACGGCTGGTTTGCGACCTGCGGAAGAGATAAGCGCTGAAGGCATCTAAGCGCGAAGCTTGTTCCAAGATGAGATCTCCCACTGGGTAACCAGGTAAGGCCCGTGGCCAGACGACCACGTTGATAGGCCGGAGGTGTACGCACGGCAACGTGTTCAGCCGACCGGTACTAATCGGCCGAGGGCTTGAATCTACGCTCATGCACGTGCTCGCTATCGAACGCTCACAGGAGCTGGACCAGTGGTCTGCTTCGTGCACGCGCTTGCCAGTTTCCGGTGGCTATGGCGGCGGGGTCACACCCGTTCCCTTTCCGAACACGGAAGTTAAGCCCGTCTGCGCCGATGGTACTTGGGGGTAGACCCCCTGGGAGAGTAGGTCGCCGCCGGAATATTCTTGACGAAGGGCCCCTCGCAAGAGGGGGCCCTTCGTCGTTTTCGGCCCTGCGCCCGGGCGCACAGGGACCGCTACTCTCGACAGATGCCTGCCCCCCCACGTTCCGGAGGTCAAGGCTCCGCCTCCGCCGGGCGAGGCGGCGGGGCGTCGAGGGGGCAGCCGGCGGGGCCAGGCCCTCGGGGGGGGAGGGCGGCATCGGGCGGTCGGGGAGGGGTTTCGGGGCGTTCGGGCTCGGGACGCCAGGTGCCCGGTGGCCCGGCCGCGGGACGTCGGGGAGGCGGACGCCCGGCAGCGGGAGGTTGGGCACGACCGGAACGACCGGCCTCGGGACGGTCGGCCTCGGGACGGTCGGCCTCGGAACGACCGGCCTCGGGACGGTCGGGACCGGGACGACCGGCACCGGGACGACCGGGACCGGGACGACCGGCACCGGGACGACCGGGCCAACCGCAGAGGTCGGCGGTTGGGGTCGGGGGCGGGGCCCGGCGAGGAGGGCTGCCCCGGCCCGCTGGCGGCGGGCGGGGTCGGGAATCGGAAGGGGACCCCGGACGGGGCCGACCAGCGGGGCGGGTGGGCGAGGATCGGGGTCGGCCGGGCGGACCGCGAGCGGCCCAGCCCGGCGGGGCCCGGGAGCGAGGGGCGGAGAGGGGGGCCGGAGTGGACCGCCGCCCCGGCGAGGCCGGCCCACTTCGGCTTCACCGAGCGGGAACGCCGCGTCGGCCCGGGGGTGGGGGAGCGTGGCGCGCAAGGGCGCCCGTCTGCTGGACGAGCGAGAAGGAGAGCCGGCCCGTGGTCCCGCGGTCCGAGGGGCGGGGCGTCCGACGCAGTCGGAGGACACCTGGATCGACGAGGGCCTCGTCGTCGGTGACGGCGGGGAGCGCCGAGGCCAGGTGCCTCGGCGCGGTCGAGAGCGCCTGGGCATGCCGCCGGAGGTGGCCGCCGAGGTGGCTCGCGACGCGCCCACCCATGCCGAGCGGACGGCGCGTCGGCTGAAGGAGGGTGCGAGGGCGTATCGGCGCGAGCGCTACGGCGAGGCCCGCAGGATCCTGGAGCCCCTGGCCCGGGTGGCTCCCGAGGTGGCGGCGGTACGTGAGCTGCACGGCTTGTCGCTGTACCGGCTCGGCCGTTGGCGGGCGGCCATCAAAGAGCTCGAGGCCGCCGAGCGGCTCTCCGGGTCGGTCGACCAGCACCCGGTCCTGGCTGACTGCCGGCGGGCCCTCGGTCACCGCCACCAGGTGGATCGGCTCTGGGAGGAGCTGCGCCAAGCGGACGCGGCCCCTGCGGTCATGGTGGAGGGTCGGATCGTGATGGCCTCGGCCCTGGCCGACCGTGGAGATCCAGGAGCGGCCATCAAACTCTTGGAACAGGGCCCGGTGCAGGTGCGCAAGCCCCGGGAGCACCACCTGCGTCTGTGGTACGCCTTGGCCGGCGCCTACGAGCAGGCCGGGGACATGGCCCGGGCCCGCCACCTCCTGCGCCAAGTGCTCGAGGCCGACCCGGAGTTCCCGGGAGCCTGGGCCCGCTACCGCTCGCTGAACTGACCGCCGACCCGGTCGGCCAGCGGGCACGCGAAGAAGGGGCGCCTCAGAGGCGCCCCTTCTTCGCAGGATGGTGGTCTGCGGCGCTCAGCGGCCGCGACCCTGGGATCCACCTCGGGCCCCGGCCACTGCGCCGGCGTCCTCGTCCTCGTCCTCGTCCTGGTCCTCGTCCTGGTCGTCGGTACCGTCCTGGTCGTCGGCACCGTCCTCGGCCTGGCCCTTGGCCCGGGCCTCGGCCGAGATCTGGCGGCCGTCAACCCCGCGCACGCCGTCGCTGTCTCCCCGGGCGTCGGCACTCACCCGAGCGCCGAAGTTGTCCCGAGCGGGGACGTCAGCGGGGTCGTCAGCGTCGTCGTCAGCCTCGTCGGCAGCCTCGTCGTCAGCCTCGTCGTCGTCTTCGATCACGTCGTCGAGCGCGTCCTCGGGGTCGGGGATGAGGTCGTCCCCATCGTCGAGGGGGATCTCCGGAACACCTTCACCGAGGTCGCCCTCCTCGAGGGGAACCTCGGGCACGTCCTCGAGGGGAACCTCGGGCACGTCCTCGAGGGGAACCTCGGGCACGTCGTTGATCGGGTCGGTGACCTCGGGAACTTCCGGGTCGGACACGACTTCGGTGGCGGCCACGGCGACGCCGCCGAGCATCAAGGCGCCAGCCAGGCCGGCGGCGGCGGTCTTGGCGGTGATGGCACTGAGCAGAGCGGACATGTCGATCTCCTTGGGGGGGTGGTTGGGCTTGCAGAGCGGTCAACGCCGGTTGTGGCGATACGGGTACGGCCCGTGAGAAAAACTCGGGGAATCGGACCGCACCCGGGCTGGTCGGGATTGGGCGAAGGTGCGCCGGCTCGAGGAAGCCTGTGCTTCAGCGAGCTGAGTCGGCTCGGGGGAGCTGCGCCGGCTCGGGGGGACTGCGTCGGCTCGGGCGAGGGGGGCCGTGGCCGGCTGAGTCCGAGGGGGAGCTGGCGCGCCGCGTCAGCGGGGCCCGGGCCCGTCGGGCCGGTCGCTCGACAGCGCTCGGCCCGGGGGGGAGGCACCCTGGCCCGGAGCCACCGACCCGTCCGACCGCAGGTCAGGCCGCTCGCTGTTCCCGGGAGCGCCGTCATTCGGCGCAGGGTCGATCGGCGGTGTCCCCGAGCCGGGTCGATCCGCACCCTCCGGAGGGCCCGGCGGAGTCGTGCCGTCCGCCGGGGCTCCGGCTCCTCCGCCCGCTTGGCCCGGACGTCCCCGGCGGGCATCCTCGCCGTTGCTGCTTCCAGGCGTGTCCGCATCGCCGGCCTCACCGGGCCGCTCACCGAGCGGCGTATCCGGCCCCGAGACGGGAGGGTCCCCGGCCTGCCCAGGCGCCGCCCCCCTCTGGCCCGGTGCACGGTCGAGGGTCCCACCACCGGAGTCGCGGTCGGTGGGCGCCGGCATGGGGGCCCCCTCGCCGGACCCGGGCACCGGCTCCGGCGTCCGGGCCGCTTCGGGGAGCTCGATGCCGACGACCTCGACGGTGCGTTCGAAGGCCGACTGCACCGTCCCTGGCAACGCTCCGGCCGCACCGGTGCCGAAGACGGTGAGACCGGCCACGGCCGCTCCCAAGCCCAGGCGCAGTCGGCGACTCTGCAGCCGATCGACCAGCGGCGGACGGGAACGGGGCCCGACACGGGGCACCACCGGTGCGGGGTGGCCTCCGGGCGCCAGCCCCCCGGCCAGTCCCCGCTCCAGCACCGAGGCCAGGCGAGTCGTGATCACCGGAGCAGGACCGTCGGCATAGGCCGATCGCAGGTCGGCGAGCAGGGCGCGGAGCCCGTCGTCGACGTCGAGGTCGTCGATCAGGTCCAGTTCGTCGGTGTAGGAGGTGGGACCCATCAGCGAAGGTGAACGCCAGAAGGAAGCGAAAGGGTACGCCCGGTCTCGTCCTCGGGCCCGGTGAGGCGGCGCCGCAGGGCGTTCAACCCCCGTCGTTGGAGCTGCTTCACCGCGCCGGGCGACTTGCCCAGGGCCAGGGCGGCCTGCTCCACGGTGAGGTCGGCCACGACGCGCAGCAACAGGACGTCGCGCTGGTCGGGTGCCAGTTCCGAGAGCAATGCATCCACCCGCTCGGCTCCGAGGCGGGCCAGGGCCTCGGATTCCGTGGAGCGGGCCCCCACCCCCTCGGCGAGAGGCTGGTCGGCCACCGTCGGACGACGACGACGACGTCGCCGCTCGTCGCACAGGAGGTTGTGGGCGATGGTGAACACCCACGAGCGGAACCGCTCTTCGTCACCTTCGAAGCTCGAGAGGTTGGTGAAGGCCCGGAGGAAGACGTCGTTGGACAGCCCGTCGGGGTCCTCGGATCCCTGGCCCCGGAGGTAGCCGGCCACCGGTCGGTTCAGCCATTCGAACAGCCGCTGGTAGGCCCAGGGAGCATCCGCCTGGGCGGCCGCCAAGACCGTGGGGAAGGCGGTGCCGAACGACGGAGGTCGTCCGGTGACGGGCGGTTTGGCATCCACGGGGGACAGTAGAGCAGAGGGTCGTCGACGGACCGGTGGCGTCAACGCCGCCGGTGTGGGAAAGGGTACGGGACCGATCGAGGACTGACCCTCCGATGGCTGTCCCCGCGCCTCGCTATGGTGAGCCACCTTCCCCCTGTCGATGCCGCAGCAGTGAAGGGAAGCGCCATGAACGTCGTCATCCTCCGGGGCCACTTGTCCCGTCCCCCCGAACATCGCCTGTTGCCTTCAGGCGACCACCTGGTGAGCTACGAGGTCACCGTGGTGCGACCCGGCCAACGGGCGGAGAGCGTGCCGGTGGCCTGGATGGACGCCCCGCCGTCGGCCGCCGAGCTGGCGGTCGACGAGGAGGTGGTGGTGCTCGGCCGTGTCCGCCGCCGCTTCTTCGGGCGGGGCGGAGCCACCCAGAGCCGGACCGAGGTGGCGGCGGAACGGGTGGTTCCGGTTCGCCACCGCAAGCGAGCCCGCCAGGCCCTGCACGCCGTGCTGGCCGCGGTCGGCGAGGAGGTCGACGGCGCCACCTGAGCCGGCGGCCGGGCGGGACGAGCGGTCCCGGCGGGTCGGAGGACTCAGCCGATCGAACCCGGTGGCTCGTCGGAGACGCCGAGCACCTCCACCGCCGGGCAGCCGGCGTCGTCGGAGGCAGCCAGGTCCACCCGGGCTACGACGGCCCAGTCGTGGTCCCCGGCGGGGTCGTCGAGAACCTGACGGACCCGCCAGTGCTCACCCCCCTCGTCCACCTGGAACAGCGCCGGGGACCGGGCCGACGGCCCGGTGGCGATGGAGGCGTGGTGCTCCCAGTACGGAGCCAGAGCCTCCTCCCAGCCGCAGACGTCCCCGTGGCCCTGCTCGGCCAGCTGCGCGTAGGCCCGACGGGCCAGGAGCTCCACCAGGCGGAACAACTCGTTGCGGACCATCACCCGGAAAGCCCGGATGTTGGCGGTCACGCCGGGGGGAGGTCCGGGCAGGGTGGGCAGAGGCGCAGCGGCGGGCGGGGCCACGACGCCGGCCCGCAGCAGCTCCCACTCGTCGAGCAGGCTGGAGTCGACCTGGCGCACGGTCTCGCCCAGCCACTCGGCCAGGTCGAACACCTCGTCGGTCTTGGCTTCCTCGGGCACGGTTTGCACCAGGCCCTTGTAGGCGTCACCGAGGTAGCGCAGCACCAGGCCCTCGGAGCGGGCCAGGCCGTAGTGGTCGATGTAGTCGGCGAAGCCCATGGCCCGCTGGTACAGGTCGCGGGCCACCGACTTGGGCCGGATGTTGTGGTCCTCCACCCAGGGCTGCACCAGGCGGTAGTCGTCGAAGAGGGTGTAGGTGAACTCTCGCAGCGGCTTGGGGTACTCGAGGGTCTCGAGAATGGCCATGCGCTCCTCGTACTCCATTCCCTGGGCCTTGAGGGCGGCGACGGTCTCGCCCTTGAGCTTGGAGAGCTGGGCCGCCAGCACCACCGAGGGGTTCTCGAGGGTGGCCTCCACCAGACTGAGCACGTCGAGGGCATAGCTGGGGGAGTCGGGGTCGAGGTGGGCGAGGGCGTGGAGCACGAACGGCGACAAGGGCTGGTTCAGCGAGAAGTCCGACTGCAGGTCGACATCGACGTGCAGGTCGACCGCACCATCCTCGTCGACCCGTCGGATCACGCCGGCGGCCAGCAGGGAACGGGTGATGGCCACGGCCCGGCGGACGTGGCGGCGCTGGGCGGCCCGGGGCTCGTGGTTGTCCACCAGCAGGCGCCGGCCGGCGGCCACCCCACCGCGGTCGCGCGCCAACACGTTGAGGACCATGGCGTGGGAGACGGCGAAGCTGGAGGTGAGCGACTCCGGCTCCGCCGTGGTCAGGCGGGTGAAAGTGTCCTCGTTCCAGGGCACGAACCCTCGCTCGGGGGCCTTGCTCCTCACCACCTTCCGGCGCTTCTTGCCCCGGTCGTCGGCCTTGGCCAGGGCCCGCTCGTTGTCGATGACGTGCTCGGGAGCCTGGGCCCACACGGTGCCGGCCACGTCGTAGCCGGCCCGGCCGGCCCGCCCGGCGATCTGGTGGAACTCGCGAGCGCTGAGCAGGCGGGTACGGGTGCCGTCGTACTTGCAGAGCTGGGTGAAGATCACCGTTCGGATGGGCACGTTGATGCCCACCCCGAGGGTGTCGGTGCCGCACACCACCTTGAGGTGGCCGTCCTGGGCCAGCTTCTCCACCAGCAGGCGGTACTTGGGCAACATCCCGGCGTGGTGCACGCCGATGCCGTGGCGTACGTAGCGGGACAGGGAGCGACCGAAGCCGGCGCTGAAGCGGAAGTTGCCCAGGGCGTCGGCCAGCGCCTCCTTCTCGGCCTTGGTGCACACGTTGACGCTCATGAGCGACTGGGCCCGCTCCACCGCCGCGGCCTGGGTGAAGTGCACCACGTAGACCGGCGCCCGGCCCGTGGCCAGGAGCTCGTCGATCGACTCGTGCAGCGGGGTGCGACGGTATTCGAAGTCGAGGGGGACGGGGCGCTCGGTGCTGCGCACCACCGTGGTGGCCCGGCCCGTGCGACGGCTGAGGTCGGCCTGGAAGCGCCGGACGTCGCCCAGGGTGGCCGACATGAGCAGGAACTGGGCCTGGGGCAGGGTCAGGAGCGGAACCTGCCAGGCCCAACCCCGGTCGGGGTCGGCGTAGAAGTGGAACTCGTCCATCACCACCTGGTCGACATCGGCCTCCGCCCCTCGCGCAGGGCCAGGTTGGCCAGGATCTCGGCCGTGCAACACAGCACCGGCGCGCCGGGATTGACGCTGGCGTCACCCGTGAGCATGCCCACCGCTTCGGAGCCGAGTTGGCGGCAGAGCGCGAAGAACTTCTCGCTCACAACGCCTTGATGGGCGCGGTGTAGACGCTGCGCCGGCCCCGGCCCAGGGCGGCCACGTGGGCGGCCAGGGCCACCATCGACTTGCCCGAGCCGGTCGGGGTGGAGACGATGACGTTGTTGCCGGCGAAGGCCTCCAGCACCGCCTCCTCCTGGGCCGGGTACAGGGCCATGCCGGCGCCCGACACCCAGGTGAGGAAGGTGTCGAGCAGTTGGTCCACGTCGACTTGTTTGTCGGGACCGGCCTCACCTCGTAGCGGGGTGGGCAGGACCAGGGGGAGGACCGATCGCAGGCTCAGTCGCCTCCGTCACCCGGTGCGGCCTCGGCCTGGGCCCGCATGCCCGCCACCGCCGAGCCCAGGGCGGGCCCGTCGAGCACGTCGGTCATGATCCCGATCTGGTCCTCCCAGACGTCGTCGGGGATCTCCGAGCGGATGTCGTCTTCGAGGATGTGGTACACGTCGAGGCCCAACTGGGCCCCGGCCAAAGCACCTGCGTAGGAGGGATCGCCGGCGGTCACCGTCTCAGCGGTGATCTCGGCTGCCTCCGGATCGGGAGCACCGATGAGGACCACCAGTGACGCTGGTCCGTGGCGCTCCGACAGCTTGAGGATCTGCTCCTGGCTGTCCAGGTCCATGGCTCCTGCCGCGGTTCAAACGAAGCATTCGGTGGCGACGAAGGCCACCGTGGCTCCGGCCGCTTCGGCGCAGGCGGCGATGGCCGGCCCCGAGATGCCGTCGCGCTCGCCGAGGGCGATGACCTGGCGATCTTTCAACATGGGAACTCCCTTCTGCTCGGGGGACGACTCGTACTCGTGCCTTTCTACCGTGCCGGATTGCGTTCCAGCACCACGCTCATCCCGTCGGAAAGCTGGGACATCCGACCGAGGAAGAGGCTGCCCTTGGCCAACAACATCACCCGGCGGGCCTCGCCGGTGGTGAGGCGGTCGAGGGCGTGGGGCAGGTAGCACAGCGACGAGGCCAGATGACCCTGGGTGGGGGCGAAGCCGGGCATGCCCCGCTGCTCGACGAAGGCGGCGATGGCGTCGCGCTCGATGTCACCCTGCTGGGCGGCCAGGGCGGCCAGGGTCTTGTAGTTGCGCTCGGGGACGTTGCCCGACCCCTGGGGCTCGGTGATCTCGGGGTTGTGCAGCTCGGTGGCGAAGTCGTCGACGTCGGTGGTGGCCAGGCCCAGGCGCTCGAGGGGTCGATGGCCAGCGCCTTCATGATGGCCGCAGCCGAACCACCGGCCGACACCCGGTGGCGACCCACCGAGTCGAGACGGATCCGGGGCGAGGCGCCGTCGTCGGCCTGGATCAGGGCCGCGGCTCCCCCGAGCACGTCCTCCATGACGGGAAGGTCGTTCTTCAGGTGGCCCTGGAACTTCATGCCCAGCTTGGCCATGCTGCCGCCGGCGACCACGGCCACCCGCTGGAACACGCCGGAGGCAACCAGGCTGGCAGCGATCACCATGGCCGGCACCGGCGCCGCGCAAAGTCCTTGACGTCACAGCCCGACGCCTCGCTGCAGCCGGCTGACTCGGCCACGGCCTTGGCCAGGTTGCCCCCGCCCCGCTGGTAGCGGTCACCGATGGCCTCTTCGCCACACCCCACCACGTAGTCGATCGACGCCGGATCGATGTCGTGGTCGACCAGCAGACGCAGCAGGGCCAGGGTGGCGGTGGCCTTGGAGGTGAGGTTCTCGAGCAGCACGTCGGCCGTGAGGGAGGCGTCGACTTCGTCGCCGGCGCGCGCATGGCGGCGGCGATGGCCTCGCCGCCGGCGTGCACAGCCATACCGCCCAAGGCTCCGGCCACGGCTTCGGCGTCCCCCGGGCCTTGTCGATTCGGTCGAGGTCGAGGTGCTTGGCCAGCGGGTGGCGGGCCAGTGCGCCGGCAGCCCGGTCGGCCAACTCGTCGCCGAGGGTGAACAGGCCGGCGCCGTCGAGGATGGCCAGCAGCCCGAGGAGCTCGACCTCGGGCATGAGCTCACCGCCTACGACGTAGCGCGACGCCTCCGGGTCGCCGTCGTCGGTCCACGGGCGGGCGGGGAGGAGGCGGGGGTGGAGTGCGCCGATGTAGCTCTGGTGGGGGCGGTAGGCCACCGCATCCTCGAAGGAGCGCAGCGAGGCGGCGAACTTGGCCGCCACCTCGGGGTCCCTGGGCAGCTCCCGGGAGGGCTTGGAGCCGTGGCGGGCCAGGCTGGGGACGTGGGCCAGGACCTGGCTGGCGGCGATCACGACGGGTCCGGTGGTGCTCATCTCAGCCATGGGTGGCCTCCTCCAGCTCGAACACGGTCGGCTCGGTCACCGCCGTGGACACCGCGCGCAGTGCCTGTTCGACGAGGCGCCGTCGCCAGGCCAGCTCCTGGGCAGAGGTGAGCGACGGATCGCCCGTGGGATAGGGGATGCCGCGGGTGGGCACGATGCGGGGCGCGCCGACCCGCAGGGCGATCGACACCAGGTTGCACAGCAGGGCGGTGGCGATCCCCGCCCGCTCCAGTTCCTTGGCCAGCGTTGCCCCGCAACGCGCTCCGGTCCCTCAAGTGGCGGTGAGGATGGCCGCTCGGGCCCCCGAGCGACGGAGGTCGGCGGCCCACTCGACGCCGAAGCGCCGGGCGTTTCCGACCGAGGTGCCATTGCCGGTGGTGACCAGGTAGGCGTCGTGCAGGTGACCGATGGATCCCTCGCCCTCGAGAGCTTGGGCCACGTCGAGGGGGACGATGCGGTGGGGGTCCTCGTTGGCCCACACGGTGGAGAACCCCCGTGGACCGATCGGTAGGCACCCGGGGCCAGGGCGGGCAGCCCCTCCAAGGGGTAGCGCAGCCACCGGGTGGCCCGGGCCGACTCCAGCCGGTCGGGGTTGGCGTCGGGCACCAGGCCGCCTTCGGTCACCAGGGCCACCGTCGCCTTGGTGACGTCGTCGACCGGGGGAGCGGGGGTGACCTGGTCGAAGCGGGGGAGGGGGACCTCGGTGGCGGCTCGGTCACCACCGAGGCGGGTCAGCACCAGGTCGACGGCCCGCACTGCGGCCGAGTGGTCGTCGGTCCTGACCACGCGCCGGGCGCCGGCGATGAGCCCGTCGCCCGCAGTCACCGGGTGACCCTCGGCGACCAGGCGGGCCGCGGCAGCCAGGCGCTCGAGTGACGGGCCCATCTCCCGGGCCACCAGGCCACTGGCCACCACCGGCGCCGACCCCGCTTCTTCGACCCCGGGGTTGTCGGGGTGCATGGCCGCCACCACGGGGACGCCGGCGTCGGCGGCGGCCCGGGCCAGGCGGGCACAGGCCAGCCCGTAACGGCCGCTCGTGAAGGCGGGGCCGATCACCAGCAGGTCGGGCGCGTCCTGGCCTACCAGGGTCAGGATCTCCTCGATGGCCTCGGTCCGCCCGCTGGCGTCGTCGTCCCCGCAGTGGACGGTGGCCACGATCTCGTAGTCGGCCCCGAGGAGCTGCCCCAGCCGGCGACCGGGCCCGACGGCGCCGTCCAGGCGCTGTGGAGGGCCGGACGCGGCATCTTCGCCGCCCTGGCCGGCGAAGAACTGGTTGAGGTAGTGCACCACGCGTGTCATGGTTCGAGTACGGGCGGCAGGCCGGCTCCCCGCTCTCGGCGGCGGAGCGGGTGGCAGGTGGGGTGGGGCTCCGCCGACCGAAGAGAGGTGGGGAAGGGGACCCCGCCTGACAGGACCCGTCCCTGCTCTCGGCGGCGGAGCGGGTGGCAGGTGGGGTGGGGCCCCGTCGACCGAAGAGAGAGGTGGGGAAGGGGACCCCGCCTGACAGGACCTGCGGAGCCCTCACGCCGCGGCCTCGCAGCGCAGCCGACCCCAGCCCAGGGGGCTGAGGGCGGCGTAGACCACGGCCGTGGGCAGCTCCAGCTCGTCGGTGGCGGGACGGTCGAGAAGGTCGAAGGTGGCACCGCCGAGGGCGTTCGACGGCCGGGAGCACGAGACGGTCATCGTAGTTGCCGGTGCTGACCATGGCGGTGGCCCGGGTAGGCGGGACCACGATGGACGGGCCGGTTCCGTCGGGGCCGGGCATCTCGGCGAAGAGGCCCACGGCGTCGATGCCCTGCTCCTCGAGGGCGTCCATCTTGAGGGCGACGTCGGCGTCGGCGTTGCCCCCGCCCTCCTTGGTGATGACGGCGGCGTCGAAGCCGGCCAGGGCACACAGCCGAGCGGTGTGGGCCGCCATGGCGGCCTTGCTGTCCTGGTCGACCGGTTCGGCACAGATGACCACCCCGGCGAGGCGCAGGTCCACGCCGTCACGGGCCCGCAGGGCCGCCACCACCGGGTTGTTCTGGTGCAGGAAGGTGGGGTTCTTCAACGAGGGGTGGCCGAACTGGCCACTGACCACGGCACCGTCGTCGAGCTCGGCCGGATCCAGCAGGGTGGGCAGGTTGCCGGCGTAGCTCCGGCCGTAGACGAAGACGTCTTTGAACGTGCCCTGGGTCTGCAAGTTGACGATGGCGGCCACCCGGGGCAGGCCGTCGTCCTGGTGCGGGCGGGGAGGGGTCAGGTGCTGCACCTCCTGGGCGTCGACCTCGAGGGCGGTCTCGGCCAGGTGGGCGGCCAGGGTGAGCACCCCCTGCGCAGGGCCAGGTCGACATCCTCCCAGCGGGCTTCGGGGGCGGGAGCGAACTCCACGACGAGGTTGTGGGTGGCCCCGAGCGGCGACAGGGCAGCGGTGGGGCCGGACATCTCGACCAGCGCCTCCTGGGCCCGGGGAAGGTGGCCGGCGGCCACCACGGACACACCCCGGAGCACATGGGTGGTGCCTCGACCCTGGGGGACGGGCGGGGCGAGGAAGCCGGGGAAGATGCCGCCGCCCCCCGGTCCCTTGGTCCGGGGCTCGACAGCATCGAGAACCTTGACGATACGGACCGACTGGCCGGGAGAGGCCCAGGAGAGGGTGACGGATTCGAGGGCGGCATGGTCCAGGAGCACGCCGGCCGCGCCGGCGTCGACGGTCAGGGTGGTCCCGTCGTAGGCGGTTCGAGCACCGAAGTCGACGCGGTCGACGTGGTGGAGGTGACGGGCGAGCCCTGCCGGCAGGCCGACAGCCCTGTCGTGGCTGCTCAGCCGACCGACCTCCGCCGTGCCGGCGCCCGGGTGGGGGACGCATCGGTGGCCCGTTTCCGGACGGGCGCTGCCCTCGTGGGCGAAGGAACCTTCCCGGCCGGGGCTACTCGACCGGCGCCGCCCTGGCCGGCGGATGCCGCCTTGGTCGACGACCTCTTGGCCGGCGTGGCGCCCGCGGCCGCGACCCCGGACACCGGGGCCCGCCTCGTGGGTGCCTTCCTGGTTGGGGCGACCCGGGCGGGAGCGACCTTGGCGGGAGCGACCTTGGCGGTGGTGGCCCGCTTCGCCGGGGCCGCCTTGGACGGCGCCCTCTTGGTGGGAGCGACCCGGCCGGGGACCACCTTTGTCGGGGCCTTCTTGGCCGGGGCCTTCTTGGCCGGGGCCTTCTTGGCCGGGGCCTTCTTGACCGGGGCCTTCTTGGCCGGGGCCTTCTTGGCCGGGGCCTTCTTGCCGGGGCCTTTGGCCGGGGCCTTCTTGGCGGGAACCTTGACCGGCGCCTTCTTGGCCGGAGCCACCTTCACCGGCGCCCTTCTGGCCGGCGCCTTCCGGGCCGGCGCCTTGGCCGGGGTGGTGGCGGCCACCGGGCTGGTGCGGGCGACGGGCAAGGCCGACTCCCACGCCATGGGTTGGTCGCTCTCGGCCACCGGGGTGGTGGAGGTCCACGTGCTGGCGAACCCCCGGGACGTCTGGGTGGGCACCGGGACCTTGCGGCCGGGCTTGGCGAAGCGGGCCTGGCGGTCCAGCGCTTGGCGTAGGGCCTGGTCCCGCGCTTCCTCGGCCTGCGACGGGTGCATGCGGGTCATGATGTGGTCTTCGAGGGCCCGCCCGGTCCCCCAACGTTCGGCCATCTGCTGGATGGCGATGCCGGTGACGGCCTCTTCCTCCTCGGACGCCGACAGTCGCCGCTCGGCCTTCTCCTCCCAGTCGGGATCGTCGTATCGATCCTGGCCCCACTGGGGGGGGCCGATCCCGCCCGGGGCCGGTGCAGGCCCAACCGGGGCCGGTCCAGGCCCACCCGAGCCGGCATAGGGGGACTGCGACGAGCTGAACGAACGTTGCATCGTGCGGTTCAGCTCGATCGCCGCCTCCTTCTCGAGCTCCTCTCGGGTGGGCTGGCGCTTCTTGGCCACGACCAACCCTACAACGACGGCGGGTCAGCGGTCGATCGAGCGGAAGACCATCCCGGTCCGAGGCTTGGGAAAGAAGTACGTGGTCTTGGGGGGCATGCGGACCCGTCGGTGGGCCGCCTCGGCGATCTGGTCGACCCGGGCCGGGCGCAGGAGCAGGCCGGCCGACCCGGGCCGTTCCCGGACACGCTCCCCCAGGTCGTCCGGGTCGTGGCGATACGCCACTTCGTGGTCGGGGAGCCCTTGCCGGGCCAGATCAGCCCGGCTGGCGTCGAGGTCGAGGAGGTCGTCGGGGAAGGCCTCGGCCCGCGGGTGCAGGAGCCACAGACCCCCCCCGGGCAGGACCAACCCGAGAGCGCCTGCGCCGGCCATCAGCTCGGGCATGGGCGTGTCGACGGCCCCGGCCCCGGCCCCGGCCCCAGGCACCTCCTCGGCCCGGAACCACGTCGACAGTGCCTCCACCACGTCGAGGTCCTCGGGCAGGCCGCTGAGCAGGCGGTGGATGGGTCCTACCGAGACCTCGTCCTCGGCGAGCTCCACCACCAAGGCCATGACCAGGTCATGGCCCCCGGCCCCCTCCCGTTGGTCCCGGTAGGCGAGGGCGGTCTCGTAGCGGTGGTGGCCGTCGGCGATGACGAGCGGGGCTGAGGCCACCACTTCGGCGATGGTGTCGACGATGGCGGGCGAGTTGACCCGCCACAGCCGATGGTGCACGCCGTCGTCGTCTGTACCGCGGGCGAAGGGAGGGCCGAGCGGTTCGACCATGGCGGCCAAACCCTGGGCGAGTGAGAGGCACCAGATGGGGGAGACGTTGGTCTTGGTGGCTTCCAGGAGCTGGAGCCGGTCGCTCTTGGCCCGGGCGGTGGTGTGCTCGTGGGGCAGCACGTCGCCCTCGCCCAGTGCCTCCAGGCCGAGCGCGCCGATGACCCCCGTGGTCTGGCGGGGCCGGCCCGCCTGGTCCTGGTAACCCATGCGGTAGAGGTAGAACGACGCCGGGTCGTCGTGCACGACCATGCCGATCTCCGACCACCGGCGCAGGAGCCGGGCTGCGGCCTGGTAGCGGTCCTCCCCCTCCTCGGCGTCGGAATCGACGGGAAGCTCGAGGCGCACCGCGTTGTAGGGGCTGCGGGTGGCCAGTTCGGCCCGCTCGGGCTCGTCGATCACGTCGTACGGCGGGGCGATGACGGGGTCGAGGTTGGCGGACATCTGATAGCGCAGGCCGGCGAAGGGCTCGAATCGAGGCACCGTCCCTGCCTAGCAGGTCGAAACCCCGGATCGGGAGCCGAGCCGAGAGCCGAGTAGGTTCGAGCGGCATAGCCTGGGTGATCGACCTCGACGGGGTGGTGTGGCTGGGCCAGGAGCCCATCGCCGGCTCGGCCGAGGCGGTGGCTCGGGTACGGGCCACGGGCCATCGGGTGGTGTTCGTGACCAACAACTCCGCCGCCCGCATCGCCGACCAGGAGGAGAAGCTGGCGTCGGTGGGCATCGAGGCCGGGGGGGACGTGATCAACTCCGCCGGCGCCGCCGCATCGATGCTCGAGCAAGGAAGATCGGCCCTGGTCTGCGGGGGCCCGGGAGTGGTCGAGGCCCTGGAGGAGCGAGGGGTGGAGGTACGCCGGGAGGGCCCGGTCGACGCCGTGGTGGTGGGGTTCCACCGCCACTTCGACTACGCGGGGTTGCGCGCCGCCCACGCCGCCGTTACCGGGGGGGCCCGCCTGATCGGCACCAACGCCGACGCCACCTTCCCCACGCCCGACGGCCCCATCCCGGGCGCGGGCGCCATCCTCGCCGCGGTGGCCACCGCCGCCGGGATCGAACCCGAGGTGGCGGGCAAACCCCACGAACCCATGGCCGCTTTGGTGCGCTCGCTGGTGGGGGCGGAGGAGTTGACCGTGGTGGGCGATCGGATCAGCACCGACGGCCGCCTGGCCCTGCGCCTGGGCGCCCGCTTCGCCCTGGTGCTGTCGGGCGTGACCACCGAGGTGGGCCCCGACGCCGACCCTACGCCCGACGCGGTCGCTGCTGACCTGGCCGAGCTGGTGGACACGGAGTTGGCGGACGGCGCCCGGGCGGGCCACCAACGCAGCGATGCCGGGTCCAGCGGCGCCGCTCAGTAGCGACGGCGCCCGCCCTGGTCGAAGGGGTCGGCATCCGGTTCGAGGTTGCGCTCGCGCCAGGCGATCCCGCGGGCCGCCGAGCTGGCCCGCACCAACAGGCCGATGGCCACGCCGAAGACGAACCCGCCGACGTGGGCCATCCAGGCCACCCCGGCGTTGGGGTTGACGAAGAACTGGGAGATGAACCAGAAGCCGAGCAGCCACTTGGCCGCCACCCGCTGGATGAAGAAGACGAAGAACGCCGTGAGCACCGGGGCGTTGGGGAACCAGATGAGGTACGCGCCCATCACCCCGGCCACCGCCCCCGAGGCGCCGACCAGGGGAATGGTGCTGTCGGGCTGCACCAGGACGTGGGCTCCGGTGGCCACGATGCCGGCGATCAGGTAGAAGACCAGGAAGCGGGCCGGCCCCAGATGGTCCTCGATGTTGTTGCCGAAGACCCAGAGGAAGAGCATGTTGCCGCCGAGGTGCAGCAGGCCTCCATGGAAGAACATGGAGAACACCACCGCCAGCCACACCTGCTTTCCGGGGAAGAGAGGAGGATCGGCGCTGCGGCCCTGGCAGCGGGCGGTGTCGCTCCTGCCGTCGGGGAGCTCGCTCCGGCTCAACGGTTCGCCCGTCGTCACCTCGCAGGGGATGGCCGCGTATTCGAAGCTGAAGCGGGCGGCATCGTCACCCTCCCGATCCTCGACGTCCATGTCGGCGGAGACCTGGCCGAGGAGCTGTTGGCCCTGGGGCTGGACCAGGAAGTAGACCCCGATGTTGACCAGGATCAGCAGGATCGTGAGGACCGGCACCCGCCGGGTGGGGTTGTCGTCCCGCAGGGGGAACATGGGGGAATGCTGGCACACGGGGCCCAGGTGCAGATGCGACCCCGTTGCCGGGTCGGCCCGACGGCTCCTACCCTCACCGCGGTGGGCCAGGAACGACTGCCGGAGCTCCTGGACGCGCTGCGGCGCCGGGGTGAGCGCCTGACGACGGCCCGCTACGCCCTGCTCGCGGCCCTGGCCCAGGCGGACGAGCACCTCACCGCCGACCAGCTCTCGGTCGAGGTGGCCCGGACCCACCCCGCCGTCCACCGGGCCACCATCTACCGCACCCTCGAGACCCTCCGGCGCCTCGGCATCGTCGAGCACACCCACCTCGGCCACGGCCCCGCCGTCTACCACTTGGCCGACGACGTCCACCAGCATCTGGTGTGCGAGGAGTGCGGCCGGGTGGTGGAGGCGCCGGCCGACCTCTTCGCCGGTGTCGAGGACACCCTCAGGCACAACTTCGGCTTCACCATGCGGGCCAACCACTTCGCCATCGTGGGTCGCTGCCAGGAATGCTCCGACCGGGTGCGACCCCACCCTGCGACCTGATTGCAGCAGGGACCTCTCCGCACTACCCTCGGGCGGGTGAGCCCGGCGACGCGACGAGCCCGGTCCCGGGTCCTTGCTGCGCTGTGGGCCACGTCGCTCCTGGCGGGGTCCTGCGGGGGGGCCGCCCCCGGTGGGGACGGGCGGGGGAGGGCGGCGAGGGGGGAGGCCAACCGGGCCGACGGGGGCCGTCCGGCCATCGCCACGACCGTGGCCCCCATCACCAGCATCGTGGCCAACATCGCCGGCGAGCGAGCCGACATCACCGGGATCGTGCCGGAGGGCACCAACTCGCACACCTTCGAACCCCGGCCCAGCGTGGCCGAGCTGCTGTCGAGCGTCGATGTGGTCTACCTGAACGGCCTGGTCCTGGAGGAGCCCACCAAGGAGCTGGCGGAGGCCAACCTGGCCGCCGGCGCCGAGATCGTCGAGCTGGGCAACCGGTCGATCTCCGAGGAGGAGTACGTCTACGACTTCTCCTTTCCCGAGGCGGAGGGCAAACCCAACCCCCACCTGTGGACCAACCCCCCGCTGGCCCTGCGCTACGCCGAGGTCGTGGCCGGTGACCTGGCCCGGCGCGACCCTGACGGTGCCGACTACTACCGGGGCAACCTGGAAGCGTTCGAGGGAGTCGTCGGTGAGCTCGACGCCGCCATGCGGGTGTCCTTCGCCACCATTCCCGAGGGCCGGCGCAAGCTGCTCACCTACCACGACGCCTACGCCTACTTCGCCCGGAGCTACGACTGGGAGGTGATCGGCGCCATCCAGGTCTCGGACTTCGAGGACCCCACTCCGAGGGAAGTGGCGGATCTCATCGGACAGGTTGAAGCCGAGGGTGTTCCCACCATCTTCGGGTCCGAGGTGTTCCCCAGCCCGGTGCTGGAGCAGATCGGCAGGGAGGCCGGGGTGGCCTACGTCGACGTGTTGCGCGACGACGACCTGCCCGAGGGGCCCGGTCACCCCGAGCACTCCTGGCTCGGCCTCATGCGCTTCGACTACGTGACCATGACCGAAGCCCTGGGTGGCGACGCCTCGGCGTTGCGGAAGCTGGAGGTCCGCAACGTCGCTCCTGACCGGGCCGAGTACCCGCAATGACCGCCACCGATCGAGGCCGCCAGGCCCTCGTGCGTCTCGACCGGGTGACCTGTGCCTACGGGGGGCCACCCGTGTTGGTCGACGTCGACCTCACCGTGGAACCCGGCCAGTTCAGCGGCATCGTGGGCCCCTCGGGTTCGGGCAAGACCACGCTGCTCAAGGCCATCCTGGGCACGGCCCGCCCCGTCGGCGGCTCGGTCCGACGTCGCGCCGGTCTGACCACCGCCTACGTGCCCCAGGTGGAGACAGTGGACTGGAGCTTTCCCGTCACCGTGGGCGAGTGCGTGCTCATGGCCCGCTCCACCGGCCGGCGGTTGCCCTGGCCCAGCCGGGCCGAGCGGGCCGACGTGGCCGAGGTCCTGGAGCGCCTCGGCATCGCCGAACTGGTCGACCGCCACATCCGGGCCCTGTCGGGGGGCCAGCAACAGCGCATGTTCATCGCCCGGGCCCTTCTCGCCCGCCCGCAGCTGCTGTTGATGGACGAGCCCACGTCGGGCGTCGACGTTCAGACCCGCCACGAGGTGCTGCACCTGCTCGACGATCTCAACGGCGACGGCCTCTCCATCGTGGTCACCACCCACGACCTCAACGGCATCGCCGCCCACCTCCCTCATCTGGTGTGCCTCAACCGGGAGGTGATCGGGGCGGGGGCACCCCGGGAGGTGCTCACGGCCGAGGTGTTGGAGCGAACCTACGGCGCCACCATGGAGGTGCTCGAGCACGGAGGCATGCCCGTCGTCGTCGACCGCTACCGCCGCGCCGGGAACGTGGCGCGCCTGCGTCGGGCCCAGTGACCGACCAGCTGCTCGCTCCTTTCGAGTTCGAGTTCTTCCGCAACGGACTGGCCGTGGCCACCATGGCCGGCGCGCTGTGCGGCCTGGTCGGGGTCTACGTGGTGCTCAAGGGCATGAGCTACATCGGCCACGGCCTCTCCCACGCCATCTTCGGTGGGTTTGCCGCCAGCACCCTGCTCGGCGTCAACTACTTCCTCGGGGCCGGGGCCTGGGGTGTGGCTTCGGCCCTCATGATCAACGGCGTGACCCGCCGACGGCCGATCGGCGCCGACGCCGCCATCGGGGTCATCACCACCGCCTCCTTCGCCCTCGGCCTGGCCCTGTTCGCGGTGTACGGCGGAGGAGGGGGCAGCTTCGACGCGGCCCTGTTCGGCAGCATCCTCGGGGTGGCCCCGAGCGACGTCTGGGTGGTGGCCGCGGTGACGCTGCTGGCCGCCGCCGTGGTGTTCCTGCGCTACCGGGCCCTGATGTTCACCACCTTCGATCCCGAGGTGGCCGACGTCTCCGGCGTCTCGGTGGCACGGGTCGACGCCCTGCTCATGCTGGTGTTGGCGGCCTCGATCCTGGCCACCATGCGGGTGCTCGGGGTGACCCTCATCGCCGCCACCCTGGTCATCCCCGCCTCCGTGGCCCGCATGCTCACCAACTCCTTCGCCCGTATGTTGGTGCTGGCGACGGTGACCGGGGCCGGATGCGGTTTCGTGGGCATGAACCTCAGCTACCACCTCGACGTGCAGTCGGGGCCGACCATCGTCCTGGTGGGCGCAGCCCTGTTCGCCTCGGTGTTCCTGGCCACGGCCGGGCGAGGACGCCACCGCCCGGCCGGCCCCGACCAGCAGATCGGGCCCCCCGCCGCTCCTGCCCTGGTGCCGCCGGCCCCGTCGCCCGCCGGCGGCGGCGCACCAGCGCCCCGCCAGTAGCTTCGGCGGGGTGCGCCGGCGTCTCGACACCGAGCTGGTGCGTCGGGGCCTGGTGGCCAGTCGGGCCCGGGCCGTGGCCGAGATCCAGGCCGGTCGGGTGGTGGTGTCGGGAGCGCCCGCCTCCAAGGCGGCCACCCTCGTGGCGCCGGCCCAGCCCATCGCCGTCCTCGGACCGCCGCCGCGCTTCGTCGGGCGGGGGGGCGAGAAGCTCGCCGCCGCCCTCGAGCGCTTCGGGGTGGAGGTCGCCGGCCGCCGGGCGTTGGATGCCGGTGCCTCCACCGGGGGCTTCACCGACTGCCTGTTGCAGCGAGGCGCCACGTCCGTCGTGGCCGTCGACGTGGGCTACGGCCAGCTCCACGAGCGCCTCCGGGCCGACGCCCGGGTGGTCGTGCGGGAACGGACCGACATCCGCTCGCTGCAGGCGTCGGACATCGGCGGACCCGTCGAGGTGGTGGTGGCCGACGTGTCGTTCATCTCCCTGCGGACGGTGCTGCCCAGCCTGCTGGGCCTGGCCGGGCCCGGGGCGACGTTGGTCGTGCTGGTCAAACCGCAGTTCGAGGCCGGCCGGCGGGAGGTGAGCCGGGGGCGGGGCGTGGTGCGCGACCCAGCGGTGTGGCACGTCGTGCTGGCCGACGTGCAGCAGGCGGTGGAGGCCCTGGGAGCGACCATCATGGGGGCCATGGCCTCGCCTCTCACCGGCGCCGACGGCAACGTCGAGTTCCTGCTCCACCTCGTCGTGCCGGCACCGGGCTCGGCGCTGGTGGAACCGGTCAACGTCATCGACCTCGACCGGGTGGTGGACGAGGCCGTTCGGGTCCACCAGTCCTGATGGCTCACCGCTGATGGCGCGCGTCGCCTTCCTCCTGCATCACGCCCGGGCCCAGGCGGTGGAGGTGGCCCGAGAGGCCGTGCTCTGGCTGGGCGAGCAGGGCCACGAGGTACGTCTGCCTGAGGCCGACGCCCACCACGTCGGCCGGCCCGAGTTGGCTTGTGGCGCCGACGCGTTGACCACCGACCTCGACGTGGCCGTCAGCCTGGGAGGCGACGGCACCATGCTGCGCACCGTCGACCTGGTGAGTGACGACCAGGTCCCCGTGATCGGCGTCAACCTCGGCCACCTCGGCTACCTGGCCGAGGTGGAGGCAGAGGACCTGCACCTGGCCCTGGCCCGCTTCTTCGCCGGCGACCACGAGATCCACGAGCGGATGCGCCTGCGGGTGGACGTCCAGCCCGTCCTCGGCGGTGCTGCCCGCTCCTACCCGGCGCTGAACGAGGCGGTGCTGGGCAAGACGACGAGCGGCCAGATCGTGGGGGTCAAGGTCTCGGTCGACAGTGAGGACTTCACCACCTACCGGGCCGACGCCATCATCGTGGCCACCCCCACGGGCTCCACCGCCTACGCCTGGTCGGCCGGTGGGCCCATCGTGTCTCCTTCGCACGCCGCCCTGCTGCTCACCCCGGTGGCTCCGCACACGGTCTTCGACCGCTCCCTCGTGCTGCCGCCCACCGCCTGCATCCGCCTCGAGGTCGCCGCCGACCGTCCGGCGTCATTGTCGGTCGACGGTCGCAGCGAGGGTCTGCTCGCCCCCGGTGACGCCATCGTGTGCACCGCGGCCGAGCATCCGGCCCTGGTGGTCACCTTCGGCCGACGGGGCTTCCTCGGCATCCTCAAGGCCAAGTTCGGGCTGAGGTGAGTCGCCGCTGTCAGCGACACCGGCCGACTGGCAGGTCGGGCTGGTCGACTCTCGGGTACGCCAATGCCGAAATCGGAGCTCACGTACCTGAGGCGTCGGGGCGACGAGCACCGATGACCCGGAGCCCCGGGTCGAGCTGCGTAATCTTGGCGCCATGTGTTCCCTTGCCCGGATCGGCCGGTAGGCGGGGTGCTCACCGAGCTGGCGGTCAGGGACCTGGGCGTGATCCCCGAGTTGTCACTGCTCCTCGGCCGGGGCATGACCGCCCTCACGGGAGAGACGGGCGCGGGCAAGACGCTGGTCGTGACCGCCATCGAGTTGTTGGTGGGGGGCCGGGCCGAGGCCGGCATGGTCAGGCCGGGGGCAGGCGAGGCCCGGGTCCAGGGTCGTTTCGTGACCGCTGACGGGAGCGAGGTGGTGCTCGAGCGGGCGGTACCGGCCGCGGGGCGGTCGCGTGCCTACGTCGACGGCCGCATGGTGCCCGTGGCCGCCCTGGCCGAGCTGGGTGCGGGCCTGGTCGACCTCCACGGCCAACACCGCCACCAGGCCCTGCTCCTCCCCTCGGCCCAGCGGGCGGCGCTCGACCGCTGGGGCTCGGTCGACCTGGGTGAGCTGGCGGCGGCGCGGCGGCATCTCGCCGCGGTCGACGCCGAACTGGCGGCACTCGGGGGCGACGCCGGCGAGCGTGACCGCCAACTCGACCTGGTGCGCTTCGAGCTCGACGAGCTGGGCCGGGCCGCCCTGGGTGACCCGGACGAGGAAGCCTCGCTGGAGGCGGAGGAAGAGCTGCTGGCGGGAGCGTCGTCCCACCGCCAGGCCGCGGCCGAGGCCCGCGAAGCCCTCCTCGGCGACGGCCGGGCCGGTGACGCCCTGGCCCAGGCGGTGGTGGCGGTGGCCGGACGTGGCCCCTTCGCCGAGCTGGAGGCCCGGCTGCGCACGCTGGCCGCCGAACTGGGTGAGGTGGCCAGTGACCTGCGCAGCCAGGGCGAGGCGATCGAGGAGGACCCGGCCCGCCTCGACCGGGTGCAGGCCCGGCGCCGGCTCCTGCGCCAGCTGCGCCGTCGCTACCAGGCGGCCACCCTCGCCGACCTCCTCGTGGTCGACGCCGAGCGCCGACGGCGCCTCGAGGAGCTGGAGGGCCATGACCTGAGGGCCCAGCAGCTGGAACGGGCTCGCGGGGAGGCCGGTGTGGCGCTGGCCGAGGCGGCCACCCGGGTGGGTCGGGCCCGCCGGGCGGCGGCGCCCCCCCTGGCCCGGGCCGTCGAAGCCCGGCTGCGTACCCTGGCCCTGCCCCGGGCCCGGTTGGAGGTGACGGTAGGTGCCGACGACCCGGGGGACGACGTCGCCTTGCTGCTGGCCCCCAACCCCGGTGAGCCCCTGCTGGCGCTGGCCCGGGCCGCGTCAGGGGGCGAGCTGTCCCGCACCATGTTGGCCCTGCGCCTGGCGCTCGGCCCCGCCGGCCCCGCCGGGTCCGACACCCCCCACACCCCCCGGTCCCACGATGCCGGTCCGGCGCCGACGGCGGGAGCGGCGACCACCCTCGTCTTCGACGAGGTGGACGCCGGCATCGGGGGCGAGGCGGCCCTGGCGGTGGGCCGTTCCCTGGCCGCCTTGGGCGCCGACTTCCAGGTCCTGGTGGTGACCCACCTGCCCCAGGTGGCCGCCTTCGCCGATGCCCAGGTGGCGGTGTCCAAGGGGGACCAGGCCGGGCGCACCGTCGCCACGGCCCGCCTGCTCGACGGGGACGCCCGGGTGGTGGAGATGTCGCGGATGCTCTCGGGCCAGCCCGGGAGCGACGCCGCCCAGGGCCACGCCGCCGAACTGCTGTCGGTGGCCGCCCGGGAACGGGCCGAGCGGGCGCAGCGCCCGGCACCCGACCATCGGCCCCGGGCCGGCGTGGGCGCCGGTCCCCGCCGGCCGTGACCGCCACCGCCGCCCAAGAGGTGGCCAGGGGCCCGGCCCGGGTGGGCCGGCGTACCAAGGACCTGGTCACCCGGCTGTTGCCGGGCGAGGTCGCCATCATCGACCACCTGGACCTCGATCGGGTGGCCGCCGAGGGCCTGGTGCTGGCCCGGCCGGCGGCGGTCGTCAACGCCGCCCGCTCGATCTCGGGCCGCTACCCCAACGTCGGACCCCTGTTGGTCGCGGCCGCCGGCATCCCCCTGCTCGACGACGTGGGCCGCCAGGTCATGGACCTCACCGACGGCGACGAGGTCCGCATCGAAGGCGATGTGCTGACGTCCCGCGGCTGGTCGGGGCGGGGGACCCGCCAGTGCATCGACAGCCTGGAGCGTTCCATCGAGGCGTCCAGGGCGTTGGTGGGCGACGAGCTCGATCGCTTCGCCACCAACACCCTCGAGCACCTGCGGGACGAGCACCGCCTGCTCTTCGAGCCCCTCGTGATCCCCCAGACGGGCGTGGAGCTGGCCGGACGTCACGTCCTGGTGGTGGTCCGGGGCCACGATTACCGGGAGGACCTGGCGGCCCTTCGTCGGGGGGGCTACATCGACGAGGTCAAGCCGGTGCTGGTGGCCGTCGACGGTGGCGCCGACGCCCTGCTCGAGCTCGGTCGCTCGCCCGACATCGTCATCGGTGACATGGACTCGATCTCGGAGCGGGCTCTGCGCTGCGGGGCGGCATTGGTCGTGCACGCCTACCCCGGCGGCGAGGCCCCCGGCGCCGAGCGCCTCCAGAGCCTGGGCCTCGTCCATACCCACCTGGAGGCGCCCGGCACCAGCGAGGACGCGGCGCTGTTGTTGGCCTACGAGAGCGGCGCCGAGCTCATCGTGGCAGTGGGAACCCACAGCTCGATGAGCGATTTCCTCGACAAGGGCCGGGCCGGCATGGCCTCCACCATCCTCGTGCGCATGAAGGTGGGATCCCGGCTGATCGACGCCAAGGGGGTGGGTCGGCTGTACCACTCACGGGTGCGCAAGGGCGACCTGCTGGCCCTGGTGGTAGCCGCGCTGTTGGTGCTGATCGTCGTCACCGCCGTGAGCCAACCGGCCCAGTTGTTCCTGGAGAACGTCTGGAACGCGCTCCGGCTGAGTTGAGCCCGTCCCCGTGATCAACTTCCGCTACCACCTCATCTCCCTGGTCGCCGTGTTCCTCGCCCTGGCGGTGGGGGTGGTGATGGGCTCCGCCGTGATCGACAAGGCCGTGGTGGAGACCCTGGAGCGCCAGCAGGAGGCCATCGGGGAACGGGTCGACCAGGCCATCGCCGAGAACGAGTCGTTGCGGGGCCGGCTCTCCGAGGTCGAGGGCCGCTCCCAGCGCCTGGCCGACGAGGCCGCTCCCCGGCTCCTCGGTGGCGGGCTGGCCGAGGTACCGGTCCTGGTGCTGGCCATGCGGGGCGTGGCTCCCGAGGCGATCGACGCCACCGTGGCCCTGCTCGACACCGCCGGCGCCCGACACGAGGGGACGCTGTGGTTCACCGCCCGCCTGGGCCTGACCGACGACGAGGAGCGACGTGACGTGGCTCGGGCCCTCGGCCGTAGCGAGGGGCTGACCGGACCGGCGTTGCGCACCATCGCCGTCGGCGAGGTGGCCGACGCCCTGGTCTCGGGAGGGTCGTCCGCCGACGACTCGTCGGGCACGGGAGCCGATGGTGGGGCGGGGGTGGCCCCCGAGGACGCCGTGGCCCAGCTGCGCGACGCCGGCTTCGTCGACTTCGACCCACCGGAGGGTGAGGGCCAGACCGCCCAGCTGGTGGCGCCGGGCACCAGGGTGCTGTTCGTGTCGGGGGCCGGCGCCGTGCTCGGCGACGCCCAGTGGGCCCGGCCCCTGGTGGAGGCACTGGTGGGCGACGCCCCGGAGCCCCCCTCGCTCCCCGTGTTGGTGGCCCAGTCGCAACCTCCGGGAGAGGACCCCGAGGCCGGTCTCAGCGCCGCCCTCCGGGGCGACGACGAGCTGTCGACCCGGTTGTCGACCGTCGATCGCATCGACGACTTCGCCGGGCAGCTCGCCGTGGTCCTGGCCCTCCAGGACCTGGGGGAGGCACGGGTGGGCCACTACGGCCTCGACGCCCAGCGCCTGATCCCGGCTCCCGCCGAGTGACGGCCGGGGTGGCCGGTCGTCCCGACCTGGCCCGGGCCACCGCCGCCATGGTCGGCCTGACCCTGGTCTCGCGTCTCACGGGCCTGGTGCGGATCCTGGTGCTGGCGGC
Organism: Acidimicrobiales bacterium; assembly: GCA_030446545.1. Lineage (GTDB taxonomy): Bacteria > Actinomycetota > Acidimicrobiia > Acidimicrobiales > CADCSY01 > JADDRA01. The sequence goes on along the minus strand of JAUJNB010000001.1, from coordinate 18,857 downwards.
CGTGCTCGGGACCACCTTCTTGGGCAACACCTTCCAGTCGGCCAACAGTGTGTCCAACCTGGTTTTCGAGCTGTTCGCCGCCGGCGCCCTCCAGGCCGCCCTGATCCCCACCCTGGTCGAGCTGCTGGCCCGGGAGGACGATGCCGGCGCGGCCCACGTGGCCGGGTCGTTGCTCGGTCTGGCCCTGACCGTGCTGGCCGTGCTGACCGCAGCCGGGATGCTGGCCGCGCCGTGGGTCATGCGGGTGCTCGTGGCCGGCGTGGAGTCGGCCGAGGTGCGGGAGGCCCAGATCCGCCTCGGCACCGTGTTGTTGTGGTTCGTCCTGCCCCAGGTGGTTCTCTACGCGGTGGGCACGGTGGCCACCGGGGTGCTCAACGCCCGAGGGCGCTTCGTCCTGCCGGTGGCCGCCCCCATCGCCAACAACGTGGTGGTGGTGGGGGCGTGTTGGCTCTTCTGGCACCTGCGGGAGGGCTCGCCTCCCGGGCTCGACCTCACCGGTGCCCAGACGGCGGTGCTCGGCCTCGGGACCACGCTCGGCGTGCTGGCCCTGTCGGCTCTGCCCCTGGTGGCCGTGGTCCGCAGCGGCTTCTCGCTGCGCCCCCGCCTCGACCTGGCCCACCCGGGCGTGCGCTCCGTCCTGCGCCGGGGCGGGTGGGCGGCCCTGTTCCTCGTCGGCACCCAGGCCCTGCTCGGTGTGGTCCTGGTCCTGGCCAACGGCGTGGAGGGCGGGGTGGTCGTCTACCAGGTGGCCTACACCCTCTTCCTCGTGCCCCATGCCCTGTTCGCCATGCCTGTGCTCACCGCCCTGTTCCCGTCACTGGCCCGCTGTGCCGCCACCGGCGACACCGCCCGCTCGGCTCGCACCCTGGCGGCCGGGCTGGGCGCGGTCGCCTTTTTGTTGCTGCCGGCCGCGGCCGCCCTGGCTGCCTTAGCCGGCCCCCTCGCCCGGGTGCTGGTGTTCGGTGAGAGCGCCGACGCGGCCGGGTCGGTGGCCACCGCCGTGGTGGCCTTCGCCCCGGGCCTGTTCGGCTACGGCCTGTTCGTCCTCCTGGCCCGGGCCCTCGACGCCAGGGGTGACACCCGCAGCGCGGCGCTGGTCCACCTGGGGGTGGTCGGCCTGGCCGCGGTGGCCATGGTGGCCCTGGCGCCCGGCTTCGACGGCCCGGCTCGGGTGGTGGCCCTGGCCGCCGTCCACTCGGCCGCCTACCTGGCCGGGGCGGCCGTGCTCGGCCTGCGGGTGGGGATCGCCTGGCCGCCCGAAGGGCCCGCCGTCGTGCGCCCCGTGGTCATCGCCGCCGGCGCCGCCGTAGTGGCCGGCGCGGTGATGTGGGCGGTCCAGCAGCCCTTCGACCCCGGTGGCCGGGTGGGCGACGCCCTCACCGTGGCCGTGGTCGGCGTCCTCGGCGCCGGCGTCTACCTCGGCGTCCGGGCCCTCGTGGGTGGGGCCGGGCCGGCGCAGGTGATCGCCGGCCTGCGCCGGGCGGGGGCGTCCGATGGTTGAGCTCCCTCGCGAGGTGGGACGGGTGCTGCAGTTCCTGGGCCCCTCGACGGGTGGGATCCGCCGCCACGTGGTGCACCTGGCCGCCGGTCTGGAGCAGCGGGGCTGGGACGCCGAGGTGGCCGGGCCGGCCGGGGTGCTCGGTGGCCTGGAGCCTCTGGACCACGTGGTCGACGTGCCCGCCGGCGCCGACGCCCTGGCCCTGGCCCGGGCCCGGCGGGCCCTGCGCCGGGCGACGGCGGGGGTCGACGTGGTCCATGCCCACGGCCTGAAGGCGGGATGGCTGGCGACGTGGCTGCGACCACGGCCGCCGCTGGTGATCACGGTCCACAACCTGGTGCTGCCCGAGGTGGGGCGGGCGGGGCCGGCCCTGCGGGCGCTGGAAGCCGCCCTTCCGGCCCGGGCGGAGGTGGTGGTGGCCGTCTCCGGGGAGATCGCCCGCCGCTTCTCCGGTGTGGTGGGGGCGGACCGGGTCCGAGTGGTGGCACCGACGAGCCCCCTCCCGCGTCCCAACCGGTCGGTGGGCCAGGTCCGAGCGGGCCTGGGGGTGGCCGAAGGGCAGCACCTGATCGTCAGCGTGGGCCGCCTGCACCCCCAGAAGGGGTTCGACCTGCTGGTCGAAGCCATGGCCTGCCTGCACCGCAGTCGGCCCGACGCACGTCTGGCCATCGTGGGGGAGGGGCCACAAGAGGCCGACCTGCGCCGGCAGGTGGCGGGCCTGGCCCTCGACGACGTCGTGGTCCTGTCCGGCCCCAGCGCCTGCGCCGCCGACGAGCTGGCTGCGGCCGACGTGGTGGTGCTGGCCTCCCGCTGGGAGGGCTGGCCCCTGGTGGTGGCCGAGGCCGTGGCCCTGGGCACACCGGTGGTGGCCACCGCCGTGGGCGGGGTGCCCGACGTGGTGGTGGACGGGGTGACCGGGCGTCTGGTGGCCCCGGGCCGCCCAGCGGCCTTGGCCCGGGCCCTGGAGGCCACCCTGGCCGACCTGCCCGGCGCCCGTCGGTGGGCCGACGGGGCCCGGCGACGACTGGAGGTGCGCTACCGGCCCGACACCCTGGTGGAGGCGGTGGAGGCTGCCTACGTCGCCGCCCGGGATCAACGGTGAGGTGGACACCGCTGGTCCGCCGCTCCGCCGTCGCCCTGGTCGGGGGACTGGCCCTGGCCGCCGCACTGGCCCCCGTCGCCCCGGTGGGAGCGGCGCCGGGCGCCGCCGGGGCCGGCCCGGCCCCGCCCCGCGCCCCGGCGTCGTCGCCCCCGGCCGACAAGGTCCTGATCCTCAGCGTGCCCGGCCTCGACTGGATGCTGGTGCACGAGGAGCGACCACCGGCGCTGGGCGCGCTCCTCGGCCGCAGTGCGGTGGCCTCGCTCTCCGTGCGCACCGACGGGCCGGCCACGTCCCTGGCCGAGGGCTACGCCACGACGGGCGCCGGCACCCGGGCCGCGGGGGCCGAAGGGCCCGCCCTGGTGCCCCCGGGCCAGGTCGCGCCGCCGGTGGTGGCGGTCCTGGAAGAGGTCCTGGCGGCCAACCGGGCCCTCGGTTACGGCGGTGAGCCGGGCGCCCTCGGCCAGGCGCTGGCCGACTCCGGGCGCCGCGCGGCGGTGGTGGCCAATGCCGACGTGGTGGCGCCGACGGGCGAGCGCCGGCCCCACCGGGAGGCGGCCCTGGCCCTGATGGACCGCCAGGGGCGGGTGCAGGGGGGCACCGTCGCGGCCGAGTTGGCCATCGACGACCCCGGTGCTCCGGGGGGCCTGCGCACCGACGCCGAGGCCACCCTCGAGGCCTTCTCGGCGGCCTGGTCGTCGTCCGAGGTCGTCCTGCTCGAAGCCGGAGACCTCGCCCGCATCGACCTCGCCGGCATCGACCTCGCCGGCATCGACCTCGCCGGCGTCGATCCGGCCCGGGCCGACCTCGCCCCGGCGCCGTCCGGTCAGCCGGTCGCCCTGGCTCGCCGCCGGGCCCTGGAACGGATCGACGCCCTGGTCGGTGCCGCCCTGGCCGAGGTGGATCCCGGCCGGCACGCCGTGGTGTTGGTGGCCCCGTTGTCGGCCCGGCCCGGGCGGGACGGCCTCACCGTGGCCGCCCTGGCCGGGCCCGGTCTGTCACCCGGCCTGGCCACCAGCTCCAGCACCAACCGGACGGGCTTGGTGACGCTGCCCGACGTGGCCCCCAGCGTGCTCGGGACCCTGGGCCTGGAGGTGCCGGCGTCGATGGTGGGGGCGCCGATCACCGCTGGGCAGGGACGGCGACCGGACGCAGCGGTGTTCGAGGAGCTGGCCGCGGCCGGCGAGGTGTCCAGCTTCCGTGACGACGCCACCGGCCCCTTCAGCGTGGCCTTCGTCGTCTTGCAGCTCCTCACCTACGGCCTGGCCGGGGCGGCCCTGACCCGATGGCCCCGCCTGGCTCCGCTGGCCGGGTTCCTCGCCCTGGTCACCCTGGCCCAGCCCTCGCTCGCCTTCCTCTCCGGGCTGTTGCGCTACGACCGGTTGGGGGTGGTGGGCTATGTACTGGCCCTGTTCGCCGGAGGGGTGGCCCTGGCCGCCTGCGCCGCGGCCCTGGCCCGGCTCAGTGCCGCCCGGAGCGGCCCGGCGCGGCCCCTCGTGGCCCCACTGCTCCTGGTGGGCTTCACCCTGGTCGTGCTGGTGGGCGATGTCCTGGCTGGTGGCCCCCTGCAGATCGACACCGTCTTCGGCTATTCGCCCGTGGTGGCCGGGCGCTTCACCGGCTACGGGAACCTGGCCTTCGCCCTGGTCTCCATGGCGGCGTTGGTGCTGGGCACCGGCATCTGGGCCGCGGCTGCGCTGACCCAGCGAGCCTCGGCCCCCCATCCCCGAACGGCCTGGCTGGCCGGGGTGGCGGTACTGCTGGCGGTGGTGGTGGTGGCCGACGGCCACCCGGCGCTGGGTGCCGACGTGGGAGGCGTGCTGGCCCTCGTACCTGCCGCCCTGGTCGCCGTCGTCCTGCTGAGCGGAGCCCGGGTGCGCCTCCGCCAGGGCCTGGCCATCGCCGTCGCCACCGCCGTCGTGGTGGCCGCCTTTGCCGCCGTCGACCTGGCCCGACCGGCGGCCGAGCGCACCCACGTCGGACGTTTCGCGGGCCAGGTGCTCGACGGGGGTGAGGGGGTGGCCATGGTCATCGAGCGCAAGATCGATGCCAACCTGTCGTTGCTGTTCTCCTCCGTGTGGGCCCTGATCCTCCCCGTGGCCCTGGCCTTGTTGGTGGTGGTGTTCCGACGCCGGGGCCGCGTCTCGCGCCGGCTGGTGGCCGAGGTGCCCGGTCTGCGGGCCTGCCTGGTGGCCGCCCTGGTGCTGGCCGTGCTCGGGGGTGCGCTGAACGACTCCGGGGTGGCGGTGCCGGCCATGATGCTGGCGGTGCTGCTGCCCTACGTGACCGTGCTGGCCGTGACCCTTCCCCGGCCGTCGGAGGTGACCGGGCCCGGGGGGGCGGGACCCTCGGCCGGCCCTGGCGCGGCCGTCCCACCCACCGGCCCGGCGATGTCGCAATCGTGACCGGATCGGGCCCCGCCGGGGCCGCCGTGGCGGTGGTGGTACCGGCGCACAACGAGGCCGCCCGCGTGGGTACCACCGTCGCTGCCGCACGGGAGCTGGCCCTGGTGGACCTGGTGGTGGTGGTCGACGACGGGTCGAGGGACCGCACCGGCGAGGTGGCCCGTGCGTCGGGGGCCACGGTGGGCCGCCATCGCCGCCGGCGGGGCAAGGCCGCCGCCATGGAGACGGGCGCGGCCCTGGTGTCGGCCCTGGACGGTCGGGACGAGCGGGCGGGGCCCCGGCACCTGCTGTTCCTCGACGCCGACCTCCAGGCCACCGCGGCCCACGCCGGCCCCCTGATCGAGCCGGTGGCCGCCGGCCGGGCCGACATGACGATCGCCCTCCTCCCCCCCGGCGCCACCCCGGGGGGCGGGCGGGGGTTCGTGGTGGGCCTGGCCCGGCGGGGCATCCAGGAGCGCACGGGATGGGTCCCCACCCAGCCCCTGTCCGGGCAGCGTTGCCTCACCCGGGCGGCCTTCGAGCGACTCCGTCCCCTCGCCCGGGGTTTCGGGGTGGAGACCGCCCTCACCGTGGACGCCCTGGGCCGGGGCCTGCGGGTGGTGGAGGTGGAGGTCGACCTGGCCCACCGGGTCACCGGGCGGGACTGGCGGGCCCAGCTCCACCGCGTCCGCCAGTACGGCGACGTGGCCCTCGCCCTGGCCGTGCGCCGACGGCCCCGGGCGAGGTGGAGGTGGTAGAAGTCGGACCATCGCTGCGGCCGAGGGGCCTCGAGCCTCCCGATGGCGGGCGCCCGGCCCGGACCGGCGCCAGCGGCCAGCGGGCGACCGTCTCTTCCATCCGACCGGTCGAGGTGGTCCTGCTCGTCTCCCTGGTGGTGGCCTCGGCCCTGGTGCGCCTGGGCGGGAGGGGCTTCTCACTCTGGGTCGACGAGGGCGTCAGCCTGGGCGTGGCCACCCGGCCCCTCTTGGAGATCCCCTCCGTCCTGGCCCAGGACGGCTCGCCTCCTCTCTACTACCTGCTCCTGCACGGGTGGATCCAGATCTTCGGTGCGTCGGCCGGGGCCGTGCGGGCCCTGTCGCTGGTGTTCGCCCTGGTCGGCGTGCCGGTGGCGTTCTGGGCCGGGCGGAGCCTCCTGTCGGCCCGGGCGGGCTGGATGGCGGCGGTCCTGGTGGCCACGGTCCCCTACCTGAGCGTGCACAGCCGTGAGGCCCGGATGTACAGCCTGTTGGTGCTGCTCGGGCTGGTGGCGGTAGCCGCCTTCCTCGGCGCCATGGTGCTCGGGCGGCGCCGGTGGCTGCCGGCCTTCGTCCTCAGCCTGGCCGCGGTGCTGTACACCCATCACTGGGGCCTGTTCCTGGCCCTGGGCCTCGCCGGTGGGGCGCTGTGGTGTGTGGCCGGCGCGTCGGGGTCCCGCCGCCGCCGCCTGGCCCTCGATGCAACCGCGGCGTTCGGCGCGGTCGTCGTCCTGTACGCCCCCTGGGTGCCGTCCCTGCTCGGCCAGGTGGGCCAGACGGGAGCACCGTGGTCACGTCGGCCCGACCCGGCCGGCGCCCTCGCTGCCGTCGGGTCGGTACTCGGCGGCCCGTGGGTGGTGGTGGTCCTCGCCGTGGTCCTGGTGGCCGCCCTGGTGGTCGGCGGCCGGAGTGGTGACCGGGTCGGGTCGGACGACGCCGGTGTGGCCGGCGTGCTGGCCCTGGTCGGGGTCACCACCCTGGTCACCTCCTGGCTGTCCTCCCAGGTCGCTCCGGCGTGGTCGGCGCGCTACTTCGGCACCTACCTCCCGGTCATGGTCCTGCTGGGGGCCCTGGGCCTGGCCCGGTCGGGGCGTCTCGGGGTGGCGGGACTCGGGCTCTTGGTGGTGTTGTGGACCGTGCCGCTCCCCTTCGTCGCCGACGGACGCACACCGGCCGCGCCGGTGCCCAAGAGCAACGTCGAGACCCTGGCGGCCGGTCTGACCGAGGTGCTGCGGCCGGGTGACGTGGTGCTGTCGACCCAGATCGAGCAGGTGCCCCTCCTGGCCCACTACCTGGGGACGGGGCTGCGTTACGCCGACCCCACCGGGACGGTGGCCGACCCCACGGTGGCCGACTGGCGCCATGCCCTCGAACGGATGCGCACCGCCGACCCCGTGGCCGTGCTCGACCCGCTGGTCGCCGGGCTCGAGGCGGGAGGCCACGTCGTGGTGGCCTGCCCCCGGCTCTTCACCGACGAGGACGACCTGTTGTGGTACCGGCTCATGGACCGCCACTGCGCCTCGGCCACCCGGGCCCTCGAGGCCGATCGCCGGGTGGTCCGGACGCAGGGCCCGGTGCCGGGGCCCGACGTCCGCCAGGTGGGCGCCTCGGTGGCCGTGACGGTCTACGAGCGGGTGGGCGGGTAGTGGCGTCCCCGTGGTGGCGCCACCCGCTCCCGTGACGGTCCTGGTGGCCCTCGGGCTGGGCGGTGTGGTGGGGTGGGCGGCGTGGTGGGCCCTCCGTCCGGTGCTGGCCGGCGCACCCCTGGCCCGGGCCAACCACCGTGGCCTGTCGGTGCCCACGGCCGGCGGCCTGGTGCTACCGGTGACCACGCTGGTCCTGGCTGCGGTCGTCACGGTGGTCGAGGCGGCGACCGGCGGCGGGACGACCGGTGGCGGG
>JAUJNB010000001.1:0-11122 GCA_030446545.1 Acidimicrobiales bacterium | reverse complement strand
CGATCGGCGGCCAGGCCGAGGCCCGGTGGGCGGTGGTGGCCGCGGTGGTCGGCCTGGCCCTGCTCGGCCTGGTCGACGACCTGGCCGGCTCGGGCGCCGACGGGCGGGGCTTCCGGGGCCACCTGCGGGCGCTGGCCCGGGGCCGGCTCACCACAGGGGCCCTCAAGCTGGTGGGTGGGGGAGCGCTGGCCCTGGTGGTGTGCGCCACGGTTTCCGACGACGGTCTGCCCCTGCTCGTGGTCGATGCCCTCCTGGTGGCGCTGGCGGCCAACGCCGGCAACCTCTTCGACCGGGCACCGGGGCGGGCCCTCAAAGTCGGGGCGCTCGCCTTCGCCGGGTTGGTCCTGGCCACCGGCCTCGACCCCGACCTGGCCGGTGTGGCCGTGGTGGTGGGAGCCGCCCTGGCCCTGGCCCCCGCCGACCTGGACGAGCGGGTCATGCTGGGCGACACCGGGGCCAATGCCCTCGGTGGCGTGCTCGGCCTGGGCCTGGTGCTGGCCTGCGCCCCCCTCACCAGGGTGATCGCCCTGGTGGCGGTGGCCGGGCTCAACCTGGCCGGCGAGTTGGTCTCGTTCAGCCGGGTGATCGATACGGTGGCCCCGCTGCGGTCCCTCGACCGGGCCGGCCGGCGCCGGAGGTGATCGGGAACCCTTGGGCCGGCATCGGGGAACAGCCCTCGAGAGCGATCCGGACGTCGGTGCTCCTGGAGGGTGAACGTGGCGGGGAGCATTGGGGTTGCTGAGCAACCACAATCCTCCCCACTTGCGGGCCGGCATACCGATGATGGAGAACTCCGGGCTTTCAATCTTCGCAAAGGTTGCCTGATGCGGCGCTAGGAGAGGCGGTAGCCGGCGCCGACCACGGTGTCGATCACCGGAGGGTTCCCCAACTTGCGCCGCAGGTTGACCATGGTGACGCGCACGGTGTTGGTGAAGGGGTCGGCGTGTTCGTCCCACACCTGCTCCAGCAGGTCTTCGGCGCTCACCACCGCGCCGTCGGCGGCGAGGAGCACCTCCAGCACCCCCAGCTCCTTGCGGGTGAGGAAGAGGAACTGCCCGCCCCGGGTGGCCACCCTGCGGGCCGGATCGAGGGTGAGGTCGCCTCGGGCCAGGAGTGGCGGCAGGGGGGCCTGGGCCCGCCGGCTCAGGGCCCGGATGCGGGCCACCAACTCGGTGAAGGCGAAGGGCTTGTTCAGGTAGTCGTCGGCCCCGAGGGTCAGGCCCTGGACGCGCTGGTCGACCTCGCAAGAGGCGGTCAGCATGAGGATGCGGGCGTGGGAGCGGTCGGCCAACAGCTTGCGGCACACGTCGTCACCATGGACGACGGGAAGGTCCCGATCGAGCACCACCACGCGGTAGGCGTTCACGGCGACCTTGTAGAGGGCGACGGCCCCGTCCTCGGCCACGTCGACCGCCATGCCCTCCCGCCGGAGGCCACGGGCGATGGCGTCAGCCAGCTCGGCCTCGTCCTCCACCACCAGCACCCGCAACGTCGCCTGCCCTTCGTCCTGCGTCGGCAGCGTCTGGCCCGACGCCCATCCTCCCAGGTGAATGTCCGACAAGGGGGATAACACCGGGATAAGGCGGGGGCGAACGGACGCCTCCCCGTCGGGCGAGGGCGGGCACGCCGACCTACGGCAGCCGGTCGCCGGTCGCGCCGGGTCCCTGGGGTAGCCTCGGATCCCGAGCAGGATGAAACGCCGCGACTCGGGAGGCACCATGTCGGTAGGGGCAGTGTGACCAAGCACATCTTCGTCACCGGCGGGGTGACCAGCTCCCTCGGCAAGGGCCTGACCGCCTCGTCGCTGGGGCGCCTGCTCAAGTCACGGGGCCTGCGGGTGACCATCCAGAAGCTCGACCCCTACATCAACGTCGATCCCGGCACCATGAACCCCTTCGAGCACGGCGAGGTGTTCGTGACCGAGGACGGGGGCGAGACCGACCTCGACCTCGGCCACTACGAGCGCTTCATCGACGAGAACCTGACCCAGGACTCCAACGCCACCACCGGTTCCATCTACCAGACGGTGCTGGCCGCCGAGCGCCGGGGCGTGTTCCTCGGGCGCACCGTCCAGGTCATCCCCCACATCACCGACGAGATCAAGCGTCGCATCACCCGGCTGGCCACCGACGAGATCGACGTGGTCATCACCGAGGTGGGCGGCACGGTGGGTGACATCGAGATCCTCCCGTTCCTGGAGGCCATCCGTCAGTTCCGCAAGGACGTGGGGCGGGAGAACGTCTGCTACGTGCACGTGACCCTCGTGCCCTACCTCGGTCCCTCGGGCGAACAGAAGACCAAGCCCACGCAGCACTCGGTCACCGAGCTCCGCAGCCGGGGCATCCAGCCCGACGCCATCGTGTGCCGCAGCGACGGGCCCATCCCGGAGTCGCTCAAGGTGAAGATCTCCAATCTGTGCGACGTGCCGCTTCGAGGCGTGGTCAACGCCATCGACGCCAAGCACCTCTACGAGATCCCCCTGGTGCTCCACGAAGAAGGCCTGGACGACGAGGTGTGCCGCATCCTCGGCCTCGAGGGGGTGGCCGACCTCACCGATTGGGAGGCGCTGGTGGCCCGGGTCGACGCCGCCGACCGTCCGGTGCGCATCGGCATCATCGGCAAGTACGTCAGCCTGCCCGACGCCTACCTCTCCGTGGCCGAGGCCCTGCACCACGCCGGCTACCACCACGGCGCCGACACCGACCTCGAGTGGATCCAGGCCGAGGACGTCGAGGGGCTGCTGGCCGAGGGCCGGCTGCGCCACCTCGACGCCATCGTCATCCCCGGTGGGTTCGGGGAGCGGGGCATCGAGGGCAAGGTGGCCGCCGCCAGCTACGCACGGGACCACGGTGTGCCCTGCCTGGGCCTGTGCCTGGGCATGCAGGTCATGGCCATCGAGTTCGCCCGCAACGTCCTCGGACTGGTCGGCGCCCACTCCTCGGAGTTCGACCGCAGCTCCCCCCACAAGGTCATCGACCTCATGGACACCCAGCGCGACGTGGTCGACCTCGGGGGCACCATGCGCCTCGGCGTCTACCCGGCCAGCCTCCTCCCCGGCTCCCAGGTGGCTCGGGCCTACGGTCGTGAGCTCATCTACGAGCGTCACCGTCACCGCTACGAGTTCAACGCCCGCTACCGGACCCGCTTCGAGGAGGCGGGCCTGCGGTGCTCGGGGGTCTCGCCCGACAACCGTCTGGTCGAGTTCATCGAGCTCGAGGCCCATCCCTTCTGGATCGGGACCCAGGCCCACCCCGAGTTCAAGAGCCGTCCCGATCGGCCCGCCCCGTTGTTCCGCGAGCTGGTGGGCGCGGCGCTGGTGCGGGCCGAAGGGCGTCGTCCCCGTCTGCTCGAGGTCGAAGCGCAACCCACGCCGGTCGCCACCGGGTGACGGGCTTCGCCAAGCGGGGGGAGCGGGTGATCCACCGGGGTCAGATCGTGACCCTGGCCGAGGCCACCTTCGTCGACCCCGACGGTGAGGAGTTCCAGCGGGAAGTCGTGCACCATCCCGGCGCCGTCTCGGTCGTCGCCGTGCTCGACGACGGCGGGACGGCCGTGCTGGTGCGCCAGTACCGCGGACCGATCGAGGGCGTGCTGCTGGAGATCCCGGCCGGCAAGCTCGACGTCGACGGCGAGGCGCCCGAGGTCGCCGCCGCCCGGGAGCTGGAGGAGGAGGTGGGGTGGCGACCGGGACGGCTGGAGAAGTTGGCCGAGTTCTACAACTCGCCGGGGTTCTGCGACGAGCGGGCCACCGTCTATCTCGCCCTCGACCTGGTGCACTGCCCCTCGTCGGCCCAGGGGGTCGAGGAGCGGCACATGACGATCGAGCATGTGGCCCTGTCCGACGTACCTGCCATGATCGCCGACGGTCGCATCCTCGACGCCAAGACGATCATCGGCCTGACCCTGGCCCGGGAGCGGCTCGCCCGGCGCTGATTGGGCCGCCGTCTACGGTGGGTGCCGTGCTGGTCGGGGTCCCCGCCGAGGTCAAGGACAGCGAAGCCCGGGTGGCGCTGACCCCCGAGGGGGTTCGGGAGCTCACCGCCCACGGGCATCGGGTGCTGGTTGAACGGGGGGCGGGGGAGCGCTCGTCGCTGCACGACGCCGGCTATGCCGAGGCGGGAGCCGAGCTGGTGGGGGTGGACGACGCCTGGGCCGCGGAGCTGGTGGTCAAGGTCAAGGAACCCCAGCCCGACGAGTGGCACCACCTGCGGCAGGACCTGGTCCTGTTCACCTTCTTGCACCTGGCCGCCTACCCGGCCGTGGCCGGCGCCCTCCTCGAGGCCGGCACCACCGCCTTGGCCTACGAGACGGTGCAGCTCGACTCCGGTGCCCTCCCCCTGCTGGCCCCCATGAGCGAGGTGGCCGGGCGCATGGCCCCCCAGATCGGGGCCCACTGGCTGGAGGCCGAGAACGGGGGACGAGGGGTGCTCCTCGGCGGCGCTCCCGGCGTGGCGCCGGCGCGGGTGGTGGTGCTGGGCGCCGGCAATGTGGGGTGGAACGCGGCCTGGATCGCCGCCGGCATGGAGGCCGAGGTGCTCCTGCTCGACAAGGACCTCGACCGCCTGCGCTGGGTCGACCAGATCCACAAGGGCCGCATCATGACGCTCGCCTCCAACCGGGGCGCGGTGGAACGGGCAGTGGCCGGAGCCGACCTGGTCATCGGCGCGGTGCTCGTGCCCGGCGGCCGGGCGCCGACCGTCGTGACCGAGGAGATGGTGGCCGGAATGAAGCGGGCGGCGGTGATCGTCGACATCGCCATCGACCAGGGGGGGTGCATCGAGACGATCCGGGAGACCTCGCACACCCGTCCCACCTACGTGTGCCACGACGTGGTGCACTACGCCGTGGGCAACGTCCCCGGCGCCGTGCCCCACACCTCCACCTACGCCCTGACCAACGCCACCCTCCCCTACGTCCTCGAGGTGGCCGAGCTCGGGGTCGAGGCGGCCGTCGCCGGCGACCGATCGCTGGCGCACGGTCTCAACACCAGAGCCGGAATGGTGGTCAATCCGGTGGTGGCCCGGGCGCTCGGTCGGCCCGGCCCGGCGACGTGACCGGCGGTGTCGGTGAAGCCGGTCGATCGGCCCCCGTGGAGCTGCCGCTGGAGGTCGAGGAGTTCCTGAGCTGGATGCTGGCCGAGAAGGGCCGCTCGGTGAACACCCTCGGCGCCTACCGTCGTGACCTGCGCACCTACATCGGTTGGCTCACCGGCCGGGAGATGGCACTGGGCGACGTCACCGCCGAGACGGTGGAGGACTACGTGGCCCACTTGAGAAGCGTCGGCCGGGCCCCGGCCTCGGTGGCCCGGGCCCTGGTGGTCGTACGTTGCCTGCACCGCTTCCTCAGCCAGGAGGGCTACCTGAAGGCAGATCCGGCTTCGGGGGTGGAGGCCCCTCGGGTTCCGGCGGGTTTGCCCAAGGCCCTGGCCGAGGACGAGGTGGCCTCCCTGATCAGCGCCGTGGTCGGCCACGACGCCGTGGCCCGGCGCGACCGGGCCATGCTCGAGGTGCTCTACGGCGCCGGCCTGCGGATCTCGGAGCTGGTACGGCTGTCGCTCGCCGACCTCGACCTGGAGGCCGGGGTGCTGCGGGCCATGGGCAAGGGCTCGCGGGAGCGAGTGGTCCCCGTGGCCGGTCTGGCCCTCGATGCGCTGGAGGCCTGGTTGTCGCCCTGGGGTCGCGGCGCCCTGACGCCCCAGCGCTGGGCTCGGCGCGGTGATGCGTCGGCGGTGTTCCTCAACGCGCGGGGCGGGCGGCTGTCCCGCCAGGGGGCGTGGGGCATCGTGCGCCGTCACGGGAACCGGTGCGGCCTGGGGGAGCGGCTCACGCCCCATGTGTTGCGCCACTCGTGCGCCACCCACATGCTCGACCACGGCGCCGACATCCGGGTGGTCCAGGAGCTCCTGGGCCATGCCTCGGTGTCGACCACCCAGGTGTACACTCTGGTCTCGACCGAGCGTCTGCGCCAGGTGTACGAGCGAGCCCATCCCCGCGCCCGCGGTCGCCCCGATAGGGGGGACCCACTACCCTGAACAGATGGCTACCTCCCCGGATGTGCTCGATGCCCTGCGCAGCGCCCTGCGCGTCGAGCGCGACCACCTCCGCCGCCAGCTCGGCGAGTACGGGGCCGGGGGCGAGGACATGGCCTTCGACGGGAACTTCGCCGACTCCGGCCAGGTGGCGGCCGAGAAGGGGGAGCACCGGGTGCTGGCCAACAGCATCCAGGACTCCCTGGCCGACATCGACCACGCCCTGGAGAAGTTGGACAGCGGTGGCTACGGGCGCTGCGAGCGCTGTGGCGAGGAGATCGGCGAAGCCCGGCTCGAAGCCATGCCGGCCACCCGGTTCTGCATCTCGTGCGCCAGCGGCTGACCGCTGATCGAGCCGGCCATCCCCCGTCGACCTCGGCCGGCCGGTTCCGGCCTTGAACGTCGACTGGGGCCAGGTGTTGCTGGTGGTGGGAGTCCTGGTGCCCTCGGTCATCCTCCACGAGGTCTCCCACGGTGTGGTCGCCTTCCTGTACGGCGACGACACCGCCAAGCGAGCCGGCCGCCTGACCCTCAACCCCGTTCGCCACATCGACCCCTTCGGGACCCTCATCCTGCCGGCCCTGCTGGCCCTCAGCGGGTTGGGCGCGTTCGGCTACGCCAAGCCGGTGCCGGTGCAGCCCAACCAGCTGCGCAACCCCCGCCAGCACTCGCTCTACGTCAGCCTGGTGGGTCCGGCGGTGAACGTCGCGCTGGTCCTGGTGGCGGTGGTGGCCTACCGCAGCTTCTTCGACGTCGAGCGCTTCGCCGGCTCGGTGTTCCTGGACCCGTCGCTGGCCGCCCGCGTCGTCTTCACCTTCGGCTTCATCAACGTGATCCTGGCCGTGTTCAACCTGCTGCCCATTCCACCGCTCGACGGATCGGCCATGATCGAGCGGGTGCTTCCCCAGCGCTGGTGGCCGGCCTGGCTCAAGGTGCGCCAATGGTCCATGGGGATCCTGTTGCTGTTGGTGCTCGCCCTCCCCGGAGCCTTCAGCTTCGTCCTGGGCCCGTTCCTCGACCTCTACGCCCGGTTGCTCTGAGCGCCCCTGCCGCCGGTTCGCACGAGACTGGGCCGCGGGTGGTCGGCCTCGCTCGACGAGGGCTCGCGGGCGCACCCGTCAGTCGGGCCCAACGGCGTCCCCGATGGCGAGATCGACCCTGACATCACCGGTGATGGTGACCTGCCGTGAGGCCCTGGGCCCGAGGGGTGCCTTGGCGACGAGACCGGGCTCCGCCACCATCAGTTCGAGCAGCGTCTCGGTCTCTTCGAAGACCTGGTCCCGCTTGACCAGGACCTCCTCGTAGGTGTCGATCGGGTTGACGAAGGTGGTGCCCTCGGGAAGGTTGCCGGGACATTCGCCGAGATCGTCCCTGAGGACCGTCACGTCCGGCAGACGTCGATCGGACTCCCCCGGTGGCGGGTCGTTGCCCAGGTCGATGCGGATCTCGACCGTCGGAGCGCCGTCATCGACGATCCTGCCCTGCACGGCCACCGGGACATCCCACGCCCATTCGAAGGTCGGCGTGATCCGGTTGGCGGCCTCGTCGCGGTACGACCACGGACATCTGGCGCTGAACCCCTGCGTGAGCTGGCGGTACTCGGCGGTCACGGTCCCGCCGGAGCTGGTGGTGGAGGAGATGCCCAAGCCGGCGGGAGGGCGGCGCAGCCACCCGGTTCCGGTGACCGTCCCGTCACCTTCGATGAAGAGCAGCCCGTCGGCGATCACGCCGGTGGATGACGCGCCGCCGACCTTGGCCCAAAGGTCGAACGATCGCACGTTCGTCGTGAACCCAGAATCGTGGACCTGAGCGTACGATCGCGCGGGGTGGCCGTCGAGGTACTCGATGACGGCCTCGAAGGGGACGACCTGGGATCCGGTGGCGAGATCGACGATCTCGAGGTCCCCCCGCAGCCCGAGGCTGACCATGGCGGCGGCGGGCACGAGCCGGCCGTTCTCGTCGGTGGCCCGGCGCAGAAGGTCGCGGATCTGGCCCGGCGTCAGATCCGGTCGCTCGGCGAGGACGGTGGCGATGAGGCCGGCCACCAGCGGCGACGAATGACTCGTCCCCGACGAGAACCGGTACCCGCCGTCGAGGGTGGGGACGAAGATGGAGTCAGCCGGGGCCAGCACGTCGACGTAGCCCTTGTCGTTCGAACAGTCCCACTTCTCGCCATTGCGGTTGGTACCGCCCACGGCGATGACCGTCTCGTACTTCGCCGGCCAGTGGTCTGCGTTCGACGGGAAGTCGAGCGGGTTGTCGCCACCCCGACACCATGATGCGCCGTCGCCGTCGTTGCCGGCCGATGCCACCACCACGACGTCGTTCGCCTCGGCGTGGTCCACCGCCGCCTGGAGGCCGCCGGGGCAGTCGAAGGTTGCCGGGCCGACGTTGGTGCACGATGCGCCCAGGCTGAGGTTGATGACCTGGGCGCCGTCGTCCACCGCCTGGATGATGGCCCGACCGACGTCGCCGGTCTCGAAGCTGTCCTCGCCGCCGAAGACGTCGTAGACCCGGACGGTGGCGTTGGGCGCGATCCCGGGAACGCGGCTGCCGGGTTGACCGACGATGAGCGCCGCCGTCCCCGTCCCGTGGTCCTGGGGCCGGTCCTCCGGCGTGCGCACGTTGGCGCCGATCCCGACGTCGGCGCCGTCGAACACCGGATTCGACAAGTCGGCCCCGGTGTCGATGATGGCGACGATCACGCCTTCGCCGCGCGACGGGGGGAGGGCGTCGGCATCGAATGCTTCGAGGTACCAGCGCCCGAGACCCTCGGGCAGTTCGCGGTCGGCTTCGTCATCCGCTTGGTCCCATGTCCCGGTGAGACCGAGCCCGACCGAGACCACGTCGTCCTCGGCCAGGGTGGCGCGGAGCATCGCTTGGACCTCGGTCCGTTCGACGTCCACGGTCTCGACGACGAGGGCGCCGTCGGCGAGGCGGGTGACGACCACGGTGGCACCCGCCGCGGGCGGCGGAGGCGCCGGCACATCGACCGGGGGGACGGCGAGCGGATCTGTGGGTCCTGACCGGCGGCCGCCGACAACGGTCGCGACCGTGGCGCTGGTCGCATCGGTGACCGTGGCAGCGGTGAGGACGACGCGGCACCGGTCATCGCAGTCCTCGGGCTCGACCCTGACGGGAGGCCGAGCCGGCCCGCGTTCGGTCGACAGGTCCAAGAGGTAGCCGTCGGCATCGGGGACGGGTTCGAAGGTGAAGGTGACCGAACGCCCTTCGACATCGCCCGCCGCATCGAGACCGACGGGCGCCTCGATCTCGCTGGTGGGGCCGGTCGAGGCCGGATCCGACGGCGGTGCATCGGGGGACCCGGTGCACGCCGCGGCCGCCAGCACCACCGCCACCGTCGACCATCGGGCGGAGCGCCACCGCATGGGCGCATCCTGCCTGAAGGAGCGGCGGACGCCAAGAGGATCGAGTTGCGAGCCACGCCTGAGCCTCGTGAGACGGGTCACCGAGACGGCCGGCCAGTCGCTCAGCGGGGGAGGAGGCCTACTGCGGCCCGGGCTCGCTGCAGGATGGGCTCGGCCACGGACCGGGCCTTGGCCGCGCCGTCGGCCAGGATGGCGGCGGTCCCGGTCGGGTCGGCCGCCAGCTCGGTGTAGCGGGCCTGGATCGGCTCCAGGAGGGCCACGACGGCGTCGGCGCAGTCGGCCTTCAGCGGGCCGTACCGGTGGTAGCGCTCGGCCAGCTGCGCCGGGTCCTGGCCGGTGGCGGCGCCGAGGATGGCCAACAGGTTGGACACGCCGGGTTTGGCCTCGGGGTCGTAACGCACCTCGACCTCGGTGTCGGTGACTGCTCGGCGGATCTTACGGGCGATCGATGTCGGGTCTTCCAACAGCCCCACCGTGCCCTGCGGGGAGGTCGCCGACTTCGACATCTTGTCGGTCGGCCGTTGCAGGTCCATGATCCGCGCCCCCACCCTCGCAATGGCTGCCGCGGGGACGACGAAGGTGGCCCCGAAGCGGTGGTTGAAGCGCTCGGCCAGGTCCCGGGTGAGCTCGAGGTGCTGGCGCTGGTCGTCGCCAACGGGGACCCGGTCGCTGTCGTAGAGCAGGATGTCCGCCGCCATGAGGGCGGGATAGGTGAACAACGCCCCGGAGATGAACTCCTGGTCACCCGACTTCTCCTTGAACTGGGTCATCCGCCGCAGCTCGCCCACGCTGGCGGTGCATTCCATGAGCCACGAGAGCTCGGCGTGCTCGTGCACGTGGCTCTGGACGAACAGGGTGCAGACCGATGCGTCGAGCCCGGCGGCCAGGTGGACCTGGGCTGTCTCCAGCGTCCGCCGTCCCAGCACCTCCGGGTCTTGGGGCACGGTCATGGCGTGGAGGTCGACGATGCAGAACACGCAGTCGTACTCGTATTGATCGAGGGTGAAGTGCCGCAGGGCACCGAGATAGTTCCCCAGGTGAAGGTCGCCACTTGGCTGGATGCCCGAGAAGACGCGCGCCATGGGCATGGATGGTACGGGTCCACCTTCGCCCCGGACCCCGCCATTACCCTGACCCCATGGCCTACGAGGTGCAGACGCCCGTCTTCGAGGGGCCCTTCGACCTCTTGTTGCACCTGATCCTACGGGAGGAGCTCGATCTCTACGAGGTGTCGCTGCACACCATCGTCGACGGCTTCCTGGCCGAGCTGGAACACCTCCGCCTGGCCGATCGGTCCGTCGATCTGGAGGTGACCACCGAGTTCCTCCTCATCGCCGCCACCCTCGTCGAGCTCAAGGCCCGTCGCCTGCTCCCGGCCCCCGTGGCCCTGGACCTCGACGACGAGCTCGGCCTGTGGGAGGAGCGCGACCTGCTGCTCGGTCGCCTGCTCGAGTGCAAGACGTTCAAGGACGTGGCCCTGGTGCTGGCGGCCACGGAGGACGAGGCCCGGCGGTCGGTGCCCCGGCGCAGCGGCCCCGACGAGCGCCTCCTGGCCCTTGCCCCCGACCTGCTCGTCGGGGTCAGCGGCGCCGACCTGCGGGCAGCCTTCCTGCGGGCGGCCACCCCCCGCCCCGCCCCCCGCGTCGAGATCGGCCACCTGGCCCTGGTGCGGGCCAGCGTGAGCGACGCCGTGGCCGAGCTGGCC
>JAUJNB010000035.1:3151-5918 GCA_030446545.1 Acidimicrobiales bacterium | reverse complement strand
CATGGCGTTGGGCAGCGGCTCGGTCACCTTCCCTTCCAGCACGATCGCGTCTTCCTTGGGCTTTGGCAGTGTCGATCCTTCCGAAGCGGTGAGTGGAACGGGAAAAAGGGGAGCATCCATGCGCCGTTGCCGGGCAGGACGCGCCGGAGCCCGAGGGCCAGTCGGCCATGGTAGTCCGTCGAGACCCCACTACCACAAACGGCGACGGCGGCGGGTTGCGGCCGAGCGGAACGTCGGCGCTACGGGTGGCCCAGGCCCGGGACGTCACTGACGGCCAAGCCCAGGTCTGCACCACCCCCCCGTCGAGCAGCTCGACGTGATCGTCCTCGGGAAAGGTCCCGGCCTCGGCCATGAGGTGGTACTCCTCCACGGAGAACCGGTAGGCCACAGGCGTGACGGACGCGCATCTCGGTCACAGCAGCGTGAGGACTTCGGGGCCGTGGTCGGTGATGGCGAGGGGAACGGTGCTCGAAGTGGGCTGGCCCACTTCCCGCCGCCCGGCGGTCACAACAAGGTGAGGACTTCGGGGCCGTCGTCGGTGATCGCGATGCTGTGCTCGAAGTGGGCCGACAACGACCCGTCGAGGGTGACCACTCCCCAGCCGTCAGCCAGCACCTCGGTCTCCTTGGCTCCCATGTTGACCATGGGCTCCACCGCAAAGACGTTGCCCACCCGCAACTTGGGCCCCTTGCCCGGGTCGCCGTAGTTGGGCACCTCGGGCTTCTCGTGCATGGCCGTCCCGATGGCGTGGCCGACGTACTCGCGGACCACGCCGTAGCCGGCGCCCTCGGCCACCGTCTGGACGGCGTGGCCGATGTCGGAGATCCGGTTGCCCTCGCGCATCTGGCTGATGCCGGCCCACAGGCTCTCTTCGGTCACCCGCAGCAGCTTGTCGGCTTCGGCCGAGATGCGCCCGACCGGCCAGGTGTGGGCCGCGTCACCGTGGTAGCCCTGGATGATCGCCCCACAGTCGATGGAGATGATGTCGCCCTCCTCCAGCGGCTCGTCGTCGGGGATGCCGTGGACGATCATGTCGTTGGGCGAGGCGCAGATCACCGCCGGGAAGCCGTGGTAGTTGAGGAAGTTCGAGCGGGCCCCGTTGCGCTCGATGACCTCTCGACCGATGGCGTCGAGCTGGAGGCCGGTCACCCCCGGGCGGATGGCCTCCCGGATGCGGTCGTGCATCTCGGCCACCACGCGCCCGGCCTTGCGCATCTTGGCGATCTCGTCGGGACTGCGTCTCATGACGACCGATCCTACCGATCGGTTTCGCCGCCGAACCCAAGGTTCGACGGCGAGCTTCGCTCGTGGGCCGCCATCCAGGGGGGCCGCCTACTTCAAGAAGCTCTCGTAGTTGCGCATCATGAGCTGGCTGTCGATCTGCTTCATGGTCTCCAGGGCCACGCCCACGGCGATCAGGAGGGAGATCCCGCCGAAGCCCTCGAAACCGCGGATGCCGTAGACGGCCAGCAGGACGCTCGGCAACAGGGCGACGGTGGCGATGAACAACGCTCCGGGCAGGGTGATCCGAGACAGGATCTTGGCCAGGTGGCGTTCGGTCTGGGGCCCGGGTCGGATACCCGGGATGAAGCCGCCCTGCTTGCGGATGGTGTCGGCCTGCTTGGCTGGGTCGAAGGTGATGGCCGTGTAGAAGTAGGCGAAGAAGATGATCATGAGCCCGAAGATGGAGATGTACCAGAAGTTGTCGGGCGCCAGCAGGTTGTTGCTGATCCAGGTCCGGATGCTGTCCCAGAAACCACCTGTGGGCAGCACGTTGGTGAGCAACACCGGCAGGTAGAGCACGGAGCTGGCGAAGATCACCGGGATCACGCCCGACTGGTTCACCTTGAGCGGGATGTAGCTGCTCTGGCCCCCGTACTGGCGCCGACCCACCACCCGCTTGGCGAACTGCACCGGGATGCGGCGTTGACCCTGCTCGACGAAGACGATGGCCACTAGGGCCACGAGGGCCAGCACGACCACCAGGGCGAATACCACGTTGCCGCCTTCGGCCCGGACCAGGGCGCCGCCGGAGGGGATGGCGCTGACCACCGAGGCGAAGATGATGAGTGACATCCCGTTGCCCACGCCTCGCTGGGTGATGAGCTCGCCCATCCACATGATCAGGGCGGTGCCGGCGGTGAGCGACAGCACCACGAGCATCACCCGCGGCACGGTGAACTCGGGGATCAAGTCGATGGCGGCGTTGCCGAACAGCCCTCCGCCGCCGTTGTGGAACAAGAAGGCCAGACCCGTCGACTGCAACAAGGCCAGGGCGACGGTGAGATAGCGGGTCCACTGCGTGATCTTCTTCTGACCCACTGCGCCCTGCTGCTGCCACTGCTCCAGCTTGGGGATGACCACCGCCAGCACCTGCATGATGATGGAGGCGGTGATGTAGGGCATGATCCCGAGCCCGAAGACCGCCATGCGGGTGAGGGCGCCGCCGGAGAAGAAGCTCAGGAACCCGAGGACGCCACCACCCTGGGTGGCCTGCTGCTCGAGTTGCTGCACGGCGCCGAAGTCGACCCCGGGCGTGGGAACGTGGGAGCCGAAGCGGTACAGGGCGATGATCAGCAGGGTGAAGAGGATCTTGTTGCGCAGATCCTCCACCTTGAACATGTTCTTCAGGCTGGACAGCACGAGGAAGACCTCTCGGGAGGCGGGCAGACCGGACCGGCGACGGCTGCGAGCACTCTACCGGGCCGGGCCCCGTCGACGACCCAGCCTGGCGCGCACCCGATCGTTTCTGGCCACTTCTGGCCCT
>JAUJNB010000035.1:0-3051 GCA_030446545.1 Acidimicrobiales bacterium | reverse complement strand
ATGCCTTACCGGTTGGTCAGGGCGTTGCCCCGGGCAGGGGGGCGACCGTTGCCGAACGGGGGCGGAATGACCTCGACCGTGCCCCCAGCACCGGTGATGGCCGCCTCGGCCGACGCCGAGTAGGCGTGGGCCTTGACGTGCAGGGCCCGGGTCAGCTCACCACGACCCAGCACCTTGACCAGGCCGCGCTTGTGCACCAGGCCCTTGGCCCGCAGCGATTCCGGCGTGATCTGATCACCGTCGAAGGCCTCGAGGGCCTCGAGGTTCACCACCACGTAGGCGACCCGGAAGGGGTTGGTGAACCCCTTCAGCTTGGGTACCCGGCGCTGGAGGGGCATCTGGCCACCCTCGAAGCCGACCGGCACGCGGCTGCGGGCCTGCTGGCCCTTGCTACCTCTCCCGGCCGTCTTCCCGCCGTGGCCACCGATGCCCCGGCCCACCCGCCGGCGCCGGGTGTTGGAGCCCGGTGCGGGCTTCAGCTCGTGGACCTTCATGGCCTACCTCCCTGCTCGTCGCCGTGACCTCCACCCTGGCGCCGGCGCACCTCCACCAGGTGGGGGACGCGGGCGATCATGCCCCGGATCTCGGGTCGGTCGGGCAGGACGTTGGTCCGACCGATGCCCCGCAGGCCGAGGGCGCGCAGCGTCCCCCGGTGCTTGGGCTTGGTCCCGATGGCCGAGCGCACCTGGGTGACCGACAGGGTCGGCTCCTCCGCGGCTGCGGAAGGGGCGGTGTCGGCCATCACGCCACCTCACGGGGCGGCGGCCCGCCCGAGCGGCTCGATCCCCGGTAGGCGTTGAGGAGCCCGACAGGAGTGACCTCCTCGGGCGACAGGCCTCGGCGGCGGGCCACCACATCGGGCCGCTGGAGGGCCTGGAGCCCGGCGATGGTGGCCCGGGCCACGTTGATGTGGTTGGACGAGCCCAGCGACTTGCACAACACGTCGTGGACCCCGGCCTCTTCGAGGATGACCCGGGCCGCACCTCCGGCGATGACGCCGGTGCCCGGGGCGGCAGGCTTGAGCATCACCCGGGCGGCGCCGAACTCGCCCATCACCGGGTGGATGATGGTGGAGCCGGCCAGGGGGACGTCGAAGACGTTCTTCTTGGCGTCCTCGGTGCCCTTTTGGATCGACAGCGGGACCTCCCGGGCCTTGCCGTAGCCGAGGCCCACCCGGCCGGCCCCGTCGCCCACCACCACCAGGGCGGCGAACTGGAAGCGACGACCACCCTTGACCACCTTGGCCACCCGGCGGGGACGGGTGATGAGCCGCCCGTCTCGTAGTCCTGCGTCTGACATCAGAAAAGTTCTCCTCTTGACTTGGTCACAGCTCGAGCCCGGCCTCGCGGGCGGCGTCGGCCACGGCGGCCACCCGCCCATGGTAGAGAAAGCCCCCTCGGTCGAAGACCACCTGGGTGATCCCCACGGCCTTGGCCCGCTCGGCCACCAGGCGACCCACGGCCGTGGCCGCATCGCGGTTCCCGGTGGCGCCGGCCGAGCGCAGGTCGGCCTCCTGGGTGGACGCGGCGGCCAAGGTACGCCCCGAAAGGTCGTCGACCACCTGCACGGCCATGTGGCGGTTGGAGCGGAAGACCGCCAGGCGCGGCCGCTCGGCCGTGCCCCGCACCTTCTTGCGCACCCGCTGGTGGCGCCGCACCCGGGCGGCGTGCTTCTGCTTGACCGAACTGCTCATCGAACACCCTTCATCATCGTCAACGCCGCCCGGGGCGACACGAGCGAACGGCCATGAGCGCCGCCGGAGGCGCCACCATGCCGTCCAGACGAGCGCAGCTCGTCGATCACTTGGCCGCCTTGCCGGACTTGCGGATGATCCGCTCCCCGGCGTAGCGCACACCCTTGCCCTTGTAGGGCTCGGGCTTGCGCAGCTGGCGGATGTCGGCCGCCACCTGGCCCACGAGCTGCTTGTCGATACCTTCGACCACCACCCGGGTGGGCACGGGCACGGTGAAGGTGATCCCCTCGGGGGCGTCGACCGACACCGGATGGCTGAAGCCCAGGGCCAGGTCGAGGCGCCCGGGGCTCCCGGCGCTGGCCCGGTAGCCCACGCCCACGATCTCGAGCTCCTTGGTGTAACCCGCGGTCACGCCGGTGACCATGTTGGCCACCAACGATCGCACCAGGCCGTGCAGGGAGCGGTGGTGGCGCTCGTCGTCGGGCCGCTCCACCAGCAGCTGGCCGTCGTCGGAGCGCACGGTGATGGGTTCGGGCACGTCGCGGGCGAGCGACCCCTTGGGACCCTTGACGGTGATCCGGCCGCCGACCATGGAGACGTCCACGCCGGCGGGCACGGGAATGGGAGACCGGCCCACGCGGCTCATGGGCCCATCCTCGGGTCGCTCGCGCTTGGAGTCGGTCCGGTCATCTGCTCAGCATCCTCACCTCTGGTCGTCCTCACCAGACGTAGCAGAGGATCTCGCCGCCGACGTGGCGCTGGCGCGCCTCGCGGTCGGTCATCAGCCCCTGGCTGGTCGAGAGCACGGCCACACCCAGGCCACCGAGCACCCGGGGAAGCCGATCAGCCTGACGGTAGATGCGCAGCCCCGGCTTGGACACCCGTCTGATGCCCGAGATGGTGCGCTCCCGGTCGGCGGAGTACTTCATGTCCACGGTGAGGGTGCTTCCGGGACGGCCCGGGTTGTCGGCCACGTGGAAGTCGGCGATGTAGCCCTCCCGCTTGAGCACCGCGGCCAGGGCCTCCTTGAGCTTGGACGAGGGCATGCGGACCTGGTCGTGGAAGGCCACGTTGCCGTTGCGCAGGCGGGTCAGCATGTCGGCGACGGGATCGGTCATGCTCATGGCGCCACCCCTTCGCACGCGACCCAGGAGCGGGCGGTGCCCACGGCGGCGCTCACCAGCTGGCCTTGGTCACGCCCGGCACCTCGCCGGCGTGCACCATCATGCGCAGGCAGATCCGGCACAACCCGAACTTGCGGAACACGGCGCGGGGGCGCCCACAGCGGCGGCACCTCGTGTAGGCCCGCACCTTGTACTTGGGCGTGCGCTTCTGCTTCTCGATCAGGGCCTTCTTCG
>JAUJNB010000034.1 GCA_030446545.1 Acidimicrobiales bacterium | reverse complement strand
ACGATCCCGTCACCCAGCAGCGCCGGGTTCTCGCCGCCCGGGCCGATGTTGTCTCTGACCACGAGGTTCTCGATCGTGTTCCCCGAGCCCCCGTTGATGAAGACCCCGCCGTCGAAGTTGGTGACCGTGCCGGTCTTCCCGCTGTTGCCTGGGTGGCCGGTGATGGTCACTCCGGTCCTGAACGCAAGCCGGATGCCGGCGGCGTTTCCGTCCCCCGGTCCGGGGGTCCCCGAGATCGTGTGACCGTTCAGATTGAGCCTGATGTTGTCAGCCCCGATGATGATGCCGTCAGCGGGGCAGGGACCGATGTCAGCCACCAGCGTCGTGCTCTTGGTGATCACGTCGCCGCAGCTCAGCCTCCCCGCCCGCATCGCCGCTGGAGAGGCGGGGTTGCCTTTCGGCTCAACGGCCTTCTTCCTTGGCCGTTCTTTCGCCTGGTCGGCTCGTTGCTCGTCGCTCTGGCCACCTTGTTGGATGGCAGGGGGAGCCTCTTGGGCGGCCGTGGGGGTCGCGGCGGCGCCGAGCACCAGCAAGGTCACGGCAGCACCGACGTGGATGGTGCGACGAAGTCGTCTCACAAGCCCAACCTCACCTTCTTCTTTCTTGTTCGCTCCCCCGTCGTCATGAGGAGGCTCGGTCAGAAGCCTAGATCGAGGTATGCGAGACAATCAGTAGATGTGCGCGGCATCTACTGTGCCTACTGCGGAATGCTGCCTCGGCGCAGCCAATATGGCCTTCAGAGAATCACCACGAGGGTCACCACCCTTTCGGAGAATAGGCAAAGGGCGGCTTCACAGAGGGTGAGGGGGAGGTGCTTCGGGCCTGCGTCGGGTAGCGCCGGCAGCTCGCATCGCCAGGCCGGCTCAGCGCCCCTGAGCGCTTCAATCTCCCTGCTGGGCTGTCGTCTCACGTCGGGGTCCGTCAACGTGCCGCTACGGCAATCGCCCGAAGCCGGTCGGTGGATCAGGGCTAAGCTTAGACCAAGCCCCTGCCTTCGGTCAGCGGGGCTTGGTCGGTCTTTGAGGGAAGTCCCGGCATCGCACGGCCTTCCACTGAAGACTTTTCGACCTGCCTCCGGGGGACCTTCTCAAGACCCGTTGTCGATGCCCGAATTATTCCCTACCTCGCCGGCGTCGGGATTCCCTAGCGCCACCTCGGCACCGGGGGGCGCCGTCCGCCGAGTTCGTTGCACGTGTAACCGCCTCCTCGCCCACCAAAGTGAGAAGGCCGGATGGCAAGGAGGCAGTTCGACGTGATCGAGATCGTGGAGGTGCTTCGCACTGACACGCCGGCCCGCCCAAACGTCGGCGTCGATGGCGGCGATGGCCCTGGCCACGGCGCTGTTGTTGGTGCGCACGGCCATGGTGTAGCGAAGCACGGACAGGTCGAGGTGGTCGACAGCCGTGCGGCCTCCGGCGTAGACCTTGGTCAGACCCTCGGCCCTGATGACCTCGTCGGTCCCCGCCGACATAGCCGGCGACGGCGTCGCCACAAACGGTTCGCCGGGGGAGGGGGGGCCCACCTGGCGCCCCGTCGGTTCCGTCATGCGCGCAGCACTCCGAGCGGCATGTGGGGTACTACTACCGCTCGGCGACACGTAGGGCAAGAACGCCGCTTGTCATAGAGCGACCATAGTTCTCCGTCGAACCGGCGAAGTAGGATGGGGCCGAGTGGGCGAGCGGACGATGGCCGACCTGTTCGAGGAGCAGGCCAGGCGGGCCCCTGAGGCGGTGGCGCTCGAGTGGGGCAGCGTCACGCTCAGCTACGGCGAGCTCGAGGCCCGGGCCAACCGGCTGGCTCACCACCTCCGAAACCGCGGAGTCGGGCCGGAAGTGCCCGTCGGGCTCCTGGTGCGGCGTTCACCCGACCTGGCCGTGGGCGCGCTGGGCATCCTCAAGGCCGGGGGGGCCTGCGTCCCCCTGGATCCCGCCTACCCCCCCGAGCGCCTGGCCTTCATGCTCGCCGACACCGCTGCTCCCGTCGTGGTCACCCAACAAGAACTGGCCCGACGCCTCCCCCCGGGGCCGGCCCACCGGGTATGCCTGGACGCCGCCGGCACCGGCCTCGCCCACCAGCCCTCCGAGCGCCCCCCGCGGGTGGTCTCATCCGACAACCTCGCCTACCTGTTCTACACCTCCGGGTCGACCGGCCGGCCCAAGGGGGTGATGCTTGGCCACCGGGGTCTGGTGCACAACACCCTGGTGGCTGCTCAGCGATACGGGCTCAGCCCGCAGGACCGGGTGCTGCAGTTCTGCTCCATCAGCTTCGGCGTCAGCGTGGAGGAGCTGTTCGCCACCTGGGCCGCGGGGGCGACGGTCGTGCTGCGTCCCGAGGACATCCCCCTCCTCGGCGGCGCCTGGACGGACTGGCTCCGCGAACGAGAGGTATCGGTGCTGAACCTGCCCACCGCCTACTGGCAGGAGTGGGCCCAGGACCTGGAGAACACCGGTCGAACGGTGCCGGCGAGCATCCGCCTGGTCGTCGTCGGGGGCGACCGGGCCCTGGCCTCGGCCCTGCGCCAGTGGGCGCGGGTGGGAGGAGACCGGGCCCGCTGGATCAACGTCTTCGGCTCGGCCGAGGTGAGCCACCTGGCCACCGTCTACGAGCCCGCCGCCTGGCCGTCGGTCGATGACGACGCCGAGGGTGACCCGCCCATCGGGTGCCCCATCGCCGGCGCCACCGTCCACATCCTCGACGAAGCCGGCGAGGCGGTGGCGCCCGGCCGGGCCGGGGAGCTGCACGTGAGTGGCCCGGGCCTGGCCCGGGGTTACCTCAACCGCCCGGGGCTGACCGCGCAGCGCTTCGTCCCCGATCCCTTCAGCGCCGCGCCGGGAAGCCGCCTGTACCGCACCGGTGATCTCGTTCGGTGCCTACCCGACGGCAACATCTCCTTCATCGGGCGCCAGGACCGCCAGGTCAAGATCAGGGGCTTTCGGGTCGAGCGGGACGAGGTCGAGAGCGCCCTGCGCCTCCACCCCCAGGTGGCCCAGGCCCTGGTCGTCGTGCGGGAGGACAGGCCCGGCCACCGGGACCTGGTCGCCTACGTGACTGCGGCGGGAACGGCGACGCTGGTGACAAGCGAGCTACGACACTTCCTCGCCGCCCGACTCCCCGACTACATGGTGCCGGTGGCGTTCGTGGCCCTCGAGGCCTTCCCGCTGACCGCCAACGGGAAGGTCGACGTCGAGGCCCTCCCGCCGCCGGCAGCCACGCCGTCTCCGCCGGCCCCATCGGGGTCGCGCCCCCGAACGCCGACGGAGCGCTTGGTGGCCTGCGTGTGGGCCCAGGTGCTCGGCGTCGAGTTGGTGGGGGTCGACGACGACTTCTTCGACCTCGGCGGCCATTCCCTGCTGGCCACCCAGGTGATCGCTCGCCTGCGCAGCGCCTTGGGCTGGGCCATCCCTCTGCCGGCCATCTTCGAGGCGCCCACGGTGGCCGCCCTGGCCGCCCGCCTGGAGACCTGGGACGGCGCCTTGAGTCCCGTCCCGACGCTCGGCCCCCAGGACCGCCGGCCGGGAGCGCCCGTTCCCGTCTCGCTGGCCCAGGAGCAGATGCTCGCCCTCGGCGCCCGGGCTTCGGTCCGAGGCCTCTACAACCTCACCGTCCACCGCCGCTTCACTGGGGCCGTCGATCTGGAGGCCCTGGAGGACGCCCTGGCCTACATGGCCGAGCGCCACGAGAGCTTGCGCACCTGCTTCTCCGCCGACTCCAAGGAGATGCTCCAGGTCATCGCCGACGTTGTTCCCACTGGTGTGGCCGTGTCCGACCTCACGGTGGTGCCGGCCGAGCACCGGGAAGCCGAGCTGCAGCGCCGCATCGCCGAGCAGGACGCCCGACCGTTCGACGTGGCCACCGCCCCGCTGTTCCGAGCGTGCCTGTTCCACCTCGCAGCCAACCTCAGCGAGCTGGTGGTCACCTTCGACCACCTGGTCTGTGACCTGACCTCGGCCTACATCTTCTTGGAGGAGCTCGACGTGGCGTATCGAGCCCTCTCCGGCGGCCACGCCCCCCGGCTCACTCCCCTGCCGGTGCAGTACGCCGACGTCGCCTTGTGGGAGCGGCGCTGGATGACCGAGGACAGGTTGGCGGCACAGCTCGACTACTGGCGCGACACGCTCCGGGGGATGCCTTCGGGCCCTTGCGTCCCGTTCGACCGGGTCCCCGCCGGCCGCAGCCGCCGAGTCGAGCGCCAGGTGTTCAGTCTGGCCTCCCCGACCACCGCAGCCGTGCGCCAGCTGGCCCGCAGAACCCACGCCAGCAGCTTCGTGGTGTGCGCGGCGGCTGCCCAGGCGCTGTTCAGCCGTGCCGGCGGCCTGACCGACATCGTGCTCAGTACCACCATGAGCGGCCGCCACCACCAAGAGGTCGACGGCCTCATCGGCATGTTCGCCGGCGTGGGCCGGATCCGCACCTCGCTTGCCGGTGACCCGACGTTCGAGACGATCGTGGGACGGACCCGTGACGCCGTGCTCGGCCTCTTCGAGCATCAGGACGTCCCGTTCCTGCGCATCCGGGAGGCCGTGCTCCCCGACTTCCCCGGGCCGGGCGATCCCCTCCGGCTGGCGGCGGCTCTGCCCGTCGAGTTGCTCTACTTCCACGTGTCCACCGGTGGTTCGGCGCCGGGCACGGCCGTCGTGGGGGGCGCGGGTGGAAGCGGGCTGGACGAGGTGTACTTCCGGGGCCAGCTCCACCCACTGAGCCTCACCTTCCTCGACGAGGGCCACGGGCTCTCGGGGTGGTTCAGCTACAAGCCCGACTTCTACGACGACACCACCGTGGCCCGGCTGTGCCAGGGTCTGGGGGCGGTCTTCTCGGCCGTCGTGGCCAACCCGTTGCTCACGCTGTCCGAGCTCGCCGTCAGTGGGGCGTAGTCGGTGACGGCCCCTGTCGGGCCACTGGCGTCGCAGCTCACCGACCACGGCCTGGCCATCGCCCGTACCGCCGACATCGACCTCGGCCTCGGCTACCCCCAAGTCGCCCAGCCGCCGTGGCTGGGTGAGCTCCTCGCCGCCGGAGTCGACCCCGACCTGGCCTATTCGGTTCCGTCGAAGCTCTCGGCGACGGCGCAGGCCGCGCTCGACGGTGAACTGCTCGAAGCCACGTGCCGCTGCTTGGGGATCGACGAAGGCCACGCCGTCAACGGGTTCGTCACCTTCTCGGGCAGCGTGGCTCTCGACCGGGTGCTCGTCAGCCAGCTCGGAGACGGAGGCTCCGTCGTCACCACCACCCCCTCGGTGGACATGGTGAGCGCCATGATCAGCGAGCACGCCGGGGTGGAGGCGATCTACGTGGCCGCATCAGGGCCGGGCTTCGACCTCGACGTCGAGGCGCTGTCGGCGTCGCTGCGCCCCGACACCCGCTGCATCGTGGTCTCCAGCCCCGACAACCCGAGCGGCAACGTCGTCACCGCGGTGCAGATGAGCGCCCTGGTGGCCCTGGCCCTGGAGCACGACGTCACCCTCGTGCTCGACCAGTGCTTCGCCCTGGTCAATCCCCAGGGCAACGACATTCCGGTCCTGGCCGATTTCGCCGCCCCCGGGCTCAAGTGGATCCTGCTCTGGGACACGGGCAAGACCTTCGGCCTGAACCACGAGAAGCTGGGGTTGGTGTTCTGCAGCCCCAACGTGCGGGAGTCCGTGCGCGAGCGCCTGAACGTCCTCCAGTTCGACGTCTCCAGGCGCCAGAAGCTGCTGTTCCTGGCCATCCTCAACGCGGCCCACAGCAACCGCTGGTTCGACCACCTCTCGGCGCTCGTCGCCACCAACCTCGAGTTGGTGAGGCAGGCCTGCCTCGACCTTCCCCTGGTGGCCTCCTGCCCCGACGCTGGCAGCCTGCTGCTCCTCGACGTCACCCCCGCCGGCCTGACGGCGTCGGTCTTCGCCGACATCCTCCTGGCCGAGAAGGGGGTCGGGGTGATCAGCGCCGGCGACTTCTTCCACCCGCTGGCGCCCTCAGGCGCGCTCCCGCCCGGCCACGATCACTTCGTTCGGATCGCCTTGGCCCGTGAGCCCGACGTGGTGGGCACCGCCATGGACAAGGTGGCGGAGCTCTGCCACGAGCTGGGCCGCCGCCCGGTGGTCCCGGCCCTGGGCTGAGCCCGGGTTGGGCCAGGGCCGCCGCCTCCGGCGATCTCAGTTGAGCCGGTCCGACGGTTCGAGGCCGCCCTCGTCGGAGACGGCCATGCGCCGCAGCCGTGCCATGGTCGCCGGGTCGACCTCGACCACTCCCCCAGCCAGGGCCGCCTCCCGCCGGGCGGCGGCTCGATCACCGGGGGCGAGGACGGCGTCGTGGCCGGGGGCCGGCCGGCTGGCCCTGACCGAGTCGACCAGGCGCTCCACCGCCGCCCCGGGGTCACCTCCCGGCACCAGCACGCCCGGGTCGACGGCGAGGAACACCGCTCCGAGGTCGTACTCGCCGCCCACCTCCAGGCCCATCTTGGCGCCGGTCAGCGCCCCCACCAGCAGTTCCAGCGCCAGGCACAGGGCGGAACCTTTGTGGCCGCCGAAAGCCAGCACCGACGCGGCCGAGTCGCCATCGCCGGTCGGGCGCCCGTCGGCGTCGAGGAACGCCCCCGGGGGCAGGGGACGGGCTTCGAGCA
>JAUJNB010000014.1:48071-93501 GCA_030446545.1 Acidimicrobiales bacterium | reverse complement strand
GGCGGGAAGCCGGTCAGGCGACGAACAGCGACTGGCGCCGCTCCTCGAGGAAGCGGCGTTCGGTGGCGTTGGCCACCAGGGTGAGGGCGGTGTCGTAGGAGGTGGCGGCCTCGTCGGTGCGACCGAGGCGGCGGAGCAGGTCGGCCCGGGTGGCGTGGAAGAGGTGGTAGCCGTCGAGGCGCAGTTCCTCGATCGCCGCCAGGGCGGTCGCCGGGCCGTCGACCTCGGCCACGGCCACGGCCCGATTGAGGGCGACCACCGGCGTGGGGGAGCGAGCGAGGAGCTGGTCGTAGAGCACCAGGATCTGGGCCCAGTCGGTGGCCGAGGCGATCCCGGCGTCACCGTGCACGGCGTTGATGGCGGCCTGGATTTGATAGGGGCCGGGCTGGTTGCGACGGATGCAGGCGGTGACCAGGGACTGGCCCTCGGCGATCAGGGCCCGGTCCCACAAGGACCGGTCCTGGTCGGCCAACAACACGAGCGACCCGTCGGGCGAGGTACGGGCCGGTCGGCGGGCCTCGGTCAGCAACAGCAGGGCGAGGAGGCCGAGGACCTCGGGCTCGTCGGGCATCAGCTCGGCCAGGAGTCGAGCCAGGCGGATGGCCTCGGCGCACAGGTCGGCCCGCACCAACTCGTCGCCCCTGGTCGCGGTATGGCCCTCGTTGAACACGAGGTAGATCACGGCGAGCACCGGGCGCAGCCGGTCGGGGAGTTGCGCCCCCCGAGGCACCTCATAGGGGATGCCGGCGGCTCGGATCTTGCGCTTGGCCCGAACCAGGCGCTGGGCCAGGGTCGTCTCGGGAACGAGAAAGGCACGGGCGATCTCGTCGGTCTCCAGGCCACCGAGCAGGCGCAGGGTCAGGGCCACCTGGGCCGGGGTGGCCAGCGCCGGGTGACAACAGGTGAAGATCAGGCGGAGGCGGTCGTCGGTCACGGGTCCCAACTCCGGGGGCTCGTCGCCATGGTGGGCCAGAAGGGCTTGGGCGTGGCGGCTCTGGCGGGAGGACTCCCGCCGGAGCCGGTCGATGGCCCGGTTGCGGGCGGTGGTGACGATCCAGCCCCCCGGGTTGGGGGGTACGCCTGCGTCCGGCCAGCGCTGCACAGCCACGACGAAAGCGTCCTGGACCGCCTCCTCGGCGAGATCGATGTCGCCGAAGAGGCGAACCAGGGTGGCCACCGCCCGTCCGAACTCACGGCGGAAGGTCTGCTCGACCCGAGAGGTGTCCGTGGGGCCCACCGGTGGTCAGTCCGCCGGCTCCTCCTGGAAGGGCCGCACCTCCACGGGTGCCTTGCAGGCCGCGGTGGCCTTGGCCGCCCAGGCCAAGGCGGTGTCGAGGTCGCTGGCCTGGATGACCCAGAATCCACCCAGCTGCTCCTTGGTCTCGGCGAAGGGCCCGTCGGTGGTCAACACCTCGCCCCCCTTGACCTGCACCACGGTGGCGATGTCGGCCGGCTCCAGCCCTCCGCCGAACACCCAGGCGCCCTGCTCCAGGAGCTCGGCGTTGAACACGTCGACGTCGGCGTAGGCCTGGGCCATCTCCTCCTCCGACGGGGTCTCGCCCTCGACCATGTGCACGGAAAGCAGGTACTGCTTCATGTGGAGCTCCTCTCGGAACAGGTCGACACGGTGCCGGCCCTTCACCCTCTCTACGAACGTCGATCACCGGAATCGACACCCGCAGCCAGGTTCCTTCCGCCGGCCGGCCGGTCGGCCACCATCAATCGACACGGCCCGTCCTCGTCCTCGACGATACCGACGAAGCGGAAACCGGCCCGCTCCAGGGCCCGCCACGAGGCGACGTTGGCGGCGTAGGGAGCGGCGCATGCCTGCGACCATCCGGGATGGAGCCCGAACACGACGTCTTCGACAAAGGCGCGGATCATGGCCGAGCCGACGCCTCTACCTCGCCTCGCGGGCTCACCCACGAGGTAGTCGATACCCGCCGCCGTCGCCTGCACCCCGAGGGCCCACCACTGCGCCGACTCCTCGGGCGAGTCGGCAGCGAGGTAGCACTGGATCCAACCGACGT
The DNA here is from genome assembly GCA_030446545.1 of Acidimicrobiales bacterium. Classification (GTDB taxonomy): domain Bacteria; phylum Actinomycetota; class Acidimicrobiia; order Acidimicrobiales; family CADCSY01; genus JADDRA01. The sequence continues at coordinate 91,471 of JAUJNB010000014.1, read as the reverse complement.
CGTCACCGTCGATCGACGCCAGCCAGTGCTCGGTGGGGTCGCCGTTGCCCGAGCCGTAGTCGCGTACCACGCCCTCCCAGGAGACGTCGTCACCCTCCCACCACCGCATCACACCGGGTTCGTTGAGCCACCGGTGCAGCATGGACAGGTCATCGTCGGTCAACCGCCGGAAGGTCACGTCCACAGAGGAGGCCTCATCAAGGCGCTCACGAAACCTCGGCGTGGCGGATCCGGCCCCGTCGGTTGACCCGCTCCCCGTGGCGGAGGACGACGCCTCGGCGAGCGGGCGGCGTCGACCTGCTCACCCGGGAGAGGCTAGGTCCTTGGTCAGCTCGCCAGCCGGCTGTTCAGGTCTGGTCGACGGCGCGCTGCACCTCGGCCAGGTGATCTTGCCCATACCGAGCACCGCCTTCATGGCCCGCTGGGCCTTGTCCCCGTCCGGGTCGCGGAGCACCTCGTCCAAGGCCCTGGGAACGATCTGCCAGGACACGCCGAACTTGTCCTTCAGCCAACCGCACGGACCTTCCTGCCCGCCTTTGGAGAGCGCAGCCCAGAACCGGTCGATCTCGTCCTGCGAGTCACAGTTCACCTGGAACGAGATCGCCTCGTCGAAGGTGAACTCCGGGCCCCCGTTGAGGGCCATGAACTCTTGGCCTTCGAGCTCGAAGGTCACCATCATGACCATGCCGGCGGGACGAGGGCCGGCCGAGCCGTAATGGGTGACCTGCAGGATGCGGGAGTTCTCGAAGATGCCGGTGTAGAAGTTGGCCGCCTCCTCCCCGTCGGTGTCGAACCACAGGCAGGGGGTGATCTTGGTCAGTGTCGGCATCGTCGCGTCCTCTCGCTCGTGGACCATCCCGGTCGGGTCGTCCTTGCTCGGTGGAGACGAGATGCGGCGCCCGAACTCATCGGGCGTGCGACGACCAAGCCGGGACGAAGCCGGCCGGAGCGATACTGCGACTTCGTGGTGCAGGCCTACGAGTCCAGCTCGGTCAACACCTCGCCGATGATCTTGGTCGCCTCGTGCGCCGGAAGCGGATCGCCGCCTTGCGCCTCGGCCACCTCCGCGGCGAAGTCCTCGACCGAGTGGACGCCGCCGGCGAGGACGTGGCGCAGGGCCTCACCGCTCGCTTCGGGTTCGTCCATGGCCTCCACCGCCGGCGCCACGGCATGGTCCGGCGAGGTGGCCACGGCGTGCAGGAGCGCCATGGCATCCTGCCGGCCGGTGGCGGTGGAGACGGCCGGAGCCCGTTCAGGGTTCTGCTGGGCGTCCCATTCGACTAGGGCCTCGTCGTAGCCACCCTCGCCAGGGTGGAGCAGCCGGGTGGCGGGCTCCGGATCCGGTTGCGCGGCGTCCTCGGTGTCGGCGGCGGAGGAAGCCTCATCGTCGGGTTGGTGCCGTCGCTCCTGGCGCACGGGAACGACGAGAGTGCCGTCGGCGTTGCGGACGATCTCCATAGAGCGCTCTCCCTGGGTCGGCGACGCCTGGCCGGCGTCCGAGAGCCCTTTCTACCAGCGCGCGCTGTGCTGTCGTCGCCTGGTCGGCCTCACAGCCGAACCCGAAGCGCTCCCACCGGCCGTGGATCTCGAGTCGGCCGGCAACTGCCGGCCACGCCCTCCCGTGGACGCGATCGACGCTGAGGTGGACGCCTTCCTCGCGCCGTGGCGCAGGCGTGAGGGCGTGGAGGCCGTCCTCTACGTCGGCGACGACTGGGAAGACCGATATCCGGTTCGGGGACGGTTGGACAGGCGGCTGTGGGGGCAACGCCTCATCATCGCCCGCACGTCGATGCGTGGTGGAGCGGCAACGGCACGGCCGTGCGGCGCTCCTTCCAGGCCCCTGAACCGACATCACCACCTCTTCGGACAACACGGTCGTCTGAAGCCTCGGTCAGGAGTGACCGGGCACTTGCCCGCTCTCGTCATCGCCAGATCACCCGGGCGAAGGTCATCGAGTGGCGTCCACCTCCGTCCGACGCCATCGGGCGCTCCGGCCTGTTCCGTCGTTGGTGATGCGCCGGGCGCCTTTGAGCGCCGTGAGCACGAGGCGGATGGTGTTGTCGCGCACGCCCGGGAGCGCCTTCCGGATGTCGGCGATGGTGAAGGTGTCGGGGTGATCGACGAAACGCAGGCCTGCGCCCGCAACGCCTGCAGGATTCTTGGGTGGCTGGTCGACGTGGCGCGCCTTGGCCGCCCTTGATCGATCCGGCGGAGGATCTGGGACGACGTCGCCTGGCATCGGATCGAGCTCCTCAGAGAAGCCGTTCCATGCGCTGCTCCGCTCCCTCGGTGACGGCGCCCGTGTCCGTTGCCCGAGGGCCCCGGCGGACGGCGACCGCCGCTGGTGCAGACGCGTAGATCACACCACCGCCTGATTCCCGGCGTGAGACCCCTATTGGATGTCGAAGGACACAGGCATGGAGGCGGCGGGCTGTCCCGGATCGATGACCACGACGCTGCCACGCCATGGCCCCCGCATCCCGAAGTCGACCTCAACCCCGTAGCGGCCCTCTCCCAGCTCGTCGGTCTGCTTGCTGACGCCGGCGTGGTTCATCTCCGACATCTCGGCGCTCACGCACACGACCGCACCCGACACCGGTGCGCCGTCCTGTTGGACGAGCACCTCGATGGACGTGTCCTCGGGGGCGGGGGGGTTGGGCTCGGTGGCCACGGTGACCTCGTAGCCGGCCTCTGCGACCGGCACCACGTCGCTCACCTGGCAGGGGTTGGCCTCTCGGTCCTCCCCGTCGTCGGAGGCGCTCGTGGTGGTGCTCCGGCCTCCTGCTCCGGCCGCCAGGTCGGTGCCAGCGTCGTCGGCTCCGTCCTCTCCGCCGGCGAGGACGGAGGCGCCCCCGAAGGCCACCACGGCGATCACGGCGATGACCGCGATGCGTCCGGCTTTGTTCATGTCAATCTCCTCATCCCTGCTGGTTGCGCTGGTAGGCGTTGTCGTAGCCCTCGTAGGTCACGAAGTTCATCAGACCCCCGGGCTCGACGACGGCGTCGTTGGTGACGTGGTGAAGGATGTGGCAGTGGAACATCCAGTCGCCGGGGTCGTCGGCCACGAACTCGAAGTCGTAGCGCTCACCCGAGCCCACCAGCACGGTGTCGGCCTCGTAGGGCTGGGGTAACGGGGCGCCGTCCTTGGCCACCACCGTCATGCGCTTGCCGTGCAGGTGCATGGGGTGGGCCTGGTAGCCGGCGTTGATGATGCGCACCCGCACCCGGTCACCCTCGGCCACCTCCATGTTGGGGGTGGCCGGGAACGACTTGCCGTTGATGGTGAACCAGTTGTACTCGGCGTTGTTGTGCCCGGCGTGGGTGACGCCCTCCCAACCGTTGCGGCCCTCGGGTAGGCGGATCCACTCGTCGAGGAGCTGTACGAACTCCTTGTCGTAGGTGGGCTCGTCGGCGCCCTTGATGACGAACGCCCCCGACAACCCCATGTCGAGCTGGCGGGCCGAGTCGAAGTGCGAGTGGTACCAGAAGGTGCCCGAGGGCTTGGCCTCGAACTCATACACGAAGGTTCCTCCCGGCTCGATTGGGTCCTGGGTCACTCCGGGGACGCCATCCATCTCGTTGGGCACGGCGATGCCGTGCCAGTGGATGGTGGTGGGCACGGGCAGGTTGTTGGTGACGTTGACCCGCACCAGGTCATCCTCGGTCACCCAGAACTCCGGTCCAGGGATCTGGCCGTTGTAGCCCCACGCCGTGACCGCCTTGCCGGGGATGAACTCCCACTGCACCTCCTCGGCGTTGAGGGTGAACACCTTCACGCCGTCGACCACTTCGGGCTCGATGCGCACGGTCCGCTCGCTCTTGACCGGGGCGCTGGCCAGCTCCACCTGGGGAGGGATGTCCACCTCTTCCTCGGCACCGGCATCGTCGCTCGACCTGTGCCCGTCCGAGGGGTCGACATCGCGCCCGGCACCGGTTCCGGATGCCTCGGCGGGGCCGGGAGCGGGCGCCGCAGTGTCGACCGCTCGTTCGGTTCCGTCATCCTGGGCCGCCAACGCACCCACACCGACGGCGATCACGGCCACCACGACGAGGATGGCGACGAAGCCGCCGTTCCCGCCCTTGGTCGCGGTGGTCTCCTTGATCTCCTTCGCCACCGCGCCACCTTTCGCTAGGTCCCGCTCGCAGTTAGGGCGAGGGTATCGAGGAGGTCTCGTGGCACAACCGCTCAGACCGGGCGGGCAGTTTGGGTTGGGGTCAGGGGCGCCTGTCGCCAGACGGTGGCCACCTCGCTCGCCCCGGCGAGCACGAAGGGTGCGCTGCGGTGCTGACCAGCGGTTTTGCGGTGGAGGCGAGCGGATTCGAACCGCTGACTTCTACGTTGCGAACCACCGGGGTCTCCGCCTGGGACCGTTCCTCCCGCTAAAGCCCTGGTCACAGCGTTGCCGGTTCCGCTCGAGACGGCTGGCCCCGCCCTAATCCGCTGCAGTGGAGTAGCAAACGGAGTAGCAGGACGGCGATCAGCGGAGCCCGAGCACCGTCGACAGGGCGTCGTCGACGCCCCCTGGCTCCTCGCGCGACTCAAGTGGCCGGACAGACCACCGAGGCGGCCGGCGTCGACCGCGCCGATCTGTTCGACCAGCACCAGGGTCGTTCCGCCATCCAGCTCGATCTCGGTCGGAATGATGTGGCCCGGGCGCTCCGTGATGTCGGTGCGACGAACACGACGGACCGGGGCACGAACTCGTCGGCCTGGACCACGACGCCGAACCGGTCCCCGTGTTGCTCGTGGCCGAGCCTTGGGGCTGGAGCACTGGGCAGTCGAGCCGAAGATCGACGGTTCTCCGCACAGTTCGGACGTGTCACGCAAGGAGTTCATGGTGGGCCTAACGACGGTCTCACGGTGGTCGTTGGCCGCGGGGTTTCCGGCACACTGAGCCCCGGTACGTGCGTCGCGCTCGGGAGGAAGTCCCGCCCCTTAGACCCGCACGCTCGGGTCCCTGACAGTCGTCATGGGTCTCGTAAGCCATGCTGTTGGGATGGCGCACAGGAATCGCTCTGCCCTGCTGCCTCCCCTGGAGTATTGGCGCGCCCGCACGGCCTGAGGACAAGCAGGAAGCGGCGGTCCGGGCTGGTTCCTGGTCTCGTTGCGATTCCAATCCTCCTAATCGTGATTGCGACTGTCGGCAGCGTGGTCAGTGATCCGCCGACGTGGCTCATCTGGGTGACGACCCTGCCCGTCGTGTACTTTTGGCTTCTGGGCCGAACTTCGTTCTGCGCGTAAACGTCAACAGCGCGACTCGCCTTCGGATTGAAACCCCGTCCCACACCGAGCGGGTATGCAGGCGATCCTGCTATGACGGCGAGGTCCGACGGGCAGTTGCCTTCTCCGGTGCTGCGTCCTCGTCGACGTGCTCGCTAAGCCTCGATACACCGACCGGGTAGGCCAGTGCGTACCTGGCCGTCGTGGAGTACTTCCTCGGCTGGACAACGGTGATGTCTGGCGTCGAGATCGACACCAACTCGGGAGGCATTTCCAGTAGACCTGATATCGCGCGGTATCGGGCGCATCCAGGTGACGACGACGAGCGCCTGGTGGCCAACGCCGCACTGTTGTGGGTGTCGACCTTGGCCGTCCGCCTCGGGATCGAGGACATGTCGAAGCCACCCTTGGTGCGCCGCATCGGCGCCTGCCCAGCACCAAGGTGCCGCACCCTGCACGCCAACCTCGACGATCCCTCGGCGCTGATCACCTGATGGTGTTGTCGACACGTCCACCGTCGAGCACTTCGAGGGCTATGCCGGTGCCGGCGGAGAGACCGGAGCTGTAGGCTTCTCGACTACCCCACCACGTTCCCAGCAGGATGGGGAGGTGCTAGCCACGCAGCACTCGGTGAAGCGCCCTTTGGCGCACCGCGCCCTCTGACGTCGAGCGGGACGTGGCAGGCTGAGGACGCAGGTGTCAGCGGAACGACAGAGGGACAGATGAGCGAAGCAGGTCCGAGCGTTGCCGAGCGTCGTGCCCATCCCCGCGTGTCCACCCGCTTCAGCGTGCACTGTCGCCGGCTGGGCCGCGCCGGCTCGACCGGGCGGTTGAGGTCATCGACCTCTCCATGGGCGGCGCCCGGATCACTGCGCCGGCCGCACTGCAGTTGGGCGACGTGGTCGAGTTGATGGTCGACGAGGGGCCGGCCCGTTCACCGTCTCAGGTCTGGTCGTCAGCACCAGCGAGGACAGGGTCGAGGCCCGCTACGGCCACATCGCCTTCACCCGGCTCACTCCGCTCCTCCTCGAGCACATCGCCCACCTGGTCGAGGAGAAGCGCAGCACACCTGAGCTTCTTGCCCGATGGGTGCCTTCGCCCCGTAGCCGCCTTCTCTGGGCCGACGCTCATCGGATCGGCGTCGCGGGGCACGTCGCAGAGCGCGAACCGTCCCGCTCGACGACCTCTTCCACCTTGACATCGATCGGTGTCCGGAGCCCCGGCGTCCCCGCGAAGGTGTCGAACTCGCCATGCTCCCCGCACGGGTCGACGCCCGGCGGGAGCTCGTCCAGGAGCCGCTCGTCGAGGCCCGGCTCCTTAGCTAAGGCATCGCTGTTTCTCGGCGGCTCGGAACCGGCGGTAACCACCAACGGTGCTATGGGGTGGAGCTTGCCCGGTCGCGGCCTCGGCGTGACTAGCAGACCTCTCACTCCACGCCCGTTGAGCCACCCTCTATAGGAGCTTCCAGCTGGCCGTACGGGTGAGTTTTCCCGCGACGGCACCGGGCTGATTGGCACTTGCAGGTTTCGCAAAGCGAAACCTGCAAGTGTGTATGTGGTTCTGGGCGGCGGTGGCGGCGTGGGTGGCGGCGAGGGGCTGAGGCGGCGGCGGTGCGGGGTTGCTGAGGCGGCGGCGGTGGCGGCGTGGGCGCCCGGCGAGGGGCTGAGGCGGTGGCGGTGGTAGGTATGGGCGGCGGTGGCGGCGGGGCGCCGGCGAGGGGCTGAGGCGGCAGCGCGGCGGTGGTTGGTCTGGCGGTTGCGGCGTGGGCGGCGTCGAGAGGCGTCTCCGGGCCCAATCGAGGGCCCCTGACCTCGTCCTGCCCCGTTATCGAGCCCGGCACCAGCACGTATCTGATGCGCGTATGCATGTCAAGACGAATTGTCGGCCGCAGTCGGCCCGGGGTGGACACGACAGAGATGAGTCACTCGGACGAGGACAAGCGCGTTCCAGGTCACGCCCTCAAGGGACCATTGCGGTGGTTGAGGTGTTGCGTCGCGAGGTCGGCAGGTCATTCCTTGCACAGCCCGTCGAGGCGTGAGCCGGTTCGTGGGGCCAGAGCTCGCGACTGCGGCGTGGCTCAGGCGAGCCGCGGGAGGGTGCGGTAGATCTCCCGGGCGAGGTAGCGGCGCAGCATGCGGGCGATCTCTCCCATCGTCTTGCCCTCGGGGTGCGGCGGGCGATGTAGTCCTTGGTCGGCTGGTGCTTCTGCATGCGGGTCCAGCATGACGGTGTAGAGCGCGAGTTCGCCTGGCGGTTCCCGCGGTTGAGCCGGTGGCGAGTGGTCTTGCCGAAGACGCCGGGATCGGGGCGACACCGCACAGGTGGGCCCATGCGGCTTCGGAGTAGAAGCCGCTCGGGGTTGTCGCCGGCAGCGATGAAGTTGGCGGCGGTGTCGATCCCGACGCCGTAGACGGCGAGGAGCTCGGGGGCGGTGTCACGGATGAGCGGGCGGAGCAGCGCGTTGAGCCGGTTGGTCTCTTCACGCAGGTTCCGGGCCCGCTGGCCCAGCTCGCGCAGCACGATCAGCGTGGTGTAGGTGACCGTGTCGTTGCTTGCCTTGCGGGGTCGCAGCGCCGAGTGGCGTTGGTCGGTGCTTTCGGCGAGAGGCCTTCGAAGCGCTCCCGGATGGCGTGATCAGCGCAGAAGCAGATGTTGCGCATCTGGTTCAGGCTCTGGATTCGTTCGTCGACCGCTGAGCGTCGGGCGATCTGGAGCACTCGGACCGCCTCGACGTTGCCGTCCCGATGCTTGGGCAGGCCGAGGGCGGCTCCCGACAGCACGGGCGCGGGCGGCGGCGACAGCGTCGGTGTGATCCGACTTGCCCTGACGGTTGCGGACCTGGTGGTTCGGACGGTCGACCTCGACCACGGCGATGCCGTCGGCCCGCAACTGCGCCAGGCCGGCGCCGTAGCTGCCGGTGCCCTCCACCCCTACCTTGTCGATCGGCCCGAACCCCTCGAGCCAACGCTGCAAATCGCGGTAGTGACGTCGCCCGACCGGGAACGTCTCGGTGCCCAGAAACCCGCCGTTGGCGTCGACCGCCGCGGCGGCATGGAGGTGCAGGTGGGTGTCTACCCCGCCCGTGATCCACACGAACGGTTCTAGGATGGTCATGGCCATCCCCTTGTCTCTCGATGTATGTGGGATGGCACTGCACCAGCCGGACGGGCGACCCAGCCGACCCGGACTCGTGACGGCGAGGCCATCGGTCACCCGCCCAACCGGTGGGTGCCGTCCCGCCGCTCCGCCGTCGCGTCATTCAGAGGACAACGAACGAGCACGTGTCAGCCGGTTCAAGAGACAAGCGGATCGGAGGGACTGACCGAACGTAGAGGACCTTCGACAGGCAGTGCCTCAGCCCCAACGACCGGCGTACCCCCATACTCTCTGCGGGTTCGGAGCGGCGTGGCGGTGGCGCGTTCGTTCGATTCGTGCGGCACATTCGCGAACGGGCGCGAACCGCCCGGCTTTCTCGCGCTCGGTCCTGCTCGAGAGGAGCTAGTCATGGCTGTGACGCACTCCGTGGTGTAGTACGACCCGACGGAGACGTCGGCGGGAGGTGAAGGCCGCGGCGGGGTTTCCTGGCGGCTACTCCGGGCGAAGCGCGGGAGGCGAACACGCTCGACCTCCGTGGGTTCTGCGGGTGGTGCGACAAAGCACCACCTCCTCTGTTCGAGGTAGCGCGCACTCCACATCGAGCTCTACGCCCGGGAGATCGAGCAGAGTGACCTGAACCGCCCCGCTGATGACTGGCGTCCCCGTGGATGAGGGCTCCGAAGCGCGGTGCGCGCCCAGCGGTCAGCATCGCCTCCACCGACGACACGGCTTATTACTTGAGGCGGGACACCTGGGCCGGGAACAACGAGGCGCAGTGAGAAGACGTGCTCTCCGCCAGCCTGCATCTGTATGGCCTGGCAACAGCGGCGAGCCAGCCTCCCCTTGTCCGCTGGGGGCAGCTCGCCGCCAGAGTGGCCGTCGAGCTTGCCTCGCAATGCTGCTCGTGGTTGCGCTGACAGCTCGCGGCCGCCGTCGGGCTCCTGCATCTGCGCCGTAGACCGTCCTCCCTCACGGCTCGAGGGCCTCCGACGACATGGCGGTGCTGCTCGGACCGGTGGAGGGCTACTGGTCTACCGGGGACGTCCCGTGAAGTGGTGTAGCTCGGTGTGGAGGGTCCACCACATGGGTGGGCCACCGGCGTAAGTCTCGACGTGTCCTAGCCGGGATCACGAAGAGGAGAAGACGCCGATGACCCTCACCCAGTCTGACCTTTCCGACCTGCTCGCCGCACTCAAGGCGGGCGAGATGACCGACACCATCCGCAGGAGCCTGGAGTGGATCCTCCAGGAGCTGATCGAGGCCGAAGCCACCACGGTGGTCGGAGCTCGCCCCCACGAGCGCAGCGACACCCACTTTCCCACCCAGCGCAACGGCCATCGCCCCCGCCTGTTGGCCACGGCGGCCGGCGATGTCGAGCTCAAGATCCCCAAGCTGCGCCAGGGGTCGTTCTTCCCGTCGCTGCTGGAGCGTCGCCGGCGCATCGACCGGGCCCTGTTCGCCGTGGTCGCTGGAGCCTACATCCACGGCGTGTCCACCCCACGCAAGGTCGACGACTTGGTGGGCGCCCTCAAGGGTGACCTCGGGCATCTCCAGGGGCGAGGTGAGCCCGGATCGTCGCGGCGAGCTCGACGCGGCCCTCGAGGCCTTCCGCAACCGGCCGCTGGACCACATCGAGTTCCCCTACGTCTTCGCCGACGCCACCTACATCAGGCCGGGTCAAGGGCCGGGGTGGTGTCCCGGGCGGTGGTGGTGGCCACCGGGGTCAGCACCAACGGCGACCGGGAGGTCCTTGGCGTGGCCGTGGGCGACAGCGAGTCGGGGGCCTTTGGACCTCGTTCCTCCAGGGCCTGCGGGCTCGGGGCCTTTCCGGGGTGCAACTGGTGATCTCGGATCACCACCTCGGGCTCAAGGCGGCCATCGCCGGGGTGCTCGGGTGCCGGCTGGCAGCGTTGCCGGGTCCACTTCATGAAGAACGTCCTGGCCCGGGTGCCAGGCCTCGGCCGAGATGGTGGCCGCCGCCGTGCACCGTGTTCGCCCAACCCGACGCCGACGTCCGCAGCCAGCTCGAGGAGGTCACCCGCATGCTCGAGGGCAAGTTCCCCGACGTGGCCACCATGCTCGGCGATGCCGGCGAGGACCTGCTGGCCTTCGCTGCCTTCCCTCAGGCCCACTGGCGAAAGCTGTGGTCGACGAATCCGCTGGAGCGGCTCAACGGCGAGATCAAGCGGCGCACCAACGTCGTGGGCATCTTCCCCAACGACACCGCCATCGCCCGTCTCGTCACCGCCGTGGTCGTCGAGGCCCACGACGAGTGGGCCGTGGCCGGCGGCGCTACCTGTCGGAGGAGTCGATGGCCAAGATCTCCACCGAGGCCCGAAGCCAAAGCCGTCAGCGAGGAGCCGCCCCTGGCCGTCACTAGTTGAGCCACAATGTTGGCGTCGAGTATGGTCGGCGTCGAGCTACCACCTCGCGGGGCGCAATCGGTCTACCCGGCCCACCACGGCGCGGGTGTGCTCACCGTCGGACCTATACCGCCGATGAACCGCCGGTGCGATCGCGCACCTTGATGGTCAACTCAGGAATCGGCCCTTGGACGAGGATGCCGGGAACGACCTCTTGGATGGGAATCGTCCGCACCGGTGGCTGGGGAACGCTCATGTCGGCGAGCCAACCAGCCAACTGCTCCGACGAATGCACGTAAACGATCCGCCCGAGACCAACCCACCCATGCGCCGCCGAGCACATCGGGCAGTGCTCCCCGGACGTGAAGACCGTTGCCTGGGCGTTCCTCGGGCCCCATGTTCTCCGCCGCCCAACGAGCTAGGGCGAGCTCCGGATGCCTGGTCCGGTCTCCCCTGGCCGCCACCCGGTTACGGTCCTCGACGAGGCAAGTCCCGTCCCGGCGCCGACATGAACAAACGGCTCGTCCCCGGACCCAAGCGCCTCCTCGGCGAGCTCGAGGCAACGTCGGAGATGTCCCCAATCGGACTCCGTCAGTCCGGGATGGTCCGTGCTGCGTCCACTAGCGCTCGGCATGCAGGTAGCTCCAATCGCCCTGCCGCTGAACCTGCAGGGCGCCGTTGACGCTAGCGCCGGCACTCGGGAGCGCCGTCAGCCAGGGCCGCGACCCTTATTCCCGGCGCTGCCTGGGATCACCAACGAGGCCTTGGGCTTTGAGCCTTACCGGGCGGCTGAGTCCTCCATTGAACGGCGGCCTCACGTGTCGATCCCACGACAATCGCCGCAGAACGACGCTCGAAGCTCGAGTTCGCACCCCGACCTACTCAGCGCCCTTCATCCAGGCGCCGTTCGCCACGTGGTCCTGGTACGAGGAGGCGATGAGAGAACGGCCTGGACTGCAGGCCACCATTAGACGGTGTCGTCGCAGGCGTGGCCGGAACCGCCGTGATGACCGTTCCAGAAGTTCGTCGAGATGCCGATCACCGGCCGCGAGGAGAGCTTCGCCCCGGCCAACTTCGCCGCCAAGATCCTTCGATAGAACCGAAGAACGATCAGGCGCAAGCAGAGGCTCAACTGGGTGACGCACTTCGCCCTCGGCGCCATGTGGGGCACAGCGTTCAGCATGGCGGAACGCGCTGGCCTTCATGGCCAAGGCGATCGCCGCAGTGTTCGCTGTCGTCTACACGGGAGACGTCTTCCTCAACACTGCGCTCGGACTGTACAACGTCGAGCTGGTCCAAGGGCGAACTGGCGGTGGATGTGATCGACAAGCTCGTTCAGGCCGAGGCGACAAGCGCCATCTTCGACCGCATCAGGCAGTCACGCTAGGGGATGGCGAAGTGCACCAGGGCGTCGTCGCGTGGCGACGAGCATCCGACGGCTCGGGCTTCTAGAGACGCTCACCTGGTGCGGGAGATCCATCTGAGCTGGGCAGAGCTGCAGGCGCGATTGGAGCCGGCTCAGCCCCCAGTACGGACGGCACGTCGATCACCACCGATGGCCAACGGCTGGACTCCAAGGAGGAGGTACTCGAGTTCCTCGCCGAGGTCGATGCCGCCCGACCCGCTGAACCGGAGGCCCGGATGGCTACGGGTTGGGCTGACCCGTCACCGAACATCGCATCATCCGCGGTTCTGAATCGTCACGCTTTGATTACCTCGTCGGCGGCGTGGCGACCATCGTCCACGGTGCGGCTGCTCCGACCGGCGACGTCGACTGCCTGGTCGAGGGCAGCGCGAAGAACCTGCACCGGTTGGCCGTTGCCATGGTTGAGCTCGACGCTCGCCTTCGAGTCGGGCGGCTCGATGACGACGAGTCGCGCTGCTGCCCGTCGTCGACGAAGTGATGCTGGCGAGGACCGAGATCTCCGTATGGCGGACCGACGCTGGCAACGTCGACCTTCTCAGTGCGCTCCCCGGCGACAGCGGGGACGCCTGTATTACGACGACCTCGCCGGGGGCGCTGATCTCATGGTGATGGAGGGTATGACCGCACCGGTTGCCTGCCTCGATGACGTCATCGCCTCCAAGCGGTGGGCAGATCGACCCAAGGACCGGGAGGTGCTTCCAGAGCCTGCGCGAGCTGTATCTCGCACAGATAGCCGGCGAAGTCAGCGTTGCGCTGATAGAGGCCGTCTGTGGTCAACCCGGTACAGGCGTTCGCTCAGCTCAAAGCCCTTCGACGAGCTTCTGCACCACGACCTGTGGCAACCGGAACGGCTGCCGCGACAGAAGGGCTCAGACCTTCTTCGAACTCTTCGCAGGTTCCGGGCTGGCACCCGACGATCCAGGACACGCTGGGGCAGGACGCCCCCTGCACGGGCAAGACGAAGGAGGCGTGAGGGCTCCGCCAGGTGAAGATCGACGATCTGTGCCTGCCACTCCTCGAGCGTCGGTACGGTCACCTCCGGAACCTCGGGAACCAGCACCATGACGGTTCCTGGGGCAGCTTGTCGCTCGACGGCGTCCACGACGATCAAGCTGCGTAGCCCTCCATGAGTTGGTGGACGATCCCTAGGCCGGCGATGCCAGTCTCGATGAGTTCGGCGCCCGCCGGCAGCCGGTCCTGGAGACACCCGGCGACGGCAAGACCGAAGCCGTCGTCCCGCGCAGGGGGTTGCCCACACAGGCGACGAGGGCGCGCCTCGTCGGATCCAGTGCTTGCTGGAGCGACCAAGTCCAGGTGCGCCGTGGCGGGCGGAGGAGGCCCGGCCCGACGGCGTCGAGTGACGGCCGACAGCGGAATCACCACCGGCGTCGGCTCCCAGGGTGGTTCCGGTCTCGACGTTGGTGTTGAAAGGTCCATGTGAACGAACTCGGGCAGCTCGGCGCAGGGCATCCTCAACCAGTCCGAAGAAGCTCGTTGCGATCCGCGTAGCCGACACCAGCGCCGGCAAGTCGGATGGTGACGACGCCACCTTCCGCCGTGAGCGACCTCGAGCCGGCCGCCGTGCGCGGCGACCTCGGCGCGGACCTCCGCCACAGCGGCCTCAGCCCGGGATCGCTCGTTCTCATCATCGTCCTCGATGTCGTCGGCTCCATACAGGCCAAACAGCAGGGCGACATGGGGATCCGCCAGTGCCTTGTTCAGGAGAGACCGCTCGTCGAGGAAGGCGCCCAGGCGCTGCAGTGCGCCGCGATGGAGCACGTCGACGGCGCAGCACCGCCACCAGCCCTTCCTGCACGCCCTCGTCGGGATGCCGAGCAAACATCTGAATCAAGTCGTCGAGCTGATGCAGTGCCGCAGCAACGTGCCCGGAGGCGGCGCATCGGGTCCGTCGGTCACGGCGACTCACCGCTGCCGTGAGCCCACCAGCCCCAACCGACCGCGTCGGCGTTCGCCGCGCCATGGACGCAACCAACGAATGACAGCGTGTAGAGCTGGGTCCCGAGCAGCAGCTGGACCGGCCCGGCGAGGCCGAGGGCAAGGCCGAACGGTCCTGGGTCGAGGAAGTCGGCACCGTCCGCCTGCGCTGAGAACGTCCAGCAGTGGCAGCAGGAGCCCGGTGAGCACGGCAAGCACGAAGCCGAGCAGCGCGCCTTTGACGAGCGCGCCCCGGAAGGTGAACCGGTCAGTACCTCGCGGGGTGCTCACGGGGCGCTGCAGTCAGGCAACCGCGGCCAGCAGGCGCGCTCGCTTCCGGATGATCAGCTGCCAGCTGGACGAAATGGACCTGCCCGTCCGGATCGACGGCAACGATCCTCACGACCGGCCAGTAAGGCGAGGTACGGGCCACCAGGATCCAGGCTGGCACGACACGGCGTTGCGTAGGACTGCCAAGTTCCGCCCTCGTCGTCCTCGGCGTTCAGATCGCAGCGGAGCTCGATCAGGGGGAGCCACGCTGCTCTCCTTGCCCCTGCGACGGATTGGGCACCACACGGTGTTCGCATCAAAGGATACGACGTATCAGCTCGTCGAGCTCTCCGTGGACGATGTCGTAGTGGACGCCACCCCCGTACCCCACACTCTGCCGGTTCTTTCCAAAAGGGTCGTGGTCAGAGGGGAAACGGGATGAGGCGGCTGGGGCGATACTTGGCCTCAGGCGGCGTACGACCGATCCTGGTGAAATACCGCCCACGTTGACCCGTCCTTCGCCGCCGCGCTTCGTGGTCTCGGTCAACCAACTCCTTGCTGCGTTCGGTCCTTTCCGCTGCTGCGAAACGAATGCACACGGAGGACGACCACCGGCGCCGCCGCGGCTCGGTGCGGGGTGGCGGTGAAACGCGTTCGTCCGATTTGTGCGCTGATAGGTACGACACAATCACCGGCTGTAGGCTCGAACCGCCGGGCTCGTGCTCGGCTGCTGCTCGAGAAGAGCAGACATGGCCCGACGCACTCGGTGGTGTTGTACGACAAGGGAGACCTCGGTGCCGATGAAGGCGGCGGTGGGCTTCCTGACCCGGCTACTCCGGCCGGACGCTCGATCTGCGCCAGTTCTACGGGTGGTGCGATAGCACGCCTCCGGCTGTTCGAGGTGAAGCGCACGCACATCGAGCTCTACATCCAGGAGCTCGAGGAGTTCGGGCAGGGCGCCGGCGACGATCCTCCGCCGCCTGTCAACGGTGGCTGGAGTTCTACCGCTACGCCGCAGAGGAAAGCGTGATCGAGCACTCGCCAGCCGTCCATGTCGTCGGCGAGGATCGATTACGAGTCCTACGCCGTCGGCCTCGACCAGAACGAGCTGGTCACGCCGGAAGGTGCCGAGTACGGCGGCCAGCGGGGTGGCCTTTGTCGTAATCCACCTCGTCTCCTTGCATGGCAGAAGTGGTGGCCGAGCCGTGCGGGTGCGCGCCTACGGCGCAGGCGCCACCCGCAGGATCCGGTCGTCGCCCGCCGCCGGCGATCCCCGCCCGTCACGGTTGGAGGTGGTGAGGTAGACGGCGGCGCCGTCTGGACCCACAGCGACGTCGCGAAGGCGACCGAACTCGCCGTCGAAGAGCACCTCCTCGCCGCTTACCGACCCGTCGGGACCAAAGCTGAGGCGGCGGAGATCCACCGTCCCCAAAGGGTGACGAACAGCATCGAGCCTCTCCACTCGGGGATGAGCTCTGAATCGTAGAAGGCACACCCAGCGGGGGCGATGGTGGGTGTGTAGTGCGGACGCCGTTACCGACGGTGCCGGGCCATCCGCCATCGAAGCCGGGCGACAGCACGTTGATCTCATCGCCGCGATCGGGTCCGTGCTCGGTGGCCATGAGCGGGCCCCCAGGGGCCAGGCACAGCCCTTGGATGCACGCGTGCCCCCGGCTGAACACTGACGGCTCGCCTCGATCGGGGTCGATACGCAGCACCTTCCCGTTCCGGCTGGCGGGATCGGGAGCCAGTGCCGGCTGGGCGGCGTCGCCGGTAGCGGCGTAGAGGTGCCGGCTGGCCCAGGTCGCAACCGACCGCCGTTGTGGATGCTGGCCTTGATGATGCCATCGGCCAACACCGTCTGGGATCCGTCGGGCTCGAGGCGCACGATGCGGTTGTCGACGGCGCCGGTGTACATGACAAAATCCGGCCCCGGCGTCGATCTCCAGCCCCATGAGGCCGCCCTCGCCCGACTCGGTAACCCCATCCACGGTTCTAGGGGCTTCCCCCAGGCGGGTGAGACGCCCGCCGCGCTCGGTGTACCAGAGGCGGCCCTCGGGATCCTGCCAGTGCCCACACGGTGTCGAGGCCGCCGGCCACCTCAGTGACCTCGAGCCGCGACGGTCCCGGCGGCGGGCCACCGCGGGCATCAATCCCGGCCCGGGCCCGGATCTGCCCGACGAGGGCTCCGCCGCCGGAGCCGTGGCTGGCGTCGGTGCGGTGGTGGGCTCGGGCGTCGATAGCACTGTGGTGGGAGTCGATGGGGCCGGCGCCGGATCCACGCCGACGGTCGTCGACGGCGCCGGCAGAGCGGTTCGAACCGCCAATGCGGGCCAGCGCCTGGCCGCCGGCGGCTCCCCCCGCCCCTCCGCACCCGGCCAGCACCGCCGCCGCCAGCATCAGGACCCCGATCCTTGCCCGTATGGTGCACCGCCGGCC
The DNA here is from genome assembly GCA_030446545.1 of Acidimicrobiales bacterium. Lineage (GTDB taxonomy): Bacteria > Actinomycetota > Acidimicrobiia > Acidimicrobiales > CADCSY01 > JADDRA01. The sequence continues at coordinate 74,721 of JAUJNB010000014.1, read as the reverse complement.
GCTCATCAAGGAGAAGCTATGCGGCTCGGCCCCTCGACAGAGATCGGCATCAGCTCGTTCCGGCAGCCATCTCGCCACCTTGCAATGAGGCAACCACGGGACCGGTCGCCTCGTCGGTGCGGCTGGCGTCGTAGAGGTACAGCGCCACGTGCGACCGGCTCCGCCGGGCCACGTTGTACTCGTATAGCGAAGTGCGCAACGCCGTCCGGGTGAGCCTCGGTAACCGCGTCTCGTCGGAGACTTGGCCGCCAGGCGAACCGTAGGGTCCGCGATTTCCCGGGCGACGCTCTGATCCAGCACCCGCAGAGCACGAGAAGACGAACATCATGACAAGAAACAGGAGGAGCATGGACCAAGGTCAACGCTCCCATCGTCTCGAGAACGCCTCCTGGCGTTACACCGACCTCCTGACCGGACCCCGATCGTCGGTCCACCTGGACCACTCATCGGGGACCCGTCACGCCCGCATGCCCCGCAAGATACGACACGTTGTGCTCGCTCCTGCTCTCTCCCAGGCCAGTCGCCCGCCAGCGGCATGGGAGTGACTACCTTGAGTCTATTTCGCCAGCAGGATGGGACGGGACCACACCGGAGCATTCAGCAGCGGCGGCCCGGATTCTTGCAACTGGTTGTGCTACTGAACTCCGGCGGTTGGGAGCGGGAAGAGCAGGCTGGAGCGGGACCGACAGGTCTCTGACCAGGACTGGAGCGGGAGGAGCGGACTGGAGCGGGACCGACGGGTCTCTGACCAGGACTGGAGCGGGAGGAGCGGACTCCAGCGGTAGGTACTGCACCGCCCTTACAAGGATGACACGGTCGGGAAAACGGCACCCTTTTCCGAGCGAGCAGGGGCACCAATCCAAAGGCCAAGTCGCCGGCGCCCATTGGCATTCATCCCTTCGGCGAGAGCAGCTTGCCGAGGAAGTCAGCGCGCGTTGCGGTCGGCCGCCTGCTGAAAGTGCGAGTAGACGGCGAGGGTTGTCCTTCCCCCGCCGGCGTGACCGAGGCGGCCGGCGACGGTCTGAAGGTCCACTCCGGCACCGAGGAGGGTGGTGGCCACGAAGTGGCGCAGGTCGTGCAGTCGCACCTGGTCCAGACCGACCGAGTGGCGCAGACGGCGGAACTTGAGGCTCACGTAGCCCGGCTTCCACGGCACCGAGCCGTCGGGTTCGTGCGAGAAGACGAAAGCATTGCCCGGCAGCGAGACGCCGCAGGTGGCAGCGGCCTCGGCGTGCCGACAACGGTGGGCGGCGAGGATGGCGACCGTGGCCTCGTCGAGGGCCAGGCGGCGAACCGAGCCCCGAGTCTTCGGGCGCGGGTGCTCGACCGGCCCGTCGACGCCTTCGGAGATGGCCCGGGTGATGGTGAGGGCGCCGCGCTCGAGGTCGAGGTCGGACCACCGCAGCGCCACCAGCTCGCCCCGGCGTGCCCCGGTCACCGCCGCCAGCACCAGGAACACGGCGAACGCCTTGTCGTCCTGCTCGGCCCGCTGCAGCAGGGCCAGGACCGCCTCGGGGGCAGGCGGGTGGATCTCCTGGACCTGTCCCGGCCCCGGCGAGGCGGGCCGCCGGGTTCTCCCGCAGCCAGCCCCAGCGCACGCCCTGCTCCAGGGCGGCCCGCACCACCGAGTGCACCCGCCGCACCGTCGAGACGGCCAGGGGCCGGCCGAGGCGCCCGCCCCCGTTCCGCAGTGCGGCGTAGAAGGCGTCGAGGTCGGCGGTGTTCAGCTTCGACAGCTTCACGGGGAGCAGGGGGCCGAGGTAGTACGACACCGTGTTGCGCACGGTCACCTCGTTGGCCGGTGACCAGCCGGGCAGTGCCGTGGCGATCCATCGCTCGACCAGCTCTCCGAAGGTGCCGTCGGCGGCCACGCCGGAGGTCTCGAGCTCGGTGACGAAGGCGGCGAGGGCTTTCTCCGCTTCTCGGCGGCCTCTCAAGCGGACGGTCTTGGTCTTGTAGCGCTTGCGCCCGCTCAGGGCGTCACGCCCGGCGTAGGCCCGCAGCTCCCACGCTCCTGGGCTTCGCTCCCTGACGTGACCGCGCACTCGTCCCCTCTCTGGAGGCCTGCTCTGGCGGTCGACGCTACTCCAGATTGGCCGTTTGGAGTAGCGACGGAGTAGCAGCGAAGAAAATCCAAGTGGTCAGCAGGAGAGGAAAGGGGCTCTGACCAGCCACTTTTGCTGGTGGAGGTGAGCGGATTCGAACCGCCGACTTCTACGTTGCGAACGTAGCGCTCTGCCAACTGAGCTACACCCCCGGGGAGGGGCCATGCTACCGGGACCGCAGACGGCGGTCCCGGGGATCAGTTGGCCGAGCGCTGGAGCAACAGCTGGGGCTGGGACCGAGTGGCTGAGGGCAGGAAGCGGACCTTGATCTCCCGTTCGCTGGCCAGGTTTCGGGCCCGCACCAGGAGGGCCACGTAGGCCACGAAGGCCACGTCGAGGACCAGGTGCACCCAAAGCATCACCCTGGTGGCAGGGATGAAGCTGAGCACCAGGGAGGCGGCCATGGCCATCAGGAGCCCACGCAGGATGTCCTGGCGACGCTTGCGGACGAAGGCCCGATTGGGGCGGGGACGACGAGCGACGGTCGCAGGGGGAGTCGCGAACTGCACGCCGGCCACGGCGGGGGTACGGGCCTGGGTCTGCACGGTGGCGTGGCGGGAGACAGCGGGGCGGGGGGCGGGAACGGCGGTGCGGAGGTGAGGTGTCGTCGAGGTACGTGCCGGCGACGTGCGCTCCAGGACGGAGAGCTGACGTCGAAAGGTCCCGATGGAGTCGGTCGACCGCTCCGCCCGAGCTCGAAAGAGCTGGGGTAGGAGGAAGACCGCCCAGACCATGGCAAGAATGACGAGAACCACCAGCGACACGCTCCGCCCTCTGCTTTCTTGTGCGTGAAACTACTCCGACAGGACTGGCAAGGGGTGGATACCAAGCGACGCCCCCCTGATGACGCTTGTGTTGCGGTTCTACTACGGCGGCGGGCGCCTCCACAAGCCCCGTGCCTCAGGCGTCGAGCTCCCCGCGGTCAGGATCGACCGGTCGGCGGTAGACGCCCGAGCGCCCGCCGGTCTTCTCCCACAGGGCCAAGGCTCCGATGGTCATGCCCCGATCAGCCGACTTGCACATGTCGTAGATGGTCAGCGCGGCCACCGAACAGGCGGTGAGGGCCTCCATCTCCACCCCGGTGCGGTCGACCGTCTCGACCTGGGCCTCGATCTCGATCCAGGTGTCCTCGATGGTGAAGTTGACGAACACCGAGCCCACCAGCAGCGGGTGGCACAACGGGATCAGGTCGGCCGTGCGCTTGGCCGCCTGGATGCCGGCCACCCGGGCCACGGCGAGGACGTCGCCCTTGCTCACGGCTCCTCGCGCCACCAAGCTCGCGGTCTCGCTCGACATGTTGACCCGGCACCCGGCGATGGCTCGCCGGTGTGTGGCCTCCTTGGGGGTGACGTCGACCATGCGCGCCCTCCCCAACGGATCGAGGTGGGTCAGGCCATGGGTACTCATCGCCCGAGTCTACGACAGGCGCACTGCCCCGCCCAAGGGCGTGGTGCCGCCTTGGCGGCAGCGATCGTGTTCCGATGAACTCGGGCTTGCTTGTCGCCGCCTGGTCGGGCTAACCGCCGATCTGGGACATGGTGCGCGGGGGCTGGACGAAGGTCACCGACCCGATCTGGTGACCCCGACCCTTGGCCGCCACGCACGAGGTGAGGGCCCCAGCCAGGTCGTCGTCGTCGCCCCCGCCCCGTAGCACCGACCGCAGGTCGGTCTCGTCCAGCGAGAAGAGGCAGTTGCGCACCTTGCCTTCGGCGGTGAGGCGTACGCGGTCGCAGCGGGCGCAGAAGGGGGCGGTCACGCTGGTGATGGCCCCCACCCGCCCGCCGCCGTCGAGGTACTCGAAGATCTCGGCCGGGTCCGATCCCCGGGCCACGGGCCGCAGCGGGTAGACGGCGTCGATGGCGGCCACGATGCGCTCGCCCGGCACCACCTGCACGGCCGACCAGGCGTGGTCGGCGTCGAGGGGCATGAACTCGATGAAACGGACCTCCACCCCCCGGGCCCGGCCGAAGGAGGCGAAGTCGAGCACCTCGTCGTCGTTGACCCCCTCCATGCACACCACGTTGAGCTTCACCGGGTGGAACCCGGCCTCCAGGGCGGCATCGATGCCGTCGAGCACCCCGGCCAGCTCGTCTCGACGGGTCAGGGCCGCGAAGCGCTCGGCGCGCAGCGAGTCGAGCGAGATGTTGAGCCGGTCGAGTCCCGCCTCCCGCAATCCCCGGGCCTGGGCCCGCAGGGCCGAGCCGTTGGTGGTCATGGCCAGGTCGACGCCGAGAGTGGCCAGCTTGGCCACCAGCACGTCGAGATGGGCCCGCACCGTCGGCTCGCCGCCGGTGAGGCGGATGCTGTCGAATCCGAAGCGTTCGACGCAGACCCGGGCCACCCGCTCGATCTCCTCGAAGGTGAGCACATCGTGGCGGGCCACCCAGGCCAGGCCCTCCTCGGGCATGCAGTAGGTGCACCGGAAGTTGCACCGGTCGGTGACCGAGATGCGAAGGTCTCGATGCTCTCGACCGAAGGTGTCCACCAGGGGCCCCGGCCGCGTCACCATCGGACCAGGTTAGGGGAGCGCCCGGGCTCAGGGCGCCTCGAGGAGCAGCACGGGCACGCTGGCCCCGGCCGCCACGCCGCCTCCGCCGAGGTCCAGCACGGCCAGGGCGTTGGCCGCGGCCATGGCGCTGAGGTGGTGCGACCCCTGGCCTCCGGCGGAGCGCACGTGATGGCGCCCGTCGTCGCCCACCGTGGCCACCACCCGCACGAAATGGGTCTTGCCGTCGGGACGGCGATCCAGGTCCTCGTCGGCCACGGCCGCCACCGCCGGTCGTCGCCAGGCCGACGACGGGAAGCCCGTCATCTTGCGCAGGGCGGGACGGGCCAGTAGCTCGAAGCTCACCATCGACGACACCGGGTTCCCGGGTAGCCCGAACACGGGCGTGGTGCCCACCACCCCGAAGGCGAAGGGCTTGGCCGGCTTGATGGCCAGCTGCATCCATCGCATGTCGCCCAGACGGTCGAGCACCACCTTGACCAGGTCGAAGTCGCCCATGCTGACCCCGCCGCTGGTGACCACCGCGTCGCACGTCGACGCCGCTGCGGTGAAGGCCTCGGTGATGGCGGCCTCGTCGTCGACCACGGTGCCGAGATCGACGGCCTGGCACCCGGCCTGGTTCACCAGGGCGCACAGGGTGGGTCGGTTGGAGTCGCGGATCTGTCCGGGACGCAGGGGGCCGGAGCCGGTGACCAGCTCGTCGCCCGTCGACAACACCCCGACCCGGGCCGGAGGGAACACCGTCACGTCGGTGACACCCACGCTGGCCAACACGCCCAGGTGCCCGGCGCTGAGCACAACTCCGGCGGCTGCCACCACGTCACCTGCGGCGAGGTCGTCGCCGGTCCGGCGGCACGCCGTGCCCGGGGCCACGACCATCCGGATCTCCACCGAGGCGCCGTCGTGGCCCGGCGCCGTCTGCTCCACCATGATCACGGCGTCGGCGCCCGGAGGCAGGGGGGCGCCGGTCATGATGCGCACGGCCTGGCCCGGTCCCACTTCGGCCGAGGGCGCCTCGCCGGCGGCCAGGGTGGCCACCACGGCCAGGCTGACGGGGGCGGTGGCGGTGTCGGCGGCGCGCACCGCGAAGCCGTCCATGGCGCTGTTGTCGAAGGGAGGCACCGCCTCCTCCGAGACCACCGCCACCGCCGTCACCCGCCCGAGCGCCTGGGCCAGCGGCATCGACACCGGCGCCAGCGTCCGGCAGGCCTCGAGGACGTACGCCCGGGCGTCCTCGAGGGGAATCAGGGCCATGACGGCCTACCGGAGGTCGCGCCGGCGCACGAGGTCGGCGAGGAACGCGCCCAGCTCGGGGCCGAGGTCGGGCCGGTCGAGGGCCAAGGCGATGCTGGCCCGGAGGTGGTCCAGGGGCGTGCCCACGTCGTAGCGCCCTTCGCTGAACACCCAGCCGAAGACCGGCTCGGTCTCGCTCAACAGCTCCAGGGCGTCGGTGAGCTGGATCTCACCCCCCTGGCCCGGCTCGACGCGGGCCAGAGCCTCGAACACGCCCGGCGTGAGGACGTAGCGACCGGTGACGGCCAGCGACGAGGGGGCGTCGTCGGGTGCCGGCTTCTCCACGATCTCGGTGATGCGCACCAGCGAACCGTCGACCTCCTCCACCCGGGGGCAGCCGTAGGCCGAGATGTTCTGGCGGGGCACCTCGGCCAGGGCCACCACCGACCCCCCGTGCTCGGCGTGGGCGGCCAGCATGTGGCGCAGGAGCGTGCTGTCGTCGACCATGAGGTCGTCGGGCAGGAGCACGGCGAAGGGGGCGTCGCCCACGTGGTCGGCGGCCATGCTCACCGCGTGGCCGAGACCGCGGGCCTCGGCCTGGCGAACGGAGTGGACCTTGACCAACTCGGCCAGGGCCACCACCTGGTCCAGGGCCTCGGTCTTGCCCTTGCGCTCGAGGACGGCCTCCAACTCGGGCATGCGGTCGAAGTGGTCCTCGATGGCGTGCTTGCCCCGGCTGGTGACGAGGAGGACGTCGTCGATCCCGGCGGCGGCCGCCTCCTCGACCACGTACTGGATGGCCGGCTTGTCGAGGACCGCCAACATTTCCTTGGGCTGGGCCTTGGTGGCCGGCAGGAAGCGGGTGCCGAGGCCGGCGGCGGGGATGACGGCGGTCCGGACGCGTGCGGGCATGGGTCAGGTGTCTCCGGGGTCGGGATCGGGGGTCGGGAGGGGAGGGGGCCGCTCGGGTGGGGGGATGGGGTCGGCCACGCAGACCCGATTCTTGCCCGAACGCTTGGCCCGGTACAGCGCGGCATCGGCGGCGGCGGTCAGGGCGCCCACGGTCGTGCCGTGCTCGGGGTGACAGGCCACCCCGAGGGAGATGGTGAGGGGGACGGGCCCGGCGTCGGTGCACACCGGCTGGGAGGTGACGGCCGCCCGCACCTTCTCGGTGACCTCCAGGGCGCCGGCCCGGTCGGTGCGGGGCAACAGGAGCAGGAACTCGTCTCCGCCGTAGCGGGCCACCAGGTCGACCTGGCGGGTGGAGCCGGCCAGCCGGTTGGCCATCTCGACCAGGACGGCGTCGCCCACCTGGTGGCCGTGGCGGTTGTTGATCTCGGTGAGACCGTCGAGATCGCACATCACCAGGGCGAACTCCTCGCCGAAGCGAGCGGCCCGGTCGAGCTCCTCGGAGCAGCGCAGGTCGAGGTGGCGGCGGTTCCACAGCCCGGTGAGGCCGTCGGTGATCGACAGGCGGCGGGCCTCCTCGTGGGCGAAGGTGTGGTCGATCGACGCCTGGGCCTGACGGGCGAAGTCGGTGATGGTGGCCAGGTCGTCGGCGCTGAAGGGTCGGGCCCGCCCGTAGAGGCCGAGCACCCCGAACAGGCGGCCTCCGGCCTGGAGGGGGACAGCCAGGGCCACGGCGGTGTCGGGCTCGGGCGGGGCGGGGGCGGTCGGACCCTCGGGCCAGCGAGCCGGCTGGCCGTGGCTGGCCACCCAGCCGGCCAGGCCTGCTCCCCGGTCGACGCGGGTCTCGAGCACGTCGGGAGCCCCGCGGGCCAGGGCACGGCCACGAGGTGGGAGCCCCGGTCGGCGAAGAAGACGGCGTGGTCAGCCCCGAGGATGGCCTGGGTGCTCTCCACCACCACGTCGAGCAGGGTGCGGCGGTCGTCCGACGCCTCCAAGGCCTGGCCCAACCGGGTCAGAGCCGAGCGGAACTCCCGTCGACTGTGTTCGAGCTCCTGGACATAGGTGCTCACCTGCTGGGCGATGCGCCAGGCCACCACGGCGACCAGCACGCCGGCGGCGGCGGCCAGGATGAGACCGGGTCGCCAGCTGTCGTCGATGCCGCCGGCCTGCACGGCCAGCAGCGACGCCATCGGGAGGAGCACGACGGCGACGGCCACGAGCCGGAGGCGGCCCCAGACGCTCAGCGGTGCGGCGGCCGGGCGAGCCGGCGGCCCACCGTTCCACGTTCCATGCGTCCATCGTAGGAGCGGGCCTGCGGCGGTACACTTACCCGCCCGATCGGTCGTTCCCGGCGCTCCGTCGCCGGTCCGGAGGTTTCCTTGCCCAACTACGAGTACGTCTGCCGGAGCTGCGACACCCACCTCGAGGTGGTGCAGCGCTTCGACGAAGCGTCGCTCAGCGAATGCCCTTCCTGCGGCGGGGCCCTGCGCAAGGTGTTCGGTTCCATCGGCATCGCCTTCAAGGGCAGCGGCTTCTACAAGAACGACAGCCGGTCGGTTGCGGGGTCGCGCTCGGGCGCGGCCAAGACCGGGGAGGGTGGCAAGGACGCCGGTGACAGCGCCGGGACGGGTGGCAAGGATGGTGGCGAGAAGGTGGGGTCCCAAGACGGCGCCAAGGCCAACGACGGGGCCAAGGCCAAGGACGGCGCCAAGGCCAAGGAGGCGACGGGTGCCGGATCCAAGTCGGGCGAAGGGTCCTCGTCCTCGTCGACCAAGCGTGCGTCACCGGCCGCCAAGTCGGCCTGAGCCTCCCGGTGGCCCACCCGGAGCGCGTGGGCGTCATCGGTGGCTCCGGGTTCTACCGCCTGGTCGACGACGTCGAGCACGTCGTCGTGGACACGCCCTACGGCCCCCCGTCGGCCCCCATCGCCCTGGGTGAGGTCGAGGGCCGCGCCGTGGCCTTCCTCGCCCGCCACGGGACCGGCCACGAGCTGCCGCCGCACCAGGTGAACTACCGGGCCAACCTGTGGGCCCTGCGCGCCCTGGGCGTGCGGCGGGTTCTCGGGCCGTGCGCGGCGGGCTCCCTGCAAAGCCACATCCACCCCGGTGACTTCGTCGTGTGCGACCAGCTCGTCGACCGCACGTGGGGCCGGGCCGGCACCTTCTTCGACGGACCGGAGACCAACCACCTCGCCTTCGCCGATCCCTACTGCCCTTGCCTGCGCCAGGCGCTGGTTGCGGCCGGCCGGGATCGCGGCGTGTCGGTGGTCGACGGGGGGACGGTCGTGGTGGTGCCCGGGCCGCGGTTCTCGACCCGGGCCGAATCACGCTGGCACCGGGCCCAGGGCTGGGACGTGGTGAACATGACCCAGAGCCCCGAGGCAGCCCTGGCCCGGGAGCTGGGCCTCTGTTATGCCACCGTGGCCCTGGTCACCGACTACGACACGGGCGTGGAGGACCTGGAGGAGACCGGCGCGGCGCAAGAGGCGGGGTCCCACGGGGCGGTGTCCCAGGAGGCGGTGTCTCAGGAGGCGGTGTCTCAGGAGGCGGTGTTCGCCTTTTTCCAGGAGAACCTGGACCGGCTGCGCCAGGTGCTCTTCACGGCCAGCGCCTCCGTCTCCTCGCAGGCCGGTGCCGATTGTGCGTGCGCCGCCTCGGGCTTCCCGTTATCCTGAGCCTGCGCTTCCCCCCGCAGTGCAACTTCCTGCTCGAGGAGCGCTCGTGTCCGTTCCCACCCTGTCCCGACCTTCCCTCGGCGCCGCCCGTCCCCGCCTGGCCCGCCGTCCCTCGCTGTTCTGGCTGGCCGCGCTGGTCGTGGCCTCGCTCACCGGCCTGACGGTGGCTCGATTCCTCGGGAGCGCCCAGGCCGCGGCCGCCCGTTGGGGGGAGATGCGGCCCACGCTCGTGGCCACGGTCGACATGGTGCCCGGGGCCGTTGTCGGAGAAGGTGACACCGCCGTCGAGCGACGGCCGGTCGCCCTGGTGCCCGCCACCGCCCTCGACACCCCGGCCGAGGGCCAGACCGTGGCCGTTCCCATCCTGGCCGGCGAGGCGGTGGTGGCCGAAAGACTGGCACCGGCTGGCCTTTCGCCCCTCGCCGCCGCCCTGCCTTCGGGGGGTCGAGGCATCGCCGTGCCGTCCGGGCCGGGCACGCCGCCACTCGAGCACGGCGACGTGGTCGACGTGCTCGTCACCTTCGACCCCGACACCGTGGGTGACGGTGAGCCCACCTTCCCCGTGGCCCGGGCCGCCATCGTGGTGGGCGTGGGTGAGGAGGCCGTGACCCTGGGCGTGAGTCAGGAGGAGGCTTCCCGGGTGGCCTTCGCCCTCACCGCAGGCGTGGTGGTCCTCGTCCTCAGCCCCGGCCGGTAGCCCCGGGCGGGTAGGTCAGCTGCCCTGAATCTTTTCGGGCTCCCCGTGCATCAGACTTGTCGACAACAAGCGACCGACGGAGCTGATCCCCATGCCGATGCACATCCCCCTCCGCCCCACCACCTCACGCAGGGCGGGCAGACCTCGACTGATCTCCCGGCCCCGGCTGACTTCTGCGGTGCTGGCGGGGGCGCTGGCCTTCGCCGCCTGTGGTGGCGATGACGCCGGAAGAGGGCTGGCGTCGGTGAAGGGCGCCGACGGTGACTTCTGTCGTGCCCTCGAGAGTTTCGCCGTCTCCTACGACGACGCCGAGCTCACCGACGCCAAACTCGCCGCCATGGGCCGTGAGAGCCAGGCGATCGTCGAGCTCATCCCCGCCGACGCTCCCGAGGAGGTCACCACGTTCTTCTCGGGCTTGTCGGAGATGATCGAGCTCTCTGCCGTCTGGGAGAACCCGGAGACGGGTGGCATCAAGGAGGAGTACGTCGACGACTTCCTGAGGCTGACCGAGGCCACGACCGGAGATCCGGTCGTGGCCTTCGAGTCCTACGCCCGCGGCGAGTGCCAAGAGGGCCCGGAGCTCGGCCGGCTCTTCTCCGGCGGGGGCGGAGCGCGCTCTTCCCCGTCTGGCGCCGGCGGTGCCGAGTCGGGCGCGCCGGCCCAGGTGAAGCGCGTGCTCGATTCCGGCCCGACCGGGGTGTACGAGCAGGTGAGCTTGGAGATCGGGGCGGTGACCACCACCGACGCCGAGCCCGCCACGGCTCTGAGCGCTGACCCTGTCCCCGGGAGCGGCAGCTCCCTGCTGGTCGAGATCGACGCCACCACCGAGGCCAGCGCCGGGAACCAGTTCAACGCCGACCACTTCCGGCTCATCGACCCGTCGGGCGCCTCCACGACGGCCCGGTCGATCGTCGACGGAAACGGGGGCGAGGCGCCTCTACAGCTGCGGGGCCGGGACGCCACACGGGGGATCGTCGTGTTCCCCACCGGTGCGCTCGTGACAGACGTTCGTGGGTATACCGTCAGCATCGACCGGGACGACCGGGTTCCGGCCCTGTTGCCGCTCGACGGACCGGTCGCTACGCCGTATCCGTTCCAACTGGAGGCGGGTGCGACTGGTGCGATGACCGCACCGTTCATCCCCCAGTGTTCAGACGATTACGAGACGTCGGTGACGTCGGCCGAAGCCGTTCTCGATGCCGACCTCGGAGACTCGTCAGGCATCGTGCGCAGCCCTCGCGGCCAACGTTGGATCCGAGTCGTACTGGACGTGACCAACGTGACCGTCCCGACCTTCGAGTGCCAAAGTTACAGTGGCAACTACGTGACCGTCGAGCTCCGGCTGGAAGCCGATGGCCGGGCCGAGGCGCCGGCCAACGAGCTGTTGTTCGATAAGATCGAGCCGGGCACGACGGGCGAGCGCGTGCACGTCTTCCCGGTGTCCGTCGACGCCCGGGAGCTCACCCTTGTCGGGCCCGGGGGGGAGCCCCTCGGACGCTGGACGGTCGCTCTCCCTGCCGCTCCCGGCGAGGCGTGACCGTCGCCCGACCGTTCACTCGGTGGGCCGGAGCTGGTCGGCCAGTCGGGCGGCCAGCGCCACCCGACCTCGGCGAACCCACGTCTTGGCCGTGCCGAGGGGGACTTCGAGGATTCGTGCGATCTCCTCATAGGTCCGGTCCTGGCCTTCTCGGAGCACCAGGGCGCGGCGCAATGGTTCCGGAAGCCGGTCGATCTCGTGCTGCACGACCGCTCGGTCGACGACGATCGACGAGATCCGGTGGACCAAGTGCTCACCTTGGACATCGGCCAGGAGGGGGACCGTTCGATCCCGGTGACGAGCCTCTGCTCGGACGTACTGCTTGGCCTCGTTGGCGGCCACCCGGTGGAGCCAGGTGGTGAAGCGGGAGTCGCCTCGAAAGGAGCTGATCCGAGTGGCGACCGCGACGAGGGTCAGCTGTTCGGCGGCATCGATGTCCTCGGGGCGGAACAGGTACTGGCGGATGGCCGGCGTGGCCAGGGCGAAGTGGCGCACGGCCCAGGCCAGCGTGGCCGACGCGCCGGCGTCACCGCCGGCGGCTTCCATGGCCAGCTGGTCGAGCAGACCGCTGCGTTCCTCCCCGGAGGCCACACCCAGGCGCGCCTCGGCGGATCGCCGCCCCGCCCCGCCGGAACCGTTCAGGACGTCACCTCGACATCGTGGCGGGCCCCACGCTCGATCCCGTCGTTCCCGACGGCGATCAAGGTCACCGACCAGGTCCCGGGCGCCGTCGGGGTGAACTCCAGTTCGTCGTTCTCCACCCGGTCGCCACTGGGGTCGATCCAGTAGTGGGAGCGGCCGTTCCCCGGAGATGACGACCGGAGCACGACCGACTGGGAGACCCGTCCCTCGGTGGGACCGTCGATGCGCGGCCCGAGAGGCGACGGGACGGCCTGGATGGTCCGCGAGGTCCGATCGCCTCCGGCCAGCAGCTCGATGCGCAACCGTCCGGGCGCGATGGCCCGCACCTCCAGATCCCTTTGGCGCACCTGCTCGCCGTTGGGTCCGATCCACAGCACGGGCTGGCCCAGGCGGGCGGCAGCCCGGAAGCGGGCGGTCTCGCCCACCACCACCTCGTCCGGCCCGATGATGCCGTCGTCGCCCACCAGGTGCACGGTCAGCCAGACCAGCGCCATCATCGCCACCAGGCCGGTGAGCACGAGTGCGGCCCGCCGGCCCCGCCAGATGCTTCCCCGCGTGGTGGAGTGGCCGGCCTCGTGGCTGACCAGGGGCCCGATCCCGGCCAGAGGTGACCGGGCCCGTTCGGGCGGCACCGACGGGGTCGTCGTCTCCTCGTCGATGGCTCCGAGCAGACACTGCCGCCACCGCCACATCGATTCGAAACGCTCGTGCGGATCGCTCGACAGTCCCCGTTCCAGGGCCCGCCCCAACGTCGGCCCGATCGCCGGCTCGAGCCCCGGGGCCATGGGGGGGTGCTCCCACCCGGTCAGCAGCACCGAGATGATGGCGGTGGCGGCGTACACGTCGACTCGGTGATCGACGGTCGCCCGCAGGTCGAGTTGCTCGGGCGCCAGGTAGCGGTGGGTTCCGCCTCCGAACGACATGCTGGTGGTCTCACGACGGAGGTCCTTGGCCAGGCCCAGATCACTGATCAACAGTCGTTCGTGGCGGGCGACGAGGATCCCCGGCCCCCCGGTGAGGGCTCGCCCGTCACTGCGCAGGAGGATGTTCGACGGCTTCAGGTCCCGGTGCACGATCTCGTTGTCGTGGAGCGCCCCCACCGTCTCGGCCAGGGCGTCGATGACGGGCACGACATCGGGGGCCGACCATGCTCGGGTCGAGGCGCGGTCGGCGAGCGTGCCCTGGTCGGCGTAGCTCATGACGTAGTAGGGCCGGCCCCAATCATCCTCGTCGATGTCGTGCACCTCCACCAGCCCCTGGACCGATCCGCTGGCCTGCACCCGCCGGAGCAGGACCGCCTCCGCCCGAAATCGCCGCCGCACCTCTGGATTCCGGCTCCAGTTGTCGGCCAGGACCTTCACGGCGACGATGGCTTCCAGGCTGGGGTCGGTGGCCCGGTAGACGGTGGCGAATCCCCCCGTGCCCAGCACGTCGTGCAGCTCGTAGCGTCCCAGACGGCCGGTCATCGCCCCTCATGCTGACACCACCGGCGGTGAACCTGCCGACCACGGGGCGGGGGTCGGTCGGCTCGTGTCAGCGCAGGCCGGTGACCACCAGGCCGATCACACCCAGGCCCACCACCACCCGGTAGACGACGAAGGGGGTGAACGTGCGGGTCCGGACCAGGCGTAGCGTGGCCCACACCGCCACCCAACCGGTGACGGCCGAGGCGGCCATGCCCCAGGCGAAGGCCGCACCGAACCCGGCGGGAATGCCTCCGGTGCCGAACAGCCCCAGACCCTTGTAGAGGCCGGCCCCGGCGATGATGGGCATGCTCATCAGGAACGACAGGCGGGCCGCGGCTTCACGCCCGAAGCCGAGCTTGCGGGCAGCGGTGATGGTCACGCCCGAGCGGGACACCCCTGGCTGCAGGGCCAGGGCCTGGACCGCGCCCATGGTCAGAGCGTCGCGCAGCCGGAACTCGTCGGCCGAGCGGGAGCCACCGAGACGGTCGGCCCACAGGAGCACCACGCCGAAGGCGGCCAGCAACAGGCCCACGAGCCACTCGGTTTCGCCGATCCCGGCGAAGACGTCCTCGAACAGGGCACCGGCCAACGCCGCCGGCACCGCCGAGGCCAGGAGCAGCCAGGCCAGGCGACCGTCGTCGCCCGTGGTCGCCGGGGCGTCGTCCCGTTGCGGTGCGGGGGCGACGGAGGTCTCGGTGGTGGCCGCCACCACCGGGCGCCGGCGCCGGGGCCCCAGGGTGGCCAGGCCGCCCCGGGCCAGGCGCACGAGGTCGTTACGGAAGTAGGCCACCGCTCCCACGAAGGTGCCCAGGTGCAGAGCCACGTCGAACGTGGTCTCCAGGTCGGGGCGGCCGGCGAAGTCGTTCCAGCCGAAGAGCCACGGGACGAGCTCGAGATGTCCGCTGGAGGAGATGGGCAGGAACTCCGACAGGCCCTGGACGACCCCGAGCACGATGGCGTGGAGGACGGGCACGTCAGGCGGCCCGTCGGGGGGCCCGGAGGGGGCCCTGAAGGGGGAGATGGCGGGGGCGAGCCATGAGAAAGGACCTTAGGAGGGCACACTGGGGTCGTGGGCATCCTGAGCAGTACCTTCCGACGCACCCTTCCCCTGAGCCGGGCGGGCGCCGCCCTGTGGGCCTGGCAGCACCGCCGGGAGATCACCGGCTGGGCCGGGTGGGTGGCGGGCTCGGCGCCCCGCCTGCTGGCCGGCGACACCCGGGACGTGGTCACGGAGGGCCGCCTGCGTGCCCGTCTGGCGGGTGACGGCCGTACCCGGGCCGCACTCAGCGGGCTCGAGGTCGAGGTGCGCGAGGGCGTGGCGGTGCTCCGGGGACGGTTGGCGCCCGAGGCCCACGACTTGGTCGTCGACGTGGCCACCGGCACCAACGGGGTGCAGCGGGTCCGCGACGAGATCACCGACGCCCGGGGCCGCTGAGCGCCGAGGTCAGCGGTCGCCCCCGGCGGTCGGCGCCGGTCGGGCCACGTCGGCCAGGAACCCGAGCAGGACCCTGGCCCACGCCTCAGGCGCCTCGTGCTGGGGGTTGTGGCCGGCTCCGCCGATGATCTCGAGGCGGGCATCGGGAACGGCTGCGGCCAGGCGCCGGGAGTCGTCGAGGAACAGGGCGTCGTGCTCCCCGACCAGGACCAGGGTGGGCACGACCAGGCCGGCCAGGGCCTCGCTCCGGTCGACCTGGTCCAGCATGGCCGGGACCATGGCGGCGTACATCGCCGGTGAGGCGGCGTGCAGCTTGGCGTCGCCGAAGGCGGCCCAGCTGGCCTCGAAATCGTCACCGCCGAGCGGACTGGCGCAGGTCTGGCGCAAGCGGCGGGCGGCGGTGGTGTCGAGCGGGCTCCCGTCGGGCAACGAGGACACCACCTCGCCGAGCAGGGCCATGCCACCCGAGCGCACCACGTCGACGGAGAGGTCGGCCAGGTGGCGATCCACCAGCACCGGGCCCGGGCCGGTGTCCATGAGGATGAGCGCCTCGAGGCGCTCCGGGGCGGCCAGGGCTGCCACCTGGGCCACCATCCCGCCCATCGAGTGGCCGAGCAGGACGAACGACTCCCAGCCCAGGGCATCGGCCAGGGCCAGGAGGTCCCCGGCCAGGAGGGCGAGGTCGTAGGCCCCCTCGTCGTCCGGCGCGTCGCTGGCGCCGTGGCCCCGTAGGTCGGGAGCCACCGCGTGCCAGCCGGCAGCGGCGAAGGTGCCCAGATGAGCGGTGAAGTCCTCCTTGGCCCCCGTGAACCCGTGGGCCAGGAGCAGGTGACGGCCACCCCGGCCGTCCTCGGCCACGGCCAGCTCCAGCGGCCCGTCGACCGCCCCGACTCGAAGCCGCCCCAGCACCGTCGCCACCCCAGTCAGTCTGCCCGGTGGGGTGGTCGCCGCCCGGCGACGGCGCCGGTAGCGTCGACGGGGACCCCGAGGACGAGGACGGCCGACAGACCCATGCTGCTCGACTCCATCTCCAGCCCGGCCGACCTCCGTGGTCTCGGCTATCCCGAGCTCGACCAGCTGGCCACCGAGCTGCGGGAGTTCATCGTGGATGCGGTGTCGGCCCACGGCGGCCACCTGGGGTCGAATCTCGGAGCCGTGGAGCTCACCCTCGCCCTCCACCGTGTCTTCGACTCCCCTCGTGACATCCTGTTGTGGGACACGGGCCACCAGAGCTACGTGCACAAGATCATCACCGGTCGCCGTCATGCCTTCACCTCGCTGCGCCAGGCCGGGGGGCTGTCGGGCTATCCCAGCCGGGAGGAGTCCGAGCACGACTGGATCGAGAACAGCCACGCGTCCACCATCCTCAGCTACGCCCACGGCATCGCCACCGCCATCGAGCGCCAGGGCTGGGAGCGCCGGGTGGTGGCGGTCCTCGGCGACGGCTCGCTCACGGGGGGTATGGCCTACGAGGGGCTCAACAACCTCGGCCACAGCGGGCGCAACGTCATCATCGTGCTCAACGACAACGGGCGGTCCTACGCCCCGACCGTCTCCAAGCTCTCGGAGAGCCTGACCCGGATCAGGCTCAACCCCATCTACATGCGCCGCCAGCGGCGCCTGGAGCAACTGATCAGCGCCGTCCCGGTGGTGGGCGAGCAGCTGGAGAAGGGCATGACCGGGGCCAAGGCGGCGGTGCGGGAGATCTTCGAGCCCACCGCCTTCTTCGAGCCCCTGGGCGTGCGCTACGTCGGCCCCATCGACGGTCACGACGTCGAGCGGGTGGAGACGGCCCTGCGCCAGGCCACCGAGTTCGAGGGCCCGATCGTGGTGCACGTGATCACCCAGAAGGGCCGGGGCTACAAGCTGGCCGAGGACGATCAGGTCAAGTGCCTCCACGACATGTCGGAGTGCAAGCCCGGTTCCTACACCGCCGCCTTCGGTGACGCCCTCATCGCCGCCGCCGAGGTGGATCCCGCCATCATCGCCATCACCGCAGCCATGCCCGACTCCACCGGCCTTTTGCCCTTCGGCGCCCGTTTCCCCGACCGACTGCTCGACGTGGGCATCGCCGAGCAGCACGCCGTCACCGCCGCCGCCGGCATGGCCATGGGCGGACTGCGCCCGGTGGTGGCCATCTACTCCACGTTTCTCACCCGGGCCTTCGACCAGGTCAACCTGGACGTCGGCCTGCATCGCCAGCCGGTGGTCTTCTGTCTCGACCGGGCCGGCATCACCGGCGACGACGGCCCGTCCCACCACGGCATCCTCGACATGGCGCTGTTGAGCAAGGTGCCGGGTATGACGATCTTCGCTCCCTCCTCCTATCAGGAGCTCGAGGTCATGCTGGCCGAGGCCCTGTCGATCACCACCGGCCCGTCGGTGTTGCGCTGGCCCAAGACCGACGCCCGCCAGGTGCCGCCTGACCAGGTGGGCCAGGGGCGCAAGGCCCGTTGCGTGTGCAAGGGCGAGGGTGACGTGGCCATCCTGGCGGTGGGCAAGATGGTGGCGGCCGCCGAGGAGGCGGCCGAGCTCTTGGCGGCTCAGGGAACGTCAGTCACGGTGTGGGACGTCCGGGTGGCCAAGCCGCTCGACCCCGCCATGTTGGCCGACGCCGCCGGCCATGGCCTCGTGGTCACGGCCGAGGACGGCATCAAGGTGGGGGCATCGGGTCCCAGATCGCCGAGGGCGTCGCCGAGCGCACCGAGAGCAGGGTTTCGCCCCCGGTGCTGGTGCTCGGCGTGCCCAGTGAGTACCTGCCCCACGGCAAGCCCGACCGCATCCTGGCCGAGCTCGGGCTCGACGGGGCAGGCATTGCCGCAGCCACGGCCAAGGCCCTGGCCGGCGCCCACCACAGCCTGACCTGAACCGGCCCCGCCCCTGGCGGGGGTTGGCGCCCCCTCCTCGGCGTGGCTCGACTCTCGAATACGCCAGTTCCGTTTACAGGAACCCGTACCTGAGAGCGGAGCCGCCCGGGTGGCTCAGCGCCTTGGCTAGGCCCGGTAGGGCAGGACGACCGGGCGGCCTGCGCTTTCCACGATGTGGACCCGGGCGTCGTAGTAGCGGGCCAGATGGGCTTCGGTGAGCACCTCGGCGGCGGTGCCCGAGACCACCACCCGTCCTTCACTCAGCAGCACCACGCGGTCGGCGTACTGGCCGGACAGGGTGAGGTCGTGCATGGTCGACACCACCGTGAGGCACTGATCGCGGCGCAGGTTGTCCACCAGGTCGAGCACCTGCTGCTGGTGACCGACGTCGAGGGCGGTGGTGGGCTCGTCGAGCAGCAGCACGGGCGCTTCCTGGGCCAGCGCCCGGGCGAGGAAGACCCGCTGACGCTCCCCGCCCGACAGGGTGGACAGCGGCGGTGGGCCAGGTCCAGCAGGTCGAGCCGGCCCAGGCCTCCTGCACTGCAGCCAGATCGACCGGGCCCTCCACGCCGAGGGACTGATGTGGGGGTGCGGCCGAGCAGCACGTAGTCGGCCACGGCGATGCCCGGGGGCACGACCGGGGTCTGGGGAACCAGGGCCAGCAGGCCGGCCCGTTGGCGGCGCGACAGGTCGGCAGCGGGCCGGCCGGCGAGCTGCAGGTCGCCGGTGCCGCCGACCAACCCGCATACGTAGCGCAGCAGCGTCGTCTTGCCGGCGCCGTTGGGCCCGACAGGAGAGCCACTCCCCCCTCGCCACTTCCAGGTCGACCCCGTCGAGGATGCGGACCCCACCGAGGACCACGGTGACCCCTCGACAGGCGAGGACGGGGAGCGAGGGGCCGCTGCTCACGTCAGGCGCTTCGAGGTACGAAGCACCAACACGAAGAAGGGCGCACCGAAGAAGGCGGTGACCACCCCGATGGGGATCTCGGCGGGCGAGGCCAGCGTGCGGGCCAGGAGGTCGGCCACGACCAGGAAGGCCCCGAACAGCACCGACAACGGCAGCAGCCAGCGCGGTGGCTGGCGCCGGCCAGCAGGCGGATGGTGTGCGGGACGATGATGCCGACGAAGCCGATGAGGCCCGAGACCGAGACGGCGGCGGCGGTGCCGAGCGAGGCGGCCACCACCACCACCAGGCGACTGCGACGGGCATGCAGGCCCAGACTGGTGGCTTCGTCATCGCCCAGGGCCAGCACGTCGAGGGTCCGGCGCTGGGACAACAGCACCACGGTGGCCAGACGAGGTAGGGCAGGGCGATGCCCACCTCGCGCCACCCGACGGTGGAGATGCCGCCGAGGATGAAGGAGTACACCTGGCGGATGGTGTCCTGATGGCGCTGCTGGAGGTGCGGCCGCCGGCCAGGATGAGGGCGGCGGTCGACATCCGCCCGGGGCCGGCAGCGCCGAGCAGGTAGGTGAGCGCCACCGCCACGAGTGCGCCCGCAAAGGCGGCGAGAGGGCCGACACCGGGATGGTGGCGCCGCTGGCCCTGGTGACCACGGCGATGGTGACCCCCAGCCCGGCACCGGAGGCGGCGCCGAGGAGGTAGGGGTCGGCCAGTGGGTTGCGGAACACGCCCTGGTAGCTGGCGCCGGCCAGGGACAACATGGCCCCCACCAGGAGGCCGAGGACCACACGAGGTAGCCGGATGTCGACGACGATGGCCCGCTCCTGGTCGTTCATCCCGGTGGGCAGGCCGAGGAGCGCACGGGCCACGTCGACCACATCCAGGCGGGCGGGGCCGACCCCCAGTCCGAGGGCCATGGCCACGACCACGGCGGCGACGCCGGCGGGCACCCACCGGGGCCGCAGGCGCGCCGTCGACAGCGACCGGCCGGCAAGGCCTGACCCGGCCGGGGTGGGGCCCGGGTCGCCGGTGACGGTCGGAGGCGACGGCGCAGACGGCGGTTGGGCGACCCGGGCCATCGGGTCGGTCTAGGCGGCGGGGACGGTGGCGGTGGCCTCGATCACCGTGGCCCGGAAGTCGACGATGCGGGGTCCCCAGCGCGAGGCGATGTCATCGTCGAGCTCGATGGCGCGACCTTCCCGCACGGCGGTCAAGGTGTCGAAGCCGGGCCGCTGGGCGAGTGTCTCCCGCTCTGGCCGCAGCACTTGGTGTCGGCCAGGAAGATGAAGTCGGGGTCGGCGTTCACCAGGAGCTCGGGGGAGAGCTGGGGGAAGCCGCCGAACTCCCCGTGGGGTCGGCGTCGTCGGCCACGTTCTCCAGGCCGGCCAGGGTGTAGATCTGGCCGATGAAGGTGTCCGACGTCACCGAGTAGAGGGTGTCGTCCAGCTCGTGGTAGTAGGTGAGGGGGTCGGGGCGCTCGGGCACCCGGGCGACCAGGGCGTCGATGTCGCGGCGCATGCCGGCCACCACCTCGGCCGCCTCGTCCTCGTGGCCGGTGGCGATGGCCAGACCCGCGATCTGGTCGTAGGTGTCGTCGAGCGTCACCGCCGCCTCGTTGACGATGGTCTCGATGCCGAGGGTGGCGAGGCCGGCCACCAGGCCGTCCCGGTCGCCGGAGAGCACCACCAGGTCGGGCTGGTAGGTGGTGATGGCCTCGAGGTTGGGATTGAAGCCCGAGAGGTCGGTGGTGGGGGCCTCGGGGGAAGTTGGACTGGTCGTCGACGGCGACGACCTGGCCTCCGGCGCCGATGGCGAAGAGCATCTCGGTGGCGGTGGCCGACAACGAGACGATGCGCTCGGGCGCTCGACGTCCTCCGTGGGAGCGGTGCCATCCGGTTCGGTGGCCACGTCGGTGCTGTCGTCCCCGCAGGCCCCGGCCAGGGCGACGGTGACGAGCAGGGCGGTCAGGATGCGTGCGTGATGTGGTTCCTCCTGTCGGTCGAGGGGTGCGTCGCTCGACGACAGGGAGACCCTGGCGTGCGAACCGTGCCCGTCCTCGAGGCTGGTTCGTCGCGCCGGCGAGCAGGCGACCTGGCTCGCCCCGGAACTTCGGTATCGCTCCCTGGGGGACCACAGTTGCGGGACAGCGCCGGACTCGCACCGGACTTCGCTCCCCACCGGCAGACGGGGCCGAAGTTATGGCCCGCCTGCCGGCCCGGTCAACCGGTCGCAGCCGTGGCCCGCCGCCGGCCGTGGCCCGTGCCGGCTCGGGCGGCGACGGGTCGCGGTACCATCCGCGCCCGTCGCCAGCCCGCCGGCGCTGGTTCGCTCGAGACGAAGGGGTGGCGCGTGGACGTCCTCCATCCGCAGCTGGGTTCCCACGCCGAGGACGGGCGGGAGTGGCCGGCGCTGGTCTGGCGCAGCCAGGGCCCGCTGCGGACCGTCTCCTCGGCTCCCTTCGGCGGTGGCCTGGGACGGCGCGCGTGGGTGCTCAATGCCCAGGTGCCCCTGATGTACTCCCGCCGTGACCCGGAGGCCCACGTCGAGTCGATGGCGGCGACACTGGGACTGGCCGGACCCGGGGTGGGGATGCTGACCGCCGCGGCCCTCGACGCCGTGCAGTTCGCCGGCGCCGGCCCAGGCCTCCAGGTGGCGGCGACTGTCGGGTTGAGGGTCCCGACCTGGGCCGCGGATGAGGCCGGTGCCGGGGCCGAGACCATCCCCGCCGGGCAGGTGGGCACCATCAATGTCGTCGCCTTCCTCCCCCAGCGCCTGAGCGACGCCGCCTTGGTCAACGCCGTCGGCACCGTCACCGAGGCCAAGTCCCAGGCCCTCTGGGACGCCGGGGTGGCTGCGACGGGCACGGCCACCGACGCCGTGTGCATCTGCTGCCCCGAGCAGGGAGTGGCGTCGGCCTTCGGAGGTCCCCGCTCCACGTGGGGAGCGGGCCTGGCCCGGGCCGTCCACACCGCCGTGCTGGCTGGTGTCCGGGCCTGGTCGACCTCGTGATCACCCTGGTGCTGGGTGGGGCTCGTTCGGGCAAGTCGGCGGTGGCCGAGGCCCTGGCCGCCGAATCGCCGGCGCCGGTCATCTACGTGGCCACCACCACCACCGACCCCGCCGACGACGACCTCCAGGAGCGCATCGCCCGCCACCGGGCCCGGCGTCCGGCGGCGTGGGCCACCCTGGAGGTGGCGCCGGCGAGCCTGGGACCGGTGCTTCGGACCACGACGGGCACGGTGTTGGTCGACTCGCTCGGCGGTTGGGTGGCCGGCGCCGCCGACCTCACCGTCGACGCCCACTCCCTCGGTGATGCGCTGGCCGCTCGCCAAGGTGACAGCGTGGTGGTCTCCGAGGAGGTGGGCATGGGCGTCCACCCGTCGACTGCGGTGGGGCGTCGCTTCCGCGACGTGCTCGGCGAGGTGAACCAGGTGGTGGCCGCCCGGGCCGACGACGTCCTGCTGGTCGTGGCCGGACGGGTCTTGCGGCTCCACGAGATCTCGCCCCGCTGATGGGCGCCGCCTTGGGCTTCCTCACCTGTCTCGGCGGCCCGGCGTCGCCGACGCCCCGGGCCCTGCCCTGGTTCCCGGTGGTGGGCGCGGGCCTGGGCCTGGCGTTGGGGGGCCTCTGGTGGGCCGCCGACGTCCGATCGACCCCGCTCCTGGCGGCGGCCGTGGTGGTCGCCGTCGACCAGGCCGTGACCGGGATGCTGCACCTCGACGGGCTGGCCGACAGCGCCGACGGGCTCCTGGCCCACGGTCTCGACCCCGCCCGGCGCCTGGCGGTGATGGCCGAGCCCACCACCGGTGCCTTCGCCCTGGGCGCCGTCGCCATCGTGCTGGTGGTGCGCGTCGCCGCTCTGGCCTCGCTGGTCCCCTCGCCGGTGCTGCTGGCCGGGCTGTGGGCGACCTCACGCGCCGCCATGGCGCTGGCCGTGCTGACCCAGCCCTACGCCCGGCCCGACGGTCTGGCCACGGCGTTTCGTGACCCCACCGCGGGTGCGGGCCCGGTGGTCGTCGTGGGCGGGGTCTGGGCGCTGGTGCTGGTGGCCGGCGGGGGTGCGGCCCGGTGGGCCGGGACGGGCATCGGCGCCGGCCACCTGGCCGCCGCCGTGGTGGTGGCCGGCTTGGCCGCCCTGGCCATCCTGGTGGTGGCCCGCCGGAGGATCGGGGGCTACACGGGAGACGTGCTGGGGGCGGCCGGCATGGTGGCCGAGACCGCGGGCCTCGTCATCGCCGCCGCCCGCTGGTGACACACGCACCGGTCCACGGCGACGCCACCCGGCGTTCGGCCGGGAGGGTCCGCGGCGCCGCCGCCGGCGTGGTGGTCGACCGGTTCCTGGGCGAGCCCGGAGTCGACCCCCACCCGCTGGTGATCTTCGGGCGGTGCATGTCGACGGTCGAGCGCCACCTCTACCGGGACCGGCGCCGGGCCGGGGCCGTGCACGCCCTGGTCGGCCTGCTTCTCGGTGCCGGCACCGGGCGCTTGGTGGGCTCCACCACCGCCGCCACCTACCTGGCCGTGGGAGGAAGGAGCCTGGCCGAGGCCGCCGCCGCCGTCGAGAAGGCCTTGGCCCTCGACGACCTCGACGGCGCCCGGCGGCTGCTGCCGACCCTGGTCGGGCGTGACCCCCAAGGCCTCGACCAGGCCGGGGTGGCTCGGGCCGTGGTCGAGTCGGTGGCCGAGAACACCGTCGACGCCGTGGTCGCCCCCGTGTTCTGGGCGGCGGTGGCCGGAGCCCCCGGGGCGCTCGGTTACCGGGCCCTGAACACCCTCGACGCCATGGTCGGTCACCACTCGGACCGCTACGAGCGCTACGGCTGGGCCAGCGCCCGCCTCGACGACGTGGCCGGTTGGCTCCCCGCCCGGCTCACCGCGGCCCTCGTCGTCGTGGCTCGGCCCGGTGCCGCCCGATCGGTGCTCCCGGCCGTTCGCCACCAGGCGTCCCGACACCCGTCACCCAACTCAGGGGTGGCCGAAGCGGCCTTCGCCGCCGCCCTCGGGCTGCGCCTCGGTGGCCTCAACCGCTACGGAGACCGGGTCGAGCACCGACCCTCCCTCGGCCGGGGGCGACCGGCGGAGCTGGCCGACATCGCCGCCGCCGTGCGGCTCTCTTCCGATGTGGGGACCCTGCTCGTCGCCCTCCTGTCCTGCGGCGCCCTCGTCACCCGGACGGGGCCTCGATGATCCCGCCGCCGTCGGGCCACGGAGGCGACGGGCCCCGCCTGGCCGCCGCCCTCGGCATCGCACCGTCGGCGGTGTTGGACCTCTCGGTCAGCCTGAACCCGTTGGCTCCTGACGTGGCCACCCTGGCTGCCACCTCCCTGGAAGCGCTGCGCCAGTACCCCGACCCTGCCGGGGCCACGGCGGCCCTGGCCGACGCCATGGGGATCGACCGGGGACACCTCCTGGTGACCAACGGGGGTGCCGAGGCCATCGCCCTGGTGGCCGCCGGGCGGCCGCGGGGTCGGGTCGAGGAACCCGAGTTCTCCTTGTACCGGCGCCACCTCGCCACGGTGGCCGAGGATGGGCCTCGCTGGCGGTCGAACCCGCACAACCCGACGGGTCGCCTGGCGGGGCCCGGCGAGCGGGCGGCGGTGTGGGACGAGGCCTTCTACCCGTTGGCCACCGGGCACTGGACCCGGGGCGACGCCGACACCGTCGTGGTCGGTTCGCTCACCAAGCTCTTCGCCTGCCCCGGGCTCCGGGTCGGCTACGTCGTCGCCGACGACACCGACTTCATGGCCCGGCTGCGACGGCACCAGCCGGCCTGGTCGGTCGGCTCCCTGGCGCTGGCCCTCGTGCCCCGGATGTTGGCCCTGGCCGACCTGTCGGGCTGGGCCGCTCGCATCGCCCTCCTTCGCCACGAGCTGTCCGGCCTGCTCTCGTCGTACGCCCTCCGCCCCCAGCCCTCCGATGCCAACTGGCTGTTGGTGGAACAAGCCGGGGATCTGCGTGGCCGCCTCGCCCCCGAGGGGGTCCTCGTGCGCGACACCACGTCGTTCGGGCTCCCCGGCTGGGCCCGGGTGGCCGTGCCCGATGAGGACGGGCTGGAGCGCCTCGCCTCGGCCCTGGAGGCCACGGCCTGACGGCCGACCTACCCTCGCCCCTTGTCCTCGTCCCTTGCCCCCGCCCAGCAGCCCGCCCTGAAGGGCGGGCTCATGGTCTGTGGCACGGCCAGCGACGTGGGCAAGAGCCACCTCGTGACCGGCCTGTGCCGGCTGCTGGCCCGCCGAGGTGTGCGGGTGGCTCCGTTCAAAGCCCAGAACATGTCGCTCAACTCCTGGGTGACGGCAGGCGGCCACGAGATCGGCCGGGCCCAAGGGGTGAAGGCCCTGGCCGCGGGGGTGGAGCCCGAGGTGGCCATGAACCCCATCCTGCTCAAGCCCACGGGCGAGCGGGCCAGCCAAGTGGTGGTGATGGGACGGCCGCTGGCCCACCTGGAGGCCGCCGCCTACCACGCCGAGCAGCCTCGCCTGCAGGCCGTGGTGGCCGGCGCGCTGTCCGACCTGCGGTCCCGCTTCGACGTGGTCGTGGCCGAGGGGGCGGGCGGGTGCGCCGAGATCAACCTCGTGGCCCACGACCTGGTCAACCTCCCCCTGGCCCGCTCCGCCGGCCTGCCGGCACTGGTGGTCGGCGACATCGACCGGGGTGGGGTCTTTGCGTCGCTCTACGGTTCGTTGGCCCTGCTCCCCGACGAACTGCGGGCCACGGTGCGGGCCTTCGTGGTCAACAAGTTCCGGGGCGATCCCGCCCTGTTGGGTGACGGCACCGGGGAGTTGGAACGACGCTGCGGCGTCCCCACCCTCGGTGCTGCCCTGGATCGACGACGTGGCCCTCGACGCCGAGGACTCCCTCGGCCTCGAGGGACCCCGTCCCCGGGCCCGGGGAGGCCTGACCGCGGCGGCCACCGACCGCCTCGACGTGGCCGTGATCCGCTTCCCTCGCATCGCCAACGTCACCGACCTCGACGCCCTCTGGCTCGAACCCGGGGTGGAGGTCCGCCTGGTCGACCGGGCCCGGGCGCTCGGCCGTCCGGACCTGGTCGTGCTGCCCGGCACCAAGGCCACCGTGGCCGACCTGGCCTGGCTGCGGGAATCCGGCCTCGATCGGGCCGCCCTGGCCACCGACGCCGTGGTGTTGGGCATCTGCGGCGGGCAGCAGATGATGGGCCGGACGATCGACGACCCGGTCGAGTCGGACGTGGGGCGGGTGGAGGGGTTGGGATGGCTCGATGTCACGACCGTCTTCGAGGTGGACAAGGTGACCCGTCGCCGGCGGGGGACGGCCTGGGGTGAGGAGGTCACCGGCTACGCGGTCCACCACGGCCGGGTGGTACGGGGTCCCTCGGCCCGGGCCTGGATCGACCTCCACGACGTCCACGGTGCCGAGGCGGCGGAGGGCGCGGTAGGGGCCGGGGGTCGGTTCCTCGGGACCGGACTGCACGGATTGTTCGAGGCCGATGGCTTCCGTGGTGTGTTCCTGTCGAGGGTGGGCCGGCGAGCCGGCCGGGAGTTCGACCAGGCCGGGGTGAGCTTCCCGGCCGCCCGGGAGGTCCAGTTCGACCGCCTGGCCGACCTGCTCGAGGCTCACCTCGACCTCGCTGCCCTCGACGCCGTCATCAAGGAGGGTGCCGTCACCTCGGCACCGGCACCGGCACCGGCACCGGCACCG
>JAUJNB010000014.1:15632-47971 GCA_030446545.1 Acidimicrobiales bacterium | reverse complement strand
CGCCGCTCCACCCGCTGCTCCGCCGGCGTGTGCGGGCTGGTACCGACGATCTCCGCCTCGGCCCGGCCATGCGCCGCGGGGAGGTGGAGCGGGCGCTGGACGTGGGCGTTGCCGTGGCCGAGGGGTTGCTGGCCGGCGGCGCCCGCTGCCTGGTCACCGGGGAGCTCGGTATCGCCAACACCACCGCGGCGGCCGCCGTGGTGGCCGCCTTCACCGGTCGTCCGGCCCAGGAGACCACCGGACGGGGAACCGGAATCGACGACGCCACGCTGGCCCGCAAGGTGGCGGTGGTGGAAGGAGCGCTGGCGCGTCTGGCGGTGGACGTCGATCCGCTCACGGTGCTCGCATCGGTCGGCGGCCTCGAGATCGCCGCCCTGGCCGGCTTCATCGTCGGAGGGGCGGCGGCCCGGGTCCCGGTGGTCGTCGACGGGCTCATCGCCGGAGCGGCCCTCCTGGGGGCAACGGTGCTGGTCCCCGAAGTCCTCGGGTACTGCGTCGCCGGCCACCGATCCCACGAACCCGGGGCGACGGTGGTGCTCGACCACCTCGGCCTCGTACCCGTCCTCGATCTGGACCTGCGCCTGGGCGAGGGGACCGGCGCCTGCCTCGCTCTGCCGGTGCTGGAAGCCTCCGCCCGCCTACTGGCCGAGATGGCCACGCTCGATGCCGTCGGGGCTTCGCCGCTCAGCGACGGACGGTGGCGCTCACCAGGCGGGTGACGAGGCCCCTGGGCAGCAACCACGACGCGGTGGCCGCCACCCGGTTGAGCGGGCCCGGGACCACTACCACCCGCCCCCGGCCCCGGTCGAGGGCGGCCAGGGAGGCGTCGACCACCTGCTCGGACGACTGCCAGGCCGCGCTCGGCAGCCAGCCCAGGCTCCACGACGCCGTCGTGTGGAAGTCGGTGCGGGTCAGGCCGGGGCACAGGGCCTGCAGGCGCACGCCCGAGCCTCGCGCCTCCTCGGCCAGGGCCTCGGTGAAGCTGGTGACAAAGGCCTTGGTGGCGGCGTAGGTGGCGGTCTGGGGCAGGGCCTGGAAGCTGGCCATGGACGAGACGTTCACGATGGCTCCGGCGCCTCGCTCCAGCATGGTGTCGAGGCCGGCTCGGGTGAGGCGGACCAGGGCGACGACGTTGAGGTCGATCATGGCCAGCTCCCGGTCGAGGGGCAGTTCGGCGAAGGGCCCGTTGCTCCCGAAGCCGGCGTTGTTGACCAGCAGGTCGACCGGCCCGGTCGACGCCCGCAACCGTTGCTCCACCGCCGCCAACCCCTCCTCGGCGGTCAGGTCGGCCGGGAGCACCTCGACGTCGACACCGTGGGCCGCCAGCTCGCCGGCCAGGGTCTGGAGGCGGCCCTGCCGGCGGGCCACGAGCACCACGTCGTCGCCCCGGGCGGCCAGACGGCGGGCGAAGGTCTCGCCGATCCCGCCGGACGCGCCGGTGACCAGCGCCCGCCTGCTCATGCCCTGAGCCGCAGCGCCGCCGGGAGGATGCGGAAGCGGGCGGGCGTCGTGCCCAGGAGCTCGCCGTCGGCCTCCACCTTGGCCTCGGGCTCGGTCCGCACTTCCACGACCGTGGCCCGCTCCTCGTGCACCCGGGGATGGGGCAGGTGGGTGCCCCGAAAGACCTTGGGCATGGCCAGGGCGTAGTCGACCTTGCTCCCGGACTGGACCTGGACCTCGAAGAGGCCGTCAGACGGGTCAGCCCCGGGGGCGACCCGCATCCCACCGCCGTAGTACTGCCCGAGGGCCACCACCAGGTTGGTCAGCGGGCCATCGCAGCGCTCGCCGTTGACTTCCACCTCGGAGGCCACGGTGCGCTGTCCCGCCAGCGTCAGGACGAACGCCAGGGCGTAGCGCCCAGGACCGAACGACCGTGGCACCCGACTGGCCCGCTCGGCCACCTCGGCGCCGATGCCGACCTCGGCCACGTTGACGAACAGGCGAACGTGCTCCCCGCCGTTCCGCCGGCAGCGGACCTCGCCCACGTCGACCGGGCGCTCGGTGGCCGACGCCAGCCGGACGACGGCGGCGTCGAGACCGGAGGGAACGGCGAAGGCGCGGGCGTAGTCGCAACCCGAGCCGGCGGGGACCAGGCCGAGCGCCGGCAGCGTCCCGGCCGGCGCCGGCCCGTCGGCCAACAGGCCGTTCACCACTTCGTGGACGGTACCGTCGCCGCCCACCGCCACCACCAGCTCCCACCCCTCGCTGCGGGCCTTGCGGGCCAGCTCGGTGGCGTGGCCGGGGCGCTCGGTGAGGCGGCCCTCCGGCTCCAGCCCGGCGGTGCGCATCAGCCCGAGGAGCTCGTCCCAGTGGTGCACCACCTTGCCCCGGCCGGCCTGGGTATTCCCGATGACCAAGGCCCCGCCGGCACCGTCGCCCATGAGCCGTGCAGCGTAGGACCCCGCCCGGCGGGATCCCAGCTGGCCCCGGGGTGGGCCTGGTCCCTTGTGGTAGACCGGGGCCATGGGCGACACCGGCCTGGTCCGTCGACCGAGGCCGCAGGGCGGGATGATCGCCGGCGTCTGCGTCGGCATCGCCGACCGTCTGGGTTGGAGCACGACGCGTGTCCGGGTGGCCTTCGTGCTGCTCGGGCTGTTCGGAGCCGGCGAGCTGCTCTACGTCGTCTTGTGGATCTTGATGCCCAAGGCATGACAGCGGCCGACGACCACCCCGGCGTGCCCCAGTTCCCGTCCATCCCCTATGCCGAATGGGTGGACACCAAGAACACCCTCCACCGCTTCGCCCAGGTGGTCGGCAAGGTGCGCCTGGCCGCCGGGGTACGGCGGAACCACTGGTGGGGTGTGCCCTTCCACCTCACCGGGCGGGGCATCACCACCCGGCCCATGGGCGACGCACTGAGCTTCACCATCGACTTCGACTTCGTCGACCATCGCCTGTTGGTGCACACCCTGGCCGGCGAGACCGTGTCCTTCCCGTTGGCCGGCCAGTCGGTGGCGTCGTTCTGGCGACGGACGAACCAGGCGCTGGAGGCACTGGGGATCCACGTCGGCGTCGACCAGCCCACGCCGTTCGACCTGCCCGATTCCGCCCGTCCCTTCGCCGAGGACACCGAGCACGCCACCTACGAGCCGGGCTGGGCGACGCGCTACTGGCAGGTGCTCAGCCAGGTCAACCTCGTGCTCGTGCGCTTCTCGGCCGGCTACTCGGGCAAGGTCAGCCCCGTCCATAACTTCTGGCACACCTTCGACATCGCCGTCACCCGCTTCTCCGATCGGGTCGTCGACCAGCCGCCCGAGCACGACCCCGTCACCCGAGAGGCCTATTCCCGGGAGGTCATCAGCGCCGGCTTCTGGTTCGGCGAGGAGGCCTTCCCTGAGCCCGCGTTCTACTCCTACACGGCCCCCGAGCCCGACGGCCTGGCCGACGAGCCCCTCGTCCCGGCGTCCGCCCGTTGGGTGGAACAGCGGGGCGCCCACCTGGCCGTGCTGCGCTACGACGACGCCCGGGCAAGTGACGATCCCCGACGAGTGGTGCTCGAGTTCTTGGAGAGCACCTACCAGGCGGGAGCCCGGCTGGCCGGGTGGGACATCGAGCGCCTGGCCTGCCCGGGGGGCCTCACCGATCCCGTAGGAGCGCACTGACGCCAGGCCGGTTGGCTTCCTAGCCGACGGATCCGTGGTGCACGTGGGCCCGTTGGCCGTCGCGGTCGAAGATCATGATGAGCTCGGCGGGGCCGTCGCTGGCCGCGCACGCGTGCGGGGTCATGGTGGCGAACTCGGCGGCTTCGCCCGTCTCGACCATGATCTCACGTTCACCCAGCAGCAACCGAACCCGCCCCTCGATGACGAAGAACCAGTCGTGGCCGGGATGGACCCGCTGCTCGGGCACCCGGTCCGTCGGAACGAGTCGGATCTTGACCGCGATCGTGTTGCCGGTGGCACGGCCCAGCATCCAGGTCGTGCGCACGCCCGAACTGCTCGCCACCGGGCGGATCACCACATCGTCGTCGCTTCTCACGTCGAGCAGTGCGTCGAGGCCGACCTGAAGGGCCTCTGCGAGCGGAAGCAGGACGTCCAGACTGACCGTCCGCTTGCCCGTCTCAACCCGACTGATGGTGGACGCGCTGAGGTTGGCGCGGGCGGCCAGCTCGTCGAGCGACAACCCCAGCGTGTTCCGCAGGCTGCGCAATCGGGTGCGGACCACCTGCTCGATCTGGTGCAGCTCGGCCATGGCGGCGTGCCCTCCTCCCCGTATTGCGGATGTCGCAAGACACCTTGCTATCAGCTGGCTGGGCCGTATCGTCGAAATGCATGAGTGAACACCCACCCCGCACCGTCGAGCGGCACTGCGACGTCGCCGTCATCGGCGGGTCGGCCGCCGGACTGGCGGCTGCGCTTCAACTCGGGCGCCAGCGCCGCTCGGTCATCGTCATCGACGCCGGCGAGCCCCGCAACGCCCCCGCCGCCCACATGCACAGCTACCTCGGCCACGAGGGGCTTCCGCCGTCGGAGCTGGCCGCAATCGGTCGCGACGAGGTCCGCAGCTACGGAGGCGAAGTCATCGCCGGCCGGGCTGTCGACGTCACCCGCACCGACGACGACCGCTTCCGCGTCGAGCTGGTGGATGGCCATTCGCTGATCGCCCGACGAGTGCTCGCCGCCACCGGTCTGGTCGACGAGCTCCCCGACATCGACGGCCTGGCCCAACACTGGGGCGGCGACGTCATCCACTGTCCGTTCTGCCACGGCTTCGAGGTTCGCGACCGGCGCATCGTCCAGATCGTCACCCACCCGATGGGTCTTCACCCCGCCGGGTTGTTCCGCCAACTGAGTGCCCGGTTCACGCTGGTGCTGCACGACGGCGTCGACGACGGTGACGCCGAGCTCGAGGTCCTGCGGGCCGCCGGCGTGAACGTCGTCGACGGGCGCGTCCGGAGCATCGTCACAGCCGACGACGGGCACGTCGCGGCGGTCGAGTTGACAGACGGCGACCGCATCGACGCCGATGCGGTCGTGGTCGGCGCCCGGTTCAGGGTACGCGCCGAACCGTTCGCGTCGCTCGGTCTCAAGCCAGCGGAGCACCCGAGCGGGCTCGGGGACTTCGTCGAGACAGACGCAACCGGGGCAACGGCGATACCGGGCCTCTACGCCGCCGGCAACGTGACCGACCCGAGCCAGCAGGTGTTGCAGGCCGCGGCCAACGGCAGCCGGGTCGGCGGCATGATCAGCTTCAGCCTGGCCTCCGACGACATCCAAGCCGGGGCCCGACCATCATCCATCGAGACCCACTGGGATCACCGCTACGGGGGCGATCCGATGTGGAGCGGCAACCCCAACGGCACACTCGTCCAGGAGATCGGCGGCCTTCCCGCTGGACGCGCGCTCGACGTCGGGGCCGGGGAGGGCGGCGACGCCATCTGGCTGGCCGAGCAGGGATGGCGGGTCACGGCCAGCGACATCTCGCAGAGGGCGCTCGACCACGTCGCCGCCCTGGCCGAAGAGCACGACCTACCGGTCGAGTGCCACCACACCGACGCCAACGCGCTCGACGCGTTCGAGGCCGGAGCGTTCGACCTCGTGTCGGCACAATACGTTTCGATCCCGCGCTCGCCCGACGGCCGTGGTGTCCACAACCTGCTCGGCGCAGTCGCGCCCGGTGGCACGCTGCTCATCGTCAGCCACGATCTCGAGCCGCTGCGCAGGTCGCTCGACCAGCAGGAACACCTTCCCCTCGTGGACCCCGGTGCCTACGTACGGCTCGACGACTTCGCGACTGCGCTGGCCGAGTTCTCGGAATGGGAGATCGAGGTTCACGAGAAGCGTCCCCGTCCCGGTGGCCACACCTCCCCCCACGTCGACGACGTCGTGCTGCGCGCCCGACACCGGGCCGACTGACAGGCGATGGAGATCACAACCTCGGGCTCCCTGGACGGTCACGCCAAATGGTTGTGCTGATCCGAAGTCAGACGTCAGTGTCGAGGAAGACGATGCCGTAGCGGCGGGTGACCTCGGCTTGCAGGATGCCGTCGAGCGGTGCGGTCGTCGGCTCCGGCTGACCAGAGCCTGCCCGCTGGCCCCCACCTCGCCGCCCGAGCTGCGCCACTACCGGGCCCCGGACACGTTCGCCGGGGGAAGGCGTGCTCATCCTGGCGTCGAGCGCCGCCGGGCGACGACCTCGCCCAGGAAGCCGACGAGGCGGTCGGCGTGGGCGTCGAAGGTGAAGTCGGCCCGCTGGTTCCAGACGCTTTGGCGCAGCATCGCCATCCGATCACGATCACCGAGCTGGGCGATGAGGTCGTCGGCACCGTTCCAGAACACCCCGAGGTCGCGCTCACGGGCGAGCGCCTGGGTGGCCACCATCGACCCCGTGTTGTCGCGCTGGATCATGGGGACGCCTGCCGCGGCCAGCGTTCCCATCC
Organism: Acidimicrobiales bacterium; assembly: GCA_030446545.1. GTDB lineage: Bacteria > Actinomycetota > Acidimicrobiia > Acidimicrobiales > CADCSY01 > JADDRA01. The sequence goes on along the minus strand of JAUJNB010000014.1, from coordinate 41,592 downwards.
GGGCCGGGTAGTTGAGGTCGTCCCACGTGGCGGCGTAGGGGTCCCCGCGGTTGTCGCTGCGGAAGCTGTGCAGCCAGCCGGCGTCGTAGCGCGAGAACTCCGAGACCCACTGGGCCTGATCGACCTGGGGGTGGAGGTGGAAGTGGGCCGGCGCCAGGCGCTGCACTTCGGTCACCCACGACCGCATCTGCGCTGCCGCCTTGGCGCTGTAGAGGTGCACGTGCACACCAGCCTCGGCGAGGGCGGCGACCACCTCGGGTTCGGGCCCCATCGGCCGTCCGGGGATGACGGTGTGCACGGCGCCGTCGTGTCGGGACAGCAGCGGAGATCGCTCCCCCGCCAGCCACTCGCCCTTGGGCAGGTCTCCGTCGATCACCAGGGTGGGGCACTGCGCGCTAGCCGGCACCGTCGCTGCGAACCACGCTCGGAGCTCCGGGCTGGAGTAGATGACGCCGTCGGAGCGGGTGTGCAGGTCGACCAGCGCTGACCACAGGCCGTGCTCCCGGGCGAAGAACGGGCCCTCCTTGAAGTGCCATACGAATGGGATACTGAGGTCGGCGCTGAGCACCTCGTGGGCCCAGCGGATGGTCTGCCAGTTGAGCAGGGCGTAGATGACATCGGGCTGGAGGCGCCTCACCGTGTCCCGCCAGCCGTCGCGAGGAACGTCGCTGACGTGGCCGAAGGGCATCGGCCCCACGGTGTTGAACCACACCGGCGTGTCGGTCCACAGCCCGTGCAGCTCGTGGCCCCGCTCCTCGAGCACGAGGATCCGTTCAGGGTTGTGAGCCAGCTCGCCGACCAGCAGCACCCGCAGCCCGTCGGTGGCCCGGGGGGTGGACGGGCGCTGTCGAAACTGTCGGTAGTGCTCCACCTCGTCGTGGAGGTGGCCGACGGTGCTGTGCAGGCAGAGCGGTTCTCGCACCCGGTAGCGGGCCCGGTAGGGGTTGAGCCCGCCCCACGGCTCGCGCAGCACCTTGTGCCGCTGGAGCGGGTGCCAACCCCACTCGCAGGTGACCACACCGGTCTCGATCGGCGGTTTGTCGCCGAGCAGGCGCTCCCACAGCATCCCGTCGAGGTCGTCGGTGGTGAGCTCGGAACGTTCGATCCACCGCTGCGCGGTCCGTCGGTGGGCGACTTGGACCAGTTGCAGGGGCTCGCCCTCGATCCGGCCAGGTGAGGTGCGCACCTGGTGGTGACGGACGCCGGCCACAGCGACGGTGGCCTCAGGAGCACCATCGAGGGCGTCCACGAGCGAGGCCAAGTGGCTCCCGTAGTAGACGTCGTCGGACGGCAGGTAGGCGACATACTCGCCTCGAGCGGAGTCGAGGCCACGGTTGAGGGCGGCACCGAGGCCTCGATTCCGATCAAAGGTCTCCAGGCGCACCCGCACGTCGTCGAGCGCGTCACCGAGCGCCGTGCGGGTATCACCCGGCGAGCCGTCGTCGACCACGATCAGCTCCCAGCTCGACTCGGTCTGGGCGAGCAGCGACGCCACCGCCCCTGGCAGGAACCGGTCCTGGTCGTAGGTCGGCATCACCACGCTGACCCGAACCGCCGGGGCCCACCCCTCGAACGGTTGGCTCATCGTGGGGTCGCCACTGCTGCGGCGGGTCGCGCCGGTACCGCTCCTGCGCCGGCTCCTAAGTACGATCCCGCTGCGAGTCGCTGGGGCTCAGCAGGTCGAATCGGGGTAGCCATGAGCGCAACGACGCCGGAACGCCGCGACGTGGCCGTGGTCGTGCTGGCGGCAGGGCACGGACGGCGGCTGGGTCGGGCGGCGGGCCCGGGCCCGAAGTGGCTGACCGAAGTGGGTGGGGCCCCCATCGCCGAGCGCCACCTCACGGCGATCGAGCAGGCCCTCGGTGCCGACACCCAGGTGCTCGTCGTCGTCGGCCACGCCGCCGAGCGAGTGGAGCGGTACTGCCAGGCACGGGCGGCGAGAAGCCCGCTCCGCCCGCTGCTCGTGGGCAACGACCTGTACAACGAGCGCAACAACTGGTACAGCCTCCTCGTGGGGCTCGATGCCCTCCGAGGCGGACGCAGCGACGACCAGATCGTGGTGGTGTTGAACAGCGATCTGTTCGCACGACCGTCATGGATCGGGGCGCTGCTGCACGCCGCTGCCGGTCTGGACGGGGTGCCAGGGTGCCTGGCGGTGGACGCCGCTCGTCCCATCACCGACGAAGCCATGAAGGTGGCGGCCGGACCTCGAGACGCCGCTGGACGCCGGTGGTGCACCGCCATCGGCAAGGTGGGAGTGAGCGAACCCTTCGGCGAGTACGTCGGCATGTCGGCCCTGGCGCCGCCGGGGCGAGCCCTGGTCCATGACGCCTTGCGTTCCTTCATCACCCAAGATGCTCGGGCTGACGCCTGGTACGAGGCGGCGTTCCAGGAGATCAGCGCCGTTTCACCGTTCCTGGCCCTCTCGCCGACCCCGTCCTCGGACTGGGTGGAGATCGACAACCTCGAGGACTTGGGGCTCGCCGAGCGGTTGGCCGGCAGTGGGGTCAAGCCCCGCCCCACAAGAACCTGACCAGCTCGTCGGCCTCGCCCTCGTCCAGGGCCGCGCTCTCGAGCACCGTGAACCGGCCGGGCCGGGTGCTGGGGGCCCGTAGCAGCGCGGCCACCATGGCCTGGTGAGAGAGCCCGAGCTGCGCGGGGTGGTGCGGCAGCCCCAGGTTCACCAAGCAGGCGCGGAACGCCTCGACGTCGAGGCCGTGGAGCGCGACCGAAACGAGTGAAGCGAAGGCCACCTGGGCACCGTGACGGGCCGGTCTCCCGTACAGCTCGTCGATGGCGTGCGAGATCTTGTGCTCGGCACCGGATACGGGTCTCGAGGTACCGACGGTCATCATGGCGAAGCTGGAGGTCACCAGGGCGTGGGCCATGAGGCCGATCAGCCCTAGGTCGACAGATTCGGGCCCGAGCGGTTCGTAGAGCAGGGGCTCGATGAGCCGGAACGACTCCGCCGACAGATGCCAGGCGGGATGGTTGATCTGTTCGAGACCGGCGTCGGCTGCCAACTTCCAGTCGTGGAGGGCGAGGGGGTTCGAGAGCAGGTCGCCGATCCCTGCCCGAAGGGAGGCTATGGGCGATCTGATCAGGGTCGGTCGGGAGAAAAAGGCCATGGAGGGAGCGACGGCTTCAAGGCTCTCGGCCAAGCCGCCGGCGGTGCGGGGGAGCACGGCGATCGGAGAGCAGACGCCGTCGTGCGACAACTGGGTGGGAACGGCGATCAACGGCATCCCGGCGCCGGCGGCGACCAGCTTGCCGGCGTCGAGGCACCGGCCCCCCCCGGCGGCGACCACGGCATCGGCGCCGCGAGCAGCTCCGCTCCAGGTGCGGGCCCACGCCTGGGTGGCGCGTGGTCCCGGGGGGGCCACGCCCACCGCGGTGCTGACCCTCCGGAGGAGCCGGCGACCATGAGTGGAGGCGACGAGGAAGGGCCGCTCGGCTCCGTTCGCCCGCAGCCACTCCGCCAGCTCCTCGGCGACCTCGTCCTCGTCGTAGGTGGCGGCGGAGATCGTGATCCGGGGTTGGGTGGTGGCGCATGCCAGGAAGTAGACGGAGTCGAGGGGCTCGTCGGGGAGGTAGGGGATGTCGAAAACCGAAGGAGAGGCGCCGGCCAGTGCCGAACTCGGCACCGACCCCTCAGTTCCTTGCATTGAGGTGCCTGATGGTCCATGACATGCGGTGGACGGCGGTGATCAGTCCGAGCACGGCGACCACGGCCAGGCCGATGAGGGCCTGCCCGAAGAGGCCCGCCGCCACGAGGATGAGCATGCGGGTGTCGCGCCCGGCGATCCCGACCTGGCAATCGGTCCCCACCGCCTGAGCCTTGGTTCGGGTGTAGCTGGTCATGAAGCTACCCACCAGGGCGGCGAAACCGACTGGCGCCAGCTCCGAGACGTCGGAGAACGTGAGCCCGATCACCAAGGCCGCGTCGGTCCAGCGGTCGAAGACGTGGTCGAGGTACGACCCTGACCTCGACGCACGACCGGTCATCCTCGCCAGGTCGCCGTCGACGCAGTCGGTGAGCGATCCCAGCAGGGTCAGGACCGCTCCGAGGACGAAGGCTCGCCTGGCGAAGGCCACACCTCCAGCAAAGGAGAGAGCGGCACTGGCGTAGGTGACCTGATTGGGACTGACGGGCGTTCCCGCCAGTACCGACGCCGCCGGGACCGACAGCGGCCGATAGAGGTACCGCGTCAGGGCATAGCCGACCTCCACGCCTCCCCCCTCTCCCTCAGCACCCCTCGGACCACTTGCCGGGTGGACATCAAGGTCTACACGGTCGAGGCGCCTCAGGTCACGGGGACGCGCGCAGATGGACCGAGCCCGCCTCCGCCTTGGACGAGTGGAGGCGGGTCGTGCTCACGCGCGGCTGGCCCGGAACACCCAGGGGCGGCAGTATGCGGCTGTGGCCCGCGACGAGCTGGTCGTGGGCTTCGATCTCGACCTGACCCTCATCGACCAGCGGATCGGGATCGCGTCTGCCATGACGACGCTCGAGTCGGAGATCGGCGCGGGCATCGACGTGCAGTGGGTGATCGACAACGTGGGTCTGCCGCTCGAAGCGGTCCTCGCCCGCTGGGTCCCTCCCGGCGACGTGGAGGGGGCCGCCTCGAGGTACCGCACCCTGTTCGGAGAGGTCGGAGCGAGCTCCACGAGAGTGATGCCGGGCGCGGTGGAGGCCGTCGAGGCCGTCCGCACGTTCGGAGGCAAAGTCATCGTCGTGACCGCCAAGTACGAGCCGCACGCATGGGCCGGGTTGCGCGCCGTCGACATGGCTCCCGATGCCGTCTTCGGCTGGCGGTTCGGTCCGGCCAAGGGCGATGCCCTTCTCGCCCACGGAGCCCAGATCTTTGTCGGGGACCATCCCGCCGACGTGCTCGCCGCCCGCGCCGGGAACTCGCTGGCGGTGACGGTCGCCACTGGTCCGGCGTCGGCCCCCGAGCTTGCCGATGCCGGCGCCGACGTGGTCCTCGCCACCCTCGAGGACTTCCCGGCTTGGCTCGACGCCTACCGCCGGAAGACCCCATCAGGCTGAGCGATGGGGCGGCGAGTGCGGTGGAACGACTCTCGACGCCCGATGCCGCCGCTGGCGGCCAGCTCGTCGTCGAGGCGCTCGATCATCACCGGCCGGAGGTCGCCGAGGCCGACATGGCCGAGGCCGATCTGCAGCTTGACGACGATAGTCCGGTACCAGGGCTACGGCGTTGAGGGATGGTTAGGGCCGCGTCGGTAGGTGCCACTCTGCTGGGACGGAAGGGGGAGTAGGCCCGGAGTACGGCGCCGAGGGCGAGGAAGCCGACGACCAAGCGAAGACGTTGTCGACGTCGTTGGGCATGCGCACCGGCACCGAAGACGCTGGCGGACCGGACGCACAGAGTTTGACCCAGCCACTTCCGCTGTTCGAGCGCTCGTCGCCGTCGTTCGAGCCCCGACCAATAGGGAAGCATGCCGGTGCGATGCTGGGCGGAGGTAGGGTCTTGAACGATGAGTCATGCCGGCAGCAACAGGGAATCTCAAGCCTTGGTTCACAGAGAAGTGGTCAACTGGGACTACCGGCATGACGGCCGGGTGCAAAGCATACCGGTCGAGTGCTTCAAGGGTGAAGGGGAAGGTATAGAACCGAGTGTTCTGTCGGTGTTGTTTCTGAGTGGCTACGGTGAAAACGACTGGGCAATCACAAAGGTCATAAAGAGATTCGGCGAGTTAGGACTGGGGGCGGTCGGCGTGAAAATGCCCTTTGATCTACTCCCTGCGGACCGGCTCGCCATTGAAGCGGCATGTACCGAGGTGCCCCACGTTGCCGGGGACCATTACAAGGAGGAATTGGGGCTTTCTGTGGAGACCCCGATGACGGCCATAGGCAAATCACAGGGAGGAGGCGTTCTGGCCAGGTCGCTCCAGGAACGCCACGAAGGGCTTGGCAGTCTTGGGTTCATTGGCCCGGCGTGTATGAACCTGGAAATAAGTTGCTCCATGAGCGAAAGGCAACGCCGTTGGCAGTTTTATCGTAGGTTCGGCCTGAACGCTCTCCTCCAGTCCCCGACGGACCCGGTGAACTTGCTCTCGGTGGCCACGATCGGCCGGCAGTTGGTCTTCGACACTTTGACCAGGAGGTTCGTGCCGAAAGTAGGGCTTGCCCTGATGACGTCTCTGAACCAAGCGGTACTCGACCACGTGGAAAGGGGCAATCAAGTCGTCTATGTCGTTGGAGCAAAGGACCGAGTCTTCCGTAACGCAGACGTGAAAGCTGCATTTCGATCGTATGAGCCCGACGAGCAACGTTGGCCGCAGATCGTGGAGATTCCCGGTACGTCCCATGTGGCCAGCGCCAGCCGCAAAGGGATAGCGGAGCTTGGGATCACCCTGAAGCACCTGGGACTTATCGAACCGGCTGAAGTCCCGGAAGGCACACGGGAGATCGCTCCTCCGGAAGACACGGTGAACTGATGCTGCAGCACCTACCCGGACGACTCGCACGGGAGGCGACCAGATTGTGATCAAGCCACCTTCCAGATCTCGTCGATTGGATGTGGAGAGTCCACCGGCAACGACACCGCTGCTCGTTTGACCCCCGGGGTGGTCCCATCACTGGTGGAGGGGCGGTCCCATGCTCGGCGGAACTCATCTCGGGTGGTCCCATGCTCCTGGCGGGCGTCCCCTGCGTTCTCCGACGCGTATCCGTATGTGGATCCCGTGACAATCTCCTCCTGGCCTCAAGCCTGCGCGTCCCGGCGCCGATTGGGTTGCGCGAATCAAACTTCCGGAGGCAGAACATGACCGATACCAAGGGCCCGTTCAACCGGCGCTCGTTCCTGCAGGGCACGCTCGGTGCGGGTGTGGGGGTGGCCCTCTCAGGGCCCTTCTCCGCCTTGGGCGCCCGTGCGGCCGGCGCGGCACCGGCCAGGTCACGCCGGAGGTCGGCTGGGTCGGGCTACGGCCCGCTGGCCCCGGTGAAGGACCAGACCACCGGGCTGGAACTGCTCCAGTTGCCGAGCCGCTTCGAGTACCTGAGCTTCGGTTGGAGCAATGACATCATGTCCGACGGCACGCCCACGCCCAGCAGGCATGACGGTATGGCGGCGTTTCGTCGGAACGGCCTCGTACGCCTGGTGCGCAACCACGAGAAGGACAACGGCACCCCCTTCACTCCGGCCGGCGCGACCTACGACCCCCTGGCCGGCGGGGGGACCACCACCTTGGTCTTTGATCCCGACGAGGGAAGGCTGGTCGAGGACTACGCCAGCCTGAGCGGAACAATCCGCAACTGCGCCGGGGGCCCGACCCCGCGCGGCACCTGGCTGAGCTGTGAGGAGACCACCGTCGTCAACGGTGCCACCCGTCACGGCTACGTCTTCGAGGTCCCGGCCACCGGCTTCGCCGACCCCGTGCCGCTGCGGGCCATGGGCCGTTTCTCCCACGAGGCCACCGCCACCGACCCGGCCACGGGGATTGTCTACGAGACCGAGGACGCCGGCGCCTCGGCGCTGTATCGCTACGTGCCGGTCGATCCCACCAACTTGGCCGCCGGAGGTGTGCTCGAGGCCATGAAGCTCGAGGGCACGACCGACACGGTGGCCTGGACGGCGGGGACGAGTGCAACCGCCGAGTGGGTCGTGGTGGACAACCCCGACTGGGCCCCGGGCCAGCCCACCACCTTCCAGCAGGCCTACGGCCGAGGTGCGGCCCGCATCAGCCGGGGTGAGGGCGCCTGGTACGGCAATGGGGTGATCTATGTCATTTCCAGCAACGGCGGGCCGCTCCGCCAGGGCCAGGTGTTCGCCTACGACCCCGCCTCGGCCACCTTCACGTGCGTGTTCGCCTCGCCGTCGGCCGACGTGTTGAACGCTCCCGACAACGTCACGGTGAGCCCCCGGGGCGGCATCGTGTTGTGCGAGGACGGCACCGGTCTCGAGTTCCTGCACGGCCTCAGCCCCGGCGGGGAGATCTTTCCCTTCGCCCAGAACAACGTCATCCTGCCGCCGGCGGAGATGGCGGCGCGGGGCTACACCGGCAGCGGCGACTTCACCGACTCGGAGTGGTGCGGCGCCACCTTCGAGCGCAAGGGAAAGTGGCTGTTCGCCAACATCCAGAGCCCGGGCATCACCTTCGCCATCACCGGGCCCTGGCACAAGGGCGCCCTATAGAGCCGGCTGAACCGCCCTGGGTCTGATGAAGGCTCGGGCTATTGGATTCCAACTCCCTTTGGGGTTGGCCTGTTCGGCCGCGTAGAACGCCGCTTCGAGCTCTGCGGGGTCCACGTCGTGGCAGTGGCTGTGGAGCCGGTGCTCGTTGAACCAGTGCACCCACGAAAGGGTGGCGAGTTCGACCTCGTCGACGTCCTCCCAGCCGGTGGTGTCGGGACGCACTCGGCCTGTAGAGGCCGTTCGTCGTCTCCGCCAGCGCACCCGGTCGACGATGAAGCACAGGTAGGCCATTCCCGACCGGGGTCAGGTTGGTGACCCAGAGCTGGTTCGGTGCAGTTGCGGTGAGGTTCCGCTTCACCAGGTCGCTGGCCCGCACGGCGTCGGGGTCCGGGCGGGTGGTGAACACCTTCCGCCGCCGGGAGACCCCCTGGATGCCCAGCTCGCGCAGGAGGCGGGCGACCTGGTCCGCCGATGTCGTGGCCGGCCCGCCGGCTGCCTTCCAGCTTGTGGGCACCGTAGACCTTGCGGTTGGCGACCCACAGCACCAGCAGGACCTGCATCATCATTGCGTCCCGCAGCGCCCGCGCCGAGGGTGCCGGCTGCCGGCGCTTGGCGACGTAGGATCACTTCGATGGGCGGTCGAGCTCCGCCGCGAAGAAAGTCGACGCGGACTTGAGGATCGCGTCGGCTCGCCGAAGCTCACGGTTTTCCTGCTCGAGCGCCTTGGGCCGAGCCCGGTCCTCGCTCGAGGTGCCCGCCTTCAGGCCCTCATCAACATCGGCGTGCTTGACCCACTTGCGCACTGTCTCGACCCCGTACCCGAGTGATCGGCGACCGCTGGATGCTCGGTGCCCAGCTCCCGGCGCAGCTGGCGAACCAGCCTCACCGCCTGGGCCCGCTCCTCCTCGGAGTACCGACGCGTCGTCGGCTTCCCTGGTGTCTTGCCTTCGGCATGACTCCATCCTCGTTTCCAAGGTCTGGAGCCTCCAACCAGCCCAGGGCGGTCCAGATAGTCGACCCTACGGAGTACCGGGAGTGACCAAGGGATCCAAGGGGGCCGGCCTTGGCTGCTCCCCGTTCAACGGCTGCCGAGGGCTAGGCGGAAGCGGCGTAATCTGTGGATTCCTGGTCCTCGGTGCACTTCTCTTCGACGCCGCAGGTTTGACATGACGAAAGGAGTTCCCGTCTTCGAGGGCGCAGGAGGCAGGCGATGACCATGCGCTGCCTTCGAGGATTCCCACCAGCGGGGTACTGGAGAGGTGTATCGCGTTCGACGCCGACCAGAGCAACTCACGTCCCGAAAAGCACTCCTTTCTGAGCTGCGCTTTCGCGGTGCGCCCCCTGGGATTCGAACCCAGAACCTGCGGATTAAGAGTCCGTTGCTCTGCCATTGAGCTAGAGGCGCTTGCGCCGGCCCCGGTGAGGGGGTCGACGGTGTCTGCAAGGGTGACCGAGGGGATTTGAACCCCCGACTTCCGCGACCACAACGCGGCGCTCTAACCGGGCTGAGCTACGGCCACCGTGAACTCGCCATCCTAACGGTTCCCCTGCCGGCCCTCCCGTGGATGCTCCCGGTCGGCCGATGGACTTGTACCGTTGCCGCAAGCCCCTGTAGCTCAGCTGGACAGAGCGGCTGCCTTCTAAGCAGCGGGTCGCAGGTTCGAGTCCTGCCGGGGGCGCAGACAAAAGCGCCGCTCGGGGGCTATTTTTCGGTCCCCCGAGCAGTAGCTGACGGGCAGGGCTTTGCGGGCGCCCAAGACGTTGGAGCTCTACGAGTAAGACCAGGCGGTTCAGCAGGCCTCGGTGACGCCGAGCTTGTTGACCTCACCTTGGAGGTTTACAAGGTCGACTCGGACTCCGGAGGCGCGACCAGCGCCACCGCCTCAGTGCCACCGCCCTGCTCGACGGGGAGCGGGCGGAGGTGGAGGGACGACGCAATCGCAGCTGCGGTGCGCGACGCAGCACGCCAGATCGCCGACGGGGATCTGCCTGGCTTCACCGACGAGCACGAGTTCCTCGACTACCTCCAGGGGCTTCGCCGTCGGTCGGCAACCTGTTCTCTCAAGTCAAGTCAGGTCAGGTGTCAGGTGTCAGGTGAAGGCGAAGAGCGGGGGGAGGACGGCGACGACAGTCGCGGCCCAGAGGGCGAAGATGGGGAGGTAGGAGGTCTGCCATCGCTCGAGCCCGTGAAGGGCGATCCGTCCTCGGAGGAAGCGCAGCGAGAGCCAGGCGGCCCCGGCCAGGTTCACGAGCAGGACGAGGTTGAGGCCGAGCGCTGCGATCCGGTTGGGCGTGAACCCGAGGTCGCCGATTCGGGCCGCCATGGATCCGAGCACCATCAGGTTCAGCAGGAGGGCACTCATGACCGCCAGCAACTGGATGCGATCCATCAGCCCGGCCGGTTCCGACGGCTCCCGTGCCGACATCGCGTAGAGGACGAGCCCCAGCACGACCACCATGAGGGCGTCGAAGACGCCCAGTAGCTCGCGGTCGAACGCCCTGGTGAACCCGGAGACGGCGTAAGTGGCCGCCGCCACGGTCAGCATCACCGCGAACAGCGGCGTGAAGATCATGGTGAGCACCGGCGCCATGTTCTCCACCACCCGCTGTTTGGACTCCACCAGCCAACCCGCCACGATCACCGCACCGGCCGCGCCTGACGGCAGCACCCACTCGACCACCCGTTCAGCGACATCGGTCCCGATCGGCTCGAGGATGAGCGTGGTGAGCCCGAGGAGCACACCTCCACCGAGCGCGAGAAGCGCGTAGTAGATGGCCCATTCGCCGGTGAAGCGGACGAAGTCCATGCGCCGCTCCTGTGAACGGATCGTGCCACCCATGTACGGGTAGGCCACCGCGAACCACAGGACGACCGGCAGGTGAAGCCCGACGACGAGCTCCGTGGCCGAGCCTGCACGGAAGGGGTAGAGGTTCACCACGAGACCAGTGACGAGGAACGGGGCGGCCGTGAGCGCCCAGCCGCAGAGGTCGAGTTGCCGTCGGCGGGAGAAGTACCCGGCCAAGAACGGCAGCACGAACAGCCCGAGGTTCCGCAGCAGCCACCCCGGTGGTTCGCCGGGGAAGTCGGCAAGGAGCCGCGCTGCCTGGATCGTGATGGCCGCCGCCAGCGCCAAGACGAACGCCTCGAACCACCCGCTGGACGGGCGCGCCGGCTCGTCCTCACCCCTCAGGACGAGCTGCTTCCACAGGCGGCCGCTGTGCTCGCGTGCGAACTCACGGGACAGGGTGTCGAGGTCCCCGATCCGCTTCACGGCTACGAGGAACGCCTCATCGTCGGTGAGGCCGGCCATGTCCAGCTCGTCGATCTGGTCGCGCAGGTGAGCCTCCAGCTCATCAACGTCGCGGCCGTCGACGGCCGGGGCCTTGGTGACGTAGGCCCGCCACTCGGCGATCTGTGCGTCGACGCCATCCACGGGTCAGGCCTCACCGAATGCCGTCGCCAGCCCACCGGAGCCTGGCCAGACGTCACCCAGCGCACGGGTGACGGTCAGCCACTGCCGTTGCTGCTCCGCCAGCGCGGCTCGCCCGTCGTCGGTGATGGCGTAGTACCTGCGCCGGCGCCCTTCCGGCGGCGACCGCCACTCCGTGGTCACGTACCCGAGCCGCGGGAGGCGATGGAGCAGTGGATAGATCATCCCGTCGGTCCACTCGAGCTCGCCCCCGGAAAGCTCACGAACCCGCTTCAGGATCGCATAGCCGTAGCTCTCACCCTCGGCCAGGATGGCCAGCACCAGCGGCGTGGCCGAAGCCGCGACCAGGTCCTTGTCGATATGCACGCCAGTCCCCCCATGACTCGAAGAGTTATGCATAGTAGCACAAGGTATCGCCGGTCTAGAGGTTGGTCCAGCGGGCCGGCCCCGGGCGGAGGGGACGGGATCGATATGGTGTAGAGGTGGGAACGGCGCTGGTCCGGGGTGGCGAGCTCCGTAGGCGGACTGCGGACCGAGGGACTCACAGGAGCCAACCCGGTTCGACGGCGTCGCCGGCCGCCAGGCCGGCCGCTGAGCGCTGAGCGACCGCAGGACGCAAAGCGGTCACGATGGCGGGAGCTCGGCCCGAACACCGCGTGCGCTGGCCTGCGGTGGCCCAGTACTGGCGACACGTCAGCTTCCTGCACTGGGCCTTGCCTCCTCAGGTGGTGGCGGCCCGACTTCCCTCCGCTCTGGAGCCCCACCTGTGGGAGGACCAGGCCTGGGTGAGCCTTACGCCGTTCCTGGTCGAGGGCTTCCGCTTCCCTCCCTTCCCGGCCCTGCCGTCGCTCTCCCGGTTCCCCGAGACCAACCTGCGCACCTACGTGCGCGGTCCCGGTGGTGTCGACGGGCTCTGGTTCTTCTCGCTCGAGGCGGACAGCGCCGTCAACGTGGTGACGGCGTGGGTCGGCGCCGGCGTGCCGTATCGATGGTCGGCCATGGCCGTGGAGCCGGGAGCCACCATCACCTACACTGCCCGTCGGCGCCGACCCTCTCGTCCTGCGGGGCACCGCATCGTCGTGCGGCCCGGCCCACCGCTGACCGCGGCCGAGGTCGGCGAGCGCGACCACTTCCTCACCGGACGCTGGCGGGCCTATACCACCATCGCCGGTGTGTTGGCGCTGGTGCCCGTCGAGCACCAGCCCTGGCCACTGCAACAGGCGGAGGTGGTGGCACTGGAGGAGGACCTGTTCGCCGCCGCCGGGCTCCCCGTGCCGGCCGGGCCCCCGTTGGTGCACTACTCGGTGGGCGTCGACGCCCGTCTCGGGTTCGCCCGCCCGGTGCGAGGCCGCACCGCTGGGCCCCACCGGTGACCAGGCCTCAGGCGTCCGGCACCCGTTGCGAGCTGCGCGGCACCATCGCCAGTGCCGGCTTCTCCTCGGGCCACCGGTTCGTGGTGGGCTACTGGGACGAGTCGCCCATCGGACCCCTGGTTGACGTCATGTGGGCCCGCCCCGACGGCAGCCGGGTCCTGCTGGTCGACCGCCAGGAAGGGGCCGACCTCATCACCGCGGTGTACCGCTTCGACGCCGTGGAGGTCATGCCCATGGCCGCCCGGCTGGACGGCGGCGTGCTGGTGGTGGCTGCCGGCGGTCTGGGGCTGACCATGCGAGGGGGTCGGCCGTGGCCGATCCCCCTCCCTCGACTGCGGAGCCGGACCCTGGTCCGCCCGCTCGAAGGGCTGCTCGCCCGGGCGCTGCTCGGCGTGCGGACGTGGGGTGTCAGCCCGAGCGGCGTGCAGGAGTGGTATCGAGCCGACGAGTACCGCCGGGTGGTCGCCGGGGAGGCTGCGTGGAACGGCCGGGACCTCGGTGCTCTGCGGCGCTTCCACGAGCCGGCCCGGTTCGGCTTCAGCGAACCGCCCCGCTGGCCCTCGATGGTCCGGGTCCGGCCCCTGTTACACGACCCCTCGGGCCACCTGGCCAAGGTCGTGGGCCGGGAGGGGGTCATTGGGGACGGACCGTCACCGTCGCCATGATGCCGAAATGGTCAGAGGCGATCAGGGTCGGGTCGGTCGGCGAGGCGTGGTCGAAGCTCAACCAGGCGTCGGCCACCTCGACGTGATCGTCGACGAGCACGTAGTCGATCACGCTGGTCGTCCCGACCCCTCGGCGAAGCGGGGTGGGCCAGGTCCGGTCCGGCTCGTCCCCGTGGACGAGCGCATGGGCCGAACGGAAGCGCTCGCCCAGCAGGCCGAGGGTCGATGACGTCGGGCCCGCGTTCAGGTCGCCGACCAGCAGGGTGGGGAGGTCACCCCGAGCCGCCACGTGATCGACGATCAGGCGGGCCTGGCGGTCCCGCAGGGCTTGGTCCCGAGACGACAGGTGGGTGTTGTAGACCTCGATCACGGCGCCGCCGGGGAGCTGTACCCGCACCCAGTTCGCCACTCGGTGCTCGCCGTCCAGGTCCAACCACCCTCGCGCCAGGATGGGCAGACAGGTGAGCACGGTGATCCCCTCCCACAGCCCCCACAGGCCGGTCTTCGCGGTCGAGTGGTACCGGTAGGGCGGCTCGGCCCGGAGGGACTGGTTGAGCCGCCTGGTGATCCACTCGGCCTGGTTGGGCCAACGCCGAAGCTCCTGCAGCCCGATGACGTCCGGGCGGATCGCAGCCAGCTGGGCCACCACGAGGTGGCGGCGTCCCCGCCACCGGTCGGTGGTGTTGCGGAGGTTGAGCGTCCCGATCCGCAGACCGGAACTCCCCGGGCCGGCCCTGTCGGCGAGCGCCAAGACACCGATCCTAGACAGACCCGATCACTCAGAGAAGGGCCCGAGCGGCGTCTCCGCCGACCGATACCTTGGTCGGATGGTGGCCGAGGTCTACACCGTCGCCCTGCACTGAGCGGACGGTTCAGCCCACCGTTGGCGGTCGGGTAGCCGTCCGCTCGCCGCTCGCCGCCGCTCGCCGCTCGCCGCACGCCGGCCGCCCAGGTGGGACCTCTGCCCCTCAACTCCTGGACCGGTGGAGCCGATAGGAGGGAAGCACCGCTCCAGCGGGACCAATCCCCAGTACGGATTCGCCGCACACGACATGACCACGCAGGGGATACCAATGGGAACCGCACTCCGCCGCAACACTCGACCGACCAGGGCACCCTTCGTCCTGCTGTCCGCTGTCTTTCTCGCCGGCCTGTGGTTGGCTGCCATGTCGGGGGTGACGGAGGCGGAGGCGCTCGAGCTCGGGCCTCCCGTGAGCCAGTGCAACGACATGGCCAATGTGGGCGCCACCACCACGACGTGTGAAGTCACCATCACCAACAACATCACCTACAACGCCGACGGGACCTCCACCACCGCCTCTGTCATCGTGACAACGGTCAACGGGGTCACCAACTCGACGACAGCAACGACGCCCATCACCGAGATAGACCAGTGCAACGAGACGGGCAAGGACGGGGCGAGCACGGTGACCTGCACCTCGACCATCACCAACAACATCACCGGGGCACCGGCCAGCGCGGCCGTCCTCTCGACGATCAACCAGTGCAACCCTCTCCTGGGCGCCCCCACCAAGACCTGCACCGCCACCCCAGCCGGTCCCAACGAAACCGACGGTTACCAGGCGATCGGTCAGTGCAACCGTTCGGGTGCCACCGGCACGGTGACCTGCACCGCCACCGCTGGTGAGGCCACGGATGCCGCACCCATGGCCTCGATCGACCAGTGCAACGGCTCGGGTACCACGGGTGCCAGCACCGTGACCTGCACCGCCACCCTCACCAACACCTTCGCCTGCCCCGGCACCACCACCACCCTCGCCAACGGCGCCTGTTCGGCGGCGACGACCACCACCACGGGCGGGGCGACCACCTCGACCACCTCGGCCACATCCCCGACCACCCCGACGACGGAAGCGCCCGGTGGTCCGGGAGGGACGACCCCGACCACGACACCTGGTGGAACGAGCCCGGCCTCCGGTGGGCCGAGCGGCGTGGCCACCGAGACGACCATCGACTCGACGGGGACCTCCTCCCGGTTGGGCCAGACCGTCGGCTTCACCGCCACGGTCGCCGGTCCGGCTGGGACACCGACCGGCAGCGTCACGTTCTTCGACGGCTCCACCGAACTGGGCACCGTCCCCCTGATCGGAGGCCGGGCGACGCTGTGGACCTCG
The DNA here is from genome assembly GCA_030446545.1 of Acidimicrobiales bacterium. Taxonomy (GTDB): domain Bacteria; phylum Actinomycetota; class Acidimicrobiia; order Acidimicrobiales; family CADCSY01; genus JADDRA01. The sequence continues at coordinate 25,829 of JAUJNB010000014.1, read as the reverse complement.
GAACTGACGGTCGGCGACCACGACATCACGGTGCGGTTCGACCAGACCGCCAGCCACCGCGGTAGCACCTCGGAGGTCATCAAGCAGACGGTGAGCGCAGTAGCTGACGCCTCCGACCGAACCGGTGCATCGACCCGAACGAGGCTGCCTCTGACCGGCGTGGGGTCATTGATGCCCCAGATCGCGCTGGGTCTGGTCCTTCTCGTGGCCGGGCTCACGGTCCGGAGCGCCCGATCCACCACCGGCGAGAAGCAATCCCGCTGAGACCTCGGCCGGGTCAGCCTCCGAGTGCCAGCAGGCGGTCGAGCACCGGGGGAAGGGCGGCGAGGAAGGCGTCGACGTCGGCGTCGCTGGTTGACCAACCCACCGAGATCCGTAGCGACCGGGAGGCGTCGGTGCCCATGGCCTCGAGCACCGGCGAGGGTTCGAGCGCCTCCGATGAGCAGGAGCTGCCCGAGTGGACGGCCACCCCGGCCTGGTCCAGGCCCAGCAGCACGGGCTCGGCCTCGACTCCGGTCACCCCCAGGCACACGATGTGGGGAAGTCGATCCACGGGATCGCCCAGCACTACGGTGGCCGCCCCCAGCCGGGCTTCGGCCACCGCCGCGGTCACCCGCTCGGTCCGAGCCCGGGCGGCCACTCCCTCGGCCTCCAGCCCTCCGGCGGCCAGGCGCTCGGCCACGGCACCGAAGCCGGCGATGGCCGGCACGTTCTCACAGCCGGCCCGCCGGGCCCGCTCCTGCTCACCGCCCACCAGCAGGGGTCGCAGGCGCAGACCCCGGCGTACGCACAGCGCGCCCACGCCCGGCGGCCCACCCAGCTTGTGGGCCGAGACGCTCATGAGGTCGGCGCCCGAGGAACGAAAGTTCAGCGGGACGTGGCCGGCCGCGGCCACCGCGTCGACGTGGGTGAGCACGCCCTGCTCCCGGCAACCGGCCACCACCTCGGCCACGGGTTGGACGGTCCCCACCTCGTGATTGCCCCACTGGAGGTGGACCAGGGCGGTGGCGGGGGTCACCGCAGCCAGGACCTCGTCGGGATCGACCCGGCCCAGCCGGTCGACGCCCACCACCGTCACCCGATGGCGGCCGGAGGCCTCCACCACACTGGAGTGCTCGACTGCGGGTACGACCACGTGGTCCCCTCGCTCGGTCGCCATCCAGACCGCGGTGACCACGGCTTCGGTGCCCCCGCTGGTGAACACCACCTCCCGGGGCCGGGCCCCGACCAGGGCGGCCACCTGGGCACGCGCCTCCTCCACCGCCACCCGCGCAGCCTGGCCCTCGGCGTGCACCCGTCCGGGATCGCCGGCGAGGCCGAGCCAGCTGACCATGGCGTCGATCGCCTCGGGCCGGCAGGGTGAGGTGGACGCGTGGTCGAGGTAGTGCCGCCGGCTCACGGACGGGAGGAGTGCGGGGCCGGGGGAGCGGTCAGCCCCGGACGGCGGTGACGCAGGTGTCGTCGCCGAAGGCCCGGGAGGCCGCCGTCTCGGCCGTGGTGTCACCGTAGAGGGCGGAGAGCATGCCCCGCACCATCCCCCGGTCGACGGCGCAGATCACCGGCGACGCCACCGCCGCACCTCCGAAGGGGCAATGGTCCGAGACGATGCGCAGGGCGTCGCCCCGGCCCTCGGCGTGGGCCGCAAAGCCGTGGGCGGTGAGGGCGTCGGCCACGGCGTGCAGGGCTCGGCGGAAGGTGCGTTGGCCCTCACCGTCGCAGGCCAGGGAGGCGGCCATGGCCCGTCCGTAGGTCTCGCCCACCTCCTCGGCCATGGCTTCGGCCACCGGACGGGGTAGCAGCTCCAGGGCCCGCCCGAGCAGGGCGATCATCAGGTCGTCGTGGCGGACCGGGAAGTCGAGGGCGACCTCGGTGGCCGTGGCTCGGTAGCGCTTGGACGGGCGGCCCACCGTGCCGTTGGCGGTGCGTCCCACCTGGACGTCGAGGTAGCCACCGGCGGCCAACTTGTCGAGGTGGTGACGGGCGACGTTGGCGTGGAGCTCGAAGTGTTCGGCCACCTCCGAGGCGGTGACTCCCTCGTCGTGCTCATGGGCGAACAGGTAGATCTGGCGGCGGGTGGGGTCGCCGAAGGCCGAGGTGATGGCCGTGACCGCAGCCGAGAAGTCGTCGGCCGACAGCGGCGAGGGGCCGGGGGACTCTCCCTCCACGGGGAACGCGGCCGGAAGCTCGTGAGCCACACCGCTACTCTACCGCTCACCCCCGCCCCCGACCGGAGGCCGCTGCCGTGCCCATCACCGAAGGTCAGGTCATCGACGCGCTCTACCGCGTCGACGACCCGCTGATCCATCGCAACATCGTCGAGCTCGAGCTCGTCCAGGGGCTCATCGTCAGCGGCCCGCACGTCGACCTCGAAGTCGCCCTGATCGCCCCGGAGGGGGCCGGGGCCCTCCGTCACCGGATCAGCGAGGCCCTGGCCACCATCGACGGCGTCGAGTCCTCTTCCGTCGAGCTGGTTCCCATGACCGACCCCGAGCGCGACGAGCTGGCCCGCTCTCTCGAAGCTGATCGATCCACGCCCATCCCCTTCGCCGCCCCCGGCGCCCGTACCCGCGTCCTGCTCGTGGCCTCGGGCAAGGGAGGCGTGGGCAAGTCGTCGGTCACGGTCAACCTGGCCATCGCCCTGGCCCAACGGGGCAAGCGGGTCTGTGTGGTGGACGCCGACGTGTGGGGGTTCTCCGTGCCCGCCATGCTCGGCATCGACCAGGCCCCCACCGTGCTCGGGAACCGTATGGTCCTGCCCCCCCAGGCCCACGGCGTGGCCTGCGCCTCGATCGGGTTCTTCGTGCGTGAGGACCAGCCCGTGGTGTGGCGGGGGCCCATGCTGCACAAGGCCCTCGAGCAGTTCCTCACCGACTTCTGGTGGGGCGAGCCCGACTTCTTGGTGGTGGACCTCCCCCCGGCACGGGCGACATCTCCCTCTCCCTGGCGTCGTTCCTGCCCCGGGCCGAGGCCTACGTGGTCACCACCCCCCAGCCCGCGGCCCAACGGGTGGCCCAACGGGCGGGGCTGATGTTCCAGAGCGAGCAGATCGGCATCGCCGTGCACGGGGTGATCGAGAACATGAGCTGGTTCACCGGCGACGACGGCACGCGCTACGAGTTGTTCGGCGCCGGAGGCGGGGCCGCCCTGGCCGAGCGTCTGGGGGTGCCCCTGATCGGCCAGGTGCCCCTGATGGTGGAGCTGCGCCAAGGCGGTGATGCCGGGCGCCCCCTCGTGGTCACCGATCCGGAAGGTGAGGTGGCCCGGGCCTTCGCCTCCATGGCCCGACGCATCGACGAGGAACTGGCCCCCACCCGTCGGGATCATCCCGGCCTGCGCGTGGTGTAGCCGCTCCTCTACGATGGTCCGGTGGACGTTCGCATCGGCGTGACCTACTCGCCCAAGGAGATCGACGTGGAGCTCGGCGACGACGCCGACGCCACCAAGCTCCAGAGCGAGATCGACGGGGTGCTGGGCGGGGGCGACGGCGTGCTGTGGCTCACCGACCGCAAAGGCCGCCAGGTCGGGATCCCGGTGACCAAGGTGGCCTACGTCGAGATCGGTAGCCCACACGACGAGCGTCGGATCGGCTTCGGCGGAAGCTGACCGGGTGGCCATCGGGCTGCTCGACCGGCGGCTGCTGTTCGTCACCGGCAAGGGAGGGGTGGGCAAGACCACGGTGGCCGCCGCTCTGGCCCTGCTGGCGGTGGGTGAGGGCCGCCGCACCCTGGTGTGCGAGCTCGACGCCAAGGGAGATCTGGCCGGAGCCTACGAGGTGGGCCCGCTCGCTTTCGAGGCCCGCCAACTCCAGCCCGGACTCTTCGCCATGGCCATGGACACCGAGGCGTCGCTGCGGGAGTACCTGGCCGTGCAGCTCAAGATGCCCCGACTGTCCCGCCTGGGCGCCATGGCCCGCACGTTCGACTTCCTGGCCAACGCCGCACCCGGGATCAAGGAGATCCTCACCGTGGGCAAGCTGGCCTGGGAGACCCGCGAGCGTCACTACGACGTGGTCATCGTCGACGCCGCCGCCTCCGGCCACATCATCGGCCAGCTGCGGGCCCCCCAGGCCATCAACGAGCTCCTGTCGGTCGGGCTGGTCCGGGAGCAGACGGGCTGGATGCTCCAGCTCCTCGGCGATGCCGCCGTGACGGGCGTGGTGGTGGTGGCCGCGCCCGAGGAGATGCCCGTGACCGAGACCTTGGAGCTGGTCGAAGAGCTGGCCACCACCGGCGTCGACCTCGCGGCGGTGGTGGTCAACCGGGTGCTGCCCGAGCTCTTCGGGCGGTCCGAGGAGGAGGTCTTCGACCGCCTGGCCGAGCCCGAGGCGGCCGCCGCCCTGGCCGAGGTCGTGGGTCGACCGGTCGCACCGGTGCTCGAGGCGGCCCGCCTGGCCGTGCGCCTGCGCCGCACCCGGGCGGCCCACCTGGTCAGGTTGCGCGAGGGGCTCAACCAACGAAGCGGCCCGCCCCGGCCCGTCGTCTACGTCCCCGAGCTGTTCAGCCGCAGCCACGGCCGACGGGCCACCAACCAGGTGGCCGAGGCGCTGGCGGCCGAGCTGTCGTGAGCATGAGGATGACCGGCGCCGCCGTCGAGCAGCTCCTGGCGGCCAAGGAGATCGTGGTCGTGTGTGGCGCGGGCGGGGTGGGCAAGACGACGACCGCGGCCGCCCTGGCCACCGTGGCCGCCGCCGACCTCGGGGCCAAGGTCCTGGTGCTCACCGTCGACCCGGCCCGGCGCCTGGCCGCGGCCATGGGCCTTCACGCCCTGGGCAACGCCGAGACCCGGGTGGGCGCCGAGGCCTTCGCCGACGCCGGGCTGGAGCCCCGGGGGGAGCTGTGGGCGGCCATGCTCGACACCAAGCAGAGCTGGGACGAGCTCGTGCGCCGCCACGCTCCCGACGCCGCCACCCGCGACGCCATCCTGGCCAACCCCCTGTACCGCAACGTCACGGGCAAGTTCGTGCACAGCCACGACTACATCGCCATGGAGCGCCTGTACGAGCTGCACTCCTCGGGCGTCTACGACCTCATCGTGGTGGACACCCCGCCGACCGGCCACGCCATCGACTTCCTCGAGGCTCCCGAGCGCATGGCCGACTTCTTCTCCAGCCGGCTGCTGCGCTGGCTGCTCGTGCCCTACCGCTCGCGGTTGGTCAACGCCGCGTCCAGGCCCTTCTACCAGATCGCCGACCGGGCCCTGGGCTCGGCTTTCCTGACCGACGTGGCCGAGTTCTTCATCCTGTTCCAGTCGATGTACGAAGGGTTCGTGGCCCGGGCCCGGGCCGTGGAGCGGGTGCTGGAGGACCGTCGCACCAGCTTCGTGGTGGTCACCACCTTGGAGGCGGCACCGGCGCACGAGGCCGGTCGATTCGTGGAGGTGTTGGCGGCCAAGCGCCTCCACCTGGGTGCGGTGGTGCTCAACCGGGTGCTGCCCAGCGAGCTGCTCGACGGCGGGGCCACCCAAGCGGCCCGGGAGCTGCGCGCCCGTCCCGACCAACTGGCCCAGGCCCTGGCGTCGGCCCGGCCCGACGCGCCGGGTCCTCCCGCCCTGGTCGCCAGGGTCCTCCAGGAGCTGGGGGAGAGCTTCCTCAACTTCGCCGTGGTGGCCAAGCGCGAAGCCGAGCTGCGGGCCGAGCTGGCCGTCGACCCGGCCCTGGTGGCGACCGTCCCCGCCCTCGACACCGACGTCTACGACCTGGCCGGGCTGGTCCGCCTGGGCCAGGCCCTCCGCCGCTGAGGTCCTGAGCCCACCTCCTCCCGCCCTACCATGGCGGCAGTGCTCGACTACCACCTGCACCTGTGGGAGCACGGCCCCCGTCCCCTCGACGCCACGCTCGAGCAGGTCGCCGCCTACTGCGAGGCGGCCCGAGCGGCCGGTGTGGTCGAGATCGCCCTGACCGAGCACCTCTTCCGCTTCCGTCAGGCCGACGCCGTGCTGGGCGGATGGTGGTCGGCGTTCGACCAGCCGGCGCTGGTCCCGGCCATGGCCGAGTGGTGGGCCAGCGAGCAGGGGGGAGACCTCGACCAGTACGTCGAGGTGGTGCTGGCGGCCAAGGCGGCGGGCCTCCCCGTGGTTCTCGGCCTGGAGGTCGACCACTACGCCGGGCGCATGCACGAGGTGGCCGAGCTGCTGGCCGGCTACCCCTTCGACGTGGTGTTGGGTTCGGTCCACTGGCTGGGGGCGTGGGGGTTCGACAACTTCGCCTCTGCCGCCTTTGTGGCCGAATGGGACGCCCGCACCGTCGAGGCAGTGTGGGACGCCTACACCACCGACTTGGAGGAGCTGGCCGACTCGAGGGTCTGTGACGTGTTGGCCCACCCCGACCTGTGCAAGGTGACCGGGCGCCGGCCCGACGTCCCCGACGAGTTCTACGACCGCATGGCCGAGGCCGCGGCCCGATCGGGGATGGCGGCCGAGGTCTCCTCGGCGGGCTGGCGCAAGCCGGTGGGCGAGGTGTACCCGGCCCCCTCCCTCCTGGCCCGGTTCCACGCCGCCGGCGTGCCCGTCACCACCGCCTCGGACGCCCATCGCCTGGGGCACGTGGCCGAGCACCGAGAGGACCTGGCGGCCCTGTTGACCGCGGCCGGCTACGACCACCTGGCCGCCTACCGCGGTCGTCAGCGTCGAGCGGTGCCGGTGGCGGCCCTCACCCCGGGCGTGGTCGCTCCGACGCCGGCCGAGGCGAGGTAGTCGTGGGCGGCCTGGCCGAACTGGCCCGTACCCACGGCGGGATGGAGGGGCCGGCGCTGGCCCACCTGCACCGGCTGCTGGCGTCGTGGGGCCCGATGGCCGACCTGTGCTTCGCCGACCTGTTGCTCTTCGTGCCCCTGGCCGGCAGCGAGGGCTCCAGCTTCGTCGTGGTCGGACAGGTTCGGCCCACCACCAACCAGACGGTGTACCGCAGCGACTTCGTAGGGGCCGAGGTCGGGGCCGACGACCGCCCGGCGGTGGCCCAGGCCTTTGCCACCGGGGAGATGACCGAGGGCGAGATCACCCTGCCCGGCGAGGTGGACTCCATCCAGGTGCTGGCCGTGCCCGTGCGCTGGGACGGCTCGGTGGTGGCGGTGTGCAGTCGGGAGTCGACGCCGGCCCTCGGACGCCAGCCAGGCGAGCTGGAGCGCACCTATGTGTCGGTCTTCCACCGCTTCGCGGCGATGATCGCCGACGGCACCTTCCCCTTTGCGGTCGAGGACACCGAAGTGGAGGAGGCGCCGAGGGTGGGCGACGGCGCCCTGGTCCTCGACGGTGCCGGCCGGGTTGTCTACGCCTCGCCCAATGCCGTGTCAGCCCTGCATCGCCTGGGCGTGCACGTGAACGCCGAGGGCGAGCGACTGAGCGACCTCGGCCTGGAGGAGGTGGTGGTGCGCACCGCCTTCGCCATCGGCGGACCGGTCACCGAGGAGATCGAGCGGGGCGACGAGATCACCGTCTTGCTGCGCTGCCTGCCGCTGCTGGAGGGCGGCAAGGCCACGGGCGGGCTGTTGTTGTTGCGGGACATCTCCGAGCTGCGCCGGCGTGACCGCATGTTGGTCTCCCTCGACGCCACCATCCGGGAGATCCACCACCGGGTCAAGAACAACCTGCAGACCATCTCCTCGTTGCTCCGCCTCCAAGGGCGTCGGCTCACGTCGCTGGAGGCCAAAGGAGCCATCGAGGAGTCGGTCCGGCGCATCCGTTCCATCGCCCTCGTGCACGAGACCCTGTCGCGCGAGGGCGGCGGTGACGTTCCCTTCAACGACATCGTCCGCCCCTTGGTACGCACGGTGGAGGAGAGCCTGGTCTCGCCCGAGCGCCCGGTCCGCTTCGAGGTGGTGGGAGATTCGGGCAAGCTCCCCGCCCGGGTGGCCACCCCGCTGGCGGTGGTGTTGACCGAGTTGCTCCAGAACGCCGCCGACCACGCCTTCCCCGTCCCCGTCCCCGTCCCCGTCCCGGTCCCGGTCCCTGGGGCCACCGAGGGCCCCGCCGGCGACGGGTCGCAGGTCGAGGCCGGACGCGCGTCACCGTCGAGCTCGACAACGACGGCCTCTGCCTGGTGCTCCGGGTGGTCGACAACGGCGTCGGGTTGCCGGCCGGCTTCTCCCTCGATTCGGCCAAGGGACTGGGGCTGTCGATCGTGCGCAGCCTGGTGACCACCCAGATCGAAGGTTCGATCACCATGCGCAGCCGCAAGGCGGGGACCTCGGCGGACGACTGCCCCGGAACGGTGGTGGAGGTGCAGGTGCCGCTGGTGCCCGGGACGGCCACGAGCGACGACTGAGCGATCGGCGCGACCGAGACCCGGCTAGCTGGCCCGACGGCGCTGTTTGCGCAACATGCGGCGCTCCTCTTCGGAGGCCGCGCCCCACACGCCCGAGTCCTGGTTGGTGGCCAGGGCGAACTCCAGGCAGGGAGCCTGAACGGGACAGGTCCGACAGACGATCTTGGCCGCTTCGATCTGGGAGACGGCCGGCCCGGTGGTCCCGATGGGGAAGAACAGGTCGGGATCGGCATCACGACAAGACGCGTGTGACCGCCACTCGTCCAAGGCCCAAGAGTCGAATCCGCTGGCCGTCAGCGCCACTGCTTCCCCCGCATTGTCGTGACTTCGTTCACATTCCCGTCGGTGGAACCCCCTGCCACCCGGCCGGACGCGAGACGAGAGTACTGAGTTGGCCTCCCGCCACGCAAGGGTCACCGGCTGCCGCTCACGGCGACGCCACCAGGAGCAGGGCATCGGGCTCGTGGCGAAAGACCAGCTCCTCGACCTCACCGAGGTAGTCACCGTCGACCTGGTAGGGGAAAGGTCCGTGGCCCCGCACGACCACCTCGGGAGGTCACTGCGGTAGTGGCTGAGGCGGTGGCGTCGGGCCCGGCTCCCTCGAAGCAGGGCCGAGGAGACCACCGTGGTGACTGTTCCGAGGGAGAGCGAGCGCAGGCTGAACATGGCCAGGCCGCGGTCGAAGGTGGCGTCGGGGGCCACGTGCAGGGGTCGCTTGCCCATGAAGGTGTAGGGATCGGTGTTGCTGCACACGGCGAAGTAGGCGTCGTCGACCACGGTCTCACCGGGCAGGTGGACGGCGAAACGGGGCCGGCTGCGGTCGTAGTGGCGGAACCACGTCGACAAGGTGGCATAGGCGTAGAGGGGGTGCCCGGCGTAGCGCTTGAGGGCGGCCCGGCGTTCCACCTGGGCCACCACGGCGGCGTCGAAGCCGATGCCGGTGTGGAACAGGAAGTAGCGACCGTTCACCGAACCCAGGCCCACCCGTCTCACGGCCTTGTGCTCGAGGGCCTCGAGCACCGCAGCAGTGGCTTCGATGGGGTCGTTGGGCAGGCCCAGTGTGCGGGCGAAGACGTTGGTGGAACCACCCGGCAGCACCGCCATGGCGGTTTCCGACCGGGCCAGGCCGTTGGCTGCCTCGTTCAAGGTGCCGTCGCCCCCGAGCACGACGACAACGTCGGTTCCGGCGGCGGCCGCTCCCTGAGCCAGGCGGGTGGCGTGACCCCGACGGCTGGTCACGGCCATCTCGACGCGGTGGTCGGCCGCGAGGGCCTTGTGAATCACCACCCGAGCCCGGGCGGTGACCGCAGACGCCGAAGGGTTGACGACGAGAAGGAGGTGCGCAACGAGACGGTAGCAGCGGGCGGCGGCCGAACGGGACATCGGATGGCGACACCCGGTGGGGGCCGTCCCGCACGGGTAGCGTCGGGGTCCGATGGACGAGCCGATCCGGGTCATGGTGGTGGACGACACCGATCACGTCCGGCGCATGCTGCGCAACATGCTCGACCTCGACGGCTTCTCCGTGGTGGCCGAGGCGGCCAGCGGGGCCGAGGCCCTGACGCAGGTCGACGAGGTGGCCGTCGACGTCGCCGTCATCGACTACAAGATGCCCATCCTCGACGGCCTGGAGACGGCGGCGCGCATCCGGGCCGGTCACCCCGACCTGGTCATGATCCTCTACACCGCCTTCGTCGACCCCGAGCTCGAGCGCCGGGCCGACGAAGTGGGCGTCTCGCTGGTGCTGGGCAAGGTCGAGGGCCTGGAGTCCCTCGAGCGGGAGATCACCAGGCTCTGCCGCACGCTCTTCTAGTCGCCGCCGAACCGGAGGTTCGTCGGCGAGTTGATCGTGCTGCGGACGCCGGCGGAGCCGGCGCCCTTCGCCCTGAGCACCTCTTTGGGCGAGCTTCGCTCGCCCTGGGCCGCCAGCCAAGGGTGGG
>JAUJNB010000014.1:0-15532 GCA_030446545.1 Acidimicrobiales bacterium | reverse complement strand
TGGCTCATGAGGTTGGTCCTTCGGTGGCGGGGCGGATGGTGAGGGTGGAGGGGGGCCCGGGGGATGGCGTGGCCGTCGATGCGGCGGCGCCGTCGCCGTGGCGGCCGTCGGCGGGCACGTCGCCGAGGGTCACGCCGTCGCCCACCCCGAGGCCGAGCTCGTCGGCCGCCGAGCGACGGTCGGCGCAGACCGAGACCAAGCCGTAGGCGTCGACCACCAGGCCGATGGCCCCCGTGGGGATGTCACCGTAGGCCCGGGCCCGCGGCGCGCTGCGGACCGACGTGTGGAACGACAGGGGCACGGGATCGGGGAAGGCCTCGATCTCGTCGGGGTCCACGTTGAGCTGGACGTTGCCGAAACGGTCGACCCACAGCACCTCGGCCACCAGGCGATGGCCGTCGGCCCGGGTGAGGGGCAACACGCCGGGCAGGAGCGTGGCTGGGTCGACGGGCTCGCCCAGGTCCTCGAGGGCCTGGCCGTTGCTGAGGTGGGCGGCGGCGGGGGCGAACACGTCCCGCCCGGCGAAGGTGGGGCCCGGCGAGGGGAGGTGGAAGCGCTCGTCGGTGAGGGCCACCGCCCGGGTGGCCCCGCCGGCCAGGGCCACGCCCGAGGCCAGCAGACCGTTGTCGGGGCCCACGAACACGCTGCCGTGCTCGCCCGCCTCCACCGCCACGGCCCGCCGGGACGTGCCCACACCGGGATCGACCACGGCCAGCACCACGCCCGGGGCCAGGTACTGCACGGCCCGGGCCAGGGCCAGGCTCCCCGCCCGCACGTCGTGGGGGGCGATGCCGTGACAGAGGTCGATGACCGTGGTGCGCGGGGCGATGGTGCGGATCACCGACCGGACCACGCCCACGAACTCGTCGCCGGTGCCGTAGTCGGAGAGGAACGAGATGGTGTCGAGGGGCTCGGGCATCCGCACCCGACGCTACCGGGGCGCCGGCGTCTAGCCCGCCTCGGTGAAGCCTCGAGCCAGGTAGCGATCGACCTCGTCGGTCGCCAGTCGGTAGGACTTGCCCACCCGCACGGCGGCGAGATCTCCCGACTTGATCAGTCGGTAGACGGTCATGGTCGACACCCGCAGGGTGCCGGCCACCTCGGCGACGGTCAGGTACTGGGCGCGACCCGGGTACTGGGCCATGGACATCACCCCTTCTCCGCTTGGGGCCACTGTAGGCCAGTGGGGGCGGTGGGGAAAGAGGAAGTGGGAGGCCCGGGTCCTGATCGGGACGGATCAGCCGGGGGCGTCTCGGGCACCCAACTGGCGCGAGCGTTCCGTGGCCGCCACCACCGCCTCCAGCAGCGCACTGCGCAGCCCGCCGGCCTCGAGGGCCCGGAGGCCCGCCGCCGTGGTTCCTCCCGGGGAGGTGACCGCGCCCCGCAGGACGGTCGGGGTCTGGCCCGACTCGTCGAGCAGGCGGGCCGCGCCCAGCAGGGTCTGGAGGGCGAGGTGGCGGCTCACGTCGTGGGGGAGGCCGACGAAGACGCCGGCGTCGATGAGGGCTTCGGCCACCAGGAACACGTAGGCCGGCCCAGACCCCGAGAGCCCGGTGACGGCGTCGAGCAGTGCTTCGGGCACCCGCACGACCGTCCCCACCGCACCGAGGATCTCCTCGGCCCAGGCCAGGTCGTCCTCACCGGCCCAGGTGCCGGCGGCGATGGCGGCGGCTCCGGCGCCGACCAGCGCGGGGGTGTTGGGCATGGCCCGCACGACCGGCAGTTGGCTGGACTCGGCCCCCAGCACCTGTTCGAGGGTGGCGAGCGCCACTCCGGCGGCGATGGAGAGCACCCGGGCACAACCGGCCTCAGCCACGGCCCGGCCGGTCGAGGCCACGTCCGCCGGCTTGACGGCCAGCACCACTCCTTCGGCGGCAGGGGGGACCTCCCCCACCCGCAGGCCGGGCAGGCGCTCGGCCAGGGCCCGGCGCCGCTCGGCCACCTTCTCGACCACATAGAGATCGGGGGCATCCCATCCGCCCGCCACCAACCCGCCCACCAGCGCCTCGCCCATCCGGCCCCCGCCTACGACGACCAACCTGGCGCTCATGGCCAGGAAGCTACCCGGCTCGCTCGGCGCGCCGAAGGACGAGGCGCCGCTCCGGCGCTTTGCGCTGGTTGCGACAAGGGCACGCCTCACTTCGCCCGACACCTGGTCGGCTACGGCAGGCAGCCCCGGGGGTTGCGGGGCGACCCGCCGTAGCGGGTCTCGAAGTGGAGGTGGGGCCCGGTGGAGCGACCGGTGTTGCCGACGAAGCCGATGTTGTCGCCCTGGCTCACCGCTTGGCCGTTGGACGCCGCCAGTCGGCTCTGGTGCCCGTAGAGGGTGTTCAACCCGTTGCCGTGGGACAGGATGACCACGTTCCCATAGCCGCTCTGGACCCCGGAGAAGATGACGGTTCCGGCCTGGGCGGCGTAGATGGGTGTCCCCGTGGGGGCGCCGATGTCGATCCCGGCGTGCAGGCGACCCCAGCGGTTGCCGAACTCGGAGGTGACCCGGCCCTGGGTGGGCCAGATGCAGCCGCCCCCGCCCACCGTGCGGTCGGCCGTCGCCTCCCCGGCGCGGCCCACGTTCGAGCCCGCTCGCGGAGCCGGCGCCCGTGCTGCCGCGGCCCGGGCTTCGGCCTCGGCGATGATGCGGGTGAGCTCGGCCTCGTTGGCCTCCTGGGCTTCGATCTCCTTGGAGACTTCGGCCTGACGGGTGTCCAGGTCGGCCACCAGGCGCGCCTGCTCGAAGCGGGTGGCCTCGAGCTCGGCCAGCCGGTCCTCGGTCTGGACCCGGCGCTCGTCGGCCTTGGCCGTGGCCTCCGCCGCTTCGGCCCGGCTCCGATCGAAGTCCTCTCGCGCTGCGTTCAGCTGGTCGATGACGTCCTCGTCGTTGGCGGTCACCTGGTCGAGCAGGGCCCGCTTGCGCGACGCCTCGGCGATGTCGCGGGACTGGACCATCTCGTCCAGACCGTCGCCCGTCGGCCGGATGAAGGTCTCCACCGCCCGCTCGACCACGGCGTCGGTGAGGCCGTCGATGCTCGCCCCCGTCTCGGCCATGGCTCGCTCCGCCTCGGCCACGTCCCGTTCGGCCGAAGCCACCGCCTGGCGGGCCGCGTTCACCTCGCCCGACTGGGCGTCCACCTGCTCGCTGAGCACGGCGATGGCGTCGAGGAGCTCGCTTTCGGAGGCCGCCAGCCCGTCGAGCTCCTCGGCCAGCTGGGCCCGGCGGTCGCGAGCTTCCTTGCGGGCCGTCCGGGGATCCTCAGCCGCGCCGACCGGTGCGACGTGGACCGCAAGGAGGGCGAAGATGACGACCGCGAGCGTCGTTCTGATTTGGGTCATGCGGTCGGCGCTCGTGGTTCTCTCCTGGAACGGGACGACGCCACACGGGCCAGCAGGCTTGTTGAGCGCATCATCTGGGGTGAACCGGTCGGGGCGTAGGAACTCAGGGCAACGTAACAGGACCGCAACGTAACCCGCCACTACCGGCGGGCAGCGGAGGCCGGCCCGGGCCCGGCGCGCCCCGGGTCCCGGTGGTGTCGTCGCCCTCGGGGCGGACGGCGTCGCCGCCAGGGAGGCCACTGAGCGCCTGGGCCACCAGCAGGGTCAGGGCCAGCGCGGCCCCGGCCAGGAACGTTCCGGGCGCCCCCACCCAGCCGAGGGCGAGACCGGCGAGGATGGGACCAGCGGTCTGGCCGGCCCGCACGCCGCCCACCCACACCGCCACGACGGCCCCCCGACTCGATGCCGGCGCGGCCCCGGCCACGATGGCCTGCAGCGACGGGATGGTGGCCCCCTCGGACAGGCCGTAGAGAAGGGCGCCGATGATCACCACGGCGAGGACCGGGGCCGCGGCGATGGTGGAAAAGGCCACGGCGAGCACGGCCGAGCCGGCGAGGACGAGGCGCCGGGCCCCGAAGCGCTCGGTGAGGCGGCCGAGCGAGAGGGCCCCGACCGTGGCCGTCAGCGCCGGGACGCCCAACACCACGCCTCGGACGGAGGCCGACAGGCCGAAGTCCTCGGCCAGGTACAGCGGCAGGGCGGTGAGCATGAGCCCGAAGATCAGGACGAACAGCAGGCTGCCGCTGCCGATCGCGGCCAGCACCGGCGCTGAGCGCAGGTAGCCGAGGGCGTGGACGAGCTGCTCGCCCATGCGTACCTCACTGCGGGGCGAGCGCTTCATCACCAGGGCCACTCCGACGGCGGTGAACAGCCCCAGCCAGTAGGGGGCGAACGTCGCTCGCCACCCGGCCACATCCGTGAGCACGCCCCCGAGAGGGGGCAGCACGGCAAGGGCGAGGGTCAGCACCGCCGAGTTCTGCCCGATGACCCGGGCCCGGTCGGCGCCCTGCCAGTGGTCGGCGATCACCACCACGGCCAGGTTGATGAGCCCGGCCGAGCCCACCCCGAGGACCAGGCGGGACGCCAAGAGGAGGGGGAAGGTGGGGGCCAGCCCCGACAGGCCGCCGAAGAGCCCGAAGCTGGCCAGACAGGGGATCAGGACCTCCCGCCGCCCGTAGCGATCGGCCAGCAGGCCGATGAGGGGCGCCACCACCACCCCGGGCAGCGTGGCCGCCGCCAACAGGAGGCCGGCCCGGCTCTGGTCCACGCCCAGCCCGTCGAGAATGTCGGGGATGGCCGGCGCCACCAGGGTGTTGGCCATGATGCCGGTGACGGTGACGGCGAAGATCAGCGCCCGGGGGGACGGCGCCCTCACCCAAGTCGGAGCCCGAGGGAACTGACGACGATGCTCGTACTTCCCCGAACGAGGCCGGCCGGCGGGCCCCCGGGCTCCACCGGTCACCCTAGACCAGAAGATCAATGAAAAGCAATGAGATCACTGGAAATCTCAGCACTGCACCAGCTGACGGGCCGCCAGGTCGGCGTACAGCCGCCGCAGGCGGGCAGCGGTGGTGGACCAGGTGTAGCCGCCGGCGCGTACGGCCGCGGCGGCCCCCATGCTCCTGGCCAGGTCGTCGTCGTCGAGGATCTGGGCCACGTGGTCGGCGTAGGCCCTCGGGTGGCCGTCCTCCACGAGGAAGCCGGTGTTCCCGTGATCGACCACGGTGCGCAGGCCGCCCACCGCCGCCGCCACCACGGGGCGACCGCAGGCGGCGGCCTCCAGGGCGACCAGGCCGAAGGACTCGGAACGGCTGGGGACCACCACCAGGTCGGCGGCGCGATACCAGGTGGAGAGCAGGTGGTGGGGTTGGGGCTCGACGAAGCGCACCTGGCCGGCCAGGCCGAGGTCGTGGATCAACTCGTGCACCTTGGCCATCTCGGTCGTTCCCTCGGCTCCGCTGGGGCCTCCGACGACGATGAGCTCGGCCTCGGCCCGGTCGAGCTCGGCCAGGGCGGCCACGGCGACGTCGAGGCCCTTGAGGGCCTGGATGCGCCCGACGAACAACAGGACCGGGTGCTGGGCGGCGCGCCGTCCGCCCACGGCCGAGATCCGGCCCGGCTCTCCCCAGCCCAGCGCGGCCCGGGCGCCGTCCCGGTCGCCGGGAGAAAAAAGGCGTGGTCGACGCCGGGGGCACGACCTCGATGCGCGGCGCCGGGGCGTCGTAAAGTCTCCGCAGTTCCTCCGCCTCTTCCTTCCCGTTGGCCAGGATGGCGTCGCTACAGGCGATCACCTCGGCCTCGGCCTCGGCGCGCGACCGGCCCCCGGGTTCCACCAGGGCGGCCTCGGCCTTGACCCGGGCCAGGGTGTGGAACGTCGAGACCAGGGGCAGCGACAGCCGGTGCTTGATGGCGTGCCCGGCCACGCCCGAGAGCCAGTAGTTGGCGTGGACGGCGTCGACCTGGTCGTTGCCGGCCATGTGGTCGACCACGCCGTCGGTGAAGTCGGGGACCAGCGCCGCCAGCTCCTCCTTGGGCACGTCGGACCGGGGCCCGGCGTCGATGTGGACGACCCGGAAGCCCGGCTCGACCACGACCTCGGCGGCGAGGTCGTCGGACCAGGTCCGGGTGTAGACGTCACAGCTCACCCCGGCCTGGGCCAGGGCCGAGACCAACTCCCGCACGTAGACGTTCATTCCGCCGCTGTCGCCCACGCCGGGCTGGACCAACGGCGAGGTGTGGAAGGAGAGCACGGCCAGCTTGCGCACGACGGTGGTCAACCCCGTGGCCGTGGCGGGGATTCCGCGGTCGGCCGGATCAGGAGGCGTAGAGCGCCGGCAGGCGCTCGATGAGGGGCAGGAAGACGGCCACCACGTCGGGGTCGAACTGGGTGCCGGCCATGCGCTGGAGCTCGTCGGCCGCCCGCTCGACGGGCATGGCCGAGCGGTAGGGACGGTCGGTGGTCATGGCGTCAAAGGCGTCGACGATGCTGAAGGCCCGGGCGGGCAGGGGATCTCCTCGCCCTTCAGCCGTTGCGGGTAGCCCGACCCGTCGAACATCTCGTGATGGCAGCGCACGATCTCGGCCGCCGTGGTCATGAAGGGGATGTTCTCCAGCATCTGGCAGCCGATCACCGGGTGGGTGCGCATGATCCGCCACTCGGCGGCGGTGAGGGGCCCGGGCTTGGACAGGATCCGCTCGGGTATGCCGATCTTGCCGGCGTCGTGGAGCAAGAAGCCGTACTCGGCGTCGGGATGGTCGTCGGCCACGCCCAGCTCCTCCATGAGCGCCACGCCGTAGGCCCGGCAACGCTCCAGATGTTGGCCGGTGTAGGCGTCCTTGGCTTCCACCACAAAGGCGAAGGAGCGGATGGTCTCCAGGTACGCCGTCTTGAGCGCTCCGAGGGCGGTCTCGAGCTGCTCGGCCCGCTCCTTTTGCACCCGGTACAGGCCACCGATCTCGGCCGCGAAGACCCGGAGCTGGGCCTCCAGCCCGTCCTGGCCGTCGGGGTCGGGCGCTGGGCCCGGCTCAGAAGGCGGGGTCATCGGCGGAGAGCGCTTCGATGGCGTCGAGCAACTCGACGGCGGAGAACGGCTTGGCCAGGAAGGCGTCGGCACCGGCGGCGGCGCTGGCATCGCGCGTGGCCGCGTCCTCCCGAGCGGTGAGCATCAGCACCTTGGTGGTGCGGTGGTCGATCTGGCGACAGACCTCGATGCCGTCCATCCCCGGCATCATCACGTCGAGCACCAGGACATTGGGACGGGCGGGGCCGTCGCCGCCGTCGCTGGCCTGTTCGCTCTCGGCCGACAGGAATTCGAGGGCCGACGGGCCGTCGGCCGCTTCGGCCACCTGGAAGTCGTCGGCCTCCAACACGGCCCGTACCACGGCCCGCACCCGGTCGTCGTCGTCGACCACCAGCACGGCCCGGCGGGGGCGGGTGGTCGGCCTGTTCACCGGAGCAGCGTCTCCACCGACGCCTCGCCGGTCCGGTAGCGACGCACCACCTCGGCTTGCAGCGCGTCGATCTGCTCGTGGAGGCGCCGGCGGATGGCCGAGCACTCGGACTCGAAGTCGGCCAGGGCATCGACCAGCGCCTCGAGGTCGTCGTCGGTCAGTGTGGGCAGCGAGGCCAACACGTCGGCGCCGGCGATGGCGTCGAGCTCGGGGGTCTCGGCCTCGTCGGGTTCGGGGGCGAGCAACTGGGACAGCCGCCCGTTGCCCGCGCCTCGAGTGTGGGGGGCGAGGATCTCGCTCAACTGGCCCACGATGCCCTCGGGGGCGAGAGGCTCGTCCCCGTTCTCCCGCCGCCGGCGTTCGGCGGCGACGATGTCGAGGCGCCCCTGGGCCATGCGCCGCTGGTACGACAGCGTCACCTCGACGCCCTGCAGTTCCGACCGGCGGCTCCGGAGGTCGTCCATCGACAGGGTGGCGGCATCGCCCACCCGGTCGGAGTCGAGCACGTGCTCGAAGTGGGCGCGATCCATCGGGGTCAGCCTACCCGCGCACCGCAGGACGGTCCCGGCCCTCGGGGGGGGAGGGACGGCCCCGTCGATCAGAGGGCCGGTAGCGCCAGAGCACCCGTCCGGAGACGAAGGTGGCGGGGACGGGACCGAAGCTGCGGCTGTCGGTGCTGGCGGCGGGGTTGTCACCGGCCAACGACACCTGGTCGCCAGCTCCCCTGGCCACAACCCGCTTGACCAGCAGGCGGGACGGCTGGCGAGGATCAGCGGCGGTGACGACGTCGCCGACGCGGGTGCGGAGACCCTTCACGGCCAGCAGGCGGTCTCCCGGCAGCAACCCGGGAGCCATGCTCTGGCCCTGCACCTCGACGCGCAGCAGGCACCGACGGGCGACGACGGCGAGGAGGAGGACGACGCCCGCAATGGAGACCAGAAGGCGGAGGTAGTCTCCTCGACGCGACATCGCCTTAGGTGTACCTGTCCGTGTAGCCGCTGATACAAGGAGCCTCTCCATGATCTCCCGCCTGCTCGCCGCTCTCGACCGGATCTCCCCGCCGGTCACCGCCTCAGCCCACTGCGATCTTCCCTGCGGGGTGTATGACCCGGCCCAGGCCCGCGTGGAGGCGGAGTCGGTCATGGGCATCCAGCAGAAGTTCCAGGACTCCGGCGACCCCGTGTTCAAGCAGCGGGCCGTGCTCATCAAGGAGCAGCGGGCCGATCTGGTCAAGCACCACTTGTGGGTGCTGTGGACCGACTACTTCAAGCCCAACCACCTCGAGGCCCACCCCGACCTCCACGACACGTTCTGGACCGCCACCAAGCTGGCCGGCGAGGCCAAGAAGTCCGAGGACCCGGCCCAGGGCCAACAGCTCCTCGACGCCATCGCCGAGATCGACCGGATCTTCCGGGCAACCAAGAAGTAAGGGTCACCCTTGGGGCCGGCGTGCGGCTGGCCCCTCCTCGTGCCCTCCCCTCATGTCCGGGCCGGCGGGTCCTGTCACCGAGCGGGACCCCTCCCACCTGCGCCTCGCTGCGCTCGGGCAGGCGGGCCCCTCCCCTCGGCGCCACCCCCCGGCCCTGGCTGCACTCGCCCCGTTCGGGCCCCAGCCGGTTCCGGCCCCGTTCCCTTGAAGCTGCTTTGGGGGGCGGGTGGCGGACGTGGTCCGTATCCCTTCGGCCGGCGCCGGCGTCCGCCCCGGCGACGTCGCGTCCCCGAGCTCGTGTGCCTGAGTGCGGATTCCCCGGACGTTCACCCACGAGACTGACCGTGGTCGAGCAGGTAACTCGACGGCCGCCGGTCACGAGCGGCCGCCGGAGGCGGCCCTGTTCTGGCTGGCGGCCGGGCGAGCGGAGCTCGCCCGAACGGAGCGAAGCGAGTGAGGGCGAATCGCTAGAGGATCGCCGCGAGAACGTAGGGGAGGATGGGACCGAGGATGAGCAGGGAGTCGAGGCGGCGGAGGAAGCGGGCCGGGCGGCGGCCGTTGCCGGTGAGGAGGGAGGCGGCGGGAGGGCCGAAGGGGGCGAGGAGGCAGGTGATGGCGCCCAGGGTGTAGGCGGCCCGGGCGTCGAGGGGTTGGAGGGGGACGACCGAGACGGCAAAGGTGACCACGGCCACGGCGGCTACGCCGGCGGCCGGGCCCTCCCAGACCGTGGCCGAGCCGCTGCCGACCAGGAAGTCTCCGGCGTCGTAGGCGCAGACCAGGAGCAGGACAACCACTGCGGCCTGCGCACCGAAGCCATGCGCCAGCACGGGGGCGGCGGCAGCCAGGCCGACGGCGCCGGCCACGGCCGCCCCGAGGGCAGCGTCGGCAACAGCTCGGGCGTGGCCGGGTTGCACCGCCGCGGTGCACAGCCGCTGCACCAGGATCACCACCACGATCCCGGCGAGGGCGGCGGCCAGGGTGTCGGTGCCGGCGGCGGCGGCCAGCGGCAGGGCGGCGGCGGCCAGGACGGCCGGGAGGCGACGGGGATCCGAGAGCAGGCCCCCGGGTCGGGTGCCGGCCGTGGCCGCGTCGTCGGCGTCTCTGAGCCGCAGGATCTGATCGGCGGCCAGGCCGGCGGCCAGCCCCATCACCAGGGCGAGCAGCCCCCGGGCCACCATGGCCGCGCCGATCGAGGTGACCAACCACACCAGGCCCCAGCGCACCCGGGGACCGTCGGTGTCGTGGACGACGGCCAGCCGGCGGGTTGATCGCCCCACCCCGGCCCGCAGGCCACCGGTGGTGGCGAGCTCAGCCACCCGAGACCGGCGGGAGGACGGCGATCTCGTCGCCGCCGCCCACGCTGTCGTCCACCGAAGCGGGCTCACCGTTGCGCCACACCCGGGACGTGGCCAGCACCTGCTCGAAGTCAGGCCCGAAGCGGCGGCGGGCCTCGTCGATCACGGCCCCCACGGTGTCGCCGGCGACGTCGGCGCGGTCGGTCCCCGCCGCCTCCCGAGCCGACGCGAACAGGCGCAGCACGGCCACGGTCAGGGGACCATCGGGACCGGGGCCCCGCCGGTGATCCTGTGATGTTCCACGCACCCTCCTCGTCGCCGGACCGGAGCGAAGAGTACCGCCGCCCTGCCCGCCGCGGTCCGGGCCGGGCCGGGCGGGGGAGCGCTGGTTGATCAGGATCAGGGGTGGAGCGAGGCGGTGGGGCGCAGGACCTCGGATAGGGTCGCCCGTCGTGGCCCGTAGCACTCGGCGCTCCAGAAGGTCGTGACCCGCCTGCTCCTGGTCCGCCACGGCCAGTCGGAGTGGAACGCCGCCGGGCGGTGGCAGGGCCACGCCGACCCGCCCCTGTCATCGCTCGGACGGGCCCAGGCCCATCAGGCGGCGACGTCGATCAGCGGAGATGTCGACGCCGTGGTTGCGTCTGACCTGCGCCGAGCGGTCGACACGGCCACAATCATGGCCGAGCACCTCGGCTTGGCGCCGGTGTCGGTCGATCCCCGATGGCGTGAGCGCGACGTGGGCCACTTCACCGGCCTGACCCGGCCGGAGATCGAGCAGCGCTGGCCCGGGATCCTGGAGGCGCCCACGCCGGAGATCCCGGGCGGCGAGTCGTCGGGCGACCTGTTGCGGCGAGGCTTGGAGGCGGTCGACGCCGCGGTCGGGGCCTACGCCGGCGCCCGGGTGCTGGTGGTCAGCCACGGGGGCCTGATCCGATGTCTAGAGCGCCATGTGGACGCGCCGGTCACGCCCCTGCCCAACCTGGGTGGGGTCTGGCTGGAGGGCGCCGACCGGCACCTGCGCGCCGGCCCCCGCTTGCTCCTCGTGGATCCCGACGAGGTGGCCGTCACCGTCCCCCAGCAGCTCTAGGAGGCGCGGCCGGAGTGGCCCCGGCGATCCAGGCCGCCTCGGCCCGACCCAGCGCCGTCACCGGTGGTGCCCCCTTGCGGTACTCCTCCAGGATCCCCCGCCAGTGGCCGTGGGCTTCGAGTCGCCCGAGAAGGGCGGACATGCCCCACACCACCCGGTCGAGGATGACGAAGGAGGGGGGCATGTCGAGGCGCTTGACCACCTCGGCGGCGGGACCGGACAGGTCGAGGACCCGGTGCAGCGCCTCGGCCACCCACTCCTGGGTGAAGGTGAACTCCTCCTGCAGGTAGGGGGCGTAGGGGTTGGAGACGTAGTCCCACACCACATCCGGGTCGAGCCCGTGGTCCGACGTGAGGAATCCGGCGGCCACCAACATGCGCATCGTCGCCCTGGCGTCATGGGCCAGCAGCGGGTCCAGGACGGGGGTGAGCTGCTCCAGCTCACCCGGGGTGAAGCGCTTGACCAGCCCGAAGTCCAAGAAGGTGACCGAGCCGTCGGCATGGAAGCGGTAGTTCCCGGGGTGGGGGTCGCCGTTGAAGACCCGGTGGCGATGCACCGACCCCTGGGCGAAGCGGAAGAGCACCTCGGCCGCACGCTGGCGGGCGTCCCGGTCGGAGGTGGCCAGGAACTCCTCCCAGCGCCAGCCTTCGACCCAGGTGCTGGTGAGGACCCGCAGCCCCGACCGCTCCGGCACCACGTCGGGGACGTGGATGAAGGGGTGGCCGCGGTAGCGGTCGGCGAACTCCGACTGGCAGGCCGCCTCCAGGCGGTAGTCGAGCTCGTCGCCCATCCGGTCCCGCAACTCGTCCACGATGGCCCGGGAGTCGAGGCCCTTGAGGGCGAAGGACGAGAACAGCCCGTAGAGGAGCTCAGCGTTGTCGAGGTCACTGGTGATGGCCCGATCGATGCCGGGGTACTGGACCTTGACCGCCACCAGTCGCCCGTCGGGCATCACCGCCCGGTGGACCTGGCCGATGGATGCGGCTGCCACCGGCACCGGGTCCCAGTCGAGGAACAGGCGCCCGACCTCGGCTCCCAGCTCTTCGCGGATGACCTGCTCGGCCAAGCTGGGGGCCATGGGTTCCACGTCGGCCTGGAGCGTGGCCAGGGCGGCCTTGGCCTCGGGGGGCAGGCCCTCGGCGATGAAGGACACCATCTGGCCCGCCTTCATGACGACGCCCTTCATGTTGCCCAGCTCGCGGGCCACGTCCTCGGCGGTGCGGATGGCGAAGCCCTCCTCGAGGCGGGCCCGCCGCTCGTCGTCGGCCCGGCGCCCCCGTACCCGCAGGACGGCCCAGGCCACGCCCCGGCGCCCGGTCAGGCGCCAGACCCGGGCACTGCGGCGAAGGTGGTGACGCCGGTCGGCGTCAGACAACCAGGCGCCGGTGACGGCCACGCCGACCGCCGAGGCCGCCGCCAGCGGGACGAGGCCACCCCGGGGCATGCGCACTCGGGGCGTCAGCGGTGGTCGGGGCAGGACCGGGCGGTCGGCGAGGCTTGGAGCATGTCGTCGTCGAGGACGGTGCCGCACACCGCACAACGGCCATAGCTCCCGTCGTCGAGGCGAGCCATGGCGGCGTCGACCTCGGCCAGGTCGACTTCGATCCGGTCGACTTCGATCCGGTGAACCTCGCCGGGCCTGGTGTCACCGCTCGTCCCCGCGTCTGTGGCCTCCGCCACCAGCCCGACCGCTGCCTCCATCGGGGCAGCCTACCGCTGCGGCTCCGACCAGCCGGACCAACCGGGCCAGGACGGCGACCCGTGCGACAATCGTGGCGTGCGGGTGACGGCCAAGGTCGACTACGCGGTGCGGGCCTTGGTCGAATTGGTGGCTGCCGGCCCGGCGGCACCCACCAAGGCCGATCAACTGAGCGCGGCACAGGACATTCCCGTGCGCTTCCTGCTCAACATCCTGAGCGAGCTCAAGGTGGCGAAGCTGGTGGCCAGCAAGCGGGGAGCCGAGGGCGGTTACTGGCTGGCCCGCCCGGCCGCCGACATCTCGGTGGCCGACGTGATCCGGGCGGTCGAGGGTCCTCTGGCCGACGTGCACGGCATCCCCCCCGAGCTGCTGGAGTACCGACCTCCCGCCGGCCCCCTCCGGGACGTCTGGCTGGCTACCCGAGGCGCCTTGCGGCGGATCCTCGAGCATGTGACGGTGGCCGACATCGCCGCCGGCTCGCTTCCCGGCGTGGTGGCCGACGAACTGTCCCAGCCCGGTGCCTGGGAACGACGTTGACCCACCTCCTTGTCCACCTTGTCGACCATCTGACCGTTTCGGTGGACATTGCTTGACTGAGGTGGGTGACCGACGACCGCGCCGTGGTGGCCCACGTCCGGGGGCGCGAGCTCCCTTCCGAAGACGTGGTGGTGGTGGCCGAGGCACCCACCCCGCGGGCCCTGCGGCTGGTCTTCCTCCTCCTCGGCCTCGGGCTGTTCGTCACGGCCCTCGGACTCATGAAAGCCGGGGCCATTGCGCTCATTCCCGCGCTGGAGGACTCGGTCCTCACCGACAACGCCTGGAGCACCCCCGGTCTCGGGTGGCTGGGTGCGTGCGTGGTGCTGTCGGGCTCACCGGTGGCGGCGTCGTCGCTCGCCCTGTTCGACGGTGGCGCCATCACCCGCACCCTTTCGTTCACCATGCTCACCGGCTCGCGCCTGGGTGCCGCCTTCGTGGTCCTGGTGGTGGGAGTGGTCTACGCAGTGCGTCGGCGCGGCACAAGCGGCCGGCGGGCCCCATCTCCAGCGGCATCCTGTCGCTCGATGACGGCCTTGGTCTACCTCCCCGGAGCGGCCGTCGGCTACCTGTTGTTGGAGCGGGGGGCCTTCGACGGGTTCGACGTCGGGACCTCGCCGGAGCTCACGTCGGCCACCGACGCGCTCTTCGGCTGGGCCGTCGACCTCCTCGCCGGGATCCTGCCCGGGTGGCTGCTGTCCCGCTCGGCGTGGGGGTCCTGCTGGTGGGCTTCCAGCTGTTCGACAAGGTGCTGCCCACCATCGGCAGCCACCAGCTCGAGGACAGAGCCGACGCCTGGTACACCCACAAGTGGCCATGTCCTGCTGGGCTGCGGAGTGACGGTGCTGACCCTGACGGTGGCCGTGTCCCTGACGCTGCTGGTACCTCTCGTGGCCAAGGGGTACCTGCGCCGAGCCAACACCCCGCCCTACATCGCCGGGGCCAACATCACCACCCTGGTCGACACCCTCGTCGCCGCCGTCTTGTTGGGCAACCAGGACGGCGTGCGGGTGGTGGTGCCCGTCACCGTGGCCGTCACGGCGTTGACGCTGTGCCTGCTGGCCCTGTCTTACCCCCTGTTGCGGCGGGTCTGTCTGGCCGCCGCCGGCGCGGCCGTGCGCTCCCCCTCCCGCCTGGCCGCCTTCACCGCGGTGCTGCTGGTGGTGCCCCTGTCGTGCTCCTGTCTGGTGGTGGGGTCGGCCATCGTCGCTGGATCTCTCCCAGAGGGGCGGTGTTCAGGTGGTGGTGTTTGTGGCGACCGCGTCGTTCGGTGGTGATGAGTCCGGCGTCTTCGAGGACGGCGAGATGCTGGGAGACCGCTTGGCGGGTGGAGCTGAGTCCGTGCTTCATGGTCAGGCGGCCGCAGATCTCGAACAGGGTCTGGTCGTTCCGCTCGACGAGCTCGTCGAGGATGGCTCGACGTGTCGCGTCGTTCAGCGCCTTGTACAGCTCGGCCGCCACCCCCGGCGACCATAGGCAAGTGGGCACTTGCATGTCAACGAGCGCAGCAGTGTTCGATCGAGCGGACCATCCCATGACCCCCCGAAGCCGACGACCGGGCCCCGCATTCCACCAAGTGCGGTTGGAGCACAGGCAAAATGTTGCCTGACGCAACACCAGGTCAGGCCGCCCGAATCTTCAGGGGCGTTCGGCCCGCTTCCTGATGGCGCTGTTCCTGATCGCGATCAGCCTCCGGAGGTGCCTGGCGGCGAACGGGTCGGCCACTGGCTCGACGGGCCCGAGCCCCATCCGAACCTCGACCACGTCGGTCGTGAGCGTGCCGTGGCCGCTCGCGCCGCACGGCTGGAACCGGTGCCGTGGCAGAAGGAGGCGAAGGGCCCTTTCCACCATCTCGTCCACGAACCGGTTCGGCGATCGAAGCGGTGACCCGGGAGGTCATCCACCAGTTCGTCCGGGGTGGTGTGTGCTTCCCAACTGACCTGCTGGTCAGGCCCGATCAGGCCGACGTCACCCCTTCGACGGCCCGTTTCTTCACGTCAGCATCGCTTCGAGGTGGAGGTCGATGTCGCAGTCCAGGTCGAAGCAGTCCTCCATCGAGGCGGTGATCTCGGTGGCGACTCGTAAGGTCGGCACCGGTCCCTACTATCGGGGGCGGGGCGAACGACGTCCGTCCGGGGCCGCTAGCTCATCCGGTAGAGCAGGGGACTTTTAATCCCAAGGTGCTGGGTTCGAGACCCAGGCGGCCC
>JAUJNB010000033.1 GCA_030446545.1 Acidimicrobiales bacterium | reverse complement strand
AACCAGTGACCTCTGCCGTGTGAAGGCAGCGCTCTACCGCTGAGCCAATCGCCCCGGGGAGCCCAAAGATAGCGCGGGCTCGGGGGCTCGCAGAGGGGCTCGTAGGGTGGAGGCGAGACCGATCGGGTGGCGGGCGGGGCGAACCAAGAAGCGCATGCCGGCCACATGGGCACCGGGGTGACGGCCGGCGAGGGGGGCGAGCATGTCGCCGGGGGGAGCCTCCACCTCGATGCGGGTCAGGCGGAGTCGTCCCCGAAGACCGCCGGGAACAACGACCGGGCCGTCGCCTCGGCGTTGCAGCGTGCGCACGGGCGCCAGCACCGGGAGGGGCAGGCCGCTGACCCGACCCCGCACCACGATGTCTCGCTCGACCCACCGCAACTGCCGCTCGGCGCCGTCACAATCCCAGATCAGGGTGCCCAGTTCCTTGGGGAACCCCCAGTTGAGGCGGCCCCCGACCCGGGACTCGGCCGAGTCGACCACCATGGTCGTGATGCACCATCCCGGTCGGGCCCCCAGTCGAGCCGGCTCTCCCACCGCCAGCTCGAGGTACGGCCCTACGGGCGACTCGCTGAAGCACAGGGCCACCACCAGCACCGGACCGGGCAGGGGCCGGAGCCCCCACGGGACGGGGCCGAGGCGCTCTGGGCACCGGGCGACACCCACGAGGCTCTCCCCCGAAAGAGCCCACGGTGCGAACGGTGCGGCCACCTTTCCAATCTACCGACCGCCGTGGCCCGCCTGGCCCGTCACGATGGCCCAACCCGCCACCGAGCCCGGCCGGTCAGCCGGCCGAGGGTTCGCGCAGGCACAACCAGCTCTCCTGGCTGGCCAGACGGGCCACGTCGGACCCCTCAGGGCACAGCGAGGCCCGGACCGCCACCAGGTCGACCCGACCGTCACTCGGCCCGTCACAGGGCACCTTGTTCACCACTCCACCACGCTCGAGGCGCACGCAGCTTCCCACCAGGTCCGACGCCGTCGTGGCATCGTCACCGTCACTTCCCGAGCCACCGGCGAAGGCGGTGAAGACGAAGATGGCCCCGAGGACCACCAGCACCGCTACCCAGGGCAGGCCCCGTACCAGCGACACGCCGAGGCTGGAGGGACGCGGGCCCGAGGGGTGGAACGGTCGGTCGTCGTCGTCGACCACCCGTCGTCGGCCGGTGGCCGGCCCCGTGGTGGCGCCGGCCAAGAGGCGGTCATAGGCCGTTCGCCGCTCCCTGTCCCCCAGCACGCGCCACGCCTCGTTGAGGGCTTGCATCTCCCGCAGGGAGTCCTGCCCGACCTGGTCGGACCAAGGGCCGAGGTCGACCTGGCGGTCAGGGTGAAGGGTCCGGGCCCGCCGGCGGTAGGCCATGCGGATCTCCTCGGGCGACGCGCTCGAGGCCACACCCAACACCTCGTAGTAGGACGCGGCCACCGCGCCAGGCTAGGAGCCTCATTCCGGGCTCGCCCGAGCGACCCCAGCCGATCGCTCAGCGACGGCGAAACCTGCGTTTCACCAGGCTTCCGGCCTCGCCCGCCTTGCGCTTGGCCACATTGAGCGCCGAGTTGGCCCAGGCGAACTCGGTGGCCAGGACCGCCAGGCCGGCGACGACCAGCACCAGGCCGGGGCCGGGGAGGATGCACAGGACCACGCCGACCACCACGAGGGCACCGCCCACCATGGCCACCGCCACCGTCCGGGCCCTCCGGCCGATCCACTCCACGATCTCCCTGGCTTCAGCCACCTCCCGAGTATCGGACAAGATCCACCCCAGCACCACTGGTCCGGCCGGGCTGTTGACCCGCGTCGTGGGGCCCGGCCATACTCCTCACCGGACTCGCTGCGGTCCCCTCGCTCCCCTCGAGCCTCCGCCCGGCCTCCGGCCAAGGAGCCCCTGATGCGCCGTCCGCTCCTGCTCGCTCTGCTCGTCCTTTTGCCTGCCTGCGGTGGTGACCGGGCTGCCGACCCGCTGATCCCGGCTGCCTCGGAGGCAAGCCCCGACCCCGCCGACGCCCACGGTGCCGGTGCCGGTGCCGGTGCCGGTGCCGCTGCCGGTGCCGGTGCGTCGAACGCCGTCGAGGAACGCCTCTTGGCGGCGGCCAGGGCCACGACCGACGCCGGGAGTGCCCGCACCACCTTGGTCGCCACCCTCACCGACCTCCCCGGCCGGCCCGGGCCGGTGACGCTGACCGGCTCGGGTACGGCCGACTTCGCAGGCGGACGGATGCACTCGAACATCGACCTCTCGGAGGCCTTCGACCCCCCGCCCACCAAACAGCCGGGCCGTGAGCTCCCTTCCAGCTGGGAGACCATCTCAGCCGATGGTGTCGTCTACCTACGCGCGGCCATGCTGTCGGACCTTCTCGGGATCGAGACACCGTGGCTGCGCATCGACCCCTCCTCGGAGCGCCTCGCCGACGGCCTCTCTCCCCTCGGCCGCGTGGCCGCAAGCGACGGTGGTGCCCCCCTGGCCTTGCTCGCCGGCCTGGAGCGGGGATCGGCCACTGACCTCGGGACCGAGGACGTCCGGGGCACCGCCACCACTCATCTGCGAGCCACCGTCGACCTGCTCGCCGCCGTGCACGCCGGCGACGACCCGTCCGAGGCCGAGGCCCGGACCCTGGAGCGCTTCGTCGACGGACTGGGCGCCCGGGCCCTGACGGTGGACGCCTTCCTCGACGGTGACGACCGCGTGCACCGCCTCGTCTACAGCCACGACCTGGCCCCCGAGACCGGTGGCGGCTCCCAACGGGTTGAGCTGGAGTACACCGACTTCGGGACGCCGGTCGACATCACCGTGCCGGCGAGTGACCAGGTCAGCGACCTGGGGGAGATCTTCGGCGGGCACTGAGCCCACGTGGGCGTGAGACCGGCCCCGATCGGCTACAACTGCACCATGCGCTTTCGACTCGGCTATGTCTTGGGCTTCGGCTCCGGCTACTACCTCGGTGCCCGAGCGGGGCGGGCCCGCTACGACCAGCTCAACCAGCTGTTGGCCAAGGCCCGCCGCAGCGACGTCTACGAGGTGGCCACCGACAAGGCCAAGGACCTGGTGGACGACGGGGTGGAACGGGCCCGCGACTTCGTCGAGGAGCACCGCTCGACCCCCCCCGACGTTGACGGCATCCCCATCGCCACGATCGTCGGGAGCGAAGCCGACCCCCTCGTGGCCGACCCGGACGACCTCTCCCCCGGCCCACCGCCGGCCGGCTCCCTCTCCGAGGACCCCTCGCCGGGAGGCCCCGTCGCCCCCTGAGCGCGCCGCCCTACCAGGAAACGAGCGGCTCAGGGGCCGAGGTAGTCGCGCAGCCGGGCGCTGTGCTGGGGGTGGCGAAGCTTGGCCAGGGTCTTGGACTCGATCTGGCGGATGCGCTCCCGGGTCACTCCGAGCTCCCGGCCCACCTCCTCCAGGGTCCGGGCCCGGCCCTGGGCGTTGAGGCCGAAACGCAGACGGACGATCTCCTGCTCCCGCTCGCTCAACTCTTCCAGCACCTCCCCCACGGCCTCGACCAGCAGCTCCTGGATGGCCATGTCGGCGGGCACCTCGGCCTCCTGGTCCTCGATGAAGTCACCCAGGCTGGCGTCGTCCTCCTCGCCGAGGGGCGAGTCGAGTGACAGCGGGTCCTGGGAGATGCGATAGATCTCCCGGACCCGCTCCGGGGTCATCAGCACCCGGTCGGCCACCTCCTCGGGGGTCGGCTCGCGCTCGAGCTCCTGGAGCATCTGGCGCTGCACCCGCATCACCTTGTTGACGTTGTCCACCATGTGGACCGGGATGCGGATCGTGCGGGCCTGGTCGGCGATGGCCCGGGTGATGGCCTGGCGGATCCACCAGGTGGCATAGGTGGAGAACTTGAAGCCCTTGGTGTGGTCGAACTTCTCCACCGCCCGCATGACGCCCAGGTTCCCCTCCTGGATGAGATCGAGGAAGAGCAGACCCCGACCGAGGTAGCGCTTGGCGATGGAGACCACCAGACGGAGGTTGGCCTGGATCAAGGCCCTGCGGGCCTCCACGCCATCAGCGACCAGGGCCGACAGGGTGCGGCGTTCGGCGTCGGCCTCGGCCCCGTCGACGCCGGCCAGGTGCTGCAGTCGCTCGGCGGCCGCCACCCCGGCTTCGATGCGCTTGGCCAGGGCCACCTCCCCGGCCGCGTCGAGCAGTGGCACCCGGCCGATCTCCTGCAGGTACATGCGCACCGGGTCGGCGGTGCTCCGCGACTCCTCGGCCGACGAGTCCGATCTGCGGGAGCTCGCCGATCGGGCCCCGGAGCCGGACCCGGCAGCTCGGCCCACCGGCGCGGCTGGCCCCGCCGGAGCAGCGGGCGCCATTCGCGGGTCTGCCGTCGCCTGAGCACCGGAGCCACCCGGCGACCGCTCCCCCCTCGTCGGCTCCCCCCTCGTCGGCTCGGCCCTCGTCGGCTCGGCCTCGCTGAGCGCCCCTTCGGTCGGCTCCTCGGGGTCGACGACGATGCCCTGTCCGTCCAGCAGCTCGGTGATGGCCTCGATGAACGCAGGTGTGGGTTCGGGCGACCCCAGGGCGACGAGCACCTCGTCGACGGTGATGGTCCCCTGGTCCCGCCCGAGGGCGATGAGACGACGCAGCTCCTCCACGGCCACCCCTGGACTGGGAGCCTCGGCCGTCATGGCCGGCCCTCGACCGCCGCTCGCTCGGCCAGGAAGGGCAGGAGGAGCAGGGCGGCGGCGCCTCGAGTGGCATCGTCACGAAGGTCCTCGACCAGGAGCTTGAGCCAGCCGATGGTCTGCAGGTCCTCCAGGGGCCCCACCGAGGCCCGGGCATCGACTTCCATCTGGGCCAGCACCCGGCTGGCCGCCTCGTCCAGCAGGCGACCGACCACAGCGCCGGCGTCGGCGTCGGCCACCTCCTCCACGGCCAAGCGATGGAGCAGTTCAGCCGCCTCGGACGACGCCGCCTCCACCGCCTCGGGGAAGGTCTGGGCCCCGGCCAGGGCCCGGTAGGCCTCCAGCTCGACGGGGTCGCGGAACAGGACCTCGTGGAGGAGGTGGGCCACGGCCTCGGGCTGGTGGACGGCCAGGCCCAGGGCGAGCAGGGACGCCGTCTCGGATCGCCTGTAGTGCTGCACCAATAGACGCTCTGAGGAACGCCGATCAACGCCTTGACCCCTCAACAGATGCTTCGGCCGAACGTCGAGTCGGACCGCCACCTGGGTGGCATAGTCCTCTCGAACGATTGGGCTCGGGTGCTCGGTGATTACCTTGCCGGCCGCGGCGCGGCTCGGGCCCCGCTCCTGGACTGACGCCAACGAGACTCCGTCCAGCAGGCGATCGAGGCGAACTGGAGGAATGGCACCGCGACGGCGACCGCCGACCGCAGGGCCTCGGGATCGCTGCGGGCCAGGTCGGCCGGGTCCTTCACCCCGGGGGCAGGGCGGCCACGAAGACGTCGACGTCGTGCGTGCGTTCCCAGCCGTAGATGCGCTCGGCCGCGGCCTGGCCCGCCCCGTCGGCGTCGAAGGCCAGCACGATGCGGGTGGCGAAGCGCCGCAGCATGGCCACGTGGCGCTCGGTGAGGGCGGTGCCGCAGGTGGCCACGGCCTGGGGGACGCCGGCGCTGACGAAGCCGATCACGTCGGTGTAGCCCTCGCACACCACCACCTCGCCCTTTTCCACCACCGCCCCCTTGGCCCAGTTCAGGCCGTAGAGGACATCACCTTTGTCGTAGAGGGCGCTGGCGCTGGAGTTCTTGTACTTGTGGCCCTCGGCGCCGGGCAGGACCCGGCCGCCGATGGCCACCGGCTCACCTCGCGCGTCGAAGATGGGGAACAGCACCCGGGCCCGAAAGCTGTCCTGGAGGCGGTTGCGGGCGTTGACGAAGCCCAGACCGGTGTCGCGAGCGATGTCGGCCGGCAGTGACAGGGCCTGGCACAAGGTGTCCCACCCGTCAGGGCCCAGCCCAGCTGGAACCGGCGCACGACCTCGCCGTCGAAGCCCCTCGAGCGCAGGTAACCCCTCGCCTCGGCCGCGTCGGGCCCGCGCAGCAACCGCTCGTGGTACCAGCTCACGGCCCGGGCCATGGTCTCCACCAGGCGGGCCCGACGCCGGCGGTCCCCGTCTCCCGCTCGTTGTCCCAGCGCAACTCGATGCCGGCGCGGGAGGCCAGCGACTCCACCGCGCCCACGAAGTCGAGCTGGCGGGTCTCGCGCACGAAGGTGATGGCGTCACCCTTGCGCTGGCAGCCGAAGCAGTACCACAGCCCCAGCTCGGCGTTGACCGAGAACGACGGGGAGCGCTCGGTGTGGAAGGGGCACAGGCCCACCCAACGGGTCCCCGACCGACGCAGGGCCACGTGCTCGCCCACCACCGCCACCAGGTCGGTGGCCGCCCGTACCCGCTCGATGTCGTCGGCGGCGATGCCCATCAGCTCAGACGGTAGTGGCGCCGATGGGTCGGTGAGCACGGCGAGCTCGGCCTATCGGAACGGCGATGAGGCGTCCGGTGCGTCCGCCTTCTTCGGCGAGCGAAGCTCGCCTTTCAGGTGCCGACCGACTCCCGCTTGTCGGCCCGCAGGGACGCCACGATGGCCACGGTCAGCACCAGGGCGATCACCCCCAGCGAAGCGAAGGGGGAAATGGTAGAAGTCGGTGATGAGCATCTTGATGCCGACGAAGGCCAAGATGACCCCGAGGCCGATGTTCAGGTAGCGGAAGCGCCCGGCCATGCCCGCCAGGCAGAAGTAGAGCGCCCGCAGGCCGAGGATGGCAAAGGCGTTGGAGCTGAAGACGATGAAGGGCTCGCGGCTCACGGCCAGGATGGCGGGGATCGAGTCGACGGCGAAGACCACGTCGGTGCTCTCGATCATGATGAGCACGGCGAACAGCGGCGTGGCCATGCGCTTACCGTTCTCCACGGTGAACATCTTCTGGCCGTCGTAGCGGTCGGTGGAGGGGACCACCTTGCGCACCGCCCGCAGGACCAGGCTGTGCTCGGGGTCGACCTCGGCCTCCTGGTGGCGGGCGATCTTGAACGCCGAGTAGAGCAACAGCGCGCCGAAGAGGTAGAGGACGAAATCGAAGCGCTCGATGAGGGCCACGCCGGCGAAGATGAAGACGGCCCGCAGCACCAGGGCTCCGAAGATCCCCCAGAACAGCACCCGGAACTGGTACTGGGCCGGCACCTTGAAGTACGACAGGATCACCGCCCACACGAAGACGTTGTCGATCGAGAGGCTCTTCTCGATCAGGTAGCCGGCCAGGTACTCACCGCCGGCCTGGCCTCCCTGCCAGGCCACGATGACCAGCGTGAAGGCGGTGCCGATGGTGATCCACACCGCGCTCTCGATGGCCGCTTCCTTGAACCCCACCGCGTGGGGCCGGCGGTGGATGACGAGCACGTCGACCAGGAGCAGGGCCGCCACCAGGGCGAGGAAGGCGGCCCACTGCCAGGCTCGAACTTCGAAGTTGACGAAGTTGGCGCCTTCGGCCGCGGCCTCGACAGCGAGGGTGAGAGGAGACATCAGTCAGCGTTCGGCGTTCAGCGGGTGTCGCCGGCGCCGGCGCCGGCGCCCAGCACGGCCTGGGCGGCGGCCAGGCGGGCGATGGGCACCCGGTAGGGCGAGCAGGACACGTAGTCGAGACCGGCGTCGAAGAACAGCCCGATCGACTCGGGGTCACCACCGTGCTCTCCGCAGACGCCCACCTTCAGACCCGGCTTGGTCGAGCGGCCACGGGAGACCCCCAAGCGCACCAGTTCGCCCACCCCGGCCGTATCGATGGTCTCGAAGGGGTTGCGGGCCAGCAGCCCCTGTTCCAGGTACGGGCCCATGACCCGGCCCTCGATGTCGTCCCGGCTGAAGCCGAGCGCCATCTGGGTCAGGTCGTTGGTGCCGAAGGAGAAGAAGTCGGCCACCTCGGCCACCTCGCCGGCCAGCAGCGCCGCCCTCGGTGTCTCGATCATGGTGCCGATGGTGACGTCGACGGCCGCCCCCTCGGTGCCCGACGAGGCCGCCGCGGCGATGGCGTCGGTCACCCAACCCCGGGCCAGGGCCAGCTCCTCCCGGCTGATGGTGAGCGGGATCATGATCTCCACCACCGGGTGGCCCCCGGCGGCCTTGCGCTCGGCCGCCGCTTCCATGAGGGCCCGCACCTGCATGGCGTAGAGGCCGGGTTTGATGACGCCCAGGCGCACGCCCCTGGTGCCGAGCATGGGGTTGACCTCCTGCCACCACCGGGCGGCGGCCAACAGCTCGACCTCGTCGGGCTCCAGCCCGGCGGTGGCCGCCTTGACCGCCAGCTCCTCCACGTCGGGCAGGAACTCGTGCAGGGGCGGATCGAGCAGGCGCACGGTCACGGGCAGGCCGTCCATGGCCTCGAGCACCTCGAGGAAGTCGGCTTTCTGCACGATGCGGAGCTTCTCCAGGGCGACGGCCTCGGCCTCGGGCGTGGCCGCCAGGATCATCTCCCGCACGACGGGCAGCCGGTCCTCTCCGAGGAACATGTGCTCGGTGCGGCACAGGCCGATGCCCTCGGCGCCGAAGGTGCGAGCCCGGACCGCGTCGGTCCCGGTGTCGGCGTTGGCCCGCACGGCCAAGTGGCCGGCGCGGATCTCGTCGGCCCACGACAGGAGCGTGATGAGCTCGTCGGGCACGTGGCCGACCGCCAGGGCGACGGCACCGAGCACGACATCACCGGTGGTCCCGTCGAGGGAGAGGATGTCGCCTTCGGACACCACCACGTCGCCCACCGAGAACGACTTCCCAGAGATGCGCACCTGTTCGGCGCCGCACACCGCCGGCTTGCCCCATCCCCTGGCCACCACCGCGGCGTGGCTGACCAGCCCGCCCCGCGCGGTGAGGATGCCCTCGGCCGCAGCCATGCCGTGGATGTCCTCGGGCGAGGTCTCGTTGCGCACCAGCACGACCTGCTCGCCCCGGACCGCCGCCGCGGCGGCGTCGTCGGCGGTGAAGTAGGCCTTGCCCACCGCCGCTCCGGGCGAGGCGGCCAGGCCCCTGGTGAGGACGGTGCGCGCGCCCGGCGCGAACTGGGGGTGCAGCACCGAGTCGAGGTGGTCGGCGGTGATGCGCGTCACCGCCTCGGCCTTGGACAGCTTGATCCTGGGGTCCTCGATCATCTCCACGGCCATACGCAGCGCCGCCGCCCCGGTGCGCTTGCCCACCCGGGTCTGGAGCATCCACAGCTTGCCCGACTCGATGGTGAACTCGGTGTCGAGCATGTCCCGGTAGTGCTTCTCCAGCCCCTCGAAGATGCCCATGAGCTCGGCGTAGATCTTGGGGAAGTGAACCTTCAGGTCAGACAGGGGCTGGGTGGCCCGGGTGCCGGCCACCACGTCTTCGCCCTGGGCGTTGATGAGGAAGTCGCCGTAGGCGCCGGCGGCGCCGGTGCTGGGGTCACGGGTGAAGCCCACGCCGGTACCCGAGTCGTCGCCCCGGTTGCCGAAGACCATGGCCTGCACGTTCACCGCCGTGCCCAGGTCGTGGCTCAGCTTCTCCCGGTTGCGGTAGGCGTTGGCCCGGGGCGAGTCCCACGAGGCGAAGACGGCCTCGATGGCCGCCCGCAGCTGGGCCTCGG
Source organism: Acidimicrobiales bacterium (assembly GCA_030446545.1). Taxonomy (GTDB): domain Bacteria; phylum Actinomycetota; class Acidimicrobiia; order Acidimicrobiales; family CADCSY01; genus JADDRA01. Next base: position 213 of record JAUJNB010000033.1, on the reverse strand, counting down.
GGTCCTGGGGGAAGGGGGCGCCGGTGTGGTCCTCGACGATGGCCTTGAAGCCCCGGACCACCATGGCCAACACGTCGGCGCCGATCTCGGCGTCGGTACGGGCCGCCGACAGCTTGCGGGCCCCCTCGAACAGCTCCTCGAACTCCTCACCGGGGACACCGAGCACGATCTTGGCGAACATCTGGATGAAACGGCGGTAGGAGTCGTAGGCGA
>JAUJNB010000013.1 GCA_030446545.1 Acidimicrobiales bacterium | reverse complement strand
CGTAGCGCGGGAGCAGCTCGTCGGGGTTGTTCACCATGAGGTGGGCCTCGAAGGGGACGCTGACGTGGGGGCGCACGGCGGCGATGACGTCGGGGCCGAAGGTCAGGTTGGGCACGAAGTTGCCGTCCATCACGTCCCACTGGATGCGATCGACGCCCGCCTTCTCCAGGGCCACGGCCTCCTCACCCAGCTTGGAGTAGTCGGCGGGGAGGACGGACGGGACGATCTCCACGGTCGCAGGCATGGTCCGAGCATACCGACGCGCCTACTACGGTTCGAGTGAGGGCCGAGTGGCGCCCTGGCGGCGAGCGCAATCCAGGAGAGCCCATGGTGTCGAAGAGTGGCGGTATGGCCGACCTGCGCGACCTCACCCTGGCGAGCGACGCGTCGCTGGTGGTGGCCATCGCCCGGTGGCGCCAGGACGCACTGGCCGAGGCCTACCGCCGCCACGCCGGCGCCGTCTTCGCCCTGGCCCGGCGCCTGCTGGCCGACCACACGCTGGCCGAGGAGGTCGTCCAGGAGGTGTTCCTGCGCATCTGGGACGCGCCGGAGAAGTTCGACCCGGAACGGGGCTCGTTGCGCTCCTACTTGTTGGCCCAGTGCCACGGCCGCTCGGTCGACCTCATCCGTTCCGAGCAGTCGCGACGTGACCGGGAGCTCAAGGAGCACCGCCAGCAGGCCGAGTCGGGTTACGACATCGAGCACGAGGTGTGGGACTTGGCCGTGGCCGACCACGTCCGGGAGGCCATCGCCGACCTGCCCATCGAGGAGCGCCGAGCCATCGAGCTGGCCTATCTCGGCGGCCACACCTACCGGGAGGTGGCGGTGCTGTTGAACCAGCCCGAGGGCACGGTCAAGAGCCGCATCCGGGCCGGCCTGCGGCGGATGCGTCGCGTGCTGGCCGATGCCGGTGTCGGTGGGGTCTCATGAGGACCGATCTCCGCCACGGCGAGATCGAGGAGCTCCTCGGCGTCTTCGCCCTCGACGCCCTGGAGGCTGACGAGGCCGACTACGTCGGTCGCCACTTGCCCACCTGCGCCCGCTGTCGAGCCGAAGTGGAGGAGTACCGCGAGGTGGCGGCCCTGCTGGCCCACACCGGTGCCGCCGCCCCCGAGGGCCTGTGGGACCGCATCGCCTCCTCCCTGGAGGGCGAACCGCCCGTGCTCGACCGGCCTGTCGCGCCCTTCCTCGGCGCTGTGCCGGCGCCGGACACGACACCCTCGGTCCTGCCCCTGCGACGGTCGTGGCAGACCCGGGTGGCGGGCACGGTGATCGCGGCGGCGGCGGCGGTGATCGTCGTGCTCGGCGTGCAGATGACCGCCCAGGACGAGCGCCTCGACGAGATGGCCGAGGTTCTCGCCCTCGATGCCCTGGAGCGGGCCTACCAGGCCGCCGAGGGCACTCCTGGTTCGGCGGTCCTCGAAGTGAAGTCCTTCGACGGCTCCATTGACGCCCAGGCCGTGGTCACCACCGATGGTCGGGGTTACCTGCAGGCCGCCAACCTCCCCGCCCTGGCCGAGGGCCGCACCTACCAGCTCTGGGGCGACACCGGCGAGCAGCGGGTGTCCCTCGGCCCCCTCGGGGCCGATCCCGGGGTGGTCTCCTTCGAGCTGTCGAGCGGCTACATCGGCCTGGCCATCACCGAGGAGGCCGAGCCGGGGGTCATCGTCTCCGACCAGCCCGTGCTGGCTTACGGCCAGCTCCCCAGCTAGCAGGCCCTCGGCCCTGCGGTTCCCCGGGGCCCGTTCGACCGCTTTTGTGGGCTTCCCCGGTGGCCCACCAACGAGACGGGGACACAAAGGTGGGGCGGGGAAGCGGACCTTTGGCTACGTCCGGCCCTCGACCTCCTGGGCCTGGCGCAGGGACTCGGCCGGGCGTCCCCAGTGGGCCAGGTGGGTGGGGTAGCCGGCGGCGTCGGCCGCAGCGATGACGGCGGGGTCGTCGTCGACCAGGACGGCGACCTGGCGGTCCCGAGCGAACACTTCGAGGAGGCCGACCTTGACCTCGGCGGCCGGGCGCCGGTTCCCCGCCGGGCGCATGACCAGCAGCTCGTAGGCCACGCCCTGCTCCGCCAGCCACGCTTCGGTGTCGGCCCGGCAGCTCTCCGGCCGACCGGTGAGCAGGACCACGTCGTGGTCCGAGCTCAGCGCCGAGGCCAGCTCCAGGCCTTCGGGGTGGGGGAGGTCGGCCCTGGCGGCGGCGAAGAAGCCCTTCCAGTCCTTGGGTCGCCGCTCGACCAGGTGCAGGCGGTGCCCGACGTCGGCCAGGACCCCGTCGATGTCGACCACGGCCAAGGGACGGCGGGCATCAGGGGAGGCCACGGGACGCCGAGCGTACCGGTGCGGTCGACCACCGGGGCGGGGGGCAGCGTGAGCGATGCCGCTGGCTGGGTACGACCTGGCGATGCAACAGGTGCCGGTGCAGGCGCTGGCGCCGGACCGCTTCAGGCCGCTGGTCGGTGCCCAGCCGGTGGCCCGCCTGGACCAGGCGGCCCGCACGTTGAAGGAACTGCTCGGACCGGCCCGAGTGTGGAACGTCAACTCCACCGCGACCGGCGGTGGGGTGGCCGAGATGCTCCAGCCCCTGTTGGCCTACGCCCGGGGCGGGGGGATCGACGCCCGGTGGCTGGTCGTCGAGGGCGACGCCGAGTTCTTCCGCATCACCAAGCGGCTCCACAACGGCTTCCACGGGGAGGCGGGTGACGGGGGGCCGCTGGGCCCGGCCGAGCGGGAGCACTACGGGGAGGTGCTGCGCACCAACGCCGGGGAGCTGGCGGCGTCGGTGGAACGGGGCGACATCGTGCTCCTGCACGATCCCCAGACGGCGGGGCTGGTGCCGGCCATGGCCGCCGCCGGCGCCGTCACCATCTGGCGGAGCCACATCGGCAGCGACCGCGACAACGATCTGGTGGAACGGTCATGGTCGTTCCTGCAGGCCTACCTGAGCGAGGCGGCCGCCCTGGTTTTCTCCCGACCCGCCTACGTCCCCCACTGGCTCGATGGGGACCCCCGGGTGCACGTCATCGCACCGTCGATCGATCCCTTCTCGGCCAAGAACCAGGACCTGAGTCCTGCGACCGTGCGTTCCGTGCTCGGCCACACTGGCATCATCCGAGCCGAGGATCGCTCTGGGCCCCTCACCTTCGTGCGCCGGGACGGCTCACCCGGGGACGTCGACCACCGGGCCGACATCGTGCGGGCCGGGCCAGCTCCCGGGCCCGAGGTGCCCTTGGTGGTGCAGGTGTCACGCTGGGACCGACTGAAGGACATGCAGGGCCTGATGGAGGGCTTCGCCGAACAGGTCGTGACCGGCAGCCGGGCCCATCTGGTCCTGGCCGGCCCCAACGTCACCGGGGTGGCCGACGATCCCGAAGGGGTCGACGTCCTCCGCCGGTGCGTCGACGCCTGGCGCGAGTTGCCGGACGGGGCCCGGGCCCGGGTTCAGCTGGTGTGCCTGCCCATGGCCGATATCGAGGAGAACGCCGCCATCGTCAACGCCCTGCAGCGCCACGCGACGGTGGTGGTGCAAAAGAGCTTGGCCGAGGGTTTCGGGTTGACCGTGGCCGAGGCCATGTGGAAAGCCACCCCGGTGGTGGCCAGCGCGGTGGGGGGCATCCTGGACCAGATCGTGGACGGGGAGCACGGGTTGCTCCTGCAGGACCCCGGTGACCACGAGGAGCTCGGCCGCAGCCTCCGGCGACTGCTCGACGACCCGGCGACGTCCGAGCGCCTGGGGGCTGCCGCTCGGCGCCGGGTCACCGAGCGCTTCCTGGCCACCCGCCATCTGACCCAGTACGCCGACCTCATCGCCGCCTTGGTGGACCGGACCCCACCCTCGCCCGCCAAGTCCTTCTAGGCCCGGGTCAGCCGATGCTCCTGCACCACCTACGCCCTGTCGGCCAGGGCCACCACCGCGGCCCCGCCACCGACTGAAGGGCGAGCGAGCGAAGTTGAGCTGGGAACCTTCGAGCCAAGCAGATTTGAGCGCAATCGCGTTCGACCAGCGGCGGCGAAGCGCAAGAGTCACTCCGGCTCGATGAAGATGCACTCCCCCGGGCACTCCTCGGCGGCTTCGATGGTGCGGTCGATCCCTCCGTCGGGGATCCGGGCCACACCCTCGGCACTGGCGGGATGGGCCTCGCCGTCGTAGAGCTTGGTCTCACCGAAGTTCGACGACTCCTCCTTGACGTAGAACAACCCGTCGTCCTTGCCGAAGAAGATGTCAGGAGCGATCTCGGCGCAGAGGCCATCGCCCGTGCACAGATCCTGGTCGATCCAAACCTTCATGCTCATGGCCATCGTCCTTCCCGGGGCGCGTCCGTCGAGCGTTCACGGTAGCGGACCTGCCACCTTGCCCGGCACGGCCGCTGGCTACGCTCCCGCCGGTGGGCGGCGAAGCGGGCGCCGGCGAGCGGGCCCCCAGGCCGGGCCGCCGCCAAGCGATCGTCCTGACCGGGGGTGATGCCGCGTTGCCCGAGCAGGCCCGGCTGCTTCCGACCGGCGCCTACGTCATCGCCGCCGATTCCGGCCTGGAGCAGGCTCCGCTCCTCGGCTTGGCGGTCGACCTGGCCGTGGGCGACTTCGACTCGGTTCGGCCCGAGGTCCTGGCCGGAGCTGAGCTGGCTGGTTGTCGCATCGAACGTCATCCGCCGGCCAAGGACCGCACCGACCTCGAGCTCGGCCTGTTGGCCGCCCGGGCGTGGGGGGCCGAACGGGTGGTGGTGGTGGGCGGCCACGGTGGCCGCCTCGACCACCTGTTGGCCAATGCCCTGGTCCTGGCCGGAAGGGCCACGTCGGGCATGGAGGTGGCGGCCCTCATGGGGCCGGCCCAGGTCGACGTGGTTCGCCCGGGGCCGCCGCTTCTGCTTTCCGGTGGGGCCGGGCAGTTGCTGAGCCTGCTGGCCCTCGGCGGGCCGGCCCTCGCCGTGCGGACTGCCGGGTTGCGCTATCCCCTGGCCGACGAGGACCTACATCCCGGCTCGACCCGGGGCGTCAGCAACGAGATGACCGGGGGCGAGGCCGAGGTGGGGCTCAGGGCCGGGACGCTGCTCGTGATCCGACCGGAGCCGGCGCCGTCAGACGGATCCGTCGACGACGACGGGCGGCCGGACCGCAAGCAGCGGACCGCGATCAGTGGCTCTGGAGCTCCCGAGCCGCCATGCGCTCCTGGACGGTGAGGCGACGCCCGCCCGAACCACCCTGGCCCGCGGCAGCCGGGGCGGCCGAGGCCGTCGGTCCGGCTGGGGTGGCGGGCTCAGGGGCGGGCGGGGCGGAGGAAGCCCAGGACGAGGCCTGTGCCTCGGGCGGGGGTTGGCTCCCGGCCATCTTGATCTGTTCGGCGGCGTCGTGTTCCAGCTCTTCCCGCCGGTCGGGACGGTCGACTCGGGACAGCTTTCTCAGCAAGCTTTTCATGGGGCACCTCGTGCGGGGGGGTTGGGGGGCAAGGCACAGCGCCACTCCGGCCCGACGTCCTTGGGACGTCCGGACCTTTCCGGGCTGCGCTCTCGGCAATTCTACCGGCCAGCCGCCGATTGAGCGGAAGTTTCGCCCCGCGGTGTGGCCGCTCGGTTCAGGACCGGCCCTGGGGCAACGCACCCGGAGGAGGGCCGAGATCGAAGCCCATGGCCACCAGCCCCTTCTCGATGCTGTTCTTCTCGGTGATGGTGAGGCGACGTCGACCGATCACCATGTCCGGTTCGGGGTGGGGTACGCCCATGGCCTCGGCCGCCAACACCAGGGCTTGGTCGTAGTCCCATGCCGCCGCGTGCCAGTCCCCGGGGGTGGTGGGCAGATCGTCGCCGTAGCCACCCAACCGGGCCCGCAGCGCCTTGAGCTCGGTCGCCATCTTGGAGGACTGGCCCCGTGGTCGGGGGGCGGACTCTCGGGGGGCCCCGGCTCGCTTGGCCACGAGGGGGCGTTGGCGCCTCGGGTTCATGGTCTCATCCTTCCACCGCTCGTTACTTGCCCAAGGTCGCGGCGGAGGCAACCGTCAGACCGTCTGGTTGGCCAGGGCCAGATGGTGACCCGACCACCGGCGAAGGTTGGTGAGCTGACGCTGGTCGAGGACCTCGCACGTCCATCCCCAGTGGATCGAGACCCAGTCGCCCACGGACACGGCGTCGGCGAAGCCCCGGTCGGAGATGGAGCGCAGCACCCGGGCGTCGACCGCCTCCCCGAGCGCCAGCTTCCCCTCGGCCAGGACGAGGGGTTGGCGGCGCACCACCAGTTCGGTGCCCTCGACCGCACGGACCTGACCCCAGCTGATCCGACAACTCTCCATGGTGGCCATGGCGATGCCCTGGTGCTCGAGGTGGCGGTAGACGTCGAGCACGTGGAACAGGTGGTGGGGGCGGGCGCCCTGGGGCGGCTTGCGCAGCACTTGCTCCCGGACCCTGCCGGTGAGCTGGCGGCCGAAGCGCTCGTCCAGCGACCGGTAGAGCTCGGCCGCCTCGACCCGGTCGAGGAGCTCGTTGCCGAGCCAGTAGGCCTCCACCACCCGGGCGTCGAAGGGGTCGGCGAGGTGGTTGGCGGCGGCGATGGTCTGCAGGTAGGGGAAGGCACCGGTGAACTTGGCCAGCAGCGGGGCCAGACGTTGGTCGGACTGCCCGGCGGCGGCGTGCTCGAAGAGCAGCTCCTGCTCGTTGCCCCCGCAGTAGCCCAGGTGGTTGGGCATGAAGGCGTAGCGGATGAAGCCCAAGAGCCCCGACGAGTGGGCGGCGACCAGCGTCACCAGGTCAGCCTACGCGTTCGAGCATCGCCGTTCAGGGCCTTCCCGCCGGCTCGGCTTCGGTGCCGTCGAGGTGGCGCAGGGCCTCTCTGGCCGCCCAGTACCCGCACATCCCGTGGGTGCCGCCGCCAGGGGGGGTCGAGGAGGAGCACAAGAAGATGTCGGGTGCGGGCGTGCGGTGGGGATGGCCCGATGCCACCGGGCGGAACAGGAGCTGGAGACCGTCGTTGGCCCCGCCGGCGACGTCGCCGCCGACGCAATTGGGGTTGTAGGCCTCGAGTTGGGCCGGGGTGGTGACGGCCCGGGCCAGGACGAGGTCGGCGAACCCGGGGGCGAAGCGTTCCAACTGGGCTTCGACGGCGCCGGTCACGTCGAGCGGGGAGCCGGCCGGGACGTGGCAGTAGGCCCACAGGGTGTGGCGCCCGGCCGGGGCCCGGGTCGGGTCGACCACCGACTGCTGGGCGGCCAACACGAAGGGGCGCTCGGGATGGCGACCGCGGGCCACCTCGGCTTCGGCCTGGGCCACCTCGTCCAGGGTGCCTCCAACGTGGACCGTCCCCGCCCGCCGGCACGGCTCGGCCGTCCAGGGGACCGGCCCGTCGAGGGCGTAGTCGATCTTGAACACACCCGGCCCCTGACGGAAGCGGTTGAGGCGGCGACGGTAGGAGGGGGAGAAGCGGTTCCCGGCGATGGTGGCCAGGGCCCCGGCGGTCGTGTCGAACAGGTAGGCCCGGGCGGAGGGCAGCTCCTCGATGCGGTCGACCTGGCGACCTGTCTCGATGCGCCCGCCCAGGTGGGCCAGGTGGGCGGCCAGGGCGTCGACGATGGCCTGGGAGCCACCCCGGGCGACGGGCCACCCCGAGGCGTGGCCGGCGCCGGCCAGCAGGATCCCCGCCGCCGAGGTCAGCGGCCGTTCCAGGGCGTTGACGGTGTGGGCCGCGATGCCGGCGAAAAGGGCCTGTGCGGCTTCGGTTTTCAGGGTCCGCCGGGCCAGGGTGGTGGCCGGCCACAGCGCCCGCAGGCCGAACCGGGCCAGGGCCAGGGGGTGGCGGGGTGGGCGCAGCATCGGGGCCAGGACGCCGTCGAGCACCGCGTCCCAGTGGGCCAGGACCGGACCGAAGAGCCGGCCCCAGGTCGGATCGTCCATGGCCCGGGCCGTCTCGTCGACCCCGGGCAGGAGGACCCCGGCGGTCCCGTCGTCGAGGGGGTGGGCGGCCAGGACCTCGGGGTGCAGCCAGGTCAGCCCGTGGTCGGCCAGGGGCAGGGACCGTAGGAAGGGTGAGGCGACGCCGAGGGGGTGGACCGCCGAGCACACGTCGTGGACGAAGCCGGGGAGCGTCAGCTCGCCTGACCGGCACCCGCCGCCGGGGCGCTCGTGTCGTTCGACGACCAGCACCGATGCGCCGGCACCCGCCAGCTCCACCGCGGCGGCCAGCCCGTTGGGGCCGGCGCCCACGACCACGGCGTCGTGTTCTGGGGGCGCCAAGGCCATGGCCGCCAGGCTGCCACAGCATCACCGCACCACCGCACCGCTACCCTCGGGGCATGTCGGCCCAGACGACCCCGACCGAGCGCTCGCTCATCACCGTGACCGACGCTGCTCGCCGGGTCATCCTCGAGACGAGGGCCACCGAGCCCGAGGGGGACGACCTGGCCCTGCGGGTGGAGGTGGTGGGCGAGGCGGCGAGCGACTACCTCTACGAGTTGACCTTTTGCCCGGTGGCCGAGGCGCTCGACGGCGACTCCCTCGGCCCCAGCGAGACACTGCCGGTGCTGGTCCCCGAGCCGTCGGTTCCCAAGCTGCGGGGCGCCACCCTCGACCACGTGGAGCCCACCGGTTTGGTGCTGCGAAACCCCAACCGGCCCCGGCCCACGCTCGGTGCCGGTGGCCCCGACGGCGGGACGGTCCACTTGGAGGGCAGCGTCGAGGAGCGTCTCCAGCAGTTGCTCGACGGGGAGATCAACCCCATGTTGGCCATGCACGGCGGGTTCGCCGCCGTGGACCGGGTCGAGGGCGAGACCGCCTTCATGATCATGGGTGGGGGCTGCCAGGGATGTGGCCTGGCCCAACTCACCCTGACCGAGGGGATCAAGGCCACGGTGGAGGACCGCATCCCCGAGATCGCCAACGTGGTCGACGTCACCGACCACGCCGCCGGCGACAACCCCTTCTACCAGCCCGACAAGAAGTAGCCGCCGTCGCCCCGGAGGCGTGGTGTTGCCGACGGCGTACCAGGCCGGTACCATAAGCGAGGCATCGTGCGCCATCCCGAACGTCGTAAGCGTTGTTCGTGCGGAATCGTCCGGGGCCAGCACTGGGGGTAGTGGCGAAGCGCCTCTGTTTCAGGCGTCGATTCTTTTCCGGCGTGCACGCCTACTCTCCCTCCGGGGTTGCGCTTCGGTTTCGTGTCGAGCGTCGGGACGCACGCGTTGGCGCCACGGCTTGATCTTTGGGTTCCGTCCCGGCCGCCTCGGTGGCGCACCGGTCGGCGGGAGGCGTGGCGTTGCACTGCACCATCACCGGGTTGGCGTCGATCACGACGGCCATTCCCCTGAACCAAGAACAGAGGTACGCCATGAGCGAGTCGGTCCTCGAACGATCGGTCCTCGAGCGCAAGGAGCGTGACGAGCTCCAAGCCATCGCCCGGGCCATGGGCGCCCGGCCTCCGGCCCGGGCCCGCAAGGCCGATCTGGTCGACCTCATCCTGACCACGGCGGGGATCCCGTCCACCACCGCCGGATCGGACACGGCGGGATCGGACACGGCCGGATCGGACGCTCTCGAATCGAGCGCCGCCGGATCGGACGCCGCCGGATCGGACCGGGGAGCTCCCGACGGGCCGGCCCCGTCGGCCAATGGCACCGCCGCCCCGGAACCGACCGAGGCCGGGGTCACACCTCCCCCACGGGCCCGCCGCCGGCCCCGCGGCTCCTCCACCACCGAGTTGGGCGGGCCCGAACCCGATGCCACCGGTATGACCGTCAACGGCGCGGTGGCCAACGGTTCGGAGCCCACCACCACCGACACCTCCGGCCGACTTGCGCCGAGTGAGGGGCCCGACCGGGAGACGGGGGATGTCGGCCACGAGGAGTCGACCTCCGGCGGTGCCGAAGGAGGCGGAGGCACGTCCGATCGGTCCACGACCGACGACCGGTCGGCGGCGCGACTCGGTGCCCCCGGGGAACCCTCCGGCCGACCCTCCGGGGACGACCGTGGCCCGACCTCGGGAGACCAGGACCGGGACCAGGGAAGGGGCGCCCGCAGCGACCCTCGCGCCGGCGAGAGCGGGGAGGGGGGAGAGGGCAACCGGCGTCGTCGTCGACGGGGCCGTGACCGTGAACGGGGCCAGGGCGGCCAGGGTGGCCAGGGCGGCCAGAACGACCGGGGGCAGGGCGATCCTCGCACCGAGGAGACGTGGTCGGGGGACCCGGTGGTGTGCGCCGGCCTGCTCGACCTACGCGACGAGGGCTACGGCTTCCTGCGCACCAAGGGGTACCTGGCCAGCGCCGACGACATCTACGTGTCGGTCAAGCAGGTGCGCCAGTTCGGGCTGCGCAAGGGGACCACCTGACCGGGACGAGCCGGCCGGCCAACCGCACCGAGAAGAACCCGGCCCTGCTGCGCGCCGACCTGGTCAACGGCAAGGACCCCGAGGAGGCCAGGCGTCGCCCCCGTTTCGAGGATCTGACCCCGCTGTTCCCCGACGAGCAGCTCAAGCTCGAGACCCCGAGCGACGCCTCGAACATGACGGCGCGCATCGTCGACCTGGTGGCGCCCATCGGCAAGGGCCAGCGCGGCCTCATCGTGTCGCCTCCGAAGGCGGGCAAGACCACGATCATGAAGCAGATCGTGAGGTCCATCGAGGCCAACAACCCCGACGTGCACCTCATGGTCCTGCTCGTCGACGAGCGGCCCGAGGAGGTCACCGACATGCGTCGCTCCACCGGCGGGGAGGTGATCGCCTCCACCTTTGATCGTCCTTCGGACGAGCACACCCAGGTGACCGAGCTCGGCATCGAACGGGCCAAGCGTCTGGTGGAGGAGGGGCGCGACGTGGTCATCGTCCTCGACGGGATCACCCGCCTGGCCCGGGCCTACAACCTGGCCGCTCCCGCCACCGGACGCATCATGTCGGGTGGTATCGACACCGGAGCCCTCTACCCGCCCAAGAAGTTCTTCGGCGCCGCCCGCAACATCGAGGAGGGCGGGTCGCTCACCATCCTGGCCACCGCCCTCATCGAGACCGGCTCCAAGATGGACGAGGTCATCTTCGAGGAGTTCAAGGGCACCGGGAACATGGAGTTGCGCCTCGACCGCCGCCTGGCCGAGCGCCGCATCTACCCGGCCATCGATGTCGACGCCTCCTCCACCCGCCACGAGGAGCTGTTGTTCGACCGCAAGCAGCTCCAGCAGGTGTGGCGGGTGCGGCGGGCGCTCAACGCCTTGTCGGCCGACGGAGCATCGCCCAGCGCCGCCCTGGAACGCCTCATGGACGGCATGCGCACCTTCGCATCCAACGACCAGTTCCTGGCCGAGGCGGCCAAGGCCGGTGGGCCCGGAGCCTGACGGGTCGGCCGTCTCACCATTCACCGATCAGCACCAGCAACGAGAGGAAGCCCATGAGAGCCGACATCCATCCCGAGTACCAGGAAGCTGCCGTGACCTGCTCCTGTGGCAGCACCTTCACGACCCGTTCCACCGAGCCCAAGCTCCGGGTCGAGCTGTGCAACGTCTGCCACCCCTTCTTCACCGGCAAGCAGCGCCTGATCGACAGCGGTGGTCGGGTGGAGCGCTTCCAGCGCCGCTACGGCCAGCGCAAGGGGGCCGGCACCAGCACCGAGTAGATCTCGGCGGGTACATGTAGGCATGCCTGCTACCGTGCCTACATGGCCCAACTGACGCTTCGCCTCGACGACGACCTGGCTCGCCACCTGAAGGCCAAGGCAGCGGAGGAGGGCCGGAGCGTCAACGCCTTGGTGGTCTCCGGCCTGCGGGCCCTGGTGGATCCCGACTTCGCCGGCGACGAAGCCGACCGCCTGCGTGAGCGGCTCCGGCAAGCTGGTCTGTTGTACGAACCTCCACCGTTGAACCGGCCTCGCCAGGATCCAGAGCTGCTAGCCCAAGCTCGAGCTGCCGCCGGGAAGGGTACGTTGCTCTCGGACATCGTCTCTCAGGACCGCGGCGACTGAGCGCCTTCGCCGACTCGTCGGCCTTGGTCAAGCTCTACGTCGACGAGTCGGGTCACGAGTCCGTCCGACGCCTCGAGCAGATCGTCGTATCTGCGATGGCGAGGGTTGAGGTGCCATCGGCGGTATGGCGAAAGCATCGGCTGACCGAGATCGATACTTCAACTGCCGCCAGGTTGGTGGCCGGCTTCGAGGAGGACTTCTTCGGCACCGACGACAGCGATTCTCGATTTCGGATCGTTCAAGTCTCTCCGGAGGTGCTCGACGCCGCCGCCCGTCTGACCGGGACAGCAGGGCTGCGGGCCTATGACGCCGTCCAACTGGCGTCGGCCGAAGCGGCCCGAGGTGCCGATGCGGGTTGCGACACCTTCGCCTGCTTCGACGTGTCGCTGCGGGACGCGGCGGCCAGGTCGGGCTTCGCCCTCTACCCTCAGGGGTGATGTTCGAGCGTCTGGCCGCCCTCAACGACGAGCTCACCTCGATCGAGGTACGGCTGTCGGAGCCCGACGTGTTCGCCGACCAGGAGGCCTATGTCGCCCTGACCCGGCGCCACAAGGAGCTCGAGCCCATCGTGGCCACCAGCCGGGCCTATCACCAGGCCAGCGACGACCTGGTCACGGCCCAAGAGATGCTGGTCGACGCCACCGGGGCCGACCGCGACGTGGTGCGGGCCGAGGTCGACGACGCCGAGGCCACCATGGCCCGCCTCGAGGCCGAGCTCAAGGTGTTGCTGTCACCCAAGGACCCCAACGACGGCCGCAACGTCATCATGGAGCTGCGGGGGGCCGAGGGCGGGGAGGAGGCCAACCTCTTCGCCAAGGACCTGTACGAGATGTACCAGGGCTACGCCGCTCGCCAGGGCTGGAGGCTCGAGGTCCTCAACAGTGAGTCCTCGGACATGGGCGGCCTCAACGAGGTGACCTTCCTCGTCAAGGGCGACGACGCCTGGTCCCACCTCAAGCACGAGGGCGGGCCCCATCGGGTGCAGCGGGTGCCGGTCACCGAGAGCCAGGGCCGGGTGCACACCTCCTCGGCCACGGTCACGGTGCTGCCCGAGGCCGAGGAGGTCGACGTGCGCATCGACCCCGGTGACCTGCAGATCGACGTCTACCGGTCGTCGGGACCGGGCGGCCAGAGCGTCAACACCACCGACTCGGCCGTGCGCATCACCCATCGACCCACCGGGTTGGTGGTGGCCATGCAGGACGAGAAGAGCCAGATCCAGAACCGGGCCAAGGCCCTGGTGGTGCTGCGCTCGCGCCTGCTCAAAGCCGAGCAGGACCGTCAGTCGGCCGAGCTGTCAGAGCAGCGCCGGGGCCAGGTGGGCGGCGGCGGCCGATCGGAGAAGATCCGCACCTACAACTACAAGGAGAACCGGGTCTCGGACCACCGCATCAACTTCACCAGCTACAACCTCGACAAGGTCCTCCAGGGCGAGCTGGGTGACGTGATCGACGCCCTGCGCCAGGACGAGCGGGCCCGCCAGCTGGCGGGCGACTGACCCGTCGCGTGCTGGGTGATCGGCGTGGCTGAGCGACTCCTCTTGCCCACCAACGGGCAGCCGGTGAGGTGGCGGCGGCTGTTGGCCGAGGCCGAGGCGGTGCTGGCCGGCGCCGGCGTGGCCAGTCCCGGCGTGGATGCCCGTCGACTGGTGGAGCGGGCGTCGGGCCTCGAGGGGGTCGAACTGGTGATGGGCCTCGACCGGCCGGCGCCCCAGCGGGGCGTGGCCCACCTCGACGCCATGGTCTCCCGGCGGGCCCGAGGCGAACCCCTGCAGTACGTGGTCGGGTGTTGGGGCTTTCGCCACCTCGACCTCCTGGTCGATGCCCGGGTGCTCATCCCCCGGCCCGAGACCGAACAGGTGGTGGAGGTGGCGCTGGCCGAGCTGGGCACCGCCGCCGGGACCGCCCCCAGCGTGGCCGTCGACCTGGGGACCGGATCGGGAGCGATCGCCCTGTCGTTGGCGGTCGAGGTGGTGACCGCGTCGGTGTGGGCCACCGACGTGTCGCCCGCCGCCCTGGCCGTGGCCCGGGCCAACCTGGCCGGCATCGGTCGGCCCGCGGCGCGCGTGCGCCTGGCCGAGGGAGACTGGTTCGGGGCCCTGCCCGCCGATCTGGCCGGTCGGGTCGACCTGGTGGTGGCCAACCCTCCCTACGTGGCCACGGCCGACCCCCTGCCCGCCGAGGTGGCCGACTGGGAGCCCGAGGAAGCGCTGGTGGCCGGCCCTGCGGGGACGGAGCACCTGGCTCGAATCGTGGCCGAGGCGCCCGAATGGCTGTCGCCGGCGGGGTCGTTGGTGCTGGAGCTGGCCCCCCACCAGGCCGAGGCCATGGTGGTGGCGGCCCGCTCGGCCGGCTTCACCGCCGCCGACGTCCGCCCCGACCTGGCCGGCCAGGACCGCGTCCTGGTGGCCCGCCGGTGGTGACCGGCCCCCGTCGCTTCCCCGGCCCGGGCCGGCGCCCGCCGCCGCTCACCGGCCGCAGGGGCTGAGCGAGGGTGCCCCACATCCTCGACGTCACCGGTGTCCCCCCTCCGGCGGCGGCCCTGGCCCGTGCCGTGGAGGCCCTGCGGGAAGGCCGACCGGTCGTCGTCCCCACCGACACCGTGTACGGCCTGGCGGCCCGGCCGCAACAGACCACGGCATTGTTCGCCGTCAAGCGCCGGCCTGTCGACGTGGCCCTCCCGGTGCTGGTGGCCGACGTCGACCAGGCGCTCGCCCTGGCCGCCGACGGCCTCCCGAGCGAAGTGCGCCGGCTCATGGACCGGTGGTGGCCGGGCGGGCTGACCATGGTGGTCCCCCGCCGGCCGGGCCTCGGCCTCGACCTGGGTGGCCAGGATGACACCACCATCGGCCTGCGCCTGCCGGCCCACCCGGTGCCCGTGGCCCTGGCTGCGGCGGTCGGACCTCTGGCCGTGACCAGCGCCAACCTCCACGGTCGCCCCACCCCGCTCACCGCCACCGAGGTGGTCACCCAGCTCGGGTCCGAGGTGGCCATGGTCCTCGACGGTGGGCCCTGTACCGGGGCGCCGTCGACGGTGGTGGCCTGGAGCTCCGGGGAGATGCGGGTGTTGCGTGAGGGCGCGGTGGCCTCCGAGGTCCTCCTCACCGAGTGGTGACGAGAACCGGGTGGTGGTCCCGGCCTTGGTGCTGGTGGGCGAATGGGGGGCTCGGGCTATGCACGTCTGCTCCGGCACGCAGCCTCCTAGACTTGGCTCATCGAGATCCTCGTGCTGTGCACCGGCAACCGGTGTCGTTCCCCGATCGCCGAAGTCCTGCTCCGTCAACGTCTCGACGAATTGGGTGTCGAGGCCGCGGTGTCCTCCGCCGGCGAGCTGCCCGGCGGGGTCCCCGCCGAGCCGGGGTCGGTGCGGGCCATGGCGGCACGGGGGCTGGACCTCGGGCGCCACCGCAGCCGGGCCTTCACCGCTGAGCACCTGGACCGCGCCGATCTGGTGGTCGCCATGGCCCGGCGCCACGTGCGGGAGGCGGTGCTGGCCCACCCCCAGGCCTGGCCCCGGACCTTCACGCTGAAGGAGCTGGTCCGCCGGGGCGAGGCCTGCGGACCCCGTCGAGCGGGCCAGCCCCTGGAGGATTGGTTGGCCCGGGTGCACCAGGGGCGGCGTACCAACGAGCTGCTGGGTGACAATCCGGTGGACGACGTGGAGGACCCCATCGGCGCACCTAACCACGTCTACGAGGCCACCGCGGCCGAGCTCCACGACCTGATCGGGCGCCTGGTCGACCTGGCCTTCGTGCCCGCCGCCATCCAGCCCGCCGACCGCCCCGTGGCCACATCGAGAACCAAGGAGCCCTGAGATGCGCATCGCCATCGGATCCGACCATGCCGGTTTCCCGCTCAAACAGGAGCTGTGCGCCTTTTTGGTCGACGGCGGCCACCAGGTCGACGACCTGGGCACCATCGACGAGGAGCGGGTCGACTACCCCGACTTCGGCGCCGCCGTGGGCCGGGCGGTGGCGTCGGGCGCCAGCGAGCTCGGGGTCTGCGTCTGCGGCACGGGCATCGGCATCTCCATGGCCGCCAACAAGGTCGACGGGGTCCGTGCCGCGGTGGTCCACGACGTCACCTCGGCCCGCCTGGCCAAGGAGCACAACGACGCCAACGTGTTGTGCCTGGGCGCCCGGCTGGTCGGTCCCGAGGTGGCCCAGGAGTCTTTGCAGGCCTTTTTGGCCACCAGCTGGGAGGGTGGCCGCCACGCCCAGCGCATCGACAAGATCACCGCCCTCGAACACGACCAGTCGGCCCCGTGAGCGGGCGGTGGCCGGGTGGCCACGATCACGAGCTGGCCGCCATCCTCGACCGGGAGCTGGACCGCCAGAACACCACGCTCCAGCTCATCGCCTCCGAGAACTTCACCTCGCCGGCCGTCCTGGCCACCACCGGCTCGGTGCTGACCAACAAGTACTCCGAGGGCTATCCCGGCCGGCGCTTCTACGGCGGCAACCAGTTCATCGACCAGGCCGAGGACCTGGCCCGCCAGCGGGTGACGGCCCTCTTCGGGGCCGAGCACGCCAACGTCCAGCCCCACTCGGGATCCAACGCCAACCTGGCCGTGTGCCTGGCCCTGCTGCAGCCGGGTGACGCACTGCTCGGCATGCGCCTCGACCAGGGCGGCCACCTCAGCCACGGTCAGGCCGTGAACATCAGCGGGAGCTGGTACCAGGGCGTCACCTACGGCGTGACCCGCACCGACGAGCGCATCGACTACGACGAAGTGCGCGACCTGGCCCTCGAGCACCGGCCCAAGCTCATCATCGCCGGCGCCACCGCCTACCCCCGGGTCATCGACGCCGCCGTCTTCCGCCAGATCGCCGACGAGGTGGGAGCCCGGTTCCTCTTCGACGCGGCCCACTACGCCGGGCTCATCGCCGGCGGCGCCTATCCCAGCCCGGTGCCGCTGGCCGACGTCGTCACCTTCACCACCCACAAGACCCTGCGCGGCCCCCGGGGCGGATGCATCCTGGCCCGGGCCGAGCACGCCAAGGCCATCGACAAGGCGGTCTTCCCCACCCTCCAGGGGGGCCCGCTCGAGCACGTGGTGGCGGCCAAGGCAGCCGCCTTCTTCGAGGCGGCCCAGCCCGAGTTCCGCACCTACGCCGCCCAGGTGGTCACCAACGCCGAGGCCCTGGCCCGGGCCCTGGCCACCGAAGGCTTCCGCTTGGTCTCGGGGGGCACCGAGAACCACCTCGTGCTGGTGGACCTGCGCCCCTTCGACGCCGAGCTCACGGGCAAGGCCGCCCAGGAGGCGCTCGACCGGGCCGGCATCACCTGCAACAAGAACACCATCCCCTACGACCCCCGGTCGCCCTTCGTCACCAGCGGTCTGCGGCTGGGAACCCCGGCCATGACCACCGCCGGCATGGGCGCCGAGGAGATGGTCACCGTGGCCGGCCTGATCGCCCGGGTGCTGCGGGCCACCGACGACGAAGGCTCGCTGGCGGCCGTGCGTGACGAGGTGGCGGCCCTGTGCTCGAAGTTCACCCCCTACTCGGGCCAGTAGCCCACGGTGGCCTCACCTTCCATTGAGGAAGGCGGCCCCGCCGGTCCAGCGGCAGCGCCGCCGGCGGGCGGCGAAGGACCACGGAGGGGGCGCCGCCGAATCTGGCTCGTGATCGGCGCCGGGGTGGTGGTCTGGATGGCGGTGGTGGGCGTGACTCTGGCCGGGGCGGCGGTCTCGGCCCGAGCCGGTGTGGTCACCCTCGAGGAGGTACGGGCGGATGCCGGGGCTTCCACGCTGCGATCGCCCCAGGTCACGGCCCGTCTCCGGGATGCCGAGGCCCACTTCGACACGGCCCGGGCTCGGGTGCGCTCCCCCTTGGTGTCACCGCTTCGGGCCCTGCCGGTCATCGGTCGCCAGCTGCGCTCGGTCGACCACCTGAGCGATGCCGGTGGCGAGGTGGCGGGCACCGCTTCCGACGCGCTGGAGGAGGTTCGGGGGCGACTGGGGGACGGGCTGCCGTCCGGTCCCGACCGGGCCCGTCTGCTGGCCGACGTGGCCGAGGTGGCGAGGAAGGCCGACGAGCGGCTGGGGACCGTGGACCTCGGCCCTGAGGAGGGGCTGGTGGGACCCTTGGCCGAGGGTCGGGCCCGGGCGGTCGAGGAACTGGCCGCGCTGCGGGGCTCGGCCGAGCGAGCCCGGGATGCGACCGCCGGCATGGCCGAACTGCTCGCCGGGAACTCCACCCAACTGCTCCTCCTCGGGAACAACGCCGAGATGCGGGCCGGCTCGGGCATGTTCCTCACCGTCGGCACCGTGACCGTCAGCGACGGTCGCCTGGCCGTGGGCGAGATCGTCCCCACGTTCGACTTCCAGCTGCCCGAGTCGGTTCCGATCGACGGTGATCTCGCCGCTCGGTGGGGCTGGTTGGAGCCGGGGCGGGAGTGGCGCAACCTCGGGGTGTCACCTCGCTTCGATGTGACCGCTCCTCTGGCGGCGCGCATGTGGACCGAAGCCACGGGTCGGAATGTGGACGGAGTGCTGGCGGTGGACGTGCTGGCGCTCGAGGCCGTGCTGATGGCGACGGGACCGGTCGTGGTCGAGGGTCAGACGATCGGAGCCGACACCGTGGTCCAGGACCTTCTGCACGACCAGTACGTGGGGCTGGACGGCCAGGACGAGGCAGCCCAGGCCGAGCGCCGCAGCCGTCTCGGCGGGGTGGCGCGAGTGGCGCTGGAGGCCCTGGAGCGCCCGGAGCTCGATGGCGCCCTTCTCGCCGAGGAATTGGCCTCCGCCGCCGCCGGTCGCCACCTCCTGGCATGGTCCAGCGAAGGGGAGATCCAACAGGGGTGGGAGGCGATGGGGGTTGACGGTGCCGTGGAGGCCGACGACCTGATGGTGGCGGTGCTCAACCGAGGGGGCAACAAGCTGGACCCCTTCCTCGACGTCGTCGGCGACATCACCGTCGAGCCCGGCCCTGACACCACTGCCGTGTCGGTGAAGGTGACCCTGGAGAACACCGTCAGCGCCGACGAACCGCCCTACATCCTCGGACCGACGCCGCCGCTCCAGGTGGCGCCGGGGACCTACGTCGGCCTGGTGGCCGCCACCCTGCCCGGCGCCGCAGGGGCCGGACGATTCGACGGCTACGACTCGCTGGCGGTGGCCGGAGCCGACGGGCCGACGAGGGTGGTCGCCGTGCCCGTGGAGGTGCCGCGAGGCGAGCAGCGGAGCCTCACCTTGCGCTTCGAGCTGCCGCCCGGCTCGGGGAGGTTCGACGTGCTGCCCTCCGCCCGGGTGCCCCCGATCGAGTGGCAGTGGCAGGAACGGAGCTGGGCAGACGACCACGCTGAGGAGGTGGACTGGTGACCTCTGTTCTTGGAAAAAGACGCCGAAACGTCATGAGGCAACGATCGAGCCGTCAGTAGCATCAGCGCAGCGCTGCAGCTCGGGCAAGTCTCGTCAGCCCGGCACGATGTCGAGTCGACAACAAGGGCGGACGAGATGCGAACGGCATTCGACAGTGGTGTTCCAGTAGCGACCTCACGAGAGACTCGTGCCCGGCGGTTACTCCTCGCCGCCGTCGCCACGATCCTGTGGTCGATCGGCTCCGCCGGGCCCGCATCGGCGCAGTACGTGACGCCCGAACCGCCTCTCACCGGGGCGCCGACGGACGTTCAGACCTCGCCGGTGGTCGATGCCACGAGCAGCGGCGGCAGCGGTGTCCGCTCGGTTGCCGGAGCCGCTGGGGATGGCTCGAGCCGCCAGGTGGCGTCTCGCTCCGGCGGGCAGGGACTGGCTGTGACCGGCGGCGATGTCGTCGGCCTCACTGTTATGGGCGTCGGCGCCATCGCTGCCGGTGGGCTCATGCTGCGCGTTCGTCGACGTGTCACTCGGGCCTGAGGCACCGGCGAACCAGCTCCCTCCCAGACCTCGAAACCAATGATCGCCATTGGGAAGGCCGAAACCAGCCCGGTCGACCGCGCCGAAGGGATGGGCCGGGCCTCCGGCCCATCGGCGTCGCCCGGAGCTGGGGTCGGTCAGAGCGGCGTGCCGACGGCCCCCTGCCGGGCCGGAGCGACGGTCGGAGCCCGACCGGGCGACCTGCCGATCATGTGGCGGCTGGTCAAACGGGCCGTCGACCTGACCGTGGCCACGTTGGCGCTGCTGGCCACCCTTCCCATCCTGATCCTGGCCGCGGCGGCCGTCATGGCCGAGAGCCGGGGCGGTGCCTTCTTCGTGCAGACGCGGGTCGGTCAGTCCGGTCGCCCGTTCCGCCTCCTCAAGCTGCGGACCATGCGGGTGGGAAACGACGACCAGGAGCACCGCACCTATGTGGCCGCGCTCATCTGTGGTGAGGGCGAGCCTCAGGACGGCCTCTACAAGATCGTCGATGACGACCGGAGAACCACGGTCGGGCGGCTGTTGCGCAGCTTCAGCATCGACGAGTTGCCACAGCTGTGGAACGTCCTCCGCGGAGAGATGAGCGTGGTGGGTCCGAGGCCCCCGCTGTCGGAGGAAGCAGCGCTGTACGACGACGTTGCGTGGGGCCGAATGGCCGCGAAACCGGGCCTTACCGGGCTGTGGCAGGTGAGCGGTCGCAGTCGTCTCTCCTTTGAGGAGATGGTCGAGCTCGACTTGCGGTACTGGCGTGAGTGGAGCCCGCTGCTCGACGTCAAGATCCTGTTGCGGACCCCGAAGGCGGTGCTTTGGAGCAGGGACACGGCGTGAGCCGCCCCGTGACGCTGGAACGCCCTGTACCTCTGGTCGATCTCGAGCTCGGACATCAGGTTCTGGCCGACGACCTCCGCGCCGCCTTCGAGCGGGTGCTGGCTTCGTCTTCCTTCGTGGGCGGGAGGGAGGTCGAGCATCTGGAGGAGGTGCTGGCCGAGCTGGTCGGCGCTCCCCACGTCGTGGCGGTGGGGTCGGGAACCGTGGCGCTGCACCTTGCCCTGTTCGCCGCTGGCGTGGGACCGGGGGACGAGGTCATCCTTCCGCCCAACACCTTTTTCGCAACGGCCGAGGCGGTGGTGGCCGCAGGCGCTATGCCGGTGCTGGCCGACGTGGATCCGTACACCGCCCTGTTGGACCCTGAGGCGGTGGAAGCGGCGGTCACCCCGCGTACGGCGGCCATCGCCGCCGTGGACCTGTACGGCCAGCCGTTCGATGCCGACCGCTTCCGGGCGATCGCCGACCGCCACGGGCTGTTCCTGCTCGAGGACGCCGCTCAGGCGTTGGGAGGAGCCTGGCACGAGCGCCCGGCCGGCTCGCTGGGTGACGCCGCCGGCTTCAGCTTCTATCCCGGCAAGAACCTGGGGGCCCTGGGCGACGGTGGAGCGGTCACGACCGCCGATGCGGGCCTGGCCCGTCGGGTTCGGCTGCTCCGCAGTCACGGTGAAGAGCCCCGAGGGGTCCATCTCGTCTCCGGCTTCTGTGAGCGGCTGGACGAGCTTCAAGCGGCGTTCCTCACGGCCAAGCTTCCGCACTTTCAAGTCGCCCAGGCGGAGCGTCGCCGGGGGGTGTCGCGCTATCGCCAACGGCTGGCGGGGGTGGAGGAGGTCGACTTGGTGAAGACTGCAGAGGGGGCTCGTCACGCCTACCACCTGCTTGTCGCTCGTGTGCCGAGGCGAAACGCCGTGCTCACCCACTTGCACACCGCTGGAGTTGGTGCGTCCGTCCATTACCCCACCCCCATCCACCTCCAGCCCGCCTGTCCCCATCTAGGTGGCAAGGGAACCCATCCCCATGCCGAGGCATTGGCCGACAGCGTCCTCTCCCTTCCACTGTTCCCCGGGATCACCGACGCCCTCGTCGACCGGTGCGCCGACGCGCTGGGAACGGCCATCGAGACGACACGATGAAGATTGCGATCGTCGGTCTCGGGTACTGGGGCCCGAACCTGTTGCGGAACCTGGTGGCGCTGGTCGGTCCCGGGTCAGTGGTGGTGGTCGAGAAGTCGCTCGACCGCATCGCCGCCGTGATCCCTCAGTATCCGAGTGTGGCGTACTGCCTCTCACTCGACCAGGCCCTGGATGACGACGAGGTCGGGGCGGTCATCGTGGCCACCCCGGTCAGCTCCCACGCCGCGCTGGTCCGAGCCGCCCTCGATGCCGGGCGCCACGTCCTGGTGGAAAAGCCCCTGGCCGCCTCGGTGGTCGAGGCCATCGACCTGGTGTCCTGTGCCGAAGAACGGGGACGGGTGTTGATGGTGGGACACACCTTCCTGTTCAGTCCTCGGGTGGAGCGCATGCGGGAGTACCTGCAGGAGGGCAGGCTGGGCTCCGTGCAGTACGCCACCTCGTCCCGGTTGAACCTCGGGCTGCATCAGCGGGACGTCGGGGTGATCTGGGACTTGGCCCCACACGACTTCTCCATCCTTTTCCATCTGCTCGGCGAGTTCCCTGTCTCGGCCCAGACCTCGGGCCGGTGCGTGGTGAGGTCTGGCTCCCTCGACGTCGCTTTCGTGAACCTCTCCTTCGCCTCGGGGATCGTCGCATCGGTGGACGTCTCCTGGCTGGCGCCCCGCAAGACCCGCAGCACCGTCTTGGTCGGCGATCGCCAGATGATGGTCTACGACGACCTCAACAACGAAGAGCCGGTCAAGATCTATGACAAGGGTGTGGTTATCCCCGATCCCGAGGGCTTCGGCGAGCACCAGCTCACCTACCGCCATGGCGACGTCCAGGCACCCTTCATTCCCGCCCGCGAGCCGTTGGCTCAGGAACTGGCTCATTTCCTGGCTTGCATCGACGGAACAGAGACCTGCCGCTCCGATGGCCGGTTCGGCCTTCACGTCGTGGAAGCGCTGGAGGCAGCGGAGCGGTCGTGGCAAGAGGGTGGATGGCCAGTAGATGTCGAGACGGCCGTACCTGAAGCAGGCAGGTCCGGCTACGCGACGGGGCGACTCGCCTCATGATTTCAACATCCACGGTGTGAACGGCATCGAGATCCTCGGCCCGGTGGTGGGTTTGGAGGGAGCCCGCATCCTGGGACCGTGCGTCCTCGGTCACCCCACGGCCAATCCGGACGAGGCCCCCCTTGTACTGGGTCCGGGCGTGATCGTGCGGGCGTACGCCGTGGTGTACCTGGGATCGACCCTGGGCGCCGGCGTCCACGTCGGCCACAGCTCGCTGGTACGCGAGGGAAACGTGGTTGGCGCAGGATCCTCAGTTGGCTCTGGCGCCCATCTGGAGCCCGGGAACAGGATCGGGCGCAACACGCGAATCCACTCCGGAGGGTTCCTGTCTTCGGCAGCAGTGGGTGACGACGTCTTCATCGGGCCGCGTGTGGTTTTCACCGACGATCCCCATCCACCTTGCCCCCGTTACCTCGACTGCGTCCGAGGCCCGTGTGTGGAGGACCGTGCGAGTGTGGGAGGGGGAGTCACCCTCCTGCCCGGTGTGGTGGTGGGGGTGGGTGCCCTGGTGGGTGCGGGTTCGGTGGTGACCCGCTCGGTCGCTGCTGGTGACGTGGTGGTGGGCAACCCCGCCCGAATCATCGGCCGGCGTGACCAGATGGACTGCTTCGCAGGGCACTTCGATCGGCCGTATGCCTGGGACTCAAGTGCCGCCCCCTAGACCTGCTGACCGACACCCTCGCCTCCAACGCCCGGCTCCGGGTCGGCCGTTCCGGCGGGTACCACGGGTATCCCTCGCAAACGTAGCGTTTCCTCCTCACGCCGTGCCGATCACGGCCGAGTCGGCCCTGCCCTCGATCGTGCCGCCGCTGCGTGGCGTGGATGCGACGGGAAGCCGGCTGGGGGCTGGCGTCGTGCGTCTGGCAGCGGCCGGTCTGGGATTGCTGGCATTGACCGCCGCGCTCACCCGAGTGCCTACCGCCACCATCGCCGTGGTGATGGCGTACCTGCTGTTTGTGGCGGTGGTGTTGCGCCCTGCCACCGGAGCCTACGTTCTGTTGGCGACCACACCTCTCCTCGTGGGGATGGATCGCGGGTTGGTGCTCCCGTTGTTGCGTCCCAGCGAGGCGCTGGTGTTGTTGGTGGGTGCCGCTTTGGTCGCTCGCGGCATCGTTCGCTCGGTGTCCGGCGAACGGCCGCGGGCGCGGGTCACGAGGATCGATGTGGCACTGGCTGTGGTGGCGTTCACCAGTTCGGTCACACCGCTCCTGTGGATGGTCGCTCGCAGCCGGGCGATCAGCGCCGACGATGTTCTCTACGCACTGGCGCTCTGGAAGTTCTTCGGCATCTACCTCGTCGTCCGGTGCAGCATCCGCACAGAGGCCCAGGTGCGAAGGTGCCTGTGGCTCTCGATGGGCGCAGGCAGCGTGGTCGCCCTGGTCGCTGTCCTCCAAGCCCTGCAGTTATTCGGCGTTCCCGGACTCCTGGCCGGCTATTACGCGCCCTTCGCCGACGAGCAGGCTCTCGGGATCAACCGGGGGACTTCGACGCTGGCTTCCTCCATAGCCACGGGGGACGTCATGGCGTTCAATCTGGCGATCGCGGTGGGATGGCTGTTGCGTGGCGGCTCAAGGCGAGGGCTATTGGTGGCCGCCGCCGCCCTGTTCGTCGTCGGGGGGTTTGCGTCCGGGCAGTTCTCCGGTGTCATCGCCCTGGTGGTCGTCCTTGGCGCGTTGGGGTTGTTGACCGGGCAACTCGGCCGGATCGTGCGGACGGCGTTGCCCGTCGCCCTCGTTTCCGGCTTGGCCATGCAGCCAGTGGTGGAGCGACGCCTGAGCGGCTTCGATTCGGCCCAAGGGCTACCTGCGAGCTGGCTGGGTCGGCTGGAGAACCTGCGGACGTTCTTTTGGCCAGAGCTGTTCTCCAACTTCAACTTCGTCCTCGGAGTCCGCCCCTCAGCCCGCATCCCCGCCCCCGAACTCTGGCGGCAGTACGTTTGGATCGAGAGCGGGCACACCTGGCTGCTGTGGAATGGCGGCATCCCTCTGTTCGTCGCCTTCTTCGTCTTCTTGTGGACGAGCCTGCGGGTGACTGCCAGGGCGGCCAGGATCCGAAGCGATGCCGTCGGGGTTGCGGCCATAGCCAGCTTCGCCTCGCTCGTCGTACTTGCCGTTCTGATGGTCCTTGACCCTCATCTCACGCTGCGCGGCTCTGCCGACTTGTTGTTCAGCCTGCTGGCTCTGGCCACGACGGCCGGCGTGAGCCGGTCTGGCTCACGCCGGCGCTCGCTGGCGTCGCTCGACCGGGCCGATCTCCTCGAAGATCGCGAGCCACTCTCCCCAGCCGGGTCTCACATGGCTTCAGCTGGAACCTGAGCCTTCTGCTTGGTCCGAAGCCAGGCTGCGGGCGTAGGCTTGTCCGTAGTAGCCGTAGCCAAGTTCGAGCTCTACCCGGTTGAGAACGGCACCGCTCAGCGGCGCTCCCGCTTGACGGAAGACCTCGAGGGCACTGCGAAGATGGTTCCGGGTAGTGATCCCCGCGCTGGTGACGATCAGACTGGCGTCGACCCACACGCTCAGCACCGCCGCGTCGGTGACCGAAAGCACCGGCGGCGAGTCGACCAGCACCATGTCGAACTCCGACTGCAGGGCGAAAAGCACCTCTGATGTCCGCTTGGAGCCCAAGAGCTCTGATGGGTTGGGCGCGAGGCCTCCTGACGCCAAGAGCGCCAGCTCACCATCACCCCGAATGGATTGGATCGCTTCCTTCAGCTCCACCTCACCGGCGAGAACCGACGTGAATCCGACCTCGTTGCCCAACTGGAAGGCGGTGTGGAGACTGGGACGCCGGAGGTCGCAGTCGACGACGACCACTCGTTGGCCGGCGCTGGCCAGCACGGCGGCCAGGTTCACCACCGTCGTGGTCTTCCCGTCACCAGGGAGAGCGCTGGTGAGTTGCAACAGCGTGAGCGGTCGCTCGATCCCAAGGAGGCTCACTGCCGTCCGCAAGGCTCGATATGCCTCGCCGGCCCGGACAGCGTCAGCTTGGAGGCCTGCAACGAGGTGGGGACGCCCTGGTTCCTTCTGCCACTGCATCACCACCGGGATGGTGGCGAGGACAGGAATGGGCCTGATGGCGTCGACCAGATCGTCCCGCGTCTTTATTGAGTCGTCCCGGTACTCAAGCACCAACGCCAAACTCGCACCCACCATGGTGCCGAGGACGAGCGCGAGAAGGACATTACGAACCGGCGTGGGGGAAACCGGTGCACTCGGCGCTGTTGCCTCACTGACGACTTGGCCGCCACCGGACTGCAAGGCGGCTTCGATCTCGAGTTGGTCGAGCCGCTCACCGAAGCGGGCCTGCTGCTCCACCAAGGCTTCACGCTGACCGGTAGTGGCGGCGGCATCAAGCTCATCGATCTGGGACTGCAACTCGGCGACCTTGCTGCGCAGGACCTCACCGCTTTCGAGTAGGTCGTCGGCAGCCTGCTGACGGCGTAGCTCGAGGTACGTTCGCACGTAGGCGTTGGTCACCGTTGCAGCTCGCTCCGGCTCGGTGCTGCGGCTCGTGACCTCGATCAGCAAGGTGTCGCCCACCCGAGTGGCTTCGACCTCCGGCACCGGCCCCAGTTGGTCGGTGACCAGCGTCCGCACCCTGGCGCTTCTCAGGAACTCCAGCTCGGTCTCGACCAGTACCGTCGGGTCAATGCGGGCGGCCGCGGTCACCGGTTCGAAGACCGCGGTCTCACCCGGGGGGTCCAGGGAAATTTGTGCCTCGCCCTGGTAGAGCGTGGGCTGCAGGAGGGACAGGACGAGGGCCATTCCCGCCATGGTGAGCGCCACTGCACCGATGGTCTTTTTGCGCCGAGCCAGAGCGGCCAAAAACCTGGACACATCCAGTTGCTGGCCCTGGCCTTCCTCAGTCACCCCGGGATCATACGGCCGGATGGTGAGGGAGAAGCTGTTGCCAGGCTGTCAGCCGCGGTCGCGGGCCTCCCATGAGAAGTACGGAGCACTCCAGGAGGTGCTCGTCGCGGTACCGAAGCTGGTTCCGTCGGCGTTGCCGTGCCAGAAGTCGCCGGCTACCAACTCCGGCCTGACGTAGGTGTTGGTACCGCCGTTGTTGCTCACCTGAAAGCGCTTGGTGGCCGTGCTGGTACCGAGGAGTCGGATGGCGGTTCCACGAACCCCTATCTGGTTGGTTGAGATGATCACGTCCTTGACGCCGGGGTATGGGTACCAGGGGCTCGATGCCTCACCGAGCACGATCCCGTCGCCTTGGGCCCCTTCGATCCGGTTCCGGGCGATCGTCCATCTGATCGACCCGTAAAGGTCGGTGCTCGTATCGGGGCCGGCCCAGCCGTAACCGGAGATGACTCGGTCACCCGTATTGCGCATGATGTTGTCGAGGATCCGGAGTTCATAGGAATTCTCCTGCATGGAGATGTCGCGTCGGTTTCCACTGAAGGTGTTGTTTCTGATGATGCCGGGACCGGCAAAGCCGAAGGAGGAGTTGCCGACAAAGACACCCGCCTTCTCGGCATTGGGACCCACGGCAACGAAGTTATTCTCGAATATAAAGTGCCGAGAACCGAGCCCGTGCTCGTTGAAGGCGTAGGTGCGGTTGCCCCAGAACTTCGAGGCCCGTACCAGCGTCCGCTGCGCCCGCTGGGTCGTGATGAACGAAGTGTTCTGGTTGTGCGTGGGCTCCCCCATCTCACCGCCGACGAAGGTGAAGTTGGTGGCCCGCCAGACGCTGAACTTGTACTTGCAACTGCCGTCAGTACCGCCCGGATCCCCCAGCGGTCCCTTGAAACCCACCACTCGTATGTCATAACCCGAGGCTCTGACGTAATTTCGATTCGCCCAACGGCCTTGCACATCGGCCATGGTGAAGTCGGCCTGGGGGATCAAGTCGACCAGGCGGTAGTGTGTCGTCTCGGTGCTGCTCCGACCCTGGACGGTGAGGCGCTCGATGCCATTGCCGTTCCCCTTGTCGAGGCGGGTCCACGGGACGGCGGTGGTGAACGACTGCGAGAATGGTTGCTCGAAGGTCACGGTCTTCGCGGTGGTATCGATGGCCACGATTTGACCAGCGTCCCATCGATGGCGTTCGTCCCGACCGGTGCCCGGATCCTGCATCACCCCGGCCGTCTCCATCTGCCAGGGATCGGCATCGTTCACCGGGGGTGACTCGTAGAAGATGATGCGCTGCCCCGCCGCCAGTCCCGAGGTCGAGTCGACCTTGAGCGTGCGTTCACCGACGGCCACCGGGGAGGTGAGCTGAATGGCCAGTTTCGTCTGGCGTCCCGTGAAGACCACCAATTGGCCGCCCGAGCCACACGTGGCGGATTCCCCAGCGAAACCCGGCTGTAGGAAGGTGCGGTCCGAACCTGCGCCCCGTAGCACGACGTTGTCGGCCGAGTCGACGCGAAGGGGGGCGTCGAAGGTGTAGGTCCTGGCGCCGAAGACGACCACACCGCCACCGGCAGAAGTGGCGGCGGCGACGGCCGCCTGCGCCCGTTCCCGATCTGTCCCGGAGTAGGTGTCGACCTCGAACGTCCGTCCACTGCCGACATCGGCGGTGGACCGGACGTGGATACGGAATGCGGGGGAAAGGGCGCTGGTGGTGCCGTCACCGAACAGGGCCCTGACTTGATAGAGGTAGGTGGCGGAGGGGACGACCGTTGCGTCGGTGAAGGAAAGGTCGTCCCAGGGATCACCCGACACGGTGGTCGTCTTGACCACCACACCGTCCCGAACCACCTGGTACCCGGTCGCGGCCGGATCGCTCCGATCCCAGGTGACGAGGACGTAACGCGCGTTGGGGTCGGTGGGGCCCGAGGTGGCCACCACGTGCCCGGGTGCAGTCCTGAGGGAAGCACCCTCACTCGTGGGTGCCGTCGTCGTGCTGGTCGTGCTGGTGGTGCTGGTCGAAGCCTGTGGCGACACCACGAACTCCGTCGTTGCCCTGCTCGCCCCCACGGTTGCGGTCACCACCGAGGCGCCGGTCGTAACGACCGGCGGAACCGTGAACGACACCGAGAAGTTGCCTATCCGATTCGTCTTGAAAAGGGCGACCGAGGTGGTGCCGAGGACCAGAGACCCGGCTGTCCTCCGCGGGAAACCGGAACCGGAGGCGATCACCGAAGTGCCGATCTCCCCCGAAGCGGGAGAGACGGTGACCGTTGGACTTGCAGCGCTGACCGCCGGAGCGAGTCCGAAGATCAGCAAGAGGGAGAGAAGCAGCGCCGTGGCCGCCCTGGGGCCGGTTCTCGAGTGCATGAGGCCTTCCTGGTTTGTCAGCATCCGTCACCTGCGTCTGGTGACTAGTTACGCATCGGAGAGGCGGCCCATCGACTTTAGGCCGGTGACACCCGCGCTGGTTGTGCGGCGTGTGGTCGCCGACCCTCGCTCGTGTCAAGACTCGGTGCATGGCCGCGATTGTCGTTCATCTGACCACCTCGAGCCTCTCGCCGGTGGGGTCGCGGCCGGTCTGCCCCAGCCGAGACTCCCGGGCGAACTTTCGTATCCGGAGGACATCGTCACCACCTGACCTAGGCGCCGGTCGCGCGGCCTCTCGTCGACTCGGCACCCAACCGACTTGTCTTATCCTTGCGCCCCGAGGTAGCGGCGAAAGACCTCGAGGTAGGCCTTCTTCTGGTGGTTCCACGCCAGCTCCTGTTCGACGCGCCGACGTCCTACCTCACCCATGACCGCCCGCCGCTCAGGGTTGTCGAGCAGCGTGGCGATGAGTTCGGCATAGGCAGAAACGTCGTTCGGGTGAGCGTAGAGCGCTGCGCCTTCGGCTGATACCCGTGTCTCGTGGACGTCGAAGGCCACGATCGGCACGCCGAAGGCCATGTACTCCATGGTCTTGATGGCGGTGGCGGCATCGGTCCTCGGGTTCTTCGGGTCGGGCTGCAAGCCGACATCGGCAGTGGCCAGGTGATCGAACACTTCGGCTCGGGCCAGCCAACCGGTGAAGGTGACGAACTCGCCGATGTCGAGCTCGTCGGCCAGCGCCTGCATCGGTGCGAAGGCTTCACCGTCGCCGATGAAGGTGAACTGGCAATCCCGGCGACCCTGGCGCCGGACGAGGAGATGGATGGCTCGCAGGGCGAGGTCAACGCCGTCGTCGACCGCACCGATGACCCCCACCCAGCAGCAGAGGAAGCGCCGCTTCCTCTTGAGATGAGGCTGAGGACGTGCGAGGCGCACCTCGCTGAGCTCGGGGCCGTTGCGGACCACCGTGACCGAGCCCGCTTCTTTCTTCCCGCGGCCAATGGCGACATTTCGGATGGACTCATTGGTGGAGATGACATGGTCAGCCCACTTGATGGTGGCGCGTTCACACAGCTTCAGTACGGTCATAGTCAGGCCTCGTTCACGGCCGAAGCGGATGGCGTAGAGCTCAGGGGCGAGATCGTGGTGGTCGAAGATGAAGCGCTTGCCCAGCAGCTTGAAGGGCAGCGCCAGGGCGACGTAGGTGTCGGGTGGGTTGCACGCCTGGATGATGTCGAATCCCTCGCTGACTAATACCTTCATCGTGAGCGCGAAGGTCGTCAGCCACGCGTAGGAGAACTCGTAGGCAAAGCCCCAGCGGCTGGTGCGGGAAGAGGCAGGGCGATACTGGTGGAGCTTTACCTGGGCCAGCGTTCCTTCCAGCGGGTCGCTTGTGCCCCTCGGGCAGATGACGGACACTCCGTAACCGGCCTCGAGGAGAGCGAGGCACTCTCGGCGGACCCGGGTGTCGCGCTCGAGCGGCAGGTTCTCCACGATGATCAGCACTCGACGTTCTCGGTTGATTGCCATGACCTCTCCTGGCAGGACGTCGGCCACAGGCCTCATTGGGGCACCCGACGCCGACCGGTCACTTGGGAAACGGTCGCACCACCACGACCTTGTGCTTGCCTGCCGGGCTTCGCTCGATCGTCTCCGACATCGTGATCCTCACCAGAACCCCACCGCAGCGCTCTTGGAAGTACGAGAGAATGAGCTCCTCCTGCGACGGGTCGAACCCGCCGGTTCCCTCTATTCGCACGGTCAGGTGGGTGGGGTTCTCCTGCACGACCTGCCAGCGGCGAACGCCTGGCGTTTGCTTGAAGACGTGGCCGAAGGCGACCGCCGACAGCTCGACGCCGTCGGGAAGACGAACACGGTCGCCCTGGCGGCCGGCGACTCGCTCGAGTGTGGTCCCAGGTTGTCCGCACGGGCACGGCCCCTCCCCGGCTACCGCCCGGTCACCCACCCGGTAGCGCAGGAAGGGAAGTACCCGGGCGTGGAGGTTCGTGACGACCACATCGCCTTCGACCCCAGGGGGGCAGGCCTGGCCTTCGTCCAGCACCTCGATCAGAGAGAGACTGTCGGCCACGTGAAAGCGTCCTCGCCGGCACGTCTGCGCCAGGACGCCGCCGTCGTTGCAGCCGTACTCGTCGAAGAGGGGAGCAGCGAAAGCCTCTTCGATCCGGTCCCGCCAGGCAGGCTGCAGCATCTCGGAGGTGCTGATGATGGCCTTGGGCGGCGGAATGTGCACACCGGCATCGATGACCGCGTCGGCCATCGCGGCCAGCGTCCCGGCGTAGCCGTACCACAGAGCGGCCCGCAGCTTCCCGGCTTGGCGGGCACGCTCGAGGCTGGCCACCGGGTCGATCTCCACCCCTGCGGCTGCCACCAGCCGGCGCTCGAGCTGGGATCGTAATGTCGCTTTCCACGACGTCCCCCCTGGGACCAGTGACGGGGGCGAGCCCAGGACGACCATTCGTTCGCCATAGCGGCAGCCGACCTGCTCCCGACAGTGCAAGGCGGCCCCGTACATGTGGCCCCAAGCCTGCTTGTCGAGGACGTAACGCCAAGGGTCGCCTGTCGTCCCACCGGTTGCCTTGACCAGATGAGGCATGCGCTCCCAACCCTGCGACAGAAATCGTCCCATGTCGTCACGGATCTGAGCCTTATCGACGGTGGGAAGCTCGTGAAGGGGGCTGGTGCGTGGGTCGAAACCCGCTTCCCCCAGCCGACGGTAGAAGGGAACCCGGGCGGCGGCGTGACTCAGAACCGATCGCAGCCGCTCGCGTTGCCAGGAACGACGCCGCTCAGGAGACCAGGCATCGAACTCCCGTAGCCATTGTGCGGTCGACAGGTAGCGGGCACCCACCAGCGGTTCGATGACGACCATCGTGGCCAGTCCCAAAAGGTGAACGTAGAGGGGTCCCCTCGGCGGGAGGGGGCGATCGCTCACGCGGGCTCGCCTGCGCGCTTGCGTGAGGGCCGGCTGCGGAGCAGGGAATCCAGCTCCGGCGAACGCCATGCTCGCTGGATGGCGATGAACGTGGCTGCCCCGACGATCCCGGCCACGAACATGGCGACGAGGTCTCCCCATCGGATGTCGAGGAACGGCGGGAGCAGAGTGGTGATGGCGTAGGCGGGAACCACCATGAGAGCCGACGCGCCGAGGGTGCGCAGGAATGGTCCCAGCAACCGCTCGGTGCCTCGGTCCTGTCCACGGAGAAACCCTCGACCGAGGACCCCGGCGCTGGTCAGGTTGCTCGCCGAGATCGCCAAGCCAAGCAAGACGAGCAGCACCACGCCGTCAGTGAGAAGGAAGGCTCCGATCGAACCGCTCAGGGCGATGGTTGTCCGTATCACCATGGAGCGAAGAGGAGTCCCAGCGTCGCCCCGGGCGTAGGAGGCATGGGTGGCGATCACAAATCCTGCCTCTCCGAGGACCCCGGGGGCGAGCGCGGCCAGCGAGGCTGCCACCAGGGCGATACCGGCCGGCGTCGACATCTCACCATACGAGGCCGCCCTCGCCAGAGGTAGGGCGAGGACCGCAAATGCCACCGCGGCCGGTACGACGAGGAAGAAGGCCAGAGTGGCCCCCCTGACCAGCTCGTCGTGGAACATCTTCGGAGTATCTCGAAGTCGAGAGAGCTGCGACAGCATGGCCAGCGACACTGGTCGGGCCCACACCGCTACCGGCAGATAGAAGAAGTTCAGGGCCAACTGGAAGGCCACGATGCCCCCCGCCACTCGGTTGGCGACGACCAGGACGGCGAACACCCGAATCGAGTTGAGCCCAGCGAAGCCGAGAGAAGGTACGGCACGACGCAGCACATCGAGGACCTCGGGATTGCGCCAGCCGAATCGAGGCACGAGCCGGACACCGCAGCGTCGTGCGCCGAGCCACTGGACGAGCGCGTGCAACCCGACCGAGCCCGTGGTGCCCAGTCCCAGGACCAGCAGGTAGGGGGTGCGTACCGTTTCGAGCGATGGGGCGGTGCCGAACAGCACCACGAGTGCGGCCATGGTGAGGATGACACCGATGCTCTCGAGTGCCGGAGCTGCGGCGGCAAGAGCGAACCGACCATGGGCGTTCATCACCGCGGCTCCGGTTGCCGCGACCCCGTACAGGATCACCTGTGGCATGAGCATGGCGATGAGCACCCAGCCCACACGCTGTTGAGCCTGAGCGACTCCTTGGTCCTCCACGCCCAGTGAGAGGAGCTGGAGCAGTGCCGGGCCTGCAGCGATTGCCACGATGGTGACCACCGAAAATACGATCAAGGTAACGCCGAGGAACCCGCCAGCGACGCGCTCACCGGCCTCACGGTCTTCGACGTCGATGTGCTTCACCAGGCTGGGCACAAGCAGAGAAGAGAACAGCGCTCCCGTCAGAAACTCATAGGTCAGGTTCGGGAGCAAGTTGGTGGCTTGAAAGATGTTGCCGAAGTACGTAGGCCCGAGGACGGCAGCGATGGTGACAACTCGGCCGAAACCCGTCACCCGGCTCAGCGTGGTCCACGTGGCACCGGAGATTGAGTTTGCAGTGACCTGCCGCGAGGTGGAGCCCACCGTCAGAGCGGGGGTTTTGAGAGCGCCATGGAGACCGTCAGTCGGTCTCGACCAATCCTGGAGGGGCCCCACCTGTCGGACCGATGGGCCATGGTTGTAGGTCTAGCAGCAGTCGGGTAAGGGTGAGATGCCCGTGCGGCGACGAAATTCGAGCCTGTCACCGCGTGACCGTAAGCGGCCAGGCGCTGTGTGGTTCCAGAGAGGTGACGGCCACCTGGTCGAGCCAATGGCGATGGTAACTTGCCTGCCGCACCTGCCACTCTACGAGGAGTCCCAGACATGCCGCTCTCACCTGAGGAGATCAAGAGCAAAGACTTCCTGGTTGCCCTGCGCGGTTACGACAAGCACGAGGTGGAGACGTTCCTGCAGGACGTCGCCGACCAGTACGCCGAGCTCATGGCGGAGTTGGCGCTGGCCCGCCAGGGGGGCACGTCGGCATCGCCGTCGGTGTCCGATCCCTTCGCCGATCTCGGGGACCACGTGGCGTCGGTGATGCGCGCCGCAACTGAGGCCGCCAAGCAACGGCAGAGCGACAGCGAGCGGGAAGCGGCGTCGATTCGCACCGCAGCTCGCGAGGAGGCCGAGCACGCCGCGGCCGAAGCCCGGCTGGAGCTGGAGGCGGCGAGCGAGTTGCGGGCCGAGGCCGAGCAGGAGGCCGCGGAGGTGCGGGCTGTTGCCCGCAGGGAGGTGGCCCAGACCAGAACCGAGGCTCGCCACGAGTTGGAGGCGGCGATGGAGGCTCGGGCGACCGTCGAACGCGAGGCAACGGAGCTGAGGGAATCAGCGAGGCGCCACGAGCAGGAACTGCGAGCCGAAGCAGAGCGCACGGTGGCCCAGCTCGTCGTCTCGGCCAAGCAACAGATCGAGGATGCGGTGAGACAGGTGCTCCTCGGGTGCGAAAGCCTGCAACGACTGGAACAAGGCTCTCTGTCTTTCGCCGACATCGTTGCCCACGTCGCCGGGGGCTTCGAACAGCCGCAAACAGGAATGTCCGGCTCCTCCGAGAGCTCTGACGAGGACGCCGCCGCCAGCTGAGGGTTCGGAGCGCCATACCGCACCGGCCGGGGCGCGTCCCCGGCTCGAGCGGGCACCGTCGCCGGCAGCCCGAGGAGCGGGCAGCACGCCCCCCGTGACAACCTGGGACTCCCATGCGCGGCTACCTCATCGTCCTGGCCGTCGCCCTCGCCACCACGCTGGCGCTCACCCCGCTGGTGCGGCGCCTGGCGGTGCGCATCGGGGCGGTGGTGCGCCCCGACGAGCGTCGCATCCACCTGCGTCCCACCCCCACCATGGGTGGGGTGGCCATGTACCTGGGGTTCCTGGCCGCCATGGCCACGGCCACGCGCATACCCCAGTTCGACGGCGTCTTCGACTCCACCTCTGAACCCCTCGGGGTGGTGCTGGGCGCCACCATCATCTTCTTGGTGGGACTGGTCGACGACCTCCGGGAGGTCTCGGCCCCGGCCAAGGTGGCCGGCCAGGTCCTGGCCGGCGGCGTGCTGTCCCTGCTCGGGGTCACCATGTTGTTCTTCCGCATCCCTTTCGGCGACATCGTGCTGCTCTCGCCCGACCTGGCCCCGCTGGTCACGGTGTTGTGGGTGGTGGGCATGGCCAACGCCATCAACCTCATCGACGGGCTCGACGGGCTGGCCGCTGGCATCGTGGCCATCGCCGCCGGCGCCTTTTTTCTCTACTCCAGCCGCCTGTTCGACGAGGGGTTCCTCCCCGACAACAGCGTCAGCCCGCTGATCGCCATGATCGTGCTCGGGCTGTGCCTGGGCTTCCTGCCCCACAACTTCCACCCGGCCCGCATCTTCATGGGCGACGGTGGTTCGATGCTGCTCGGGTTGCTCATGGCCACCCCCACCTTGCTGGTGGGGGGCCAGACCAACGAGGGGTTCAGTGGCCAGACCTTCTTCTTCTTCGCCCCGCTGTTCATCCCCTTCTTCATCTTGGGCGTGCCCATCGTCGACACCGCCTTTGCCATCGTGCGTCGGGCCAGCCGGCGCACCGGCGTGGCCACCGCCGACAAGGACCACCTCCACCACCGCCTGATGCGCCTCGGTCACGGACAGCGCCGCTCGGTGCTCATCCTCTGGGTGTGGACCGGGCTGCTGTCGGGCTTCGTGCTCTACCCCACCTACACCGACCAGGGCAACGCCGTGGTCCCCTTCGGGGTGGCCGCCCTCGGTGTGGCCCTCTACACCCTCTTTCACCCCGAGGCCCGCCGGGTGCGGGCCTCTGGGATCGAGCAGCTGGCGCTCGAGCTCGACGGTGACGGTGACGGCGACGGCGGTTGCGACGGCAACGGCGAGCCAAGCGGCGAGGTCGACCAGCCCGCTACCGGCGCCGGTACGACGGGGAGCGGTGCTCGATCCGCTCCACGATGACCCCGTGGCGGACCTCGTAGATTCGCTTACGGGGCTGAGCGACTAGGGTCCGAGTCGCTAGGCCAGGGATTTGCGAGGCTCGCAACCTCGGCTTAGTTTGAACAAACTTTCACAAGCCCGGCTGGGACAAGTCAGGGGACGAGCCAACGTGGACCCGCGGGAGCGGAGCAAGATCTACAACGGGGCGAGCGACGCGTGGTCTCGAGCGGTCGAGCTGACGGTCACGCCCCTGATCTTCGGGTTCCTCGGCTACCGACTCGACCTCTGGGCCGGAACCCAACCGGTGTTCACCATCGTGTTCTCGGCCTTCTGCCTGGGCTATGAGGTGTGGAAGATGTGGTCGGGCTACGAAGCGGCCATGCAGGTCCACGAAGCCGAGCTCCTCGCCCGGCGCCGTCGCCCGTCGGGGGATCGCTCCGCCCGCCCGGCCAGCCAGGAACTGGTGGACCGGTGACCACCCCGGCCAGCTCGGCCACGGGGGTTCCTGCCGGGCCCGCCCCCGAGACCGAGATCGCCCGCGACCTGGCCCGCCGGGCCGTCCCCGTCGCCCCCGTGCTCATCGCCGCCTGCGGGCTGGGATGGGGGATCGAGGGCGCGCTGTCGTCGGCCTACGCCGTCGCCCTCGTGGTGGCGAACTTCCTGGTGGCCGCCGCCCTCATGGCCTGGGCCGCCAAGATCTCGGTGGGCATGCTCATGGGCACGGTCCTGGCCGGCTACCTGCTGCGCCTGGGCGCCCTCACCCTGGCCGTGGTGGCCGTGCGCCACGCCGCCTGGGTCGAGCTGCTGCCCCTCGGCCTGACCCTGGTGGTTACCCACCTGGGCCTGCTCGTGTGGGAAGCTCAACACGTCTCGCTCTCCCTGGCCTTTCCCGGCCTCAAGCCCCGAGCCCAGAAAGGTTGATGCCGGCGATGCCCACGCTCGCTCTCGAGTTCCCTCCGGTCAGCCACGTCACCGAGTGGCCGTCGATCTTCGGTGGCGACGGCCCGCTCGCCGTCAACAAGGTCGTGATCCTGATGTGGGTCTCGGCCGCGCTGGTCTTCGGGCTGTTCTTCGTGGCTTCCCGTCGGCGGAAGTTGGTGCCGACCGGCGTCCAGAACTTCGCCGAGTCGATCTGGGACTTCGTGCGCGACGGCGTGGTCATGCAGACCATGGGGCCCGAGGGCCTCAAGTTCATGCCGCTGCTGGTGATGATGTTCTGCTTCATCTTCGTCACCAACATCTGGGAGATCATCCCGGCAGCCCAGATGCCGGTGAACGCCCGCATCGCCCTTCCGGCCTTCATGGCCGTGTTGGTCTGGGTCATCTTCAACATCATGGGGGTGGCCAAGCAGGGGCTGTTCGGCTACCTCAAGTCGGTCTGCTTCCCCCCGGGCGTGCCCAAGGCGCTCTACATCCTGGTGACGCCCATCGAGTTCGTCTCCACCTTCATCGTGCGGCCGCTCTCGCTCTCCGTGCGACTTTTCGCCAACATGCTGGCTGGTCACCTGTTGTTGGTGAGCTTCATCGTCATCACCGCCGCCCTTTTCACCCCCGGCCCGGGACTGGTCATCTGGCCGTTCTCGTTCGCCCTGTTGGTCGGCCTCACCGGCTTCGAAGTGCTGGTGGCCGTGCTGCAGGCCTTCATCTTCACCATCCTGACCGCTGTCTACATCGCGGGTGCCATGCACCCCGAGCACTAGGAGGAAATCGTGGAATTGCTCCAAGTCCTGGCCCAGCAGGAGCCGGGGGAGCTCGCCGAGGGTCTCACCGCCGTCGGGCGAGGCATCGTCTACGGCGCGGCTGCCATCGGCCCCGGCATCGGTATCGGCATCGTGGTGGGCAACGCCATCACGGCCATGGCCCGCCAGCCCGAGTCGGCCGGCATGGTGCGCACCACCATGTTCCTCGGCATCGCCTTCACCGAGGCCCTGGCCCTGTTCGGGTTCGTGCTCTCGTTCATCGTCGCCGGTTAGGAGATCGACATGCGCATCCGCCGAGCCGGTGCTGCTGCGGCCCTGGTGTTCGTCACCCTGTCGGCCGCCACGGGCGTCGCCTCCGCGGTGGAGGGTGCCCCCGCCCCGCCGGCCGAGGGCGGTGCCCCGGCCCCACCTGCGGAGGAGATCGACCACGCGGCCGAGGAGTGCATCCACCTGCTCGAAGGGGGCGGCTCCATCGACGACTGCCAGGAGGCCCCCAACCCCATCCTGCCCGAGACGAACGAGCTCATCTGGGGGACCATCTCCTTCCTGGTGCTGTTCGCGCTGTTGGCCAAGATGGCCTTTCCTTCCCTCAAGAAGTCGATGGACGCCCGCAGTGACAAGATCCGGGACAGCCTCGAGGAGGCCGAGCGGGTCCGTACCGAGGCCGAGGGCGTCCTGGCCGGCTACCAGCGCCAATTGGCCGAGGCCAAGGAGGAGTCCGGGCGCATCATGGACGAGGCCCGCCAGTCGGCCGATTCGGTGAAGGCCGACCTCCTGGCCCGGGCCGAGTCCGAGGCCGAGGAGCAGCGCCGGCGCAACGCCGAGCAGATCGCGGCCGAGAAGGACCGGGTCATGTCCGAGCTGCAGTCCCAGGTGGCGGTGCTGGCCATCGAGATGGCCGAGCGGGTGGTCGAGTCCAACCTCGACCGCGACGCCAACATGCGCCTCATCGAGAACTACATCAACGCCGTGGGCAACGGCGCGGGCGCGGGAGCCGGAGCCGGAGCTGGCGCGGGAGCCGGTGCGGGAGCCGCTGCGGGAGCCGGCGCCGGGCGTCCCGGCGACGGGGCGGGAAGCCCGGCGTGATCGACGCCGACCGCATCGACGGCTACGCCACCGCTCTGTTCGAGGTGGCCCGGGTGGAAGGGTCGCTCGACGAGGTCGAGGACGAGCTGTTCCGCTTCGCCCGCACCCTCGAGGGCAACGACGAGCTGCGCACCGTCCTCACCGACGACGCGGTGCCGGCCGAGCGTCGGCGGGGAGTGGTCGACGAGTTGCTGGGGAA
Organism: Acidimicrobiales bacterium; assembly: GCA_030446545.1. Lineage (GTDB taxonomy): Bacteria > Actinomycetota > Acidimicrobiia > Acidimicrobiales > CADCSY01 > JADDRA01. The sequence continues at coordinate 48,338 of JAUJNB010000013.1, read as the reverse complement.
CCGGGCCTCGCCCGTGACCACCAACCTGGTGGCGCTGGTGGTCGGAGCCGGTCGGGCCAAGGATCTGCCTGCCATCATCGACCGGCTGGTGCGCCGGGCGGCGGCGGCCCACGACCGTGAGGTGGCCGAGGTGCGATCGGCCGTCCCCCTCGACGACGACCAACGGGCCCGTCTGGCCACCGCCCTGGGCCAGGCCACCGGCAAGGAGGTCGAGGTCAAGGTGATCATCGACCCGTCGGTGCTGGGCGGCCTCGTGGCCCAGGTGGGCGATACCGTCATCGACGGCAGCGTCAGGAACAAGTTGGACCAGCTCCGAGAGACCATTCGGTGACGACCGTTCGAACGGCGGCGCCAGGGGAGGCACCCGCGTGGCAGAACTGACGATCAACCCGACCGACATCACCGCGGCCCTGCGCAAGCACCTGGAGGGGTACGCCCCCAAGACCGAGACGGCGCAGGTGGGGCGCGTCACCGAGGTGGGCGACGGCATCGCCCGGGTGAGCGGGCTGCCGGGCGTGGCCGTCAACGAGCTGCTCGAGTTCGAGGACGGCACCCTCGGCCTGGCCCTCAACCTCGAGGAGCACTCGATCGGTGCCGTCATCCTGGGTGAGGCCGGCCACATCGAGGAGGGCCAGGCGGTCAAGGCCACCGGCAACATCCTCCAGGTCGGGGTGGGCGACGCCCTGTTGGGCCGGGTGGTGGACTCCCTCGGCCAGCCCGTCGACGGCAAGGGCCCGGTGCACACCGAGCACACCCGGCGCATGGAGGTCCAGGCCCCGGGCATCACCGGTCGTCAGCCCGTGCACGAGCCCCTGCAGACCGGCATCAAGGCCATCGATTCCATGACGCCCATCGGCCGGGGCCAGCGTGAGCTCATCATCGGTGACCGCAAGACGGGCAAGACCACCATCGCCATCGACACGATCATCAACCAGAAGGGTCTGGGGGTGAAGTGCGTGTACGTGGGCATCGGCCAGAAGGCCAGCACGGTGGCCCAGACGGTGGCCACCCTCGAGGAGCACGGCGCCATGGACTACACCGTCGTCGTCGTCGCCCCCGCCTCCGACCCGGCCCCCTTCAAGTACCTGGCCCCCTACGGCGGCTGCGCCATGGGCCAGCACTGGATGGACAACGGCGATCACGCCCTCATCGTCTACGACGACTTGTCCAAGCAGGCCGAGGCCTACCGCCAGGTCTCGCTGCTGCTGCGCCGCCCCCCGGGGCGAGAGGCCTACCCGGGTGACGTGTTCTACCTGCACAGCCGCCTGCTGGAGCGGGCGGCCAAGCTCTCCGACGACAACGGGGGCGGTTCGCTCACGGCGCTGCCGATCATCGAGACCAAGGCCGGTGACGTCTCGGCCTACATCCCCACCAACGTGATCTCCATCACCGACGGGCAGGTGTACCTCCAGGACGACCTGTTCAAGTCCGGTGTGCGCCCGGCCATCGACGTGGGCATCTCGGTCTCCCGCGTGGGCTCGGCGGCCCAGGTCAAGGCCATGAAGACGGCCACCGGCACGCTCAAGGGCGATCTGGCCCAGTTCCGGGAGCTCGAGTCCTTCGCCGCCTTCGGCTCGGAGCTGGACAAGGTCTCCCAGGCCCAGCTCGACCGGGGGTACCGCCTCACCGAGCTGCTCAAGCAGGGTCTCAACTCGCCCATGCCCGTCGCCGACCAGGTGGTGTCGCTCTACGCCGGCACCCGGGGCTTCCTCGACAAGGTCCCGGTGAGCGACGTGGGCCGCTTCGAGTCCGAGCTGATCGAGTGGTTCCGCACCCGTCACCGCGACATCCTCGACGCCGTGGCCGACGACGGGAAGATCCCCGACGAGGACGCCCTCAAGGGCGGCATCCAGTCCTTCGCCGACCAGTTCCAGTCTGGGGAGGAGGCCAAGGAGGAGCCCGAAGGAGAGGACACCGGCGACGAGCGGGCCACCAAGGCCGGCGGTCGCAAGGAGGGCATCCTCCCCGAGGACGAGATCGAGCGAGACGAGAGCTGAAAGCCATGCACGCGCTGGTGGAGACGAAGTCGAGGCCAGTGCGCTGGGGGCAGCACTCGGCGCCAAAGGCGCCCTCAACTGCTGTCAGCGCTGGGAAGTGGTCAGGGCGGAGGGTGCCGGCTCTGCCGGTGCCCGCAGCACGTTCTGACTCGCTCCCGAACCTCTGGTTCGGGAGCGAAACCTGATGGCCGGAGGCCAGGAGAAGGCGCTCAAGCGGCGGGTCAAGAGCATCCAGTCGACCAAGAAGATCACCCGGGCCATGGAGCTCATCGCCGCCACCAAGGTGGTCAAGGCCCAGCAGCGGGCCCTGGCCGCCCGGCCCTACGCCGAGCAGATCACCGAGGTCATCCAGCACCTGTCGGCGGCCGGGGCGGGCAAGGAGCACCCCTGTTGCGCCAGGCCGACTCGGTCGACAAGGTGGCCTTCGTCGTCATCACCTCCGACCGGGGCCTGGCCGGGGCCTACAACACCTCGGTGATCCGGGCGGCCGAACGCGACCTGATGGGGGCCCAGGCGGAGGGGGCCGACTACTCCCTGGTCCTGGTCGGCAAGAAGGCGGCCGGCTACTTCGCCTTCCGTCACTACCGCATCGACTCCTCGTTCACCAACATGAGCGACACGCCCCGCTACGAGGACGCCCGGGAGGTGGCCGAGGTGGTCACCGAGGCCTTCGTCAACGGCGACGTCGACCAGGTCCGCCTGGTCTACACCCGCTTCCTCTCCGCCGCCTCGCAGAAGGTGGTGGTGCGCCGCTTCATGCCGCTGCAGGCCGTGGCCGACGCAGGAGAGGGTGAGCACACCGCCGACTACGAGTACGAGCCGTCGCCGGGGGAGATCTTCGACCGGTTGCTCCCCCGCTACGTCGAGGCCCGGCTGTTCGCGGCCATGCTCGACGCCGCCGCCTCCGAGCACGCCGCCCGCCAACGGGCCATGAAGTCGGCCACCGACAACGCCGAAGAGCTCGAGACCAAGCTCAGTCGAGCCATGAACCGGGCCCGCCAGGACTCCATCACCAGCGAGATCATGGAGATCGTGGGCGGGGCCGAAGCCATGTCCAAGAGCTGACCCGATGGAACCCCGGAGCACCTTCAACCCGCGGCCGCACCTCTGGTCCGGTGGCGAAAGGAGCAATCATGACGATGACCCAAGAGCCCCAGGCCGAGCAGGGCGACAAGGAACTGAAGGACGGCCGGGTCGTGGCCATCGCCGGCCCCGTCGTCGACGTCGAGTTCCCGCCCGACTCCCTGCCCGAGATCCACCACGCCATCGAGATGAGGTTGAACCTCGACGGCAACGAGGTGCTGGTCACCGCCGAGGTGGCCCAGCAGATCGGTGACAACCAGGTCCGGGCCATCTGCATGCAGCCCACCGACGGGCTGGTGCGGGGGGCCACGGTGCGCAACACCGGCCGGGGCCTCGCCGTCCCCGTGGGCGACGCTGTGTTGGGCCACGTCTTCAACGTGTTGGGCAAGCCGCTCGACACCGACGAGATCGGTGAGCCCGACGACTACTGGGAGATCCACCGCCCGGCGCCGGCCTTCGACACCCTCGAGCCCAAGCGGGAGATGTTCGAGACCGGCATCAAGGTCATCGACCTCCTCACCCCTTACGTGCAGGGTGGCAAGATCGGCCTGTTCGGCGGCGCCGGCGTGGGCAAGACCGTGCTCATCACCGAGATGATCCGCCGGGTGGCCCAGGAGCACGGTGGGGTGTCGGTGTTCGCCGGCGTGGGCGAGCGCACCCGTGAGGGCACCGACCTGCTGTTGGAGATGGGCGAGTCGGGCGTGCTGGAGAAGGCGGCCCTGGTGTTCGGCCAGATGGACGAGCCCCCGGGCGTGCGCCTGCGCGTGGCTCTGGCCGCCCTCACCATGGCCGAGTACTTCCGTGACGTGAAGCAGCAGGACGTGCTGCTGTTCGTCGACAACATCTTCCGCTTCGTCCAGGCCGGTTCCGAGGTCTCCACCCTGTTGGGGCGCATGCCCTCGGCCGTGGGCTACCAGCCCACCCTGGCCGACGAGATGGGCGAGCTCCAGGAGCGCATCACCTCCACCCGGGGGCGTTCCATCACCTCCCTGCAGGCCGTCTACGTCCCCGCCGACGACTACACCGACCCGGCCCCCTTCACCAGCTTCACCCACTTCGACGGCACCACCGAGCTCTCCCGCGACATCGCCTCCCAGGGCATCTACCCGGCGGTGGACCCGCTGGCGTCGACCTCGACCATCCTCGCCCCCGAAGTGGTGGGCGAGCGCCACTACCGGGTGGCCCGCCAGGTCCAGGAGGTGCTGCAGCGCTACAAGGAGCTCCAGGACATCATCGCCATCCTGGGCATCGACGAGTTGGCCGAGGAGGACCGCCTCACCGTGGCCCGGGCCCGCAAGGTGCAGCGCTTCTTGTCCCAGCCCATGTACGTGGCCGAGGCCTTCACCGGCCTGCCCGGCGTGACCACCCCGGTGGAGGAGACGGTCGACTCCTTCGAGGCCCTGATCAACGGTGACCTCGACGACTTGCCCGAGCAGGCCTTCCTCAACGTGGGTGGGGCCGACTCCGCCCGGGAGAAGGCCAAGAAGCTCCAGGAGGACTGACGGCGTGGCCCTCCAGGTCGAGGTGGTGGCTCCCGAGAAGATCCTCTACAGCGGGGAGGCCGACATGGTCATCGCCCGCACCACCGACGGCGAGATCGCCTTCATGACCGGCCACGCCCCCTTCATCGGCAGCCTGGGGATCGGAGCGGTGCGGATCCGTACGTCCGAGGGCGACGACGTGACCGCGGCGGTCCACGAGGGTTTCGTGGAGGTCACCGACGACCGGGTCACCATCCTGTCCGACGTGGCCGAGCTGGTCGACGACATCGACGCCAACCGGGCCCAGAAAGCCGTGGACGAGCTCCAGCAACGAAAGGGCGACCAGGACGACGCCGAGGCGGAGGCGGCCCTGCGCCGGGCCCGCCTGCGCGTCGAGCTCGCCGGGGGCTGAGCGCCTCAATACGCCGCCGTGGCCCGGCTGCGACTGGGCGTGGCCCTGCTCGTGCCCCCTCCGGTGGCGGGCGAGGTCGACGTGTTGCGCCGGGCCTGTGGGGGCGAGGGCGTGCCGCCCATGGCCCCCCACGTCACGTTGGTGCCCCCGGTCAACGTGCGGGAGGACCGCCTGGGTGACGCCCTGGCCGTCCTGCGAGCGGCGGCGTCGGCCACCCGGCCCGTCACCGTCACCTTGGGGCCGCCGCAGACCTTCCTGCCCGTGAACCCGGTGTTGTACCTGGCGGTGGGGGGCGATGTCGACCGGTTGGAGGCGCTGCGGGACCGGGTGTTCAGCGAACCCCTGGCCCGGTCGCTGACGTGGCCCTTCCATCCCCACGTCACGGTGGTCGACGGGGGTGAGCCCGAGCGGCTGGCGGCGGCGACGCAGGTGCTGGCCGGGTACCGGGCCGAGGTCACCTTCGAGCGGGTCCACCTGCTCCAGGAGCGTCGGGACGATGCCGGGGCCCGGGTGTGGCGTCCCATCGCCGACGTCGCCTTCGGAGGCCAGGCCGTGGTGGGCCGGGGCGGCCTGGAGCTGGAGCTGGCGGTCAGTGAAGGGCTCGACCCCGAGGGGCTGGTCTTCAGCGAGCGGGAGTGGGCGGCGGACGACCAGGAGCGCCACGGGGGTGCCCGGCCCAGTGACCTGGTCGTGACCGCGCGCCGTGAGGGCCGGGTGGTAGGTACGGCCACGGGGTGGACCTGTGGGCCGGGAGGGTTCCTGCGGGGCCTCATGGTGGTCCCCGCCCACCGGGGCGAGGGCATCGGCTCCCATCTTCTGGCCGCGTTCGTGTCCGAGGCGGCCAACCGAGGCAGCCGCCTCCTTCGGCTGCACACCGAGGCCGGGGGCCCGGCTGAAGGTTTCTGGCGCCGGTTGGGTTGGGTGGAGGAGGCCCGCTTCGAGGCCTACGTCATGGGACGGGACACCGTCCAGCTGCGCCGCGACCTCGGATCCGCCCCGTTCTCCGGTTCCTGATCGTCGCTCAGCGCCGCCAGCAGACCGGAGAATCGCGCGAGCTCCCTTCTCGAGGACTACCCGGCACCGGAGAACGCCGTCACCGAGCGGGCGGTCGAGGCGGGGGCCCGCCTCGACCGGCCTCCGGCTGACAACCCCTACGGCCGCAACGCCACGGTGGTCGACCCGTTCGGCCACCGTTGGATGATCTCGAGTGTGTCGACCAGCGACGAGGCGGCCGCGTCGGGAGCCGGACCGAGGCACGGCGACGTCAGCTTCGCGTCGCTGTGGCTTCCCGACGTCGAGGCTGCCGCGACGTTCTACCGCGCTGTGCTCGATTGGCGCCTCACCGCGGGCAGCTCACCTCAGGGCCGGCTGGTCGAAGGCCTCGAGCCGGTCCTCGGTCTCTGGGGCGGCCAAGAGCACCGCACCACGCTGCCGTGCTTCGCAGCCGACGACGTCGCCGCTGCTGTCGATCGGGTACGAGCCGCCGGCGGGGAGGCCGGGGACCCGCACCGGGAGCCCTACGGCATGGTGGCCGACTGTGTCGACGACCAGGGGATGCCCTTCGCCTTCTCCGAAGCCAGCAAGGGCACCTCGAGCGGATGCCCTACGGGATCACGTCCGACTGCGTGGACGACCAGGGCAGCGCCTTCTCCCTGGGCCAACTACCTGACCCCTCCGACCGGCCCGCGAGCGAAGCGAGCCTGTTTCAGATGTCGTCGACCTTCTTGGTGCGGTGGCGGGCCTCGACGTAGCGCACCGTGCCCGAGCTGGACCGGGTCACGAGCGACTGGGTGGTCACGCCGCCCTCGTCGTAGTGCACGCCCCTGAGCAACTCACCGTCGGTGATGCCGGTGGCCGCGAAGAAGCAGTTCTCCCCTGCGACCAGGTCCTCGATGCTGAGCACGGCGTCGAGGTCGTAGCCGGCGTCGAGGGCAGCCTGGCGCTCGTCGTCGTTGCGAGGCCACAGACGGCCCTGTTGGTCACCGCCCATGCACTTGAGGGCGGCGGCGCTGATGACCCCCTCGGGAGTGCCCCCGATCCCGAAGAGGACGTCGGCTCCGGCCTCGGGCCAGGCGGTCTGCAGGGCTCCGGCGACGTCGCCGTCGGGAATGAGGCGGATGCGGGCGCCGGCGGCGCGCACCTCGGCGATGAGCTCCTCGTGGCGGGGACGGTCGAGGATGACCACGGTGAGCTTCTCCACCGCGTCACCTTTGGCCTTGGCCACCGCGGCCAGGTTCTCGGTGGGGGAGCGGTTGATGTCGATGGCGCCGGCGCACTCGGGGCCCACCGCGATCTTCTCCATGTAGACGCAGGGCCCGGGGTCGAACATGGTCCCCCGCTCGGAGACGGCGATGACGGCCAGGGCATTGCCCCGGCCGAGGGCGCACAGCGTGGTCCCGTCGATGGGGTCCACGGCGATGTCGGTCTGAGGGGGGGTGCCGTCGCCGATGCGCTCGCCGTTGTAGAGCATGGGCGCTTCGTCCTTCTCACCCTCGCCGATGACGACGATCCCGTCCATGGCCACGGACCCGAGCACGGCCCGCATGGCGTCCACGGCGGCGCCGTCGGCGGCGAGCTTGTCGCCTCTGCCCATGAAGCGGGAGGCGGCCAGGGCCGCCGCCTCGGTGACCCGCACCAGCTCGAGGGCCAGGTTGCGGTCGGGGACCAGTTGCGGTTGTGCGAGGCTCATCCGTTCGGACAGTAGCGCGTGCCACCGCCCCGCCGGAGAGGCGGGGCGGTGAGACGCAGTGTGCCGGTCGCCGAAGGGCTAGCGGGAAGCGCCGGCGGGGACGGGCCGAGCGCCGTTCTGCACCCGGTTGTCGTCGTCATCCTCGAGCGGACGACGGGCGTTGACCTCGGCCGTGGTGGGGGCGAAAGCGGCTCCGAGGCCCAGCACGGCGGCCAGGCCGGCCACCGAGGCACCCACTGCGATGCGGCTGTTCCCGGCCTCGGCGCAGCGCAGGTTCATGTCGCCGATGATGGTGCCGGCGGCGGTCCCGGGGGCGGCGGTGGCGCCGGAGAGGCCGTGCTGCTGGCACTCCACGGCATCGGCAAAGGTGAAGGGCACGGTGGCGTACACCGCGCCCAGGGCCATGGCCGAGATGGACAGGGCGGGCACGATACGACGCCACCTGGGCACCGGGGTGGCCGTGCGGGCCTGGGGACGGGGCTGGGGGACGGACCGCTGGCGAGCGGTGCGCTCCTCGGATCGGGGCTCCATCAGTTGTGTCATGCAGGATTCTTCGGCCGGAACGGGCTCGGACCTGAGACTTTTTCCCGACCGTCGGTCCCGGTGACCAACGCGCTCGCCGGTGCCCAGGGTGGCAAGATTCCGCCTGTGGCCCCCATCTCCGCGTCGCCCCGGCTCAGCGCCGCCCTGTGCGCCCGGGGCCGGACCCTCGGTGAGCCCCGGGTGGCACCCGGCGGTGGCCGCGTGGCCTTTGTCGCCACCGCCGGCGGTCGGGCCCAGCTCGTGGTCGTCACCCTCGGGTCGGCGCCCGACGGGAGCCTGCACCCAGGCCCCGAACTGGTGGTCACCTCCGATCCGCCACCGTGTTCGGCCCGGGCCTACGGGGGCGGCGTCTTCGACTGGCTTCCCGACGGATCGAGCCTGGTGTACGCCGCCACCGACGGAGGGCTGTGGTGCCAGCCCGCCACCGGGGCTCCGCCCCGGCCCGTTCTGGCCGGGAGCGGCCCGGCCGGGGCACCCGCCGTGGCGCCCGACGGGACCAGGGTGGCCTACGTCGTCGACACCCACCACGTGGCCGTCGCCTCACTCGAGGCCGACGGGGGATGGCCGGTGCTGGTCTCCGCCGGCGCCGACTTCTGCCTGGACCCCACCTGGTCCCCCGACGGGCGGCGGGTGGTGTGGCACGAGTGGGACGCCCCGGCCATGCCCTGGGACGCCAGCCGCATCGTGGGCCGGGCCGCCGACGGATCGGGTGCGCTCACCACCGTGGCCGGGGGCGACGGCGTCGCCGTCGGCCAGCCCCGCTTCGCCGTCGACGGGACCCTCGGCTTCCTCTCCGACGCCACCGGCTGGACCAACGTGTGGGCCGCCGGTCCCGGGAACGCCGACGGGCCGCAGCCCCTGTGCCGCGAGGCCCACGAACACGGTGGGCCCAGCTGGGGAGCCGGCGCCCGCACCTTCGCCTGGTCCCCCGACGGCACCCGCCTGGCGTTCTGTCGCAACGAGGGCGGGTTCGGCTCGCTCCAGGTGCTCGACGTGGCCAGCGGCCAGGTGGAGCAATGGGGCCGGGGTGTCCACGGCGGTCTCAGCTGGGCGGGAGCAACGGTGGTGGCCGTGCGCAGCGGGGCCCGTACGCCCACCGAGGTGGTGGCCTACTCGGGACCCGGCCACCGCTCCCGCCGGACCCTGGCGCAGGGCCCGCTGGCCGGCGTCGCCGCCGCCGGGCTGGGCGAACCCGAGCTCGTCACCTGGACGGCCGAGGACGGGGCCGTGATCCCCGGGCGGCTCTATCGTCCTGCGCCGGCGGTGCTGGGCGACCCTCCTCCCCTTCTGGCGTGGGTCCACGGCGGGCCGACGTCCCAGATGGAGGTCGTGTTCAACCCCCGGGTGGCCTACTGGGTCGACCGGGGTTGGGCCGTGCTCGTGCCCGACCATCGGGGCACGACCGGCCACGGCCGGGCCTTCACCCAGGCCATGGCCGGGCGCTGGGGCGACGTCGACACCGCCGACGTCGCCGCCGGCCTCCATGCCGCGGTGGCGTCGGGGTGGGGCGACCCCCGCCGTCTGGTGGCCATGGGGGGTTCGGCCGGGGGCTTCACCGTGCTCAACCTGCTGGCCACCTCTCCCGACCTCTGCGCCGCCGGGGTCGACCTCTACGGCGTGGCCGACCTGCTCGAGTTCGACCAGACCACCCACCGCTTCGAGGCCCACTACCTGCACTCGCTGGTGGGGTCCCTGCCGGCCGCGGCCGACGTCTATCGCCAGCGCTCCCCGCTGCGCCGGGCCGGGGCCATCACCGCCCCGCTGCTCATGTTGCACGGCAGCGACGACAAGGTGGTGCCCTTGTCGCAGAGCCAGGCCGTGGCCGAGCGGGTGCGGGCCGCCGGGGGCGAGGTGGAGCTCCACGTCTACGAGGGCGAGGGTCACGGGTGGGGACGACCAGAGACGGTGATCGACGAGCTGGGCCGCATCGAGTCGTTCCTGGACCGCCACGTGCTGCGGTGGCGGACACCGTGACCGGCGCCGATCAGGCCGACGGCGCCGGCGACGACGGCCTCGAGGACGAGGTGGTCTACGACCTGGCCGACTGGGACGAGGGTCGACGGCGGACGCTCGCCCGGCTACTCAGCGACGAGGGGGTGACGTACCGCTGGGACCTGATGGCCGAGCCGGCGACGTCGTCGGGCGTGACGTCGGGACCACAGTGCCCGCCTTCACTGTCGACCGAGCTGGTGGTGGCCGAACGCCACGCCGACCTGGTCGAGGAGCTCATCGACGAGCTCGACCATCCGGACGCGCTCGATGCCGAGGAGGACGACGGCGACGACGTCGGAGCGGAGGTGCTGTCCGCCCTCTACGTGGCCGCCGACGTCCTCTGCGGCGCACCGGCCCACGCCCAGGCCGCCGAGGAGCTGCTGGTGGCGGCCGGCGCAGTGCAGGAGTTGGAGGCCCCCTACGGTCTCGACCCGGTCACCTGGGGAGAGCTGGAGGGCCTGGCCCACCGCCTGGCGGGGCGCCTGCGCGAGGGGGCTGACGATGAGGCCATCGTGGCTGCGGCCCGGGCCCTGCGCCAGGCGGTGCACCCGCTCGTCTAGAAGCTTGGCGGGTCTGGTCGCCCCGCGCCACTACGGTTGGCCGATGTCACCGCGCCTGCTCCTTGCTCTGGCCGCTTTCGTCGTCGCCCTGGTGGGCTGTGGTGGGGACTCCAACGACACGCCACCCGCGGCGGAAGCCACCAGTACGACCGCGCCCGGGGACTCGCCCGACGACACCACCGGCGAGGGAGCGACCCCGAACCCGGACGGTGCCGCCGGGGGCGCCGGCCTGGGGGTTCCCCTGGAGTCGGCCGAGGGCCGCTTCCGGATCGAGCTGCCCACCGAGGCCACGCTCGACGAGCAGACCGTTGATGCCGGCGGCCAGTCCCTGGACCTGTCGTTGTACACCGCCCAGGTCGACGCCGGCCTCGTCTACAACGTGGGCTTCGTGGACTACCCCGAGGAGATCCTCGACGTCGACCCCCAGCTGGTGCTCGACGGGGTCGTCCAGGGCGCGGCGGGCAACGTGTCGGGCACGGTGGCGTCCCAGTCCTCCGTGGAGATGTTCGGCTTCCCGGGCACCGACTACGTGATCGAGGTTGCCGGAGGCACGGTCCAGAGCCGGGCCCTCCTCGTCGACCGCCGGCTCTACCTCTTGCAACGGGCCGGTGGGGAACCCAGCGCCGACGAGTTCTCCCGCCTGGTGGGCTCCTTCGAGCTGCTGTAGGCCTGGCGGCGGGCCTCGCCGCCCGGTCAGGGCCGGCCGAGGGCGGAGGCCGGGACCTCGGGATCGTCCTGCCAGCGCGCCCCGCCGGTGGCATCCAGAGCACGGCGGCCGTCACGCTGGCCCAGCCGGATGGCTCCGTCGATGAAGTCGGGATCGAAACAGAGGTAACTGGCGAGCTCCAGGCGGCTGGGGTCCCGTGCCATCAGCCGCCCGAGCGTCCGTCGGATCAGCCGACGGGCCCGGTGGCCCCTGGCGCAACCGGTCAACACCTCACCCACCAGGCGGGCGAAGAGGTCGGTGTCGTCGAGGACGGGACCGACGAACAGCCAGGGGATCTGGTCGTCACCCGCCACACCGGCCGGCGTGGTGTCCTCGTTGCGGGTCGAAAGCGTCCGGAGGTCCTCCAACATGCGGTCGTCGAGCACGGTGGAGAGGAGTCGGGCCGCCCCCCCGGCCGTGCCGGGGCCGGTCCCGGCGGGGCCTCCGGCCGGCGCGGTGGGGAGAGGCCGGGTGCGGTGGCGATGACCACCACGCGTTGGGCTCGCAGGGAGAGCGCCGGTTTGATCGGTGTGTTCAGCCGCACCCCGCCGTCGATGTACCAGTCGGCCGACGAGGTCGGGTGGGTGATGCGCACGGCGGGGAACAGCACGGGGAGGGCGGAGGAGGCGAGGACGTGTCGTGGTTCCAGCGTGGTCGGGACGAAGTCGATGGCTCTCGCCTCATCGCTCGACGGACTGGTCACCCCCGGGGCCCGTTCCAGGAACACGACGCTGCGTCGGGTCGACCAACTCGTGGCGACCACCGCGACCGACGAGAGCCGACCGGCGCCGATGTTCTCGTGCAGCTGGTTCCAGTCGATGAGGCGTCCCAAGGTGGCGAGGAGGGGGTCGGTGTCGAGGAGGGCCGTGGCTCTCGCCGGGCCTCCCGCCCGGCCCCGCGAGAGGAGGGCGGCCAGGTCGGCTCGGAGGGGTGAGTGGTACACCGACCGGGCGTTCACCGCCCGCCAGAGACCGAGGACGGTGTCGGCCGCGGTGGCGGCGTCCAGGTGGCCGAGTGAAGCCAAGGCCGCCGCGTTGATGGCACCGGCGCTGGTACCCACCAGGATCGTCGGCCGCCGACCTTCGGCCTCGAGCGCAGGCAACAGCACGGACAACGCCCCGGCCTCGTAGGCCCCCCGCGCCCCTCCTCCGGCCAGGACCAGCGCCACTCCCTGGCGCCCCTGCTCGCCGGGCCCCTCCCTGCCTACCAGAGCTCTTCTCCTCTCAAGCGGGAGGTGGGGGTGGTCGATGACTCCTCTGGGTGCATGTGCACCTTCCAGCTCCTCGAGTAAAGGGCGACCCGACATGTTTGCGATCACCGGACGGGCACGAGTCTTGCTCGGAGGAGCGGTGCTCTCGGTCCTGGGCCTGGGCGTGGGAGCGACGACGGGCATCGTGCCTCGTGCCGGGGAGGTCACCACGGTCCGCGCCGCGGCCGCCGATGCCGGCCCGCGCCCCGCCGACCGGGAGGAGCAGTTGCTCGCGACGATCCCCCAGGCGATCGAACTCGTGTCTTCGGCGCCGGCCGAAGGGCCGACCGGGGAGAGCGAGGTGTCGACTCCGGCCTCGCCGCAGACCGGGGCGCCCACCGGTTCAGCTCCGGAACCCGAGCCCGAGTCGGTGCCGGTGACGGCACCCGAGGGGTCCGAGGGGGAGGAGGCGGTCGACGGGGGAGCGCCCGTCCCGCCGCCGGCACCTTCGGTGCCTCGGCGTCAGCCTTCGACGGCCGAGGTGGATCAGGCCATCGAAGGGGTCCGACCCTACATCCGGTCTCTCATCCCGTTGCGCCCCACCCGCGCGCAGGTCGCTGAGCTGGGCGCCAAGATCTGTACCGCCTTGGACGAGGGCCAGACCATGGACCAGGTGAAGGCCACCGGGGCCGAGCTGGTCAAGAAGGTGCCCTTCGCCAGCCTCCGTGAGGGAGGCGCCGACTACATCGTGCGCTCCGGCGTGGCCCTGTACTGCCCCGGCCACGAGGACAAGCTGGCCTGAGGGGTCCGCAGCCGGAGCGAACCCGGCGATGAGGCCCGGCTGATCGCCGGGGATAGGGTTCCACCGGTGCTGCTGGCCGAGCTCGAGATCTGGCACAGCCGGCCCATCGCCCCCACCCGCCGGGTGGCCCTCGGCCGACGGTTGCTTCCCACCGATCCCCCTCCCGGCTTCGGAGGGCTGCTGCTCGGGGGCATCGTGGCCTCCTCCATCGAGGAGCTGGAGCCCGAGTTGGTGGGCGAGGTGACCCGGCTCCTCGACGACCTCCAGGCCGGTCGGCGCATACCCCAGCCGCGCCTGCGCCACCGCTTCCAGGTGGACCGCATCGGCCTGGCCCGCACCCACCATCGCCTGGTCGACCTGGGCGACAGCGTGCACTTCGATCTCGAGGAGAACGCCACCCCGGCCGCCCAGATCCTCGGCGCCGTCTATGCCGCCGGGGCGGTGGACGATGCCCACCGTCGTGCCGTTCTGGAGACCGTACGTCGGGCCACCCGGTGGCACGGGCCGGTCGGTCCTTCGCTCGTGGCCCACCTCTCAGGGGAGGGGAGCGCCCAAGCGTGGGCCAGTGGCGCCTTCACCCATCCCCACCGCTGGGCCCTGACCGTCCTCGGCTTCGGCGCCGAGGGCGTCCCCGAGCGGAGCGACGTGCAGCAGCGGTTCCGGGCCCTGGTCCGCTCGGCCCACCCTGACCACGGTGGCGCCAACGAAGGGGCGGCCCAGCGCATCTCCGAGCTCAGCGAGGCCCGCCGCATCCTGCTGGCGGCCACGGTGCCGGCGGTCTGACGTGGGCCGACCGGCAGGACCGGGGGTAAGCGCGGTCCTGTTGACCCCCGGCGCCGGCAGCGGCCGTTCCCACCCCGGCCTGGTGGCCATCGAGGCGGCGCTGGCCCCGCTCCCGGTGGAGCGGATGGACTTCCCCTACCGGCGGGCCGGTCGTCGGGCCCCCGATCGCGCCCCCAAGCTGGTGGCCGCCGTGGTCGAGGGGGCCGATGCCCTGGCTCGCCGCACGGAGGTGGCGCCCGAGCGACTGGTGCTCGGAGGGCGCTCGATGGGAGGGCGCATCTGCTCGATGGCGGTGGCCGAGGGGCTGCCTGCGGCCGGGCTGGTGCTGGTGGCCTACCCCCTGCACCCTCCGGGTCGTCCCGAGCGGCTGCGGGTGGCCCACCTGCCGGCGTTGGCCCTCCCCTGTCTGTTCCTGAGCGGGACCAGGGATCCCTTCGCCACTCCCGCTGAGTTGGAGCAGGCCACCGCCACCATCCCGGGGCCCGTGACGCACGTGTGGTTCGACGGCGCCGGCCACGAGTTGAAGCGGGCCGACGAGGAGGTGGCTACGGCCGTGTCGGCGTGGGTGGCAGGGCTGGCGCCGGTTGCGGTCGGTCCTCCGGATTGAGCTCTTCGAGCTCGCGCCGGGCCGTCTCGGGGTAGGCCACCAGCACCAGGACCACCAGGGCCACCGGCCCGAGGGCGAGGATGGCCAGGGCCGGGGCCAGGCCGCCCAGGTGCTCCGAGAGCTCCGCCGCCGTGAGCAGGCCGATGGCGCTGCCCAACACCCCGAGCAGGGCCACCACGCCGTTGGCCCGGCCCCGCAACGAGGTGGGGAACAGCTCGGGGCCGTAGACGCCGAGCGCCGGCAGCACCGCCCCGCCCACCACCGAACCCACCACCGACCAGGCCCACAGTGGCCAGCCGGTGCTGGCGAACATGGCCACGCTGGCCCCCACGCCGCCGGCCAGGCCGATGGCGCCGACCATCCGGCGACCACGCACGTCGGCCAGGCGCCCGCCGGCCACCACCCCGATGCCCGCCGGGGTGACGGTGAGGAGGGTGAACAGGGCGATGCGGCCGGCCGAGAAGTTACGCTCGTTCCGTAGGAACTGGTTCTGTAGTTGTGACGCAGGAGCGGTGAACAGGGCCAGCAGGAACGCCGACGCCGCCAGCAGGGCGAGGCGGCGGCCGTGGCCGGCCAGGGCCACCACGGCGTGGGGGGCGGCGAAGCGCCGGCTCTCGCCCAGCAGGCCGGCCAGGCTGCGCACGAGGGGCAGGCCGGCCAACGGGACGAGATACAGCAGGCGCCAGCCCCCCGGGCTCAGGTCGGCCAGGGGGAGGGCCAGAACGCACACCCCGGCACCGAGGCCGCCCGCCATGCCCAACACGCTGACGGCGTAGGCCCTCGATCCCCGGGGCATCTCCTCGGCGGCCACGACGGTGATGAGGACGGCCAGGGCGGTGGCGAAGGCCCGGGCCACCAACTGGGTGGCGCCCAGCCAGGCCAGCGAAGGGGCCAGGGCGCCGGCCGCCGCCGCCAGGCATCCGCCCAGGGCGCAGGCCAGGAGCACGGGCCGCCGCCCCCGACGGTCGGCGACGGCCACCAGAGCGATGGCGAGGAGGACGCCCACCCGCACCGCGGCCAGCGTGTAGCCCTGAGGACGGGCGCCGGCCAGGCCGAACTCCTCAGCCGCGAAGGTGATGGTCTGGGTGAGCAGCGTGCCGAGGTAGCCGGCGATCATCGACGCCAGCCCCAGCACCCCCAGCACGGTCGCGGCCCGGGTGTCGAGGCGGTCGGGCGGTGCCCACCAGGGTTGGCGGTGCCCCTGATCGGGACGGGCCAGGACCCGGCGCACGGGCAGGACGAACAGCCAGGCGAAGTAGGGGATGGCCAGGCGGAACGACGTGGTCGAGGTGACGGCCAGCCTCCCGTCAGCCAGCTGCTCGACGTCGGCCACGCGCCGGTAGTGCCGGAAGGGCCCAGCCTCGGCGCCGAAGCAGGCCGCTGCCTCCCCGGGAACGACCTGCTCGCCCACGAGGTCGTTCCGGGGCTCGAGCCACGCCGCTACTTCCTCGGGCGAGCCCTCGACCCGAGTGACGACCCGGGCCACGGCCCGCTACTCGGGACCGGCCCCGGGGGCCTCGACCGGGTTCGTGGCCCGGGTCGCCGTCTCGTTCTCGGCTTCCCGAACGGCCCGGCGCCGCGCCAGCCGCAACAACCCGGCCAGGACGATCAGGGGCAGGATGACGAGCACGACCTCGTCCCATCCCCCCTGGTGGGCCAGGGCCACCGCCCCTTGGTGCATCGCCGCGGCCATGGCCTCTGATCCTACGAGCGGAAGAGCAGGCCCAGGCCTCCCACCGTGTACGCCACATGACCACGGTTCGGTTGTGGGAAGGGCGGGGAGGCGGCACACTCGACTGGTGCGAGACCGTCTGATGGCCACCATCGAAGTCATCCGGCCCGCGCTCCAGGCCGACGGTGGCGACATCGTGGTCAAGGACGTCGACGAGCAGACCGGCGTCGTCACCGTCGAGTTGGTGGGCGCCTGTGGCACCTGCCCGGCGTCCACGGTGACCATGAAGGCCGGTATCGAGCGCATCCTGCGCGACCGGGTCGAGGGCGTCACCGAGGTCATCGCCGTCTGAGCGGCACTGAGCGCTACCCCCAGGTGACCAGACCGAGCTCGACGGGGGTCACCAGGTCGGGGTGGGCCGGCACGATCCTCGCCGTGAACCCGTAGCGCCCGGGCCGGTCGCAGACGATGCGGGCCCGATAACAGAGATGACCGTCGTCGGCCGGGCCCACCAGCTGCATGGTGACGACCGCTACGGGAGCCAGCTCGTCGTTCTGGCCCACCGGTCCGTGCAGCACCTGGACCGCCACGTCGCCGGCGGCCAGGTCGCCCAGGGCCACCACCACCTCCACGTCGCGGGCCGCTCCGAGGTCGGGCGCCACGTCGTCCCCGTCGATGGCATCGATGTGGACGCCCTTCCAGGACCCGTGCACCCGCTGCTTCCACGTCGCCAGTGCCTGGGCCCGGGCCCAGCCGTCGGCGGACAGGGCGTCGGCCCGGGCCGCGGTGGGCTCGTAGAGCTCGCTCACGTAGTCGGCCACCATGCGGTCGGCGGTGACGCGGGGGCCGAGCGAGGCCAGGGAGGATTTGACGCGCGCCACCCACCGGCGGGGCACCGGCCCCTGGGTGCGCTCGTAGAACAGGGGGACGATCTGGTCCTCGAGGAGGGCGAAGAGGCTGTCGGCCTCCACCTGGTCGCGCTTGGCCAGGTCCTGGATGCCTTCGGCCGAGGAGATGGCCCAACCGTTCTCGCCGTCGAACATCTCGTCCCACCACCCGTCGAGCACCGAGCAGTTGAGTGAGCCGTTCAGCGCCGCCTTCTCCCCGCTCGTGCCGCATGCCTCCAGGGGCCGTCGGGGGTTGTTGAGCCAGACGTCGGCCCCTTGGAAGAGGGTGCGGGCCACCGCGATGTCGTAGTCGGGCACGAACACCAGGTGATGGCGGACCTCGGGCTGGGAGGAGAACGACACGATCTGGCGGATCATCTCCTTGCCCAGGTCGTCGGCGGGGTGGGCCTTGCCGGCGAAGACGAACTGCACCGGGCGCTCGGGCGACCCCAGCAGGGCCTGAAGACGCTCGGGTTGGCTGAGCAGCAGGGTGGCCCTTTTGTAGGTGGCGAAGCGCCGGGCGAAGCACACGGTGAGGGCCTTGGGGTCGAGGACGCCGGTGCACCAGTCGGTGTCGGACGAGCTCAGTCCCCGGGCCGTGAGGGAGGCCCGGAGGTGTTGGCGCACGAAGGCCACCAGTCGCTCCCGACCCTGGTCGCGCACCCGCCACAGCTCCTCGTCGCCCATCCGCTCGATGCGCGACCAACGCTCGGCGCCGGCCTCGCTCCACGCCCGCAGGACGTGGCGGCCGAGCAGGTCGTCCATCTCCGAGGACACCCAGGTGTGGGCGTGCACCCCGTTGGTGACCGAGGTGATGGGCACCTCGTCGACCGGTACACCCGGCCACAGGGGCGCGAACATCGAGCGACTCACCTCACCGTGCAACCGGGACACGGCGTTGGAACGCCCGGCCAGGCGCAGGCCCATGACGGCCATGTTGAAGGGGGCGTCGGCCGCCTCGCCGGGCTCGTGGCCGAGGGCCATGAGCGTGTCGAGGTCGACGCCGCACTCCTTGGTCCAGCGCTCGAAGTAGCGGGCCATGAGCGTGCGGGGGAAGCGGTCGATGCCGGCGGGTACCGGGGTGTGGGTGGTGAAGATGCTGGCCGCCTTGGTGGCCTCCAGGGCCTCGGCGAAGCCCAGGCCCCCGTCGAGGATGCTGCGGCGGATGCGCTCCAGGCCGAGGAACCCGGCGTGGCCCTCATTGGTGTGGAAGACCTGGGTCACCTCGCCCACCGCTTCCAGCGCCCGCACCCCACCCACGCCGAGCAGGAGCTCCTGGCGCAGGCGATGTTCGGTGTCGCCCCCGTAGAGGCGGTCGGTGACGCCCCGACCGTTGTCGTCGTTGTCCTCGATGTCGGCGTCGAGGAGATACAGCCGCACCCGGCCCACGTCGGCCCGCCACACCCGGGCCGCCAGCGGGTGGCCGGCCAGGTCGACCTCGATGCGCACGTCCTCGACCAGGCGCAGGGCCATGGCGAAGGGGTCGAGGCTGGGATAGCGCTCGAGCTGCCAGCCGTCGCTGTTGAGCGACTGGCGGAAGTAGCCGTGGCGGTAGAACAGGCCCACGCCCACGAGAAGGCACCCCGAGGTCGCTGGCCGCCTTGAGGTGGTCGCCGGCCAGGACGCCGAGACCGCCGGAGTACTGGGGCAGGGCCTCGGCCAGTCCGAACTCGGGGGAGAAGTAGGCCACCGAGCGCAACGGGGTGGCCGGGCGGCCCTGGAACCATCGGGGCCGCTCGCAGTAGCGATTGAGGGCGTCGTGGACCTCGCTGAGGAAGCTGCGGAAGGCGGGTTCGGCCTCCAGTTGGGCCAGGCGATCCCGTCCCACCGCACCCAGCAGGCGCACCGGATCGTGGTGGCCCGACTCCCAGGCATCGGGATCGACCCAGCGGAACAGCTCCCGGGTGCGCTCGTCCCACGCCCACCGGAGGTTCATGGCCAGGTCCTCGAGGCCGGCCAGGGCCTCGGGCAGGCGGGGACGGACCGTGAAACTTCGCAGCGCCTTCATCGCCGCTGGACCGTAGTCGGGAGGTCGTCGCCCATGCCCCGTCGAGCGGCCGGCCCTCTCGGACGTGTCCGGAGTTTCCTCCGGGCGGCGGGGCCTGGTAGGGCTGTAGGGGTGCTGGGACGCATCGTGATCGACGACCTCCGGCCCCGGACCCCTTCCCGGGCCTTTCCCGCCAAGGCGGCCGAGGGCGAGGTGGTCAGGGTCTCGGGCGACATCTTCGCCGACGGCCACGACGTCCTGGCCGCCCGGGTGCGCACCCGGCGCAAGGGCTCGAAGGCCTGGGACAACGAGTCGCCCATGGTCCATGTGGGCAACGACCGGTGGGAGACGACCGTCCGCTTCGAGGGCGCCGGGACCCATGAGGTGGTGGTCGAGGCCTGGCGCGACGCCTTTGCCACCTGGCGTCACGACGTCACCCTCAAGGCCGCGGCCGGCCAGGACGTCGACCTCGAACTGGAGGAGGGGGCCCGCCTGCTCGACGCCCTCACCCAACTGGTGCCGGAGGTGCGACGGGCCCTGGTGGTCGACGCCGCCGCCGCCCTCAGGCGGTCGGCGTGCAGCGTGGAGGTCCGCCTCAACGCCGGCCTGGACGACGCCGTGGCCGCCGCGGTGCAGGACACGCCCCTGCCCGGCAGCGTCACCGCGGCCGACCCCTTGCCCCTGTGGGTCGATCGACCGAGGGGCCGCTGCGGGGCCTGGTACGAGGTCTTCCCCCGTTCCGAGGGTGGCTTCACCGGGTTGGCCAAGCGCATGGCCACCATCGCCGACATGGGCTTCGACATCGTCTACCTGCCTCCCGTGCACCCCATCGGCCGCCAGCACCGCAAGGGACCGGACAACACCCTCGACCCCGGGCCCGACGACGTGGGGAGCCCCTGGGCCATCGGCGGGGCCGAGGGCGGCCACACCGCCGTGCACCCCGACCTGGGCACGTTGGAGGAATTCGACCAGCTGGTGGCCGAGGCGGGGGCCCACGGGCTGGAGATCGCCCTCGACTACGCGTTGCAGTGCGCGCCCGACCACCCCTGGGTGGGCGAGCACCCGGTGGTTCCACCACCGTCCCGACGGCACCATCCGCTACGCCGAGAACCCCCAAGAAGTACCAGGACATCTACCCCATCAACTTCTGGCCCGACGAGGAGGCCGAGCGGGTGGCGCTGTGGGAGGCGTGTCGCGACATCCTCACCTTCTGGATCGGCCACGGCGTGCGGATCTTCCGGGTGGACAACCCCCACACCAAGCCCATGGCCTTCTGGGCCTGGGCCATCCCCGAGATCCAGCGACAGCACCCCGACGTGTTGTTCCTGGCCGAGGCCTTCACCAGGCCCAAGGTCATGGCCAAGCTGGCCGAGGTGGGCTTCACCCAGAGCTACACCTACTTCACGTGGCGGACCAGCAAGGACGAGCTGGCCGACTACGTCACCGAGCTGACCACTGGCGCCCTGGCCGATTACATGCGGCCCAACTTCTGGCCCAACACCCCCGACATCCTCTCGGGACCGCTGCGCAACGGCAGCCCGGCGGCGTTCCGACTGCGCCTGTTGCTGGCCGCCACGCTGATGCCCAGCTACGGGGTCTACCGGGGCTACGAGTGGTGCGAGAACGAGCCCCAGAGCGAGGCCAACGAGGAGTACCGCAACTCCGAGAAGTACGAGCGCAAGGAGCGGGGGTGGGACGACGAGGCCGGACCCCTCACCCCCTTCGTCCGTCAGGTCAACCAGCTCCGCCACGACCACCCCGCCCTGGCCACGCTGCGCAACACCCACTTCCACGTCAGCTCCAAGGACGCCCTGATCGTCTACTCCCGCAGCAGCGACGACGGTGACGACGTGGTGTTGTGCGTGGTCAACCTCGACCCGGATCAATGGCAGGAGGACACCCTGTCCCTCGATCTGGGCGTGCTGGGCCTGCCCTTCGACCAACCCTTCGAGGCTCATGACGAGCTCACCGGAGCCACGTTCACCTGGCAGGGACCCCATCCCTACGTCCGCCTGGACCCGGCGGAGACGCCTGGCCATGTCCTGCACCTGCGCACCATCCGCCCGGCATGAATGTCCCGGGACCGGGTATCAGTGGCGTCCCCTCGGGCAGCGCCGGGCTGACGTCCGACAGCCGATGGTTCCAGACGGCGGTGTTCTACGAGGTGGTGCTGCAGGGATTCAACGACGGCAACCACGACGGCGTCGGTGACCTCCGCGGTCTGACCGAGAAGCTCGACTACGTGCAGTGGTTGGGCGTCGACTGCCTCTGGCTCCTGCCCTTCTACAAGTCGCCCATGCGCGATGGCGGCTACGACATCAGCGACTTCTTCAGCCTGCACCCCGAGTACGGCGACGTCGGTGACGCCGTGGCCTTCATCGAGGAGGCCCACCGGCGGGGCATCCGGGTCATCGCCGACCTGGTCATGAACCACACCAGCGACGCCCACCCGTGGTTCCAGGAGTCCCGCCAGGACCGCACCAACCCGCGGGCCGACTGGTACGTCTGGAACGACGACGACCAGCGCTGGCCCGAGGCCCGGGTCATCTTCGTCGATACCGAGCCGTCGAACTGGACCCACGACCCGTCCGGGGCCAGTACTACTGGCACCGCTTCTTCCACCACCAGCCCGACCTCAACTACGACAACCCCCAGGTGGGCGAAGCCATGATCGACGTGGTCCGTTACTGGCTCGACATCGGCCTCGACGGCTTCCGGCTGGACGCGGTGCCCTACCTCTACGAGCGCGACGGCACCAACGGTGAGAACCTCTTCGAGACCCACGAGTACCTTCGCCGGGTACGCAAGGAGGTCGACTCGATCTACCCCGGCCGGGTGCTGCTGGCCGAGGCCAACCAGTGGCCGGCCGACGTCGTCGACTACTTCGGCGACGGCGACGAGTGCCACATGTGCTTCCACTTCCCGCTGATGCCCCGCATGTTCATGGCCTTGCGCCGCGAGCAGCGCTTTCCCATCACCGAGATCCTGACCCAGACGCCGGCCATCCCGGCCGGGTGCCAGTGGGGCATCTTCCTGCGCAACCACGACGAGCTGACCCTGGAGATGGTCACCGACGAAGAGCGCGACTACATGTACTCCGAGTACGCCAAGGATCCCCGCATGAAGCGCAACGTGGGCATCCGCAGGCGCCTGGCCCCCCTGATCGACAACGACCGGCGGGTGGCCGAGCTGCTCCACGCCCTGTTGTTCAGCCTGCCGGGTTCCCCGATCATGTACTACGGCGACGAGATCGGCATGGGCGACAACATCTACCTGGGTGACCGGGACGGCGTGCGAACGCCCATGCAGTGGTCGCCCGACCGCAACGCCGGCTTCTCCCAGGCCGACTTCGCCCAGCTCTACCTCCCCCCCTTGATGGACCCCGTCTACGGGTATCAAGCCGTCAACGTGGAGGCCAACGTCCGGGACCAGAGCTCGCTGCTGTACTGGGTCAAGCGCATGCTCGAGGTGCGCAAGCGGCACCTGGTCTTCGGTATCGGAGGCTTCGAGGTGCTGTCGGCCGAGAACCCGAGCGCCCTCGCCTTTGTGCGGGAGCGCACCGATCCGGATACCGGTGAGCGGGAGGTCGTGATGTGCGTCAACAACTTGAGCCGCTTCGCCCAACCGGTGGAGTTGCACCTGGCCCACTACGAGGGTTGGGTCCCCCACGAGCTCCTGGGCCGGGTGGCGTTCCCACCCATCGGTGAGCTGCCCTACTTCGTGACCGTCGCTCCCTTCGGCTTCTACTGGTTCCGGCTGGTGGAACCCCAGTGATCGACCAAGCAGCCCTGGCTGCAGCTCTGGCCGAGTACCTGCCTCGGCAGCGGTGGTTCGCCGGCGGCGAGGCCGAGGCCGCCGACGTGACGCTGTCGTCGATGCGGATCCTGCGCGACGGCGACTGGCCGGTGCTGGTCCAGGTCCTGGTCGACGCCCGGGCTCACGGACACACCGACGTGGCTACCTACCAGTTGGTGCTCGGGCTGCGCCCGGTGGGCAGCCGGGAGGCGTTCCTCGAGGGCAAGCCGGAGGCCATCGTCTCCGAGCTGGCCACCGACCGGGGCACGGTGCTCGTCTACGACGCCGCCATCGACCCCGAGCTCACCGTCGCCCTCCTGCACCACATGGCGCCCGAGGAACAGGTGGAGCGGGCCCGCTATCTGGGCGCTGACCAGTCCAACACCTCGGTCGTGTTCGACGAGCGTCTCATCATGAAGTTGTTCCGCCGGCTGGCCCACGGCCCCAACCCCGACGCCGAGGTGACCCGGGCCCTGGGGGAGGTGGGCTTCGCCAACGTGGCCGAGCCCGTGGCCGAGTGGCGCAAAGGCGACTTCGACTTCGCCCTGGTCAACCGCTTCCTCGTCGGAGGCGCCGACGGCTTCTCCTTGGCCCTGCTGTCCTTGCGCGACCTCTATGACCGTCGCTGTCCGCCGGCGGAGGCGGGCGGCGATTTCGCCTTCGACGCCAGCCGTCTGGGCTCCACCACCGCCGAGATGCACCTGGCTCTGGCCGAGGCGTTCGGGACCGTGCCCGGCACACCCGAGGAGTGGGCCGACGACATGGAGGCCCAGCTCGCCCGCGTGCGCCTCGAAGGGGTTGACTCCGGCCGGGTGCACCACGTCTACCAGCGCCTGCGTACCATCAACGATCCCGGCCCCGCCTTGCGGGTCCACGGTGACTATCACCTGGGCCAGGTCATGCGGACCGACTCGGGCTGGTACATCCTGGATTTCGAGGGCGAGCCTGATCGTCCCCTCGAGGAGCGGCGCCGGCCCAGCTCACCCCTGCGCGACGTGGCCGGCCAGGTCCGCTCCTTCCACTACGCGGCCCAGGTCTCGCTGCGGGAATGGGGCACCGAGGTCGACGAGGAGCTGATGGCCCTGGCCGATGCTTGGGAGCACCGGAACCGGGTCTCGTTCGTCGCCGGCTACCTCGGCGCGCCAGGAGCAGGAGCGGTGCTGCCCGCCGTCGACGCCGACCGCCGGCTGGTGCAGGTGGCCTTCGAGCTCGACAAAGCCGTCTACGAGGTCGGCTACGAGCAGGCCCACCGGCCCGACTGGGTCGACATCCCCCTCGCCGCCATCCATCGCCTCTTGGAGGCCACGCCATGAAATCCGTCCCCAAGCAGCCCGACGCCGAGCTCGACCGCTTGGTGGCGGGGGAGCACGGCGACCCCCACCGAATCCTGGGCCCGCACACGACCGAGGGGAAGCGGCCCTCCACCGTCGTGCGGGGCTTTCGCCCCAGTGCCTCCTCCATGACCCTGATCCTCGAAGACGGATCCCGCCAGGCCATGGACGAGGTCCACCCCGGAGGCGTGTTCGCGGCCACGTTGGCGGTGGGCGAGGCCCCCTCGTACCGCCTGGAGGTGGCCTATCCCGACGGCCAGACCTTTGCCGTCGACGACCCCTACCGGTTCTGGCCCACCCTGGGCGACGTCGACATCCACCTCATCGGGGAGGGTCGTCACGAGCGCCTGTGGCAGGTGCTGGGCTCGCACGTGCGCACCCACCAGGGGGTGCGGGGCACCTCGTTCGCCGTGTGGGCGCCGTCGGCCCGGGCCGTGCGGGTGGTGGGTGACTTCAACCGGTGGGACGGCCGGCTGCACCCCATGCGCTCGATGGGATCCTCGGGCGTGTGGGAGCTGTTCCTGCCCGACGTCGGGCCCGGCGCCCGCTACAAGTACGAGCTGGTGACCCAGGACAACCACCTGCGGCTCAAGGCCGACCCGATGGCGTTCGCCTGTGAGCTCCCTCCGGCCACGGCCAGCGTGGTGAACGAGTCGACCTACGAGTGGGGCGACGCCGAGTGGCTGTCGGCCCGGCGCTCGTCCGATCCGCTGCGTGGGCCACTGTCGGTCTACGAGGTCCACCTGGGTTCCTGGCGCAGGGTGCCCGAGGACGGCGACCGCCCGCTCACCTACCGGGAGATGGCCAGCGAGCTGGTCGCCTACGTGGCCGACCAGGGCTTCACCCACGTCGAGCTGCTGCCCGTGGCCGAACACCCTTACGACCCTTCCTGGGGCTACCAGGTGACCGGTTACTTCGCCCCCACCTCCCGCTTCGGGACCCCCGACGACTTCCGGGCCCTGGTCGACGCCTTCCACGCCCGGGGCGTCGGCGTGATCGTCGACTGGGTGCCGGCGCACTTCCCGAAGGACGACTTCGCCCTGGCCCGTTTCGACGGCACGGCCCTCTACGAGCACGCCGACCCCCGCCAGGGTGAGCACCCCGACTGGGGGACCCTCGTCCCCAACTTCGGGCGAAGGGAGGTGCGCAACTTCCTCTCCGCCAGTGGCCAGTACTGGGTGGAGGAGCTCCACGTCGACGGGCTGCGGGTCGACGCGGTGGCCTCCATGCTCTATCTCGACTACTCCCGCAAGGCCGACGAGTGGGTCCCCAACCGCCACGGCGGGCGGGAGAACCTCGAGGCGGTGTCGTTCCTCCAGGAGTTCAACACCCTCATGCACGGCCAGCATCCGGGCGTGCTCACCATCGCCGAGGAGTCGACCGCCTGGCCCGGTGTCAGCCGCCCGGTCTACGTGGGCGGTCTGGGTTTCGGCCACAAGTGGAACATGGGCTGGATGCACGACACGCTCGCCTACTTCTCCAACGACCCCATCCACCGCCGCTTCCACCACCACCAGCTCACCTTCGGCCTGCTCTACGCCTTTAGCGAGAACTTCGTGTTGCCGCTGTCGCACGACGAGGTGGTGCACGGCAAGGGCTCCCTGCTGGCCAAGATGCCCGGCGACGCCTGGCAGCAGCTGGCCAACCTTCGGGCCCTCTACGGCTGGATGTGGGGCCATCCCGGCAAGCAGCTCCTGTTCATGGGCTGCGAGCTGGCCCAGGGACGGGAGTGGGCCCACGAGCACAGCCTCGACTGGCACCTCCTCGACGATCCGGGTCACGCCGGCGTGCAGGCCCTGGTGCGGGAGCTCAACCGGTTGCACCGCAGCGAGCCGGCCCTGTGGAGCGGCGACTTCGACCCGGCGGGTTTCCGCTGGATCGACGCCAACGACGCCGACCAGAGCTGTTACTCGTTCCTGCGCCGGCCCGTGGGCGAGGGGGTCGGTGGCCGCCCGGTCCTCTGCTTGGCCAACCTGACTCCGGTGCCCCGCTACGGCTACCGGGTGGGCCTGCCCCAAGACGGGCCCTGGGAGGTCCTGCTCAACACCGACGCCACCTGCTTCGCCGGCAGCGGGACCGACGTGGGGCCGGTGCTCGAGGCCGAAGCCCGTTCCTGGCACGGGGAGGACCACTCCGTGGTCCTCACCCTGCCCCCCCTCGGCGTGGTCTGGCTCGCCCCGGTCACCTGACCCGTCGCCGAGTTCGCCCCCGGTCCCCTCACCCGTCCCACGCTTCCCGCGTTCCGGCGCGGGCCACGCTTCCCGGCCCACGCCGCGCTCGGCCCACGCCGCGCTCGGCCCACGCCGCGCTCGGCCCACGCCTCCCGGGGCTGCGTGCGTTTCCGGGCAGCCCCACGAGCCCCACAGCGTGGCACAACCCCACGAGCCCCACCCGCCCCAGGAGCCCCAGCCCACAGACAGCTGGGGAGCCTCCGGGTTGCTCTACAACCACAATGCTCCCCAGCTCGGTCGATCTCGTAATGCTGGCGAAGGGGCCGCCGTCACCAGCGGTTCTCCGGAGGAGTGTCCCACCTCGGCGGCATCATTTCCGCATGAGCCCGGAACGAGCTATCGGCGTCGTCGCTCGGCGTCAACACGGCCTCGTCACGCGAGCTCAGGCGCTGGCCGTGGGGATGACGCCGATGGCCATCAGGGTCCGGGTCACCAGGGGCAGCTGGGTGGCCATGCGCCGCGGCGTCTACGCGGTGGCCGGAGCACGCCCCTCCCGTGAGCAGGCCCTGCTCGCCGTGTGCCTGGCCGTGGGCGAGAACTGCTGGGTCTCGCACCGCAGCGCCGCCGCTCAGTGGGGCCTCCTGGTACCCCGGCCCAGCCGAATCGACGTGGTCACCCCGAGGGCGGTCCGGGTCAACCTCAACGGGGTCCGCCAGCACCGTTCCGCCCAGATCTCCCCGGCCGACCTGGCCCGCCACCAACTCGTCCCCATCACGACCGTGGCCCGGACCCTCGTCGACAGCGTCTCCGATCTCCCCGGAGAGGCCCTGGTCGTCGCGGTCGACGATGCCGATCGGCGCGGCCTCCTCGAGATCGGTGACCTCTCGGCTTGCCTCGATCGCCTCGATCACCCTGGCCGTCGAGACCTGGCTCCGATGCGTGAGGTGCTGGCGGATCGCCTGGAGGGTCGCGAGGCTGGGGGAGCCGGCGAGAGGTCGACGTGCTCGAGGTCCTTCGGGCGACGGGCATGCCCCTGCCGGTGCAGCAGTTCGAAGTGGTGGTCGAAGGTCGTAGACGGATCCTCGACTACGCCTATCCCGAGGACAGGGTGGCCCTCGAGTTCGACGGGTTCAACCCCCATGGCACCATCCGGTCGATCTTCGATGACGGGGCCATCCGGCGCAATGACCTCGAGGTGGCGGGGTGGCTGGTCCTGCACATCACGTCCAAGACGTCTGCCGTCCACCTCGTCGATCGCACCCGCCAGGCGCTCGCCCTCCGTCGTCGGTGCTCGGTGTGAAAGGGGCGGGTGGCTCGCCGGTGCAGGGACCTGGAGCCGGTCGGCGTCCGTGGCCGTCGGATCAGGGACGGGGCACCATCACTGGCCCGGGCCAGCTGGCTGGGCCGTGGGCGCCTCCGGGCTCAGCCGGGATCGGTGCCGGACTCGACCCGGACCTTCAGGCGGGACAGGTTGCGACGCCAGATGGCGCCCAGGACCGGGGTGGCCAGGCGCCACGGGAAGGCCAGCTCCTCCTCCCAGGTGAAGCGGGTCCGTTCCCCGCGGTCGAGGCGCTCGATGGTGAAGCGGCCCTTGCCGGTGACCAACCCGTGATGGCGCACGCCGATGAGGTGTCCCTCTTCCCACTCGGTGACCTCCATCCGGTCGGTGAGGCGCAGCGGGCCCACCTTGGTGTCGCACTCGAAGCTGGTGCCCACCCCCTGTTGCTGGGGGGTGGTGAAGCGGATGGTCTCGGCGTCGGCCATCCACTCGACGTGCGAGGAGAGATCGGCCAGATGGGGCCACACCCGCGCCGGTCGGGCGGCGATGACCGTGCTCACCTTCATGCCAGCACGGCGGCCACCACCGCCAGGTCGTCGACCAGGCCCTGGAGAGCCGGTGCCCGCTCGGCCGGGTCGGTGCGCAGGATCGACGACGGGTGCACCGTGGCCAGCACCCGGGGGGCGAGGGGTGAGGCCACGAAGCGTCCCCGGTTCCGGCTCACCCGGAAGTCCCGACCGAGCAGCGCCTTGGCGGCAGTGGCCCCGAGGGCCACCAGCACCTCGGGGCGGACCACCGCCAGCTCGCCTTCCAGCCAGGGGCGGCACGCCGCCTGCTCGGCCGCGTTGGGGCTCTGGTGCAAACGTCGCTTGCCTCGCGGCGTCCACTTGAAGTGCTTCACCACGTTGGTCACGTAGGTCTGCTCCCGGACGATGCCGGCCGCCTCGAGGGCCTGGTCGAGGATCCGACCGGCGGGACCGACGAAGGGGGCACCCTCCCGGTCCTCCACGTCCCCGGGTTGCTCGCCCACCAGCATGACCCGGGCGGTCGGGGGTCCTGCGCCGAACACCGTCCGGGACGCCCGCTCCCACAGCTCGCACGCCTGGCACCCGGCTGCGGCCGAGGCCAGATCGGCCAGCGGGGCCCCGACCGGCACGACGTCGTCGGTCAGGCTGAGCTGGCGCTCGCCACCGGTGAGGGGCGGGGGTGCGGCCAGGTCAGCGTCGGTCGAATCGACCACCGGGCCAGGGTAACCCGTGGCCGTGGCCGGGGTACCGGTTCGCCTCGACCCGGAAACCGGGTTCGAGCCCTTCGGGCTCGTGCGCGGCAATTAGCATGAGGGGATGCGTCCGCCCTCCGACGACACGTGGATCGCCCTTTGCGTCGACTCACTGCCGGTGGATGCCGTCTCCCGCTGGACGGTGCGGCCCGACTGCGGTGCCGTGGTGGTCTTCGCCGGAACTGTCCGTGATCACGCCGACGGGCGCCCGGGCGTCTCCAGCCTCGACTACGAGGCCTACGCCGAACAGGTGGAGCCCCGCCTGGCGGCGGTGGCCGCCGCCGCCCGCGATCGCTGGCCCGACCTCGGTCGCCTGGCCATGCTGCACCGGATCGGCCTGCTCGGCGTCGAGGATGTGGCCGTGGTGGTGGCCGCCGGGGCCCCCCATCGTGACGTGGCCTTCGAGGGCGCCCGCTTTTGCATCGACACCTTGAAGGAGTCGGTCCCCATCTGGAAGAAGGAGACCTGGGCGCACGGTCAGGACTGGGCGCCGGCGACGGCCGGGTCGGAGAGCGCACCGTCGTGAGTGGCCTCGTCTTCCTCGTCGCCGCCCTGGTCGTGAGTGTGATCGGCTCGGTCATCCTGTGGCTCCATCACCGCCAGCCCACGTCGTTGAACCAGGGGATCGACGACTTCAGCCGGGAGATGGACGCCCTCTCGCCCGAACACCAGACCCGCCTCGGCTCCGACCCCCGACGTCGCGAGCGGCGACGCTGACGCAGGTGAGGGCCCGCAGCGAAACCACCTGGGCGTTTCCAGGGCGGTTGACCTCCTCGTTCGTCACTCCAGTGGCCCAGGTGGTTTCGCTCCGGGTCCTGGGCCGCTAGTGGCTCGCGACCTCGCCATCGACCTGGGAACGGCCAACACCCTCGTCTACGCCAAGGGCCAGGGGATCGTGTTGAACGAGCCCTCGGTCATCGCCCTCAACGTCAAGACGGGCGACGTGTTGGCCATGGGCCACGAGGCGTGGCAGATGATCGGCCGTACCCCCAGCTACATCCAGGCCGTACGCCCCCTGCGCAAGGGTGCTATCACCGACTTCGACGTCACCCAGCGCATGATCCGCCTGCTGCTCAACCGGGCCGGGGTCAGTCGCTTCAACCGTCCCCGGGTGGTGATCTGCGTGCCCTCCGCCATCACCGAGGTGGAGCGTCGGGCGGTCACCGAGGCGGCCCGGCGGGCCGGTGCGGCCGACGCCCAACTCATCGGCCAGCCCATGGCCGCCGCCATCGGGGCCGGGCTCCCGGTCAACGAGCCCTTCGGCAACATGGTGGTCGACATCGGTGGCGGGACTTCGGAGACGGCCGTGATCTCCCTCGGGGGCATCGTCGCCCTCCGGGCCATCCGCCTCGGCTCGTTCGACCTCGACTACGCCATCCAGTCGTACGTCAAGCGCGAGTACGGGATCGCCGTGGGGGAGCGCACGGCCGAGGACATCAAGGTGGCCATCGGCTCGGCCTGGCCCACCAGGGAGGAGGTCAAGGCCGAGGTGCGGGGCCGTGATCTCATGAGCGGCCTCCCGAAGACGGTGATCCTGTCGCCGGGGGAGGTCCGTGCCTCCATCGACGACCAGATCAGCGCGGTGTGCGACTCGGTCGTGTCCTGCCTCGGCCAGGCCCAGCCCGAACTGGCCCAGGACCTGATCAACCACGGCATCCACCTGGTGGGCGGCGGAGGCATGCTGCGCGGGCTCAACCAGCGTCTGGCCGAGGAGACCAACGTGCCCGTGCACCTGGTCGACGCCCCCCTCGAGTGCGTGGTGCTCGGCGCCGGCCGCTGCATCGAGGCCTACGACGACCTCAAGACGATGTTCATGTGACCGTTCCCGGCTCCGGACGGCCCGGGGGGCGGTGGAGGCGCGGTCAGGGATCCTTGTCGGGTGTCCCGGTGGCGGCCCCGATGTCCTCGGCGGCCTGGCGGACCTGCCAGTCACGATCGCCCATCGCCCGGGCCAGAGCGGCGTCGACCTCGGGGCCGGTGAAGGGGGCGAGGGCGAGAACGGCGCGCCGGCGCACCGTGGCCCGGTCCCGAGTGGCGGCCAGGATGGCCGAAAGTCCGGACGCATCGCCCAGTGCCCCGAGGGCGGCCACCGCCGCCTCCCGACACAGGCCGTCGGCGTGGTCGGTCGCCACTGCGGCCAGGTTCGCCACCACGCCGGGCTCGGCCGGCCGGCGCTCCCCGCAGGCGTAGGCGGCGGCCTCCACCACGGTGTCGTCGGCATCTCCCAGCAGGGGGATGAGCGAGATGGTGGGGCGGGCCACGGCCAGCACGACGGCTCGCCGGCGCACCACCGGCGAGGGATCGGCCAGGGCCACCCGCAGCGTCGCCGTTGCCATCTTCCCCATCCTGGACAGCGCGGCCAGCGCAGTGGCCCGTGTCCCCGCATCGGGGTGCTCGAGCAGGCGCTGCGCCAGGTCGAACTCCCCTTCGTGGCCGGCGACGGCCGCGTCCCTCCGTCCTGGCCCGGGCCCGTCCCCACGACCGGGCCCGACGTCGCTCATCTGGGGGCCGGCGCGGCCGGCGACCGATTCCGGCGCCCCGCGTCGTCGTCGGCGCCGGGGCGTGGCACGCTGGCCTGGTCGCCCGGCCTGGCGTGCAGTACGGCGGCCACCGACGGCATCGACGAGGCGACCACGGCGAGGCAGATGAACATGGACACCGGGAGCACGAGGGTAGCGCCGAGCCCCCCGCTCGCCCCGTCGGAGAGTTCGCTGCCCGGGTGGGAGGTCTCCCCGCGTTGGCGCCTGGCCCTGGCTGTGGCCGTGGTGGCGGTGCTGACGCTGGGGGTGATGCAGGTGGAGGTGCCCTATCTCGCCATCTCACCGGGATCGGCCGTCGAGGTGGGCCCACTCGTGGACGTGGCCGCCGAGCGCCGTGTCCCCACCCGGGGCCAGATCCACCTGATCACCGTCCGCCTGGGTCAGGTGAACGTGGCCGGGGCGCTGCGTGGGTGGCTCGATCCGACCGTGGAGGTCGTGGCCCGGGACCAGATCGTGCCTCCCGACGTGAATACCGAAGAGCTGCGGGACTTCAACCTGGCCCAGATGGACTCCTCCAAGGCCCAGGCGGTGGCCGTCGCCTTCGAGGAGCTGGGCTACGACGCCGTGGCCGGGACCGGGGCCGAGGTGGTCCAGGTGGTTCCCGGCTCCCCGTCCGACGGGGTGCTGGTGGCCGGTGACACGATCCTCGGCGTCGGCGGGTCTCCCGTCACCGCCCACCACGACGTCCTCGGGGCGCTGCGCCGGCGTCGGCCGGGCGCCGAGGTCGAGCTTCTGGTCGAGTCGGCCGGGAGGGCCGGCGCCGGCGGTGGCACCGGGGAGCAGCGCCCGGTCACCCTGACCCTCGCCGGCAGCCCTGACGACCCGGCCACGGCGTTCCTCGGAACCACCCTCCGGACGCGCGCCCCCCGCCTCGACCTCCCCTTCCAGGTCGACATCGCCTCTGATCGCATCGGTGGCCCTTCGGCCGGCCTGGCCTTCACCCTGGAGATCCTCGACGTCCTCACGCCCGGTGAGCTCACCGGGGGTCGGCGGGTGGCCGCCACCGGCACCATCGAGCTGGACGGGTCGGTGGGCCCGGTCGGGGGGTTGGCCCAGAAGACCGCCGTGGCGGTGGACGAGGGGATCGACCTCCTGCTCGTTCCCACGGCCGAGGCCGAGGCTGTCCGTGGCCTGGCCGACGACCGGTTGACGGTCGAGCCGGTGGATAGCCTCTCCGAGGCACTCCGGGTGCTGGTCGACCAGGGCGGGGATCCGCTTTCCCCGCTGCCGTAGGCCAAAAAGGGCCTTCAGGGCCCGGGGGAGTGAGCCGATAGGAAGAGAGATGTCCGATCGACGAGGGGTGAGGGACCGATCTTGAGCGCAGCGTCGGCGCAACTCGGCTTCGCGGCCGAGTTCGTGCTGTTCCTGGCCGCCGTGGCCGGGCTCGGCGTCGTCGTCCGGGCCAAGCTGCTGGCCGGGGAGCGGCGGGGACAGCTCCTCCTCGCCCTGGGGTTCACGGCGGTCGGCGTGGCCGCCTTCCTGCACGGCTCCCTCCTGCAGGACGATCCGGCCGCCCCTGGTGTCCTCGTCACCCGCCTGGTGGGTCTGGTCCTGCTCGGGGCCGGGGCCCTGCGTGCCGGCGACGCCGCCCCCCGTCGCCAGCTTGCCCTCGCCCTCGGCCTGTTGCTGGCGGCCGAAGTGATCACGGTGTTGTCACCGCTGGCCGACCTGGGCTGGGCCGCTGACACGGCCCGGGCGATGGGCGCCCTCGGCCTCGGGGCCGCGCTGTTCACCGCCAGCCAGCGGTCGATCTCGGCCCGGGTGGCGGCCAGCGCCACGGGCACCATCCTCCTGGTGGTGCTGGCCGTCTCGGTGGCGCTGTCGGCGGTGGTGATCGACAACGTCGAGGACGAGGCGCTGCTGCGCATCGAGTCACGGGCGGGAGCCGAGGCGGCCGAGATCGAGCGGGCCACCAACGACGCCGTGCTCAGCGCCAAGCTGGCGGCGCTCGTCCTCGGTTCGTCCGGCGGAGCCGAGGACGTGGCCCGGCTGGTCACCCTGGCCGAGGACCCGGGTTCCGAAGCGGGGGCCACGGCTGCTGACGAGGTGGTGGCCGACCTCGGCGCCATCGCCGAGAACCTGGTGTTCCAGGGCGCCATCCTGGCCTACGTCACCAGCGAGGGGGTGGTCGTCGGCGGGAGGGGGGTCGACAGCCCCAACGTGCAGGTCGACATCTCCGGGGCCAAGGTCGTGCGGGACACGATCCAGGATCAACAAGGCGACCGCGGCGCCCCCGCCCTGGTGGGTGGCGACGCCCTGGCCGCGGCGGCATCGCCGGTCCGGGTGTCGGTCCGGGGCCAGTCCCGGTTCGTCGGCGCCGTCTTCGCGGCCGAGCCCTTCGACCGGGAGTACCTGGCGGTGCGCAAGGAGAACGACCGCAGCCTGAGCCTGGCCCTGGTCGGCCGCGACGGTGTCCTGGCCAGTGCCGGGACCCAGCCCACCTCCTCCACGTTGACCAGCGCGGCCCGGGGAGCGCTCGACAGCGGTGAGCCCATCCGCCAACTGGTCGGCGGCCTGTTCGTGGCCGCCCACCCGGTGTACGGCGGGACCGAACCCGTCTTCGCGGTGGTCGTGTCGGCGCCCACGACCCTGGTGGCCACCACTCGCCAGCAGCTTTTCGGCACCCTGTTCCTGGTGGCGCTGGGCGCGGCCCTGGTGGCCCTGGTGCTGGCGGCGCTGGTCGGTGAGCGCATCGGCGCCGGCCTGCGCCGGCTGACCCGCTCGGCCGAGGAGATCCGGGGCGGCAACCTGGAGGCCCGGGCCGGCCTGCCTCCCGGCGACGAACTGGGCACGCTCGGAGACGCCTTCGACTCGATGGCCGCCGCCCTCGGGTCCATGACGGGTGAGCTGCGGGAGTCGGCCGTCGACGAGGCCCGCCTGCGCGGCCGCCTCGAGGCGGTGGTGGCGGGCATGGGCGAGGCCCTGATGGCCGTCGACGGGGCCGGGACGGTCACCGACTTCAACGCCGCCGCCGAGGAGTTGTTCGACCGGCCCTCGAACGAGGTCTGTGGTCAGGTGGTGGCCGAGCTCGCCCTGCTCGGGCCTCAGGGCGAGGACCTCACCACCCGCATCGCCTTCCCCCGCCTGGAGCCCTGGAGCACCACCGGGACGGTCGTGCGTCGCGACGGCACCCGGGTGCCGGTGGCCGTCTCCTGCGGCGCGGTGCGGGGCACCGGAGGCGAGATGGTGGGTGGCGTGGTGGTCCTGCGCGACCTGCGCCCCGAGCGTGAGGTCGAACGGATGAAGACGGAGTTCCTGGCCAACATCAGCCATGAGTGGAAGACGCCGCTGACCCCCATCAAGGGCTACGCGTCCATGCTCTCGACCCGGTCGCTGTCGGAGGACAAGACCAAGGACTTCGCGGCCGAGATCCTGGTGAGCGCGGGGAAGCTCGAGCGGGTCATCAGTCGCCTGGTGAACTTCGCCACCGTCTCCGCCGGCCGCCTCGACCTGCACACCGAGCCCGTCCCCGTCCGGGCCCTGGTCGACGACGCCGCGGCCCGTTGGGCGGACCGACTGGGCGAGCGCCACACGCTGCGCAGCCAGGTGCCCGACAGCATCCCCGACCTCGAGGGCGACCGGCGCTACCTCGAACAGGTGGTCGACGAGCTCATCGACAACGCCGTCAAGTACTCGCCCGACGGTGGCGTGGTCACGGTGGTGGCGAGGGCCGGAGGGCGGGCCGGCAACGGCTCCCGGCCTTACGTGGAGCTGTCGGTGAGCGACGAGGGCGTGGGCATCCTGCCCGAGCGCCTCGGCACCATCTTCGGGGAGTTCGCCCAGGGTGACGGATCGTCGACCCGGGAGTTCGGTGGCCTGGGCCTGGGCCTGGCCCTCGTCCGCCACATCTGCGAGGCCCACGGCGGCACGCTCACCTGCCGCTCCCAGCCGGGCGAGGGCTCCACCTTCACCATCGCCCTGCCGGCCACCAGGCCGGCCCTGGCGGCGGGCCACCGTCGCAGCCTGCGGGCGCAGCGATGACCGGTCAGCGGGCGGTCCGCCTGCTGGGCCTGCTCATCGCCGTCGTGTTGACCTTCGCCGTGGTCATCACCGCCACCGGTGTGCCGGGTGACGGTTCGCCGGACCGGGCGGCCACGCTGGACCTCGACGGGACGGCCGAGATCAAGGGCGGCGGCGGAGCCCGCCGGGTGCAGCGTGGGGACCACGCCGTGGCCGACGGCGAACACATCGAGCTCCTGTCCGGAGACGGGGTCCTGCGCCTGTCCGGCGCCCGGGCCCTGGAGCTGCGGGCCGGGACACCCGGTGCCGCTTCGCAGGTCGAGGTGGGGGCCATTCCCGTGGTCGAGGGGGGCGACGTCCTAGCCACCGCCGGCGCCGAGGAACTGGTGGTGGACTCGGGCGGGGGCCGGCTCTCCCTGGTCGACGGGGCGGCGCGCATCTCCCTCACCACCGGGGCCACCTTCGTGGTCTACGAGGGTCGAGCCGGCCTGACGTCGGGCGGGCGGACCCTGGAGGGGGGGCTGGCACCTCTGCGCCAGGTCGTGGTCACCGGCACGGGCATGGTGCCGCTCGCCGCCAGCCCGCTTCGGTTCGCCGAACCGCCCGACCCCTGGGACCGGCGGTACCTGGGCGAGGCCATCGACCTCCAGGCCAACCTCGAGCGGCGCTCGACCGGCTTCACGACCCTCTTGCGGGACGACTTCACGCCCGACGTCTTCTTCTACCAGACCGTGCTCCCGGGCCTGCTCCACCAGCCCTCGTTCGACCAGACCCTCCTCGACGGCCAGGACCGCCCGGTCGGTGAGATGCTGGTGGGTGCGGCGGTGGCCCTGGTGGGACGCGACGACGACTTCGCCGCCCGCTGGGACGAGGTCTTCGCCCTGCGCAGCGACGGGGCTGGGTGGGGAATCGTCGCCTTCGATCAGGACGCGCCGCCGGCGGCGCTGCTGTCCGTCCTCGACGGCGCCGTGGCCCGCTCCCCCCTGCTCTTCGGGGCCCCGTCGTCGGAGCCGGTGTTCGAGCCCGCACCGGTGCCGGTCCGCCGGCGTCCCGAGCCGCCGCCCCTGCGGCCGGCCCCGCCGGTCGTGCTTCCGGCCCCGTCCGAGCCGGTGCCCCGCCCTCGTCCCGTTGCGCCGCCCCCGGTGGTGACGGGGCCGGGGCCCGACGACAACGGGGGTGTGCTGGAGCCGGTCGTCGACCCGCTGGTCGACCTGCTCGACGGCGTGCTCGACGAGCTCGGAGACGTCACCGGCGGGCTGTTGTAGCGGCCCAGGGGTATCCGCCCATCTCGGGTCGCCTCCTCCTACCATGAGTCCGTGAACGACGTGGCGCTGGGGGCCGAGGAGGTCGCCGCCAAGGAGTTCCCGGTGGCCTTCCGGGGGTTCGCCCAGCACGAGGTGCGAGCGTTCCTGGCCCAGGTGGCGGCCGAGCTGGCTGCCACTCGCGAGCGTGAGCGGCTCCAGCGCGAGCGCCTGGAGGCGGCCGAATCCCGGGCGTCGGACCGGGCCCTGAGCGACGAGGAGATCGAGGCGGCGCTGGGCCAAGAGGCCGGCCGGGTGCTCCAGGCCGCCCGGGAGGCGGCGGCGGAGATCCGGAGCCGGGCCGAGGACCAGGTCGCCCGGCTCGTGCGTGACGCCAGCGGTGAAGGAAGCCGGGCCCACCTCGAGGCCGAGTCGCTCCTGGCTTTGCGCACCGAGGAGGCGGAGCGCATCTCGGTGGAGATCCAGGCCCAGGCCCAGACGGCGGCCGAAGAGGTTCTCGAGGGGGCCAAGGCCCGTGGTCGGGAGATGGTGGCCGAGGCCCAGGCGGTACGCGAGCGGGTGCTGAAGGACCTGGCCCGGCGCCGGCGGGCGGCCCACCAGCAGCTCGAGCAGCTCCGGGCCGGGCGGGAGCGCCTGCTGGAGGCCTACCGGGTGGTGCGTAGCACCCTCGACGAGGCCACCCGCGAGCTGAGCGTGGCCGAGGTCGAGGCCAGGGCGGCGGCGGAGACGGCGGCGCTCCGAGTGGGCTCGCAGCGCGAACCCACCGTCGAGGAGCTCGAGGCCGAGCTGGTGGGGGCACGCGACATCGGTCTGGCCCCGGCGTGGACGTCGGGGGCGCCGCCTCTCGAAGGGGAGGCGCCGGTGGTCGAGCCCTCCGCAGGCACCGGGTGGTCCCGTCCACGCCACAGCTCACCGAAGGCTCGGTTGTCCGAGGCCAGGGGCCCGGTGGAGCCGACCGTTCCCGAAGCGGGGCCGGCGGGACGACGGGTGGGGCCGGCGGGGGCGGCGGTGTCCGGGGCTGACCAACCGGGGCCGGTGACGGCACCGCACGGGCCCCCCCCAGCGGCGTCGGAGCCGGAGGCGTTGGAGCCGGAGCTCGCCCGGGTGGATTATCCGCCGCCGGACGAGTCGGAGCCGGACGAGTCGGAGCCGGACCTCGACCGGGCCGACACGCTCCCGGTATCGTCCGGGCCCCAACCGGCATCGTCGCCGCTCGTGGAGGAGCCGTCGGGGTCGGTCGCCTCGCCTTCCTCCTCCTCCTCCTCGCCGTCGGCCTCCCTGCGATCAGGATCCACGGGGTTGCCCGGCAGCGAGGTCGACGACCTCGCAGGCGGCACCGAGGCGGTGCCCGCTAAAGCGGCCGCCGACCAGGCCGTGACCGACGAGCCGGTCCGCAGCGAGGCAGCAGCCAACCAGCCGGCGACCGCCGAACCGGCAGCAGCCGCCGATAGGGCAGTTGCCGCCGAGCCGGCGACCGCCGAGCCGGCAGCAGCCGACCAGCCGGCGACCGACGAGCCGGCAGCAGCCGAGCCGGCGACCGCCGCATCGGCAGCAGCCGACCAGCCGGCGACCGCCGAACCGGCAGCAGCCCACCAGCCGGCGACCGCCGAACAGCCGGCGACCGCCGAACCGGCAGCAGCCGACCAGCCGGCGACCGACGAGCCGGCGACCGACGGTGGCCAGGGACCTCACCGCCACGTCGAGGATCTCTTCGCCCGCCTGCGCGCCGAACGGGCGGCCGCCGTCGCCCGAGCCGAGGCCGTGCTGGCCACCCCGTCACCTTCCCCGGCGGTCAGCGAAGTGGTGGCGTCCACCAACGGCAGTGCGGCGAGTCGGGCTTCTGCCGTGGTGGCACCGGAGCCGGAGCCGACCACCGACGACGAGGACCTGCTCGAGGCCCGCGACACCGAGCTCGAGGCGGTGGAACGCTCGCTGGTCAAGGCGCTCAAGCGGGCGCTGGTCGACGAGCAGAACGAGGTGCTCGACGTGCTGCGCCGCAAGGGCGGCGGTGTCCCCCTCGTGGAGCTGCTGCCCGGTCCGAGCGACCACACCGCCCGCTACCTGGCCGCGGTGGGCTCCGAGTTGCGGGCCGCCGCGGCCCGAGGCGCCGGTGTCGGAAACGATCCACCGTCGGTCGACGACCTGGCCGTCGGCCTGGCGGCCGGGGTCACCGCAGACCTGCGGGCCCGGCTCCAGCGAGTGCTGGGAGCAGCCGAAGGCGACGTCGCACCGATGGTCGACGGCATCTCGTCGGCCTACCGGGAGTGGAAGACCACCAGAGCCGAGCCCCTGGCCCGTCACCACGCCAGCGCCGCCCACTCCCGGGGCCGCTTCGCATCGGCCCCGGTGGGCAAGTTGCGCTGGGTGGTCGACACCGGGGAAGGGCCGTGTCCCGACTGCGACGACAACGCCCTGGCCGGAGCCATCGACAAGGGTGAGAGCTTCCCGACCGGCCAGCCCTACCCGCCCGCGCACCCGGGCTGCCGCTGCATCATCGCCGTCGAGCCCGTCTAGCCCGGCGGGGTCTCCCGCCCCTTCCCGACCGCCGGTCGGCGATCTCCAACCCCTAGGCTCCCGCCATGCGCGCTCCCGGCGATATGCCTCCTCCTCGACGAGTGCGCCTGGATCCCACCGCCTCCCGCAGCCGGGTCTGGCTGGTCGCCCTCGGCGTCACCCTGTTCGTCCTGCTCACCTCCCTGAAAGGCATCGCCGGCTTCTACACCGACTACCTCTGGTTCGATTCGCTGAACTTCACCGGAGTCTTCACCGGGGTGCTGGGCACCAAGGTGGGCCTCGGGGCGGTGTTCAGCCTCGTGTTCTTCGTCGTGTTGTGGGTGAACCTGTTCATCGCCGATCGGCTGGCCCCCCGGTTCCGGCCGTCCGGTCCCGAAGAGGAAGTCATCGAGCGCTACCACGAGCTGGTCGGGTCCCGGACCGGGTTGGTGCGAGCCGGCCTGGCCGGGGTCTTCGCCCTCATCGCCGGTGCCGGAGTGTCGAGTCGGTGGAACGACTGGATCCTGTTCACCAACGCCCGCGACTTCGGTCAGGTCGATCCGTTGTTCTCGATCGACGCCGGCTTCTACGTCTTCCAGCTTCCCTTCCTCACCTTCCTGGTCGACTGGGCCTTTGCCGCCCTGGTGATCGTGGCCATCGTGGTGGCCATCGCCCACTACCTCAACGGGGGGATCCGCTTTCAGGGCTCGTCGCAGCGGGTCAGCGTCCAGGTCAAGGCCCACCTCTCGGTGATCTTCGGCGTGTTGGCCTTGTTGCGGGCGGCCGGCTACTGGTTGCAGCGCTACGAGCTCACGCTGTCCACCCGGGGGACGGTGCACGGCGCCACCTACACCGACGTGAACGCCCAGCTTCCGGTCCTCGAGTTGCTGACCCTCATCTCGCTGACCGCCTTCTTACTGTTCATCATCAACATCCGCCGGCGGGGCTGGATTTTGCCGGCCTTCGCGGTGGGAACCTGGGCCCTGGCTGCCGTCGTTGCCGGGGGCATTGTCCCGGCCTTCGTCCAGCGCTTCCAGGTGGTGCCGGCCGAGTCGTCGCGAGAGGCGGAGTACATCACCAAGAACATCGCCGCCACCCGGTTTGCCATGGGCCTGGACGAGGTGGCCACCACCGACTTTGCCGCCGACGACTCCCTCGACGGATCCTCCCTCCAGGACAACGCCGAGACGGTGCGCAACATCCGCCTGTGGGACCCCGAGTTCCTGCTGCCGAGCTACCAGCGGCTCCAAGAGGTTCGGCCCCAGTACCAGATCATCGACGTCGACGTCGATCGCTACGAGATCAACGGTGAGCTCACCCAGGTCGAGCTGTCGGCACGCGAGCTGGACACCCCGGGAGTGCCTCAGAACTCCTGGGAGGCCCGCCACCTCACCTACACCCACGGCTACGGGGCGGTGGCGGCGCCGGCGAACTCCAAGACGGCAGATGGGCGACCCGAGCTCATCGTCTCCGACATCCCCGTCGACGGGACCGCCTCGATGAACCTGGAGGAGCAACCTGGCATCTACGTCGGGGAGGGCCTCGATGACTACGTCATGGTCAACACCGCCCGGGAGGAGATCGACTTCCAGAACGAGCAGGGGACGCAGTTCACCCGGTACGAGGGGGCCGACGGGGTGGACGTCGGTTCCTACCTTCGCCGGGCCGCCTTCGCCCTTCGCTTCGGCGACATCAACCCGCTCATCTCCAGCAGTGTGCGGCCCGACTCGAAGGTCCTTTACCAGCGCGACATCCGGGAGCGGGCCCAGGCCCTGGCGCCCTTCCTCTCCTTCGACGCCGACCCCTACGTGGTCATCATCGGCGGCCGCACGCAGTACGTGCTCGACGCTTACACCACCTCGGCCAGCTTCCCCTACGCCCAACAGGCGGAAACCGGCGCACTGCCGGCGTCGAGCGGGTTGACTCGCAACTTCAACTACATCCGCAACTCGGTCAAGGCCGTGGTCGACGCCTACGACGGCTCCGTCACCTTCTACGTCGTCACTCCCGACGACCCGCTCATCCGGGCCTACCAGGAGGCGTTCCCTGAGCTGTTCGCCGACCAGAACGACGTTCCCGAAGAGCTTCGCGAGCACTTCCGCTATCCCGAGGACCTCTTTCGCACCCAGACCACGATGTGGGGTCGCTACCACATCGACAACCCGGACGACTTCTACAACAACAACGACGGGTGGAACGTGGCCCAGGACCCGGGGGCGGGCTCGGCGGCCCAGGTCAGCCCGGCGGTCGACCCGGTCACGGGAGCACCGCTGGGCCCGGCCCAAGAGGCCAGGATCGATCCCTACTACCTCCTCATGCGTCTCCCCGGGGACCAGGAGTTGAGCTTCGTGATGTTGCGGCCCTTCGTTCCGGTCTCGAGGGACGACGGCCGCAAGGAGCTCACCGCCTTCATGGTGGCCAAGAGCGACCCCGGGAACTACGGCGAGCTCCAGACCTTCGTCATGCCCAGATCCAACCTGCCCGACGGCCCGGCCATCGTCGGGGCCAACATGCAACAGGACCAGGAGGTGTCCGAGCTGCAGACCCTCCTCGGTGGTGAGGGTCGAAGCGTCCAGTTCGGCAACCTGGTGATCATCCCCGTCGAGCAGTCCCTGCTCTACGTCCGGCCCTTCTACGTGATCTCCCAGAGCACGGAGATCCCTGAACTGCGGAAGGTCATCGTGTCATTCGGGGGCCGGGTCGTGGTGGAGGACACCTTGGACCAGGCGCTGGTCGAGCTGTTCGGCCAGTCCCCGGGAACCCTGGAGGAGCAGCCCACCCCTGGGGCCACGCCGCCGGTCGGCGGTGCCCCCCGGTCGGCGGTGCACCCCCGGACCCGGGTGGGACTCCGCCCCCCGACGCCCCCTCCAGCGATGCGGGCACCGACGTGGCCGGCTTGCTGGGCCAGGCCCAGGCGGCCTTCGACCGGGCCGAGGCCGCCCTT
Organism: Acidimicrobiales bacterium; assembly: GCA_030446545.1. Taxonomy (GTDB): domain Bacteria; phylum Actinomycetota; class Acidimicrobiia; order Acidimicrobiales; family CADCSY01; genus JADDRA01. Next base: position 5,894 of record JAUJNB010000013.1, on the reverse strand, counting down.
TCCTCCGGAGACCTGGGCACCTACCAACGGGAGGTGGAGGTCGGCCGGGACCTGGTGACCCGGGCCCGGGAGCAGGCCGCCCCCGGACACCATCACGACCGCCCCGACCGCCCCAGCGGCACCCGGTTCGGCCTGACGCCGGAACGGATTGCGGCGCCCGACCTGGGCCCAGGTATCATTGGTGCCACGACGCGGGGTGGAGCAGTCTGGTAGCTCGTCGGGCTCATAACCCGAAGGTCGTAGGTTCAAATCCTACCCCCGCCACCAAAGAAACCGCAGGTCAGGGCCGGTGCGAGAGCACCGGCCCTACTGCTGAGTAGGCAGACTTCTAACGTTTCTTCTAACGTCTTCTAACGTCCGGGTGTGTGGAAGTGACCATCGCCGGTCTCACGACCGACGACGTCACCGGCAAGAAAGGCCACGGCCCGGTGAAGGTGGACGCCACCGTCGACGACGTCGAGGCTGGCTCATTCCAGGCTCTGGTCATACCAGGCGGCTTCGCGCCGGACAAGCTCCGTCGATCGGAGCGGGTGCTCTCCCTGGTGGAAGCCTTCAACGCAGCGGGCAAGCCGATCGCCTTCATATGCCACGCCGGCTGGGTTCCAATCTCCGCCAACATCATCAAGGGTCGCCGGGCCACGAGCGTCGACGCCATCCGAGACGACATGGTCAACGCCGGTGCGCACTGGGTGGACGAACCGTGTGTTGTCGACGGCAACCTCATCTCGGCCCGGACCCCGGCCGACCTGGGCCCGTGGATGAAGGCGCTCCTCGCCGCCCTCGACGCCGAGTAGCCCGGCCGACCACACGAGTCTCGACGGCTAGGCCGTTTCCTCACCGGTTGGCGCCGACGGGCGTCCACTTCAGCGGTCAGCCGTTCGAGAGGTGCGCTGGGCCACAATGGCCGACTGACGGGATCGGACAGCCGGCGCACCGGCGATCCATCCCAGTGCCAACTACAGCCACCGAGGAGGAGCAGCGGCGGCGGGAGTGGCTACGGGCCGTTCTCCGGGGCCGTGGTGGTGCGGCCGATCGGTTGGGGGTTTCGGAGCGTCGAGCATCTCGGGTGGTGGGCCAACACCGCTCCACCCACCATCGACTCGAATGTGCCGTCGCCGGCGCCCCAGCACCACCGCGAGCCCGCGCTCCGAGTCGCGCCCTACGAACGGGCGTAACCCTCTACTGCCGAGCCTCATTCCCAGTCTCGGGTGGCCCTGTTGGGGCGCTTCGAGCATTGGGCCGGCGATGGGGGAGACTGGCGCCGGCAGAACAGCTGCTGTGAAAGGGAGGCCTCGGTGGCGACACGCCACAAATCTCGCAGTGTCGGTCCGCTAGCTCTGGTGGTGGTTGGCGTCCTCATGGCCTCCGCCTGTGACCCGTCAGCTCGGGGCGTGGCCGGCACCGGCGATGTGGACGGAGAGGGTCGCGGTGTCCGAGGCGGACGAGTCACCTTCGCCTCCGACCAGGAGCCCACCGGCTGGAACGTCGCCACGGCCAGCGACAGTCTGCTGGCCACAGGGATGATCGTCGAGAACGTCTTTCCCAGCGCCTTCGTGCAGACGCCCGAACTCGACGTGGCCATGAACGACGACCTCCTGGTCAGCGCCGCGCAGGTGTCCGGCGAGCCGCAGGTCGTCGAGTACCGCATCAGGGAGGAGGCGGTGTGGTCGGACGGCATGCCGATCAACTCCGCAGACTTCGCCTACGCCTGGCGCCAGCAGAACGGCTCGGTCCCCGGTAACGACGTCGCTTCCACCGTGGGCTACGAGCAGATCACCTCGGTCGAGGGATCAGATGACGCCAAGGTGGTGACCGTCACCTTCGCCGAGCCCTTCGGGGAGTGGCAGAGCCTGTTCCACCACCTCTTGCCAGCCCATGTCATGAGCCATCTGCCCGGCGGTTGGAACGATGGTCTCGACGGCACCCGGTTGCCCGAGTTCTCCGGGGGGCCCTTCCGGTTGGTTGACTACGTACCGGGACAGAGCGTGAGCCTGGTGCGCAACGAGGCCTGGTGGGGGCAGCCGTCCCGGCTGGACGAGATCGTGGTGCGCTTCGGCACCGACGCCGGCGCCCTTCCCCAAGCCATGGCCAACTCCGAGGTCGATATGGCCTATCCGCAGCCTGAGCTCGACTTGGTGCAACAGGTGGAGGACCTGGCTCCCGAGATCGAGAGCCAGACGAGCTGGGGCCTTTCCTTCGAGCACCTCGACTTCAACCTGGCCCATCCCTTTTTGGCGAGGAGGGAGGTCCGCCAGGCGATCGCCCTCGGCCTCGACCGCAACGCAGTCGTGCAAGCCACCATCGCTCAATTCGACGACCGCGCCCAGCGCCTCGACAACCGCATCTGGTTGGTCGGCCAACCGCAGTACGAGCCTCACGGTCAGCGCTACGTCGGACGTGATGTGGAGGCGGCACGGGCCCTACTCGAGGGTGCCGGCTTCGTGAAAGGGGGTGACGGGATCTACGAGCTCGGCGGCCGGCGGCTGTCATTGCGGATCTCGACGACCGCCGGGAACCGTCTGCGGGAGGACACGCAGCTGGTGATCCTCGACCAGCTCGCCGACGTGGGCATCGAGATCACCATCGACAACCGGGAGGGTTCCGCGGTGTTCGACAAGTTCTTCCCCGGTTCGGGCAACCCCGCCGACCGGGATTTTGACATCGCCCTGTTCGCCTGGACGGGCAGCCCTTTCCCGAGCTTCAACTCGTCGCTCTACGGCAGCGGCTCCGGTCAGAACCACATGGGCTACGCCAACCCGGAGTTGGACGGTCTGTTCGATCAGGCCCTCGCCGAGGACGACCCCGAAGCGAGGACGGCCCTCTACAACCGGGCCGACGAGCTGTTGTGGGAGGACCTGCCCACCATCCCCCTCTACACCAAGCCGACCTTCCTGGCCTACCGCTCGACCATCACCAACGTGATCGACAATCCCACCACACGCGGCCCGCTCTGGAACGCCGAGCAGTGGGCCGTGCGGGCCCGCTAGGGCGGTCGACATGGCGGGCCTCATACTACGCCGGGCCGCCGCGGCATTGGTCGTGCTCGCCCTGGCATCGGTACTCGTGCACCTTCTGGTGGTGGCGCTTGGCGACCCCTTGGCTGAGCTACGCCGGCGCAACCCTCCCGTCTCCACCCAGGTGATCGAGGCTCGACGCCAGGACCTGGGCCTCGACCGCTCCGCCCCCCAGCGCTACGCCGAGTGGCTGGGCAGGGCCGTGCAGGGAGATTTCGGTGAGGACATCGACGGCCGTCGGGTCGCTCCGGTGGTGTGGCGCCACCTCCTGGTGACCCTCCGCCTGGTCGTCGCCGCCGTGGCCGTCGCCCTGGTGTTGGCCGTGGTGCTGGGCACCTACGCGGCGGCGCACCAGTACTCCGCCGGTGACCACGCCGTCACGTTTGCTGGCTTCCTCTTGCTGTCCACGCCGGTGTTCTGGCTGGCGACCCTGCTGAAGGAGCACGTGGCCATTTGGACCAACCAGGCCTTGGGCTTCCAGGTCCTCTACACCGTCGGTCCGCAGACCCCGAACCTCGTCGGTGGATTCTGGGTGCAGGCCGCCGACCGTCTGGGCCATCTGGCCCTGCCCGCCACTGCCCTGGCCCTGGTGTTGTTCGCATCATGGAGCCGCTTCCAGCGGGCGGCCACCCTCGACGGGCTCGAAAACGACCACGTCCGCTTGGCCCGGGCCACGGGCGCAAGTTCCCACCGGGTCCTGGTCCGCCACGTCGTTCGCAATGCGCTGGTTCCGCTTACCACCGTGGTCGCCGTCGACTTCTCCCTGGTCTTCGGGGGGGCGATTCTCATCGAGAAGGTGTTCGCCTGGCAGGGTATGGGGTCGCTACTGGTGGAGGGTGTCACCGAGCGCGACCCGAATCTGGTCATGGGATGGCTCATGGTGACCGGCGTGGTGGTGGTCGGGTGCAATCTGGCCGCCGACGTGATCGCGGCCGCCTTGGATCCGCGGGTGCGACGTGGGTGAGGCGTCGGCGACGGTGCAGGCGATCGCAGTGTCCGGCCAGGCTCGCTCGGTCGCACGACAGTTCTGCCGCCACCGCTTGGCGGTGGCCAGCCTCGTGATGCTGATCGTGGTGGTGCTCCTCTCCCTTGTCGGTGGGGCTGTGTGGCGCTGGGACCATGACGAGCGGGATCCTGCGGCCCTTTCTTCGCCTCCGTCGAAGGTGCATCCCATGGGGACCGACGGCATAGGGCGCGACGTGTTGGCCCAGGTGCTCCAGGGCGCGCAGCGGTCGGTCCAGGTGGCCTTGGTCGTGGCCGTCATCTCCACTGCGGTGGGGACGCTGGTCGGCGCCTTCGCCGGCTACCACCGAGGTGCCGTCGACGCCGTGCTCATGCGCCTCACCGACGTAGCTCTGGTCGTCCCCAGCATCGCCGTGTTCGCCCTGCTGGCCGGAAGCTCGGGCGGGGACTGGCTGGCGGTGGCGCTCGTCATCGCCCTGTTCTCCTGGATGTCGGTCGCCCGGGTGGTCCGAGGGGTGGTTCTGTCGCTGCGGGAGATGGGTTACGTGGAGTCCGCACGCGCATCGGGGGCCGGCCCGGCCCAGATCATCGCCACCCATCTCCTGCCCAACGCCGCGGGGCCCATCATCGTCAGCGGTACTCTGGCGGTGGCGGCGGCCATCCTCGCCGAGTCCGGTCTCAGCTACCTTGGGCTCGGCATCCAGCCGCCCGACGTCTCTCTGGGTCGGCTGATCGAGACCGGCCAGCAGGCGGTCCACACCCGACCGTGGCTCTTCTACTTCCCGGGTGCAGTCATCGTGGTCATGTGCCTGTGTGTCAACTTCGTGGGTGACGGCCTTCGCGACGCCTTCGACCCCACCACCGACCCGCGCACCTGAGCGGCATCGTCAGACTACGCCGTCCGCGAACAGCAGGTCGAAGGGCTGGGCGAAATGGCAGGCCACGGGATGGCCCTGGCCTCGCTCCACGAGGGCCGGTTCCTCCGCGGCGCAGCGAGGCTCGGCCTTGGGGCATCGGGTACGGAACCGGCAACCCGAGGGAGGCGCGGTGGCATCGGGCACCTCGCCCTCGAGCACTATGCGCCGGCGTGTCCGCTCGACGGTGGGGTCGGGGCGGGGAACAGCTGACAACAGCGCCTGGGTGTAGGGGTGTGAGGGCACGCGATAGACGTCCTCGGCGCTACCGGTCTCCACCAACTTGCCCAGGTACATGACCGCCACGTCGTCGGCCAGATGACGCAACATGGCCAGGTCGTGGGAGATGAAGAGGTAGGCCAGGCGAAGACGACCCTGGAGCTCTCGTAGGAGCTCGAGCACATCGGCCCTGATGCCGGGATCCAGGGCCGACACGGGCTCATCGAGGACCATCACCTTGGGCTCGAGGGCGAGGGCCCGGGCGATGGCGACCCGTTGGCGCTGCCCACCCGAGAGCTGGTGGGGATAGCGACTGGCGTGCTCGGGCAGCAGGCCGACCGTCCGCAACAGCTCGCTCACCACCATCGGGCCTCCGTCGCCGAAGCGGCCGTGGATGCGCAGGGGCTCGGCCACGATGGCGTCGATCGACATTCGCGGATCGAGGGAGGAGTGGACATCCTGGAAGACGACCTGGAGGTCGGCGGCAAGGGCTCGACGCCGACGAACATCCATGCATGAGACGTCGTGTCCCTCGAGATGGACCGAGCCCGACGTGGCGCGGACGAGGCCGAGCACGCTACGGCCGAGCGTCGACTTGCCACAGCCCGTCTCCCCGACCAGTCCCAATGTCGTTCCCGGGAAGAGATCGAAGCTGACGCCGCAGACCGCATGGAGGGGGCGTGACCGGCGGCGAACGAGCAGTCGGTCGGGCCGTTCGAAATGGGTCACCAGGTCTCGAACGGACAGCACCGGCGACACCGCCTCTCCGGGGAGCGAGGACAGC
>JAUJNB010000032.1 GCA_030446545.1 Acidimicrobiales bacterium | reverse complement strand
ACCGGCAGGCAACGGGCTCGTGGCCGATGCGGATGGTACTGCGCCTCGTCCACCGCTCGGGACCACCACCGCAGGTTCCGTCGGCGCCGGCCTCGCTGCTGACCGCCGGTGACCACGATCTGCTCATCCTCGACGAGCTCACCTACATCGTCACCTACGGCTGGTTGCCCATCAGCGAGGTGGTGGCGGGAAGCCGCGACCGGGCCCCGCGCACCAACGTGGTCCTCACCGGACGGGACGCCCCGGGGACCTGATCGACGTGGCCGACACGGTGACCGAGATGCGCAAGGTCAAGCACGCCTACGACGAGGGCGTCATGGTCAAGAAGGGCATCGAGTACTGAACCCGTCGGGATCAATCGAGGAGGTCGGAGTCGAGCTGCGGCGCCGACGTCGGGCACTGGTCGGCTATGAACAGCCCACCCGAGAAGGCTGGGAAGCCGGCCTGTGGCCTACGACCGGCTGCTGGTCCGCGGCGCCGCCATGTTGGACGTGCCCGCGCCTCACGCCCGGGGTGGAGGCACTGACGGCGCTGCAACGAGAGCGCCTCGAACGCGGCCTGGCCGTCGCCGGAATGGACGTCCGCACCGACGATCTCTGAACGCTCGGTCAATCCTTTCGTTCTTTCGGCGCTGAAAGGCACCTCCTGCCCTGAGAGCAAAAGAACGCCGGCACTTTTGCGCCGAGCAGGCACGAAGTAAAATCACCCCGGACGGCCACCCGCTCAGTGGCCGATGGACGCTCAGTGGCCGATGGACGCTCACGTGGCCGATGGAGGCTCATAGTGAGGCTGGTCGTGCATGAGACAAGCATGGTCTCGACGGGCAGTGGACAACGGGTGCTGGCCCTGATCGCTACGGTCATCCTGGTGGCCGCGTGCGGCTCGGGGGCAGGGAGCTCGGCGGGAAACCAGACTCGGACCGTCCAGGTCGACTACAACCACGACGCCTTTGCCACCTCGCTCTTCGAGAACTACCCGAGGCGGGTCCAGGTCCGCCCGGGCGACACCGTGGAGTTCCAACAGGACTGGACCGGCGAGCCCACAGCGTGACCATGGGCACCCTGGTGGACGAGAAGATCAAGCCTGTCCTCGACCTGTTCAACCGCATAGAGGCCACCGGCGAGCTCCCCGAGGGTGAACCTAGCGAGTTCATGACCTTCGCCGAGGCTCTGCCGTTCGCCCTGGGCGATAACGGCATGGTCCAGGACGCGGCGCAGCCGTGCTATGTGGAGCAGGAGCAATTCTCGGGCACCTACCCCGGGGACGAGGCCACGCCCTGCCCGAAGACCGCCCAACCGGCCTTCAACGGTCGCCAGGCCATCTACAACAGCGGGGTCATCCCCTACGAGGGTGTCGAGGGGAACACCTTCCGGGTCAAGCTCAGTGACGACGTCCCCGCCGGGACCTACACCTACTACTGCAATGTGCACGGGCCGTTGCAATACGGCCAGATCGAGGTGTTGCCCCCGGGATCGGACATCCCCTCCCAGGCCGAGGTTGATCGCCGAGCGCTGGAGGAGCAGCGAGTGGTGCTCGCGCCCATGGAACGCAGCTTCAACGCCGCCACTGCCGGTGAGGTGGTCGAGGGCGGTGATCCCGGGAGCAGCTTCAGCATCGATGCCGGCCAGACCAGGATCGTCGGCGTTCCCACCCCTTCTTCGAGAACAACCGCTTCATCCACGGCATCATCAACGAGTTCGTCCCCCGTAGCTTCACGACCAGGGTGGGGGAGAAGGCACCTGGACCTTCGTCCGTGGGCACACGTTGAGCTTCAACGTGCCCGAGTACTTCCCGGTCTTCACCGTGGCCCCGGACGCGACGAGGACCTTGAACGACCAGGCCGAGGAGCCCATCGGATGGCCCGGCCCCCCCCAGCCCGACGAGGGACAGGGAGGTGGTCACGAAGACGTGCCAGGGCCGCCGATGCCCGTCCAGGTCGACGCCGGACCTGGGATGGGACCGGGTTCCGCTCCACCGGACTGGCGTTCAACGACCAGGACACCTTCAGCGTCAGGTTCAGTCGGCCCGGTACCTACGCCTACGCCTGTCTGATCCATCCCAAGATGGTCGGGACACTCGTCGTCCAAGGCTGACATGGCTGGGACGTCGGGGGAGCAGTTGCCAACCGGCACCGTAGTCATCGACGCGACGGCCGTGCCCGACCGCCCCGAGCGAGCGCGGGGGCTCTCGGTGGTGTCGGTGACGTTCCTGGCCTTGGCCGCCTTCGCCGTCTTCGTGTTGGTCCTGGGTGCCATGGCCGCGCGGGCGGCCAGCGACGCGGCCCTTCACGCCTGGCTGCACGAGGCGGGGCCTTTCGGACTCGGTCCTCGGCCGCCTGGCCCGGCGCATGGCCGACACCGCCCACCGGAGTGAGTCGGGCTGGCAGCTCGCCCTCGACTACGGGTTCAGCCTGGCCAACCTGACGCTGGCCGGGTTCTTGTTCTGGCTCCGGCCCAAGGACCGTACCGCGCCCCTCCTGGCCTTCGGCCTCGTCGGCACTGCCGCCGTGTTCAACCTCCAGGCCCACGCCGTCTACGAAGCCTTCGAACCCAGCACCCTCGAGGCGGTCACCCACGTCGGCTTCCAGGTGGTGGCCGCCGTCTCCTACCTCTTCGCTTTGCTGCTCTTCCCCAATGGCCGGCTCGTTCCCCGGTGGCGACCGGCTCCCTTGCTGGTGCTCTACGCCGGCGCCGCAGCCCTGGTGGGCATGGCGGCCTTGATCTACCCGTCGGCTCGCGAACCCTCACCTTGGTCATCGTGTTCGGACTGCTGACCCCTGCGGTCGGTGTCCTGGCCCAGGGCCTACCGGTATCGCCGCTCGTCCGACCAACTCGTTCGCCAGCAAGCACGCCTTCTTTTCTGGGCGCTCTCGCCCGCGCTGCTGGTCAGCCTCTTCGCCCTTGCCAGTGCCGTCGAGGGAGCCCGGCCCGGTGAGCTCGAGGGCCGGCCGATCGTGGTGCTGCCCGTCGCCCTCTTCCGGCTGTTCCAGCCCGTGTTCCTCCTCATTCCGGTCGGCCTGTTGGCCGGCATCTTCCGGTTCCGCCTCTGGGACGTCGACAAGCTGATCAGCCGTACGCTGGTCTATGGGGTCCTGGCCGGCTTCGTCTCTGCGGTCTACGTCGGCGTGGTGGTGGGGGTCGGCAGCTTCGTGGGCCAGCCCCAGGATCAGGATCTCGCACTGCCCATCGTGGCCACCTTCATCGTGGCCGTGGCCTTCCAACCGGTCAAGGAGCGGGTGCAACGACTGGCCAACCGCCTGGTGTACGGGAAGCGGGCGACGCCCTACGAGGCGCTCTCGGAGTTCGCCGAGCGCGTGACCGAAGTGGTCGGTACCGACGAGCTGCTCCGACGAATGGCTCGGATCCTGGCCCGAGGGAACTGGGGCAACCAGAGCCGACGTGTGGCTGAAGGTGGGCGACGAGCTGCTACCTCAGGCGTCGTGGCCTGATCGACCTCTCGCCGAGCCCGAGCCCATCCCCGTGGGGGACGGAGCCCTACCGCCGATCCCTCAAGCCAGCCATGCCGTCCCCGTGCTCCACCACGGCGAGCTGTTCGGCGCCCTGTCGATCGTCAAGCCCCTGAACGAGGAACTCACGCCCATCGAGGCCAAGCTGCTCGCCGACTTCGGACGCCAGGCCGGCTTGGTGTTTCGCAACCTACAACTCACCGCTGAGCTCCGGCTCCGCTTGGAGGAACTCCAGGCATCACGCCAGCGACTGGTCTCGGCCCAGGATGAAGGGCGGCGCCGGACCGAGCGCAATCTCCACGACGGCGCCCAACAACAGCTGGTCGCCCTCAAGGTGCACCTCGCCCTGGCCGAGGGCATGGCCAGCGACCTCGGGACCGAGGCGGCGCCGTTGATCGAAATGATCGGACAGATCAAGGCCCAGGCGGGTGATGCGCTCGAAGAGCTGCGAGACCTGGCTCGAGGAATCTATCCCCCGCTGCTGGCCGCCGATGGGCTGCCGGCAGCGCTGGCGTCACAGGCCGCCAAAGCGCCCATACCCGTGGAACTGGAGGCAGAGGCTACCGGCCGGTATGCCCAAGAGGTAGAGGCTGCCGTCTACTTCTGCTGCCTGGAGGCCGTCCAGAACGTCTGCAAGTACGCGCAGGCCTCCAGCGTCGAAGTCCGGCTCGCCCAAGTGGGAGGCGCGCTCGAATTCACCGTGGTCGACAACGGCTGCGGCTTTGACTCGTCTACCACCCCGCTGGGCGCCAGCTTGCAGAACATGTCCGACCGGTTGGGGGCACTGAACGGCACGCTGGAGGTCATCTCTGCGCCCGACTCCGGTACCCGAGTCGTCGGTCGCATCCCGGCCACCCCCATCGAATCGAGTGCGAGTCCCCGTCGAGCCGACGAGATTCCACCGGTCATCATCGAGTCGAGGGAGGACAGCAGGGTCGGCGCAGGTGGTAGTTAGGCTTCGCAGCGACGAGCTCGGCGACGCCCGGTAGTCGAACAGCTCATCCACACCTTCGCCCTGATCGCCCTGTACGCCGAACAGGCCTGATCGTGCCGCGTACGGACCGGGCGTCGCGGGTGATGTCGGGGCTCGAGGAGGGCGGGGAAGAAGCTGCCCGAGCGCAGCTTGGGGATGGCCAGCTCCACGTCGTCGTCATCGTCGGGAGCGATGCGGTTGGTGGAGGACGTGACGGGACGGTTGACGTGGCCCCGGGTGCTGTTCGGTGGCGCGGCGTCCGGCGCCTGGTTCTCCCGGGGTCAAAGGACTCCACGCCCTCGTTCGGGTGCTGGCCCTCTGCGACTTCGGTGTCCCCCCGAGTCGGATCGTGCCGGTGCTCAACCTCGCGCCTCGCCACCCCCGGGCCGGGCCGAGTTGGCGGCCGCCCTTTCCGACCTGTCCGCCCGCGCCCTCGGGCGAGAGCATGGCTGCACCAGTGTTCCTGCCTTCCCGGCGGGTCGAGAGGGCGCTGCGCGACGCCGTCCAACTGCCGGCGCCCCTGGCCCCTCTGCTCGCCAGGGCCTTCCGAGCCACGGTCCAGCGTGCCGGGCCCGCGGGCGCCCGGTCCGCGTCTGAGCCCCTCACGGTGGTTCTCGGATCCTCCCTCGGCAGCTGGACCCCGGTCGAGGCCACGCCATAACGGCGGATCGCACCACGCGCGAGAGAGGCGGGCCCCGAAGGGCCCGCCTCTGTCCCGGTGAATCTCTGGCTTACGGAGCTGCGGTCGTCGGGGTGGGTGCGATCTCGTTGTTGACCTCGCTGAACTTGTCGCTGATGCCGCCGCCGAGCACGGTCAGGGCGCCGATGCACACCACGGCGATGAGGGCGACGAGAAGGGCGTACTCCACGAGAGCGGCGCCACGCTCGTCGGTGTTGAGGCGGGCCTGCAGGTAGCTGACCAGGAAGCGGAACTGGGTCTTCATCGGGGTTCTCCTTGGCTCTCCGGCCCCGGGTGGGGCTTGTTTGTTGCTCAAGTGATCGGTGTCCGCAGCGCCTTCCTGGATAGGCCGAACGGCCCTTCTTCGACGCTCAGCCCAGGCGCACGATCCCCATGCGCATCGCCCGCAGCACCGCCTGGGTGCGGTCGCGCGCGTCGAGCTTCTGGTAAATCGACGCCAGATGGTTCTTCACCGTCTTCTGGCTGATGAAGAGCCGGTCGGCCACCTCGGCGCTGGAGCATCCGTCGGCGATGAGCTGGAGGACCTCCTCCTCCCGCTTGGAGACGACCTCCTCGGGGTCGCCAGGAGGCAGGGCCTGGACCTCGGCCAGCATCGACGTGGCGATCTGTCGGGACACCGGGGTCTGGCCGGCGACGACCAGTCGAAGGGCCTCGGCGATCTCGTCGGAGGAGCAGTCCTTCACCAGGTAGCCGTCGGCACCCACCCGGATGGCCTGCGCCATGGTGGTCTCGTCGGCATGCATGGTCAGCATCACCACTCGCACCTCGGCCAGGCGCTGGCGGATGCGGCGGGTGGCCTCCACACCGTCGAGCACGGGCATGGTCACGTCCATGAGCACCACGTCGGGGCGGAGGTCCTCGGCCATCTCGATCGCCTCTTCGCCGTCGGCGGCCTCACCCACCACGTCGAGGCCCTGCGCCTCGAGCGATCGCCGCAATCCCTCCCGCAGGATCTTGTGGTCGTCGGCCAACAGCACCCGCACGCTCATCGACTGGCTCGTGACGGCGCCAGGCAGCATCGGAGCTGCCAGATGCCCTCGACTGGCTCCTCGATCTCCAGGCTGGCGCCGATGCCTGCCGCCGCCTCTCGCAGGGCGTGGACCCACGAGCCCGGCGGGGCACCCTCATCGAGGTCGAAGCCGTCGACATCGGTGGTCACCTCGAGCTGCGCGTCCCGGCCGTCGCAGGTCCACCACGCCTCGACCGTGCAGTCACCGCGCCGCATCGCCTGGTTGACGGTCTCGAAGAGGATGCGGCACAGGACCCGCTCCTGCGGCAGCGGAAGCCGCTGGCAGCGGCCGTGGTGCAGCACGGCCTTGCACCCCCTGCGCTGGTTCACCCGAGCCAGGAAAGCCTCGGCCGTCTCCACCAGGCCACGTTCCTCGGTCACGTCGCTGCGCAGGTCCGAAAGGGTGTCGCGGATGTCGCCGATGACCGAGCGCAGCCCGCCCCGGAGCTGCTCCAGTCCACTCCGGAGCTCGTCGGTCGTCGCCTGGCGGACCAGGAGGTCGACCTCGAAGGCCAGGCAGGCCAAGGACTGGCCCACCCGGTCGTGGAGCTCACCGGCGATGCGGCTGCGCTCCTCGTCGACGCTGGTCGTGCGCAGCCTCCCGAAGCGCCGGGCGTTGTCGATGGCCAGGGCCGCGCCCTCGGCGAAGCCGTCGAGCATCTCCGTGTCCCGGGCGGAGAACCACCTCGGTTGGTCGTGCTCCAGGGCCAACAGACCCATCAGCTCGCCCCGAGCGGCCAGCGGCACGTACAGCGCCGACCTCGAGCGACGGAAGAGGCCGTCTCCCTCGTGCACCTCGACGCGCCGGCCCCGGGCGGGTGCCCCGACCAGCGCAGCGAGCGGGCTGGGCAGGTCGTCGACCTGGATGCGATCAGGAAGGCGCACGCCCCACTGGCGGGCGACCGTCCACCCCGGGCCGACCTCGTCGGGAAGGAGCACCACCACGGTGTGCACATCGCAAAAGGCACGGGCACGAGCCACCACCGAGTCGAGAGCCTCGGCGAGGTCGAGCGAGGTGGGCAGGGCCTGGGCCAGGTCGTGCAGTGAGGCCAGCAAGGTGTTGGCCTCGGCCAGGCGGTCGATGCGGTCGACGTCTCGATGGTGGCGTTCGGCCACCTCCACCGAGAACCGGCGGGCGTAGCCGGCGATGGCCGCCACCAGGAGGAGCTCGGTGGTCCACTGGAAGGTGAGGGCGATGGCCCGGTCGGACGGCGTGGTGGTGAACAGGTGGTACGGAAGCGCCAGGGCGGCGGCCGAGGCGGCGGCGATGGGCAGGGCGGCGTTGAACCCCCGGGCGAAGCCGACCACCACCACGGCGGTGAGCAGGGAGACCACGTACGGTGACTCCCAGAACCCGGTGGCCGCCACCACGGCAAGGTGCAGTCCGGCCTCGGCCAGGCAGGACGTCTTGAGCGACGGTTCCTGGAGGGGGATAGGCCGGGCCGTGCGCAGGCTGGCATACCCGACCAGGACCAGGGCCCCCGCGGCGGTGGCGAGGGTCTGGCGGGCTGCGGTGGCGGCCAGCACCAGGCCCAGGGCCACCGCGCCCCACCGCAGGGCGGTGATGGGCGGCCGGAACGGGCTGAAGCCAACGGCGGCGCTCACGGGCTAGAAGGCGTTGGCGATGCCGGGCACGGCCGGCCCCAGGGTCACCACCATGATGGCGGGGAAGATGAACAGCGTCAGGGGGATCAGGATCTTCACCGGCAGCTTGGCTGCCTTCTCCCGGGCCCACTGCCGGCGCTTGGTCCGCATCTCCGCCGCCTGGGTGCGCAGCACCCGGCCGATGGGCATGCCCAGCGCATCAGCCTGGGTGAGCACCAGGACGAAGTTCGACAGCTCGGCAACGTCGGTGCGGCGCTTGAGGTTGTGCAAGGCGTCCCGCCGGGCCAGGCCGAGC
>JAUJNB010000031.1 GCA_030446545.1 Acidimicrobiales bacterium | reverse complement strand
CAGCACGTTGCGATCGGTCACCGGACCAGTATGGGCGCGCACGGCCCGGCCTGCTCGCCCTCAGGTTGCCGTCAGGTTTCGCCAACACGGCGTTCATGCGGAGGTCGCGGACCGGACACGGGCCCCTCCTACCTTGAGGCTCGCCCGCCAGCTGGGGCGGAGCCCGATATGGAGGAGCCTCATGCGCCCGTTGACTCCCACCCGAAGAACCTTCCTGGTAGGCGTGGTGTCGCTCGCGTTGCTGGGCGCGTGCGTCAGCGACTCCACCGACAGCGGTGGGGGCGGGGGCGGCAGGGCCCAGGGCGACACCGTCAAGGTGGGGATCCTGCACTCGCTCAGCGGCACCATGGCCATCAGCGAGGTCTCGGTGCGAGATGCCGAGTTGCTGGCCATCGAGGAGATCAACGCCGCCGGCGGGGTGCTGGGCAAGCAGATCCAGCCGGTGGTCGAGGACGGCGCCTCGGACTGGCCCACCTTCGCCGAGAAAGCCGACAAGCTCATCAACGCCGACGGGGTGGCGGCCACCTTCGGGGGGTGGACCTCGGCCAGCCGCAAGGCCATGCTCCCGGTGTTCGAGCGCAACCAGGCGCTGCTCTACTACCCCGTCCAGTACGAGGGGTTGGAGGCCTCGCCCTTCATCTTCTACTCGGGAGCCACCACCAACCAGCAGATCATCCCCGCCCTCGACCACCTCAAGGCCCAGGGCGCCCGCACCTTGTTCCTGGTCGGCAGCGACTACGTCTTCCCCCGTACCGCCAACAAGATCATCAAGGCCTACGCCGGGGCCAACGGCATGGAGATCGTGGGCGAGGAGTACACCCCCCTCGGCAACACCGAGTACGCCACCGTGGTCAACAAGCTGCAGGCGGCCCAGCCCGACTTCGTGTTCAACACCCTCAACGGCGACAGCAACGTCGCCTTCTTCAAGCAGATGAGCAACGTGGGGCTGGACGCCACCTCGATGCCCACGCTGTCGGTGAGCATCGCCGAGGAGGAGATCCGGGGCATCGGCGTCGAGAACCTCGAGGGTCACCTGGTCGCCTGGAACTACTACCAGACCACCGACACACCCGAGAACGAGAAGTTCGTCGCCGCCTACAAGGCCAAGTACGGCCAGGACCGGGTGACCGCCGATCCCATCGAGGCCGGCTATGTCCAGGTGCACCTGTGGGCCATGGCGGTGGAGAAGGCCGGGTCCACGGACGTGGAGGCGGTGAAAGAGGCGTCCAAGGGGTTGTCCTTCGACGCCCCCGAGGGCACCGTCACCATCCATGACGAGAACCAGCACATCTCCAAGACCGCCCGCATCGGCGTGGTGCGCGCCGACGGCCTCATCGAGGAGATCGCCGGGTCGGACGGGCCCATCGAGCCCGATCCCTTCCTGACCACCTACCCCTGGGCCGAGGGCCTGTCTGAGGGCGCCTCCTGATGGAGCTGTGGCTGTCCCAGCTCTTCGCCGGGCTCGGTGTGGCCGCGGTCCTGTTGCTCATCGCCCTCGGGCTGACGTTCACCTTCGGCCAGATGAACGTGATCAACATGGCCCACGGTGAGTTCATCATGGCCGGCGCCTACACCCCTTACCTTCTCCAGGGGGTGCTGGGCGCCGGTCTGGCCGGCTTGGCCTTCGGCGTCGCCCTGCCGGTGGCCTTCCTGGTCACGGGGCTGCTCGGGCTGGTCCTCGAGCGCACCCTCATCCGGCGCCTCTACGGACGGCCCCTCGACACCCTGCTCGTGACCTGGGGCATCAGCTTGATGTTGCAACAGCTTGCCCGCGACCTCTTCGGCGCTCCCAACGTCCAGGTGGTGGCGCCGGCGTGGCTGCGCGGCGCGCTCGACGTCGGACCGGTGTCGTTGTCCTACGCCCGCTTGTTCACCATCGCCCTGGTGACCCTCATCGTGGTCGCCGTCGGCATCTACCTGACCCGCCTGGCCCACGGTCGGCGGATGCGGGCGGTGATGCAAAATCGCCAGCTCGCCGGTTGCAGCGGCATCGACACCGACCGGGTCGACCAGCTCACCTTCTTCGTCGGCTCCGGCCTGGCCGGGGTGGCCGGCGTCGCCCTCACCTTGCTCGGCCCCATCGGTCCGGGGATAGGGACGGGCTACATCGTCGACGCCTTCCTGGTGGTCATCGTCGGCGGCCTCGGCCAGCTCCGGGGCGCGGTGATCGCCGCCGTGGGCCTGGGCCTGCTCAACTCCTTCCTGGAGTACGGCACCACGGCCAGCCTGGCCAAGGTCGGCGTGTTCGCCGTCATCGTGGTGTTCCTCCAGTTCCGGCCCCAGGGGCTGGTGGCCCTGCGCACCCGGGCCCTGACGTGACGGGCGGGGGAGCGGCCGAGCAGCGCCGGCACCCACGCCTGCGCCAGGGGGCGGTGGTGGCTGCCACTCTGGCCGTGGTGGTCGTCCTGCCTCTGGTGGTCTCGCAGTTCCGCCTGGCCTTGCTGTCCAAGTACCTGGTGTTCGCCGTGGTGGCCATCGGGCTCAACCTGGCCTGGGGCTACGGCGGGATGCTCAGCCTGGGCCACGGGGTGTTCTTCGGGCTGGGGGCCTACTGCACCGGCATGTACCTCAAGCTGGCCGAGGCCGGCTCGGGCCTGCCCGACTTCATGAGCTGGAGCGGGGTGTCGTCGCTGCCGGCCATCTGGGCACCGTTCCGCCACGCCTGGTTCGCCCTGCCCGCCGCCGTGCTCGTCCCCATGGGCGTGGCCGCCCTGCTGGGCGCCTCGGTGTTCCGCCGGCGGGTTCGGGGCGCCTACTTCGCCCTGCTCACCCAGGCCCTGGCCGCGGCCTTCGCCATCTTGTTGGTGGGCCAACAGGGGCTCACGGGTGGCACCAACGGGTTGACCAACTTCAGCACCGTCTTCGGCCTGGAGCCGGGCAACCCCCGCACCACCCAGATCCTGTTCTTCGCCGCCGCCGCCGCCGCGGCCGTGGCCTTCCTGGTGGTCCGCCAGATCGTCCAGAGCCGCTTCGGACGCCTTTTGGTGGCGGTACGTGACGGCGAGGACCGCGTCCGCTTCCTCGGCTACGACGCCACCCGGGTCAAGGTGGTGGCCTTCGCCCTGTCGGCGGGTCTGGCCGGGCTGGCGGGGGCGCTGTTCGTACCCATCGTGGGGATCATCTCGCCGGCCGACGTCGGCGTGGTGCCCTCCATCGAGATGGTGGTGTGGGTGGCCATCGGGGGGCGGGCCACCCTGGCCGGCCCGGTGATCGGGGCGCTGTTGGTCAGCTACGCCAACACCGCGCTGAGCGAGTGGTACCCCGACGGGTGGCTCTATCTCCAAGGGGCCCTGTTCGTGGTGGCGGTGGTGTGGGCACCGAGGGGCCTGGCCGGGCTGGCCGACCGGTTCCGGCACCTGGCCTGGCGCCCGGGTTCCCGTCGGCGGGCAGAGGTCGCCGTGGGGGCGGCGTCGCCCTGATGGCCGCGCTGCTGCAGATCACCGGGGTCGAGGTCGGCTTCGACGGCTCCCTGGCTCTCGCCGGCGTGGAGCTGGCCATCGACGAGGGAGAGATCCGCTTTCTCATCGGGCCCAACGGGGCGGGGAAGACCACCCTGATCGACGTGGTCACCGGACTGACCCGACCATCGAACGGGTCAGTGCGCTTCGACAACCGGGAGCTGGTGGGCCGGCGCGAGCACGAGATCGTCGCCTTGGGCGTGGGGCGGACGTTCCAGACGCCGAGCGTGTTCGAACAGCTCAGCGTGGTGGAGAACCTCGATCTGGCGGCCAACCACCGGGCCGGCATCCGGGCGCTGATGCGCCGGCGCCGGGGTGTCGCCCCGGCGGTGGCCGAGGCCCTCGAAGCCATCCAGCTCTCCGACCGGGCCGACGCGCAGGCCGGAGTCCTGTCCCATGGCCAGAAGCAGTGGCTGGAGATCGGCATGCTGCTCGTGCAGTCGCCCCGCCTGCTGCTGCTCGACGAGCCGGTGGCAGGTATGAGCGCCGAGGAGCGCACGGCCACCGGCGAGCTCATCGAGCGCATCGCCGAGCGCTGCACCGTGGTCATCGTCGAGCACGACATGGAGTTCCTGCGCCGGTTCGCCCGTCGGGTGAGCGTGATGCACGAGGGCAAGGTCATCAGCGAGGGCTCGGTCGAGCGGGTGCGGGCCGACCCCCTGGTCCAAGAGGTGTACCTCGGACGCAGCCGGGACCGGCGGGGCCACGATCCTGCGCTGGACCAGCAGGCGTCGACGGCCGAACCGCCGGAGACCACGGAGGTGCCGGCCAGGTGATCCTGTCGGTCAGCGGCCTCGACGTGGCCTACGGGCGGGCGCCGGTGCTCCACGGCATCGACCTCGAGATTCCCGACGGTGGCTTCGTGTGCCTGCTGGGGCGCAACGGGGTGGGCAAGACGACGCTGCTCAACACGATCATGGGCGTGTTGTCCCCGACGTCGGGGCGGGTCCTCCTCGACGGGCACGACGTCACCGAGAGACCGTCCTGCGCCCGGGTGGCGGCAGGCATGGGCTACGTGCCCCAGGGGCGCGACGGGTTTCCCCACCTCACCGTGGCCGAGAACCTCGACGTGGTCATGGAGGCCAGCGCCGGCGGTGACCGCACCGCCGTCGACGACGTGCTCGACCGCTTCCCCCGCCTGGTGCCCCTCCTGGGGCGCCGGGCCGGCAATCTCTCGGGGGGCCAGAAGCAGCAGCTGGCCATGGCCCGGGCGTTGGTCACCCGGCCCCGGCTGTTGGTCCTGGACGAGCCCACCGAGGGGATCCAGCCGTCGATCATCGACGAGATCGAGGACGCCCTGGCCACCCTGGGTCAGGCCGGCGGACTGGCCTTCCTCCTCGTCGAGCAGTACGTCGAGTTCGCCCTGCGCCTGGCCGACACCTACGCCGTCATGGAGGCCGGGCGCATCGTCGACTCCGGTCCCGCCTCCAGTCTCCACGCCGACGACGCCAGCCGCCTGCTGGCCGTCTAGGTGTGGCCACCTCCGGCAAGGCTGAAGCCCGGTGCGGCTGACACCCCACGAGCAGGAGCGGCTGTTGGTGCACGTGGCCGCCGACGTGGCTCGCCGGCGCCAGGAGCGGGGTCTGGCCCTGAATCACCCCGAGGCGGTGGCGCTCATCACCGCCTTCGTGCTGGAGGGGGCGCGAGACGGCCGTGCCGTGTCCGACCTCATGGAGGCCGGCCGTCACGTGCTCGGCCGCGATCAGGTCATGGAGGGGGTGGCCGAGATGATCCCCGAGGTCCAGGTGGAGGCCACCTTCCCCGATGGGACCAAGCTGGTGACCGTGCACCAGCCCATCACGTGATCCCCGGCGAGTTGTTCCTGGCCGCCGAGCCGGTGGTCATCAACGCCGGCCGGCCGGTGCTGGTGGTGCGCGTGGCCAACACCGGTGACCGCCCCGTCCAGGTCGGGTCGCACTTCCACTTCGCCGAGGCCAACGAGGCTTTGGCCTTCGACCGGGAGGCGGCCTGGGGCCATCGCCTGGCCGTGCCCGCCGGCACCAGCGTGCGCTTCGAGCCGGGCATCGACCGCGACGTCGAGTTGGTGCCCCTGGCGGGCGCCCGGGTGGTGCCCGGGCTGCGGGGCCGGGCCGGCGGCCCTTTGGACCCGGTGCCCGACGATGGCTGAGATCGGCCGGGAGCGCTACGCCGCCCTGTACGGGCCCACCACCGGCGACCGCATCCGCCTGGCCGACACCGACCTGCTCGTCGAGATCACCGACGACCGATGCGCCGGGGGCGACGAAGCCGTCTTCGGCGGCGGCAAGGTCATCCGCGAGTCGATGGGCCAGTCGGTGCTGACTCGAGCCGCCGGCGCCCCCGACCTGGTCATCACCGGGGCCGTGATCCTCGACCACTGGGGGGTCATCAAGGCCGACGTCGGCGTGCGCGACGGGCGCATCGTCGCCCTGGGCCGGGCCGGCAACCCCGACACCACCGACGGCGTGGGCACGGGCCTCGCCATCGGGCCCTCCACCGAGGTCCTGGCCGGCAACGGGCTGATCCTCACCGCCGGCGCCGTGGACTGCCACGTGCACCTCATCTGCCCCCAGCTCCTCACCGAAGCCCTGGGCGCGGGCGTCACCACCATCGTCGGCGGGGGCACCGGGCCGGCGGAGGGGTCCAAGGCCACCACCGTCACGCCGGGCTCGTGGTACCTCGGGCGCATGCTCGAGGCCCTCGACCCGTGGCCGGTCAACGTCGCCCTGTTGGGCAAGGGCAACACCGTCTCGCCCGAGGGACTGTGGGAGCAACTGCGGGCCGGGGCTTCGGGTTTCAAGCTCCACGAGGACTGGGGCACCACGCCCGCCGCCATCGACGCCTGCCTAACGGTGGCCGACGACGCCGGGGTGCAGGTGGCCATCCACACCGACACGCTCAACGAGGCCGGCTTTGTGGAGGACACGCTGGCCGCCATCGCCGGACGGGCCATCCACGCCTACCACACCGAGGGGGCTGGCGGTGGCCACGCCCCCGACATCATCACCGTGGCGGGACAGGCCAACGTGTCCCCGTCGTCGACCAACCCGACCCGTCCCCACACGGTCAACACCATCGACGAGCACCTCGACATGCTCATGGTGTGCCACCACCTCAACCCGGCGGTGCCCGAGGACCTGGCCTTCGCCGAGAGCCGCATCCGCCCCACCACCATCGCCGCCGAGGACATCCTCCACGACCTGGGCGCCATCTCCATGATCGGCTCCGACTCCCAGGCCATGGGCCGCATCGGCGAGGTGGTGCTGCGCACCTGGCAGACGGCGCACGTCATGAAGCGACGGCGGGGGGCGCTGGCCGGCGACGGCCAGGCCGACAACCTGAGGGCTCGGCGCTACGTGGCCAAGTACACCATCTGCCCGGCGGTGGCCCACGGCCTCGACGCCGAGGTGGGCTCGGTGGAGGTGGGCAAGCTGGCCGACCTGGTCTTGTGGGACCCGGCCTTTTTCGGGGTACGCCCCCACGTCGTGCTCAAGGGGGGGATGATCGCCTGGGCGGCCATGGGCGACGCCAACGCCTCCATCCCCACCCCTCAGCCGGTACTACCCCGGCCCATGTTCGGCGCCGCCCCGGCGGTGGCCGCGGCCACCAGCGTGGCCTTCGTCGCCCCCGCCGCCCTCGAAGCCGGTCTGGCCGAGCGCCTCGACGTGCGCCGCCGCCTGCTGGCCACGGCCGACGTTCGCCGCCGGGCCAAGGCCGACCTCCCCGAGAACGGCGCCCTGCCCGACATCAGGGTCGATCCGGAGACCTTCACCGTGGTCATCGACGGCGATGAGGTCGTCCCCGAACCGGCCACCGAGCTCCCCATGGCTCAGCGCTACTTCTTGTTCTGATCCAGTGCGGCCCGGACCTTCGTCGCGGGCGCCCAGTCGCCTCCTTTCGGAGCCGTGGCAAGCTGCGGGGCCATGAGCCTTCCTGGCGCGGCATTGCTCCTAGGAGACGGGCGGTTCCCGGCGGGAGGCCATGGCCACTCGGGAGGGATGGAGGCGGCCGTGGCCCGGGGGCGGGTGGTCGACCTGGCGTCATTGGAGGAGTTCCTGCGAGGGCGCCTGGCCACCGCCGGGCTGGTCGACGCCGCCCTGGCGGCGGCCACGTGCCACCGGGCCCGCCGCCGAGCGCCGGCTCCCGACGGTGGGGGGATGCCCCGGGTCTCGTGGGCCGGGCTGGTGGCCGAGGCCGAGGCCCGCCAGCCCTCGCCTGCGTTGCGGATGGCGTGGCGGGCCCAGGGCCGGGCCCTGTTGCGGGTGGGTCGACGGGCGTGGCCGGGGCCGGTCCTCGACAGCCTGGCCCAGGCCGCGCCCGATGGTGCACCTCACCCGGTGGTCCTCGGGGCCTGCGCCGCCGCCGCCGGCCTCGGGCCCGCCGACGCGGCCGCGATCGCAGCCCACCATGGCGTCACCGGCCCGGCGTCGGCGGCGGTGCGCCTCCTCGGCCTCGACCCTTTGGCCGTGGCCGGTGCCCTGGCCAGCCTCGCCGGCGCGCTCGACGCGGTTGGCGTCGAGGCGGCGGCCGTCGCCGGCGGAGCGCTGGCCGAGCTTCCGTGCCCGTCCGCCCCCCTCTTGGAGCTGGCTGGCGAGGACCACGCGGCTTGGGAGGTGCGTCTCTTTGCCTCCTGAACCGTCGGCCCTCACCAGGGCGCTGCGCATCGGGGTGGGGGGACCGGTTGGCAGCGGCAAGACCGCCCTGGTCGCCGCTTTGTGCCGGAGCCTCAGGGGCGACCTGGCCCTGGCGGTGGTGACCAACGACATCTACACCACCGAAGACGCCGACTTCCTCCGCCAGGCCGGGGTCCTGCCCACCGAGCGCATCGTGGCCGTGGAGACCGGCTGTTGCCCCCACACCGCCATCCGTGACGACATCGGGGCCAACC
>JAUJNB010000030.1 GCA_030446545.1 Acidimicrobiales bacterium | reverse complement strand
AGGGCGGGAATCAACCAGACGGCGCTCAGCATGGCGGGCTGGACCCTACCGCAGCCCGCTTCGCGCAGGGAGCTTGCAAATGACCAGGCGGCCGGGCACCCAAGTGCGGCGAAGCCGCCCATGGTGGCGGTCAGCCTCGAGCGCCGCAGGTCCCACACCGGCTTCACCGGCGTCTCCTCCTTCTGCTCGGCGTCGTCGAAGGTGATCGTGCACGCTCCCAGCAGCGCTGCTCAGCAGGGCGGCCCCGACGTGCCGCCTCATCGGCCCGGCTCCGGAGCCCACCAACCTGACCCAGGCCGGGTACATGTCGTCTCGGATCCACTTCCAGCGCTTCTCGAAGATCGACACGTCGTCGAGAGGCAGGCCGACGCCGATGTGGTCCGGGATGCCCACATGGACGCCCTCGCTGCCGGGGATGCGCACGTCGGTGAAGGGGACCCGGTCGGGGACGAGCCAGCCGGGCACGACCGGGATGCGATCGGGGGTGGTCAGCCCCACCTCGCAGGGGACCACCTCCCGGAACGGGCGACCGCCGGGGATGGGGGCTCGGCGACCACCGACATGCCCAGGGTCTACAGCCAGGAGTCCTCGCTGTGGTGGCGGATGGCGTCGTCGTCGGCGCCGGGGATCTGCCGCTGTTCGTAGCGCTGCAGGTTCGAGGTTGCCCCGCTCGGCCGGGCACGGGTCACGCGACGGCGCTGACCCCCGCGGACTTGGCGGCGTCAACCCTCAGTTCGGCCGGGCATCCTCAGGTCTCTTGGCTCTCGTCGTACCAGGAGACGGTGACGCTCAGGTAGGACTCGCCGGCGCTCAGGGCCCGGGCGTCGATGCTGAGCGAGGGCCCACCCTCGGTCGGCCGCTGCGAACCGGTGGTCGCCATGGAGCCACCCGCCGACAGGTCCACACCGTCGGCGTTGCGAGCAGCCCACTCGGCAAGACGCGAGGCGTCGATGCCCCACTGGCCGGCCAGGGCGGCGGCCCGCCGGGCGGCGGCCGGGACAGGTTCGTCTGGGTAGTTGACGACGATGCTCTCCAAACGCCCGTGGTCGGCCCCCTCAGCGAAGTCGGGGGGGCGGCTGGGGATGACCGTGAGCGCACCCTCGGGCGGAGGCTCGATCACCACATCGGCGGGCAGGAGGATCGTCAGCTCGCCGGGCTCGGCCACCACGTGGTACAGGTCGAGGTCGTTGTCCTCGGGCCAACCGACGTCCTCGATCCGGTGGCTGTTGCGCAGGTCCCACACCGGCTTCACCGGCGCCTCCTTCCTCTGGTCGGCCTGTTCGCCCTCCTCGAAGGTGACCGTGCACCCGGCCACGAGCACGGCCAGCAGCAGGGCTACCCCGAGGTGGCGTCTCATCCGGCGGGCTCGTAGCGCAACCACGAGTCGGGGGTGGTACGTCGCTCGGCGGCCAGGTCGCCGATGGGGGTGGCCACCAGGTCGCCGGCGGCTCCGGAGCCCACCAACCTGACCCAGGCCGGGTACATGTCGTCCCGGATCCACTTCCAGCGTTTCTCGAAGATCGACACGTTGTTGAGAGGCAGGCCGACGCCGATGTGGTCCGGGGTGTCCACATGGACGCCCTCGCCGCCGGGGATGCGCACGTCGGTGAACGGGATCCGGTCGGGGACGAGGCGGTCGGGCACGACGGGGATGCGGTCGGGCGTATTCAGCTCGGTCTCGTAGGGCACCACCTCCCGGAACGGGCGACCGCCGGGGATGGGGCTCTCGGCGACCACCGACATGCCGAGAGTCAACAGCCAGTGGTCCCGCTGCGGTTGCGGATGGCGTCGTAGTCCCTGCCAATGATGATTCTCTGCTCGTAGTGCAGCAGCCCCAGATTGCCCTGCTGCACCCGAGCGGGGTCACCCGAGTCGATGTGGCGCCAGGCTCGAATGTGCTCGTCTTGATGGCTCTGGTCGCGTGCAGGGCTGACAGCGCCTCCATCCGCCCTTCCTGGTATGCCACGTGCTGCCAGGCCAGGTCGTCGAAGATGTTGCGCTGCATCCGCAGGAACGTGGTCTCGACGTAGCGCAGCTGGCCAGCCAGGGCCCCCAGGTCGTCAGCGCCGAGGTCCACCAGCCGGTGCACGACCGGGTCCGGCAGGCCCGGGTACAGCTTCTCCAGGGCCTCCTCGACCTGCCCGGCGGTCATGGTCCCGTCCTCGATGGCCCGGCGCAGCACGTGGAGGTCCTGGAAGCCGGCATAGAAGGTGGCGCCGGCCAGCTTGGCCATGCCGGCCCACAGGAACTGGTCGGGGTTGTCGGCGTAGAGCCGAGCGTAGAGCTCCCAGGCGGCCTGCACCGGGGCGTCGTTGGCGGCCAGGCCCCGGGCCGGGTCCCAGGCGGCGGGGTCGACGCCGGCGGAGCACAGGGCCTGGTGCTGCCACGACTCGACGGTGTTGAGCACCAGGCCGGCGTCGGTGACCACGAAGGAGACCTCGACCGGCCCGGGGCGGGACCAGACCCAGCCGAACAGGGCCTGGATCCAGCTCGCCCCGGCGGTGAACCACGGGTCGACCAGGTCGTCGGCCCGAGCCGCTTCGATGTCGCCCACCGCGGTGGTGGCCGCCCGGTTGCGGATCTCGAGCGCCTCGTCCAACAGCCGCCGGGCGGCTTCGAGGTCGGCCTCGGCGCCGGCCAGCAGCGCCGGCCAGTCGGGCCCGCTCCAGGGGTCGGGCGGGTGGGGCGGGGCATCGGGCCGGGCGGCGTTCCACTCCTCGGCGTGGCGACGGGCGGCGGTGTCGTGGCGGGCCATGGCGTCGACGCCCCGGTCGGCCTCGGCCATGTCGGCGGAGGCGGCACGGGCCCGGCGCAGGGCCTCGGCGGCCAGCTCCTGGGCCTCTTCCAGGCGAGGTGCGTAGCGCTTCAGCGCCGCCGCGGTGTCGAAGCAGCGGGTGGCCGCCGACTCCAGCGCCGGCGGAACCTCGTCGCGATGGTCACCGAAGCGCTGCGCCGCCAGCCCCACCCAGCACTCGCCCGGGTCGATGCGCTTGACCCGCCCGGCCTGTGCGCTCGAGGCCTCGCCGAGCAGCTCCAGGTGCTCAGCCGTGGCCCGCAGTGCCCAGGGATCACCGGGGACGGGGTCGCTCGCCGCCAACGGCTCCCATCCCACGCTCAGCCCCGCCCGGGGACCGGCACCGTGACCACGGTGCCGTCGACGGCGACGAACGCCTGGGCGGCGGCGTCGGTGTAGGCCTCAAGGGTGGCCAGCGCCGAGCCCAGCCGTTGGCGGCGGCGGTCCCAGTCGTCGGCCATCCCGGCCAGGGCGGCGGCCACCCCGTAGTCGCCGGCGGTGGTGGCGTCGAGGTCGACCACCGCCTCGAGGTCGTCCAGCGCCTCCCAGCCGGCACGCAGGGCGGCGGCCAGCTCCTCGAGGGCGGCGAGGTCGGCCAGCACCCGGCCCACCCGGTCAGCCCCCGCCTACCGTGCTCGTGGCCCCGGCGTGTCAGCCGTTGAAGCGGATGGACTCGTCGGCCAGCTGGAGGTTCTCGGCGAAGCTCTGCGACGCCTTGCCCAGGTCGGCGTAGGCCACGTCGACGTTGCCCATGATGGTGTTGAAGTCACCCTCGACCATGGCCACGAAGTCGTTGGCCCGGGCCAGCATGAAGGCCTTGAACTCGGCCACCGAGGTCAAGGCGTTGCCCAACACGTTGTCGACGTCGGCGTTGAGGGCGGTCTCGGCCTCGGTGGCCTGGGCCTGGGAGGTGCCCTCCCAGTCGGTGCCGGCCAGGCGCTGCTTGGCCTGGGCGATGCGCCCCCGCAGCCCCTCGGCCAGGTCGGTGAAGTGGGTGGCCAGCGCCTCGGTCACCTCGTTGATCTCGCCCTCCATGGTGGCCGAGACGGAGGTGGCGTCGGCGCCGGTCTCGGAGGCGGCGGTGCCGGTGGCGCTCATCACCCCGGCGGTGTCGACGATGTCGGCCACGTTGCCCCCGATGCGTCCTCCGGCCATGGTGGTCCCCTTTCGTTGCATCTCGTGTCAGTGGCGGCAGGCTACGCCGTATCCGCGCCGGCGTCCAGGGTCACGTCGGGCGGCAGGGCGACCTGGGTCAGGGCCGGCTCGCCGGCGACGACGAGGAACCCCCGCCCGGGGACCAGAGGGACGCCAACCCGCCGGGGTAGCCGCACCCCGAGCAGGTCGCCGTCTGCGGCCAGGTTGGGCTGGAGCAGGATGCCGGTGCGCGACTGGCGCAGGGCGCGGGTCCAGTGCCCGTACCCGCTGCGCAGGTCGTCGCTGCGGCCGGCGGCCACCACGTGCAGCCCCGGCCGCCGCGACCGGACCAGGGCGCCCAGCACGCCGTCGACGTCGTCAACCGACGGGGCGTCGTCGACCAGCACGAACCACCTCCGCCCGTCGCCGGGCGCCGCCCGCAGCACCTGGGCCAGCTGCGAGACGGTCCCGGCGGCGTCGAGCGCCTCCAGCGGGTACAGCGGTGAGCGCTCGTCGCACACCCCGACGAGCACGGTGGCGGGATCGGCGGCCCGGACGAGGGTGGCGACGAGGGCGAGTGTCGAGGTCTTGCCGCTCCGGGCCGGGCCGGCCACGACGGCGTGGTCGTTGCCGTGGAGGCTCAACACCGCCGGCCCGAGATCGTCGTCAGAGATGCCGAGGGTGAGCTCCACCGGCGACGGCTCGAGCTTTGCCCCTGGCAGGTCGGCGAAGGGCACGGTGGCCGGCAGCGCCCGGATGGGCGGGGGCGGGCGGCGAACGCGCCGGCGGCCGTGCGCTGCCGCCAGCCAGTCGAGGTCGGTGAGCCGACCGACCTGCACCACCAACTTGGATGAGCCGTGGAGGGCACGTCCCGGCACCAGGTCGGGCAGGCGGTTGGCGCGCACGCCGATGGCCGAGAAGTCCGACGGGTCGGCCAGCCGGAACAGCAGCTTCTGGCTGATCAGAGAACCCATCCGCGGCGGCAGAGAACCGGGGCGCTCACCGGTGACGACGAAGAGGATGTCGACCTCCGGGCCCTCGGCGAACACCCGGCGGAACGCCTCGGCCACCTCCGCGCTCTCGATGCCCTCGTGCTCGGCCAGGAAGGCGCCGATGCCGTCGACCAGCACGACGATGCGGGGCTCGCCGGCTCGCTCCTCCGGCTCGAGGGCTCGCCGGCGCTCGAGCTCCCGCCGCAGGTGACGGACGAGGCGGAGCTGGAGCTCGTGGTCGGCGGCGGTGATCACCGCCCCCACGTGGGGCCAGCTCCGCAGCGGCGCCAGCCCCCCGGCGCCGAAGTCGACGGCGTAGAGGTGGCACGACGAGGGGTCGTGGCCCCGGGCCAGGGCGCCGGCCACCACCAGCAGGGCGGTGGTCGTGCCGCTGCCCACCATGCCGAACAGGGCGAGGTGGCCCTCGACCGGGTTCCATCCCACCGGGCGCTGGCACTGATGCTCGGGATCGTCGGCCAGGGCGAACGACACCGGGTCGACGGCATCGTCGCGCTCCACGATGCGCTCCAGGTCGATCTGCTCGGGCAGCATCTCCAGCCACGGTCGGCGGGGCGGCGGCCGACCTCGCTGCTCGAAGGCGCTGCGCACGGCGACGACCAGCCGGGCCAGGTCGGTGGGCCCGGCGGCGTCCCCGTCGGTGGAGACCGGGTCGGAGGGCAGCGGGCCGAACCGGAACGGGGCCACCCGCAGGGCGGTGCCCCGCTGCTCGCCGGCGGCCGCCGTGGACAGCGCCGTCTGCACCAGCTCCACGTCCCCCGGGCCCAGCCGGACGTACGCACGTCCGGGTACCGACCGGGGGATCGAGGCCGCCTCCTTGCGGTCGATGACGTCGGTGGAGTCGCCGGCGTCTTGCACCCGCAGGGCGATCCGCAGGTTGGTGTTGGCCTTGATGTTGGTGTTGACCGCCCCCGACGGCCGCTGCGTGGCGAGCACCAGGTGGACGCCCAGGCTCCGGCCCCGCTGGGCAATGCCGACCAGCGCCCCGAGGAAGTCGGGGAGCTCGGTGGCCAGGGTGGCGAACTCGTCGATGACCACCACCAGGCGGGGCAGGGGGCCGGAGGGAGCGCCCTGCGCCAGGTAGGCGGGTAGGTCCTGGGCGCCGGCCCGGCGCAGCAGCCGCTCGCGGTGCGCCAGCTCCGCCTCCAGCGACGTGAGCGCCCGCTGGCCCAGGTGCTCGTCGAGATCGGTGACCAACCCGACGACGTGCGGGAGGCGTGCGCACTGGTCGAAGGCGCTGCCCCCCTTGTAGTCGACCAGTACGAAGACGAGGTGGTCGGGATCGACGCGGGCGGCCAGCCCGGCCACGAGGGAGCGCAGCAGCTCGCTCTTGCCCGAGCCGGTGGTGCCGGCCACCAGGGCGTGGGGGCCGTCACGGACCAGGTCGAGCCACACCATCCCGTCCTCGCCCATGCCGATGGGCGTGCTTGGCGAGGGGTCGGCCGGCATGCGGTCCCAGGCCCGGGCGACGACGCCGGCGTCGACCTCGTCCATTCCCAGCAGGGGCAGCAACCGCACCATCGAGGGCAGCCCGCTGCCGACCATCTCGAGCTCGGAGTCCTCGTAGCGGGCCAGCCGGCGAGCCACGGCACGAGCGACGGGCTCGCCCACCCCGCCGATGATGAAGCCGTCGACGCTGAGCCGGTCGAGCGGCCGGCGCAGGTCGGCGTCGCCCAGCTCGCTGTGGAGCTGCACCACGACGGTGCACATGGCGGGCAGCTGGTCCTCGGTGGGCGCCAGCACGATCCCCGCCACCGGTCCTGCCGCTCCCCTGAGGACCTGGCGAGCCGGGGCCCGCCGGCCCTCGAGCAGCGCCACGTCGTCGACGACGAGCAGACGGGTGCGGCCCGCCCCCTGCTCCTTGCCGGCGGCCAGTGATCGGAAGCGCCCGCCGGCGGCCTCGTCCTCCCTGGCTGCGTCGAGCAGCTCGCCCAGCAGCGCCTCGCTGGTGGCCCGGTCGCCGGAGAGCGACCGGCCGGCGCCGGCGGGATGGCGCGCGTGGGGCATCCACTTGGCCCAGTCCCACGCCGGCGCCGCCGCCGCCGAGGCCAGGACGGTGACTGCCAGGTCGGCGGGACCGTGGTGGACCGTCGCCTGGCACAGCAGCGAGCGGGCGAAGGCCAGGCAGGCGTGGCGGTCCCCCACCACCCCCACCACTCCCCCGTCGGAGAGGTCGACCTCGACCGGTGCGTCCGACAGGATCGCATGGCGACTCACCACCCGCTCGACCTCGTCGGCGAGCCCGCCTCGGGGTTGGTCCAGGGGCGGAGACCACGGGACGTCACCGGTGCCCGCACGGAGGGCCAGGAAGTCGGCGTGCCCGGGTCGGCGCTGCCAGAGCGAGGTGCTGGGGGCCAACGCCCGGCGCAGGGCCTCGGCGATGTCGGGCAGCCGCTGCTCCAGGCGGGCGACCTCGCTGGCGGCCGTGGCCTCGAGCTCCTCGGTGAAGGCGTCGAGGGCGAGACGGAACTCGCGGCTGCGGATGCGATGCTCCTTGCTCTCCCGCCGCTTCGACGACACGTAGTTGCCGATGGCCATCACCGGGCTCAGCAACATGAACGCCGCGAAGCGGGGGTTGCGGTAGACGAGCACGAGGATGCCGCCCATGAGCAGAGGGGCGAGGACGGTCACCACGCTGAAGGCCCGGCTGCGGGCGGCGTCGCGTGGGGCCTCCGGGACCTTCAGCGGCGGGGGCGGCTCCGGCGGCGCCGGACGTGGAGGTCGGTTGAACGGCACCAGCCCCCCCACGGCTCGATGCAAGGGGTCGACGGCGATGGGCCGGTCGTCGGGGAACCGGGTCAGGACGCGGGCCTGCACCGCTCCCAGCCGCAGCAGAGCGCCCGGACGCACCGGGGTGGGCTCGAGCACGGGTCGCCCGTCGAGCCATGTCCCGTTGTGCGACCCGAGGTCGTCGACCACCACCGTGCCGTCGCCCTCGACGTGCAGCCGGGCGTGGCGGGAGGAGAGCGTCGGGTCGGCAAGGACGACGTCACAGCCGTGCCCCCGGCCCAGCACCGTGAGGCCGGCGGCCAACGGGTGCATCGTCCCCGCCGCCGGCCCCCCCACGACGGCCAGCACGGCCCTGAAGTCGGCGGGCGGGCGGTGGGGACGCTCGTCGGCCACCGTGACCACGGCGCCCTCGTGGAGCCCGATCTCGTCGAGCCTGGCGTCGGCGCCGAAGAACCGGCCCTCGATGACCACTCCCGTGCCGGGGCTGGCGTCGGCGCCACCGATGACGTCCAGCAGGTCGGCCACGCAGGCATCGGGATGCTCGATGCCGAGGTCGAGCTCCTGCTCCGCCCCGCAGCGCTCGACGACGATCTGCATGCCTGCCCGCTCGCCTCCGTTGGGTGGTGCCGCTCGCCGCTCACCGTATCCCTGTGCGAAGTCGCGTTCGTGCCGTGCCGGACCCCGTCATCTGACCTGCCCACCACGTAGGAGGATCTCCTGGCAACCGGACCCTTCGTTGTCGCTCACCGAGGGCGTGGCGCCGCGCCGGCCGGCGTCGATGGCCTCCGCCTGGACCAGCGGCGCCCCGTCCCGGGACCAC
>JAUJNB010000029.1 GCA_030446545.1 Acidimicrobiales bacterium | reverse complement strand
CGTTGCGCAGGGCCAGCACGCCGACGGGGCCGTAGTCGTAGGTGGAGCGGAAGCCGCCGTAGATCTCGGCCGAGGGGAACACGAAGCCCCGCCGCTTGCACAGGTTCACCACCTGGTCGAACTGGTCGGGCATGCTGAGCGACTGTAGCGGCGGACCCCACCCCCGCCCGGAGTGATTCGCCACCGCGACCGACCGGAGGACGCCACCACCATGCCAACCCCTCGACGGATCACCGTGCTGACCACCGCCCTGGCCCTCCTGGTGGCGGCCTGCTCCGGGGACGACCCACCGGAGTCGGTCGCGCCGCCGCCCCCGGTCTCCACCACCACGACGTCGCCCCCCTCGTCCTCGTCGACGACGCCTCCCGAGGACTCGACGCCCTCCTCCTCCACCTCGACCCCGACCGGTGGGGGCGGCGACTGCCCGGCGGCCGAGGGATCGCTCCCCCCGGCGGGAGCCACCGACGTGAGCGAGGCCAGCACCGACGTCGACGGCGACGGCGAGGCCGACCGGGTGTTGGCCTACCGCCGGGGTGACGGCAACCGACGGGTGGCCGTCGAGTTGGCCGCCGGAGGTTCGGCCGCCGTGGACGCCAGCGAGAGCACCATCGACGGGCCCTCCCCCCTGTCGGTCCTCGGGGG
Source organism: Acidimicrobiales bacterium (assembly GCA_030446545.1). Taxonomy (GTDB): domain Bacteria; phylum Actinomycetota; class Acidimicrobiia; order Acidimicrobiales; family CADCSY01; genus JADDRA01. The sequence continues at coordinate 8,029 of JAUJNB010000029.1, read as the reverse complement.
GGCCGACCTGGGCGGTGACGGCCAGACCGTGTTCGTCGTCACCGGCGGCGGTGCCTCAGTGGTGGTGGTGGGGCTCTTCCAGTTCGTGGAGTGCGCCATGTCCCGCGTCCTCCTCCAGTCGGGACAGCCGGCGGAGTTCCCGGTGGGTGGAGGGGTCACCCACGCCGACGGGCTGGCCTGTGCCGGTGGTGCCCTGGTGCAGCGCAGTGCCACCAGCACCGACGGGGAGCGCTTCGACACCACCGACACCCGCTTCCAGGTCGACGGCAACACGCTGGTCGGCCAGGGCGCCCCGGTGACCGACACCCTTTCGGGCGACGAAGACGCGCTCGACGCCTACTCCACCATCGACTGCTCCACCCTGGAGCGAGGGCTGTAACAGGCTGCGGCCGCCCGGGTCTGGCCCCACGAGGTGCGAGCCGCCCGAACGCAGCGAAGCGAGTGGGGGCGAAGATCAGGCGAGCAGCCCCGGGACCCGCAGGCGGCGCTCGAGGTGGTATTCGATGGCCCGGGTGGCCAGGTGCTCGAGCTCGGCGCCGGCCGGCGAGGCGCCCTCGGCCAGCACGGCCACCAGATCGCCCCCGAGGATGCGGCGCAAGAGGGCGACGGCCGCAGGAGTGATGCGCGTGCCGCGGCGACAGGTCCGGCACAGCACGCCCCCCTCCCCCGGGTCGAAGGCCTCCAGCGCCTCCACGTCGCCTTGCGCCCCGCAGCTGGCGCAGGCGTCGAGGGAGGGCCGGAAGCCCTGCTGGGCCAGCAGCTTCCAGAAGAAGGCGGGCACCAGCAGGGGTGTCTCCCCGGCGGCGAGGGCCCGCAGGGCCCCGAGCAGCATCTGGTAGAGGCGAGGGTCGTCGTCGCCCTCCTGGACCACCGCGTCGACCACCTCCAGGAGGCACAGTCCCCGGCTCAGCCGGCCCAGGTCCTCGCGCACCGGTCGGAACTGTTCGAGGGCCTCGGCCTGGGTGATGGTGTCGAGGTTGCGACCCTCGTAGCAGAGCAGGGCCACGTGGCTGAGGGGCTCGACCCGGGCCCCGAAGCGGCTCTTGGTGCGCCGCACCCCCTTGGCCACGGCCCGCAACTTGCCGTGGCCCGCAGTGACGAGGGTGACGATGCGGTCGGCCTCGCCCAGTTTGACGGTGCGCAGCACGATGCCCTGCTCCCGGTACAGCGCCACGCCGGCGAGTCCGCGCTACTCGACCGCGCCGTAGCGGCGGTCCCGCTGCTGGAACTCCCGCACGGCCTCCACCAGGTGCTCCCGGCGGAAGTCGGGCCACAACACGTCGGTGAACACCAGCTCGCTGTAGGCCAGCTCCCACAGCAAGAAGTTGGAGATGCGGTACTCCCCCGACGTGCGCACCACCAGGTCGGGGTCGGGCATCTCGGGGTCGTAGAGGTTGCGCCGGATGGCCCGCTCGTCGATCTTGTCGGCCGGGGTGCCCGCCGCCACCAGGGCCCGCACGGCGTCGACGATCTCGGCCCGACCGCCGTAGTTGAAGGCGATGGTGAGGGTGAGCGTGGTGTTGGCCGCCGTCAGCTCCAGGGACTGGTCCATGCGCCGCAACAGGCGCTTGGGCACCCGCCAGTCGCGCCGGCCCACGAAGCGGATGCGCACCCCCCGCTCGTGCAGCTCGTCGCGCCGGCGGGTGAGGATCCCCTCGTTGAACTGCATGAGGTAGCGCACCTCGTCGGCCGGGCGCTTCCAGTTCTCGGTGGAGAAGGCGTAGACGGTGAGCCAGCGGATGCCAAGCCGGAGGGCACCCTCGACCGCGTCGAGCAGCGCCTCCTCCCCGGCGGCGTGGCCCTCGGTGCGGGGCAGGCCCCGCTTCTGGGCCCACCGACCGTTGCCGTCCATGACACAGCCCACGTGGGTCGGTACCCGCAGGGGGTCGATCCCGTCGAGGTCCACCACCCGAAACTACTGCGTCCGAGGCCGGGCCCACCGGCGCCGGGCCCCCCTCCTCGGGATCAGGGCTGCTCCATCGGCGCCGGCCCGTGCGGGGTAGCGTCCGCCCGGTGGCCCCCGTCGTCACCGGCTTCGACGCAACGCTCACGATCCTGGCCGTGGCCCTGTTGGACCGGATCCCCCGCAACGCCACCGCGGTGGGGATGCTGGCCGGTCCGCTCGTGGTCGTGGGCTATCTGGCCGGGTCGGTGCCCTTTGCCTACCTGCTGTCCCGGCGACGCCTCCGTCGCCAGCTCGACGACCCCGCCCCCGACCGCCACTACGCCAGCGAACGCCAGGAGCCCGGCAGCGCCGGCGGCCGGGGCCGGATCGATGGCGACGCCGCCCGGGCCGCGGTCCTCCCGGCCGTGGCCACGCTCGCCGCCACCACCTTGGCCTGGCACCTCACCCTGGCGGCCACGCCCGGGTCCAACACCTTCAGTTCCGTGGGGGTGTTCTCCAACCAGGCCATCGGCGCCTGGGTCTCGGTGGCGCTGTGGACCGGGATGGCCGCCGTCGCCGGACACGCCGCCCCGGTCTGGACACGCTTTCGGGGCGGCAGTGGCCTTCCCCCGGCCGTCGTCCTGTCGGTGGTCTACGTCCCTCTCGTGGCCCTGGTCGGCGCGGCCGCCTTTTTGCTGGCCTACGGCGTGCACCGCCGACCGCTCTCGGCCCTGTGCGCCGCCCTGCCGGTGATGGTGGCCTTCGAGTACGTGGCCTGGCTGGCCGATCTCCAGGCCGGTTGGGGCGTGACCAACGGGCCCGAGGTGGCGCTGTGGACCACGGCGCTGACCGCCACCCTGGCCGCCCGCAACCTCAGCGCCGCTCGGGGCGACGGACACCAGGCGCCCCAGCCCGCCTGAGCACCCCCCGTTCTTTCGGCGATGCGGGGCACCTGCTGCCGTCCACAGACCAAAGAAGCGGGGGGCGGGTGGTCAGGCCGCCGGGGTCAGGTCCCGGCGCCGACGGTGGGCACCGGAGCACGTCGCAGGGCCGTGTCCTGGGTGTCGGTCAGGCCGTTGCCCAACCGGGAGTCGCTCCACACCACAAAGGCGGCTGCCGGCGACGAGGCGACACCGGGGCCGTAGCTGTCGCCCACCTCAAAGGTGTAGCCGACATCGCGGTCGATGCTGGCGTCGTTGAGCTGGAGGGGGCGCGGGAAGGTGTCACCCCCGTCGGACGAGTGGGTCCAGATGACGTCGTTGATGCTCTTGCGGCTCTGCTGGTAGAAGACCACGTCGATCCGGCCCTCGGGCCCGACCGAGACGTTGGGGAGGAAGGCGCCCCCCTCGCTCAGGCTGTTGAGCAGCACCGCCTGATCCCAGGTGTCGCCTCCATCGGTGGAGCGGCGGAAGAACACGTCGGGGCGACCCTGGCGGTTGTCGCTGAACACCGTGTAGAGCGTCGCCCCGTCGGGGCTGGTGCCCAGCTCGGCGGCGTCGTAGGTCCGGCCGAGGAAGGGCTGGCTCTCGATGGTGGTGTTGGTGAAGCTGGCCCCTCCGTCGGCGGAGCGGGCCAGGGCCAACTGCGAGCCGACGCTCGGATCGTCGGAGTGGCGCACGAACATGACGTGCACGGTGCCGTCGGCCCCGAGGACCGGGACCGACGGGCTGCTGCCGCCGATGTCGGGGCTGACCAGCGCCGGCGCCGAGTAGCTGGCCCCCCCGTCGAGCGACTGGGCGAACTGCACCCGCGGGCACGTCTCCTGGCCGCACTCCCAGAACGAGAGCAGCACCCGGTCGGCGCCGTCGGGGCCGGCGACCACGTTGAGCGACGGGCGCACGTAGCTCACCTCGGTGGAGGCTCCGGGTACGGCGACCGTGGCGGGGGCGAAGGTGCGCCCACCGTCGTTCGAGCGGGCCACGAGCACGCTCTCACCTTCGAGGGCCTGCTCGGCCTGGTCTACGCGGGCCGAGGACAAGACGTAGTACAGGGTGCCCGAGGGCCCCCGGGCCACGTTGCCGGCGGCGAGGAACCCGGCCGAGTCGAGTTGACAGTTCCTGAACCCGGACGGGAGCTCGAACACCCCGTCCGCCCACTCCGCGCCGCCGTCGAAGGTGACGTGCCAACCGCAGACGCCGCCCACCAGGTTGACGTCGGCCACCACCAGGTGGTCGGGGTCTCCGGGGTCGACCACCACCGAGGGCACCTCGTAGCCCCGCGCCGGCAGGGGGTCGGCGTTGGCCTTGCACCCCCCGACGTCGCAGTCGGCCAGCGGGCCTTCGTCGAGGGCCGACACGGTGTCGCCGCCGTCGCCACCGAAGAACCGCAATCCGGCCACCCCGAGGACGAGGATGCCGACGGCCATGAGCACGAGCGGCCAGGGCGAGCGCGAGGTGCCCTTGGTCCCCGTGCCCATCGGCCGCAGCCTACGTCACGTTTTTCTAGGTGCTCGGTGCAGGTAGTTTCACCTCTCGCGCGCGCTGGCCCTCGCCGACCTGCAGGTCGACGACCTCCATCTCCGTCTCCACGGGACGAGGCGGAGCGGGCCGGCCTGCGGCGGTAAACACCTGCTGCACGGCCGGCTCGACCCGGTTCTGCCGGAACCGCTCCCAGTCGCCCTGGGACTCCCACACGCTGAAGTGCCGGAGGCCTCCACCGTCATTGTTGGTCACGAGGTGTACGACGAGTCCCTCGACGGGCTCGTCGCCCATCGCCGCCCTCACTTGGCGGTAGAGCTCCGGCCCGGCGGGCACGTCGTAGTGACATGCGTAGGTCATCGGTTCATCCCTTCTTTCTCGAGTGGCAGTTACAATAGCTGGTAATCAATACAGGAGTATGTAGCCAATGGAACAACCTGTCAACCCCCCTCGTCGCTACGACGCCAGCCGACGCCAGGCACAGGCGCGGCGCACCCGCCGGGTGGTGCTGGACGCCGCCCGGCGCCTGTTCCTCGAGCGGGGCTACGCCACCACCACCGTGGGGGCTGTCGCCGCCGAGGCTGAAGTGTCGGTGGAAACGGTCTACAAGGCGTTCGGAAACAAGCCGGGCCTGGTCAAGTCGGTCTTCGACGTCTCCATCGTGGGTGACGATGAGCCGGTGCCCCTCATGCAGCGGGAGCGCATCCAACGCATCCAGGCCGAGACCGAACCGCGCCGCAAGCTGGCGCGCTACGGCGAGCACTTGACGGAGCTCGCTCCGCGCTCAGTTCCAGTGCAGCTCCTCGTGCGGGCGGCGGCCGCCGGCGATGCCGGCGTGGCTGGCGTCTGGGCCGAGATGCAAGAGGAGCGGCTCACAGGCATGAGCGCCTTCGCCCGGCACCTACACGAAGGCGGATGCCTGCGCCCCGACGTCTCCGTCGACCACGCCCGCGACGTCCTCTGGACCTACAACGCCCCCGAGGTCTATGAGCTGCTCGTCATCCACCGGGGCTGGACACCGGAGCGCTACGGGCGCTGGGTGGCCGACGCCCTGATCGCTGCGCTCCTGCCCTAGCCGGTCGAGCCCACCGCCGGAACACGAGCGACGACGGTCCCGCCGACTCAGAGGTCACCCCCGACGAACGGCCGACGGGCCCATTCCTTGTCCACCTTGACCGCCAGCTCGAGGTAGGCGCCGGGCTGCAGTTGGGCCCGCACCGCCGTGCCCACCGCCTTGAGCACCGAGCCGCCCTTCCCGATGACGATGCCCTTCTGGGACGCCCGCTGCACCAGGATCTCACAGCGCACCCGGGGCCACTCCCACTCGGTCACCCGGGTGGCGATGGCGTGGGGAAGCTCGTCGCGCAGTACCCCGAGCAGCTGCTCCCGCACCAGTTCGGCCACCCAGACCCCCTCAGGGGTGTCACGCACGGCGTCGAGGGGGTAGTAGGCCGGTCCTTCGGGCAGGCGAGCGACCAGGCCATCGACCAGGGCCTCGACCCCGGTGCCGGTGTGGGCCGAGACGGGGAAGTACTCGGAGCAACCCAGCGCACCGGCGGCCCGCAGGCGCTCGAGCACGGTGGCCCGGGCCACGGTGTCGACCTTGTTGAGCACCAGGACCGCGCCCGGAGGCGTCTGGGCCGCGACGGCCCGGTCACCGGGGCCGATGGAGGTACCGGCGTCGAGCACCAGGCACACCACGTCGACCCCGCTCATGGCCCCGGTCGCCACTTCCTGGAGACGCTGGCCGAGCGGACCCCGGGGGCGGTGGATGCCCGGGGTGTCCACAAAGACGATCTGGGCGTCGTCGCGGGTCAGCACCGCCCGCACCGGGGAACGGGTCGTCTGCACCTTGTCGGAGACGATGCTCACCTTGGTTCCCACCATGCGGTTGAGCAGGGTCGACTTGCCCACGTTGGGCCGACCCACCAGGGTCACGAAGCCGGTGCGGCGCACGGTCAGGACACGGCGTCGGCCGCCGGCAACTCCTCGGCCCTGGTGATGCGTACGCGGCCGATGCGCCGGCCCTGCACCCGCTCGGCCCGCAGCAGGTGACCGTCGACCTCGACCGTCTCGCCCTCGGCGGGCACGTGGCCGAGCAGGTCGAACACCAACCCGCCGACGGTGTCCCAACTCCCCTCGGGCAGCTCGAGATGGAGCACCTCGTTGAGCTCGTCGAGGGCCATGCGGGCGGCCACCCGCACGTCACCGCCGGGCAGCGGTTCGAGCAGGGGGTCCTCCACGTCGAACTCGTCGACGATCTCGCCCACCAGTTCCTCGATGAGATCTTCCAGGGTGACGAGGCCGGCGGTACTGCCGTATTCGTCGATGACGATGGCCATGTGGAACTTGTCGGCCTGCATCTCGCGCATGAGCTCGGCCACCCGCTTGGCCTCGGGCACGAAGTGGGCCTCGCGGGCCAGGGTGCGAGCCGTCGCCGAGGTCCGGCCCTCCCGCGACGCCCGCATGAGGTCCTTGGCGTAGACCAGCCCGACGATGTCGTCGATCCCGTCGTCCCGGATGGGGATGCGGCTGTAGCCGTTGGCGATGACCGTCTCCATGGCCTGGGCCACGGTGGCGCCGGCGGCCACCGTGGCCATGTCGGGGCGGGGCACCATCACCTCGCGGGCGATGGTGTCGCCGAAGTCGATGATGGAGCGGATCAGGGCCCGCTCCTCCACCTCGATGACGTCGGCCTCCACGGCCACGTCGGCCAGCGCCAACAGCTCCCCCTCTGACACCACCGGGCCCGCCGAGCGGCCCTTGCCCGGCAGGACCACGTTGGACAGGCCGATGAGCGCCCGGGTGAGGAGGCGCACCGGCGGGAAGCGGGCCAACAGGCTCACGACCGGCGCCACGAACAGGGCCGAGCGCTCGGTGTGTTGGAGGGCGTAGGTCTTGGGGGCGGCCTCGGCGCACACGAAGATGACCACGGCCAGGCCGAGGGTGGCCACGGCGATGCCGAGCGGGCCGAAGGAGGACTGGGCCAGCAGCCCGACCAGAGTGGCCGCGGCCAGGTGGCACACCACGACCAGCAACAGGACGGGGTTGAGCCCCCGCTCGCGGTGGGCCATGAGACGGGCCAGGCTGGCACCACCCCGGCGCCCCTCCTCCTCCAAGGCCAGGGCCTTGGAGCGGGACAGGTGGGTCAAGCTGGTCTCGGCCAGGGCCAGGAAGGCCCCGAGGGCCACGAGGACGACCACGGCGACGACGGCCGCCACCTCGGGCGTGCTCACCGGCGCGCCGCCCGGCCTCGGCCCGCAGGTGAAGAGGATTGTGGTTGCCCAGCAACCCCGATGCTCCCCACCTGGTCGGCCCGGTCAGTCACGGGAGGGGCGGTCGTCGGAGAGGTGCAGCCGCTCGAGCAGCCGGCGCTCGCAGGCCCGCATGGTGGCGGCCTCGTCGGGCTCGGCGTGGTCCATGCCGAGCACGTGGAGGACCCCGTGGACGACGAGCAGAGCGAGCTCGTCTTCGGTCGATACGGACTGGGCGGCGGCGTTGCGTTCGGCCACCGCCGGGCACACGGCCACATCACCCAGCAGAAGGGGCACCTCCTCGCCCGACGTGACGGGCAGGTGGCCACCCGCCAGCTCGGGCACCTCGTCGGGCCCCCGACCGGTCGTCGGGTCGACCCCGGTGGACCCGGGGGCCCCGGCGGCCGGGAGGGCGTCGAGGGGGAGGTCCAGGGGGAAGGCGAGCACGTCGGTGGGGCCGTCGCCGTCGAGGT
>JAUJNB010000012.1:90156-96981 GCA_030446545.1 Acidimicrobiales bacterium | reverse complement strand
CCCTGGCCCTGCCCCTGGCCCTGTCCCTGCCCCTGCCCCTGGCCCTGGCCCTGCCCCTGGCCCTGTCCTTGGCCCTGGCCCTGGCCCTGGCCCTGTCCTTGTCCCGCGCCGGGGCCGGCCGGGGCGGCCAACCGCGCCGACGAAGACGCCACCGCGGCGGTGGCGCGGGCCGACGCCTCCTGAGCGGCCACCGAGGCGGTGGCGGCTCCCTGCAGCCCCGCCGCCTCCCCCAAGGCGGCGCTGGCAGCGGCGGTGTCACCCGCCCGCAATCCGGCTGCCGCCTGGCTCAAGGCCGCCGCCAACCCGGGGTTGCCCGCGCTCTGGGTGGTGGCCAGGGCGTCGAGGCGCTCGGCCAGGGCTGGCTGTTCGGTGGGCTCCATTCCGGTCAACCCTTCGCCCGTCCGGGCCAACTGGGCGGCGGCGCTCCCCGTCCCCCCACCAGGCAGCGGTGCCGACTCCACACTGGTGTCCAGCCCTCGAGCCGCCGCCTTCTCGGCCAGGAAACCCGGGCGGATAGTGGCGGTCAGCTCGGCCGCGGCTCGCTCCAGTGCGGCTCGGCCCGCCTCCAGGTCACCCGACTGATCGAGCTCCGCCGCCGCCGCCTGGAGGCGTTCGGCCGCCGGCCCGGCCGCGGGCCCGACCTCGGTGGCCAGCGACTCGGCCGCCTCCCGCAGCGCCTCGGCCTCGGCCCCGAGCAGGGCCTGGGCCGCAGCCTGGCGCCGGCGGACCTCGTCCTGGGGGTTGGGCGCCAGGGCCAGGACCAGGGCGGCGACGAACAGCGCCGCACCTCCGGCCAGGCGTCGGCGGTCGACCGACACGGGCACAGCGTCGACCGCCCGTCGGCCGGTCGCCAGCCGCCGGGCCCGCTCCCACACCCGCTCGGCGAAGGGCCGCTCGGGGCCAAGCTCGAGGGCGGTGGCCAAGGCGTCGCCAGTGGCCAGGCCCCGGTCGGCGGCCCGGGCGGCCACCGTGGCCGGGATCCGCAGGAACAGGGCCACCGCCACGACCACCACCACCACGCCCGCCACCGCCGCCGCCGCCGCCGGCTCGAGCCACGCCCACGGAGCCACCCGGCCCACCGCGACCAGGACCACGGCCAGCACCAGGGCCGCCGGCAGCACCAGTGCGGCCGTGGCCACCCCCCAGGCCAGACGCAGGCGCCGGGCCACCGCCCCCAGCAACTCGGTCACGGTCGTGGAGACGTCGGAGGTGACCGGGGACGACACGCTCACGCCGTGCGGGTCGAGGGCGTCCGCAGGCGCCGGGCGGCGAGCAGGGAGGCGGCGGCGGCCACCGTGGCCAGCACCAGGGCCGACCACATCCAGAAGGGCAGCCGGTCGTCGTCCAGGACGAAGGGATCCTGGCCCTCGAGCCGGATCGGGCCCGGGCCCGAGAACCCGTCGGGCGCCACGGGGGCGATGCTGACGACGTCGTCGGGCCCAGGAGCCCCACCCACCTCGGTTTCCCCGGACCCACCGGCCACGGTGGTCTCCGACACTCCCGTTGTCTCCGGCGACGGCACAGCCGGGGGCGGCACGGGTGGTGGGGCCAGGCGCGGCGGCGCTGCATCCATGAACCCCTCACCGTTCTCGGCGAAGCCGCCGCCGACGAACCCCGGCCCCCCGACAAAGCCCTGATCGAAGGCCACCGCGTTGCGGTCCACCTCGTCGAGCAGGCCCCGCATGAGCTCCAGGGGGGAAGTGACGCTGCCGTCGAAGGTCTGCTGGCCGGTGGCGTCGGCCGCGGCCAGGAAGGGGTTGAGGGTGAGCACGGCCAACGGAGGTCGATGGGGCTCGGCCTCGTCGTCGAGCACGGCCTGGGCTCCGTAGATCATGACCGAGCCCAGGGTGAGGAAGAGGGTAGCGGCGTAGGCCAGGACCATGGCCGCCTGGGTGCGGCGGGCCAGGCTGGAGCAGGCCAGGGCCAGGCAGGCCACCACCAGGCCCGTCGCCAGCACCACGGCCACCCCTCTGGCCATCTGGCCCACGCTCACCCCTCCGAGGAGGAACGACACGCCGAGCAGGGGCAGGGTGGCCAGCACCAGCAGGGTGACGAAGGCCAGCGACGCCAGGAGCTTGCCGGAGACGATGGCGCGGGGACTGAGCAGGCTCACCTGCAAGGGCACCAGGGTCTGGCGCTCCCGCTCGCCGGTGATGGCGTCGGCGGTGAGGCCGGGGACGATGAAGCACACCAGCAGCAGCATGAAGAACAGCAGGGTCTCGAACAGGCTGCGACCGAAGCGGGCCGACTGAGTGGCCACTATGCCCCCGTTGAAGGCGTCGGCCGCCGACGACGACAGGGCCGAGTAGACGACCTGCAGGATGAGGGCCAGGATCATCAGGTAGGCGGTGACGACGACGGTGGCCCGGCGCGTGCGCAGCCGCTCCTTCAGCTCTCGGGCCAGCACCGGGTTGAGTGGGCGTCGCCACAGCTTCATTGCACCACCCCCTTGGTGATGCGCAGGAACAGGTCCTCGAGGCCGGAGCTGGTCTCGGTGAACTCCACCACCGGCAGCCCTTCGGCCACCAGGCGGGCCAGCAGTGCCTGCTGGTCGCCCTCGGTGACCACCGCGTGCTCCTGGACCTCTCCCCCGGCCAGGCGGACCCGGATGGTGCGGCCGCCGCCGAGCTGGTCGCCGATGGAGCGAGGCGTGCCCACCGCCAGCAGCCGGCCGGCCTCCATGATCGCCACCTCGGTGCACATCTCCTCGAGCTCGGCCAGGATGTGGGAGCTGACCACCACGGTCTTGCCCATGGCCCGTAGCTCCACCAGCAACTCACGCAGCTCCACCCGGGCCCGGGGGTCGAGACCGCTGGCCGGCTCGTCGAGCACGAGCACCTCGGGGTCGTGGACCAGGGCTCGGGCCAGGCTCAGGCGCTGCTTCATGCCCCGCGACAGCGAGTCCACCATGGCCTCGCGCTTGCCCGAGAGGTCGACCAGCTCGAGCAGCCCGTCGATGAGGGCCGGCCACGCCGTGCGGGGGACCCGATAGGCGCCGGCGAAGAAGGCCAGGTACTCGTGCACCCGCAGGTTGTCGTAGACGCCCATGACGTCGGGCATGTAGCCGAGCTTGCCCCGCACCCCGCGGGGGTCGGTGGCAGGGTCGCAGCCGGCGATCTCCACCTTGCCCGAGGTGGGCGTGAGCAGCGAAGCGAGGGCCAGGAAGGTGGTGCTCTTGCCGGCGCCGTTGGGCCCGATGAGCCCGAAGATGGCTCCTCGGGGCACGACCAGGTCGAGGTCGCGCACGGCGAACAGCTCGCCGTAACGCTTGGTCAGGCCCTCCACCTTGACGGCCAAGTCGGGCGGGGAGCCAGCCGCCACCTCCTCGGACGGGCCTGTCACCTGACCGACGGTGGTCATGATGCCGGCCCCAGGGTGACCAGCGTGGAGGTGGCCAGCGTGTACGGATCGATGACCCCGAAGTCGGCGGCTCGGGCCCGCACCCACACCACGCCGGCACCGACCGCCTCGGGAGGCAGGGCGTGCTCGGCCGTGGGCCCGAACATCGGTTGGCCGGGGCCGTCGAAGCCGAAGCCGGCGCCGGGTCGGTCGAGCTTCCCGGCGCCGGCGGGCACCTCGTCCCCTCCTCCGCCAGGACCCCCCGCCAGCCCTCGCCAGGCACCGTCGCTCCAGATCTCGACGATCAAAGCCTCAGGCGCCCGCACCACCAGCCCGGCGGGGTCGGCGGCCGGCGCCCCTTCGGCCGCCGAGGGAAGCGACAGACGGAAGACGACGGGCGCAGTCTCGTCGAACACGCCACCGCTCAGGAAGGGCCCTCGGACGGTCACGGCGGCGGCGGCGGCATCGACGAGCCCGGCCGCACCCGACACCACCGGCCCCGATCCCACCACCAGGGTGCGACCGGAGAGGGAGGAACCGGGGGCATCGAGGGGCGGGACGAACTCCCGGGTCCACCCGGCGGCGACCACCGTTCCCGGTGCCGACACGTCGGCGCCGGCGGCCGCCTCGAACTCGCTCCACAGGGGGAAGACGACGACCGAGTCGGGGTCGGGGGCGCTGTTGAAGCCCGATGCGTCGGGCCACACCTCGGCCGCAGCACCGGGGAAGGGGTCACCGGAGGAGCGCTCCAGCGTCCAGGCCCGTTCCTCGCCCGCCTCCAGCCGTCCCACCGCCACCCCCCACCGGTCCTGGAGCACGCCCACCTCCTCGAGGGCGAAGGGCAGGGTGTTGCGCACGGTGCCCTCGAGCGTGGTGGCGTCGCGCCCCGTGGCCGTCACCTCCAGGCGTCCCTCGAGGGCGACCGGGCCCGAAGCCCGGTGCACCCCGAACTGGCCCACATCGAGCTGCTGGCCGATGCTGGTCCCGTCGGAGCCGAGGGTGGCCCGCAAGCGGGCCGGTGGTCCCCCCGAGGAGATGGCGCGGGCGGCGAGGGCCCACCGGCGCGGGTAGGCGACGCTGACCCGCCCCCCGTCGGGCGACACGATGCCCACGCTGGTGGTGGCCAGGGCGCCGGCCTCGGTGACGTGGACCACGGTGGCGTGCGCCGTGGAAGTGCCGCCCCGAGCCTGCCGACCGGCCCCGTAGCTGGCGGCGGTGAAGACCAGGGCCACGAGCGGCAGCACCACCCAGCCCAACTCCCCCCGGCCCCGGCGGCGCAGCAGGGTGAGGGTGAGGGGAACGGCGACGACCACGTAGACGCCGAGAAAGCCCACCAACCACCCCAGTTGGGGGACACGCAGACCGGCATCGGTGGCCAAGGCGCCGTCGAGGGGGACGCCCCCGAAGAACTGGTTGCCCTGGCCACTCACCACGGGGGTGGGTTCGACCAGCCCAGCCCAGTTGCCGGCGGCCATGGCCCCGTCGGTGGCCCGTACCTCACCCAGACCGGCCCGGGCCCGGGGCCGATCGCCGGGTTGCCAGGCCGCCGGCAACCCGGGGATCAGTTCACCTGGAGAGCTGTCGACGAGGAGGAACCCCCCCTCACCCACCCAGGCCAGCACACCGGCGCGGGTGGCGTCGTCGAGGGCGGCCAGGTCGTCGGAGGTGGCCCCCACCACGTCGAGTGCGGCCAGGCTGGCCGGGGCGGCCGCCAACTCTGCCGGACCGATGGCGCCGAAGCGGGCGGTGCCGGCGTCGACGGCCAACGGCGCCGCCGCCGGTGCGTCGCGCCCGCCCAGGGCTCCGGGCAGCAGGCCCACCAACTCCTGGTCGCTGGTGGCGACCATGCTGTCGGTCCCGCGGGCCACCTCGTTGCCGTCCTGGCGCAGGACCACGAGGACGTCGCTGCGTTCGGTCCCGGCGCCCGTCGGCGCCACCACCACGACCTCCTTGAGGGTCCCCCCCGGTGCCTCGACGGGTACGGCGACGGTCACGGCATCACCGAAGCCGACGCTGGCCTGCACCTCGAGCTCGCCCCGGAGCAAGCGGTCGGCGGCGATGCGCACCCGCACCGGGACCGGGGACCCGGCTCGGTAGGAACCGGCGTAGCCGGCGTCGACCTCCACCATGGTGGCCGCCATGGCCGGCGTGGACCAGGCCGCCATCGTCACCAGCACGGGCACGGTGGCGAGGGAAACGGCCGCCAGCCGACGGAGGTGCACGTCCCTTCGACGCTCGGCAGCGGCCAACGGTTCCACCAGTTCCTCGATGAAGTGCCCCTGATGACCCCGCCTCGCACCGAGGTCTCAATGTTGCTGGTGGGAGTATTCCATTTCGGACGAGCCGCCGAGGCCGGCGGCGACGGCGGGGCGGTGGGGCCCGCTACGGTCGCCGGCCGTGGGCCATGCGGGCGCAAGGGTCGAGGCGGTGATCTTCGACTGGGGCGGCACCCTGGCCGAGTTCGTGCCCTTGGAGATGACCGACGTGTGGACCTTGGCCGCCGCCCACCTCGCTCCCGACCGGGAGGTGGAGGTGGCCCAGCGCCTGTGCGCAGTGGAGGCCCGGTTCTGGGCCCGCACGTCCGGCGCCTGTCGTTCGGCCACCCTGGCCGACCTGGTGGCCGAGGCCTCGGCCGAGCTGGGCCTCGACGTGGCCGAGGCGGTGCTGGAGGAAGCGGCGGTCCGACACCTCGACGCCTGGACCCCCCACGTCCGGCACTTCCCCGACGCCGCCACCGTCCTGGCCCAATTGCGGGAACAGGGCCTGCGGCTGGGCCTGCTGTCGAACACCCACTGGCCTCGGGCCTTCCACGAGCGCTTCTTGGCCCGAGACGGTCTCGTCGACGCCCTCGAGGCCCGCCTCTACACCAGTGAGATGACCCACCTCAAGCCCCACCCCTCGGTGTTCCGGGCCGCCCTCGACGCCCTCGGCGTGGAGGCGGCCGAGGGCGCGGTCTTCGTGGGCGACCGCCCCTACGACGACGTCTGGGGGGCGCAGCAGGCCGGGCTACGCACGGTGCTGGTGGCCAACGACCACGCTCCCCCCTGGGATGTCGTCCCCGACGCCACCGTCGTGGCGCTCGCCGACCTCCCGGCGGTGGTCGACGCCTGGCGCTGATCCCACCGATCACTCACACACGTCGCCATGTGCGAGGTGGCCACGGCCATCCGCCTCGCTCCTGGGTCGCCACCCCGACGCAGGACCGGCGGGTGTCAGCTTCCGGATCGGGAGCGGACCAGCTTCCGGGCGCCCAGCACGCTGGCGATCATGGCGGTGGCGGCCAGGAACGAGATGAGCGTGGGTCCCCAGCCGGTGACGGGCAGCTGGTTGCCCGCCGGCTGGGCGGCGGGGGTGGTGGCCTCGGGCTGGGCCATCGGCGTCTCGGGGGCCGGCCCCGCCGTGGTCACCCGGGCCGGATTGTTGATGTCGTAGCCGGCGTGGGGGGTGGCCAGGTAGGGGAACGAGGTGAGGTAGGGGCGATCGTTC
>JAUJNB010000012.1:82952-90056 GCA_030446545.1 Acidimicrobiales bacterium | reverse complement strand
GCCGGCGTGGGGGGTGGCCAGGTAGGGGAACGAGGTGAGGTAGGGGCGATCGTTCCGGTCGACGCCGTCGCCGAGGGCGTTGTTGGGGGCGACGTTGAAGTCATGCGGCCAGCGACTCGTAGTCGGGCGTACTGCGGGGACCAGCGTTCGAGGGCGGGGTGAGCAGGCCTGAACCGAGGGCGGTGCTGGCCCCGTCCTCCACCTTGGTGATGGTGTAGGTCTGGGGCCGGTTCCAGGTGGTGTCCTCGATGCTGGTGATGGGCCCGGTGGCGTAGAGGAAGGAGTTGGGATCGACTGTGGTGGTGGAGAAACGGAACTGGTAGGTGACGTCCTCCACGGCGTCGCCGTCGTTGTCGACGTTGATCTCGTACAGCACGTCGTCGCCGAACTTGAAGTAGTTGGGACCGCCCCCGGGCTCCTGGAAACCGCTCCAGTTGGCGATGAGGGTCACCGAGTCGGGGTCGTCGGGAGGCACAAAGGCGTACAGGTCGGTGTTGTCGGCCGCCGGGTCCTCGGCGATCATGGGCGCCTCCCGGTGGCTGGAGGCGTCGGCCGGGACCAGCAGGCCGAGGGCCAGGACGCCGGCCAGACCGAGGGCGAGCAGTGCCCGCCCCGGAGCGTGGATGGGGGAGGCGGAGTGGGGGGAGCCCATGGCGCGTTCCTTCGGTCGGCGTCCGGTTTGGGAGGTCCACGGAGGCCGCGCACTTCCTGGATGGAAGCCGCCTTGACGGCCTTGGCGGCTTTTGAGGCTTCGCCAGGTCGCCCTCAGCCGGGGAGCACGCCGATGACCAGCCACTCCTGGCCGATCGGCGCCACCACCGCCCGCAGCGGCACCGGCGCCACCACGGCCACCACCCGGGCCCAGGCGCTGGCCTCGGGGCCAAAGGCGGCCAGGAACGGGGCGGCGTCCACGGCACCGAGGGGCAGGGCCGGGCCGACCTCGACGGCGCCCCCGGTCCCGCAGAGTTGCTCGGCCAGCGCCGGCGAGCCTCGCAGGTTGCCGTCCCACGTGCGGGGCTCAGGCTCGCACGCCTGGTGGGCCGCGGCCCAGCTGGCCACCGCGGTGGGGGCCGAGTCGTCGGGGGGGTGCAAGGGCTCGAGGGTGCTGGACTCGAGGTCCACCCCCCACGAGCCTTCACTCTCGGAAGTGGCCCAGGTGACGCGCGTTCGCTCGGCCACCAGGCCCATGACCTCGTCGAGGCCAGGCTCGAAGGTCACCAGTGCCACCACCTCGGTCTCGTCCACCTCCTCGACCTGGTAGGCCCGCACCGGGGCCAGGAGGTCGGCGTGGCGAGCGGTCCAGGCCGCCGGAGAACCGAATCCGGCGCGGGCCTGGGCGCTCAGGTAGCCGAACGAAGCTTCGAGGTCGGCGTCGATCTCGGCCGCCAGGAAGCCCTCCACCGCCGCCCGGGGGCTGGAGGCCGGGGTGCCCGGCGGGGGAGGCGCGGCCAGGGCCGCGGTGGTGGGCACCGATGGAACGGTCGACGCCGGGGGGGTGGCCGAGGAATCGCCGTCGCCGCTGCGGGTCAGAGCGACGGTCACCCCGATGCCGAGCGTCAGGCCGACCACTCCGGCCAGGACCACGGCCAGGGTCCGCTTGCCGGCCCCGGCCCCGGCCCCGGCACCGTCAGCGGAGCCGGGCACGAGGTCGGTCGAGGAGAGCCATGCTCCTATCCTGGCCGACGTGAGCACCCGAGGGGCACCACCGGCCTCCCCGCCGGCGGCGGAGAAGGACCGGTCGGCCCCCGGCCCGCCCCTCCGGAACCGGCGATCGGTGCCGGTGTGGGCGGTGGCCCTGGTGGCGATCGTGGCCGGCGTGGCCATCGGGCGGTTCCTCACCTACGACCCTGCTCCGGCGCCCCCTCCCCCGGTCGAGGTGCCGGGGTCGCCGGCGCGCATCGCCACCCTCGAGGACCGGGTCGCCATCGACCCCGACGATGCCGACGCCTGGCAGGAGCTGGGGTTCGCCTACCTGGCCCAGGCCTTCCGGGTGGGCGACCCGTCCTTCTACGGCTTGGCCGAGCAGGCCTTCGCCCGCACCGACGAGCTGGTCCCCGCCGATCCTCGCACCGTGCTCGGCCAGGGCGCCCTGGCCCTGGCCCTGCACCGCTTTCCCGAGGCTCTCGAGTTGGGCCGGCGGGTCAGCGAGGCCCTGCCGTCCAACGCCGACGCCCTGGCCGTGCTGGTCGACGCCGAGGTCGAGCTGGGCCGCTACGACGACGCCGCCGGGCACCTCCAGGAGATGCTCGACCTGCGACCCGGCCTGCCCGCCCTGGCCCGGGCCTCCTACCTGCGCGAACTGTACGGCGACCTTCCCGGCGCCATCGAGGCCATGACCCGGGCCGAGGCCGCGGGTGGTGGCCAACCGGACGAGTCGGCTCGGGTGGCCTCCCTGCTCGGCGGCCTCTACTTCCGCCAGGGCGACCTCGATGCCGCTTTGGGAAGCTTCGACCGGGCTCTGGCCGCGGCGCCGGGACTCGTGCCCGCCGAGATCGGTCGGGCCCGGGTGTTGGCCGCGGGCGGCGACGAGGAGGCCGCCGTGGCCGCCCTCCAGGCCGTGGTCGAGCGCTTCCCGGCGCCGGAAGCCGTGGTCCTCCTCGGCGATCTCCAGGCCCGGCTCGGCCGCCGGGCCGAGGCAGCCGAGACCTACGCCCTGGTCCGGGCCATCGCCGCCCTCCAAGCCGACGCCGGGCAGGTGGTCGACCTGGAGATGGCCGTCTTCGAGGCTGACCAGGGTGAGGATCCGCAACGGGCCCTGGCCCTGGCCCGGGCGGCCCACGAGGTCCGCCCGGACAACGTCTACGTCGACGACGCCCTGGCCTGGGCCCTGCTGGGATCGGGCGACGCCCCTGCTGCGGTGGCGCCCATGGAGGAGGCCCTGCGCCTGGACACCGACGATCCGCTGGTGCGCTACCACGCGGCCGAGGTGTTCCTGGCCGTCGGCGACACCGACCGGGCCCGGACCGAGCTGGCCCAGGCCCTCGACGGCACCGCCTGGTTCTCGTTCCGCCACCACGATCGGGCCGTCGAGCTCGCCGACCAGCTGGGAGTCGTCGCGAGCGACGGGTGAGGGGGCGGTTGGTGCTCTACGCTCTGCCCGTGCCGCAGGACCATGAGTAAGCCCACCCCCACCGGAAGCGGGCTCCGCAAGGCCAAGCAGGCCTCGCGGGCGCGAGCCAGTGCCGGAGGCAGCCGGGGGTGGCCCTTCTTCATCGCCCTCGGCGCGGTGGTGGCGCTGGGGATCGTCCTGGTGGTCATCTCGGCGGGAGGCCGGAAGGAGGCGGTGGCGCCTCCCGGTGTGGTGACGATGGAGGTGGCCTCGGCCGAGCACGTGGAGGGGCCGGTGGCCTATCCCCAGACGCCGCCGGTGGGGGGCGACCACAACTCGGTGTGGCAGAACTGTGGCTACTACGCCGAGCCCGTCGCCCCCGAGATGGGCGTGCACTCCATGGAGCACGGGGCCGTGTGGATCACCTACCGGCCCGACCTGGCCGAGGATGAAGTCGACACGCTGCGCGGCCTGGCCGGCAACTTCGTGCTGGTCTCCCCCTGGACCGAGGGCCTCCCGGCGCCGGTGGTGGCCTCGGCGTGGGGGAACCAGCTCCCGGTCGACTCGGCGTCGGACCCCGCCCTGGACGCCTTCATCGAGTTCTTCCGCCAGGGGCCGCAGTCCCCCGAGCCCGGTGCGCCCTGCCGAGGTGGCCAAGGCCAGCCGGAGTAGCCGGCCCGCCGAGTGGCCCGAGCCGCCGGAGCGGCGGCGCCGGTCGGGTGGCTCAGCCGGTCGTCTCGGGCGCCGGGCCCCCGTCGAGGTCGGCCACGATGCGCTCGACCTCCAGCCTGGTGCCGGTGATACGCCTGCGGCACAGCCGGACCAGGGCGGCGGCCCGGGCCACCCGCTCGGCCAGGTGGTCGACGTCCAGGTTGTCGTCTTCCAGCGCGGCCAGGATGTCCTCGAGCTCCTCGACAGCCCGGGCGTAGCTGAGCGACCGCAGGTCCGGCGTCTGGTCGGGCGGGAGCGATGCCGGTGGTGGCCCCAGGACCGACGAGGCCTCGGGCGGCGGGATCTCGGGTGGCGGGGTCTCGGGTGATGGGGTCTCGGGTGGTGGGGTCATCGGGCATCGACTCCTGGCTGGTGGGCCGTGGCCGCCACCTCGGTCACCGTGCTGGTGGCCCGGCCCTGGGCGAAGGTGGTGACCAGCGCTTCCCCGGGGGTCACCTCGTCGGCCCGTCGCACCAGCCGGCCGTCGAGGCGGCGGGTGAGCGTCCAGCCCCGGGCCAGGGCCCGGGCCGGGTCAGCGGCCCGGGCCCGGGCAGCCGCCGACTCGACCCGGGCCTCGGCCGACACCGTCGCCCGGGACGCCGCCCGACCCAGCCGGAGGACCACGGCGGCCACGCCGGCGTCGAGGCGGGTCAAGCGGGCATCGAGGCGCCGGGGCTCGAGGCGCCGGGCGGCCGCGTGCAAGCGGGCGCTCTCGGCGGCCATGCGGGACCGGGCCTGGAGGGCTACCCCGCCGGCCCGGGCGTCGAGGCGGCCCTCGGCTGCTCTCAGTGCAGTCCGGGTCCGCTCGGCCACGGACGCGCTCCGGCGCTCCGATCCGGCCGCCGACGCCACCACCCCGGCCCGGCTGGCCCGGACCACGGCCGTCCAGGCCGCCTCGGACCGCTGGAGGGACCCCGCCACCCGCTCCACCAGCAGGCCGGCACAGGCGGTGGGCGTCTTGCACGCCGTGTGGGCCACCTCGTCGACCACGCTGGTGTCGATCTCGTGTCCCACCCCGCTGAGCACGGGCACGGGCATGGCGGCGACGGCTCGGGCCAGGCGCTCACCGTCGAAGGCGGCCAGGTCGGTGCGGGCGCCCCCGCCCCGGACCACCAACACGACATCGACGCCACGCTGTGACACCGCCCGTAGCGACCGCAGCAGCGAGGCCTCGGCGCCGGTCCCCTGGACCCGGGCGTCAGCCAGGACCACCCGGAAGGCGAACCCGCTGGAGCGGAGCTCGGCCAGCACGTCTTCGCAGGCGGCGCTGCCGGCGCTGGTGACCAAGCCGACACGCAGCGGTACGGCGGGCAGGGCCAGGCGGGCGTTGGCCTCCATCAGCCCGTCGTCGTGCAGCCTCCGCAGCACCCGGTCGCGATCGGCGGCCAGGCGGCCGAGGGTGTGGACCGGGTCGACCGCCGACATCACCAGGCTGACGCGGCCGTAGGCGTACTGCACCCGGCCCCGGATGCGCACCTCGATCCCGTCGACCAGCGCGAAGCCCGGCCAGTCCCGCAGGAAGCGCTCGACCTTCAGGCGCTCGGCCCGGAACAGCGCCACTCCGACGGAAGTGGTCGGGCCCCGACGGGAGTTCCGCTCGCTGAGCGAGAAGTAGACGTGCCCACTGGCGTTGGCCGCCTTCAGCCCGTTGAGCTCTCCCCGGACCCAGATCTCGGCCGGGAAGGCCGCGCTCACCGCCTTGGTGATCCCCGCGGCCAGTTCGCCCACGCCGTAGGTGCGCTCAGGCACCTCCTCGGTGAAGAAGCTGACCTGCTCCGCTTGGCTCATCGGCTCCATTGTGGTCGACGGCGACGACAGCGAAGGGCGTGTCCCTGAGGCTCGCGGCATCGCCGGGGGAGCCAACCGTGGTGGAGCCAACCGTGCCCGTCAGTTCCTGGTGGCAGGTGTCCGGCGCTGATCGGCGCCAGGGCCGGGCTCAGCCCAACGGGCCACCGAGCAGGTCGCCGCCGAGCAGGTCGCCGCCGAGCAGGTCGCCACCGAGCGAACCGCCGTCATCGGCGTCGTCCGAGGCGGGCGGGGCCGGCGGAGCGAGGAACCACTGGGGGCCGTCACCGCCGGCGATGTAGGGGTGCTGGGGACCGAAGCGCTGGGTGGCGGTCATCTCCGGGGCGATCCGGGCGGCGTGGTCGAACGCCTCTTGGATGGACACGGCCCCGTTCCCGTCGACGTCGCCCTGGCCCTGGAGGAACCCCTCGTCGACCATCAGGCCGTTGTAGACCGACATCTGCCAGTCGGGGCGCTCGTAGCCCTTCTCGACCTCCTGGGAGGCCCCGGTGAACAGCCGGCGGGGGCTGCTCACATTGTCGTCGAAGCCGGCCGACTCACAACCGGCGATGCTGATCCAGGCATCACCCTGCAGCGCCCGCAGGCTCGTGGCCAGCTCGCCGTCGGAGATGAAGTCGTTGTCGTGGGGCCAGAGGAACTCGTCGTTGCCTTCCCCGTCACCGTCCTCGTCGCCCTCCTTCTGCTTCACGTGCCCGGAGTAGGCGAAGACCGAGAAGGAGTCGTCGGCGCTCTGGTCGACCAGCCACTGGGTGGCCTGGCGGATGTTGGCCGCGGTGGCGTCCTCGTTGACCAGCATCTTGATGTTGGCGTCTTCCCACCCGTTGCCCAGCAGGGCCTGGCGGAGGATGGCGGCGTCACCGGCGCTGCCCGGCAGGGACTTGGTCTGGCCCTGGTACTCGCCGATCCCGATGAGCACGGCCGCCTTCTTGGCTTGGGCACCGGGCGCGGCGGCGGCCACGGCCAGGGGTGAGGCCACCAGGAGCCCCGCCAGCAGTCCCACCACGAGCTTCTTCATCGTCGCCTTCCCGTTCTCTTCGATGGCCCCTCGATCTCTGTACATGCGACGAGGGGATGGGGACGAATCCCCATCCCCTCGTGCGGGTCTCACTTGCGGTACCAGCGCTCCCTACAGGGTGTGCTCCCGGCGGGACCGCAGGGCCACCCGGCCGGCGGCGACGGCGCCACCGGCCAGGCCGAGGCCGAGGACCGCAGGCAGGAAGCCGAGGCCACCACCGGTGACGGGCAGGGTGCGGTCGTCACCAGCGGGGGGCGAGGGAGGAGCGGGCGGGCGGGCCTGCTCAGCGCAGACGGTGCCGCCGACCTCGGCGTGGCCCAGGATGATGTCGAGGAGGGCGTCTTCGCCGCCACCGTCACCGCCACCGAGCTGCTGGGCTTCGAAGGAGTTGGTGCCCACGTCGGGAACCGTGACGCCGTCGACAAGCGTCGTGGTCGTTTCCCCACCGCTAGTGCCGTCGTCCTCGTTGAGGAGGTCGCCGCCCAGGGTGATGTGCAGGGCGTTGACGAACACGCCACCGTCG
>JAUJNB010000012.1:0-82852 GCA_030446545.1 Acidimicrobiales bacterium | reverse complement strand
GAGGAGGTCGCCGCCCAGGGTGATGTGCAGGGCGTTGACGAACACGCCACCGTCGGGGGTGGTGCCCGTCTCGTTGACCTCGATGACGTTGGGCAGGAGCTCGGAGACGCTCTCCACCAGCTCGTCCACCAGGCTGACGTTGTCGTTGTTGAGGTCGACGAGCCGGGAGGCGGTGTCGAAGCGGGGGGTGGTGCCCTCGCAGAGCACCACGGCCTCGGCCTGGACGGCCTCGACCTTGAGGAGAGCGTCGGCCAGCGCTTGGGCTGCGACGTCGGTCAGACCGAGACCGAGCAGGTTGTCTTCCAGGTCCTCGTTGGCCACGCCGAGGTTCTCCACCACGGCGTAGCCCTGGGCGTTGGCGAACTCCAACTGGATGTCGGGGTCGGTGTTGCCTTCCTCGTCGTCCTCGCTGTCGCCGAGGAGGCCCCCGAGCAGGCTGTCGCCACCGAGCAGGCTGCCGCCGTCGCCGCCGCCGTCGCCGCCCAGCTGCTGGGCCCGCACGGTGCCGGCTCCGCCTTCGCTGTTGGACAGGATGCCGCCGCCGCCGCCGTCGCCGCCGACCAGGCCACCGACGAGACTGTCGCCGCCTTCCTCTTCGCCGAGCAGGCCGCCGATAAGGTCGCCGCCGAGCAGGCCGCTGCCTTCGCCCGAACCGCCGCGTGCTTCCTCGTTCTCGGGGTTGAGGATGGGGCGGATGGTGGATTCGAACCGGGTGTCGGCCAGCACGCTGCCGGTGGCGCTGAGGACCAGCTCGCCGGTCTCACCCACGCTGAGGATCTCGTCTTCAATCGCGCCACCCGGGGGCAGGAACGACTCGGCTTCACCCGTGCGATCGATCAACGGCTCGTCGCCCAGGAGGCTCGTGCTCAGCTCGATGCCGAAAGCGCTGGCGCGGGCCGTCTGGGCCGGGGTCGCGGACGCGTGGGTGATCCCGAACGCACTCACGGCGACGACGCACGTCGCTACTAGGACCTTCTTCATTCTTGAGCTCCTCACAAGGTTCGTTCGTGACCTTCTGCCACGCTGATTCGGGCAACTGCCTGGATCCGGGTATCCCTAGGCAGGGCTCCCGGTGTGACACTACTGGGCTGTTCGGCGGTTCGACGCCCTCGGAACACTAGCCAGGTTCCGAGGGATGGGCCACGCTCGACTATCGGCACCCCCGGCCTGCACCTTTACACCGGGTTGGCGGTACGACAAATCTTGCGTGAGCACGTCTGCAGAGCGGTTGGCAGCCAGCCTTCCTGTCCGTCGCCTGTTCTTTCTTGGCGCTTGCAACGGTCCAGACGAGCGACCGGGCGATCCATGACGCAAAGCGGACGACCGCTTGCCACTGCGATAGCCACCTACGCTGTCGCTCGATGCAGTTGCTGGACCGGGCGCGATCCCCATCCGTTCCCCCCGGTGAGGCGCCCGGGCGGGGTGGGTCGCGGAACCTACGCCGCACTTCACCCCAGGAGCGCCTCGAGTCAAGTCGGGCTGGCCGGTGGGTGCTCTCCTCGTTCCTGGTGGCCACCCTTTGCGCCGTGGTGCTGTGGAACTTGCCCAAGTCGGAGCTGCGAGAGGTGACCGCTCCCCTTGTGGAGCCCGTCGTCAACCTCACCGGCCTCGACCAACGCTGGAACCTCTTCGCCCCCAACCCACCACGAATGACCTACGAGACGGTCGCTCGCATCGAGTACGCCGACGGGGGCCTGGTCTTGTGGCAGCCGCCTCGGAACGACCGGTGGCGCAAGTGGCTGGGGGCCATCCGCAGCGAGCGGAGCCGGCGGCTGTGGGAGCCGACGGCGGCCTGGATCGCCGAACACCACGACCGTGGCGGCCGTCGGCCGGTCCGGGTGGAGCTCGTCCTGCGGTCCCTCGAGCTCCTGCCCCCGGGCAGCGGCCAGCCTGAGCCGGCGTGGCAAGAAGAGATCTTCTACACCCACGACGTGCCCCGAGGGGGGGCTTCGTGACCACGGTGGCGTCCAGGCCCGTCGGCGGCATGGCCGACAGGCTCGTCGGCCTGTGGAACGAGTTCTGGTTCAAGCCCACCTCCACGGCCACCCTGGCCCTGGTGCGCATCGCCTTCGGTGGGGTGCTCCTGGCCTGGTGCGTCTTCATGTCGTTCGACCTCTTGGCCTTCTTCTCGGACTCGGGAATCCTGCCCGAGCGGGTGGCCTATCCCTGGACCTGGTCACTGTTGGAGGTCTTTTCCTCCGACATCGCCCTGGTGGCCCTGTTCGGACTCCTCGTCGTGGCCGCCATCTGCATCATCGTCGGCTACCACACCAGGCTGGCCTCGCTGGTGGCCTTCGTCGTGTTGTTGTCGTTCGAGCGGCGCAACCTCCTGGTGCTCAACGCCGCCGACATCTTGTTGCGACTGTTCGCCCTGTACCTGGCCCTGGCCCCGGCCGGTGCTGCGCTGTCGGTCGACCGGTGGCGCCACCATCGCGACCGGTTCTGGGAGTTCCCGGCACGGGCCCCGTGGGCCCTGCGCCTGGTGCAGGTCCAGATCTCGGTGCTCTACCTGTTCACCGTGTGGCTGAAGCTGCAGGGGAGTCCTGGCACCAGGGGACCGCCGTGTCGTACTCCATGCGCATCGTCGAGGTCGCCCGCTTCGACCTTCCCGCCTGGATCGACTCGTCGGCGCTGGTCTCGAACGTGGCCACCTACGGCACGCTCGCCATCGAGACGGCCCTGGCCCTGCTCATCTGGAACCGCCGGGCCCGGCCCTGGGTCATCGCCGGTGGGGTGGCCCTGCACCTGTCCGTCCTGGCCACCATCGTGGTCGGCCTGTTCTCGGTGACCGTCTTCGTGGGGTATCTGGCCTTCACTCCCCCGAAGTGGCGACCCGCTGGCTGCTGGCGGTGCGTGAACGCCTCTGGCAGGCCCACTCTCCGGCCCTGCGCCGCATCGCTGGGGCCGGCCCCGACCCGAGCTACCAACCGCAGCTGCCCTGGGGCACCACGGTCGGCTCTGCGCCGGCCCGCCCGGTGTCGTGAGCAGACGTCTTGGCGGACTGGGCCAGGACTTGACGTGTTGTCGGCGCTTCGAGACCCGACGGGACCAACATGACAATGGGCTGGCGAGAATGCCCGGCGCTCCTAGCAACCCTTGTAAGAAGTCCCCCGAGAAGTTGCTCCGTTGTTGCTAGAGTGCTTGTCCATGGCAGACACTTTGACACCTGAAGCCGCAGTGCGATCCTATTTGTTGTATCTCGACGACCCGAGCAAGCTCGTGGACCAGGGCGCCGTGACCAAGTTGGAGGCGGCGGTGGCCAAAGCCGGTGATCCCCTGGCCCGCCTGCGGGCCCTCGCCGATCTCGAGCACGCCCGGGTGGCCGACGGTGAACAGCTGCGGGAGGACTTCGTGGCCCACGCCAAGGCCTACGCCGAGGAGCAGCGGATCCCGGCCAGCGCGTTCCGGGAGATGGGTGTGCCTGGCGACGTGCTGGCTGACGCCGGCTTCGGTGGCGGCCGGCCCCGCCGAGCGGGTGGGCGGAGCCGGACTGCGGCCGGTGCTCCTCGCATGCGGGCCCCCCGCGCCCCCTGGACCAGATCAAGGCCGCCACCGCCCGGGTGTCGAAGCGATTCACCCTCTCCGAGCTCGGGAGGCCGCCGGCGGGGAGCCCGGCGACGCTGCGCAAAGCGGTGGACGAACTCGTCGCAGAAAGCAAAGTGGCCAAAGTCGGGCCCAAGGAGGACTACTCGGGTCGCGGTCGGGCCCCCACCGTCTACGAACTGAAGTAGTCGAAGGACCCAGGCGGGCCAAAGTAGGCGCGCCTTATAGGTAAAGCCAGATCAGGTCATTCGGCGGCGGAGAGAGTGGGATTCGAACCCACGGTGAACCGAAGCCCACAACGGCTTTCGAGGCCGCCCCATTCGTCCGCTCTGGCATCTCTCCCGTGTGCGCTGCGCAGGCTACCGGCCCCGGCGGGCGGCGAAGAAGCCGACGAGCAGGGCTGCGCACTCGGCCTCGCGCACGCCGGCGGTCACCTCGACCTCATGGTTGAACCGGGGATCGACGCAGAGGTTGTAGAGCGAGCCGCAGGCCCCGGCCTTGGGGTCGGCGGCGCCGAAGACCACCCGGGCCACTCGGGCGGCGATCAGGGCGCCGGCGCACATGGGGCACGGCTCGAGGGTCACCACCACGGTGGCGCCGCCCAGGCGCCAGGAGCCGGTGGCCGCCGCGGCCTCCCGCACGGCCAGCAGCTCGGCGTGGGCCGTCGGGTCGCCGTCAACCTCCCGCCGGTTGTGGCCCGTGGCCAGAGCGACGCCGTCGGCCCCCAGCACGACCGCTCCCACGGGAACATCGCCGGCGGCCCCGGCCCGCACCGCCTCGGCTAGGGCCAGCCCCATGGCCTCGTCGTCACCGGGGAGTGGAGCGGTCACCCGGCCACCTCGCTCGACAGTGAGCGAATGCCCTCGATGACGGGCGGGCAGCGATCGCCCACCACCGTCGCCATCACGGGACATGAGACCCGGGCGCACAGGCTCTCAACGACAGCACCATCCGGTAACAGCCACACTCCTTCGGCCAGAACGACGGCGTGCACCCTGCGCCTGGTGACCATGCGGGTTCGGCACCGGAGTCCAGCCCCCCGATCACCCCCGTCCCGCGGCCGGTCCTGGGGCCACAGTACTCATTCCGGTCCACCTAAGGAAAAGGACTTGGCCGGCTGGGACGGGTTGAGACCCGCCCCTGGGCGGCCTCGACGCCCCGTTCGAGAACGTCTTCAGCTCGGCGGAGACCATCGAACGCAGCGCCACCGGCAAGACCAGGACTTCCGATCCGACCGGCGCGAGGACGCCTGGGACTGGGCACGACCCGGCTGGCGGAGGGGGTGGGATTCGAACCCACGGTGGGCAGGACCCACACACGCTTTCCAAGCGTGCCGATTCGGCCGCTCTCGCACCCCTCCCGGAGAACGCCTCACGCTACCCGCACCACCCGGGCCGCCGGGCCCCATCGGGACCTCCTATGCTGGCCTGCGACGTGGCGGTCGGGTCCTGTGCAACGGCTCCCCGTGAATCGAGTCAGGGCCGGAAGGCAGCAGCTCTCAGCGGGTTGAGCGGTGTGCCGCAGGCTGCCCGGCCGTCACGTCATCTCCGTTCCGGGTCATCCCCCGGGCGTCGGTAGCCTCGGCCCGTGGCCTACCAGTCGCTCTATCGGCG
Organism: Acidimicrobiales bacterium; assembly: GCA_030446545.1. Taxonomy (GTDB): domain Bacteria; phylum Actinomycetota; class Acidimicrobiia; order Acidimicrobiales; family CADCSY01; genus JADDRA01. The sequence goes on along the minus strand of JAUJNB010000012.1, from coordinate 77,696 downwards.
CTACCGGCCCCGCCGCTTCTCCGAGGTCCGCGGCCAGGAGCACGTGGTGCGGGCCCTGCGCAACGCCGTGGCCCGGCACACCGTCTCCCACGCCTACCTCTTCAGCGGTCCCCGGGGGACGGGCAAGACCTCCACCGCCCGCATCCTGGCCAAGGCCCTGAACTGCGAGGCGCCGCTCGACGGCGAGCCCTGCGGTGCCTGCGCGTCCTGTGAGGCGGTGGACGCGGGCACCTCCCTCGACGTGAGCGAGCTCGACGCCGCCTCCAACAACGGGGTCGACGCCATGCGCGAGCTGGTGGCGAGGGTGGCCATGACCGGGGCCGGCGGGACACGGGTCTACATCCTCGACGAGGTCCACATGCTCTCGCCCGGGGCCTCCAACGCCCTGCTCAAGACCCTGGAGGACCCGCCCGGCCACGTGGTGTTCGTCCTGGCCACCACCGACCCCCAGAAGGTCCTGTCCACCATCACCAGCCGGACCCAGGCCCTGGACTTCCGCCTGCTCCCTGCGGCCACGCTGGCCGAGCACCTCCGCTGGGTGGTGGCCGACGCCGGCCTGGCCGTGGGTGACGACGCCGTCGACGTGGCCGTGCGCCGGGGCCAGGGTTCGGCCCGCGACGCCCTGTCGGCCCTCGACCAGATCGTGGCCGCCGGGGGCGCGCTCGACGACGAGGGCGCCGTCGACGAGATGGTCGAGGCGCTGTGCGAGCGGGACACCGGTCGGGCCCTCACCGCAGTGGCCGGTGCCTGCGCGGCCGGACGCGACCCGCGGCCGCTGGCCGAGGCCCTCCTGGCCCAGCTCCGCGACGCCTTCCTCGCCACCCTGGCCCCCCAAGTCGTCTCCCTTCCCGACGGTGCCCTCGAGCTGGTGGCCGACCAAGGCCGGCGCCTCGGACCCGCCGCCACCGTGCGGGCCCTCGACGCGGTGGGTGACGCCCTGGTGGCCATGCGGGACGCCCCCGACGCCCGCGTGGTGCTCGAGGTGGCCCTGGTGCGGGTCACCCGTCCGGAGTCCGACACCTCGCCGGCCGCCCTTCTGGAGCGCATCGAGCGTCTGGAACGGACCCCGTCGGTGGCGCCCACGCCTTCGGTGGCCGTCGACGCACCGCCACCGCCACGGGGAACGACCCCCCCACCGGCGTCGGCCGGCTCCCGGCGGGCGCTCGGGGGGATCGCCCGTCCACCCGGGGCCGTACCCGCGCCCGGTCCTGGTCCGTTGGCCCCGGCGTCGCCTCCACCTGCTCCCCCTCCCGGCCCAACGGATGGTCCTCACCCGCCTCCGGGCGGGCTTCCCACCCGCGAGGAGCTGACCCTGGCGTGGGCCGACCACGTCCTCAGCGGCTTGCGTCCCGTCGTGAAGGGGCTGTTCGGCTCGGGGCGCTTCGCCGCCGTCGAGAACGGGGCGGCCACCTTCGCCGTACCCACCGACGCCATGCGGGCCAAGTGCGAGACCCGCCGGGGCGACGCCGAGGCCGCCCTGGCCGCCCACTTCGGGCGGCCGATCCCGTTGCGCCTCGTGGTTGACTCCTCCACCGCCGCCCAGGTGGCCGACGGGGGGGCACCCGGGGTCACGCTCCCCGAGTCGGTCGACCTCGACGACCTGCAGGACGTGCCCGACGACCCCCGCAGTCACCTCGATCGCCTCACCGAGGCCTTCCCCGGCGCCGAGGTGGTGGAGGGGTCGTCCTGACGTCTCAGGTACGACAGTCCCGGTTTTCGGAGACCTCGTACCCGAGCGTCGCCACCGCCCGGTCGGAGCCGGGGCGGCCGGTGGCAGGAAGCCCCGTCGAGGGGCCGGGTGGCCGGTGGCGGTAACCTCCCCGGCATGGCCCTCCCTCCCGACATGCCCGACCTGGGCGGCCTCATGGCCCAGGCCCAGCAGATGCAGGAACGCCTCCTGGCCGCCCAGGCCGAGGCCGCCGAGGCGGTGGTCGAGGGCCAGGCGGGGGGCGGCGCGGTGCGGGTGGAGGTGAGCGGGGCCATGGAGTTCCGCTCGGTCACCATTGCCCCCGCGGCCGTCGACCCGGACGACGTCGAGATGCTCCAGGATCTCGTCCTGGCCGCCCTGCACGACGCCACGGCCAAGGTCAACGCCCTTCAACAGGGCGTGACCGAGAGCCTCGGCCTCGGTGGCGGGGACTTGGGGCCGGGCGACCTCGGCGGCCTCCTCGGCTGACCCCTGGTGTACGCCGGACCGGTCCAGGACCTCATCGACGAGCTCGGTCGGCTGCCCGGCGTCGGTCCCAAGTCGGCCCAGCGCATCGCCTTCCACCTCTTGAAGCTGCCCAAGGAGGAGGCCCTGCGCCTGGCCCGGGCCGTGGTGGAGATGAAGGAGCGGGTGGCCCTGTGCGCCCGGTGCTTCAACGTGTCGGAGGGCGACGAGTGCGGGATCTGCACCGATGCCCGCCGCGACACCCGGGTGCTGTGCGTGGTCGAGGAGCCACGTGACGTTGTGGCCGTGGAGAAGACTCACGAGTTCCGGGGCCGCTACCACGTCCTTCAGGGCGCCATCAGCCCCATCGAGGGCATCGGCCCCGACCAGCTCAAGGTACGCGAGCTGCTGGCCCGACTGGAGCCCGAGCAGATCAGCGAGGTCATCCTCTGCACCAACCCCAACATCGAGGGCGAGGCCACGGCCATGTACCTGGCCCGCCTGCTCGCCCCCCTCGGGCTGCGGGTGACGCGCATCGCCAGCGGCCTGCCGGTGGGGGGCGACCTCGAGTACGCCGACGAGCTCACCCTGGGCCGGGCGCTGGAGGGCCGGCGGGAAGTGGGGGCCTGACGTGAGTGTCTCACCCCCTCGCTAGGGTCGACCCCATGAACGATGCAGTTGTGGCCGGCGGCCGTCGATCCTACGATGTCCAGTCCGGTCTCACCCTGCCCCCGCCCCGGGGCCCCCCGAGCGCTCGGCGCCGGGTCCAGAGGGAGGTGACGCTCATGCGTCCGTACGAAATCATGGTGATCCTCGACGCCACCCTCGAGGAGGCGGCCGCCCAGGCGGTCATCAACCGCACCAGCGAGCTCCTGAGCGCCTCTGGCGGCCAACTCACCCGGGCCGACAAGTGGGGCAAGCGCCGTCTGGCCTACGAGATCGACCACCGGACCGAGGGCTACTACCTCCTGTTGGAGGTCAGCGTCGACCCCGACGCCGTCAGCGAGCTCGACCGCTCCCTCCGTCTGACCGAAGGCGTCGTTCGCCACAAGATCGTCCGGATGCCCGAGCACGCCGTGGCCAGGTCCCCCGACCTCGCGCCGAAGAGCCCGCTCTGGCCGGACCCGAACGCAACAACGCGAAGGAAGTATCGACATGTCCGGAAACAACGTCACGCTGGTGGGAAACGTCACACGCGACCCCGAGTTGCGCTACACCGCCTCGGGCCAAGCCATGGCCAAGTTCGGCCTCGCCGTCAACCGGCGCTGGCAGAACCGCCAGACCCAGGCATGGGAGGAAGCGACCAGCTTCTTCGATGTCGTGGCCTGGCGGGAGATGGCCGAGAACATCGGCGAGTCCGTGCAGAAGGGGGCTCGGGTGCTGGTCACCGGCCGCCTGGAGCAGCGCTCCTGGGAGTCCCAGGAGGGAGACAAGCGGTCCACCGTGGAGGTCGTGGCCGACGAGGTGGGGCCCAGCCTCCGCTGGGCCACCGCCAGCGTGGTCAAGAACGAACGCCGCAGCAATGACGGTGGGGCGCCGTCGTCATCCGCCCCTCGACCGTCGGGTGACCCCGGTCCCAGCTACGCCGCCAGCGACGAGGAGCCTTTCTGATGGGACGGAAATCCAAGGCCCAGCCGGCCCGGGGCGAGCGCAAGCCCAAGGACAACGGCAAGAAGTTCAAGAAGAAGCCGTGCATGTTCTGCCAGGAGCGCGCCGCCTGGGTCGACTACAAGGACGTGAACCTGCTCCGGCGGTACATGTCCGACCGGGCCAAGATCAAGGCCCGGCGGGTCAACGGCAACTGCGTGCAGCACCAGAGTGACGTGGCCATGGCCATCAAGACCGCCCGCGAGCTGGCCCTGCTGCCCTTCGTCACCAAGGTCACCAGCAGCCGCACGGGCCGCGGTGGCGGTGGGCGAGGTCGCGACGACCGTCCCAGCCGGGACGACCGGCCACCTCGTCCCGGGCCGAGCAATGCCCCGCCGGCCGCTGGCAGCCGAGTCCCCGCTGGTGTCGGCGCCCCAGGCGACGGCGGCTCGACCGACGCATACTCCGGTGACGGCGCCGAGGCGGCGCCCCTGGCCGGTCAGGACGGGCCATGAAGGTGATCCTGCGGGCCGACGTGGGCAACGTGGGCAACCGGGGCGATGTGCTGGTGGTGGCCGACGGCTACGCCCGCAACTTCCTGCTGCCCCGGGGCCTGGCCATGCGGGCCAGTGACGGGATGCTGGCCCAGGCCGGCTCCATGCGCCGGGCCCGCAACACCAAGGACGCAGCCGCCCGCAGTGCCGCCGAGGACATCGCTCGCCGCCTGGTGCCGGCGGTCATCCACGTGAGCGCCCGGGCCGGAGGAGAGGGGCGCCTGTTCGGCTCGGTCACCACCACCGACGTGGCCGAGGCCGTGGCCTCCCAGACCGGCCTCGAGCTCGATCGTCGCAAAATGCACCTCGACGAGCCCATCCGCGACCTCGGGACACACCGTGTCCTGGTCAAGCTGCACAGCGAGGTCGAGTTCCCGGTCACCGTCGAGGTGACCCCGGCCTGACTGGCCAGCCCGGTGGTGTCCCGGCGCCTCCGCGATCGGCGTCTCGGTTCACCACTCGGTCCACGACTCGGTCCACCGCTTGGCGCCCACCCGGCGCCGAGCCGTCTCCTCACGCACCGCTCCGCCAGCTTGCTCGTCCGGCCGTGACGCGGCGTCGGGACGACGGGCGGCCGGTGGGCGGCCCAGGCCCCCTGTCCACCTATCCACAGGTAGCTCCCCCTAATTCACAGCGTTGTTCCCCTGGCACCCCACAGGCTCGCCGAAGGAGGCTTCCCGCATGGCCGTCGCCGAGGTTTCCCCGGCTCGAGCCGGGGTGACGGCCGGATTCCTCCCTACAACCTCGAGGCCGAGGAGTCTCTGCTCGGTGCCATGCTGTTGAGCAAGGACGCCATCGTCGCCGCCTCCGAGCTCGGGGTCTCGTCTGAAGACTTCTACAAGCCGGTGCACGGCCACATCTTCGACGCCATCACCTCTCTCTACAGCGCCGGCGAGCCGGCCGACCCGGTGACGGTGGGCGAGGAGCTGCGCCGGGCCGGCCTCCTCGGTGACATCGGGGGCCCGGGACTCCTCGTCTCGCTCCAGGTGCGCACCCCGGCCACCTCCAGCGCCGCCCGCTACGCCCGCATCGTCGGCGAGCACGCCCTCCTCCGCCGTCTCATCGCCGTGGCCGGGGAGATCGCCGAGATGGGCTACCAGGTCCCCGACGACGTGGCCCAGGCCGTCGACCGGGCCGAGGCCATGGTTTTCGACGTGGCCCAGCACCGGGTCAGCGACACCATGGCGCCCATCCGTGACCTCCTCGACCACACCCTGACCCGTCTGGAGATGCTCTACGAGAAGGCCGACAGCATCACCGGGGTGCCTACCGGCTACCGGGGCTTCGACGAGCTCTTGTCCGGCCTGCAGCCCTCCAGCCTGGTGATCGTGGGGGCCCGGCCCGCCACCGGCAAGTGCCTCACCGGCGACACGCTGCTCGTCGACCCGGCCACCGGCTCCCGTCGGACGCTGGACGAGGTGCACCGGGCCGGTCGCCGGGGTGACCGGGTCGAGGTCACCAGCCTCGGCGCCCTCGACGGCCAACTCCGCCTGCGCCGCCCCAGTGCCTTCGTCGACGACGGGATGAAGCCGGTCTTTCGGGTCCGCACCCGACTGGGCCGTGAGGTACGCACCACCGCCGCCCACCCCTTCCTCACCCCGACGGGCTGGCGGCCCTTGGCCGAAGTGGCAGTGGGGACCCCCGTCGCCGTTCCCCGGGAGCTGGCGCTGTTCGGTCACGAACCGAGGCCTGAGCCCGAGATCGTCCTCCTCGCCTACCTCCTGGGCGACGGAGCCCACACCGGGGCCTCGGTGCGCTTCACCGCCGCCTCCCGGGTGGTGATGGACGATCTGGTCGACCACGCCCGGCAGCTCGGGGTCGACGCAGTGGCCGATCGCAGCGTGCCCGGCACCTCCGCCTGTCGCCTCCGCCCCCCGCCCGGTGGGCCCGCTCCCTGGCTCGGGCTCTTCGACGGCCACAGCCACCTGCACGCAGGCCCGCACCGCCGGTCGGTCCCCGAGCGGGTGTTCCGCCTGCCCCGCCACCAGGTGGCCCTGTTCCTGAACCGGTTGCTGGGGGCCGACGGCTCGGCCTGGTGGTCGACCAGAGACGGCGGGGGGGCCTGCATCTCCTATTGCAGCCGGTCCGAGGCCCTGGTGGCCGACGTCGCCCACTTACTGTTGCGCTTCGGCATCAACGCCCGCCACCGCCGGCGGGTCATCCAGCGCCAGGGCTGGCGGGGCCCGGCGCACGAGCTCGAGGTGACCTCCGTAGCCGAGGTGCGCACCCTGGTCACCCAGATCGGCATGTTCTCCAAGGAGTCCGCCCTGGCCAACCTCCTCGGACGGGCCCGCCATCAGGAGCACGAGGAACACCGGCTCGAACCAGATGGTGGCGGTGCCGGGGGGCACCGGCCCACGCCCAGCCCGGCCCCTCGGGCGCTGGCCTACGCCGCCTCGCCCCGACCCAATGCCCCGGGTGGCGCCGTTTCGGCGTGGACTGCGCCCGCTCCCGCCGGGACCCACCGTCCGGCGCCGCCGGCGTCCACCACCGTGTTGTGGGACGAGATCGTGGCCATCGACGCCGACGGCCCGGCCCGGGTCTACGACCTCACCGTGCCCGACGACCACAACTTCGTGGCCGCCGACATCTTCGTCCACAACACCGCCTTCGCCCTCGGCATGGCCGCTCACGCTGCGCTCGAGGCTCACCGTCCGGTGCTGTTCTTCTCCCTCGAGATGAGCCACCTGGAGATCACCCAGCGCCTCCTCGCCTCCGAGGCGCGGGTCGACAGCACCCGCATGCGCAACGGCAGGCTGGCAGAGTCCGACTGGACCAAGATCAGCCATGCCATCGGCCGCCTGGCCGAGGCCCCCCTCTACATCGACGACAACCCGAGGGCGACCGTCCTCGAGATCCGGGCCAAGTCCCGGCGCCTCAAGTCGAGGCTCGGAGATCTCGGCATCGTGATCGTCGACTACCTCCAGCTCATGACCGGGCGCGATCGTGCCGAGAACCGACAGGTGGAGGTGTCGGAGATCAGCCGGGGGCTCAAGGTCCTGGCCCGCGAGCTGCAGACGCCCGTGGTCGCCCTCTCCCAGCTCTCCCGGGGCCTGGAGCTGCGGGCCGACAAGCGCCCCATGTTGGCCGACCTCCGCGAGAGCGGCTGCCTGACCGCCGACGCCCGGGTGCTGCGCTCCGACACCGGGGCCGAGGTGACCATGGGCGAGCTGCTGCTCAGCGGCGAGCGCGACATCCCGGTCTGGACGCTCGACCGCGACCTGGCGCTGGTGCCGGGCACCATGACCCACGTCTTCCCGAGCGGGACCAAGCCGGTCTTCCAACTCCGGCTGGGGTCGGGCCGGCGCATCGACGCCAGTGCCAACCACCCGTTCCTCACCGTCGACGGATGGCTCCGCCTCGACGAGCTGTCCCTGGGCACCCGGGTGGCCGTCCCCCGGCGGGTGCCGGTGCCGAGCCAACGCGCTGATTGGGACCCCGCAAGAGTCCGGGCGGTGGCCCTGGAGGTGGCCGAGACGGTCGACGGCGGGACGGCCGACCGTCCGGTCATCCCCCCCGCGGTCTTCGCCCTGCCCGATGAGGCGCTGGTCGCCTTCCTCGACGCCCTGTGGCCTCCGGGTCAGGGGCGTGCGCACCACGGACATCGACCCCGTCTGCACTGCGTCTCGGCCAACACCCGCCTGCTCGACGACTTGCAGACGCTCCTCCTTCGCCTGGGCGTCCACAGTCGTGTGACCCTCCCCGGGCCCGGTGTTGAGCCCGGGCGCGCCCGGTTGAGCATCCAGGGGGACGAGAGCCGCGGGCGGTTCGTCGAAATGATGGCCGGCGACCGGGTCACGGACGAGCCGAGGGGCAACCGGCCCGAGTGGGCATCCCTTTGCTCCCCCGACCACGCCCTGGCCGGCATGGCTGCCCAGAGCGGGCGCTCGGAAGGGGGGCGAACGGTCTCCAGCCGCCACCGCCTGGCCCAGGTGGCGGCCGCCCTCGACGACGCCGCCCTCGACCGCCGGGCCCGGGCCGACGTCCGCTGGGATCCGGTCGTGGCCATCGAGCCCCGAGGCACCCAGCCCGTCTTCGACGCCACCGTGGCCGAGACCCACAACTTCGTGGCCAACGGCATCGTGGTCGAGAACAGCCTCGAGCAGGACGCCGACGTGGTGGTGTTCTTGTACCGAGACGAGCTCTACCATCCCGAGTCACCCGACCGGGGCACGGCCGAGGTCCTGGTGGCCAAGCACCGCTCGGGCCCCACCGGCATGGACCGCCTGGCCTTCCTGGACCATTACACCCGCTTCGCCAACATGGCCAAGGACATCTGAGCGGGCCGTACGACCGACGAGCGGCGACCGGCTAGCGATCGCCGCTCCCACGCCCCAGCTACCGCCTGCTCAGCTGAGCCGCCCACGCGGCGAAGGGTGGCTGCCATCCGGGGTCACGGCCGGACACGCCCGGATGCGGTCGGGGAGGTCGGACACCGCCGGCTGCCGTCATTCCCTCCCACGTGACCGGGTCGCTCCAGTCGTCGGCGAGGGCGCGGACGCCCACGGATTCTTGGGCGCCAATCGGCGACCAGCTGGGCGGCGTCGCCGCTGGGTCCGCCAGGAGGTGGGGACTTGGCGGCGGCGAGGGGAAGGCCAGACCGAGCCGTGGACGTGATCGAGCAGGGCAGCGACGCGCCAACACTCGCACGGGGACGGACGGTCGAGAGCCTCGGCGGCCATGTTCTCCACCAACCCCGCCAGGCAATCGGCGGCTGGGTGCAGGGTCGACGGGTGCGGTCATGATGGGAAGCTGACGCACATTGTCCGGAACATCGGTTGCCGGTGCCGCAGCTGGACGAGAGGGATGCCCCTCACGATCCGGCGCACGCTCAGCGTGGCCGTGCGGCAGCGGGGAGAGCGTGGTGCATGGCGACGAGGAGAGCCGGGCCACTAGTGTCAGATCGATATGCGTCGACGCCATGCCCTTTGCTGCTGCTTGGTGCTTCTCATGGCGTCCACAGCATGCAACGGCGCCGAGGGCGGCTTCCTGTCTCGAGCGCCGGAGCAGTCCAACGAGCCGGAGGGGGGGCCCTATTGCGGTCCTCTGGAGGAACTGCTGGACGCCCGCCTCGCCTTGATCCGGCGGGCGACGTCCAACCTGGAGATCAAGAGCACCGTGGAGGCCATCGAACGCCTCCAGCAGGAGATCGCTTCGGAGGCACCGGCCGAGTTGCGCGAGCAGGTGCAGTTCACCAACCAGGTCTACGGCCGGTACGCCCGGGCCGTCCTGGAGCAAAGCTACGGCAAGGCCCCCTTCGAGGACATCACTTCCGACGAGTTCAACACGGCCGAGAACGCCCAGGTCTCGTTCTGCTTCCAGAACCCGAGCCGATGACCAGTCCGTGAACCTGCTCGGCGACGACCTGCTCGCACAACTCGTCCTGGCCCTCGGCGCAGCCATGGCCCTGGGCAGCGTGTTGGCCCTGGTGCGCCCGCCGTCGCGCCGGGGAGACAGCGACCTGGCCCGCCCGCCGGTCGGCCGCAGCCTGGTGATGATCTGCGTCGGTCTGATGGCCTCCGTCTGGGCCATCGCCACCCTCACCGTCAGCTGACCGACAGGGCGGCGAGCAAAGCCGGCCTGGCCCTGTCGGAACGGAAAGACAGTGCGCCGAGCGGCGGCGCCACGCCGGTCGGCGATCGAAGCGAGCTGCGGTGGTCAGCGCCAGGCCAGGATGACCCGTCCGCAGGCCGAACACGACCAGTCGGTGTCGCGCAGCCGATCCTGCCAGCCGGCGGGCAGGATCTGGACGCTCTGGCAGGTACGACAGGTGAGCTCGTTGGTGATCAGGGCCTGGGCCAGGCCGAAGCCGATCTTCTCCCCCCCCATGGCCTTGATCATGGGCCGGGCCTGACCGCCGGGAATCGACTGCTTGGCCTGGGTTCGACTGGCCTGGGCGGCCCGGGCCTGGGCGGTGTGCTGCCGCGACGCCTGGGACGCCCGGCGGCGAGCCTCGAAGCCGGCGTTGGGGTCGGGGGTGTCCCACGAGCGGATCTGGGTTTCGGCGCTGGCGGCCAGCCACGAACCCTTCTTCAGGACCAGGAAGGCTTGGTTCACCTCGCGCATGCGCTGCTCGGCCTGGCTCTGCACGGCCGCCGGACTGTCGACGTGGCGATCCGGGTGGTAGGTCTGGGCCAAGGCCCGATAGGCGGCGGTGACCTCCTCCAGTGTGGCCAGGCGTGACACGCCGAGCACCTCGAAGGGATCGGGGCCCTCGGGGGCGGAGCGGGGTCTAGCCATGGGCGACCGGGGGCCGAGCGATGTGGGTATGAGCTCGGGTCGTTTCCATCCGCCTCCCTCCGGCGCCAGCAGGCCAGGTCGCCCGGCCCACGCTAGAGGCCCGGAGCGGATGCCTCCACCTCTGGGCCGGAGTTCCCGTCAGGCGCTGCGATCGCGCTTCTGGCTGCGACGACGTTCGGTGCCCACCAGCACCACCTTGCGCAGACGTACGGCGGCGGGGGTCACCTCCACGCACTCGTCCTCGGCGATCAGCTCCAGGGCCTGTTCGAGGGAGACCGGTCGGGGAGGCGACAGCCGCACCAGCACGTCGGCGGTGGAGGAGCGGATGTTGTTGAGCTTCTTCTCCTTGACCGGGTTGACGTCCATGTCGTCGCCCCGGGAGCTCTCGCCCACGATCATCCCCTCGTAGACATCGACGCCCGGGCCCACGATGAGCTCGCCCCGCTCCTGGAGGTTCATGAGGGCGAAGGTGGTGGTGGCGCCCTGGCGGTCGGCCACGATGCTGCCGTTGGACCGGATCCGCAGCGGTCCCTGCCAGGGCTCGTAGCCCTCGAAGACGTGGTTGGCGATGGCCGTGCCCGCGTCTCGGTCATGAGCTCGGTACGGAAGCCGATGAGGCCCCGGGCCGGGATGAGGTACTCCATGCGGACCCACCCGCTGCCGTGATTCACCATCTGCTGGAGGCGTCCCTTGCGGGGCGCCATGAGCCGGGTGACCACGCCCAGGTGTTCCTCGGGGACATGGACGCCGAGCCGTTCGATGGGCTCGTGGACCTTGCCGTCGATCTCCCGGGTGACCACCTGGGGCTTGCCCACGGTGAGCTCGAAGCCCTCGCGGCGCATGGTCTCCACCAGCACCGCCAGCTGCAGCTCCCCGACCCTGCACCTCCCAGGTGTCGGGCCGCTCGGTGGGCGTGACCCGCAGCGAGACGTTGCCGATGAGCTCGGTGTCGAGGCGGTCCTTCACCATGCGGGCGGTCAGCTTGGTGCCGTCCTTGCCCGCCAACGGGGAGCTGTTGACCCCGAGGGTCATCGACAGGCTGGGCTCGTCGACCGTGATCACCGGCAGGGGGCGGGGGTCGTCACCGTCGGCCAGGGTCTCGCCGATGGTGACCTCGTCGAGGCCGGCCACGGCGATGATCTCCCCGGCCCGGCGTCGGTGGCGGAGGTCCGCTCCAGGCCCTCGGTGACGAACAGCTCGCTGATGCGGACCCGCTCGATGGTGCCGTCGGCCCGGCACCAGGCCGCCGACTGGCCCCGCTCGATGCGCCCCTGGCGGACCCGGCACAGGGCCAGGCGCCCGAGGTAGGGCGAACGGTCGAGGTTGGTGACCAGGGCCTGGAGGGGGTGGCCCTCGTCGTAGGTGGGGGCGGGGATGTGGTCGAGGAGGAGCTCGAAGAGGGGCTTGAGGTCGACCCCGTCGACATCGGCGCTCATCGAGGCCCAGCCGTCCTTGCCGTTGCAGAAGATGATGGGGAACTGGATCTGTTCGATCTCGGCGTCGATTGGTCGAGGAACAGCTCATAGACCTCGTCGACCACCTCGCTCACCCGGGCGTCGGGCCGGTCCACCTTGTTGACGGCCAGGATCACCGGCAGGCGTGACTCCAGGGCCTTGCGCAACACGAAGCGGGTCTGAGGTTGGGGACCCTCGGCCGCGTCGACCAGCAACAGCACGCCGTCGACCATGGCCAGCGCCCGTTCCACCTCGCCGCCGAAGTCGGCGTGACCCGGGGTGTCGACGATGTTCAACTTGACGTCGCCGTAGCGCACCGAGGTGTTCTTGGCCAGGATGGTGATGCCCTTCTCCCGCTCCAGGTCGGTGGAGTCCATGACCCGGGTGTTCACGTCCTGGTTGGCGCGAAAGACCCCGACTGCCAAACATGGCGTCGACCAGGGTGGTCTTGCCGACATGGGCGATGATGGCGACGTTGCGCAGATCCGCGCGCTGTTCGAGGCAAAGGGGAAGACGCGGGCCCCGACCCAGCGGACAATGGCGTCCCAGCCTAGGGCGTGCCATGGCCGACATGGGCGATGATCAACGACGTCGCCGTAGCGCACCGACGGTGTTCATGGGCGGCAGGAGGCGATGGGAAGTCCGGGCCCCGCACCAGGTCGGCGGAGTCCCGTCCCGGCCTTCACGGCCTCGGTTGGCGAACAGACGCTCAGGACCCGACAACATGGCGTCGCCAGGGTGGTGCCGAACGGGCCTTGACCCGACATGGGCGACGATGGCGACGTTGCGAGATCCGGAAGTCGTCGCACCGAGGTGACGGCCCGATGGTGACCGGCTGGCGGAGACGGGTGTGCCAAACAGCAGGAAGTCCCGCCTGAGTTGGCGTCGATGACCGCCGCGCCAGGACCCGCAGCAGGCCAGGCCGACGCCGATCACGTGCGACTTGCCGAAGCAGGGAGGGCCATGGACGGCCGGCCCGAGGACGGGAGTCGAAGCGAGGACGACACGGTGGGTGGGGCTTGAAGGGCCGCGATGACCGCAGCCATGACACGCAAGCAGGCTGGCGATGAGCCGACGCTGGTCAGGTGGGGTGCTCCAGGGCCCGCACCGCCACCGGGTGCGTAGGATGGGCGGCCGAGCCGCATTCCCCCGCTGCCGAGCACCATGGGGTGGGTGAGGCGTCGCTGACCGGCGTCGACCTGGACGAAGACCATGGCCCTGGGGGCCACGCTGGTGGTGCGCCGAACGGCCCGCTTCCCCGGGCGGAGGTCGGTGTGACCATGTCCCCGCTGCCACCGCCCGGTGGTCTGGATCAGCGGCGCCCAGCTGGGCACAGGCGCCGGCTGGTGACCTCCGCGAAGACGGCTGTGCATGGGCGCACGAAGCAGGCCGGGCTTCCCAGGTCGGTGATGGAAGAAGACACCGTCGCCCGAACAGGCGCGGGTCGCCGGTCACCGGTGACGAGCCCGGCGGGGCGCACCGAAGGAACCACCAAGCCGTCGGACCACCCGCCGAATCAGGTCGTCGCCATGTCGTAGCCGGCCGGAAGTCACGGGCGCCCGGCCGACGAGCCCAGGATCTCGAAGGCGGCCCAGGGCGACGACCAGGCCTCGTAGCCGCCACGCCGCTGATCCCCAGGCCTCGGCCACCAGCCGATGGCGAAGTCGGCCCAGGGCCTCGAAGCCCGGTGGCGATGCCCTCGACGACCAGGTCGGTGGCGTCGAGCAGCCCGCCGCATCCCCAGTCTCGGTGTGCCACTCCAGCGATGAAGGCCCAGGCGCCGCTCCACGTCGTTGATGAAGGCCCAAGCCACTGCCCCGCCCAGGTCGTTGATGAAGGCCCACCGCTTCTCGCCCCCGACCCGGCCGCCGGCAACACCAGGTCGGCCCGCTGCGCCGTCTCGGTGGTGGCGTAGAGGTCCTGGACCACGAGGAAGTCGAGGCGGCCCAACAGGTCGTGGAGATCCTGCCCACGGAGTGGTTGATCCAGGAGTGGGCCGAGTTGGTGGCCACCACCCACAGGCCCCGGATGTCGCCGGTGGCGATGCCCTCCACGATCTGGTCGTAGGCCAGGCTGGGCCGGGCCGGGATGCGCCCGGCGTCGATGCCGAGGACCTCGGCCACGTCGTCCCGGTCGTCGGCCCGGGCGAAGTCGCGGCCGCCGAACAGGTTGGTCGTGTTGGAGAACAGCCGCGACCCCATGGCGTTGCACTGGCCGGTGATCGAGTTGGCCCCCGTGCCGGGCCGGCCGATGTTGCCGGTCAGCAGGGCTACGTTGATGATGGCCTGGGCCACCAGCACCCCCTCGTGGCTCTGGTTGACGCCCATGGTCCACCACAACGAGACCCGCTTGCCTTTGGCGACGGTCGTGGTGAGGCGTTCGAGGGCTTCGGGGGCCAGACCCGTGGCCTCGGCCACCACGGCCGGGGTGAAGCGCCACGTGGGCGGCAAAAGCGTCGAAGCCGGTGGTGTGGGCCTCGACGAAGGTCCCATCGACGGCGCCGCGCTCGATGAGGCTCCGGGCCAGGCCGTAGAGCAGGACCAGGTCGGACTTGGGAGCCAGGGCCAGGTGCTGGGAAGCGGCCACGGCCGTCTCGGTGGCCCGGGGTCGATGACCACGATCTCGGGGTCGTGGGGGTTGCGACAGATGCGCTCCCAGAGGATGGGGTGGGCGATGCACACGTTGGAGCCGACCAGCACGATGACGTCCGAGGACTCGAGGTCGGCGTAGGTGTAGGGCGGGGCGTCGAAGCCGAAGGACTGCTTGTAGGCCACCACTGCGGTGGCCATGCACTGTCGGGTGTTGCCGTCCCCGTGCACCATGCCCATGCCGAACTTGGCCAGGGCACCGAGCAGGGCCATCTCCTCGGTGGCGATCTGTCCGGTCGACAGGAAGGCCACGGACGCCGGTCCGTGCTCGGCCTGCACGGCCCGGATGCGGGTGACGAACGTGTCCAGGGCAACGGGCCAACCCACCGGTTGAAGGTGTCCCTTGTCGTCGCGCACGAGGGGGTGGTGGCCCGGTCGGGCGCAGCCAGGGGGTTAACGCCTCCCAGCCCTTGGGGCAGGCCATCCCGAGGTTGACGGGGTACTCGGTCGTGGGCGACAGGTTGACGGCGTGGCCGTCTCGCAGGTGGACGTCGAGGGAGCAGCCCACCGAGCAGTAGCCGCACACCATGGAGGTGACCGACTCGGGGGCCAGGCGGGACGGCACCTGGCCCAAGCCGAAGCCCCGGGCCGGCGGGCCAGGTCGTCGCCCTGGCGGCCGGCCCGGGCCATCAGCAGGCTGGAGCGACGATCCCCGCTCAGGACCCGGGCCCGGGCCCTCACCTCGATCCCGAGGGCATGCGGGGGGAGCCACGGCGGTGAAGAACTGCCAGCGCTCCACCATCTCGCCCGTCACCACGGCGGCGAAGCCGGCCACGGCCAGGACCAGGACCAGGGCCGGGGCCATCGACCCGGTACCCAGGGCCGCCA
Organism: Acidimicrobiales bacterium; assembly: GCA_030446545.1. Classification (GTDB taxonomy): domain Bacteria; phylum Actinomycetota; class Acidimicrobiia; order Acidimicrobiales; family CADCSY01; genus JADDRA01. Next base: position 62,233 of record JAUJNB010000012.1, on the reverse strand, counting down.
TCAGGCGGCCAGCGCCCCGGCCGACCCGAGACCACCCCGCCAGCGAGTGGATGCGGCCAGGTCGCCGGCCAGGAGCAGGGCGCTGCGCTGCAGCTCGGCGGGGGCGCCGGGCCGGAGGTGGCGGAGCAGGCCCGCCTCCCACGCCAACTTGACGGTGACGGTGACGGCGACCAGGAGGCCGAGCGGCCGGCCCGACACCAGGCCGGCCCGCTCGGCGGGGCCCTCGCCGAGGGCGAGGGAGGTGGCCACGGCGACGACCAGCATCCCGGCCGCGCCGGTGGCCAGGGTGGTCAGGGCGAACTTGCAACCGGTCCGGGGCAGGGACCACCACCGGCGGCGGGTGACGGCGTAGACCTGGGCCGAGCAGGCCACGCCCACCACACCGGCCCCGGCGGCCAGGGCCCCGAAGAGGGGTTCGGCCCCGCCGGCATCCGCCAGCACGGCCCAACCGTGGGCCGCCGCCAGGGCCGCGAAGGCGGCGAAGGCCACGATCTCCCGGCTCAACCACGACCGGCGGATGCCGAGCACGGCGCGGAAGGCGTAGGCGGGTCGGCCCAGGTGCAACACGCTGGCGCCCAGCGCCAGCAGGCCCACGGCCAAAGCCACCAGGGCCGAGACCGGGCGCAACGCTTCCACGCCATCGGCCCCGACTCCGCCGGCCCCGCCGGACCCACCGGCCAGGGTGCGCACGCCCAGCCCCACCACCGAGATGCCCACCGCCACCTGGGTCAGCACCAGCATCACGGTGAGGGGCACGTGGGCCTGGCCGGGGCGAGGCCGCTGGCTCGAGGGGTCCTCGGCCCCGGCGAGGCGCCGCCCACGCTGTTCTTGCGTCCCTTAGGGACTCCTGCCGTCCCTGGGGGACGCAAGAACGAGGAAGGTTCGGCGCGGGCGCTGCGGTAGGTGGTGGTGGGCACGGTGATCGCCGAGAGGGGGGCGCCGGGGACCAGGGTCCGGCCCTCGCCGGCAGCCGCCCGGGCCCCTTCGGTGTCCACGACCGACACCCGGATGGCGGCGTTGGGGCACGACTGGACGCACGCCGGGGCCTCACCCGCGCCCAGGCGGTCGGCGCAGAGGTCGCACTTGCGCACGATGCCCCGATCGGCGTTGTAGCGGGGCACCTCGTAGGGGCAGGTGAGCACGCAGTAGCGACAGCCGATGCACTGGTCGTCGAGGTGGGCCACGATGCCGGTCACCGGGTCCTTCTCGTAGGCGTTGACCGGGCACCCGGCCAGGCAGGCCGGCTCGACGCAGTGATGGCAGGCGGTGGTCACCGTCTGCTGGTACGGCTCGGCCGCGCCGACGTGGACCGACGCCACCGTCCGCCACGACTCGCCGTCGTCCAACCCGTTGAGCGCGTGACAGGCGGTGACGCAGGCCTTGCACCCGGTGCAGGCGTCGAGGTCGACCTCGAAGCCGTACTGCTGGCCGGGTCCGGGCCCCTCCAGCGGGATGAGGTGGCGGTAGTAGCGGGCCTGGGCCGGCAGCTCGTGGGCGTCGTGACTGCGGGCGAAGCGCTCCACCGCGCTGAGGTCGGCCTGGTCGGCCAGGTACCAGTCGAGGGGGTCAGGGCCAGGGCGCCGTCGACCGCGCCCCGGCCGACGGCGGCGCCGGGGGGTGCGCCACGGTCGGCGGTGACGAGGTCCACGGCGCAACGCTAGGAAGCAGCGGTTTCCCCGCCGTTGTCGTCACGTGACCACCACGTGAACGACTTCTCTCGGCCTCGGGACCGGTTGTGCACGAGCCGTCGTGCGATGGAAACACCCCGGGTCCACGCCGGCAACACCCGCTTCTTAGCGTCGTGGCCATGGCCGCCCCCGACATCCCCGCCGCCAAGCAAGCCGGCCTGCCCGTCGACCTGCCCCGCCTGGAGCGCGACGGCGACGGCTGGCTGAGCCCCGAGGACCGCTACGCGCTCAAGACCTGGGGCGTGTGCACCCAGGAGCAGCCCGGGGTGTTCATGGTCCGGGTGCGCAATCCCGGGGGTGCCCTGCCCACTCCCCAGGCCCGGGGCCTGGCCCGGATCTCCCGCTCGTTCGGGCCCGACTGGCTGCACCTCACCACCCGACAGAACTTCGAGCTGCACTGGGTGGACGCCCGGCGCATCCCGGCCCTGCTCGACGCCGTGACCGAGGTGGGCATGACCACCCGCTCGGGCTGCGGCCACACCCTGCGCAACGTCATGTGCTCCGAGGACGCCGGCATCAGCTTGGACGAGCCCTTCGACTGCCTCCCCGACGCCCGGGCCGTGAGCGACGCCATCGTGGCCCGCTCGGCCGAGCTCAACCTGGTGCTGCCCAGCCGCATCAACATGGCCTTCGGTGGTTCCCCCCGCTGCCGCACCGACGCCCGGCTCAACGACGCCGGCTTCGTCTCGGTGCTACGAGACGATGAACCCGGCTACGAGCTGTGGGCCGGCGGGAGCCTGGGCAAGGCCCCGTTCCTGGCCGTCAAGGTGGCCGACTTCGTGGCCCGCCTAGACGTGCAGGCGGCGGCCGAGGCCCTCATCGAGGTGTTCGTCGATCACGGCGACCTGGAGAAGCCCACCAAGGGCCGGATGAAGTTCGTGGTCGAGCGCCTCGGCGAGGCGGCCTTCCGGGCCGCCTGGGACCAGGCCTTTGCCGCCGCCCGGAATCGTCCCCACGACCCGCCCCCCCCGGTCGAGGTGCTGCCCGAGGCCGATCGGGTGGCCATCCTCGCCCATGTCCCCCCCGGGGGTTGGTCGGCGGGGGTGCGGCCGCAACGCACCCCGGGGCTGGCCACGCTCACCGTCGACATCCCCCTCGGCGACACCAACGGCTCTGAGCTGGAGCTGGTGTGCGACCTGGCCGACCGCCACGGCGACGGTGGCATCAACGTGAGCCGAGACCAGAACATCGTGCTGCGCAACGTCGGGGTGGCGGCGGTGGCCACCGTGCGCCAGGTCCTGGCCACCCGGGGCCTCTTCCTCTCGGGTGAGGCCCACACCGCATCGGTGCGGGCCTGCACCGGCTCGGCCGTGTGCGCCTTGGGCATCACCACCGCCCCCGACGCCGGCAAGGCCTTATTGGCCAGCGCCGGGCTGGGCCGCAACTCCGCCCTGCGCGTGCACGTCTCGGGCTGCCCCAACTCCTGTGCCCAGCACCAGGCCGGCGACATCGGCCTGGCCGGCTCCAAGGTGCGCATCGGCGGCGCCACGCGCGACGGCTACCACGTGTACCTGGGCGCCGACATCGGTGCCGGTCGGGTGGGCGAGGTGGTGGGACGGGTGGCGGCCGCCGACGTGCCGGCCACCGTCGAGGCGGTGGTGGGCATCTGGGAGGCCATGCGCCATGAAGGCGAGGGCATGGGCTCGGCCGTGCAGCGCATCGGACACGACGCCTTCGCCCGCCACCTGGAGTCGGTCATGGCCGAGCGCTGGGCCAGCGGGCCCGAGCCCGAGGTGGCCGCCAGTGGCGGCTCCCGCTCGGTGGCCGTGGCCCGGGTGGGTGACCTGGCGCCGGGCTCGGTCACCACGGTCGACGCCGGCGGTACGCCCGTCGCCCTGGCCAACGTCGACGGCTCGTTCTGCGCGGTGGCCGACAGCTGCCCCCACGCCGGCGCGTCGCTCGGTGAGGGCACGCTGCGGGGAACGTCACTGGAGTGCCCCCGCCACGGTGGCACCTTCGACGTGCGCACGGGGGCAGCGCTGGCCGGCCCCACCGACGAGGCTGTTCGCTGTCTGCCCGTGACCGTCGTCGACGGGGCGGTCCGGGTGACCGCCGCCCTGCCCCCGGCGCCCGCCGCCAACTACGCAGGTGGCTGACATGAGCCGTTCGCACTGGATCGAGCAGTGGGACCCCGAGGACGAGACCTTCTGGGCCACGATCGGCCAGAAGGTGGCCAGGCGGAACCTGGTGTGGTCGATCTTCGCCGAGTTCCTGGGCTTCTCGGTGTGGCTCACCTGGAGCGTGGTCGCCATCCGCCTCAACGACGCCGGCTTCGACCTCTCGTCGGGCCAGCTCTTCACCCTCGTGGCTGTGCCCAACCTGGTGGGCGCCACGGTGCGCTTCCCCTACACCTTCGCCGTGCCCCGCTTCGGCGGCCGCAACTGGACGATCGTCAGCGCCCTGCTCCTGCTGATCCCCACCACCCTGCTCGTGATCATGGTCGCCAACCCGTCGACGCCCTACTGGGCGCTGTTGGCGGCGGCGGCCACCGCCGGCCTCGGCGGAGGCAACTTCGCCTCCAGCATGGCCAACATCTCGTTCTTCTACCCCAACGCCCGCAAGGGCCTGGCGCTGGGCCTGAACGCCGCCGGCGGCAATCTCGGGGTGGCCGTCCTCCAGCTCCTGGCCCCCTTCGCCGTCACCGCCGGTGCCCTCGCTGTGGTGGGGGGAACCAGGGCGCCGACGGGGCCCTGCACCTGCAGAACATCGGGCTGATGCTCATCCCCTTCATCCTGGCTGCGGCCTTCTGCGCCTGGCGCTTCATGGACAACCTGTCCACGGCCCGCTCCTCGTTCCGGGACCAGGCCGCAGTGGTCCGCCGGCGCCACACCTGGACCATGTCGTGGCTCTACGTCGGCACCTTCGGCTCCTTCATCGGCTACTCGGCCGGCCTGCCCCTGCTCATCAAGGGCCAGTTCGCCGACCCCAACGCCATCAAGTACGCCTTCCTGGGCCCCCTGGTGGGCTCGATCTCCCGCCCCGCCGGGGGGTGGCTGGCGGACCGGCTGGGCGGCGCCCGGGTCACCGTGGCCAACTTCGGGGTCATGGGCACGGCCGTGGTGGGGGTGCTCTTCTTCCTGGCCAACAAGGACCAGTCCTGGGCCTTCGCCGGGTTCCTGGCCATGTTCCTGGTGCTCTTCGTGGCCACCGGGGTGGGCAACGGCTCCACCTTCCGGATGGTGCCGGTGATCTTCCGGGCCCACCTCGAGCGCCAAGCCACCGAGGCCGGCGCGGTGGTGGACGCCGCGGCCGTGGCCACGTCCGGCCGCCGGGAGAGCGCGGCCGCCCTCGGGATCATCTCGGCCATCGGCGCCTACGGCGGCTTCCTCATCCCCCAGGGCTTCGGCCTGTCCACCAACACCACCGGCGGGCCCCAGGCCGCCTTCATCGCCTTCATCGCCTTCTACGCCTCGTGCATGCTGCTCACGTGGTGGTGCTACCTGCGCGCTCCCGGGTAGCCCTGGAGCGGCTCCCCAACCTGGCCTGGGCCCGCCCTGACCGGGTCTGGCGAACTGACCAGCCTCACCAGCTAGGAGCCGCTCGGCACGGGTGGCGATCCGTCGCTACGAACGCCCACGTCCGGGCCGATCCGCAGTTCCAGGCGAGCGACACCAGCGGTCGGTTGTGGCGAGGACCACACCGCCCGCACCAGGCTGGGTGTGCGCTCCACCACGTCCCAACCCGACAGGTCGAGCTGGGCGACGACCTCCCGATACGTTTCGTCGGGACCGTCGTCGGACATCCCCACCGCGACCTCGACCCGGATGCTGCCGTCGGGCCCGAGCGTCGGTTCGCCGACCAGGGGTTCGGAGCAGACGCGGGCGGCAAGGCTGCGGATCTGGTCACGAGCCTCGATGCCGTCGACAGCAACGATGTCGGCCACGAGAAGGACCTTGGTGGCGTGCATCTGTTCGAGGAACTGACCCAGCTCCACCAGATCGGACTCGTCGATCTGGGGTTGCTCCCCTTCGTCGATGTCCAGGGACTCGACCGTGTCGTAGAAGTCATCGACCGAATCTCCCATCCAGACCCCCAGGACCACCTGTTCACACCCCTCCACCAGCTCGGCGACGAGCTCCGGGTAGTAGACGGACGCTCCCAGGGTCTTTCGCTGGGATTCGTCGAGCACGAAGTACTCCTCACCCAGGTCGAACCTGGCCAGCAGTGGGATCGCCACGCGGCGCAAGGCGTCGACACTGCTCTCTTCGTCCCGGGACTCCTCGACGAGAACCAACTTGACCAGGTAGATGTCCGGTGCAACGGGCGCCGCCTCCATTCCGACCGCCGGCAACTCCTCGATGAGGGACCAGCATCGATGGAGCACTTCGGTGAGGCTGGAGGCGGCCAGGTGCAGCCGCACGTGGGCCACGACGTCGTCCGTGCGGTAGGGCATCAGTGGGTCACGTGCCCTTCGGACGAGATATTGGCGTGCCTGCCGTCGGGGGAGAACAGCCCGAACTTGTCGGACTCGATCTGCACGTCCCACTCCATCTTGTGGGGATCCCACACCCAACCGTTGCCGTAGGCGTCCCTGGTGCCCCATTTCAATCCGCCCGGCGTCCGGAACGGTTCGGTGGGCGGATTCTTGGCGTCCCACTTCTTGGGTGGCACGAAGGGAACCGGTCCTTCGGTGGGAAGGCCTCGCTTCTGGGCAGCTTGCAGCACCTTCGGGTCGCGGTACCGCTTGGCGGCGTCACCGGCCAGGCGGTTCATCGTTCCCAATGCCTCGTTGAGCTTGCCCGGGTTCTTCCAATCGACATGCTTGAGGGACTTCAGGATCCTCTCGAGCTTGGCCGTGTCACCGGACACCTTGGCCAGGTGCTGGAACCTCTCCAGCATCTTCCCGAACTTCAAGACCTTGCCGGCGTCGCCGAGGTAGGGGATCATGGCCGCCACCGACAACCCGGCCTGGGCCCATTCCCCCCGGAACAGGCTCAACAGTCCCGATGCGCCGTCGGCGATGGGCGTGGGGTCGAACATCCCGATCAGGTCCAGGACCAGTGTCGCCAGGTCGGCCCCCGACAGTCCGCCGTCCGGCTCGAGCTCCTCGGCCAGTTGTTGGGCGACGAGGGTCGAGAACGTCTCGGCGTCGATGGTCGACAGGACCTCGGCGCTGGTACGGTCCAGTTGGCGCAGGGCGAAGGCGAAGGCCTCCGGCTGGGCATCCAGGGCCTCGAAGCCGTCCACGAGCCGCTCCAACTGCGCCGTCCGGTCGACCACCCCACCGTCACCGAAGTCGTTGGGTTCGGCCTCCAGGAACCTTCCCAGCGCGTGGGAGTACTCGGCAACCGAACCGCGTTCCCACCCGACCATGGCGAGCGTGCGCGCCGAATAGGACTCCAGGCGATCCGGGTCACCACTGATCCGCTCGCTCATGGGCGGGCTCGGTCGAGAGATTCGAGCGTCACCGTCATGGCCTCGTTCCAGGCATCCAACCGCTGCTGCCATCCGACGATCTCGTCGGCGCGAGCTTCGATGGCTCGCTGCGCCTCGGCGACCAGCCGTTCCAGATCATCCAGGTCGTCCTCGAGTTGGCGTCGAGAGTGATCGATGTCGGCCATCCCATCTTCGAAGGCTCGGTCGAAACCCTGGCGGGCTCTTCCCTCGAATCCCACCCGAGCCTCGGCCGCAGCGTCGCCGTGGCCGGCCCGAAAGGATGCGAGGTCCTCGATCTTGGCCCTGATGGCAGCCATCGCCGCTCGGGCCGCCGCCAACGGGAACTGCAGGGGCTCTGGCCGCAAGCCGGGATGAGGAACGCCAGGATCGAACACCGCACCCCCCCAGAAGTCAATTCGAAGCCACGTTAGCGTCGAGGGGGAAGGTGGCCGACAGCCTCGTTCCCCGTCGGGGAGGGCGGCGATCACCAGCTCGCCCCGGAGGTCCACCGCTCGCTTGCGCATGGAGGGGATCACCACGCCCGCTCGGTAGACGCGCCGAAGTGCGGGGCGGGGAGTAGGTCCGGGTCAGCGACGTCGACCTCGTCATCCCCATCTCGGCCAGCCCGTACGGCGTCGTGGTCTAGCCCGGAACCAGGCGGTAGCCCCGGCGGGGAACCGTCTGAAGGCCGACACCGGCCACACCCAGGCGACGGCGGAGCCGGGCGACGGTCACCTCCACGGCGTGACTGTCGATGCCGTCGATGCCGTCGGACCGCCAGACCCGGCGCAACAACTCGGCCTTGGCCACCACCATGCCGGGCCGGCGGGCCAGGGTCCACAGCAGGCTCCGCTCGCGTTCGGTCAACCACGCCTCCTCACCGTCGACTTGGGCCAGCGCCCCCCGGAGCACCACCGGGACCCCCCCCAGCTCCAGGCACACCACGTTGGTCTCCAGGCGGGCGCCCAGCACGTCGACCATGGCCCCCACCCGGGGGCGTTGGGGCCGGACCACGCTCCTGATCCCCACCGAGGTGGCGGCTCCCACGCACGAGCGGCGCACGCACGCCACCACCACCACCTCACCGAGCACCGTCCGGGCCTCGTCCCAGGCACCCCAGTGCTCGGCCAGACGGGCGAAGGCACGCACCTCGTCGGGGGCGGTGAAGGTGACCGCGTCGACCCGGCCTTCCACCACCGCCTCGACGAGTCGCCGGGCCGCCTGCGGGTCCTCGGCCGGTGTGGCCGCCGGGACGGCGACCTCGGCCACGTCGATCCCCGCCGCCACCAGGCCGGCCACCAGGTCGATCGGCGGACGGACAGGCCCCGGCCCGGCTTCGGTCTGCACCGCCACCCGGGCCCCGGTGAGGCCACCCGTCAGCCGATCGAGTTGGGCCCGGGCGTCGACCACGGCAAGGGGCAACGTTCCCCGCAGGGCCAGGCCCAGCGCCGCCGCCGCCTCGGCGGTGGCGTCGCCTTGGGCCACCACGGTGGCGCCGGCGAGCACCTCCCGCAGCGGGGCGTCGCCACCCTCGCCCTCCGCCGAGCTCAACCATCCCTCCGCTCCGGCCACGGAGGTGAGGACCACGACCGAGGGGGGACGGGCCACCACGTCCTCGGTGGCGGCCTCCAGCGCTTCGGCCAGGGCCGGGGGCAGGGGACCCACCACCGCGCCGAGCACCGGCTCCGCTCCTGCGGCCCGCAGGGCGTCAGCCTGCTCCAGTCCCCCCCGGTGGGCGGCGATCCCCACGCGGAAGCCCACCAAGGGGGCCTGAGCGGCGATCGGCCCCGTCGTTCCACCGGCCATGAGACAGTGTTGCCAGTCACCGTTTCCGGCAGGTTGCCGACGTCTGTCGTGCTCCTTGTCCTCTCGCTACCCCGCGGGCGCCCCGAGCCCCTACCATGCGCCAGTGACCCGCTTCCGCCTCCTGGTCCGTCGGGGGCTCCTGCCCCTCACCTGCGTGCTGTTGGCCGCCACCCTGGCCGGGCAGGCGGCCGGTCTCGCCGGCCTGGCCCGAAGCGGTGATCCCACGCCACCGGCGGGAGGGGTCACGGCCCTGGGGCTGGGGCTGGGGCTCTTCGACGATGACGATGACGACGACCCGCCCCCGGTGCCCCCCGCCACCGCTCCGGCGCCGCCAAGACTGCCCACGCCGGTCGACCCGCCCGAAGACCCCTACGCGCCCGAGCCCGTGGTCATCCTGGGCACCATCGAGATCCCCCGGCTCGGTCTGGCCTCCCCGCTCAACCAGGGCATCTCGCTCAACTCCATCGACCGGGGCCCCAGCCACTGGCCCGGAACGGCGTTGCCCGGCGACCCGGGCAACGTGGTCGTCGCCGGCCACCGCGTCACCGCCGGTGGCCCCTTCCGCAACATCGACCAGCTCGAAGCCGGCGATGCCGTGATCTTCACCGTGGGCGCCGAGCGGTCCACCTACCGGGTGACCGGCCACGAAGTGGTCACGCCCGACGCCATGCGCATCGTGGACCAGACCCCCGAGCCCACCGCCACCCTCTTCGCCTGCCATCCCCCGGGGTCGGCCCAGTACCGCTACGTGGTCCGCCTGGCCCTGGCCGAGGTGGTCGACCTGGCCCCCACCTCCCCACCGAGGTCCGTCGGCCCCTGAGGGACACCGGGGTGGACGCCCCGCCCGGAGCGGACGACGCCGGCGCGCACCGCTGGGCTCGACTCGGGCTGGCCCTGGTGGCCGGTGTGCTGCTCAGTGCCGGGCTCCCACCGTTCGGTTGGTGGCCCCTCGCCCTGGTCGGGGCCGGGCTGTTGGCCGCTTCGCTCCACCGGGCCGGCCTGCTACGGCGCCTGGTCGTCGGGGCCGTGTCGGGGCTCGGCTTCCTCGGTCCCGGCCTGGTGTGGCTGACCGAGTTCCACCTGGTGGGCTTCGCCCTGGGCGTGGCCGTCGAGGCCGGCCTGTTCGCCCTGGCCGTGGCCGTCGCCCCCGGGGGCAGGGGCAAGGTCCTGGGCCTGCCCGCCGCCCTGGTGCTGGTCGAGGCCTTCCGGGGCTTCTGGCCCTTCGGAGGGGTGCCCATCGCCACCCTGGCCCAGACCCAGATCGGCGGGCCCCTGGCCGAGGCCGCCCGGCTGGGTGGCAGTCTCGTCGTGGCCGCCCTGGTGGGGGTGGCCGGCACCGGCCTGGCGGCGCTGGCCCGGCGACGATGGCGGGCGGGGGCGGTGGCCGGCGCCGTCGTCGTCGTCTTCAGCCTCGCCGGCGTCCTCGCTCCCCGAGGCCGGGTGGCGGGAACGCTCGACCTGGCCGTGGTCCAAACCGGCGGAGTGCGCGGCATGCGGGCCATCGAAGGATCCTCGGGTCCCGGGCTGCCGGCGCTGATGACCGCGACCGAGGAGCTGGCTGACGGGGTCGACCTGGTGCTGTGGCCCGAGGACGGGATACGGGTCGACGGCGACATCGCCGACTCGCCCCGTTCCCGGGAGGTGGGTGATCTGGCCCGACGTCTGGGGTTGACCATCGTCTCGGGGGTGAGCGAGAGCCGGGGCGACGTGCGCCACAACCTGGCCGCGGCATGGGGGCCGGACGGCGCCCTGCTCGACCGCTACCGCAAGCTCCAGGTGGTGCCGTTCGGTGAGCGAATCCCCTTCCGGCCGCTGGTCGCGCGCTTCGCCGACGTGTCGGCAGTGCCACGCGACGTCGTGCCCGGAGAGGGGCCGGGGCTCCTGGCCACCCCCGCCGGCGACCTGGGCGTGGTCATCTCCTTCGAGGTGTTCTTCCCCCGCCGGGTGCGGGCCGCCCTGCACCAGGGGGCCGAGGTGGTACTGGTCCCCACCAACGCCTCGTCCTACCCCACCACCCAGATGCCCGCCCTCGAGCTCGGAGCCGCCCGACTGCGGGCCATCGAGTCAGGCCGGGCCGTCGTCCAGGCCGCCCCCACGGGGTTCTCGGCCGTGGTCACCCCCGACGGGACCGTCCGCCGCCAGAGCGACCTGGGCCGGCCCGCCGTGCTCACCACCGACATCGAGCGGCGCCGGGGCCACACCCTCTACACCCGACTGGGTGACGGGCCTCTGGTGGTCTCGGCCGCCGTGGCCCTGGTCGGGGCGTGGCTGTTGAGCCGACGGTCGGAGTCCGAGGCCTAGCCCTCGCCAACCACGACGTCAGAACCAATCCCGGCCATCCCAAATCGGTATGCTCTTCGACATGCGCACGGAGCAGATCGCCGTGCGTCTGCCGGCCGAGCTCCTCACCGCTCTCGACGACATGGTTCGACGGGGAACCTACGCCAACCGAGCCGCGGCGGTGCGGGCCGGTGTTCGGGCCCTGGTCGAGGCCGAACGGCGACGCCGGGTCGACCAGAGCCTGATCGAGGGGTACACCCGGGTGCCCCCGACCCCGGCAGAGGACGCGGCGGCACTGGCCTCTCTCCGTCAGGCCATCGTCGAGGAGCCGTGGTGAGCACACCACATCGCGGTGAGGTCTGGTGGGCCGAGCTCCCCGGCGCCGGCCGTCGCCCCTTCCTGGTCATGACCCGCGACCAGGCCATCGGCGTCTTGCACTCCCTGCTGGCCGCGCCGGTCACGAGGACGGTTCGGGGCATCGCCACCGAGGTCCCGTTGGGGGACCACGACGGCATGCCCGAGGAGTGCGTCGTCAGCCTGGACAACCTCCGGGTGGTACCCAAAGGCGCCCTCACGCGACGGATCTGCGCCCTCGGTCCGGACCGGATGGCGGCCGCCTGTGCTGCCCTCGGCGACGCCGTCGACTGCTGAGCCGTCCTGTCCGCCCTGCGCATCGCCCTGCTGGCCTACCGCGGCAACCCCCACTGCGGGGGCCAGGGGGTCTACGTCCGCCACCTGAGCCGGGCCCTGGTCGATCTCGGCCACCACGTGGAGGTCCTGGGCGGCCCGCCGTACCCCGAGCTCGACGAGCGGGTCCGCCTGCAGCAGGTACCCGGGCTCGACCTGTACCGCCAACCCGATCCCTTCCGCCGCCCCCGGCTGGCCGAGCTCAACCACTGGACCCACGTGCTGGAGCTCGGGCTCATGTCCAGCGCCGGGTTCCCCGAGCCCCTCGCCTTCAGCGTGCGGGCCCAGCAGGCCCTGGCCCGGCGCCGGCACGACTTCGACGTGGTGCACGACAACCAGAGCCTGGGCACGGGCCTGATCCGCATCCAGTCGCCTCCGCCCCGGGGCCTGGGCCTTCCGCTGCTCGCCACCATCCACCACCCCGTCACCGTCGACCGCCGGGTAGAGCTGGCCCATGCGCCCGACTGGAAGCGTCGGGCCACGCTGCGGCGCTTCTACGGGTTCACCCGCATGCAGACGCGCGTGGCACGGCGCCTCGACCGCATCCTCACCGTCTCCCAGTCGTCGCTCGAGGACATCGTCGCCGACCACGGGGTGGAGCGTGACCGGCTTCGCATCGTGCCCGTGGGGGTCGACGCCACCCGCTGGCGCCCCCTCCCGGCCCGGCCCCGGGTACCGGGCCGGTTGATGACCACGGCCTCGGCCGACGTCTCCATGAAGGGCCTGGCCTTCCTGTTGGAGGCCCTGGCCAAGGTGCGCACCGAGCGGCCCGACGCCGAGCTGGTGGTGGTGGGCACCCGCAAGCCCGACAGCCCCCTCACCGGGTTGATCGACCGCCTGGCCCTCGGCGCCGCGGTGCGCTTCGTGGCCGGCGTGAGCGACGAGCGCCTGGTGGAGCTCTACGCCGAGGCCGAAGTGGCGGTGGTCCCGTCGCTCTACGAAGGCTTCTCCCTACCCGCGGTCGAGGCCATGGCCTGCGGCGTGGCCCTGGTGACCACCACGGGCGGGGCCCTGCCCGAGGTGGTGGGGGCCGACGGCCGGGCGGCGGTGCTGGTGCCTCCTGGCGACGCCGGGGCCCTGGCCGCCGCCGTCCTCGGCCTCCTCGAAGACGGCGGGCGGCGAGCGGCACTGGGGACGGTGGGCCGGGAACGGGCGGTCGCCCGTTACAGCTGGCGGGCCACGGCCGAGGCGACCGTCGGGCAGTACCACGAGGTCATCGAACGGTCCGAGGCGCGCCGACCGTGCTGACCGTCCGCTACGAGCAACTCGGGCTACGGCCAGGCGAGCGCCTCCTCGACCTTGGGTGCGGCGGGGGCCGCCACGCCTACGAGGCGTCCCGTCGGGGGGCACGAGTGACCGCGATCGACGCCGATCTGGGCCAGGTCGAGGAGGTGGCCGCCATGTTGGCGGCGCTGGCGGCCGAGGCGCCACCGTCGTCTCCGGGGCACGCCCTCGGGGCGGACGCCCTTCGCCTGCCCTTCCGTGCCGCCTCGTTCGACCGGGTCATCGCCGCCGAGGTGCTGGAGCACCTGCCCGACGATCACCGGGCGATGGCCGAGCTGGCCCGGGTGCTGCGCCCGGGCGGGACCATGGCGGTCACCGTGCCGGCCTGGCTGCCCGAGAGGTTCTGCTGGGCCCTGTCCGACGACTACCACGCACCGGCCGTGCCGGGAGGCCACATCCGCATCTACTCGACGGCAGGGCTGACGGGCGTGCTCCGCCGGGCCGGCCTCGTCATCCTCGGCCACCACCGGGCCCACGCCCTGCACAGTCCCTACTGGTGGCTGCGCTGTGCGGTCGGCCCGGCCAACGACGGCCACCCCCTCGTGGCCGCCTATCACCGGATGCTGGTGTGGGACATCACCAACCGGCCCCGGTGCCTGCGACTGGCCGACAGGCTGCTCAACCCCGTGCTGGGCAAGAGCCTGGTCCTCTACGCCCGCAAGCCCCGCTGACGGTCATGACCCCGACCGTTCCCGGGATCCTCACCAGCGCCGAAGCGGCCGCCACCGCCGACACCATCGCCTGGGTCCAGCTCGACTCGGGGATGATCCCGTGGTTCCCCGGTGGCCACGCCGACCCCTGGAACCACGTGGAGGCGGCCATGGCCCTGGCCGTGGCCGGCCGGTGGGCCGAGGCCGAGGCCGCCTACCGCTGGCTGGCCCGCCGCCAACGCCCCGACGGGGCCTGGCACCAGTACCACGTGGCCGACGGGAGCGGGGCCGAGCGGGTCGAGGCCGACAAGCTCGACGCCAACGTCTGTGCCTATGTGGCCACCGGCGTGTGGCACCACTACCTCGTCACCGGCGACCGGGCCTTCCTGGAGTCGTTGTGGCCGGTGGTCGACGCCGCCATCGGCTTCGTGCTGGGCCTGCAGACCCGCCGGGGCGAGATCCTCTGGGCCCGCCACGCCGACGGCACACCCTGGTCCTTCGCCCTGCTCACCGGTTCCTCGTCGATCTGCCACAGCCTGAGCTGCGCCCTGGCCCTGGCCCGGCGCCTCGGACAGCACCGACCGGCCTGGGCACGGGGACGGGCCAAGCTGGCCGCCACCGTGGCCGGGGTGCCCCACGCGTTCGCACCCAAGGGCCGCTGGGCCATGGACTGGTACTACCCGGTGCTGTCCGGGGTGGTGAGCGGTGACCTCGGCCGGCAGCGTCTGGCCGGGGGGTGGGAACGCTTCGTGATCCCGGGCGTGGGCACCCGCTGCGTGCACGACCGTCCGTGGGTGACGGCCGCCGAGACGGCCGAGTGCGTGCTGGCCCACCTGGCGGTGGGCGAGGAGGACCGGGCCCTCCAGTTGATGGCCTGGGCCCAGGCCCTGCGGGCCGGGGACGGTTCCTACTACACGGGCCTGGTCCTGCCGGAGGGGGTCCACTTCCCGGGAGGGGTGGGGGAACAGAGCCCGGGCGGGGAGCGGGCCACCTACAGCGCCGCCGCCATGCTCCTGGCGGCCGACGCCCTGTCGGGCACGACGCCGGCGTCGGGGCTGTTCACCCGATCCCCCGTGCGTTCGTCGCTGAGACCCACCTGCTGAGCTCAGTGCCGAAAGAACGATGGGGCATCACACAGACGGGCGGCGCAGCACCCGCAGCGAGCCGGTGGCCGACACCTCCACGAAGCCGTCCCCGAGCGCCCGCCGGTAGATCTCGTACGGCGGGCGGCCGCCGTCGGCCGGATCGGGGAAGACGTCGTGGATGGCGAGCAGCCCACCCGGGGCCACCGCCGGGGACCACCCCTCGTAGTCGGCGTGGGCCGGCCCCGGGCCGTGGCCGCCGTCGACGAACACCAGGGCACAGGGGGTTCGCCAGTGGCGGGCCACGGCGGGCGAGTCGCCCACCACGGCCACCACCGTCGCCTCCAAGCCGGCCTGGCGCACCGTGTGGCGGAAGGCGGGCAGGGTGTCCAGCACGCCGAGGGAGGGGTCGACCAGGGAGGCGTCGTGCCACTCCCATCCCGGCTGTTGCTCCTCAGAGCCGCGGTGGTGGTCCACGGCGAAGACCAGCCGACCGTGCTCGGACGCCGCCGCTCCCAGGTAGAGGGTGGACTTGCCGCACCAGCTCCCGATCTCCACCAGAGGCGCGCCGTCCACGGCGACGGCCGAGCGCACGGCCGCCTGGTAGAGGGCCAGGCCCTCGTCGGCCGGCAGGAACCCCCGGGCCGCCTCCGCCTGCCTGCGCAGGAACGGGTTCAGGTGGTGGCCAGCTCCTCGTCGGCCACGTCGTCGGCTACGTCGTCGGCCGCCTCGTCGACCACCTTGAACAGCAGGGCGTTGAGGAACAGGTATTTGGCCACCCACAGCAGGCCGAAGGCGGTGAGATTGGCCGCGCTCACCACGAGGGTGCTGTCGTTCCACTGGGAGGCGAGGTGGACCAACAAGGTGGAGAAGGCCAGACCGAGCAGCGCGAAGGCCCAGAAGGGCACCACCTCGCGCCAGAGGTGGCTCGGGCCCCGCTTGCCCCACACCCATGAGCGGTTGAGCGCATAGGAAGGAATGGACCCGATGGACACGGCCATCAGGTTGGAGGGCACCGCCGTCCAGTCCAGTAGGGCGTTGCACAGGATCAGCACGAGCTGGGAGACCCCGACCGCCACCACCGAGACGAGCGAGTAACGCACGGGCTTGCGGTCGAACTGGGCGCGGGCGAGAGCACCCAGGGAACCGAGCATTCCTCGCATCCTAACCAGAGCATCCTGTCCCGCCTCACCCGGTCACCGGGAGGGCGGGGGGTGAGGTGAAGTCGGTCCCTGTCCGTGTGAGCATGGCCCATGTCCAACCGACTGGTCCTTGTGGGAATGGCCGCCCTCCTGGCCGTTGCCTGTGGGAGCGGTGACCGGCCTCCCGGCGACACCAGTGACCAACCGTCGGTCACGGTCCCGGTCCCGCCGCCCTCCTCCACGCCGCCGGCACCGCCCGACCGGGCGGCCACCGCCTCGATGGAGGAGCTCGACGGGCTGTCACTGCGGCTGAGCGAGGTGGCCTCCCTCGACGGGCCCGTGGCCATGGCCGAGCGGCCGGGCCACGACCTGTTCTTCGTGGCCGAGCGGGCCGGACGGGTGATGGTGGTCGACGACGGCCGGGTCCGGCCCGAGCCGCTGCTCGAGGTGGAGACCACCACCGACGGCGAGCGGGGCCTTCTCGGCCTCACCTTCAGCCCCGACGGAAACCACCTCTACGTCAGCTACACCAACCTCGAGGGCGACAGCCGTCTGGACGAGTACACCATGGGCCCCGGGGCCACCGACATCGAGCCCTCGCCCCGCAACCTGCTGCGCGTGGCCCAGCCCTTCGCCAACCACAACGGGGGCCACGTGGTCTTCGGACCCGACGGCCTCCTCTACTTCGGGCTGGGCGACGGTGGGGGCAGTGGCGACCCTGATGGCAACGCCCAGGACACCACCACGCTCCTCGGCTCCGTGCTGCGCATCGATCCCCGGGCCGGCGGCGAGGCTCCCTACGCCATTCCCGCCGACAACCCCTTCGTCGCTGGTGGAGGCCGGGGTGAGATCTACCTGTACGGCGTGCGCAACCCGTGGCGCTTCTCCTTCGACCGGGTCACCGGCGACCTCTGGCTGGCCGACGTGGGCCAGAACGCCGTCGAGGAGGTCAACCGCCTCGCTCCCGACCGGGCCGCGGGGGCCAATCTGGGTTGGCCGGCCCTGGAGGGTACCCGCCCCTTCGATGGTGACCCTGCGCCGTCGGCCGTGGGCCCCGTCTATGAGTACACCCACGACGAGGGGTTCTCGGTGACCGGTGGCTTCGTCTACCGAGGTGCCCGCATCCCGGCGTTGCAAGGGGCCTACGTGTTCGGTGATCTGGGCACCGCCCGGCTCTGGGCCCTGGCCGTCGACGGCGGCGGGAAGGTGGCCGGCCGGTCCGATCTCGGTGTCGGCGTCGACGAGGGGACGCTGGTGTCGTTCTACGAAGACGACGCCGGGGAGCTCTACGTCATCTCCATCGCCGGGACCATCTTCCGCCTCGACCCGGCCTGACGCCGGTCCCGAAGGCCAGCCCCGGTCCCGACCGGACCGGCACGGCCCGTAGGGTCCGGACATGCCCGTCGCCACCGTCGCCGGTCGCAGCGTCCACTACCTCGACCAAGGCCGAGGCGGTCCCGTCCTGGTCCTGTTGCACGCCTTCCCTCTCCACGCCGGCATGTGGGCGCCCCAGATCCAGGCCCTGGCCGGGCGGGGCCGGGTGGTGGCGCCCGACCTGCTCGGCTTCGGCGCCACCGACGCCCCCGAGGACCCCGACGCCTACTCCGTCGACGTCTGGGCCGACCAGGTCGCCGGCCTCCTCGACCATCTCGGGCTCGCTCGGGTCGTGCTCGGCGGCCTGTCCATGGGTGGCTACGCGGCCCTCGCCTTCCTCCGCCGCCATCCCGAGCGGCTGGTCGGACTGGTGCTGGCCGACACCCGCCCCGGGCCCGACCGTCCCGAGGTAGCCGAGCGGCGCCGGGCTCAGGCCCGCCAGGTCGCGGCCCAGGGCACGACCGACCTGCGCCAGACCCTGCTCGACGGTCTCCTCGGCGAACGCACCCGCCGGCACCGCCCCGATGTGGTCAGCGCCGTCCGGGCCCTGACCGACAACCCCCCGGCCGGGTTCGTCGGGGCCCTGGCGGCCATGAGACGGCGTCCCGACTCCACCCCGGACCTGGCCCACATCGACGTGCCCACGCTCGTCGTCGTCGGCGACGAGGACACCTTGTCGCCGCCCGACGTGGCCCGGGCCCTGCACGACGCCATCCCCGGGTCGACGCTGGCCGTGCTGCCCGCGGCCGGCCACCTCTCCAGCCTGGAGGCGCCCGATGCCTTCAACGCGGCCGTGACCGGCCTTCTGGCCCGTCTCCTGCGATAAGGGGCACCCACCACGGCGGCGTGGCCCGGGCCCGGGCCCGGCCCGGGGCCGGGGCGGGGGTGGTCCAAACCGTCAGGCCGCGGCCAAGTTGCGACCGGCCACCATTAGCCTGGCCAGCCGTGTCCCGTCGCCTCCTCGTCGCCGCCTTCGCCGCCGTCGCCCTGGTCGCCGGGGTGGCCTATGAGTCCGGCACCGGGGACCCCGACCTGAAAGTGGCCAGCGGGGTGCAGGGTGAGACCCTGAGCCGCCTCCCCCGGGCCCGACCCCTCATCGCCCCCCCCGCCGCCGTGCACCCGGAGGCCGAGGAGGCCGATGCCGAGGCGGTTCCACCGGAAGCGGATCCCCCCCCGGGCCAGGCCACCGAGGAGCCGTCGGCGCCGGAGGAACGGGAGGAGCCCGACGCCGAGCTGACCGTGGTCCCCGTCGCCGCCGACACCCCCGCCGGCCTGGCCGAGCAGATCCGCATCGCCGAGCAGGCCATCCGCTCGCCGACACCCACGCCTGAGGAGCTGGCCTACCACGGTCACCTCCAGCAAGTGGCCTATCGGGCGCTCACCGACCGCCCCGACTGGGACGCGGCCGTCGCTGCGGCCCTGCCCGAGGAGCTCCGGTCGGTGGCGGCCGCCAACGTGGCCGCCGGCCGCGAGCTGGCCCAGCCCCACGCCAAGCCCCAGACCAAGCTGCCCGCCTGGCGCATCGTCGAACCGGCACCGGCCGAAGAGCTGCGGGCCTACTACGAGGAGGGAGAGGCGGTCTACGGGGTGCCCTGGGAGTACCTGGCCGCGGTGAACCTCACCGAGACCCGCATGGGCCGCATCCGGGGGCTGAGCTCAGCCGGGGCCCAGGGGCCCATGCAGTTCATCCCCAGCACCTGGGCCAGCTACGGCGAGGGCGACATCAACGACCCCCACGACGCGATCCTCTCCGCCGCCCGCTACCTGGCCGCCAACGGAGGTGGCAGTGGCAACCTTCCCAACGCCCTGTACCGGTACAACCCGGTGTCGTGGTACGTCAACGCCGTGACCGCCTACGCCGAGCAGATCGAAGCCGACGAGCGGGCCTACCTGGGCTACCACGCCTGGCAGGTGTACTACGCCACCGAGTTGGGCGACGTGCTGTTGCCGGTGGGCTACGAGTCGACCGAACGCCGCCCCGTCACCCCCGCCGACGTCGCCGGCTGAGCCCGGCCCGCCGAAGGTCCTACTCGGTGGCGAGCAGCGGCGGCGGCCCTGGCCGGCAACTGGAAGTCGCTCGGGACGACGGGCAGCTCTGCGTCGAGGGTCGCCGGGGGGCGGGTCAGCGTCCCCACCCGCTCGAGGCGCTCGAGTCACCTCATTGCTGGGCTTCCCCGTGCTGCGGGAGGAGGTACACGGCCCTGTCTGCGTTAGCTCCCCAGGTCGAACCGGTAGACGTTGGTGTCCCGGGGCTGGAAGCCCAGGCGGCGGTAGAGGCGGTTGGCGGCCTCCCGGGACGGCCGGGAGGTGAGGTCGACGCTGCGGGCACCGGCGACGGCCGCCCGGTCCAGCGCCGAGCGGGTGAGGGCCTCCCCCACGCCCGTGCCCCGGGCCGACTCGTCGACCACCACGTCCTCGATCCAGGCCCGCAGCCCGGTGGGGATGCGGAACAGGACCAGGGTGAGGGTGCCCACGATCTCGTCGTCGTCGGTGCCGGCCACCAGCAGGACGGTCGCCGGGGACGCCACCATCTCGGCCAGCTCGGCCTCGCCGGGTGGAGGTGACGAGCGGGAGAGCTGGGGGATCAGGCGGGCGAAGGAGGCGACCAGGTCGGGGGTGACCGCACCCACCTCCCCGACCGTCAGCCCCCCGGCCACGCTCAGACCTGGGGGACAGGTTGGGGCGCGGGCGGCCCTACGTAGCGGGCGCTCGGGCGGATGATGCGGTTGTCGGCGGCTTGCTCGAGGATGTTGGCGCACCACCCGATCACCCGGCTGACTGCGAAGGTGGGGGTGAACATCTCGGGCGGGATGCCGCAGCGCTCCATGACCACGCCGGCGTAGAACTCCACGTTGGCGTACAGCTCCCGCCCGGGCTTGAGGTCAGCCAACACCTCCACGATCGTCCGCTCCACCGTGGCCGCGAACTCGGCCTTGTCGCCCCCCAGGCGCTGGGCCAGCTCCCGCAGCAGGATGGAGCGGGGGTCCTCGGTCTTGTAGACCCGGTGGCCGAAGCCCATGATCCGCCCGCCGCGCGCCACTTCGGCCCGGATCCACTCCTCGGCGCGCGCCGGTTCACCGATGGCCTCGAGCATGTCGAGGGCCCGGCTCGGAGCGCCACCGTGGAGCGGACCCGACAGGGCGCCGATGGCCCCCACCACGGCGGCACCCACGTCGGCTCCGGTGGAGGTGATGACCCGGGCAGTGAAGGTGGAGACGTTGAAACCGTGATCGACCGTGGAGATGAGGTACTGCTCCACCGCCCGGGCGTGCTCGGGCTCGGGTCGCCGACCGGTCAGCATCCACAGGTAGTTGGCGGCGTGGGCCAGTCCGGGATCGGGCTCCACCGGCTCCTCCCCTTGGCGGAGGCGGTGCAGGGCGGAGACGAGGGTGGGGATCAGGGCGCACAGACGTACGGCGTCGGCCCGCAGCTCGCCGGCACTGATGTCGAGGCTGGGCCGAAAGCCGAGGGCGGCGGAGGTGACCGAGACCGCTGAGCGCAGGGCTTCGAGAGGCAGGAAGGTCTCCCCGGCGCCGACGATGTCGGGCAGGAGCGGGCGCACCGCGTCGGGCAGGGTCCGGAGGGAGCGGCTGTCGGCGCTGAAGGCGGCGCGACCGCTGGCGTCGGGCAGGGCCCCGTCGAAGAGTAGGGCCCAGACGTCCTCGAGGGTGCGCTTGTCGGCCAGCTCCCGCGCCGAGTACTGGCGGTAGTGGTAGAAACCCTCCTGGCCCCGCACGTCGCCGACCACCGTGTCGGCCACGATCACCCCGGCCAACCCCTTGGGGGCCTCGACCTCGCCGGGGTGGAGCATGGGCTGGATCTGGGCCACCCTCATCAGGTCGCGCATGGACACCACGCCCACCAGTTGGCCGTCGTCGACCACCGGGATGTGGCGGTAGCCCCGCTCGGCCAGGCTGGCGAAGGCGGCGCCCGTCTCGGACCCCGGCTCCACCGTGTCGGGCTTGGGGGTCATCCAGTCGGCCACCAGCGCCGTGGAGGCGTCGGCACCGGAGGCTGCGAAGCGGACGATGTCACGCTCGGTCACGATGCCCACGGGCCGAGCGTCCTCGACCACCACCACGCAGCTCACCCTTTTGGTCTCCATGCGTACGGCGACGTCGGCCATGGTCTCGTCGGGCAGTGCCGTGACGGCAGGCGTGGTCATCAGATCGGCGACGGCACGCCGGCGTGACGGGGCAGAGCTGTTCACCGGCCTCCTCGTGATCGTGGTCGGTGGGAGTGTAGGAGAAGGCTCCTACGGGGAGCGCACCAGCACCATGATCATGGCGTAGTGGCAGGCGCAGGCCGCCACCACCAGACAGTGCCACACCTCGTGGTAGCCGAAGACCTCTGGCACCGGGTCGGGCCGGCGCCGCGTCAGCACCACCGTGCCTCCGGTGAACAGGCCACCTCCGGCCGCCATGAGGCCCAGGACCAGGGGGCGTCCGACAAGCTGGGGAACGAGCACCACCACCGCCCAACCAAGGACCAGGTACAGCGAGTTGCCCAGGCGCATGGCCTCGAGTCGGAAGACCTTGAGTCCCACACCGATCAGCGCCACCACCCACACCACGCACAACGACACGACCCGCCAGGCACCGTCGAGAGCCAGGAGGCAGAGCGGGGTGTAGGTGCCGGCGATGAGCACGAAGATCATGGCGTGGTCCAGCCGACGCATCCACATGCGGGCCGGGACCGACTGGGCCAGGCGGTGGTAGGCCGCGCTGGTGGCGAACAGGCCGGTCAGGCTGAGGGCGTAGACCACCGCCCCGATGCGGGCCGGGCCAGCCCGGGTGGCGAGCACCACGGCCACGCCGGCAGGGATGCTGAGGAAGAACACGACCTGGTGGAGCCGGCCCCGCAGCCGGGGTCGGGCCGCCGTGAGGATGTCGAGCATGGCGTCGGGCATCGACGCCGGGGAGGAACGGGCCACCCCCCACGAGGCTACCGTCCCTGGCGCCCCGTCCTCCCTGCCGCCCCCGTCCTCCCTGCGGCCGCCTTGCCCCTCCGGCCCGTCTCCGTGCCCGTCGTGGCCCGGCCAACTCGTCAATACCCTCGACGCCATGGACCTCCGTTGGATCGACGGCGAACGACCCCCACTCGTTCGTCCGGTGCTCATCGCCGCCTTCGAGGGTTGGAACGACGCCGGCGACGCCGCCAGCCTCGCCGCCCAGTGGCTCGCCGACCGATGGGCGCCCGAGCCCCTGGCCGAGATCGACGCCGAGGAGTTCTTCGACTTCACCACCACCCGACCGCGGGTCCACCTCGACGACGAAGGGGACCGGGTCATCGAATGGCCGGCGAACATCTTCACCTGGGGGACCACGTCGGGTACCGACGTGGTCGTCCTCGTGGGCACCGAGCCCCAACTGCACTGGCGCCGCTTCTGCGCCCAGATCGTCGACGTGGCCCACTCGATCGATGCCCGCCTGGTGCTCACCCTCGGCGCCCTGCTGGCCGAGGTGCCCCATTCCCGCCCCACCTCGGTGGTGGGAACGGCTGCCGACCCGGCCATCGTGCAACGCTTGGAGCTGACCCCTTCGAGGTACGAGGGCCCGACCGGCATCGTGGGGGTGCTGGGCGACGCCTGTCGCCGCGCCGGGTTGGCCGGAGCGTCGCTGTGGGCGGCCGTCCCCGCCTACGTCCCTGGCGCTCCCTCCCCCAAAGCGGCGCTGGCCCTGGTGGAACACACCGCCGAGCTGGTGGGCGTCCCCACCGTCGTCACCGACCTGGAGATCGCGGCGGCCGCCTACGAGCGTCAGGTCAGTGAGATCGTGGCCGAGGACGAGGAGATGACCGGCTACCTCGAGACCCTCGAAGAGCGTTTCGATCGCGACGAAGGGGCTTCCACCGCCTCGCTGGCCGAGGAGGTCGAGCGCTTCCTGCGCAACCGGTCGCCGGACTGACCGCCTGGCGCCGACCGGCTACGGTGGCACCATGCGCCAACCCCCGCTTCCGCTGGCCGCCCTGGCCCTGGCCGCCCTCACCGTGGTCGGCTGCGCCGGTGACTCCGATCAGGCCTCGCCCGAGACGACCGACGTCTCCTCCCCCGATGAGCACGAGGAAGAAGAAGGGGAGGGGACCGAAGTGGCCATGACCGACGCCGAAGGCAACGACGTGGGCACGGTCACCCTCTCGGCCCGCGACGGCGGGGTCCGCGTCAGCGCTCGTCTCGAGGGCCTGGATCCGGGATTCCACGGGTTCCACGTGCACGATGTCGGGCTGTGCGAGGCCGACGCCCCCGATGGTCCCTTCACCACGGCCAAGGGCCACTTCGTGGGCGGGGGCGGCTCCCACGGTGACCACGACGGCGACATGCCCAGCCTTCCTGTCGCCAGCGACGGGACCGCCCGCCTGACCGTCGACCTCGACACCTTCACCCTGGAAGAGCTGGCCGAAGGCGATGGGGCGGCCGTGATGATCCACGCCAGCCCCGACAACTTCGCCAACATCCCCGACCGCTACACCGCCGCCGACGCCGGCCAGCCCGGCCCCGACGACATGACCAACAGCACCGGCGACGCCGGGGCCCGGGCCGCCTGCGGCCTGGTGCCGGCGGCACCGGCCGGGGCCTGACCTCCTCGACGCCGTCGACGGCTCCGGGGGCCCGAGAGGCGGCGGCTCGGCTTACCACCTGCGGTCGGACTGGGGGGCCAAGGCTCCTCCGGCCCGCCTGGGAGCCGCTACCACCCGGCCAATGAGCCACCCTTCCGTGCCGGCGACAGGACGGTCAGACGGCCCCGAAGGCGGCCAGGGTGGCTCCGGCGTCGGCGAAGCGCACCTCCAGTGCCGAGCGCAGGTGCTCGGGGCGGGCCACGGCGAAGGCCTGGGTGGCGACGTAGTGGCGGAGGGCGCAGTCGACCCCGTCGGCGTCGCCCAGCGCGGCCAGGGCCTGGGCACCCTGGACGTAGACCGACCGGTAGTAGGCCGCCGGGTGGTCGTCCCAGAAGGCCATGGGTCGGCCCACCTGGTCCCGGCCCACGCTGGGTACGGACCGGTCGACGATCCGGTCGAGCGAGTTCTCGAAGCGGGCCTCGGCCCAGGTGGCCAGGCCCTCGTCCAGCCAGGGGTCGCGGCCCTGGTGGTTGCCGACCAGGGAGTAGAACCACTGGTGGGCCACTTCGTGGGAGGTGGTGCGAGCCAGCGTCCCCGGTCCCTGCATGACGTGACCCGGGTACTCGACCCCACCCGACAGGCCCGGGGTCAGGGCCAGGGTGTAGGTGGGGTAGGGATGGGGCCCGAACCGTCGGGCGAAGTCCTCCAGAGCGTCCACCACCTTGGTCAGGTAGGCCTCGGGATCCTCGTCGAGGCTCTCGTGGACCCCGACGGTCACCGCCACCGGACCAGGGGCGCGGGCCTCGGCCTCGGCGGTGCGGAACCGGCCGATGGAGATGGCGATGTCCCGGGTGGCCGCGGCCCGCCACCGGCTCCCTTCCCGCACGCCCGAGGCCAGCACGTCGAGGCCGTCGGGCACCGTCACCGAGTAGGCGAAGTCGGCCACCGGCGCCATGGAGGTCTCGGCCAAGCCGGCCGTCGGCGGGTCGGTGGCCCAGCCCACACCCGGCTCCCAGGCCAGGACCGGGAAGAACGAGCCCAGCCGGATGGCGTCGCCGGAATGAGCCAGGCGGTCGTCGGAATTCCCCGGGAGCGACAGGCGCCAGGGCATGGTGGCCTCGATCAGGTCACCAGCGCCGAGTCCCGACTCGAGGGGAACGACCAGGGTGGTGGGGTCGGGCCGGTCGGTGGGGACGGGGACGGGAGCACCGAGGAAGACCGGTCCGACCTCGAGGTGGGCGCCGGCGGCGGCGGGGCGGGGCCCGTTGGGCCAGAGCCGGAACACCAGACGGTCGGTGGCCAGGTCGGGACGGAAGCGCACGGTCAGTCGTCCCTCCACCGCGGCCTCGCCGGGGAGCACCCGCACCGACATGGTGTAGCGGGGTCGATCGGGGTCGGGGGCGGTCTGGCCCGGTACTGCCGGGCAGCTGTCGGTGGCGGGCTGGGCCGGGCCGAGAGGCAGGGGCGACAGTGTGGTGGTGGTGGTGACCGGCGGGCCCGCGGATCCCGACGGGCCGGCCGGAGACGGGCCGTCGGCCCGGCCCGTGGGCCCGGGCCCGTCGCCGCTACAGGCACCAACCCAGAGCGCCCCGGCCGCGAGGATGGGAAGCAGGCGACGCACCCGGTGCATCCTGCCAGCCGGTCGCCCTGGGCCAGGTTCGCCCTGGGCCCGTCCGCCTGCGCCCCTCCGCCCTGAGCCCGTGTTGGCTCTGCCCGTCCGCCCTGCGGGCGGAGTTCGTCTCATTCCACCGCTCCCTCTACCGTCGAGCAATGCCCGACCTGGTGGCCACCTGCATCTGGCCCATCAGCGCCGAATTGGTGTTGGCCCTCGATCGGCGCTTCGGCGAGCCCGTCGACGCTTACGTGAACGGGTCGCAGGTCTGGCTCCGGGACGACGGGCCGGGCGGCCAGGCGCTCGAGTGGCGACTCCATCCCGTCGCCGGGTTCCGGCGCCCGCCGTCCACCCCCACCTACGAGCTCTTCGCCGCCGTGGCCCTGGCCCTGGCCGGCGACGGTGAGCCCCCGGCGGCTCCCGCGGCTCTGTGGGACGGGCTGGAGGCGTTCAGCGCCTACGGGGAGTCACTGGAACCGGTCCCCCTGGCGGCCGCGGCCACCACCGCGCTCGGCATGGCCCCCGAGACCGCCGGGCTGGTCGACCATCAGGCCATCGCCCTGCGCTGGGAGGCGGCCGGCGGTCGGATCTCCATCGTGTCCGCCCTGCTCGAGCAACTGGCCTCGCCTCCCGCCTGATCGACCTCCCGTGGTCAGCGGGGGGCGTCGAAGACGACGTCGACGGGCTCGCCCCGGATGGCGGCAAAGGCGACGGGCGCCCAGCGGGCCGCTCCGGCCATGGGCACAGGGAGCGCGTCCTCGGCGAACCACCCCACGTCCGCGCACTCGAGGGGGTGGGCCCGTAGCTCGCCGCCCACCAACCGGCAGTGGAAGACCAGGGAATAGAGCGGGATGCGGGAGAACCCCAGGCGCAGACCGTCGAGCACGGCGATCAGCCGCTCCGGGCGGCAATGGATCCCCGTCTCCTCCGCCACCTCCTTGACCGCCACCTCGGCGGGGGAATATCCGATGTCGGCCCACCCGGTGGGATAGAGCCACACCCCCGAGTCGGCCCGCTGGACCAGGAGGATCTCGGCCCGGTCATTGCCCACGACGGCGCCCACCGCCGCCTTGGGGGTGACGTAGCCGGCCACGCCTTCACCCACGGTCGCCATCCACTCCTGCACGAGGTTGGCGGCGGAGGGTGACGGAGAGGTTGCCGCCGCCTGCATCTCGGCCGCCACCTTCAACACCTCCTCGAACCGTTCCCGTTCGTAGAGGTTGGCGGTGAAGCCGAGCCCGGTCCGAGCGATGCCGGCCAACGCCTCGCTCCAGCGCAACAGGTCATGTGCCGGGCCGAGGGCTGGCTCCACCAGGGTGAGGCTAGCTAGTGCCGGTTCACTGACGTCGGCCCTGAGCCGTGACCCACCACCCCGTCACCCGCGTTCGGGCCGGAGCGGGCCCTTGCGGGCGTGCGGTGTCCCGGCCTGGGTCAGGAGCCGGCGGCCTCCGGGCTTCGGCTGGGTCGGTTGGCGACGAGCCCGCTCACCGGGCCGAGGTCTTCGCTCAGCGGGGGTTGAGCCGAGCCGTCCTTCGCCGGCGCCGGCGCGCCGGGGCTGGCTTCGGCCAACAGGTCGGCCAGCTCGTCGAGGTCCACCTCGCTCGGAGGCGGAGTGGGCGGGTCGTCTGGCGTCGTGGTCCGGCCGGGAACGATCGCCGAGGGCACGGAGCCGTTGAGAGCCGTTCCCGGGGCTTCCGTCGACTCGGCGGTCTCGTCGGTCGACGGAGGGGCCTCGCCCGGCGGTGGGGCCGAGGACTCGGCCAAGGCCGACTCTGCGGCTCGCAGGGCGGCCGGCGGCGGCTTCTTGTCCGCCCGTTGGATCCCGGCCTGCTCGAGCACCTTGGCGTCCACCCCGACCTGGCGCCAGGCCGCGTAGGTGATCCCGTTGCGGTCGCCATAGCTACGCACCACCCGGATGAAGTCACGCTCGAGTTGACCCTGGTCGGGGTGGTTCCCGTTGGTGATGCGCACGTACTCGGCGTGCAGCTCGATGCGCTCCTGGGTCAGGTGCACCCGGCTGAGGGGATCGGCCGACACCAGGAGCTCGTCGACCTTGGTGATCCGATTGCCCACGGCGTCCGCCGCCCGCTTGACGCCTCGACCGGCCTTGTTGACCTCCAGGGCGCTGAGGTAACGGCGGACGAGTCGCTCCTGGTCGGCCGACGCCGGCCGCCGTGACCCGCCGCGTCTGACGGAGGGCGTGGAGAGTTCCGCAGAGTTCTCGGTCATCGGGACACTGTAGTGCAGCCGCCCCCGGTCCCACACGGACCCCGGACGCGAAAGAGGGGGCGGCCGAAGCCACCCCCTCCTTCAAACGGCGCTGAAACTACGCCGCCTGACCCTTCCGGCGAAGGAAGAGGCCAAGGGCGAGCAGCAGCAGTCCAAGAAGCACCTGGACCGCAACCGAGACGCCGGTGACGGCCAGGGCCGGAGCCTTGACCTTCACGTCTTTGAACTTCTCGACCACGGGCTTGGCCGGAGGCTTCCGGTCCTTGTCGCCGTCGTCGGGCTTGGGCTTGTCGCCCTCGTCGGGCTTGGGCTTGTCGCCCTCGTCGGGCTTGGGCTTGTCGCCCTCGTCCGGCTTGTCCTTGTCATCCTTGTCCTCGCAGAGGTCAGGGATCTCGGGAAGGTCGACACCGTCGCGGCCACCAATGCCAATGGCATTGGCGGACCCGGTCTTGATGTCGGCCGAACCGTCGGAGTCGTTGCTGGTGTCGGCGTTGTTGCTGACCACCGTGTCGCCATCGCCGTCTTCGGCGTCGGCGTCCTGGCGGTTGTCAGCGTCGTTGTCCGACTTGTTGCCGGTGCGTCGTTGCGGCCGGTGTCGGCCCTGGCGTCGCCGTCGTTCTTCACCTTGGCGTCCTGGTCGGTGATGACGAAGCCGAAGCCGTCGTCCTCGATGTCGGCCGTCGACCGACTGGTCGATGTCGGTGTCGGCGACCACACCGAAGGCCGTGGCGTCACCGGTGTCGATGGTCGCCTTGCCGTCGGAGTCGTTGCTGGTGTCGGCGTTGTTGCTGACCACCGTGTCGTCGTCGCCGTCTTCGGCGTCGGCGTCCTGGTCGTTGTCAGCGTCGTTGTCCGACTTGTTGCCCACGGCGTCGTTGTCACCGGACTTGGCCACGGCGTCACCGTCGTTCTTCACCTTGGCGTCCTGATCGGTGATGACGAAGCCGTCATCCTCGATGTCGGCCGAGACCGACTGATCGATGTCGGCGAGTGCCGCCTTCACCGGTGAGATCTCAGCGACCGCAGCCGCATCACCGATGGTGATCTCGGTCGCCATCTTCGGCGTCGGAGCTGGCGTTGCTGGCGTGTCGGCGTTGTTGGCGTGTTGTCGCCGGTGTCGGCGTCATCGCCGTCTTCGGCGTCGGCGTCCTGGTCGTTGTCAGCGTCGTTGTCCGACTTGTTGCCCACAGCGTCGTTGCGGCCGGAGTTGGCCCTGGCGTCGCCGTCGTTCTTCACCTTGGCGTCCTGATCGGTGATGACGAAAGCCGTCATCCTCGATGTCGGCCGAGACCGACTGGTCGATGTCGGTGTCAGCGACCACACCGAAGGCGGTGGCGTCACCGGTGTCGATGGTCGCCTTGCCGTCGGAGTCGTTGCTGGTGTCGGCGTTGTTGGTCACCACCGTGTCGCCGTCGCCGTCTTCGGCGTCGGCGTCCTGGCGGTTGTCAGCGTCGTTGTCCGACTTGTTGCCGGTGGCGTCGTTGTCACCGGTGTCGGCCACGGCGTCACCGTCGTTCTTCGACGTCGGCGTCCTGGTCGGAGATGACGAAGCCGTCATCCTCGATGTCGGCCGAGACCGACTGATCGATGTCTGGTGTTCGGCGAGAACCCCGACCGCAGCCGCATCACCGGTGGTGATCTCGGCGGTGCCGTCGGAGTCGTTGCTGGTGTCGGCGTTGTTGCTCACCACCGTGTCGCCGTCGCCGTCTTCGGCGTCGGCGTCCTGGTCGTTGTCCGAGCGTCGTTGTCCGACTCGTTGCCCACGGCGTCGTTGCGGCCGGAGTTGGCCCTGGCGTCACCGTCGTTCTTCACCTTGGCGTCCTGATCGGTGATGACGCTGTCGCAAGCCGTCACCCTCGATGTCGGCCGAGACCGACTGGACGATGTTGGTGTCAGCCACCACACCGAAGGCCGTGGCGTCACCGGTGTCGATGGTCGCCGTGCCGTCGGAGTCGTTGCTGGTGTCGGCGCTGTTGGTCACGACCGTGTCGCCGTCGCCGTCTTCGGCGTCGGCGTCCTGGTCGTTGTCAGCGTCGTTGTCCGACTCGTTGCCCACGGCGTCGTTGTTGCCGGAGTCGGCCTCAGCGTCACCGTCGTTCTCGACGTTGGCGTCCTGATCGGAGATGACGAAGCCGTCACCCTCGATGTCGCCATTGGCGACCTGGCCGATGTTGGTGTTGGCGTGCACGCCGATGGCGCATGCGCAGTCGGTCGTGATGCTGGCGGTGCCATCGGAGTTGTTGCTGGTGGTGGCGTTGTTGTTGACGACGACCGTGTCGCCGTCGCCGTCTTCGGCGTCGGCGTCCTGGTCGTTGTCAGCGTCGTTGTCCGACTCGTTGCCCACGGCGTCGTTGTCGCCGGAGTCGGCCTCGGCGTCGCCGTCGTTCTTCACGTCGGCGTCCTGATCGGTGATGACGAAGCCGTCATCCTCGATGTCGGCCGAAGCCAACTGGCCGATGTTGGTGTTGGCTTCGACGCCCACGGCCTGCGCATCACCGGTGTCGATGGTGGCGGTGCCGTCGGAGTCGTTGCTGGTCGTGGCGTCGTTGGTCACGACCGTGTCGCCGTCGCCGTCTTCGGCGTCGGCGTCCTGGTCGTTGTCAGCGTCGTTGTCCGAGGTGTTGCCGGTGGCGTCGTTGTCACCGGTGTCGGCCTCGGCGTCACCGTCGTTGTCGACGTCGACGTCCTGATCGGAGATGACGAAGCCGTCATCCTCGATGTCGGCCGAAGCCAACTGGCCGATGTTGGTGTTGGCGTCGACGCCCACGGCGTGGGCCACCGGTCTCGATGGTGGCGCGTCACCGGTCTCGATGGTGGCGGAGCCGTCGGAGTCGTTGCTCGGTCTGACCGGCGTCGTTGGTGACGATCAGGTTGCCGTCGCTGTCATCAGCGTCGGCGTCCTGGTCGTTGGTGGCCGACGTCGTTGTCGGAGCTGTTGCCGGTGGCGTCGTTGCCGCCGGTCTTGGCCTTGGCCTCACCGTCGTTGTCCATGTCGGCGTCCTGCTCGATGAGAGCACCGAAGCCGTTGCCGTCGTCGCAGTGTCGCTGTTGACGCACCGTGCAGCCGACGTTGGTCGTCGTCGCTCGAGCCGTCACCGGTCTCGGCGTTGACCACCTGCACGATGTCGATGCGTCGACGCCGACAGCAGTGGCGTCACCGGTCTCGATGGTGGCCGTTGGTTGCAGTGCTGGCGAAGTTGGTGGCGACCGTGTTGCCGTCGCTGTCGCCAGCGTCGGCTTCCTGGTCGTTGTCCGCCTCGTTGTCCGAGCGGTTGCCGGTGGCTTCGTTGTCGCCGGTGTCGGCGTCAGCGTCGCCCTCGTTGTCGATGTCGACGTCCTGCTCGACGAGCACGAAGCCGAAGTCGTCGTCGTCACCGCCTTCGACGTTGACCACCTGGGCCACGTTGTCGTCGGCGGCGTTGCCGGTCGCCGTGGCATCACCGGTGGTGATGTCGGCGGTGCCGTCACTGGAGTTGGTGACCGAGCCGAAGTTGGCGGCGACGCTGTTGTCCTCGCCGTCACCGGAATCGGCGTCCTGGTCGTTGTCGGCCTCGTTGTCGGAGTCGTTGCCGGTGGCTTCGTTGTCGCCGGTGTCGGCGTCAGCGTCACCCTCGTTGTCGACGTCGGTGTCCTGCTCGATCAGAGCGAAGGAACCGCCGTCCACATCGGCCTCCTGGAGGACGTTGGTGGTGGAGTCGTTCCCCGTGGCGGTGGCGTCACCGGAATGGATGGTGGCCGTGCCGTCGGAGTCGTTGCTGGCTTCACCGAAGTTGCTGGCCACGCTGGAGCCGTCGGCGTCGTCTGCGTCGGCGTCGGCTTCCTGGTCGTTGTCAGCGTCGTTGTCCGAGTCGTTGCCGGTGGCTTCGTTGTCACCGGTGTCGGCCTCGGCGTCGCCGTGGTTGTCCACGTCGCTGTCCTGGTCGATGAGGGCGAATGGGCACCCTCGACGTCAGCGGTCTGGGCGATGTTCGTGGTCGCCGCGTTGCCGGTGGCGTCGGCGTCTCCCGTGGTGATCTCGGCCGACCCGTCGCTGGCGTTCTCCGCCAGCCCGAAGTTGGCCGCAACCGTGTTGTCGCCGTCATCGGCGTCAGCATCGGCGTCCTGCTCGCTGTCAGCGTCGTTCTCGGAGTCGTTGCCGGTGGCTTCGTTGTCACCGGTGTCCGCGCTCGCCGAACCGCTGTTCTCGACATCGCTGTCCTGGTCGATCAGGGCGATGCCGCCGTTCATGTCGACGTCTGCCGACTGGGTGATGTTGGTTTCAGAGTGGTTTCCCGTCGCGGTGGCGTCGCCAGTTGTGATGTCGGCGCTGCCGTCGGACGAGTTGTGTGCCTGTCCGTCGTTGGTGGCGATGGCGTCGCCATCAGGTGGACCGGCTCCAGAGACCGCACCCTGCACTGTGTTCGAGTCGTTGTTCGACTCGTTGCCCATGGCCGTGTTGCCACCAGTGTCGGCGGTTGCCGTCCCCGAGTTGGAGACGTTCGCGCCCTGGTTGATCAACACGACGCCACCCAGGCTGCCGGCCATAGAGACGTTGGCAATCTGGTTGACGTTGGTGGTCGACCGGTTGCCCGTCGCGTCGGCGTCGCCAGTGTTGATGCTGGCCTCGCCGTCGGACGAGTTGCTGGCCGTGCCGTTGTTGCTGGCGATGGCATCGCCGTCGTCAGAACCGTCGGCTTCGTTGTCCTGGGACGTCGAAGCGTCGTTGTCGCTGGTGTTGCCGGTAGCGGTGTTGTCACCCGTGGTCGCGGTGGCATCTCCGGTGTTGGAGACGTCCGCGCCCTGGTTGATGAGCACTACGCCACCAAGGCACCTACCACCGCAGTCCTCGTCGGAGATCTCCACGTCGGCGATCTGATTGATCGTCGTGGTGGAGTGGTTCCCCGTCGCCGTGGCCGGGCCGGTCGTGATGCCGGCACTGCCGTCCGACGTGTTGGAGGTGCCGGCCGTGTTGTTGCTCACGCCCGACCCCGTGCCCGAACCCGAGGTTGCGGTCTGGCCTCACCGGTCGCCGTGTTGTCGCTGGCGTTGCCGGTCGCCGTGTTGCCGCCCGTGGTGGCCGAGGCGCTCCCGCTGTTGGAAACGTCTGCGTCCTGGTCGACGATCACGACGCAGCCACCGGTCCCACACATCTTCGTGGGCGGGGCCGTCTGGTTGACCGTGGTTCCTGTCTCGTTGCCTGTGGCACCGGCGTCGCCGGTGTCCGCGCTTCCACCACCGTCAGAGGCGTTGGTCGCTGCAGGTGTGGTCTCGGGGGTCGCCGTGGTGCCGGCTCGGTGGTCGTCGTCTGTGCAGACGCGGTTCCGCCGAAGAGCATCACAAGCACCACGGAGACTGCCGTTGCCGCCAGCCCCATCGCGGTGCCCTTTCGGGCGCCCCCCATGTCATCTTTACTCTTCACCAATTTCACCTCCTCTCATGTGTACTCGTAGGGATAGGTTGGTTCTTGCTGTTGATTTTGCCGTTCGGGGCCGCTGTCCACCATCCCGGTGGCACCTGCCCCACGTCCGTTGCGCCGCCCGCCCGCGCGGGAGAGCTCGCCCAACGAACCGTGCCGGTCTACTGGTGCGAAGGCGGGATGTCAACCATCACCATGGCATCGATCCACCTTCGGCGGCCCTGCTACTTGGCCCCGACAGGCCAAGCTCGCTGCGCTCGACGGCCTGTCGGCCGCGCTACGGCGTCTCGATGATGTCGATGCGCTCGATGGTGGGGGGGTCCTCCGGTGACGGGTCGGCCGTCGTGCCCCCGGCGGCCCCGATGCGGGCCAGCACGTCGAGGCCTTGGGTGACCTGGCCGAACAGCGGGAAGACGGGGGGCAGCTCGACCCCCTGGGGCCCCAGGAGGATGAGGAACTGGCTCCCGTTGTCGTCGGGTCGCTCGTGGGCGACGACGAGGGAGCCCACCTGGTAGGTGCCGGCAGGGGGCAGCGGGTCGTCGGGGAAGGTGTAGCCGGGCCCCACCAGGTCGGGGCGACAGGGTCGCCGGTCTGGGCGTAGGCGTCGCGGATCACGGTGGGAAAGGCCAGGCCGTCGTAGAAGTGGTAACGGGCCAGGAACACGAAGTTGTTGACCGCCAGGGGCGAGCGCTGCTGATCGAGGTCGGCGATGAAGACCCCGGCCGAGGTGACGAAGCGGGCCCGGTACTGCGCCGCCGGGTCGATGCACATGGCCGGTGCCGCGTCGAAAGAGGGTGCGGCGGGGCGACGAGCCGTCGGGCGCCGGGCAGGGCGGCGGCGGGCCGGGGGCCCCGGTCGGGTGGTATCGGGGGCCGTCGAGTCCGTGGCGACCGCCTGGTCCTGGGCGCTGTCCTGGCGGGCATCCTGGCCGACCAGGCTGCCCAGCACGCCGAGGAAGAGGATGCCGATGACGCCGATCACGCCCACGAGCGCCCGGCCCATCCGCCGGCGGGGCCGGCTGGCGGCCGCTGCCTCCTCCCGCAGCCCGTGGTCACGACGGGTGCGACGCGCCTTCTGCTTCTGGCGCTGGCGGGCCTTGGACACGGCGAGCGAGCCTACCGACGAGCGAAGCTCGTCTGTCAGTGCTCGAGGCGGTGGAGGATGGCTCGCTCCAGCTCCCGGGCGTGGGCCCGGTCGGAGACCTTGTCACCCGCTGCGGTGCTGACGTAGAAGGTGTCGACCACCTCACTGCCGAGCGTGGCCACCTTGGCCATGCGGATGTCCAGGTCGAGCTCGGCCAGCGCCGCGGTGATGCGGTACAGGACACCGACCTGATCGGCCGCCCGCACCTCCACCACCGTGGAGGTGGCCGACGCGGGTTGTCGACCCGTACCCGAGGCGGCGCCAGCAGGCGCGTGCCCCGGGGCTGGGCCCGGGACGGGGACGAGCGCTGGGCCACGCGGGCGGCCAGGGCCAGGCGTCCGTCGAGGGCCAGTCCCACCGAGGTGGCCACGTCGTCCCAATCGCAGCCTCCCGGTCCCGGCTCGATCACGAACCGGGAGGCGGCCATACCGTCGGCGCTGACCGCATCGGCCCCTCGCACCGCCACCGCCTTGAGGGCCAGGGTGCCCGCCACCCGGGAGAACAGCCCGGGTCGATCGGGTGCCACCACGGTGAGCACGTTCCCCTCGCCCGACACCACCCGGGTGCCCTCGGCCAACAGCCGGCGCACCTCCGGGCTCGGGAAGCCCGCGGCCGTCACCTCGGCCACGGCCCCGCCCCGCAAGACGTGCGCAACCCGTTCGACCAGCTCGGCCACCAGGCCCGCCTTCCACGTGCCCCACGCCGAGGGACCGGTGGCCAGCGAGTCGGCCTCGGTCAGGGCCGCCAGCAGCTCGAGGGTGTCGAGCGAGCCCACGGCGGCGGCCACCCCTTCGATGACGTCGTCGTCGGCCAGGTCACGCCGGGTGGCCACGTCGGGAAGCAGGAGGTGGTGGCGGACCATGTCGACGAGGGTGGCGACGTCGTCGTCGGCGAAACCCATCCGGGGAGCCACCTCCGCCATCAGCTCCATGCCCACCTCGGTGTGGTCACCGGGGTAACCCTTGCCCAGGTCGTGCAACCAGGTCCCCACCAGCAACAGGTCGGGGCGGGACACCTCGGTGGTCAGGGCGGCGGCGTTGGCGGCGGCCTCGCACAGGTGGCGATCGACGGTGAAGCGGTGGTAGGCGTTGCGCTGGGGCCGGCTGCGGTTGGGCTCCCACTCGGGCAGCACCCGGTGCACCAGACCCCGCTGGTCGAGCGACTCGAGCACGGGGATCGCCCGCGGGCCGGTGGCCAGCAGGTCGACCAGGGCCAATCGGGCGTCCTCTGGCCAGGGGCCATCCAGGACAGGGGAGCAGGCGCCCAGGCGCTCGAGCGAGGGCCGGTCGATGGGAACGCCGGCGGTGGCCGCCGCCGCCGCCGCCCTGAGCACGAGCGAGGGTCACCCTCGACCTCGGCATCACCCTCGACGTGTACCTCGGCGTCGCGCAGCACAAGACCCGAGCCGAGTCGTCGGTCGCGCCGAAACAGGCGGCCCAGCGGTCCGGCCAGTGACGACGAGAGCCGGTGCCACACCTCGTCACCGGTCCAGGCCACCGTCCGGGCCGCAGCCGCCACCCGGGCCATCAGGGCATCGGCGCCGGCGTCACCCAGCGCGGCGGCGATCTCGTCCTGGCGCTCGAGCAGGAGCTCGTCCGAGGCTCGCCCCGTGGCCCGATGCAGCTCCACCCGCACCTCGAGGAGGGTGGCCTCGGCCTCGGCCAGGGCAGCGGCGTCGCCGGCTAGCAGCACGGGGCGAGCGACCTCGGCCCAGCCCAGGGCGTGCACGTCGCGCAGGCCACCGCGCGCCTCTTTGATGTCGGGCTCGAGCAGAAAGGCGACCTCGTCGCCCGGCGTGGCGCGCCGCCACCCGGTCACGCAGCTCGGCCAGGAAGCGGGCCGAGCGCTTGCGCCACACTGCGCCAGGGCCCGGGCCCTCACGTCGGCCGACAGGGACTCGTCGCCGGCCAGGTGGCGCATCGACAGGCTGGCGGTGGCGGTGTCGAGCTCCTGGCCGCCAGGGCCAGGGCCTGGCGGGGGTGAACACGGCGTGGCCGAGCTTCAGCCCTGCATCCCACACCGGGTACCAGAGGCGCTCGGCCAGGGCGGTCAGGGCCGCGGCGTCGAGGTCGCCACCGTGGAGGAGCCACAGGTCGAGGTCACTACCGGGCGCCAGCTCCCCCGGCCGTAGCCACCGACGGCCACCAGCGCCAGCGCCGGGGCCGGCGTGAGGTCGGTGGCCGAGGCGTAGACCGAGCCCAGCCACTCGTCGGTGACCGCCGAGAGGGCCCGGCACAGCGCCCGGCCCCGCCGCGACCCATCGCCGATCACTGCCCCCCGCCGGTCGGCGATGTCGCCCGCCGGCGGGGCCGTCGGCGGGCCCTGGTCGGTCGCGTCTGGTCCGGTCGAGTCGATGGTCACAGTGCCTCCTCGCCGACCTCGCCCGTGCGGATGCGGATGACCCGGTCGACCTCGCTGATCCACACCTTGCCGTCACCGATCCTGCCGGTGCGGGCCGCGGCCACGATCACCGACGCCACGTCCTCGGCGTCGAAGAGGTCGCACAACACCTCGATGCGGGTCTTGGGGATGACGTCGACGGTGTACTCCGTCCCCCGGTAGACCTCGGTCTTGCCCTTCTGGCGCCCGTAGCCCGACGCCTCGGTGATGGTCAGGCCCTTGACCCCGTACTCCGACAGCGCCGACTTCACGTCGTCGAGCTTGTGGGGCTTGATGACGGCGGTGACCAGCTTCATCGCGCGTTCCTCGCAGCTCGGGTCGCGGTGGTTCGGCCCGTCGGTGGCGCCCACCGCCTGTGGTGCGGTTGCACAATGGAGCGGTGGGCGTGCGCCGGGACTGCCGTCACTACTCCACCCGCACCATGGCCGATGGGGTGGTCCAGCGCTGCCGGGTGGAGGCCAACCACGACACGCCCTTCGCCTGCCCGCAAGGTTGCCTGTTCTTCGAGCCCCGCTCCATCACCGACGCCGGGTGGCAGCGCTTCGGCGAGGAACGGGGCCACGAGGAACGGGGCGGCGAGTGAGGCGCTAGCCCACCCGGGTGGGCTCACCCTGGCCCTGGTGGGTGACCGGGGCCCCGAGGAGGAACCGAGGTCGCTGAGGATGTAGGCGGTCTCGGCGTGCTGGCTGCGGTCGAGGCCCTCGAGCTCCTGGTCGGCGCTGATGCGCAGGCCCATGGTGGCGTCGATCACCTTGGCCAGGGCGGCGGACACGACCAGTGAGAAGGCGAGCACGGCGACGCTGGCCACGATCTGGTCGACCAGCAGGCCGGCCCCGCCCCGAGGAACAGCCCGTCGGTGGCCACCTCGTTGACGGCGCTGTCGGCGAAGAGGCCGAGCACGACCGACCCGAGGAGCCCGCCGACCAGGTGGATGCCGATGACGTCGAGCGAGTCGTCGTAGCCGAAGCGGTTCTTGAGGCCGATGGCCAGCACGCAGACGACGCCGGCAGCGCCTCCGATGAGGATGGGGCTCATCCCCCCGACGAAGCCGGCGCACGGGGTGATGGCGACCAGGCCGGCCACCACGCCCGACGCCGCCCCCAGCGTGGTGGCGTGGCCGTCTTTGATCCGCTCGACCAGCATCCAGGTCAACATGGCGGCCGAGGCGGCGAGGAAGGTGTTCATGACCGCCTGGGCGGCCACGCCGTTGGCGGCCAGGGCCGAGCCGGCGTTGAAACCGAACCAGCCGAACCACAAGATGCCGGTACCGAGCATGGTCAGGGGCAGCGAGTGGGGCGGCATGGCCTCGCTGCGCCAGCCCCGGCGCGGCCCCAGCACCAGGATCACCCCGAGGGCGGCGGCCCCGGCGTTCATGTGGACCACGGCGCCGCCGGCGAAGTCGAGGGCGCCCAGGCTGGCCAGCCAGCCCCCGGCGAAGACCCAGTGGGCCACGGGGGCGTAGACCAGGACCAACCAGGCCCCGATGAACACCAGGTAGGCGCTGAACTTCATGCGGTCGGCGGTGGCCCCGGTGATGAGGGCAGGGGTGATGACGGCGAAGGTCATCTGGTAGGCAGCGAAGAGCACGAAGGGAATCGTCAGCTCCAACCCCGGCTCGATGCCCACGCCGGCGAGGCCGAGGAAGTCGAGGTTGCCGAGGACGCCGCCGTTGCCGAAGTCGCCGAAGGCCAGGGAGAACCCGACCAGCGCCCACAACACCGCGATCAGGCCCATGGCGGCGAAGTTCTGCATGAGCATCCCCAGCACGTGCTTGGAACGGACCATGCCTCCGTAGAACAGCGCCAGCCCCGGCGTCATGAAGAGCACCAGGGCGGTCGAGGTCAACATCCAGGCGGTATCGCCGCTGTCCATGCCCACACTCCCGTCTCGGGGTCACTTGCCGCCGACAGGCTGCCGCCAGGACGTTTCGGCTCTGTTTCGCCGCTGTGAACGGTCGCTGATCTGTCGGCAGGGGCCCAGCGGCGCCCAGGTCAGGCGGTGCGGGCCGCCCACCAGGCATCGAGGCGGCGCAACGCCTCCTCCTCTCCGAGCGGGCCCTCCTCCAGGCGGAGGTCGAGGAGGAAGTCGAGCGCCTGGCCCACCACCGGTCCCGGGGCCAGGCCCAGGTGGGCCATGACCTGGTTGCCGTCGAGGTCGGGGCGGATGCGGCTGAGCTCCTCTCGGGCAGCCAGGACCTCGATGCGCTCCTCGAGGGTGTCCATCCGCCGGGACAGCTCCTCGGCCTTGCGGCGGTTGCGGGTGGTGCAGTCGCAGCGGGTGAGCTCGTTGAGCTCGTCGAGCAGCGGGCCGGCGTCGCGCACGTAGCGGCGCACGGCGCTGTCGGTCCAGCCCATCTTGTAGGTGTGGAAGCGCAGGTGCAGCTCCACCAGGCGGGAGACGGCGTCGACGTCGTCGGCGGGGTAGCGCAGGGCCTGCATGCGCTCCCGGGTCATGCGGGCGCCGACCACCTCGTGGTGGTGGAAGCTGACCTTGCCCCGGGGCCGAACGAGCGGGTCTTGGGCTTGCCCACGTCGTGGAAGAGCGCGGCCAGGCGCACGATGCGCTCGGGGCGGGTCTTGGCCACCACCGCGATGGTGTGGGCGAGCACGTCTTTGTGGTGGTGGATCGGATCGACCTCCAGGGCCATGCCGGGCAGCTCGGGGAGGAACTCCTCGGCCAGGCCGGTCTCCACCAGGAACCGCAACCCCGCCTCGGGCTGGGGGACCACGACCAGCTTGTCGAGCTCGTCACGGATGCGCTCGGCCGAGACGATCTCCAAGCGGGGGTGCAGGGCCCGCACGGCGTCGACCACCTCGGCTTCGGGGACGAGCCCGTAGCCGGCGAGGAAGCGGGCGGCCCGCAGCATCCGCAGCGGATCGTCGGAGAAGGACACCTCGGGGGCCAGGGGCGTGCGCAGGCGGGACGTGGCCAGGTCGACGGCGCCGTCGAAGGGGTCGACCAGCTCGGGGAGCTCCCCCGCCCAGAGCCAGGGCCATGGCGTTGACGGTGAAGTCCCGCCGGGACAAGTCGGCCTCGACCTCGGTGGAGAAGCGAACGTCGGGCTTGCGGGAGTCGGGGTGATAGGCCTCGGCCCGGTGGGTGGTGATCTCGTAGTCTCGCCCCCGGTGGCGGGCGCCGATCGTGCCGAAGCGCTTGCCTTGGAGCCACACGGCATCGGCCCACGGTCGAACCACCGCCTCGATCTCCTCGGGGCGGGCGTCGGTGGTGAGGTCGTAGTCGCCGTGCTCCAGCGCCCGCCCGAGCAGCAGGTCGCGCACCGTGCCCCCCACCAGGTAGAGGCGGTGACCGGCGGCCGTGAAGCGCTCGGCCAGCGGCGCCACCTCGGCCAGGACAGGCCGGAGCCGCTCGGGGACCATGGCGCCCACGGTACCGGCGGCGCCGGGCCGGGCCGATGGAGGTGGCCGAGGCCACGTTCCCGTGGTCGCCAGGTCGATCCCCGGTCAAGAGAGCTCGAGCGGTCGGAAAAGAAATCCGGAGAAAGTGCTCAAGGTGTAGCCGGCGCCTGCCGATAGTTGCTGTACAAGGTGAGACCGGAACGGCTGTGGTGGCGACCCCGCCCTGTCGCTGCAGCCGACCGGTCCCACCTAACCAATCCCCCTGAGAGCGAGCCGCCCTTCCCCCGGGCGGCTCGTTCGCGTGGCGCCCCGGTGCCTGCCGGGAGGTCGTACCCTCACATCCCATGCCGGGGCTGCGGGTCGTGCGCTGGGGGACCGAGCGCCTCCGGGTGGGCCCATGGCGGGGAGACCAGCGCCTGGCCTATGTGGCCCCGGTGGCCGAGACGCCCCCGGCCAGCGCGGGCATGGTCCAGCGCTGCTGCGAGGTCCTGGCCAGCCAGGGCTACCTGGAGGCGGTGACCGGCGCCCTCGGAGTCGCCGAGCAGCAAGGCTTCCTCGCCGCCGGCTTCCACGTGCGCGAGGAGTTGCACCTGTTGTCCCGCCACCTCGACTCCTTACCTCTCGCCTCGGCTGCACCCATCCGATCCGGGCGCCGGCGCGATCGCGACCAGGTCCTCGCTCTCGACGCCCTGGCCTTCCCGCCGTTCTGGCGCCTCGACCACGCCGGGCTGGCCGAAGCCCTCGGTGCCACCCGCCACGCCCGCTTCCGGGTCGTGGTGGGCCAGCGCGTCCTCGGCTACGCCGTCTCGGGGCGGTCGGGGGCCCGGGGCTACGTGCAGCGCCTCGCCGTCGACCCCGCCTGTGAGGGCCGGGGCCTCGGCCGGTCCCTCGTGCTCGACGGGTTGCGATGGATGCGGCGCCGGGGAGCCGACCGAGCGGTCGTCAACACCCAGGTGGGCAATGAGCGGGCCCTGCGGCTGTACCAGCACCTGGGTTTCCGGCTCGAGCCCTCGGGCCTGGCCGTGCTGACCCGGCGGCTCGGGGACCGCGAGCTCACCCCCTGATGCCGCGGGTACCGGCGGCCCTCGCCGGCACGAACCTCGCCGTGCCGGTCGGCCTCGTCATCCTCCTCGTCGTGGCCGTGGTGGCCCCGGTGGCGGTCACCCCCGCCGCGGCCCTCGGCCAGATCGGCCAGATGGGCCCGGGCGGGCGCATCTCGCTGGCGTCGCAGACGCCCTGGGTGGAGCCCGACGGTGCCTTCGAGCTACGCGCCGACCTGGCCGGCGTGCGCCGACCCGAAGACCTCGCCCTGGAGATCAGCGTGCGCGAGGCGGTGACGTCGCGCTCGCAGTTCAGCCAGACCATCGAGGGCCGCCTCCTGGGCGACGAGCTGTGGCGCCGCGGGCCCACACCGCTCGCCGACATCCAACTTGACGACGCCGGCGCAGCGCGGGTGACGGTCCCGATCGCCAGCAGCCCGACGACCGCCGCCAACGGCGAGCGCCCCGTGGTCCTGGCCGACGCCGGCGTCCACCCGGTGCGGGTGGTGCTGCACGACGCCGAGGCCGGCGCCGAGGTCGACAGCTTCACCACCCACCTGGTGCGCACCCGGAGGGACGATGCCCGTCCGCTCGATGTGGCCTGGGTCCAGCCCGTCACCGCCCCCTGGCCCTGCAGCCCGATGGGACCGCCTCCCTCGACGACCTCTCCCGGGTGGCCGTGGCCACCGCCGCCGCCGCCCTGGGCGCCAGTGACGTGCCGTTGACCGTGGTGCCCCGCCCCGAGACCCTCGAAGCCCTGGCCGCCAGCGCACCCGACCTCCTGGATCAGCTGGGGGCGACCGTCGGCGGCCGCCAGGTCGTAGCCGGTCCCTACGTCGAGATCGACACCGCTGCGCTCCTGGCCGCCGGCCTGGGCGACGTGGTCGACGCCCAGGGCGATCGGGGTGCCGCCGTGGTCGAGCGCCTCGTCGGGTCGGCCGACCGGCGCACCTGGGTCAGCCAGCGGCCCTCGACGCCACCACGCTGA
The DNA here is from genome assembly GCA_030446545.1 of Acidimicrobiales bacterium. GTDB lineage: Bacteria > Actinomycetota > Acidimicrobiia > Acidimicrobiales > CADCSY01 > JADDRA01. Next base: position 20,146 of record JAUJNB010000012.1, on the reverse strand, counting down.
CCAGCGCGCCCGACGCCGAGCGCCTGGTGCTGCCCGAGGTCGCCATGGAACCGCTCGAGCAGCCGTTGACCCTGGCCAACCCCTTCCTCGTGGAGGACGGGCGCGGACGTCTCGTCGAGACCGCCGTCATCGACCCCGGGCTCCAGTCGCACTTCAGCGGAGCGGACCCGGTGCTCGCCGCCCACCATCTGCTGGCCGACCTGGCCGTGCTGGCCTACGACTCCCCCGGTCTCGATCGGGGTGTGGTGGTCCAGCCGCCCCCAGGAGTGGACCCCGTCGGCTGACCTCCTCGCCACCGTGCTGCCCGCCCTCGGCTCCGGCTCGGTGGTGCGCCCGGTGACCCTCGACGAGCTGTTCGACGTGGTGCCGCGGGCCTCGGCGGTGGGCGGCGGCGAACTGGTCCGGGCCCTACGGCCCCAGCCTGCCTCACCGGTGTTCGACGGAGCCGAGCTGCTCCGGACCGGAGCCGACGTGGACAGCTTCGTCACCATGGTCGGTTCCGGCGACACCGCGGTGGAGCTGGCCCGGCGCCTGGTGCTCGTCTCCTCGGCCGCGTCGCTCCCCGATCTCCCGACGGGCCGCCTATCTCGATAGCGCCCGCCGGGTCATCGGCGAGCGTCTGGGCGCCGTCGGCATCCTCAGTGAGGGGAGCTTCCGCCTCACCTCCCGCGAGGCCACCATCCCCCTCACCCTGGTCAACGACCTCGACGTCGACGTGGAGGTGACCCTGGCGCTCGAGAGCGACAAGCTCGACTTCGTCGGCCCCGGCCGGACGACGACGGGCAGCACGGTCATCCCCTCGAGCTGGGACCGGGCAGCACCCCCGTCATGGTGCCCGTCGAGGCCCGCACGTCGGGCGACTTCCCCCTGTTCATCGAGCTGCGCTCGCCCGACGACCGCCTCACGGTGGCTACTGCCCGCCTCACCGTGCGGTCCACCTTCTTGTCGGGGGTCGGCGTCCTGGTCTCGGCCGGGGCCGGCCTCTTCCTGTGCGGTTGGTGGGCCCGGCACTGGCGCTCGGTCCGCCGCGATCGGCGCCTGGTGAGCCCGCCGGCACCGACGTGACCGCAACCGGGTGACGAGCGCCCCGTGACCACCTCCACCGGCGTCCCTCACCCCGCCGATCCTCGGCGTTGGTGGGCGCCGGCATCCTGCTCAGCCGCCTGGCCGGGCTGGTGCGGGAGCGGGTCATCGCCGCCCACCTGGGCACGGGCTTCGCCGTCGACGCCTTCCGGGCCGCCCTGAGGATCCCCAACCTCCTGCAGAACCTGCTGGGCGAAGGGGTGCTCTCGGCCTCGTTCATCCCCGTCTACGCCCGCCTGCTGGCCGAGGGCGAGGAGGAGGAGGCGGGACGCGTGGCCGGCGCCATCGCCGGGCTGCTCACCGCCGCCTCCGCCCTGCTCGTGGTCGTCGGGGTGGTCTTCGCCCGCCCGCTCACCACCGTGCTGGCCGGTGGGTTCACCGGCGAGCGCTTCGAGCTCACCGTGACCCTCGTACGCATCCTCACCCCCGGCATCGGCCTGCTCGTGCTGTCGGCCTGGTGCCTGGGCGTGCTCAACAGCCACCGGCGCTTCTTCTTGTCCTACGTGGCCCCCGTGCTGTGGAACGCCGCCCAGATCGCCGTGCTGGTCGCCGCCGCCGCCCGTGGCTTCGACGTGTCGTCGCTGGCCGTGGCCCTGGCCTGGGGGCCGTGGCCGGGGCCTTCCTCCAGCTCGGCCTCCAGGCGTCGGCGGTGCGCTCCCTCGTGCGCCCGTTGCGCCTCACGCTCAGCCTCCGCCGACCCGGGGTGCGCACCGTGGCCCGTCGCTTCGGCCCCGCCGTCGCCGGCCGGGGCGTGGTCCAGCTCTCGGCCTACCTCGACCTGTTCCTGGCCAGCTTCCTCGCCACCGGCGCCGTGGCCGCTCTGGGCTACGCCCAGGTCTTCTACATCCTCCCCATCAGCCTCTTCGGCATGAGCGTGGCCGCCGCCGAGCTCCCCGAGCTCAGCCGCCTGGGCGATCCCGACCCTGGTGCTCCCAACCCGGGTGCTCCCCACGGTGCAGCTGATGACCGTCCCCGGCGCAGCCGGCCAGGAGGGGCCCTTCAGGCCCGGCTCGAGGACGGGCTGGGGCGGGTGGCCTTCTACGTGGTGCCCACCACCGCCGCCTACCTGGTGCTGGGTGACCTGGTGGTGGCCACCCTGCTCCAGACCGGGCGTTTCGGCGCCGACGACACCCGCCTGGTCTGGTACGTGCTCGGCGCCCTCAGCCTGGGCCTGGTGGCCACCACCGCCAGTCGTCTCCTCCAGAGCGGGCTGTACGCCCTGGGTGACACCCGCTCCCCCGCCACCATCGCCGCCGCCCGGGTGGCGCTGACGACGTTGTTGGGCGTGGTCTTGATGTTCCAACTCGACCGGGTGGCCCTCGTGGGCCCCGGGCCGGCCGGGCTCGACCAGGTGGGCGACCTCCCGGCCCTGGGCCCGCTACCGGCCGAGCTGCGCGACGCCACCACGGCCGCCCTGCGCCTGGGTGCCGTCGGCCTGGCCCTGGCCGGGGCCGCCGGCGCCTGGGGGAGCTGGCCCTGCTCCGGCGCCGCCTGGGCGCCCGGCTCGGTCCGCTCCGCCTGGGGGGCAGCCGCCTGGGTGGGGTGCTGGCGGCCGGCGCCCTGGCCACGGCGGTGGCGACCGGTTGCCGGGCCCTGGTCACCACCTTGGCCGGCGACCTCCCACCACCGGTGGCGCTGGTGCTCAGCGGCGGTCCCACCGCCCTGGCCTACCTGGCCGCCGGTGCCCGCCTGGGCCTGCCCGAGGTCGCGGCCCTGGTGGCGGTGGCGCGCCGGGGCCTGCACGGCGTCCGGCGGCGGGTCCGGGGGCGACGCTGAGGTTCGCCTCGGCCACGACGTCGGCCATACTCGTGTCGTCGAGGAGGGAGGACCCCGTGGCCGTACGTGTGGTGAGCGACAGTGCCTGTGACCTACCGGACGAGATGGCCGCTGAGCTGGGTGTCGAGGTGGTTCCCCTGTCGATCCGCTTCGGCGACACCGAGTACGTCGACCGTCTGGACCTGACGCCGGCCGCCTTCTACGCCAAGCTGGCCGCCTCGCCGACGCTGCCCGAGACGGCTGCACCGTCACCGGGCGCCTTCGAGGTGGCCTTCCGCTCGCTCTTCGACGCCGGCGCCGACACGGTGGTGTGCGTCAACATCTCCTCCAGCCTGTCGGCCACCATGCAGTCGGCCCGCAACGCCGTCGACGCCCTCGAAGGCGCCGGCGACGTGCGGGTGATCGACTCCCGGTCGGTGAGCTGGGGCCTGGGCAGCCAGGTGGTGGCCGCCGCCCGGGCCGCCGCCGACGGGGCTGGTCTCGAGGAGATCGTGGCCCTGGTGGAGGACATGGTCGCCCGCACCCACGTCTACTGCGCCCTCGACACCCTCGAGAACCTCAAGAAGGGCGGGCGGATCGGCGGGGCCCAGGCCCTGGTGGGCAACTTGTTGTCGATCAAGCCGGTGATCGACGTCAGCTCCGGCGAGGTGGAGGAGGCAGGCAAGCCCCGCACCCGCAGCAAAGCCTTGCGCTTCCTGGCCGAGCGGGTCGCCAGTCACGGTGCGGTGGAGAACCTGGCGGTGATGCACGGGGGTGCGTCGGACGTGGAGCAGTTCCTCGACCTCCTCGCCCCCATCTGTCCCCGGGAGCGCATCCACGTGGGCGAGATCGGGGCCACCATCGGCGCCCACGCCGGACCCCGGGTCATGGGGGCGACCTTCCAGGAAGTGAGACCGGATAGTCGACGTTCCGCCAAGTCGGCCCGGCGGGGTCCGCCTCCCGGACAGTACGGTGAGAGGCGACGTGTTGGATCCTCACCCACCCCCACCCCCACCCCGCCGGCGATGATGGCTCCCGGCGCCCGCATCGTCGGGCGCTACCGACTCGTCGCCCGGCTGGCCCAGGGGGGATGGCCGAGGTCTGGGAGGCCGTCGACGAGGTCCTGACCCGCCCGGTGGCGGTCAAGATCCTCCTGCCCCACCTGGCCGCCGACAAGGCCTTCGTCGCCCGTTTCCGCCGGGAGGCCATCTCCGCCGCCCGCCTCTCCGACCCCCACATCGTCTCCATCTACGACACCTGCAGCGAGGGCGACGTGGAGGCCATCGTCATGGAGCTGGTCCGGGGCGCCACGCTGCGCCAGCTCCTCGACGACCAGGGCCATCTCCATCCGAACCGGGCCGTCGAGATCGCCGTCCAGGTGGCCGACGCCCTCGAGCACGCCCACCGCAACGGCCTGGTCCACCGTGACGTCAAGCCGGGCAACATCCTGCTCTCCGACGACGGTCGGGTGCTGGTGGCCGATTTCGGCATCGCCAAGGCGGCCGAGGGGGGCGCCGACCTGACCGAAGTGGGCCAGGTCGTAGGCACGGCCAAGTACCTCTCCCCCGAACAGGTGGAGGGAACGCCCCTCGACGCTCGCTCCGACGTCTACGCCGTCGGCGTCGTGCTCTACGAGATGCTGTGCGGCCGACCCCCCTTCGACGGAGGACAACGCCACCACCACGGCCGTCGCCCGGCTCACCTCCCAACCCCTGCGCCTGCGCCAGGTCAGAGCCGGCATCCCCCGGGCCCTCGAGGAGATCGTGATGCGGGCCATGGCTCGTCGCCCGGGGGACCGCTACGCCTCGGCCGCCGCCCTCCGAGCGGCCCTGGAACAGATCGACCTGCGCAAGCTGGAGCCGGCCGACGACCACACGGTGGCCGGGTCAGGGGCCGACGCCACCTCGGTGTCCCCGTCCTCGGCGGGTCCCGCCGGGCCGTCGTCCGAGCCCGCCACGGCCCAGTCCGACGCCTGATCGCCGAGGCGCGCCCCTCCACGGCCGGCGCCCCGGTCGGCCCACACCGAGCGACGTGGTTGGTCCCGGCGGCCCTCATCGTGGTGGTGGCGGCCACGCTCGGGGTGGTGGCGGTCCTGGTCGGCCGCACCGACATGGGCCAGGATCTCTTCGACGTGGTGGAGGCGCGCGGCCCGGGAGCAGGCGGGAAGCCCTGGGAGTGACCGAGGTGGACTCGTTCGATCCCTTCGGCTCCGGTGGCGAGCACGACGACGAGCTGGCCAACATTCTCGATGGCGATCCGGCGACGGTGTGGACCACCGAGGAGTACCGAGGTCGCAACCTCGGTGGTCTCAAACCCGGGGTCGGCTTCGTCCTCAGCCTGGCCCAGGTGGTCGAACTGGGCGAGCTGGAAGTCGACTCACCCACCAGCGGTTGGGCCGCCAGCGTGTACGTGGCCGACGCGTCCCGCCGTCGACCTGAGCGGATGGGGCGATCCCGTGGACACCGCCGAGGGCATCGACGGGGACGCCACCTTCGACCTGGACGGCCGGGCGGGCGGAGCGGTGCTGGTGTGGATCACCGACCTGGGCGACGGCACCGTGGGCCCTCGGTTCTCGGCGGCGGTCGGCGGCGTCGAGGTCCGCACCGCCGGTGGCTGAGCAAGAGGTCCGAGCCGTGGCCACGCCCGGCTCGCTTCCCCGCCGACACCGCAGACGTGCCTCCCTCATCGTCGCCGGTTCCGACGCCCCGCTTCCTCCGCCGGCCCCGGATGGGGGCCTGGATCCCAGGCCGCCCACGGCCTGGCCGAGGGGCCGGTCGACGACGACCGGGTGCTGGTGGCGGCGGCCCAGGCCGGCGACCGGGAGGCCCTGGACACTGTTGCACCGTCACCACGACCGCCTCCGGGCCTTGTGCCGGCGCATGTGCGGCAACGAGGCCGACGCCGACGACGCCACCCAGGAGGCCCTGATCGCCGTGGTCCGGGGCCTGCGACCTTCGACGGTCGCTCGTCCTTCGCCACCTGGGCCCACCGGGTGGCCACCAACGCCTGCCTCGACGAGCTGCGCCGACGGGCCCGGCGCCCCACGTCCGTGGGCCGAGACCGATGACGCCACCGGTCGTTCCTCGGCCGGGCGGACGGCGTTCCACCGACGGCGCCGACACCGTCGTGGTCCGCCTGGACCTCGATGCCGCCCTGGCCCAACTGGCTCCCGAGGTCCGGGCCGCCGTCGTCCTGCGAGACGTGTGCGGCTACGACTACGCCGCCATCGCCGAGATCCTCGACATCCCCGCCGGGACCGTCCGATCCCGGATCTCCAGAGGCCGGGCCCGGCTGGCCGATCTGATCGATTCAGGGAACCGAGTCCCGCCGATCGTCCAACCATCGACCATGGACCCCCCGAGCCGATGGCGGCGACACCCGCCGAAAACCGGTGAGGAGACCGTGTCCGACGAAACCGTGTCCGACGAGCCCGTGCCCGGCGGCGTCCACCTCGACGACGAAGCGCTCAACGCCGTCCTCGACGAGGAGGCCGGAGCCGATGAGGCCGCCCACGCCCGTTCCTGCTCCGAATGCTCGGCCCGCCTCGAGCGCTTCCGGGTGGTGGCCCTGGCGGTGGCCGCCCCGGTCGAGCCGGTGGCCGGCGAACGCCGCCGAGCGGCGGTGGCGCGCTGCCGCCGCCGCCGCCGGGGGGCGGGGCCGGGGTCGCCGGGAGCGGTGACGACCGGGGCCGGGGTCGCCGGGAAGGACCCGGGGCTCCGGGGCCGAGGGCGAGGACGGGGCCCACGGCGTCGCCGGCCCCGACGGCCCGGCGACGTGATCGTGCTGGGCCAGCGTCGCCCGCCCGCGGGGCCAGGTCGTGGGGTGGGCGGCGGCGGCCGCAGTGGCGGCCCTGGCCCTGGCCGTGCCCCTCGTGGACGGCCGTCCGGGCCGGTCGGGTGGTCAGGACCAGGCCGCCAGTTCGGCCGAGGAGGCGTCGGGTGCCGCGGCCTCGATCGCCGGCTGGGCCCCGTCCCCTCGACGGCGGCGACCTGGGGGACCTCGACCAGGGCGACCTCGCCGATGGCCCGAGGCCTCGACCCCATCTCGGGCGCGGCGAGCTCGATGATCAGCCTGGCCGAGCGCCTCGACGAGTCGGACCAGCCCTCCCCGATCGGCACGGACCTGAACCCTGCCCCGGTCCGGCGCCGGCGGGGCGCTCGGCCCGAGGCCGCCTCGGCCGGCGCTTCGAACAGGCGACGTCCAGCCTCACAGGCCGACACAGCACCGGCACCGCCGATGAGCCCGTCGGGCGGTGCGAGGTGGCCGCCCGGGAACGAGAGCCGGTCACGGCCCCCTCGTCTACATGGCCCGAGCACGCCTCGACGGGGTGGACGTGCTCGTCCTCGGCTTCGGCGCCCAGGCTGGCCCTCGAGGCGGACGATGGAGGTGCCTCGTCCTGGCCGCCGAGGATTGCGCCGGCTGGCGTCGGCCGCGGCCTGACACCAGCAGACCGGCCGCCACGCACTTCCGCTGCCCTGTCATCCTCCCCACAGGGGTCACAACGCAACGGCACGGGGGGCGGCGACGACCGGCGGCGAACGGGCCCGAGGACCACGGGCCCGGGCCCCAGCGGTCAGGGCGGCCACCGACGCTCCCAGCCAGGCGAGCGCCGGGAAGGGTTCCAGGCCCTCGCCGGAATCGATCCAACCTCCCCAGAGCATGCCGGCGGCGGCCAGCGCCCCGGCCACGCCGGCCGGGACCCAACCCCGCCATTGGCCGCCCAGGGCCACCGCCTCTGAGACCAGCACGCCCAGGACCAGCCCGGCGAGCACGGGGATGACTCCCTCGAGCTCGTATTCGCCCACGATCAGCGCACCCAAGGCGGCCACGGCGGCGCCGGCGAGGACGGGCAAGATTCGTTTCACCGAGCCAGGGTAGGCTCGGGGCCATGGCAGCGACGGGTTCCGACCCGGCGCGCTTGGGGGCGACCGGGGTCGGCCACAGCGCCGCGCCGGCCCTTCTTCCCCGCCGGGGCCCGATCGCCAACGCCGGGTACGGCGGCGCCGAGCGTCCCGCGAGTGGCGCCTCCGACTCTTCCACCTCCTTCGCCTCCACGTCGGCCGCCGGTCCAGGCGAGGATTGGGCCACCCAGACCGCCGATGCCATCGAGCGGGTGGTGGCCAAGATCCGCTCCAAGACCGCCGAGCCCCTGGAGACCCTGGCCCGTGGTCTGGTCTACGGGCTGGTGGCAGCCATCGTCGGTGTGGCCGCCGCCGTGCTGGGAGCCGTGGGTCTGGTGCGCATCCTCGACCTGCTCATCCCCGGGGCGGTCTGGACGGCCCACGCCCTGGCCGGTGGAATCTTTACCGTGGGCGGGCTGTTCCTGTGGAGGAAGCGAACCGTCAAGACCGTGAAGGCGTGAACACATGAGTCAAGTCCGCAACGTGGTGATCATCGGCTCGGGGCCAGCCGGCCTGACCGCCGCCATCTACAGCGCTCGAGCAAACCTGGCCCCTCTGGTCTTGGAGGGAGAACCGTCCTCCACCAGTGACCAGCCCGGGGACAGCTCATGTTGACCACCGAGGTGGAGAACTACCCCGGGTTCGAGGAGGGCATCATGGGCCCCGAGCTGATGGCCACGTTCCGCTCCCAGGCCGCCCGCTTCGGCGCCGAGTTGGTGGTGGAGAAGGCCTCCAAGATCGACTTCTCCTCTCGACCCTTCGGCATCTGGGTGGGCGACCCCGACGGTGCCGAGCCCACGTATCGGGCGTCGGCCGTCGTCGTCAGCACCGGCGCCCGCTCCATCATGCTCGGCCTGGAGGCGGAGAACCGCCTGATGGGCCGGGGCCTGTCCACCTGCGCCACGTGCGACGGCTTCTTCCACCAGGGTTCGAGCATCGCCGTGGTCGGCGGAGGCGACTCCGCCCTCGAAGAGGCCCTGTTCCTCACCAAGTTCGCCGACACCGTCACCGTCATCCACCGTCGTGACGAGCTTCGTGCCTCAAAGATCATGCAGGAGCGAGCTTTCAAAAACGAAAAGATCGCCTTTCGCTGGGATACCGTCGTCGAGGACCTGGTCGGCGACGGCGCCTTCGAAGGGGCCCGCCTGCGCAACGTCAAGACCGGGGAGAGCGAGCTGCTGGAGGTCACCGGCATGTTCATCGCCATCGGCCACCGCCCCAACACCGACCTGTTCCGGGGCATTCTCGACAGGGACGACGGTGGGTACCTGGTGACCAGGCCGGACAGCAGCTACACCAACGTCGAGGGCGTGTTTGCGGCCGGCGACGTCCAGGACCACACCTATCGCCAGGCGATCACGGCTGCGGGCTCGGGCTGCATGGCGGCCATCGACGCCGAACGGTGGCTCGAGGCCCAAGGCGACGCACCTCCCGACGTGGCCGAGACACCACGACCAACTGGTGAGGGACCACAACCGAGGGGGCCGAGCCCCCCGCCAGCCCCCACCTGACCCAGGAGGTCCCATGCCCACACTCAGCTTGTCCGATGCCACGTTCGACGAGGAGATCGGCTCCGCCAGCGAGCCGGTCATCGTCGATTTCTGGGCCGAGTGGTGCGGTCCGTGCAAGAAGATCGGCCCATCCTGGACCAGATCGCCGAAGACCACGCCGGCAAGGTGCGGGTGGCCAAGCTCAACGTGGACGAGAATCCCGAGACCGGGCGCCGCTTCCAAGTCATGAGCATCCCCACATGGCTGGTCTTCCAGGACGGCCAACCCAAGGCCCGGATCGTCGGGGCCAAGAGCAAGAGCGACCTGGAAACCGAGCTGGCCGCCTTCCTCTAGTTCCCGACAGCGTTCCCGGCGCTGTCGTCACAACGTTCTGCACATCTGTGGACAACGTAACCCCGACAGTCCGGCGGGTCGCTAGAGGTGGTGACGGACCTGGCCCGGCCATAGCCCCTCGGTCATGGCCCGGTAGATGCGTTCCAGGTCGGCCAGGTCGGCGAACTCGATCACGATGCGGCCCCGCTTGGCGCCCTCCTCCACGTGCACGGTGGTGGCCAGGTGCTCGGAGAGCAACTCCTCCAGCTCGTGCATGCCCGGGTCGCGGAGCTTGGAGGCGCCGGTCGCCCTGGTGGGCTGGCCGGGCAGGCAGCGGGAGAGGACGGGTCGGGCAGCGACGGGGGTGCTCCGTGGCCCCGGACGGCCTCCTCCACGGCCCGCACGGAGAGACCTTCGGTCACCACCCGGCGGGCCAACATCTCCTGGAACATGCGATCGGGTGTCCCGAGGAGGGCCCGGGCGTGGCCAGCGGAGACCTGTCCCTCCGCCACCTGGCGCTGGATCGACGGCGGGAGCTGGAAGAGCCGCAGCGTGTTGCTCACTGCGGCTCGGCTCTTGCCCACCCGGCGGGCAAGCTGGTCGTGGGTGTAGCCGAAGTCCTCCACCAGCTGTTGGTAGGCCGCCGCCTCTTCCAAGCGGGTTCAGGTCTTGGCGATGCAGGTTCTCCACCACCGCCTGCTCCAGCGAGGACACATCGTCAACCGCTCGTACCACGGCGGGGATGGTGGCCAACCCGGCCCGTTTGGCGGCCCGCCACCGTCGCTCTCCAGCGATGAGCTCGTAGGAGCCGTCCTCCAGGGGCGCACGAGAATCGGCTGCAACACGCCCAACTCCCGCACCGAAGCCACCAACGAGGACAGCGCCTCCTCGTCGAAGCGGTTCCGCGGCTGGTTGACGTTGGCGCTGATGCTTCCGACCGCCATCTCCCGGAGCACCGACGTGGTGGCGTCGGAGCCCTCGGCCGGGATCAGGGCCCCCAGGCCCCTACCCAGCCCGCCGCGGCGTGCCACCACTCACCTCCTTGGCCAGCTCACGGTAGGCGATGGCGCCCCGGGAGGTGGGGTCGAAAGCGATGATGGGCTGTCCGAAGGAGGGAGCCTCCGAGAGCCGGATGGTTCGGGGACCACGTTCTGGCACACCTTGTCTCCAAAGTGCCGGCGAACGTCGCGCACCACCTGGCTGGACAGCTTGGTGCGGGCGTCGTACATGACACAGATGATGGCGGTCAGCTCCAGGCAGGGTTGAGGTTCTTCTGCACCAGGGCGACGTTGCGCAGGAGCTGGCCCAGGCCCTCCAGGGCGTAGTACTCGCACTGGACCGGCACCACCACTTCATCGGCGGCGGCCAACCCGTTGACACTGAGCAGCCCCAGGGAAGGAGGACAGTCGATGAGGACGAAGTCGTAATCGTCGATGACCTGTTGCAGCGCCCGCCGGAGTCGCAACTCCCGGCTGAAGGCCGGAACCAGCTCGATCTCCGCGCCGGCCAGATCGAGGCTGGCGGGGGCCACGAAGAGGTTCCGCACCGAGGACGGTTCGATGCAGTCGTCCAGAGGGAGGTCGTTGAGCATCACGTCGTACATCGATGCGGCGACGTCACGAGGATTGATGCCGAGGCCGGTCGAAGCGTTGGCTTGCGGGTCCAGATCGCACACCAGCACCCGGTACCCGAGTTCGGCTAGGCAGGCGCCGAGATTCACCGCAGTGGTGGTCTTGCCCACGCCCCCTTCTGGTTGGCGATGGCCATGCTGCGGGGCAGGGGCCGGGCGAAGCGGTCGGCGGCAAAGGGAGCGGGCCGCTCGCCTTGGCCCTGCTCGCCGCCCGGGTCACCCAGCGGTCCCGCCACCCGATCGGGCACGATCACCGGAAGGGAGGAACCGTCAACCACGGCATCATCCTTCCCCTTCCGGGCCTCGAAGGCAAGGACCCTGGCCGGTTCTTCATCGGGCGTTCCACGTGAAACCTCGGCTTTGCCGGGAAGAGTGCGCTTCTCAGGTTTCACGTGGAACGCGGCGAGGCCCCGCATCGGCCACGGCTAAGGGTGGCCGGTCACCACCACAGCGGGCGCTTGGCCGGTATGCCCACCCGTCGCGGGAAGCGATCCGGGCAGAGCCGTTCCTGGTGCAGGACCGCGATCTGGGGCGGGGTGGCGTCGAGTGGCTCCACGATCAGGCCCAGCCGATTCAGTTCCACCGCCGGCCACCGCAGGCGTTGCTCTGGCGGTTCGCTGACCAACAGCAGACCACCCAGGCCGAGCAGGGGAGCGGCACACTCGGCCACCACCGCCGGTGCGGCAAAGCCCGAGCCACCACGGAAGCGTAGCGGCCTCGGTGCGCGCCGTCCCTTCCCGCCACCTCGGCTCGAGCGGTGACCACCTCGACTCGGTCCTCCATCCCCAGTACCGTGCAAGCCCCCGCCAAGAAGGCGGTCTTGGCCACGCTGGCGTCGAGCAGGACCCAGCGCGAACCCGGTCGATCGTGGGCCAGCACCAGGCCGGGTACCCCCACCGCTGCCGAGATCCAGCGACAGGCCCGACCGGCGGGGTCGCCAATGGCGCAGAAAGCCCCGGGCGTGGGCGATGTGGGCTTCGACCGGACCCTTCCCCAGGAACCCACGGGCCCTGGCGTCGGTCAGCACTGTCACCAGGGCCTCGTCGGATCCCGATGATCTCGACCCCGCCGGGTCGGAGTCAGTCAGCGAGGTCTTCCGGCAGGATGAGCACCTGGCGCCGCGGGTCTTCTCCCTCAGACCGGCTGCTCACCCCGGCCAGGGTGTTCACGGTGTCGTGGACGACCTTTCGGTCGAACGCCGGCATCGGCTCCATCGAGACGGGCACACCGGTGTCCTGCACCTGCTGGGCCACCTGTTGGGCGAAACGGACCAGCGCAGCGCGCCGGCGCTCCTGGTAACCACCCACATCCACACGCAACCGACTGCCCCGCCGAGGGCCTCGCTGGACCACCGCCCGGCTCAGGTCCTGCACGGCGGCCAGGGTTTGGCCCTTGGGCCCGATCAGCAGTCCCAGGCCCTCGCCCACCAGGCGAGCTTCGATCTGATCGTCGTCGACGATCTCCACCTCGGCCACGCCCTCCAGGCCAAAGGCATCAGCCAGCCCGTCGAGGAACACTCGGGCCTCATCGGCCTGCTCCTCCTGGGTGAGGCCGGGTCCGGCATCGTCGAAGGTCTCCGTGCGACGCGGCGGCGCTGGGCCCGGCCGCGGGAGGCGGGGAGGCCGCCGAGCTCCCCGACCGGCGTCGCTTCCCGGTTCCCGGACGATCGCGCTGAGGAGGGCGGTCGGGAACGGTTGCCCGGGCCCGCGCCCGAGCCGGCGCCGGTGGCTGGGCCCGGAGGCTCGCCGCCTCGTCGGCGTCGTTCCCGGCGATCGACGCGCGGACGAGGCTGATCGGGGCGAACCCGGGCCCGGACCCGCGCCTCTTGGCGGACACGGCCGAACAACCCGCTCCTGGCCTCCTCGATGACGTCGAACTCGGCATCGCGCTCGTCGACGCCCAGCCGGTCCAAGGCGGCGTCCTTGGCTTCCTCGACCGTCCGACCCGTGGTCTCGACCCATTCCACGCTCATCTCCTCTTCCTCTTGCGCTTGCGCGGACGGGGGAGCGGTGTAGCGCTGCTGCCCCGCCGGGGCTGGTGCCGTTGGTGTGCTTTCCGGACGTGACCGCCCGGCTCGGCGACCCCCGGCCCGGCCCGACGAATTCGACTTGTCGACCCGTTGCCCTGGTACCGGCAGCACCGTTGCTCGGGCCCGTGCTTCCCGGCCTTGGCCGCCTTGTTTCCCGGGTGCGCCACCGGCCTTGGCTTTGGCGTTGGCCCCCTTGGCGCCCGCCTTGGCGCCGCCTCCCTTGGCGCTGCCCTGGCCTTGGTCTTGGCCGCCTTGGTCCCGGCCGCCTTGGTCCCGCCTTGGTCGACTTGGTCCCCTTGGTCCCCTTCACCGGGGACTCCTTGCCATTCCCGCTGCCTTGGACCCCCCGACTTGGGCCCTCCGGTGCGCCGGTTGCGGGCGCCGTTGCCTTCGCTGCCGTTCTGGCCGGAGGCCCCGGGCTTGGGACGTCTTCTTCCCCCCCGGGGCATCTCCGTCGGACGGCGACGGGTCCTTGAAGTCGAGCCTCGTCACCAGGGCCTGTTGGCCGATGCGCACGAAGTTGGACACCACGAAGTAGATGACCACGCCGGCGGGGATGGAGACCGAGATGGGAACGAAGATGAACGGGAGGACCTTGGCGATCATCTGCTGCTGGGGGTTGGTCGTGGCCGACGGGTTGCGCCCCTGCACCTGGCGCTGCTGGATGATCGAGGTCACCACCACCAATCCCACCAGGACCACGAAGGGCAGCGCCACCAGCAGGCTCCCGGACCGCAACTCGGTCAGGGCGCTCTGCGACAGGTCCATCCCGAAGGAGAGCATCTCGTTGGTGCCCCGCAGGGCAACGGCCAGCGGGGTGTCCTCGCCCTCGAGGTACTTCGGGTTGAACATCGAGGTGGGATCGGCCGGGTCCAGGCGACGGGTGAGGCCGATGAGCACCTGGTAGAGCACGATGAAGACCGGGATCTGCAGGAGCAGGGGCAGGCAGGAGCTGAACAGGGTTGATGTTGTGCTCCCTGGTAGAACTCCATCATCTCCCGGTTGAGCGCTTCTCGATCGCCCTTGTGCTTGGCCTGGAGCTTCTTGACCTCCGGCCCGACCCGTTGCATGGCGATCATCGAGCGGGTGCTCTTGATCGACAACGGGCTGAGCACGAGCATGATCAGCGCGTGAACAAGATGATGGCGCCCCCGTAGGACGGCCACAGCTTGTACAACTCGGCCAGGACGCCGGCGAGGAAGTCGAACATCAGCGCTCCCACTAGGCCAGTCGTTCAGGTACCGGGTCGAGGCCGACGGATCCCCAGGGGTGGCAACGACCTAGGCGACGCATCGTGAGCCACCACCACGTAGAGCGCCAAAGCGCTCCACGGCCTCGATGCCGTAGGCCGAGCAGGTGGGTTGGAAGCGACACGGCGAGGGTCGCCCGGCCCGCAAGGAGCTGCCAACCACGGAACAGGCCTCGCAGGGCCCAGGCCAACAGGGCTCACTGCTGTGCTCCCAGGCCCGGCTGGACGCCGCCTGGAGGCTGGAACGCAAGGTGGCGAAGCTGACGTGGGCGGCGGAGGGGGACACGCCGATGAGATAGTCCCCCGGCCTCCAGGTCCCCCGCCAGCTCGGCGACCACGGCCCGGAGACGACGTCGGATGCGGTTGCGGACCACCGCCGGGCCGACGGTGCGACCGATGGCGTAGGCCACCCGGGGGCTGGGTCCCGAGGCCGGCCCGGGCAACCAGGTGACGCTCAAGGGCCCGAGTGAGCACGGCGGCCCTGGCGACGCAAGGCTGCGAAGGTGGCCCGATCCCGCACGCCAGATCGTCGCCGTCCGGCGGGGAGCGGGCATCGGGTCGGGAGGTGCGATGGTCAAGCCGGTGCGACGATCATGCCGACGGGAGCGGCGGCCTTTGCGCCGCCGAGACTTGATGATCTTCGCCCCGCCCGCGTGGACATGCGATGACGGAAGCCATGGTTCTTCGCCCGCTTCCGAACGTTTCGGCGATAGGTTCGCTTCACACGATTCCTCCTCGTTGGCCGCTCGACCAGGGCTCGACGGCGTGCCGGGGGCATGGCTCGCACGACGCAATCCGCAGGCCGAAGTTCCCCAGGCAGGCTATGGGCTGGGCCCAACCTCGCCAACATCGCCACCGCCGACAGCCGAGCGATCCGCCGGCTGACCAGCCCTTTCGAGTACGCGGTCGATCCCTTGCGCAGCGGCACGGCCCGGATGCTGGTCAGCCCGTCGTTCCTTCCCAGCAGGGTCCCCCAACGTTCAGGGCCTTCCCCCGCCCTCCTCTCTCGCAGGAGGCGCGGCGCTGGCCGGAGGATCCAACCCTGCGGTGTCCACAGGGTGTGGATCTTCCTGTGGACGGCTGATACAGGGAGGAGACGTGGGAGCTGGTGGGTGAGGCGCAGCGGCTGTGGGACACCTGTCTCGACGCGCTCCGTCGCCGGGTTCCCGAAGCCACCTGGAACAGCTGCTTCCGGTCCACCCGGGCGGTGTCCGTCGACCAGGCCACCATCGTCGTGGCCGTGCCCAGCTCGCTCGTGCGTGACCGCCTGGAGGCGCGCTGGCTTCCCCAGGTGCACAACGCCCTGGTGGCCGCCGGTGCCGGCGGGCTGGAGGTGCAGTTCCAGGTCCACACCGATGCCGCCGCGGCGACCCCCACGCCGCCACCGATCCCCCGCTGCCTGCTACGCCGTCCCACCGGCGCTTCACCCCGCGCCACCGCTACCACCACCACCCCGAAGGCCTCCGGCTCCGAGCACCGGCCGCCGCCCCCCGACCCACCCGGCCGTCGAGCACCGCCCTGCCCACGCTCAACCCCGCTACACCTTCGACGCCTTTGTCACCGGCGCCTCCAACCGCTTCGCCCACGCCGCCGCGCTGGCCGTGGCCGAGACCCCGGCCCGGTCCTACAACCCTCTTCATCTACGGCGTCGCCGGTCTGGGCAAGACCCGCCTGCTGCACGCGGTGGCCAGTACGTGCGCCAGAACTATCCCGCCTACGCCGTGCGCTACGTCTCCTGCGAGGCGTTCATGAACGACTTCGTCGACGCCATCCGCACCAACAACACCACCGCCTTCAAGCGCCGCTACCGGGAGAACGACGTCCTGTTGATCGACGACATCCAGTTCATGGAGAACAAGGAGGGCCTCCAGAGGAGTTCTTCCACACCTTCAACCAGCTGCACGGGCCGACCGCCAGATCGTCATCAGCTCCGACCGGCCACCCCGGGCCATCGCCACCCTCGAGGATAGGCTGCGCAGCCGTTTCAGAGTGGGGCCTCATCACCGACATCCAGCCTCCCGAGCTGGAGACCCGGCTGGCCATCCTGCGCAAGAAGGCCGAGCGTGACCCACCCACATCCCCGACGACGTGCTCGAGTTCATCGCCAGCCACATCACCAACAACATCCCGTGAGCTGGAAGGGCCCTCACCCGGGTGTCGGCCTTCGCCAGCCTCGACCGGGCCCCGGTCTCGATCGAGCTGGCCTCGGGGGTGCTGCGCGACATCCTCGACAACTCCCGTCCCCGGGTCATCACGGCCAAGATCATCCTCGACGCCACCTCCGAGATGTACGACTTCACGGTGGAGGAGCTCTGCGGGCGTAGCCGGCGCCGCCCTCTCGTGACCGCCCGCCAAGTGGGCATGTACGTGTGCCCGCCAGATGACCGACCTGGCTACCCGGCCATCGCCCGTGAGTACGGGGGGCGTGACCACACCACCGTGATCCACGCGGTGGAAAAGATCGGCGCCCTCATGAAAGAGCGGCGCCAGATCTACGACCAGGTCACCGAGCTCATCCAGACCATCCGGGGGACCGGGACGTCGCTGTGGAGCGAGCTGGGGAATACGGGACGGGCCTGTGGGCAAGCCCCTCCTGCGGTCGCCTGCGCTTTCCTTGCCGACCGGTACTTCTGTGGGACGCTGGGGACATCGGCGTTCCTTCCCACCAGCGTCGACCGTGGGGAGTTCTCCCCAATCCACAGTTATTGGCATCCGGGAGATACATCTCTCTAGAAGGAGCAGTGAGAGGCGGGCATCCCGCCGGCTCCTCGGCACCGCCGGCTCCGAGGCGGTACCTTCCGCTCCTGCCGACTGCGTCGCCGGGCCTTCGGGTCATTGCCCGATCGGCCCAGCTTTAGCGAAGGGAGGAACAGGGTGAAGTTCCGCTGCGAGCAGCGACGTCCTGGTCGAGGCGCTGGCCAGTGCCACCAGAGCGGTGGCGACCAGGGTGGAGCCCTGCCGGTGCTGTCGGGCGTCAAGACGGTGTTGAGCGACGATCGACTGTTGCTGACCGGGAGCGATCTGGACACGACCATCCAGGTGGTCGTCACCGTGGCCGGCGACACCGACGGCGTAGCCGTGCTGCCGGCCCGCCTGGCCGCCGACATCGTGCGGGCTCTCGATCCCGGGGCCGTGCACGTGGAGGTGCACGAGACCGAGGCCCGCATCGCCTCGGGACGGTCCCACTTCAGCGTGCGCCTCCTGCCCGCCGATGACTTCCCCCAGGTGCCCGACGCCCCCGCCGACGAGGTCACCTCGACGCCGCCGCCCTGGTCGACGCCCTGCGCCAGGTCGTCCCTGCGGCCAGCCACGACGACGCCCGGCCCATCCTGACCGGGGTGCTCATGGCCGCTGAGGGCGACGGCCTGCGCCTGGTGGCCACCGACTCCTACCGCCTGGCCGTGCGCGACCTGGCCGGGGTCTCGGTGCTGCGTGAGGGCCAGTCGGTGCTGGTGCCGTCACGGGCGCTGGGCGAGCTGGCCCGGTTGTTGGGGGGGGCCGACAAGGGTCGCAGGGGACGGTCTCGCTGCGCCTGGGCGAGCGCGACGCCACCTTCGAGGTGGGGGCCTTCGCCGTCGGGCCCGCCGCCGGGGAGGGGGGCGGCGCCGGCGATCCCGGGGCGGTGGGGCGCTCGCCACCTCGGGGCGAGCGCCACCCGGCTGACCACCCCGCACTCATCGAGGGCCAGTTCCCCAACTACCGCCAGCTGATTCCCGAGCACCATCCCAACCGCCTCACCGTCGGGCGCGAATCCCTGCTCGACGCCCTGCGTCGGGTCAAGCTGCTGGCCCGCGAGCCATCCCCGTGCAGCTGAACTTGCGCCCAGGCACCGTCCAGCTCAGCGCCGTCGCGGGACGTCGGTCAGGCCGAGGAAGAGCTGGACGCACCCAGAGTACGAGGGGCCGAGATGGGGATCTCGTTCAACCCCGAGTACCTGGTCGGCGGCATGGAGGCGGTGGCCGGCGACGAGGTCACCCTCGAGACCCTCGACGGGCTCAAGCCGGCCGTGGTGCGGTCGGTGGGCGTGACGACGACCTCTACCTGCTGATGCCCATCCGCGTCTCCTGACGGGCTGGGTGGTCGTCGGTGCAGCTTCGCCACCTCTGGCTGGTGGACTTCCGCAACTTCGCCTCGGCCGAACTGGAGCCGGCGCCGGGCCTGACGGCGCTGGTGGGGAGCCAACGGCGAAGGCAAGACCAACCTCCTGGAAGCGGTGGCCTATCTGGCCACCCTCGTCGTTCCGGGGCGCCCCGGGGAGGCCCTGGTGCGGGCCGCCGACCGCGCCGTGGTGCGCCGAGCTCGATCCTCAGCGCGAGGGACGCAGCTCGACGGTCCCTGGTGGAGGCCGAGCTGCACCCGGCGGGCCGGGACCGGGTCCTGGTCAACCGCCAACCGCTGCGCCGAGCCTCGAGGACCTGGCCGGCAATGGCCCAGGTCAGCGTGTTCTCGCCGACGACCTGGCCTGGTCAAGGGCGGGCCGCGGCACCGCCGGGCCCTGGTCGACGACCTGCTGGTGGCGGCCTCTCCCCGCCTGGGCGCGGTCCGGGCCGACTTCGACCGGGTGTGCGCCAGCGGGGCACGCTGCTGCCTCAGGCCGGCGGACGCCTCGGTGCCGACGTGGGCAGGACCCTCGACGTGTGGGACGCCAAGATGAGCGAGCTGGGCGACGCCCTGGGCGGCCCGGGCGTTGGTCAGACGACCTGGAGCCGCTGGTGGCCAAGGTCTACGACCAGGTGGCGGCCACGGCCGCCCACGTGGGCCTGACCTACCACGCCCTGGCGGTCCGCGGGTTGGCCGAAGCCCGGCCGCGGCCCGTACCGAAGACGTCCGCCGGGGCGTGAGCACGGTCGGGCCCCATCGCGACGAGGTGGCCTTGGCCGTTGCCGGCCTCCCGGCCCGGACCCACGCGTCCCATGGGCGAGCGCGCTCCCTGGCCCTGGCCCTGTGCCTGGCCGGCCACCAACTGGTGACCGAGGCCAGCGGTACCCGCCGATGCTGCTGCTCGACGACGTGTTCTCCGAGCTGGATCCTGACCGTAGCTCGGCCCTGCTGGGCCACCTGCCGGTGGCCCAGGCCGTGCTGACCACCACCGGCCCCGTCCCCGGGGCCATCTCGCCCGAACTGGTGGGTCCGCGACGGGGCGACTGAGCCGGGGTGAGCCCCATCTCGCCCCTTCCCGGTGGCCGGGGACCGGGTCCCCGCCCGGTGGGCAGAGCCGCTCGACCGGCTGAGCCGGTCGCTCGGGGGACCGCCGGCCACGGTCCTGGCCACGCTCTTCGCCTCGTGGCCCGACCTGGGCGAGGTGGTGGCGGCCCACGCCCGCCCCGGACCTTGCGCCATGGGGTCCTGCGGTGGTCGACGAGCCGGCGTGGGCCACCCCGCTGCGGTGGCTCGAGGCCCGCCTCCTCGAGCGGGTGGCAGAGGTGACCGGCGACGTGTGGATCACCGCCATCGACGTCCATGTGGCCCACCCCGAGGGCTCCTCTGGGCGGGGTGGCGGGTGCCTTATTCTGCCCGCCCGTCGCACCCTCCTGGTACGCTGCATGCATCGCGATTCGTGCCTCGACCAGCCCTTTGTCGGCGCTGGGCAGGCCGAAACTACCCTTGATCGGTACGGCAGGGAAAGGCGCGGCGTGGCTGACAGCGGCGACTCCTACGGCTCCAAGGACATCCAGG
>JAUJNB010000028.1 GCA_030446545.1 Acidimicrobiales bacterium | reverse complement strand
CCACACCCAGGCGCCCACCCAGGGCTCGGTCATCCTGGCCGCCATCCTGCTCAAGCTGGGCACCTACGGCTTCGTGCGCATCGCCATCCCCATCCTGCCCGAGGCCGCCATGGCCTGGGCCCCCTGGATCGGCGGCCTGGCCGTCATCGGCATCATCTACGGGGCCCTGGGCTGTCTGGCCCAGAGCGACATGAAGCGCCTCATCGCCTTCTCCTCGGTGGCCCACATGGGCTACGTCATGTTGGGCATCGCCACCTTGACCGACTTCGGCCTCAACGCCGCGGTGTTCGGCATGGTGGCCCACGGGCTCATCACCGGGATGCTGTTCTTCGTGGCCGGGTCGGTGAAGGACCGCTTCCACACCCTGGAGCTGTCCCGCCTCGGGGGCTTGCTCATCCAGTCGCCCCGGATGGGATGGATCCTCGGGTTCTGTGCCATGGCCTCGCTCGGCCTGCCCGGCCTGGCCGGCTTCTGGGGTGAGTTCCCAGCCATCCTGGCCGCCTACAACCCGGCCCCGGGTCTGTCGGTGGAGCTGTTCCGCGGCTACATGGTGGTGGCTGCGGTGGGAACGGTCTTCGCCGCCGGCTACCTGCTGTGGATGTTCCAGCGCACGGCCTTCGGTACGCCCACCGACGAATTTGCCAAGGTCGAGATCCCCGGGATGCACTGGCCCGAGTACGTGGCCTGGACGCCGATGCTTCTCCTCATCGTCGTCCTCGGCATCTTTCCCAACCTGTTGTTCGGGCTGACCACCGACGCCGTGGGAAGCGTCCTGGCCGCCTTTGGGGCCGGCGGCGGAGGCAACTGATGCCACCGGTCTTCGACACCCCGATCGTCGACTACCACGCCCTCGCCCCCGAGATCGTCCTGATCGCCACCCTCGTCGTCCTGCTCCTCGTCGACCTGGTCTTCGAGGAGCGGGGCCGCTGGGCCACCTCCACCATCGCCGGCATCGGGTTGCTGGCTTCGCTGGTGCCCGTGCTGACCCTGGCCGTCGACGGGGCCGATCGGAGTCTCTTCGCCGGGGCCTATGTGGTCGACAACTTCGCCCTCGTCCTGAAGGCCCTGTTCCTGGTGGCCGGCTACGTCACCGTGCTGATCAGCACCGACTACATCGCCGACGGCGACTACTACGAGGGTGAGTACTACTTCATGCTCCTGTCGTCGCTGGCCGGGATGGTGGTGATGGCCTCGGCCCGGGACCTGATCAGCATCTTCGTGGCCCTCGAGCTGCTCTCGATCCCCGCCTACTTGTTGGCCGGTTGGCGCAAGCGCGACCTGCGAGGCAACGAGGCCTCGCTCAAGTACTACCTGCTCGGGGTGTTCGCCTCGGCGGTGATGCTCTACGGCATGTCGTTGGTCTTCGGCGTCAGCGGCTCCACCTTGCTGGTCGACATCAACCAGGCGATCTCCCGGGGGGTCGACTCCGTGCCCCTGGTCACGGTGGGCATCGTCTTCATCGTGGTCGGCTTCGCCTTCAAGGTCTCCGCCGTGCCCTTCCACACGTGGGCGCCCGACACCTACCAGGGGGCACCCACCCCGATCACCGCCTTCTTGTCGGTGGCCTCCAAGGCGGCCGGCTTCGCTGCGCTGGTCCAGCTCGTCTTCATCGGCTTCCTCGGGCGGGAGGACGTGTGGGCGCCCATGTTCTGGGTCCTGGCGGCCATCACCATGACCGTGGGCAACCTCATCGCCCTGCGCCAGACCAACCTGGTGCGGCTGCTGGCCTACTCGTCGGTGGCCCAGGCCGGGTTCATGCTGGCCCCCTTCGCGGTGGCCGCCGACATCCCTGCCGACCGGGGGGGTGTGGGCGCCGCCACCGGGGCCGTGGTCACCTACCTGCTCATCTACGCCGGTATGAACCTGGGCGCCTTTGCCGTGGTCATGGCCGTGGCCCGCAAGACCCGCTCGGCCGAGATCAGCTCCTACGGCGGGCTGTTCGGCTACGCCCCCGGTCTGGCCGTGCTCATGTGCATCTTCGTGTTCGCCCTGGCCGGCATCCCGCCGTTGGCCGGCTGGTACGCCAAGTTCGTGGTGTTCAAGACCCTGCTCGATGCCGGGACGGTGGCCGCCGTGAGCCTGGCCGTGATCGCCGCCGTCAACTCGGTGATCGCGCTGTTCTACTACGCCTCGGTCGCCCGTCAGATGATCATGGAGCCCAGCCCCGACGGCGACACCGCCCGGGTCCGGATACCGGCTTCGCTCAGCGCCGCCCTCGGCATCTGCGCCATGGTGACGGTGGCCTTCGGCGCCTTCCCGGGCCTGATCGCCCAGTTGGGTGACCTGGCCCTCCTTGGGATGCTGCCGTAAGCGCTGCGGCGGCCGCGGCCATCGCCGAGGCGGTGCACCGCCAGGGAACCCTGCGTTTCGACCGGTTCGTCGACCTGGCGCTCTACGGCCCCGGCGGCTTCTTCGTCTCGGGTGGTCGGGGAGCGGGACGGCGGGGCGACTTCCTCACCAGTCCTGAGGTCGGCCCCCTCTTCGGGTCGGTGGTGGCCCGGGCTCTGGACACCGAGTGGGCCCGGCTTGGCCGGCCCGACCCCTTCGTGGTGGTGGAAGCCGGCGCCGGACGGGGGGCTCTGGCCCGGGCCGTACTCGGGGCCGGGCCCGGATGCGCGAGCGCCCTGCGCTACGTGTGCGTGGAGCGCTCCGCCCGACTGCGGCGCAAGATCGAGGAGCTGCTCCCCGTGGAGCCCCCGGCCACCGTGCTGGGCCTGGCCGCCGCCGGAGGGGCCGACGGTGCCGGGGGGATCGACGACGACGATGTGGTCGTGGCCGGGACCGGCCCGTCGGTGACGGTGCTCGAGGACCTGCCGGCCGGGCCGGTGACCGGCGTGGTCCTGGCCAACGAGCTGCTCGACAACCTGGCCTTCCGGCTGCTGGAGCGGGCCGACGGAGGCTGGCTCGAGGTGTTCGTCGGCGTGGGCGCCGGCGAGGGTCCCTTCACCGAGGTCCTGGTCGAGGCCCCGGCCGCCACCGCCGAGGTGGCCGACCGCCTGGCCCCCCGGGTCGCGGCCGGCGCCCGGGTGCCCCTCCAGGAGGCGGCGGGGGAGTGGCTGGCCGGTGCCCTCTCGGTCCTGGGAGCGGGCAGGCTGGTGGCTATCGACTACGCCGATACCACGGCCTCCCTCGCCTCGCGCCCCTGGCGGGACTGGGTCCGCACCTACCGGGGGCACCGCCGGGGCACCTCGCCGCTCGACCATCCGGGCGACCAGGACTTGACCTGCGAGGTGGCCGTGGACCAACTGGCCCGGATCCGGCCCCCCGACGCCGATCGTTCCCAGGCCGAGTGGCTGGGCGTCCACGGTATGGGCCAACTGGTGGCAGTAGCCCGCTCGACCTGGCACGAGCGGGCCCCGCTCGGGGACCTGGTGGCCCTGGCCGCCCGCAGCCGGGTGGGCGAGGCCACCGCGCTGGGTGACCCCGAGGGCCTGGGTGGCTTCCGGGTCCTGGAGTGGGTCGTGAACCAGTGACCTCAAGCCCGCCCGATGCTTCCCCCTGCCCTTCTGGCAGTGAGAACGCGATGGTCACCGCCGCACTTTCACTGCCAGAAGGGCGGTGGGCAGGCGCTCCCGGCAGGCGAGGGTGAGCACCCGGGGAGCCGCGGCGCTGGTGTTCTGCACTTCGGCCGCGGTGCTGGTGCTGGAGATCCTGGCCGGGCGGCTGGTGGCGCCTTACGTAGGGGTCTCCATCGAGACCTTCACCGGGGTCATCGGCACCGTGCTGGCCGGGATCGCCCTGGGCAGCGCCGCCGGCGGTCGTCTGGCTGACCGGCGCGACGCCCGGCCCCTGCTCGGCCCCACCGTTGCCCTGGGCGGGGCCCTGGCCCTGGTGTCGCTGCCCGTGGTCTCAGCCGTGGGGCCGACGGTGGCCGGTGGAGGGCCGGTGGCCATCGTGGTGCTGGCCGCCACCGCCTTTTTCGCCCCCGCCGCCGTGCTCAGCGCGGTGAGCCCCATGGCGGCCAAGCTCCGCCTGGGCGACCTGGCCGAGACGGGGGCGGTGGTGGGCGGGTTGTCGGCGGCGGGCACCGCCGGCGCCCTTTTCGGCACCTTCGTCACCGGTTTCCTGCTGGTGGCCACCGTGCCCACCCGGCCCCTCGTGCTCGGCCTGGGTGCCGGCCTGATCCTCGCCGGGGTGGCGCTCTGGTGGCGCCTGGGCGCCCGGCGACCGGCACCGGGAGCGCTGGCCCTGCTCCTGGTCGTCGGCGGCGTGGCCGGCGCCTCGTCCGGCCCCTGCCCGGAGCACACCTCCTATTACTGCGCCCGGGTGGAGGTCGACCCCAGCCGCTCCTCGGGCCGTACGCTGGTGCTCGACAACCTCCGTCACAGCTACGTCGATCTGGCCGACCCCACCCACCTCGAGTTCCGCTACGTGCAGTTGTTCGCCGGCGCGGTCGACGCCACATGGGGCGGCGATCAGCCGGTCGACGCCCTCCACATCGGTGGTGGGGGGTTCAGCTTCCCCCGCTATCTGACTGCGACCCGTCCAGGCTCGACGAACCTGGTCCTCGAGCTCGACGCCGGCCTGGTGGAGTTGGCCACCCGGGAGCTGGGCCTGGAGACCGGGCCCGACCTCCAGGTCGAGCGGGGCGACGCCCGCACCGCGCTCGTCGAGCTTCCCGACGACCGCTTCGACGTGGCCGTGGGCGACGCCTTTGGCGGCTTGTCGGTCCCCTGGCACCTGGCCACCGTCGAAGTGGCCCGGCAGCTCGACCGGGTGCTGCGGCCCGAAGGGGTCTACCTGGCCAACGTGATCGACGGTGGGCCCGATCGCCTGGTCCGGGCCGAGACGGCCACGCTGCAGGAGGTGTTCGCCCACGTGGCCGTGGTCGCCCCACCGTCGAGTAGCGGCGATGCCCCGGCCAACTACGTCCTGGTCGCCTCCCAGACACCGTTGCCGATGGCCGTCAGCGACGTCGCTCCCGGCGACGGGGTGGTCCTCACCGGTTCGGCCGTCGACGACTTCGTCGACGGCGCCCGCCCCCTCACCGACGACTTCGCTCCCGCCGACCAGCTCCTCACCCGCCGCTGACCCCTCGCCGGGCGTGGCCGGGTCGAGGTGAAGGTCGAGGACCGAGGGCATCGACGTAGAGTTACTCGAGGGCCAGGATGGCCGCGTCGAAGCGCATGGCCACGGTGGCGACCATGCAGCGGCGAGGCCCGCGGTGTGACACCTGTCCGTCGACCGGTCCGGTGGATCCGGGTGGCCCCGTCGAAGTCGACGGCCAGGAGCTCGAATCGGCCCAGCAGGCGCCGGAGGTCCTGCTCCCGTTGGTCATCCCGTGCCCCTGCGGCCCCTTCATGGTGATCGGTTTCGGTCACCGCCAGTTCAGCGTCGTTGCCGATGAGGTGGGTGAGGCGCCGGTCGCCGGCGCTCCCGGTCGCTCGGTCGGTACACCCGCCCACGCCGAGGTGTCGGCCAGGCCCATCACGCTCAGCCGGCCTCCGGACGATGGTCGAGGGCTCGGGCGCGCCCATGGCCAGGGCCTGCTCACGGGCCATGGGCTCTCCCACCAGGCGTCGAAGGGCCAACCCGACGGCCTCCCTCTCGGTCTGCAGGTGGTAGCGGGCATGACGGGCGCGATGTCCCGCCGATCCCGCTCGGGCCCAGGGGTAGGGTCGCGCCCATGTCGACCGAGACCAACGACCACCCGGCCATCGAGGTCTACAGCCTGGAGGACCGCACCTTCCCCCCGCCGGTCGCCGTCGCCTGTGACGCTCTGGTCAGCGACAACGAGCTCCACGAGGAGGCCGACGCCGACTACGAGGGGTTCTGGGCCCGCCAGGCCGCCGACCTGCTCACGTGGCGCCAGGAGTGGGACACCGTCCTCGAGTGGGAGCTGCCCTACGCCCGCTGGTTCACCGGTGGCACCCTCAACGCGGCCGAGAACTGCGTCGACCGCCACGTGGCCGAGGGGCGAGGCGACAAGGTGGCGTTCCACTGGGAGGGCGAGCCGGGCGACACCCGCACCATCACCTATGCCGATCTCCAGGACGAGGTGTGCCGCTTCGCCAACGTGCTGAAGGGCCTCGGGGTGACCAAGGGCGATCGGGTGGCCATCTACATGCCGATGATCCCCGAGCTGCCGGTGGCCATGCTGGCCTGCGCCCGCCTCGGCGCCCCCCACTCGGTGGTCTTCGGTGGCTTCTCCTCGGAGTCCTTGGCCGGACGCATCGACGACGCCGAGGCCAAGGTGCTGGTCACCGCCGACGGAGGCTGGCGCCGGGGCAAGGCCGTTCCCTTGAAGGACAACGCCGACGCCGCCGTGGCCACCGCCACGTCCATCGAGCACGTGGTCGTGGTCCGGCGCACCGAGCAGGAGGTGGCCATGGTGGAGGGCCGCGACCAGTGGTACCACGACCTCATGGCCGAGGCGTCGAGCGACTGCCCGGCCGAGCCCATGGACGCCGAGGACCTGCTCTACCTGCTCTACACCTCGGGTACCACGGCCCGGCCCAAGGGCATCATGCACACCACCGGTGGCTACCTCACCCAGGTGGCCTTCACCCACAAGTACGTGTTCGACCTGCACGCCCACACCGACGTCTACTGGTGCGCCGCCGACATCGGTTGGGTCACCGGGCACAGCTACATCGTCTACGGCCCCCTGGTCAACGGGGCCACGTCGGTGATGTACGAGGGCAGCCCCGACCACCCCGGACGCGATCGCTGGTGGGACATCGTCGAGCGCTACAAGGTGACCATCCTCTACACCGCTCCCACCGCGGTGCGCACGTTCATGAAGTGGGGGACGGCCGAGCCGGCGGTGCACGACCTGTCGTCGCTGCGGGTGCTGGGCAGCGTGGGCGAGCCCATCAACCCCGAGGCGTGGATGTGGTACCGAGAGCACATCGGTGGCGGGACCTGCCCGGTGGTCGACACCTGGTGGCAGACCGAGACCGGCGCCATCATGATCTCCCCGCTCCCCGGCGCCACCACCACCAAGCCCGGGTCGGCCACCTTCCCCCTTCCCGGGGTGGCCGCCGAGGTGGTGGACGACGCCGGCCAGACGGTGACCCGGGGCGGGGGCTACCTCACCCTCACCCGTCCCTGGCCCTCGATGTTGCGAGGCCTCTACCACGACCCCGAGCGTTACCACGACACCTACTGGAGCCGCTTCGAGGGCCGCTATTTCGCCGGCGACGGTGCCAGGGTGGACGACGACGGCTACTTCTGGCTGCTGGGCCGGGTCGACGACGTGATGAACGTCTCCGGCCACCGGGTCTCCACCGCCGAGGTGGAATCGGCCCTGGTGGATCACCCGGGCGTGGCCGAGTCGGCGGTGGTGGGGGCCAAGGACGAGGTCACCGGCCAGGCCATCATCGCCTTTGTCACCCTGAAGGGTGACCAGGAGGCCAGCGACGCCCTGGGCCAGGAGCTGCGGGCCCACGTGGCCACCAAGATCGGTCCCACGGCCCGGCCCAAGACGGTGATCTTCACCGACGACCTGCCCAAGACCCGCAGCGGCAAGATCATGCGCCGGTTGCTCCGCGACGTGGCCGAGGGGCGCGATCTGGGGGACACCACCACGCTGGCCGATCCCGCCGTGGTGGAGGAGATCCGCCGCCGGGCCACCGAGGCGCCCACCGAGGACTGACGCCTTGGCCCGGTGGGAGGAGGTGGAGGCGGCGGTCCCGGAGCTGGCCGCCGAGGTGCGCGCCCGCTTGGACGCCCACGCCCACAAGGTGCTGGCCACGGTGCGCCGGGACGGCTCCCCCCGCCTGAGCGGGACCGAGACGTCCTTCGCCGACGGCGACCTCTGGTTCGGCGGCATGTGGGAGGCCCGCAAGGCCTTCGACCTGCGGCGGGACCCCCGCTTCGCCCTCCACAGCGGCTCGGACGACCCGCCGGCGTGGAAGGGCGACGCCAAGGTGTCCGGACGGGTGGAGGAGGTCACCGACCCCGCCCGCGTCGAGGCGGTGATGGCCGCGAGCGCCGGCGAGAAACCCCCTGCGCCGTTCCACCTCTTCCGAGCCGACGTGGCCGATGTGGTGGTGGTGCGCCTGGGCGAGCCCGCCGACCACCTGGTGATCGAGCGCTGGGCCGAGGGCCGGGGCCTCAGCCGGGTGGAGCGCCGGTAGGGTCCGGAGCCGGCCCGGTGCCCGCGGGAGGCTAGGAGTCGGCGCCGAGGCGGTCCCGGGCCTGGTTGAGCTCGGCCCGCAGTTCTGCGTCCTCGTCGCCCAGGTCGACGATCCAGCGGTCGAGGGCGTTCACCGCCAGGCGTTCGGGGGCCCGGGAACCGTCGGTCGGCTGGGGCCGGTTGGCCCGGGCCACCGGGCTGTCGGAGGGTGCTCCTTCGTCCATGGCGCCCTGGGAGCGCTTGGAGAAGGCGATGGCGACCAGGAGCACCGCCAGCGCCAGGCCGGCGACGGTGTAGCGCAGCACCTCGTTGTCCTGGGTGTTGATGACCGCCGGCAGGATCAGCAGCGACACCAGGTTCATCACCTTGATGAGCGGGTTGAGGGCGGGGCCGGCGGTGTCCTTGAAAGGGTCGCCGACGGTGTCGCCGATGACGGCGGCCTTGTGGGCCTCTGAGCCCTTGCCCCCTTCGTGGCCGTCTTCGATGTACTTCTTGGCGTTGTCCCAGGCGCCGCCGGCGTTGGACAAGAAGTTGGCCATGAGCTGGCCGGTGAGGATCACCGCGGCCAGGAACGCCCCCAGGGCGAAGTAGTTGATGCCGAAGCCGATGATGACCGGGGTGAGCACGGCGAGGAGGGCCGGTGTGGCCAGCTCGCGCAGGGATGCGGCGGTGCAGATGTCGATGACCGCCCCGTGGTCGGGCTTCTCGGTGTAGTCCATGATCCCGGGGTGCTCGCGGAACTGCTTGCGCACCTCCTGGACCACCACCGCAGCCGTGCGGCTCACCGCCCGGATGGCCAGCGAGGAGAACAAAAAGGCGATGGAGCCGCCGATGAGCAGCCCGATGAAGGTGGTGGGGTTGGCCACGTTGATCGACGTGAGGGGCGACTCGAAGAGCTCGGAGCCTTCGAGGCCCAGGTCGAGCTCGCCGCCGATGGTCTCGATGAAGCTGGCGAAGAGGGCGACCGAGGCGATCACCGCCGAGCCGATGGCGAAGCCCTTGGTGACGGCCTTGGTGGTGTTGCCCACGGCGTCGAGGCTCACCATGATCCGCTCGGGCTCGCCCTCGAACTCACCCGACATCTCGGCGATGCCGGCCGCGTTGTCGGCCACCGGGCCGAAGGTGTCCTCGGAGACGACGACGCCGGTGGTGGCGAGCATGCCCATGCCGGTGAGGGCCACCAGGTAGAGGGAGAACTGCAGGTTGCCGCCGCCGAGGGTGAGCGCGGTGGCGATGGCCAGGGCGATGGCGATGATGGCGTACACCGACGACTCGAGCCCCGAGCTGATGCCGGACAGCACGGTGGTGGCCGGCCCGGTGCGGGCCGCTTCGGCGATCTCCCGAACCGGAGCGGTCTCGGTCGAGGTGAAGT
>JAUJNB010000011.1 GCA_030446545.1 Acidimicrobiales bacterium | reverse complement strand
GCGGGGCACCCTGGAGCGGGCCGACGGCGTGGTCAACGTGGTGGCCGACCGCCTGGAGCTCCTGCCCCTGGGTGGGCCCCACCCGGCCCGCTCGCGGGACTTCCGGTGACGAGCGACCCGTCGACCGGCGGCCCCGCCGGCCTACTTCCCGGATCGACCGGACGCTCGCAGTCAGCCGCCACCTGCCACCGGCCGGCCCGGGCCAGCGGGTGGAAGGCGGCGGGCACGACCGGGGCGGGAGGGTCGCCCCGGTGCAGGGCCGAACGGAACACCACGCCCGGCGCCTCCGGAGCCCGGTCGGGCTCCACCCGGTGCCGGGCCACCCCTAGGTGGTAGGCGAGCAGCGGCCCCCGTAGGGGGCCCACGAACGGTGCTCCGCAGGCCAGCACGGCGTCGGGGCCACCCGCCAGGGCCACCGCCGTGACCAGGTCGGCCTGGAGTTGGGCCTGGTCGGCTTGGGTCCTGTGCAGCACCCCGATGTCGACGACTCGGGGCAGCGCCGAGCCCACCACCAGGGCGACGGCGACTGCGGCCAGACCCAGCCGCAGGCCGGACGGGCCGTACCGGTCGGACCGGGAAGGGCCAGACCGGGTGGAGCCGTACCGGCTCGACCGGTGGGCACGGTCGGGGCTGGCCGAGGTCGATCGGGCCGCCCGGGGGCGCCCGGTCACCCCCGCCCCCCGCCCGGTCACCCCCGCCCCCCGCCCGGGCACCAGGCGACGGGCCGCCACCACCAGTCCAGCGGCCCCGCTCACGGCCACGAGGGCGGCCCCCGGCAGGGCGTAACGGGGCTCGCCCGAGAAGCCGGCCTCGGCCATGGCGGCGACCAGGCCGATCCAGGCCAGCCCCATTGCGGCCGGGGCCAGGAGGGCCCGGGCGGCGCCGTCGCGACGCAACCACGCCGGCCAGGCGGCCAGGGCCACACCCGCCCACAGCGGCCACAGCGGCAGGGCCAGTGCCGCACCCAGGGAGGCCCAGGCCGCCGCCTCGGACAGCCCCGGTTGGCCGGGGTTGGGCACCCGGGCCCGCGCCGCCGAGCGCAGGGCCTGGCCCGAGCCCACCAGCTCCGGAACGATCCAGGCCACGGGCACGAGGATGGCCGTGGTCACCAGGAGGCGCCGGTCGTCGGGACGCCGGCGCCAGAAGAGCACCCCGGCGGCAAGCAGGAAGGGCCAGGTCTCCACCCGCACCAGGGCGGCGGCCACGCCGCAGGCCAGGGCCCAGCGGGGACGTCCGGCCCGCCACGCCTCGGCTCCGGCCAGACCCAGGGCCAAGAGGATCCCCTCGGACCACCCCGCCGCGGCCAGGCCGAGGTAGTCCCCGCACAGCACCACCCCGGTCGCCGCCAGCGCGCCACCCACCCGCGAGTCGCCGGCCAGGCGGTGGCCGGCTCGGAAGGCCAACACGACGGCCAGGCTGGCCCCGGCCCGGGCCAGAAGGACCCAGAGCACGGGCGCGGCGGCACCGAGGGGGGCGAGCAGGGCGCACACGGCCACGGGGAGGGGCTTGAACGAGGGCCCCTCCAGCGTGCTCAGCCGGCCCGCCAGGACCTGGTCGCCCCAGGCCAGCCAGGCCCACGGGTCATAGGAGGGGGCCGGGGCCACGACGAGGAGCGACCCCGCCGCCACCAGCAACGAGACGACCACGGCCCGGCGCATGACCTAGGCAAGGTAACAGAGTGTCGTAGGGCAGCCTAAGATGCGCCGTGTGGATCTCCTGCACCGAGCTCGTCGGGTCCCTGGCACCCTGATGGTGGCGGCGTCGATCGGCTTGGCCGGCTGCGGGGTCGCTGCTCCGCCCGGCGCTCCGGCGCCCGCCGCAGCGGAGGCGGCGGCCCGCCATTTCGACGTCGAGCGGGTGGCGACCGGGCTCGACCGCCCCACCTTCGTCGGCGCCGCCCCGGGTGACCCTGGGGCCCTGTGGGTGCTGGAGCAGCCGGGCCGCGTGGTGCGCCTGGCCGGCGGCGAGCCCACCGTCGCCCTCGACCTCAGCGCCGTCGTGCGCACCGGCACCGAGCAGGGGCTGCTCGGCGTGGCCTTCCACCCCGGTTTTGCCACCAACCGCCGCCTCTTCCTCCATTGGACCGACCGGGCCGGCGACACCCGTGTGGTGGAGTTCCGGGCCGGCGACGACGGGACGTCGATCGAACCCGAGCCGGTGCGCGAGCTGCTCTTCGTCGATCAGCCCGAGGAGAACCACAACGGGGGTCAGCTGGGCTTCGGGCCCGACGGCCGGCTCTATCTCGGCCTGGGCGACGGTGGTGGGGCTTTCGATCCGCAGCGTCGGGCCCAGGACCCGGAGACGCTGCTGGGCAAGGTGGTGGCGGTCGACGTCGACGAGCAGGAAGCCACGTGGACGGTGGTGCTTCGGGGGCTGCGCAACCCGTGGCGGTTCTCCTTCGACCCCGCGCTGGCCGAGGTGTGGGTGGCCGACGTGGGCCAGGACGAGTTCGAGGAGGTGAACCGGGTACGCCTCGAGTTCGACGAGGAGCCCAAGAACCTGGGGTGGAGCGCCTTCGAGGGGCATGAGCGCCTGGCCGACCACGAGCTCGTCGAGGGGGGTGACCTCGTCTTCCCCGTGGTGACGTACTCCCACGACGAGGGCTGCTCGGTCACCGGGGGGTTCGTCTACGGCGGGACCCGGCTCCCCGACCTGGTGCGCCGCTACGTCTACGGCGACTTCTGCGCCGGCACCCTGTGGACCCTGGAAGGGACGCCCGAGGGTGGCGCCATCGACGTCCGCCGAGAGGAGGCCAAGGTGCCCCAGCTCACCCACATCGGCCAGGACGGCGACGGTGAGATCGTCTTCGCCTCGGCCGCCGGTTCCCTCTACCGGGCCGTGCCCCCGGCGACCCCGCCGCCGAACTGACCGACGACCGCCACCAGGGCGTCGATCTCCTCGGCGGTGTTGTAGCCGTGGGGGGAGAGGCGCACGCCCCCGCCCCGGGGGGAGGTGACGATGCCGTGGTCGAGGAGCCGGGCATGGATGGCGGTCGGGTCCTGGCCGTCGACGGTGAAGGTGACGATCCCGGAGCGTCCGGAGGCCGAGCGGTCGGACAGCACTGTGGCCCCCACCGCCTCCAGGCCGGCGCAGGCCCGGCCACAGAGGTGCTCGACGTGGCCCCAGACCGCCGCCGTGCCGGCGGTGGCCAACAGGTCGAGCGAGGCGCCCATGGCGTGGAGGCCGGCATGGTTGTGGCTGCCGCCCTCGAGGCGGCGGGCACCGTCGTCCCACACCAGGGTGCGGTCGTCCCACTGCTCCCGGTGGGCCACGCTGTTCCAGCCCGGTTCCAGGGGACGGAGCAGGTCGAGGCGGTGGCCGGCCACGTAGAGCACGCCGATGCCCTCGGGGCCGAGCAGCCACTTGTGGGCGTCGGCCATGGCGAAGTCGACGCCCCACGCGGCCAGCTCGGCGGGGACCACCCCGAGGCCCTGGATGACGTCGGCGCACAGCAACGCCCCGGCGTCGTGGCACACCGAGGCCAGGGCGGCCAGGTCGCTGCGCCAGCCCCGCCCGAACTGGACCCAGCTGGTGGCCACCACCTTGGGCGGGGGCCCGTCAGCGATGACGGCGGCGAAGGACTCGGTGGGCAGGCCGCGGCCCGCTCCCGCGGTGGGGACGAGGTCGACGACCACCCCCAGGTCGGCCAGGGCCAGCCAGGGGTAGAGGGTGGAGGGGAACTCGTGGTCGGGCACGACCACTCGGTCGCCCGGCTGCCAACTGAGGCCGTTGGCCACGAAGCCGAGGCCCTCGGTGGTGTTCTTGACCAGGGCCACGTCGGCGGCGGGGACACCGAGGAGTTCTGCAGCGACCCTGCGCACCTCCTCGGCTCGTTGGCCGTGACCCTCGACGGCGAGCGAGCCCCCGGCCGCGGCACGCCGGGCGTAGCCGGCCATGGCCTCGACGGCCGGGGCCGACAGGGGCGCCACGCCGGCGTGGTTCAGGTAGATCCACCGCTCGGTGACGGGGAAGTCGGCGCGGTGCAGGGGCGGTTCCACCTCACGGTGTGTACCAGAGCGGCCGGTCCGGGCGTAGCGGTGGTAGCGGTGGTAGCGGTGGTAGCGGTGGTAGCGTCTCGGGACCGGGGCCGTTAGCTCAGTTGGCAGAGCACTTGCATGACGCGCAAGGGGTCGGGGGTTCGAATCCCTCACGGCCCACCCAAAACCCAAGTTCAGACGCTCGGCGAGTACCTCGACGACTGGCTCGTCGCCGTCATCCCCTCCCTGCGCCCGACGACCGCTGACCTCTGGGCTGGTGACCGGCAGATTCGGGCAACCAAGAGCTTCTCCCGGTGAGCTTTTCCTCCATCATCCGCTGGCGATGTCCGGGGACCTCGAGGTCCGCTCCGATTCGACTCAGCCAGCACCTAGCGCCAGACCCAGACCGGCCGCAGCCACGACGAGGAGCGGTTCGGGCGCACGTCGGCCGAATCGGAGCAGGACGACAAGCACGACGAGGCAGATCGTGGCGGTGGTGAGGTCGATGACCGAGCGGCGCCCGAGGACGATCACCGCCCCGGTGATGGCACCGATGGCGGCTGCGGTGACGCCGTCGACGAAGGCAGCGATGCCCGGGCGCTTGCCGTACTTTCGGAACCAGGGAGCCGGGACGATGGTCAACAGATAGCAGGGAAGGAAGGTAGCGGTACCCGCCACCACGGCGCCCCACCAACCGGCCACGAGGAAGCCGATGAAGCCGGTAGTGATCACAACCGGTCCAGGGGTGATCAGGGCCACGGCGACGGCGTCGAGGAACTGCTGGTCGTTCAGCCACCCGAAGTCGTTGACGACCCCGCCGTAGAGGAAGGGGACGATGGCGAGGCCACTGCCGAAGATGAAGGCGCCGGCCTTGCTGAAGAAGACAGCGATGTCCCACAGCGTCGAGCTGTCGGCAACGGGCACCAGGCGCGGCGCAGCGTCCGACCAGGGCAGGACGAAGGCCGCCGACGCGCCCGCGACCGAGGCGCGACGAGGTGGGGCCCGCACCAGCCAGACCACCACACCGGCGGCAAGGAACAGCAGGACGTTCTCGCTCTCAGTGGCGACGGTGTAGGCGGCGATGACGAAGAGGATGGCAAGGAGCAGCCAGTCGGTGCTGATCGTGCGACTGATGAGCTTGTAGGCACTGTTGGCGATGATTCCGATGACGGCGGCCCCGACGGCGTAGAAGACATCTTGGATCCAGGAGAGGCCCTCGTAGGTGACATAGAGCCACCCCGCGGCCACAACGATGGCGAAGCTGGGCAGGACGAAGGCGAGCCCACACACGGTCGCGCCCAAGACGCCGTAGTGGACGAAGCCCAGGTAGAAGCACAGCTGAGCGGCAAGGGGCCCCGGGGCGAGCTGGGCCAGTGCCAGTCCGTCCTTGTACTCGCCTTCGCTGATCCACTCCCTCGCCACCACCAGATCTCTCTGCATGTAGCCGGTCAGCGCGACCGGCCCACCGAAGCCCAGGCAACCGAGCTTGAAGAAGTAGCCGACGAGCTGGCGCAACGAGTACGAGCGCTCTTCGGGCTCGACCTCCTCCGAGCCCTGCTCGGCCGGCTCAGCCACGCTGGGTCAGGCCCGCGGTCATGAAGGTTCCGCCCGAGGAGCAGGGCCCCGGCGTCGGTGCTCATAGAGATCGTCGAAGATGGCCTGGCCCACCACCGAGACCTCGGTGTCGAAGTGCACCATGGAGAGACCTAAGCAGATGAGGTCGCCGCCCGGAGGCCTCGGGGGCGTCGAGCGCTGGTCGTCGTTGACGCCAACGTCGGCGCAGTTGCAGAGCGGCTCGGGACCACCACCTGGCCAGTATTGACCCTCGCCACGTTCTGGTCGTCCGCCCCCCCACTGCGAGGCCGCCAAGCTGATCCTTCGAACGGCCTCTCGCTGACGCCCGCTGGAGCGGAGGAGCTTGCGGCGCAGCTCTTGAGTCCGGCTGATCTCCGCTCCGCTACTGGTGGGTCACCCGGGTGCGGTAGACGTGCACTTCGCCGTAGTTGACGTTGCCGTCACACGGAGTCGAGTTGTCGCAGTTGGCCTGGGTGTAGGCGCCCACCTTGAAGTAGTTGGCGGGGGCGTTGGAGGCGATGGTGGTGGCCCGCGAGCCGTTGTAGTAGATCTTGATCTTGCCGCCGCCCGCCACGTACTTCACCGTGAACTTTGTCCCGAGTGAGTACCGATCGGTCAGCAGCTTGTAGCGGGGGCTGTCGCCCTCGCTCACCCACAGCTTGGTGCCGTCGAGGCGGATGGTGGTCACATCGTCGGAGCCGTCGTGGACCTGCATGCCGACGACCTGAGGCTTCACGCTGGGCAACTTCAGAAACGCCAGGGTGGCCTCGAAGGTGTGGGTGCCGGTGTTCATGTCCCACGCTGCCTCCGTCGACCCACGGTTGGTCATCTCCCGCAACTCCGAGCGGGCGTACCTGGTGTTGGTGCTGGTGGTGGACCCGCAGGCCGGGCCGGTCTTGGTCGTACAGGCAACAGGGGCCCGGAACCTCACGCCGTCACCGGCCGAGTTCACGGTGAACCACGGGTTGAGCGAGAAGGTGGCCAGCTCGGGCTGGGCGACGTGGGTCGACTTGGTCAGCGGGCCGGTGGGCAAGGCCAGCTTCCAGTCGGCGAGATCGAGGACCTGGGCGGGAACCGGCTCCGCCGCCGCTGCCGGGCCGGCCAAGGAAAGACCCGAAGCCAGGACGGCCACGGCCAGGAATCCGAGTCGTGGTCTGGGTGTCTTGGGGAACGACCCGAGGCCGCGGGGTGGGGTCCCGGGGGAGGGCGGCGGCGTCTTGGTGATGCTCTTCATCTATCGGTCCTTTGTCGGAGGAGGGTGCGATGTGACGGCCCGAAGATGACCCTGGTGCGGTCCTGGTGGACGAGTTCTCGTCTTCGCAGGGGGCGAGCATGTGGGCTGCTTCGAGGGATACCCAGGTTGTCGGCAGGCGAGTGCCGGGCCTTGAGCCGTTCCCGGCGCCATCCCGGGCAGGCTCCGCCACCGGAACCGCGAGGACGCTGTTTCGGGACCCTAGCTGAGTCCGGCCAGGGCCCGGAGCGAAAGGTCGGGTCACGGGGCGTAGGCGTGGCACCCAACCGGTTTGGTGGGATTGACGGCCTGGGCGCTTGTCGCCTCGGTCGTCACCCCGGCGTCAGCGGCAGAAGTGGAGTTCTCCGGTGCGCGTTCACCGAGACCCCGGTCCCCTTGCGCACCTTCGAAGGGCCCACCATGGCCTCGACCCGCGGGATCCGGACCGCGTCTACGCCGCCTCCGCCGATCTGCCGAGCGCCACCTGTCACGTATACCGCTCCACCAATGGCGGGGACTCGTTCACTGAGCTCGACGGGCCTGATCTCGGGAAGCTGACCGACTGCGGGCTGAACCGGGGCGGGCTGGCCCAGAACATGCGCATGTGGCTGGCGGTCGATGCCGAGGGGGCGTGTACTGGGCCCTAGCCGTGGCCGACCCGCCCGCTTCGGGCGCCAGGGGACGGGGGCCCAGGACATCTTCGGCACTCGGGTGGAACGGCTGCCGACCGACCGGCCTGGTTGTCGGTGGCCATCGGTGTGTCGGTGGCGCTGGCTCTGGTCGGGATCGTCCTGCTCCTCGCCGCCCGTCGTCGCCGGAACGGCCGGCTCGTCGAAAGCTGACCGCTCAGCGGAAGAATCTTCGGCGCGCATCGCCGCCATCTGCGAAGGGGGACGGCTAGCTTCTCCCCAGCGGGTATCGCCCGATTCGGCATCTCGGTACTAGGCGGAGGAACGGCATGGCGACTCATCACCTGGACGGTTCGGGCGTCGACGGCGGCGGCCAAGGCGAAGGTGCGGGAACCGTCGGCAGACGGGCCGGGGCGAGGATTATCCGCCGGCGCGGCGTGGGGCTGGTGGCGGTGCTGGCCGTCGGGCTCGGTCTGATGGTGGGCACGGCGTCGCCGGCCGCCGCCGCCGGCTGCAGTTCCGGCGCCGTGCGCTATGCCAGCTCCTCCAACATCCTCTACGTCACCGGGCCGGTGACCTGCACGCTGACCGACCTGGACCAACTCTCCAGCGCCCCCCTCAGCCTGGTCGACCGGACCAGGCGGGTGTGGTTGCTGGGCGCCAACCTGGTGCTGCAGGAGGGGGCCACGCTCAACCTGCACGGCTCCGAGGTCGGGGGCGACGTCGATGAGCTGCGTCTGCGGAGCAACAACAACACCAAGTCGACCAGTGTCATCTACCTCCGGGCCTACTGGGGGAACGTGTCGATGCACAGCACCAAGGTCACCTCCTGGGACGAGAACGCCAAGAAGCCCGACACCGAATACGCCCGGTACCGCCGCTCCTACATCCACGCCCGCTCCTTCCTCGACAGCGGGGGGACGGCGCGCCAGTCGCGCATGGACGTCACCGACAGCGACCTCGGTTACCTGGGCCACAACGGGGCCGAGGCCTACGGCGTGGCCTGGAAGGTGCTCGGCACCGGCGTGTTCGACAAGGTCGATGTCCTCGGCGACGTGACCAACAGCCGGTTCCACCACAACTACTTCGGGGCCTACACCTACGGGGCTTTCGGCATGCGGTGGGTGGGCAACGAGTTCGACAACAACGTCTCCTACGGCCTCGACCCCCACGACGACTCCGACAACCTCTTCATCGACGACAACCACAGCCACGACAACGGGAACCACGGCATCATCTGCTCGCAACGCTGCAACAACCTCACCATCACCAACAACGTGTCCGAGCGCAACGCCGGTCACGGCATCATGCTTCACCGCAGCGTCAACGACTCCGTGGTGGAGGGCAACACCATCACCGCCAACACCGACACGGGGCTGGCGGTGTTCGAGAGCTCCAACAACACCATCCGCAACAACGTCATCACCGGCAACCTGCGGGGCATCCGCCTCAGCGTGGGCTCGGCCGACAACCTGATCGCCAACAACGACGTCATCGCCAACACCTCCTACGGGCTTTACTTCTACAAGGGCAGCGATGTTCCCGTCAGCGGTGACGGCCGACCGAGGGCGAACCGGTTCATGGGCAACCGGGTCATGGACAACGGGGGCAACGCCATCCAGGCCAGCGACACCGACGACAACCTGTTCGAGGGCAACCTGTTCTCCGGCAACGCCGGCGGCCTGCTGTTCCAGAACGCCAAGGGCAACCGGGTGACCGGGAGCGACCTCCAGGGGATGACCGTCGACACCCGGGGCAGCGGTTCGACCACCGAGCTCAGCCGCTTCAACCGGACCGACGTGCGGGTCGACGCCAGCGCCGTCACCAGGCTCACCGATCCCGACGGTGCGGTGTTCGAACCCGAGGAGGCGCTGGCCACCACCATCGGGTCCACTGGGAGCGAGTTGGTGCTCAACGCCTCCAACATCGGGACCGGGTCGCTGGTGGTGACCCGCAACTTCTTCGCCAGCGCCGACGGCACGGCCACGGTCGACCCCACGGAGTGGCAGACCAGTGGCAGCCTCCGCAAGCAGTGGAAGAGCCAAGGGCCGTCGTCGGCGACGGTGGCCTACACCGTCGGTGACCTGGCCCCTCTCACCACCTACCGGGTCTCGAAGAACGGAACCGTGATCGGGCAGGTCACCAGCGATGGCAACGGTGTCGCCTCCTTCGCCGACACCCTCGGCTCCACCTCGGCCCGGACCTACACCATCGAGCCCTGATCAGCTGAGCCCTGATCAGCACCGGACGCGACGTCCGAGGCCGCTACCCCGAGGCCTCGGGCCGCCCGGACCAGCAGCACCAGCCAGACCGCCAGCACCAGCGCCAGCACGCCCAGGATGACCCGACCGGTGGCCGGAGGGCCGTCGTGCACCTCGCGCAGCAACAGGTCGCCGGCATCGACGAAGGGGGCCCGGCGTTGGGGGACGGCAGGCACGGCGGGGGCCTCGATGGTGGGGTCGGCGGGCAGGTGGACGGGCGCGGCCAGAACCTGGTCCGCCCGGTGCAGGCGCACCACCGTCTTCCACGATCCCGACACCGGGACCGCTCCCGTCGACACGAACCGGCCGGGCCCGTCGGGCTGCAACCCGGTCACCACCCGGCCCCCGCCCTGGACCGCCACGACGTCGAAGATGTCGGCCCCCTCGGCCGCGTCGGGTGGCGTCAGCTCCACGGTCAGCCTGCGCCGGTCGCCGCCGGGCTCGAGGCCCAGCACGGCGTCGACGTCGCCCACCTGGCTGGGCAGGGGCACGGCCAGGGCCGCCGCCAGGGCCAGGCCGGCCCCTACCAGGGCGGCCGGTCGTACCGGGGTGCCGCCCGGTACCACCAGGGCCAGGCCGGCGCCCAGCACCGAGCCCCCGACGCCGGCGGCCACGGCCAGGGCCAGGGCGAGGGGCCAGCCGGCGGCGGCCAGATGGTGGCCGTTCACCGTGGACGCCCAGGCCCACTCACCGACGAGGCCCACGGTGCCCACGGCCACGCCGGCCCAGACGGCGAAGCGCAGCCGTTGCCTCGTCCCCACCATCAGCGCCGCCAGTTCCACTACGGCCGCCGGGGCCAGGTAGAGGGGAAGCGAGGGAGCACTGTGGCCGAGGCCGAGCCCCACCAGCAGGGCCACGGCCACCCGCAGGACGACGAAGACGGCGACCACCCGCAGCGCTCCGCCCGGGCCCAGCGCCACCCGGGCCGCCACCAGGACCAGGCCGGCGCCGGCGGCCAACAACACCGGGAGGGCCAGCGTGCGGGCCAGCGGCACGCCGAAGTCGAACTCGCCCTGAGCGGTGGACAGGCCCACCAGGACCGAGGCCCAGGCCACCACCTGGATGGCCCGGCCCCACGCCTTCGGGCCCGGCGAGGGCCGGGCCTCGACCAGCATCAGCCAGATGGCCACCGACGAGAGGGCCCCGCCGGCGAGGAGCATCAGGTGGGTGGGGCTCCACAGGGTGACGTCGAGCCCATAGGCCCGGTGCCACAGGTCGTCGAGGGCGAAGACCACCGACCCCCCCAGGCGAAAGGCCACCAGGAGCAGGGCCGACCAGGGGATGCGCAACCCCCACAGCCGCAGGCGCACCGGGGCGTCCTCGGCGGTGGCGCAGGCCACGGTGACGATCGCCACCCCGACCAGGGCCAGCTGGCCCACCACCACCAGGACGTGGGGCCAGGTGAAGGTTTCGGTGTCCCGCCCGAAGTCGACGTGCCAGGCCAGGTCCCAGTACAGGCCCACCATGGCCACCCCCATGACCACCAGGCCGCCGACCACCCCGACGAGGGCCCAGCCCGGGTAGCCGGTGGCCGCCTCCAGGCGGGCCGAGGCCCGGAGCCACCGGGCCTTCACGGGGGCGGCGGGTCGAGACGGGAGTGGACCAGGGTGGCCAGGTCACCGACCGTGCGCAGGCGGGCCACGTCCTGCTGGCCGAAGAGCACCTCGTAGTCGTCCTGGAGCTGAATGGCCATCTCCACCAGGCGAAAGCTGTCGGCCACCAGGTCGCCCAGGTCGGCCTCGGGCCCGGCCCGCTGCTCGGGGATGTCGAGGATGGCGGCGATGCGCCGGCGGACGTCGTCGATGGTCGGCGGGGTCACGGCGTCTCCGGGGTGGCCTCGGTGTCCGGGCCGGGACCGACCAGGAAGCCCAGCCGCTGCTCGTACTCAGCCAGGGTGTCGGCGTAGACCTCCCGGTCGGCCTCCCGGTAACGGCGCAGGGTGGCGTCGACATGGTCCTTGCCGAAGCGTCCCTCCAGGCCGGCGAGGGCGTCGCGCACCCACTGCACGTGCCAGCGCTCGTCCTCCATGATGCGATCGATCGTGGTGGCGATCTCGGGGTGGAGACCGGGAAGGGCCAGGTGCTTGGCGTACTGGTTGATGACCCGGCGCTCGAACACCAGGGTGATGGCCAGCACCTCCATCAAGTTGAGGGGCAGGCCGGCGGCTTCCAGGTACCGGTCCTGGTAGGCCTGGGCCAGCTTCAGCGGTCGGGCGCCGAGGGCGTCGATGCAGCGCGTCCAGTACCAGGCGTGCTGGGCCTCGTCGGCGAAGTGCCTGGTGAGGTCGTGCTGGACGGGCCCGGGTCGCAGCGCCCGGGCCAGGCGGCCGAAGAAGAGGCTGCCGTTGATCTCCGACGAGCGGTAGTAGCTGAGCACGAACAGCTCGTCGTCAGACAGCGACACGGCGGTCCTCCCGGCAGACGGCCACGGCCAGGGGGCCGGCGGCGGTGTCGATCACGGTGTAGCGCAGGAGACGGCCCTCGGGGCCGGCGGCGGTGCCCGTCGGGGCGCCCGGGTCGTCGAGGCCGACGTCGAGGAGGCTGCACCGGTGGTTGGCCGGCACCGCCTTGTAACACGCTTCTTTCACCGTCCAGGCCCGGAGCAGACCGAGCGCAGTCGACTGCTCCTGAGGCTGGAGGAAGAAGTGGGCCATGCGGGGGTCGCTGTCCCGCCAGGGCTCGTAGTCGACGCCCACGCCGACCACCTCGCCCCGCCACCCCCGGTCGACCCCGTCGACCCCGTCGGGGCGGGCGGGCCCGTCGACGGCCACGGCCACGGCCATGTCGCCGGCATGGCTGAGGGACAGGCGGCGGTGGGGGAACGACAGCCCGGAGGTGTCGACGGCCACCGGCAGTAGGGCTTTGAGAGCGCGGCGCCCGAGCAGCCAGTCGTGGCGACGGGCTTCGCTCGCCAGGGCCCGGCACTGCCGTTGCTCGCCGTTCGTCAGCGCCCGTGCCGCCGCCTCCCGGGTGACCCGGCACACCCGAATGGCCACACCGAGGGCGGCCGACACCTCGGCGCCCAAGATGTCGTCACGAGGAGAAGGCCTCACGCCACCACCTCGCTCCGACGACCCCATCGGCTCTCCACCAGGTGGTCGACGGTGGCGGTCACCAGGGCGGCGGGGTCGGGGGCCCGGTGCTGGGGCAGGGCGGCGCCCAGGCGCCGGTTGTCGAGGACCTTGGCCACGTACATCTGTCGGGCGAAGGGGGCCACGTTGGCCAGAGCCCGGTGCACCAGGCTGCCTGCGAAGGAGCTGACCCCTCCCACCAGGAGCTCGAAGGACTCCCGGTCGGCCAGCAGCGGGCGCAGGATGCGCTTGTGGCGGAACTCCTCGTCCTGCTCGAAGCGGGTGAAGGCGAGGTCGAGGACCTGCTCGAGGGTGAGGGTGGCCGACCGATCAGGAGCGACGTGGTAGACCCCGCCGGGGGCGGCAGGGTCACTGAGGCGGGCCACCGCATCGGTGACGGCGTCGCCGGTGACGAAGTAGAGGGGGGTGTCGGCCCTCCCGGGAAGGAGCGACAGCAGGCCGTAGAAGCACAGCTTGAGGGTCTCGTGGAAGGCGTTGTGCTGGGTGACCCGGCCCGACTCGTCGTCGGCCACCACGGTGGCCACCCGCGCCACCGTCCAGGGCAGGTCGTCGCCCTGGTCCACCACGCACCGCTCGGCCGCCCCCTTGGACCACTCGTAGGCGTTGGCGAACCCGGCCGCCCCGTCGTCGGGCTCCTCCAGGATCACGCCCTCCCGCAACCCGGTGGCGTACACGGTGCTGAGGTGGGCCAGGCGAACCAGGTGGGGGCACTGGCGGGCCAGGGTCACCACGTGGCCGGTGCCCTCCACGTTGACCTGTCGAGCCAGCTCCCGGTCGACGTTGAACCTCGTCACCGCGGCGGCGTGCACGATGTGGGTGATCCGACGGCGCAGCCTCTCGTCGACGTCGGTGAAGGGGTCGGGGGCGCCCAGGTCGGCCACCACGATCTGCGCCCTGGCCGACGCCGGGGCGAGGTCGTGGGCCAGCGCGCTGCGGCCCGCCTCGGTGCGCACGGTGAGCACGACCTCGTGGTCACCCCGGTCGAGGAAGCGACGTCCCAACCGTCGACCCAGGTAGCCGCCGGCGCCGGTGACCAGCACCACCGGCCGGGAGGGGCTCATGGCCCCACCGGGGGCCAGTCGCCCGGGTCGGGACCGAGGTGGCGGACGACGGTGGCCAACCAGCGCTCGATGCCGAAGGCCACGCAGGCACTGTGGACCGGTTGAGGGGCGTCGCCGGGATGGGCGGCCCGGGTGATGTCGAAGGCCCGGCCGAAGTGGTCGTGGTGCAGGTTGGTGGAGGCCACAGCCAGTCCGTCGTCGAAGACCAACTCGTGCTTGGTGGGGTCGACCTGTTGCATCAGGTACTTGGGGTTGCGGGAGGGCCGGAAGAAGGGGTCGGTGGCCGGCGCCCAGGCCAGGGGGAGCCCGAGCTCGATCGCCAGCGCGTCGACCTCGGACGTGGCCCGGTCGAGGAACGCCCGGGTCTCCCCCGATGTGCCCAGGCAGACGATCTCGCGCATGGCGAAGCTCCATTGGCGCTCCAGGGGCAGGTAGTGCGTCTCCCGGCGGAAGCACGTGGCCCGGGTGGTGAAG
The DNA here is from genome assembly GCA_030446545.1 of Acidimicrobiales bacterium. Classification (GTDB taxonomy): domain Bacteria; phylum Actinomycetota; class Acidimicrobiia; order Acidimicrobiales; family CADCSY01; genus JADDRA01. Next base: position 73,459 of record JAUJNB010000011.1, on the reverse strand, counting down.
TAGGCGGCGCCGTCGAAGCGCTGTCCCCGGTGGTGGGCGTAGAGGTGGTAGCAGGCGGCGGGGGTCAACACGGCGACGACCGGCGCCAGGTCGGTCAGGGTGACGTGGCCATCGGGGCCCACCGGGGCGCCGCCGGTGAAGCGACCGATGTTGTCCTCGCCGGCATCCAGGCACACGGGGAAGGTGGCCAGGTGGGGAAAGGAGCGGAAGTAGTCGATGCGCTCCAGGTCGGCGGCGGCGATGCACGGGGGGAAGCGGACCTCGGCCGCCTCCCAGCCCCGGGCCAGGGCGACGAAGCGCCGATCGAGGCGCTCGGCCAGTTCCAGCAGCGGTCCGCCCAGGGTGGCCTGGCCGTCGTCGGACCAGGCCAGCCCCGGGACTCCGGTGAGGGTGCCGGCCCGGGTCACGCGCCCCCTCCGATGAAGGTGGTGTAGATGGTGTCGATGTCGCGGAAGACCCCGGGGCGTAGCGAAGCCGGGTCGAGGCTCTCGCCCCGCAGCTCCTCCACGTACAAGAGGAGGTCGGCGACCTGCAGCGAGGTGAGGTAGCGGTTGGTGATGAGCGGGGTGTGGTCGTCGAAGGTCTCGGGCACCTCGACCGCCGAGCGCCGGCGCACCCAGTCCCGCAGGGCGTGACGGACCTCCTCCTCCGATAGCGGCTTCACCGGGGTCCCCCGAGATCGACCGCGCCGACGTCGAGCACGCCGAGATCGCCGAGCCAGCTCAGCGCCGTGCTCGACAGGCGGCGACGGTGGTCGATCGTGGCCGGATGTTCCCAGGCGCGCCGGGCCAGGGCGTGGGGCTCGGCCAGCCCGGCGTCGCGGTAGGCGTCGGGGTTGTAGTAGGCACGCCACGTCGACGCCAGGTAGCCGGCCAGGTGGAGGCGCACGCCCTCGACCGTCTCGTCGCTCCAGCCGGGCCGGTGGCGGGACCACAGGTGCTCGACGACGTGGCGCCCGAAGACCAGGTGGCGGGTCTCCTCCAGGTGGTGGTTGGCGTTGATCTGGCGAGCGACGGGGGCCAGGCGACCGTCCCGGCCCATGGCTGAGTTGTAGCGGTCGACCAGCTCCTCGAAGATGGCCACCTGGGCGAAGAACAACACGTCGTCCTCACCCGGGACGTGGTCACGGGGGAAGGAAAGGGTGCGATCGGGGTAGATGCGACCGGCGTAGCGACGGCAGAAGGTGCCGAACCAGATGCTGTGCTTGTTCTCCTCGTCGAGGAAGTGGTGCAGGTAGTCGGTCACCTCCTCCAGCCCGGGTTGGTGGAGGCGGCGGGCCAGCCCCTCCATGAGGGCCTTTTCCCCGTGGATGTTGAGGCTGAAGAAGTTGACCGCTTCCCAGAAGCTCAGCTCCCGACGCTCGTCGTCGTCCAGCGCCTCCCACGTCGGCGTGCCGTAGAGCGAGACCAGCTCGGGGCTGGTGAACCATCCCGGGCGCTCGACCGTCTCGGGCCAGTCGATTCGCTGGTAGGGGTCGCGGTAGGCCCGGCGGGAGGAGGTGCACAGGCGGCGGGCCACGTCACCGAGGGTGTCGGCCGGCGCCGTCACGTCTTCTCCACCAGGAGGGCCTGCCAGTTCATGCCGTAGCCGGCCATGACCAGCACCACCAGGTCGCCCGACTCGAGCACGCCCCGTTCCTCCAGCCACGACAGGTTCACCACGTTGTCGCCGCTGATGACGTGGGCCACGTCGGCCAGCGAGGCGGCGAAGACCCGCTCGTCGTCCAGGCCGAGCAGCCGGGCCAGGATGCGCCAGGCCTTGGGGTCGGTGTTCTGGGGGACCACCCAGGCCAGGTCGGCGGGCGTGCGCCCGGCCTTGGCCAGCAACTCGGTCACCAGGCGGTGGGTGTAGGAGAAGTAGGCGCCCACGGTCTCGTCGTCGCCGGCCGACACCATGGCCCCGTTGGTGATGTGGTGGGCGGCGACGAGACGGTAGTCGCCGTCGTGGCGGGTCACCACGCACGACGCGGCCCCGTCGGAGATGAGGCTGTAGGCCTGCTCGTAGCGGGCGCCGGGGGGGAAGCGGTCGGCGCTCACGCACAGGATGCGCTCCATCTCGGGCTCAGCGGCCAGCAGGCCCCGAGCCAGGCGGATGGAGCCCAGCATGCTCGTGCAGGCCTGCTGGCCCACGCCGACCACGATGGCCCGGTCGAGGCCGAGGGCGGCCTGGAGCCGGCTGGCCGGGTAGTCCATGAGGTCCTTGACGTCGCCGCTGGCTTCGAAGCGCGAGGGCGGAGCCAGGTTGGCGTTGACGGGCAGGCAGGTGGCGTAGACGATGGCGTCGATCCCGGCCGGCTGGTCGGGCCGGCCGCCCACCGCGGCCAGAGCCAGGTCGTAGGCCGATTCGTCGTCGGTGCAGACGTGGTGGAAGCGAAAGCCGGCGTCGCTCAGCTCGGCCTCCCCGCTGAGGGTGCGCCCGGCGGCCACGCTCTCTTCCACCGAGAGCTTGCGCCCGCCGAGGGCGAAGCTCAGGCCTCCCAGGAAGCTGGGGGTCATGGCTGGACCAGGGAGTGGCGGAGCCGCTCGGCGGCCTGGCGGGCCACCTCGGCCCGGCGCACCGACCGCTTGGCCGTGAGGGGCAGGGCGTGGTCCCAGACGTCGACCAGCCGGGGACGCTTGTAGCCGCTGAGGCCGGCCGTGAGCCGGGCGACCTCGGCTTGGACCTCCTCCTCGGGCATGGGGTGGTGGGGGACCACCACCGCGCCGACCTGCTCGGCGGCCGGGCTGCGTCCCCCGATCGGCAGCCCCACCACACACACATCGGCGAAGTGCCGGCTGCGCTGGAGGACCAGCTCGACTTCCTCGGGCTGCACCTTCTTGCCACTCTCCAGCACGATGAGGTCCTTGGCCCGTCCGGTGACGAAGAGGAAGCCGTCGCCATCGAGGAGGCCGAGGTCGCCGGTGTGCAGCCAGCCGTCGGGGTCGACGGCCTCCCGGGTGAGGGCGTCGTCGTCCCAGTAGCCGGCCATGACGGCGGGGGAGCGCACCAGGATCTCGCCCGGGCCGGCGCCAGGGCCTGCGCCAGGGCCCGAAGGGCCGTCGATGCGGACCTCGGTACCGGGCAGGGGTCGGCCCACCGAGCCTCGCCGGTGGTGGTCAGCGGAGTTCATGGCCACGGTGGGCGACGTCTCGGTCAGGCCGTAGCCCTGGAGGAGGGGAACGCCGAAGGCGGCGTAGGCGTCGACCAGGGCGGGGTCGAGGGGGGCGCCGCCGGCAAACAGGGCGCGGAGGTGGGCGGGGGGCCGGCGCTCCAGCTCGGGCCGGAGCAGCCGGGCCAGCAGGGGGACCACCATCATGCGGGTGATGCGGCGGCCGGCCAGCAACTCGGTGATCTCCCCTGGCATGAGGGTGGGGCTGAAGGACAGGGTGGCTCCGGTGGCGAGGCAGCCCAGCACCCCACAGGTCAGCTCCAGCAGGTGGTTGAGGGGGAGGACCGAGAGCCACCGGTCATCGCGGTCGAGGTGTTGCACCTCGACCGAAGCGGCCACCGCGTAGGCCAGGTTGGCGTAGGTGAGGGTGACGCCCTTGGGCTGGCCGGTGGTCCCCGAGGTCCACACCACGCAGGCGGCGTCGTCCATGGCCCGCACGACCGAAGAGGCGGCCCCTCCGGTGGGCAGCCCGGCGTCCCGGCGGCCGGGGTCCTCGGGCGCGGCGACGTCGTCCAGGTCGAGCACGGCCGGCCCGAGGCCGACCCCGTCGATGACCGGCCGTAGCCGCCCGGCCACCACCGCGGCCACTGGCGCGCTGCGGGCCACGATCGGTGCCAGCTCGTTGGCGGTGAGCCGGGGGTCGAGGGGCACGGCCACGGCGCCGGCCCGCAGGATCCCCAGGAACGAGGCCACCCATGACCCCGAAGGGTCGGCGTGGAGGAGGACCCGCTGCCCCGGACCGACGCCCCGGCCCATCAACCAGGCAGCCACGGTGGCGGAGCGGCGGTCGAGCCCGGCGTAGGTCAGTTCCTGCCACCCGGCGCGCTGCGGGGTGGCCAGGGCGACGTGGCCGGAGCGGGAGGGGTCGCCGGTGTGGAGGAGGGTGGCGATCCAGTCGGTCGAACGGGATGCCGGGGATGCCGGCGGGGATGGGCGAGGGGTGAGGGTCAACATGGCCACAGTGTCGGCCGGGACGGGGGCCGGAGCGCTTGGGGACTTTCCCTCATTGGCCATCGGACACCCGCTGGGAGCCCACCACGGCCATGGTAGGTGCCTACAGTCGGGCGCCATGACCGACGCCGGAAGGGTCACCCGCACGACCCTGGAGGGTGCGGTCGACGACCGCCTCTTCTTCGCCCAGGTGCGGGAAGACCCGCTGCTCGAGATCGAAGCCCTGGGCGCCGGACCCGACGACACCGTGGTGGTGGTCAGCTCGGGCGGGTGCACCGCCTTGTCGCTCCTGGCCGCCGGCGCCGGCCGGGTGGTGGGCGTCGACCTCAACCGCACGCAGAACCACCTGGTGGAGCTGAAGCTGGCCGCCGTCGGGCACTTGGAGGCCGAGGAGGCCGTCAGGTTCCTGGGAGGCTGGCCCGGCGGCCGGGCCTTTCGCTGGTCGACCTATCAGAGGCTGCGGGGGTCGCTCACACCGCCGGCGCAGGCCTACTGGGACCAACGGCGGCGCAGCCTCGAGCGGGGGGTGCTCGGCACCGGGGTGAGCGAGCGCTTCATCGGCCTGGTCATGGCGGCCCTGCGCCTCGGCATCCATCCCCCCGGCCGGGTACGCCGGCTCCTGGCCTGCTCGACGGTCGACCAGCAGCGGCACTTCTACGACACCGAGTGGGACACCCGCCGCTGGCGCCTGTTGTTCCGAGCCCTGCTCAACCGGGCGGTCTTCCGCCATACCTACCACGACGCCTTTTTTCGCCACGTCGACAACCCCAGCTTCGCCCGGCACTTCCTCGGCCTGGCCCGCCACACGCTCACCGAGGTGCCTCTGGCCAACAACTACTTCGTCCACCAGATGCTGACCGGCTGCTACCCCCGTGGTGTCCCGGGCGGGCTGCCGCCCTACCTCGACCCGGTTCGGGCGCGGGGACTGGTCCGTGCCGCCGCCCGCCTCAGCCTGGTCGACGGCAGCTTCGTCGACCACCTCCGTCGCTGTCCCGACGCCAGCATCGACGGCTTCGCCCTCTCCAACATCTGCGAGTGGCTCGACGCCGAGCAGATCGACGAGCTGCTGGCCGAGGTCGTCCGCACCGCCGCACCCGGTGCCCGCCTGGTGTTCCGCAACTTCGTGGGCTGGACCGAAGTGCCCTTGCGTTGGCGCCCGGCCATCGTCGAGGACCGGGCTCGGGGCGAGGCCCTCGGCCTCCGTGACCGCAGCGCCGTCCAGCGTCGTTTCGCCGTCTGCCACGTCGAGCCGGCGGCCCCACCCCGGGCGGTGGGAACGGCGGGCTCGGTGGCGGTCGAGGTCCGCAACGCCACCGAGGCCGACAACCCGGCGCTGCTGGAGCTGGCCGCCGCCTGTCCCATGGAGGGCGACATCGGCCTGTCCATCCGCCGGCAGCCCGACTTCTTCGCCCTCAACCGGCTGGAGGGCGACCGCTGGCGGGTGGGCGTGGTCGACGGCCCTGCCGGCCGACCCGTCGGGTGCATCGCCACCGCCGAGCGCATGGTCTACCTCGACGGTCATCCGTCCCGTTCGATGTACGTGAGCGACCTCAAGGTTCATCCCCGTCACCGGGGGAGTGGCGCCGCCGACGCGTTGACCACCTTCGCCCGCGAGGTGTGTCTCGAGTCGGGGGGCCCCGTCCCCACCTTCCTCACCATCCTTGCCGGCAACCGGGCCATGGAGCGTCGCCTGAGCGGTCCCCGGGGACTGCCCCGGCTGCGCCGGATGGCCACGCTGCGCTCCCACTCCGTGAGCTTGTTGTGGCCCCGCCGGGCGCCCCCGGTGGACGGCGTGCGGATCGAGCGGGCCGGTCCCCACCACGTGGAGGAGATGGCCGCCCTGTGGCGGGAGGTCGCTCCCGGTCGCCAGTTCGCGCCGGTGCACGACGCGTCCTCGTTGTCCGCCTGGATCGAGGACGCTCCCGGCCTCGATCCGTCGTCGTACCGGTTGGCCCGACGGACCGACGGTCGCCTGGTGGGCTTCGTGGGTCTCTGGGACCAGTCGTCGTTCAAGCAGACGGTGGTCACCGGCTACTCCCGTCGGCTGTCGGCCGTGCGCCTGGCCTTCAACCTGGCGGCACCGGCCGTGGGGGCACCACCCCTTCCACCGCCGGGCGGCGACCTGCGCCACCTCACGGCCGTGCACGTGTGCGTCCCACCCGACGGGGCGGCCGTGCTCCGGGCCCTGGTCGTGGACGCCTACAACGAGCTCCGGGGGAGCGGCTACTCGTTCCTCAGCGTGGGCCTCGACGTGGCCGATCCGCTCTCAGTGGCGCTCTCGGGCCTGCTGGCCCAACCCACCGACATCTGGGCCTGCGTGGCCTCCCTCCCTGACGACGACGGCTCCTCCTTCGACGGCCGCCCCGTCCACCACGAGATCGCCCTGGTGTAGCGCAGGGGAAGGGGTTCTGCCCGCCGCCGGCCCCCTCGGGGGCGGGGCTTACAGGCCCGTGAACGACACCCCATCGGCAACGCGTTCCGGGCCGGAACGCGGCCATGATCGGTGGGGGAAGGTCACATCCGGCCGGTCCCAACCGAGGAGGAGACATGGTGGCGACGGGTGACGTGGCCGGAGCGATCGGCAGGGGACTGGCGGCGGGGGTGGTGGGCACTGCGGCGATGACCGTCTCGAGCACGCTGGAGATGAAGGTCCGGGGTCGGGAAGCCAGCTCGGCGCCGGCTGCGGCCGCGGCCAAGGTGCTCGGAGTGGAGCCGAAGAGCGACGAGGCCAAGGCCCGCTTCGCCACGCTCGTGCACTGGGCCTACGGCACCGGCTGGGGTGCCGTGCGGGGCGTGCTCGGCGCGGTCGGCCTCGGTCGTTCCCTCGCCACCCCCGCCCACCTGGCGACGGTGTGGGGAAGCGAGCTCGTTCTGTTGCCGGCCCTCGGGGTGGCCCCGCCGCTGAGGGAGTGGGGGGCCAGGGAGTTGGCCATCGACGTGTTCCACCACGCCGTCTACGCCACCGCCACCGGCCTGGCCTACGGCTGGCTCACCTCCCACTCCGGTGACCGAGGTCGAGGGGTTCGCATCCGGTTCCGGTGGGCAGTAGCGGGGTCCTGACGGAAGCAAAATCGCCTGGAGGCGCACCATGGTCAACGTAGGTCTGCTCGTCCGCATCGAAGCACTTCCCGGCCAGGAGGATGAGGTGCAGCGGTTCTTGGAGGGAGGCCTGGACCTGGTGAACCAGGAACCCGGCACCGTCACCTGGTACGCGGTGCGCTTCGGCCCGTCGTCGTTCGGGATCTTCGACACGTTCGACGACGACACCGGCCGGAGCGCCCACCTCGACGGCGCCGTCGCCGCCGCCCTGGGCGAGCACGCCGGCACGCTCTTCGCCGCACCGGTCATCGAACAGGTCGAGGTGCTGGCGGCCAAAGTTGCCGGGTAGGGCCAGGATCATGGGCGCCACACGGGTGCAACTCAAGCCGCTCGACCAGCAGGTCGTGGTGGTGTTCGGGGCGTCCAGCGGCATCGGTCGGGCCACCGCCCTGCTGGCCACGCGACGGGGGGCCACCGTGGTGGCCGCCGGGCGGGACCGGGTGGCGCTGCAGACGCTGGCCGACGAGGCCGGGCCGGGCCCGGTCGTGGTGGGGACGGCCGATGCCGCCGACGAGGCTGCGGTGGGGTCCATCGCCGAGCTGGCCGTCGAGCGGTGCGGCCGCATCGACACCTGGGCCCACGTCGCCGGCGTGGGCGCCTACGGTCGCTTCGAGGACGTGACGTCCGAGGAGTTCCGTCGGGTCATCGACGTCGACCTCTTCGGGCCGGTGCACGGGGCCCGGGCCGCCCTGCCCCACCTTCGTCGTGGCGGCGGCGCCTACATCGTGGTGTCGTCAGAGGTGGCCAAGCGGGCGTTCCCGCTGGCTTCGGCCTACAGCGCAGCCAAGCACGGCGTAGACGGCTTCGTGGAGGCACTGCGGGTGGAGCTCCAGCACGACCGAGCCCCGGTGTCGGTGACCCAGGTCCTCCCGGCGGCCATCGCCACCCCCTTCTTCGAGAACGCCCGGACCCGCCTGGGGGTGCGCCCATCGGGACCACCGCCGGTGTACTCGCCCGAGCTGGTGGCCGAGGCCATCCTGGCGGCGGCCGTGCGGCCTCGGCGTGACATCGTCGTCGGCGGAGCGGCCAAGGCTCAGCTGGTGGCCCAGCGGCTGTCCCCCCGGCTCGTGGACGCCTTGGCCCGGGCCACGGCCTTCCGCCTGCAGCAGTCCAAGGTGCCCAAAGGCCCGGGCCCCGACGCGCTGTTCGAGGCGCCGGTGGGTGAGGACCGGGTCCGGGGCGAGGTGACGACCACCCATCGCTGATCCCCACCGTTTGGGCCGAGGGCCGGAGGGTAGAGGTGGCTCGGTCGGAGCATCTGCGGTGCACCGTTCGGCCGGATCAGGGCCGGGCCGAGCACTTACCCCCCACCCCCCCGCGGGCGGCGAAACCGACCTGTGGCCCCGGCACGACGGTCTCCTCCCAGGAGGCCGGCAGTCGTGTCACTGCCGTTATGAACTGTCCAGATCGACCAAGTACGAGGAGAAGAGACAATGCCGATGGAACCTGACCAGATGACCGAGAGAATCCACGCGCTGGAGACGGCGCAGGCCACCCAGGCGGCTTCCGCTGCCGGCATGGAGGCCACCAACGCGGCCACGACCGCTGGGCTCCAGGCCGCTCAGTTGGCCGCCCAGGCCGGGACCTGGGCCGTGATGGTGGCAGGGAGCGCCGGCTTGATCGTGGGGATGTTCCTCGGTCTGGCCATCTCCAAGGCCAAGAGCTGATCGTTCGGACCAGCCCCGCCTGAAGACGGGGAAGTGCAAGGGGCTCGCCGTGCTCGACTCGGCGAGCCCCTTTCGCGTCGGGACCCCTTCGCCCCGCAAAAGGGGCTCGGCTCGGCCACCGCCGCTTGCCGGCGTTATCGGGACTGAGTACTATTCCGTTACTCAGTATCCGACAGGAGCTCGCCGTGTGCCGACTCGTTGCCTTCACCGCCTCCTTGGGCCTGTTGGTAGCCGCCTGTGGTTCGGGCACCGCCCCGGGCTCGGGAGGGGTTACGGCGGTCGCCGCCGTCTACCCGCTGGCCTGGTTGGCCGAGCAGGTCGCGCCCGACGCCGATGTCACGCTGCTCAATGCCGGAGGCCTGGAGGCCCACGATCTGGAGCTCACCCCTGAACAGCGCCGGGCCGTCGAGACCTCGGGCGTCGTCCTGTTCGTCGGGGACATCGGCTACCAGCCCCAGGTGGAGGAGGCCATCACCGCCGCCGACGGCGAGGTCGTCTCCCTGGCCGAGGTGGCCGGTCCCGATCGACTCCTGGCCCCGAGCGAGGTTGGCCATGCCGACGAGGAGCAGCCAGCCGGCGAGGAGGAGCCGGTCGGTGCGGAGCACGAGGGCGAGGAGGCCGTCGTGGACCCCCACATCTGGTTCGACCCTTCGGTCATGGCCGACGCCGCCGTGCGCACGGCGGACGCCTTCGCCGCCGCATATCCCGACAACGCCCAGGCCTACCGGGCCAACGCCGAGAAGGTTCGGGCCCAGCTGGTCGGCCTGCAGGGCGAGCTGGCCGAGCTTTTGGGAGGGGAGTGTCGTCACGCCGAGGCCATCGTCAGCCACCAGGCCTACGGCTACCTGTTGGAACCGTTCGGCGTGACCCAGCACGGGGTGACGGGCATCAACCCCGAGGGGGGCGCCTCGAGCGGCGAGTTGGCCGAGCTGGTGGACGAGATCGAGGCCGAGGGCTTCGAGCACGTCATCACCGAGCCGGTCGAGGGACGGGCCGGGGCGGAGACGGTGGCCATGGAGTCCGGGGTCGAGCTGTTGGAGGTCTCCCCCCTCGACGCCGTGACCGACGAGCAGGCCGACGCCGACTTCGTCGACCTGGTTCGGACCCAGGCCGAACAGTTCTCCCTGGCCCTGGGTTGTTGAGCATGGCGTCCGCCGCCACCGGCGCCCCTCTCGCCGCCCCTCCCGCAGCGCCGCTCGAGCTCGACGGCGTGAGCTTCGCCTACGGACGGTCCAAGGTGTTGTCGGACGTGTCCCTGCGGGTGGCCCAGGGGGAGTTCGTGGCGGTGGTGGGCTCCAACGGGTCGGGCAAGACGACGTTGATGAAACTCGGCCTGGGGCTGCTCCCGGCGGGCTCGGGACACGTCCGGTTGTTCGGTGAGGAGCTCTCCTCGTTCCGGGCCTGGTGGCAGGTCGGCTACGTCCCGCAGCGGGCCACCGCCAGCTCGACCATCCCCGTCAGCGTGGAGGAGGTGGTGGTCTCCGGCCTGGCCGCCCGCACCCGGCTGATCCGGAGGCGTTCACCCGGGGAGGCGGCGCGCATCGACCACGTCGTCGAGCTGCTGGGACTCGAAGGCCTGCGTCGGTCGCGCCTGTCCGAGCTGTCGGGGGGCCAACAACAGCGGGCCTTGATCGCCCGGGCTCTGGTCACCGGGCCGAAGCTCCTCGTGCTCGACGAGCCCACGACGGGTGTGGACGCCGAGGCCCGCTCGGTGCTGCGGAAGTCGCTCCAGCACCTCGTGGAGGTCGAGGGCATGGCCGTGGTCTACGTCAGTCACGACCCCGAAGGGTTCTCCGGCCTGGCCCAGCGGGTCGTCGAGGTCGTCGGCGGTCGCACCCCGGTGGATTCCGGACGTTCGTCGTTGCGTGAGGTGGCGACCGGGTGAACCCGTTCGAGTTCGAGTTCATGCAGCGGGCCTTCGTCGCCTGCGCCGTCATCGCCGCCGTCGCTCCGCTGGTGGGCAGCTTCATCGTGCAGCGGGGCCAGTCGCTGGTGGGCGACGGGATGGGCCACGTGGCCTTCGCCGGCGTGGGCCTGGCCTTCCTGGTGGGCGCCGACCCGGTGCTGGGAGCGTTGGCCTGCACCGTGCTGGCCGGGCTGCTCCTGGTGCGCATGGGACGGGCCGGCCTGGCCGGTGACCTGGCCATCGCCCTCATCTTCTACGGCGGCATCGCGGTGGGTTACCTCTTCGCCAGCCGGGCCCAGGCCGGCCAGTCGCGCCTCGTCGGGCTCCTCTTCGGCAGCCCGCTGAACCTGACCTGGCCCGAAGTGGGGGTCATCGTGGGCCTGGCGCTGGCGGTGGTGGCCGTGGTGGTGGCCCTCTACCCCCGGTTGGTGGCCATGGCCTTCGACGAGGAGGCAGCTCGGGTGGCGGGCGTGCCCACCGACCGGATGGTGCTGGCCCTCACCGTGATGGTGGCCATGGTGGTGGTGGGCGGCATGTCGTCGATCGGGCTGTTGTTGATCTCGGCCATGATGGTGGTGCCCGTGGCCGCCGCCGCCCAGTTGGCCTCGAGCTACCGGGGGGCACTGGTCTTGGCCTCGGCCATCGGGGGAGCCAGCGCGGTGGTCGGGCTGCTGGTGGCCCACTACCGCGACTACGCCCCGGGCTCGGCCATCGTGCTGGTGGCCATCGCCTGTTACCTGGCGGCCACCGCGTGGCGCGGCGTCACCCGTCGGGCCCTGGCCTAGATCCTGGCTCGGCCGACCTCGCGGTCAGCTCCCCACCGGGTGCCCGGGTCAGGGCACCTGGAGCACGAGCACGGCAGTGTCGTCGTGGCGAGTCCCGTCGCGGAATCGTTCCACGGTCTCTTCGAGGTGCCTGGCCTTGTCGGCCGCAGCCATGCCCCTGGTCTCGGCCACGGCCGCCACCAGGCCCTCGTCACCGAACTGGCGATCCTGGTGCCGGGCCTCGGTGACTCCGTCGGTGTAGAGCACCAGGGCGTCACCAGGGGCCAGGGAGAGCTTGCGGTTCACCAGGGTGGGGTCGGCGAACAGGCCGAGCGCCATGCCCGGTTCCCGGATCATCTCTACCGACCCGTCGGCCCGATGCACCAGAGGGGGAAGGTGTCCGCCCGAGCTCAGGGCCACCTCCACGGGAGCGTCGCCCTGGCGGGGGCGGATGTTGGCGTAGGTGACGGTCATGAATCGTTCGTCGTCGGCATCAGCGTGTAGGAGCAGGGCGTCGTTGAGCAGGCGCAGCACCCGGCTCGGGACCCGCGTCCGCATGGCCGCCGCCCGCACGGTGTAGCGAGCCAGGCCGGTGAGCGTCGCCGCCTGAGGGCCCTTGCCGCTCACGTCGCCCATGACCAGGCCCCAGCTCGACCGGCCCGCCTGGAACACGTCGTAGAAGTCGCCCACCACCTCCTGGCCCGACGCCGCCGGCAGGTAGCGGGCGGCCAACTCGAGGCCGGGCACGTCGGGAAGGTGGGGAGGAAGCAGGCTCTGCTGCAGGGTCTGGGCGAGGGAGGCGAAACGCTCGCTCGAGGCGAGGAGCATCCGGCTCAGCTCGGCCGATTCGGCGGCCACCAGGGCGGCCTGGGCCGCCGCTTCCTCCGCTTCGCGACGGGCCTGCTGCTCGGCGGCCAGGGAAGCCCGCAGGGCGATGTTGGCCGAGACGGCATCGGCCAGCGTCTCCAGCACGGTGACGTCGCGATCGGTCCAGCGTCGGGGCACGGTGTCGACCACGCACAGGGTGCCCAGCACCTCTCCACTCGGCGCCGTCACGGGGTAGCCGGCCCAGGCGGCAACACCCAGGGCGTCGATGGAGGGGTTCCCGGCGGTGCGGGTGTCGTGGCGCGCGTCGTCGACGATCAGGGGTCGGCTGGAGTCGATGACGTACTGGCAAAAGGAGCTGCCCACCGGCACCTGGTGCTCGCCGCCCACGGGGACGCCGATGCAACTCTTGAACCACGACCGCTGGTCGTCGACCACGGTGATGAGGGCCACGGGCGCCTCCAGGAGGAGGGCGGCCAAGCCGGCCAGGCGGTCGAAGCGCTCCTCGGGCTCGCTGTCGAGCAGCGCTGAGGTCCGCACCGCCTCCAGGCGCCTGGGGTCGCGCACCTCCTGCCCGTTGGCACTCATCGCGGAGAGTGTACGAGGCGGATCCGCGACGGCGGCCTTGATGGGCTCGGCCCGTCAGCGGTGGGGGGCGTAGACCGAGAGGGGCTCGTCCCACTTGGTGATGGTGAACTCAGCCGAGCCGTCGAAGGTCTCGCCGTCGCGGGCCAGGCGGCGGTCGCCGTCGAGGCGCCGGACGTGCAGCTCCCGGGTGCACCACGCCTCGTAGGCCCGGCAGCGCCCGAGACGGCCGGTCAGCACGGCCAGGACCAGGCGGACGCGAGCCCCCGGCATGGCGGCATCGATGAGGCGGACGTCGAGCTGGCCGTCCTCCAGGCTCGTGCGCCAGCTGGGAGCGAACCCGTTGGGGTGGTAGGCGCAGTTGCCCACGAAGATCATCCACAGCCGGCGGCGGCGGCCGTCGATCTCGACCTCGGTGGGGTGGGACCGGCGCAGCACCTTCACCAGGGCCACGACCATGGCCGGCCACTTGCCGATGCGATCCTCGAGCTTCTCGCGGGCGTCCACCAGCTCCACGTAACCCCCGAAGCTGGCCGTGTTGAGGAAGCAGTGGCCATCGATCGAGGCCAGGTCCACCGTCACCACCTCACCGTTGGCCAAGGCGGTGACGGCGTCGTCAGCCGACTCCAGGCCGATGTCGCGGGCGAAGTGGTTGAGGGTGCCGCCGGGGAGGGCCAACAGCGGGATGCCGTGGTCGTGGGCGATGCCGGCGGCGGCGTTGAGGGTCCCGTCGCCACCCATGGCCCCGAGCACCTTGGCCCCACCGGCCGCGTCCTTCAGCAGCTCGATCAGGTCGTCGTCCTCCTCCCGCTCCACCAACCGGGCTTCGGGCAGGGCCTGGCGGACCTGCTGCGCCAGGCCGCTCGCGACGGAGCCGGCGCCGACGTTGACCACCACGGCCACCTCGTTGCCGGCGGGCGTGGCCAGGTTGCGCCGAGTCCCTCCCGCCGGGCGCAGCTCAGCGGGAGTGCGAGGGGCCACCGGCCAGAGCCGGCGGGTGGCCACGGCCAGGCCGACACCCACGGCGGTGGCGGCCAGCGTGGTGTCGCCCGGGGACCGGCCCGATCGCACGGAGGTCGCTCCCACGGCAACGGCGGCGCCGGCCAACAGGGCCCCGGCCCAGGGCAGCTCCAAGCCGGCCCCCACGGCGTAGGCACCGGCTGTGGCCGTGGTGGAGACGGGGCGTCCCAGCCTGGCCGCGCCGGCGAGGGCCCGGGTGGCCAGGGCGGCCCCCACCCCACGCAGGGCGGCTCGCCGACCGAAGCGCCCGATGCCGCCGAGGACGACCGCGACGGCCAGTCCGGCCAGCTCAGGCGCGCGCGACTCCCAGGACCACCAGGACTCCCGAGGTCGTATCACGGACCAAGAGTACGCTCGGCGCCGATGTCCGCGCAGCAGGGCCCACCCGGAGGCGACCCGCCCCGGCGCCCCTCGGGGGTGCTGCCCAGCCAGCTCCTCCGGGCGGCGGTGGCCGACGGGTGGGTCGACGGGGGCGAGTACAAGATCCCCGAGTCGAGCATCCAACCGGCAAGCCTCGACCTACGGCTGGGTGAGGTGGCCTACCGCATCCGCTGCAGCTTCCTGCCCGACCGCGACCCGGTGGAGCACAAGGTCAAGGACTTCATCATCGACGAGCTCGATCTGCGCCGCGACGGCGCCGTGCTGGAGACGAACCGGCCCTACCTGATCCCCCTCATCGAGGGGTTGGCCCTGCCCGCCGACGTGCGGGCCCGTACCAACCCCAAGAGCTCCACGGGCCGCCTTGACGTCTTCACGCGGGTGATCACCGACGAGAGCGATCGCTTCGACGAGATCGCTCCGGGATACCGGGGCAAGCTCTACCTCGAAGTCGTCCCCCTCTCCTACACGGTGCGGGTCCGCCAGGGCCTGGCCCTCAACCAGCTCCGCCTCGTGCGGGGCCGGGCCACCCTCGACGACGACGAGCTGCGCCGACTCCATCACCGGCGACCTCTGTTGTTCCGCGCCGGCGAGCCGGTGCCCGACGCCGACTTCGTCACCGCCTCCGGCCTCTTCCTCGGCCTCGACCTGCGGGGCGACGCCGAGGGCCGGGTGGGTCATCGGGCCATGAGCTACGCCCCGCTGCTGGAGATGCACCGCATCGGCGCCTTCGACCCCGACGACTACTGGGAACCCGTGCGACGGGAGGAGGGCGACCGCATCGTGTTGGCCCCTGAGCGCTTCTACCTCCTGCTCTCGGAGGAAAGCGTGCTCGTGCCCCCCGACCTGGCCGCCGAGATGACCGCCTACGACCCCACCAGCGGCGAGCTGCGCACCCACTACGCCGGGTTCTTCGACCCCGGCTTCGGGTACCACCCGAGCGGCTCCCTCAAGGGATCCCGGGCGGCCCTGGAGGTCAGGGCCCACGACGTGCCGTTCATGATCGAGCACCGCCAGCGGGTGTGCAAGCTCACCTTCGAGCACATGATCGAACCGCCCGAGAAGCTCTACGGCGAAGGGATCGGCTCGAACTACCAGGGCCAGGAGGAGACGTTGGGCAAGCACTTCCGCCGGCGCCCGCCACTGGCAGAGGAGGACCCGGCACCGGCGTCAACCGACGCCTGGCCGGGCCAGGACCCCTGTTCGGCTGACGCGTCGGTGACATCGGGCGCAGGGACCGACGTGGTGGTGGTGGGTGCCGGCCACAACGGCCTCATCGCGGCCTGCTACCTGGCCCGGGCCGGTCGTCAGGTGGTGGTGCTGGAGCAGCTCGACCGGCCCGGCGGTGGGGCCCGCACCGAGGAGACCATCCCCGGCTACCGCTTCGACCTCCACTCGGTGGCCCACAACATCATCAACATGACCGACATCCCCGCCGAGCTCGACCTGGCCGGCGCCGGGCTCGAGTACCAGGAGATGGACCCCTTCTCCGTCGCCGTGCACGCCGACGGTCGGCGGGTCCGCTTCTTCCGGTCGGTGGAGGCCACGGTGGACTCGATCGCCGAGACCAGTGCCGAGGAGGCCGCGGCCTACCGGGCCTTCATCGACCAGGCGGTTCCGGTCGTGGGCACCATCCTGCCGGCGGTGCGGGGCGACGTGTCGCTCCGGGAGCTGCCCCGGCGTCTGGCCAACCTGGCCCGGGCCCTGCGTCCCGGCCCCCTTGCCGCCGTGCGGGACATCCTCGGTCCCTATCAGGCGCTTCTGGAACGCCGGTTGCCCTCGGACCTGACTCGGGGGCCGGTGGCCGCCTTCGCGGCTCACGCCGGCGTGGGTCCGTCCACTCCCGGCGGCGCCTTGTACGCCCTCTGGCAGGCGGCCTACCACCTCTTCGGGCAGTGGCACGCACGGGGTGGTGCCCAGGGGCTGACCGATGCTCTGGTACGGCGGGCCACCTCCCTGGGAGTGACCGTCCGGTGCTCGGAGGGAGTGGCGCGCATCGAGACGACGGGGGGTCGGGTCCGGGCGGTGGTGACCTCGGGGGGCGAGCGGATGGCCTGCTCGGCGGTGGTGACGGCCATGGACCCCAAGGCCGCGCTGCTGGCCCTGCTCGATCCGCCGCTCGGCGGTCGGGTCGGTGCCGACCTGGCCGCGGCCCGACGGAGCAACGTGGTGCAGGCGGTGGTCCACGTGGCGGCCGCCTCCCTGCCGGCCTATCCCGGTGCCCGCCCGGGTGACTGGCACGGCCTGCAGAGCTATGTCGACCGTCTCGACGACCTCACCGACGCCTGGGACCAGGCCCAGGCCCGACGCCTGCCCGACCCGCTGCCGCTCTATGCCTTCACCACCTCGGCCCTGGACGACACGCTGGCCCCGGCCGGCCACCATGCCCTCTATCTGGCGTGCCCGGCAGCGCCGGCCGAGGTGGAGGGAGGGTGGCCGGCCCGCACCGCCGAACTGGTCGATCGATGCCTGGCCACCCTGGAGGAGCGGGCGCCGGGGTTCGGCGCCGAGGTCCGGGGGGTGCGGGCCTACACCCCCGACCTCATGATGGCGGGGGAACGCTGGCCGGGAGCCCACCCCATGCACCTCGACATCGCCCTCGACCAGTTGGGCCCGCTTCGCCCCACCCGGGCCTTGGGTGACCACCGCACGCCGGTGGCGGGCCTGTACCTCTCGGGGGCAGGCACCAATCCCGCCGGAGGCATCGCCGGGACACCGGGGCGGGCCGCGGCCCGGGCCCTGTTGCACGACGCCATGCGGACGCGACGATGACCGACCGTCGCCGGCCGGTCATCTCTGTGGTGGGACACGCTGGGTCGGCGTGGGCCGGAGTTGCTCAGGGGTCCGCCAGCCGTCAGGGGAGTCCCTCCTCAGTGGCCCTCGGGTCCGGTATCGTCGCCCAGCACCTTGCCGTCGGCTTGGGCGTCCTGGCGGGCGTCCTCCGTGCTGCGGCCGGTGCCCTCGGCCAGCCTGCCCTCGGCATTGTCGGTGAGGACGTGATTGATCGGCTCACCCGTCCCGTCCCACGTGGTCATCTGGGTGGGTTCGAGGTCGTCACGGCCCGTCTTGGGAGGAGCCTGCATCTCCTCGGGGGTGAGCTCACCGCTGGTGCGCTTCTCGGTCATGTCGATCACCTTTCGTCGTCGTGCGCTGTCGGTGCCTGTACCCACGCATCGGGGGCATCTACACGAGGGAAAGCCACGGGTCGATATCTCACCCTTGGTCAGGGCTGGCGGCGCCGCTGTTGCCTCAACTCGGCTCCGAACAGGCGGTGACCGTCGACGGGCGCGTCGGCGGCGTCGTCGAACATCGGCGTGCCTGCTGAGCTGACGGTAGGCGCCGGACGTTTGCTCATCGTCGGCGGATGGATTCGGGTTTGTGCGCAGCCTCGTTCCCGGAGGCGTCGCTTTCCACCAGGAACTGCGGGTCGTCCGTGGTGGCCGCCGCCCGGTGCCCCTTGATCTTCGTGGGCGACGTCAGCTTTTTCTTCACCCGGCCCTTGGTCTCGCCCTGCGGGGTGTTCCAGCTCACCTCGTCGCCGGGCTGGAGCGTCCCGTCGGCCATGGTTCGATCGCCCTAGCGGGTGGGACTGTTGACGTCGCCCCGCCAGGCGCCGGACTCCCTGCCCCGCCGTTCGATGAACTCCTTGAACCGCTCGAGGTCACCGGCCGCCCGGCGCCGCACCACTCCCAGCTTGTCGCCGACAGCTTCGATGGCGCCTTCAGGCTCGAAGTCCAACTGGAGCATGACCTTGGTCGTGTTGTCGTCGATGTGGTGAAAGGTGACCACCCCGGCGTTGTGAGCACCGTCGGTGGCCCGCCAGGCCACCCGCTCGTCGGGATGCTGCTCGGTGATCTCTGCGGTCCACTCCCGGCGGGCGCCGGCGATCTCCGCCACCCAGGCCAGATGGGTGTCGTCCAGCTGGGTCACCGCCTCGACCCCTTCCATGAACTCGGGGAACTCCTCGAACTGGGTCCACTGGTCATAGGTGGTGCGCAGCGGCACCGCCACCTCGACGGACTCTTCCACAGTGCTCATCGATGTCCTCTCCACGGTTGCGTTCAGGATCGGCCCTCACTACCCTGTCGAGGTATCATCTACACCATGTCGAGGTCGAGGAACGAGGATGCCCGCCTGACCATCGGCGACGTGGCCGAGCGAACGGGCGTCAGCGTGGCGACCCTTCGTGCCTGGGAGGCCCGCCACGGCTTCCCCGACCCGCGACGCCTGGCCAGTGGCCATCGCCGCTATGGGCCGGTCGAGGTGGCACAGATCGAACAGCTCGTCCGGGATCGTGACGCCGGGCTCTCACTGGACGCGGCCATCGAACGGGCTCGCCATCTGGATGCTCGACGCGAGCCTTCGATCTTCGCAGGGCTCCGCCGTCGCCATCCCGAGCTCGGCATCCACATCCTCACCACCCGGGCCATGATGGCCGTCACGCGCGCCATCGAGGACGAGTGCTGCGCCACCGCCGAACGACCCGTGCTCGCCGCCGGCTTCCAACGTGACGCGTTCTACCGCCGGTCGGAACGACGATGGGGGGAGTTGGCCCGCACCGCGTCGTTCAGCGTGGTCTTCGCCGACTTTCCCGTGAACCGAGCGCCACCGTGCTCCCCGGTGGAGGTGTCCCTGCCCCGAGAGGCGCCCCTGCGCAGGGAATGGACGATCGTCTGTCATGCAGTCGGTGCTGCGGCCGTGTTGGCCGGGTGGGAACGCCCG
This sequence comes from Acidimicrobiales bacterium, assembly GCA_030446545.1. Classification (GTDB taxonomy): domain Bacteria; phylum Actinomycetota; class Acidimicrobiia; order Acidimicrobiales; family CADCSY01; genus JADDRA01. Next base: position 54,394 of record JAUJNB010000011.1, on the reverse strand, counting down.
AGCAGGGACGATGTGGCCGATGGTGCCCGCCGATTCGAAGCCCTGTGGACCACGCATGCGGAGGTGGTGGGCGACGCCATGGCCATCGCGCTCGAACTGGCCGGCCAGCACGCACCCGAGCTGGTGACCATGACGGCGGCGGGCCTGTCCCCCCTCCCCGCCGACCCGGTGCTGGATCTCCAGAGGACGACCGCTCTCACCAACCGGGTGGTGGCCTACCTCGACGGACGGTGACCTCGGGAGCCCGGCGTCTTGGCCAAGGACGTGGCCGGCGAGTTGACTGGCGCTCCGTGGCGGTGGCGGACAGCGCAGAGGGCTCGTCGGGGCCGGGACCGGGCGAGGGCCAGGGTTCCGGCCAGGTGTTGGCCGCCATCGACATCGGCACCAACTCCTTCCACCTGGTGGTGGCCCGCACCACCAGGTCCGGCGCCTTCGAGATCATCGCTCGAGAGAAGGAGGTCGTGCGTCTGGGCTCGGGCTCGGGTGACATGAAGCGCCTCGCCCCCGACGCCATCGACCGGGGGATCGACGCCCTGACCCGGTTCCGCCAGATCGCCGAGATCTCCGGTGCCGAGGTGCGGGCCATCGCCACCAGCGCGGTGCGAGAGGCCGACAACCGCGACGAGTTCCTCCGCCGGGCCCGCGACGACGCCGGGGTCGAGGTCGAGGTGGTGTCGGGCGTCGAGGAGGCCCGCCTCATCCACCTCGGCGTCCTCCAGGACGTGGCGGTGGTCGACAAGCGCCTCCTGCTCATCGACATCGGCGGCGGGAGCACCGAGTTCGTGGTGGGAGAGGGCACCGAGATGCTGGCGGCCCGCAGTCTCAAGCTGGGGGCCATCCGCCTGACCGACCGCTTCTTCGCCCACGAGCCCCTCACCGCCGGGCAGGTGAGGCAGTGCCGGGCACACGTCCGGTCCTATCTCGGACCGGTCGTGCGGGAGGTGCACCGCCTCGGGTTCGAGGTGGCGATCGGCAGCTCGGGCACCATCCTCAACGTGGCCGAGATGGTGCGTCAACGCCGGGGTGAGTCAGGCCGGGCGGTCAGCAACATCACCTTCAGCCGCAAGGAGCTGGGCAAAGTGGTGGCGTCCCTGGTCGAGGCCACGACGGTCAAGCAACGGCTCAAAGTCGCCGGCCTCGACGTCCGACGGGTCGACATCATCGTTGGCGGCGCCATCCTCCTCGACGAGGCCGCGGCGGCGCTGGGCATCGAGGAGATGACGGTCTCGGACTACGCCTTGCGAGAGGGGCTGGTGCTCGACACCCTGCAACGCTCGAGCCCGGCGTCGAGCCTCATCGGTGAGGGGACGGCGGACATCCGAGCTCGCAGCGTGAGGCGTCTGAGCAATCTCTGCCCCGAGGAACGGGCCCACGCCGAGCACTCCCGCCACCTGGCCCTCGAGCTGTTCGACGCCACGTCCGACCTGCACGAGTTGGGGGCGCCGGCTCGGGAGCTGCTGGCCGCCGCCGCCCTCCTGGCCAACGTGGGCATCGCCATCTCCCACGATCGCCACCATCTCCACTCCTACTACGTGATCCGCCATGCCGAACATCTGCGTGGCTTCACCCAGCGCGAGGTGGAGCTGATCGCCCAGGTGGCCCGGTACCACCGCAAGAGCTTGCCCAAGGCCAAGCACGAGGCGTTCGCCTCGCTGACCTCACGTGACCAGCGAACGGTGCGGACCTTGGCCGGCATCCTGCGTACCGCCATCGCACTGGACCGGTCCCATGCCGGCGTGGTCCAGGATCTGGCCTGCCGGCGGGAGGGGGAGACGCTGGTGTTGGAGGTGGGTTCTCGAGGTGACCCGTCGTTGGAGCTCTACACCGCCGAGGAGCGCAAGGAGCTTCTGGCGACTGCGCTGGGCGTCGACGTGCGCTTGGAAGCCGTTTCGGTGGCGACCTGGCCCCGGACCTGACTGCGTCGCCGGCACCCGTACCGGGCGGAGCTGGCCGATCCTCAGGCGCCCTTCCAGTCGAGCACGACGACGGTGGCGTCGTCGTTGAGCTGGCCGGCCCGGTGACCGAGCACTTCGCTGGCCACGAGGCGGACGGTCTCCGCCGGAGGGATCGGACGGGTGGCGAGGAGCAGGTCGACCAGGCGGGCCTCGCCGAAGGTGGTTCCGCCCTCCGGCATCGACTCGGTGATCCCGTCGGTGAAGAGCACCAGCCGGTCGCCGGGCACAAGGTTGAGGCGCTGCGGTTGGTAGACGGTGTCGGCGAACATGCCGAGGGGGGTTTGCGCGTCCGCCTGGACCTGGTGGCACGTTCCGTCTCTCACCACGAACGGCGGCAGGTGGCCGGCGTTGACCAGGGCGGTGGCACCCGAGGGCAGGTCGACCAGCAGCAGGGCGGCCGTCACGAAGTCCTCTCCGCCGAACTGGGCCAAGAGGGCGGCGTTGGCCGTCCCCGCTTGTTCGACCAGCCCGTCACCCCGTCGCCGGCTGTTGCGCAGGGCGGTGGTGGCCAGCGCCCCGAGGAGGGCGGCGCGCAGGCCGTGGCCGCGTGCGTCGCTGATGCCCAGACTCAGGGAGGCGGGTTCGATGGCGTAGTCGAAGGTGTCACCGCCGATCTCGTAGGCCGGTTCGAGATGGCCGGCCACCGAGAAGGTGGCGTGGGAGAAGGCCAGCACGGGCAAGAGCTCCCACTGGATCTCGGCCTCCAGGTTGAGCTGACGGCGCCGACGGATTCGTTCGAAGTGGTCGGTGTAGCGCCGGGCCCCGTTGAGGACGTGGCCGAGCACCGCGGCCACCTGCTCCAGGTACTCCCGGGTGGGGCCTGCGACCTCATCGCTGAGGTGGACGTCGAGCACCCCCATGCGCTCCTGGCGCATGGTGATGGGGACGTAGAGCCTCCGGCCGCTCCGGTCGAGCTGTACGGACTGCTCCCGGTAGCACCGGCCGGCCACGCTGCGCTCGACCGACTGGCTGCCCCCGCGGGAGGACGCCGACGCGCCCGCAACGGGCTCGAGGGTCTGGGCCTCGTAATCGGCCAGCAGGACCAGGCTGGAAGACGCGCCCACGGCCATGGCCAGCTCGCAGGACAAGACGTCGGCCAGGGCGAAGGGCGGGGCGGCGTCGAGCGCGGCCAGGAGCTGGCCGAGCGCACGAGTTGACACCACGGTTCGTGCTCCCTTCTTTGCCGTCGGCGTCAGCAGGCCGGGGGCACGACCGTGCGCCGGCCGTCACGCTAGATATCGCCTCTCGGGAGGGCAATACAGGGGGTGGGCGGGATGGCGGTCAGCTGCCGTTGGCCGAGAAGTGCATGAAGTCCCGGCTCGAGCGCCAGTGGCCGCCCCAACCCCAACCGATGGCCTGGAAGGCGCTGGTGGCGGCATCGCCGGCGACGATCATTCCCGGCCGCAGTGCTTCCCGGTCCTGGTAGGCCGAGGCCAGTTCCGGCAGCACCACGTCACCTTTGACGTAGGGGTTGTGGAAGGGGTTGATGTCGACGGCCCGGCCGTAGGCGTGTTCTGACCACGAGGTCGTGCCCCGCGACGGCCGACAGACGAATGCGCCGGTGTTGTTGCCGTCGCCGGTGGGGTGGGCGTCGAGCTCGTCGGTCCGGGTGACGCGCATCTCCTCGATCGGGAAGCGGGCCTCGTGCAGTCGCCCGAACACTGCGACCACGTCATCGGCCACGTCGGTGTGCACCAGGAGCTCGCCCGTGTGGGGGCGACCGTCGAAGCCCCAGAAGCTGAGGGTGAGGTAGCGGAGATCCTCGAGGCCCACGGGACAGGCCGGGTCCCATGTCGAGCGCCTCACCACGTCGGGCGGTGGCGGGGTGACGGTGGCACCGAAGTCGTCACCGGCGGGCGGCGCCAGATCGTCGGGCGAGATCAGGCGACGGTCGACCAGCTCGGCCGGAGTCGGTTGGATCTGGCCGTAGCCGTCGGTACCGAGGGGAAGCATCCGGGTGCCCAGCCAAGCCGGCCGGGGCGAGGCCTCGCCGGCGCCCTGGCCGGCCTCCGCCCCGGGGTTCGGAGGGTCGATCGGAGCCGGAGTCGTGGCGGGCGGAGCCGCCTCCGGTGCCTGGCCCAACGGGGCCACCGTCACAACCGGCGCCGCGCCGCCGGCCTCTCGGGCCACCCCCGGCGGGCCGCCTCCGGTCCCGCCACAGCCGGTGAGCACCAACGCCCCGGCCAGGACCAGACCAGGGATCCTCGACCACTTCGACCCGTTGGTCTGCACCCTCCCGAGGCTACCGATGGTCTCCGCGCCGGCTCCGTCACCCCCGTAGTTCGCCTGACCGGTGCGGCTATGGTGCTCCGGCCCTGCTGACGTCGACCCCAGGAGGCCTCCGATGAGCGCCGTCCGCTCCCGCACCCGCCAGGCCGTGGTGGCGTTCCTCGCCCGGGAGCTGGACGAGGAGGGTCTGTGGGCCAGCGGCTGGGTACCCCGCGTGCCCCCCGTCCGCTGGTTCGCCACCTATACCGGGGGGCGCCCCAACCAGCCCTACAAGATGTCGGGACCCTCCGGCTCGTTCACCCGCTTCCGGGGTGACCACCCAGATGCCCTCTACCGCCTCGACCAGGACGGCGGTTGGGTGCTCGACGCCACTTCCGCCGAGTGGGGGCCACATGACAGCCCGGTGCGCCTGGCCCTGTTGGAGGAGCTGAGCGCCGAAGAGGTGGAGGCGCTGTACGCCCTCGACGATTGGGGCTCGTGGTACTTCGACTACGAGGGGGGCAACTGGGAGCGGGCCCCGGCTCCGAGGGTCTCGTACTACCTCGCAGACCTGGTCATCCACGAAGTCGCCGAGTCCGAGGCCGAGCGGGTGGCCGCGGTCCTGGCGTCTGCCCCCGCCACCTGAGAGAGCACGCAGGGCTCCTGACCGGAAGATCAGACCGCAAGGGTCGGACCCGAGGGATCAGATGGTGGTGACGTTCTGGGCCTGGTCTCCCTTGGGGCCCTGCGTCACCTCGAACTCGACGGCCTGACCCTCCTCGAGGGACTTGTAGCCGGATCCGTTGATGGCGGTGTAGTGGACGAAGAGGTCCGAGCCGCCTTCGCGCTGGATGAACCCATAGCCCTTCTCAGCGTTGAACCACTTCACGGTACCGGTTGCCACAACCGATCCCCCTTGTTGCTCGATGGGGTCGGCCTGACGCACGTACCCACTTGATGAAGGAAAATCTAGCACCGGATGGATCGCTTGTCATCGCTCCCCGGGCCGCCTGGGAACTCCGTGCCCGCACACCCCGCCGTTGCCACCGGTCGCTACCGTCGGGGACATGTCGACGTGGTCCGAGGAGTCGGGGCAGCCGTGACGCTGGGCCCCGGGACGAGCGCCCCCGACTTCGACCTGCCTGCCGCCGGCGACGGCCGGGACCGCCTCACCTTGGCCGAGCTCACCACTTCGGGCCCCGCACTCCTGGCCTTCTTCAAGATGTCCTGCCCGGTCTGCGTGCTGTCGTTCCCGGTGTGGGCCGAGCTGGCCCGCCGCTACGGAGGATGGGCGGCGATGGCGGCCGTAGCCCAGGATCCCCGGGCCGAGGCGCGCCGCTGGCTCGACGACCTGGGCTTCGCCGCCCCGGTGCTCGACGACAGCGACGGGTTCGCCACCTCTCGCGCCTATGACCTCGAAACCGTGCCCGCCCTGGTCCTGGTGGGCGTCGATGGCAAGGTCGTGGCCTCCAGCCAGGGCTGGGACCGGGACCGGGCCAACGCCTGGGACGCCGAGCTGGCCGAGCGCAGCGGACGGCCGAGCCCCGGGCCGCTGAGCACGCCCGACGACGGCCTCCCCCCCTATCGACCTGGTTGAGCGAGCCGGTCCCGCCGCTGAGTTCAGCGGCCTTCATCACCGTTCTTTCGGCGTTGAGGCCCAGCCCCTGGGACTGAGAGACGAAAGAACGAGGGGAGAGGTGGTCGGCAAGACTCCTCCCGATGCAGCGAGGACGGCTCCGACCGGTGACGCGCCTGCGGGCCCTGCTCGGTCCCGACGCGGCCGGTACCCGCCAGAGCCTCACTGCCCTCGGCCTCAGCACCCTGACCAGCCTGGCCGCCGGCGTCACCCTCGGGGCCATCACCGGCACGCTCGAGCGCCTGCCCGGCCTGCTCGTGCTGGTCCCGGCCTCCATCGGCATGCGGGGCAACATCTTCGGCGCCCTGGGGAGCCGGTTGAGCACGTCGATCCACACCGGGACCTTCGGTCTGTCGCGCCGGCCCGACACCGTGGTCGGCCAGAACGTCATCGCCTCCCTGGTCCTCACGACCGTCACCGCCGTGGTCCTGGCCGGGATCACCAAGGCCGTGGCCGTGGCTCTCGGGTTGTCCCAGACCATCCCCGTCCTCGACCTGGTGGTCATCTCGGTGGTGGGGGCACTGTTGTCCTCGGTGGTGGTGCTGGCCTTCACCCTGGCCCTGGCCGCCGGCTCGGTCCGCTTCGGCTGGGACCTGGACAACGTGAACGCACCGCTGGTGGCGTCGGTGGGTGACGTGGTGGGTCTGCCGTCGCTGTGGGTGGCCTCGCTCCTGGTCGCCTTCGGCCTGTTCAGCGACATCCTGGGGGCGCTGTTGGTGGTGGGCTCGGCCGGCGCCCTGGTGGTCGCTCTCCGGTCGCGCCTCGAGCTGTTGGTCCGGGTGCTGCGGGAGTCGGTACCCATCCTGTGTGTGGCCGGCCTCATCAGCGTGGTGGCCGGGATCGCCATCGAACGCCGGCTGTCGACCTTCACCGCCCTGCCTGCGCTGCTGGTGCTGCTCCCCGGCCACCTGAGCACCGCCGGAGCCCTCGGTGGGGTGCTGGCCAACCGCCTGTCGAGCAAGATCCATCTCGGCGTCGTGCGGGCGGCGGCGGTGCCCGGGCGCGAGGCCCGGGCCGACATCGCCTTTGTGATCCTGTTGGCGGTCCCCGTCTTCGCCCTCAACGCAGCCGTGGCCGAGGTGGCTGCCCACCTCATCGGCGTGGCCAGTCCCGGGCTCGGCCTCATCGTGGCCGCCTCGTTGATCGGGGGGCTGATCGCCGTGGGCTTCGCCGTGCTCATCGCCTACTACGGGACCCTGGCGGCGGTGCGCCTGGGCCTGGACCCCGACACCTACGGGGTGCCCATGGTGACCTCGTCCATCGACCTCGTCGGCGCCTTCAGCCTGATCTTCGCCATCCTCGCCCTGGGCCTGGCCTAGGAGGCGCCGGGATGCCACTACCCTGGTGACCTCGGTGGACGAACGACCCCGCAACCTGCGCACCATGATCTCGGAGGCCAAGGACTCCTGCGAGCTCATGATCGACCTGGCCTACGCCTCGGTCTACTTCGGCGATCCGCAGATGGCCGACGAGGTCGACGAGCTCCAGGGGCGGCTCAACGACCTCGTGCACGACATGCGGGCGGTGTGCGTGCTGGCCGCCCGTTCGCCCCGGGACGCCGACTCCATGGCGTCGGTGCTCAAGGTCATCTCCTCCATCGAGCGCATGGGCCACGCCGCCGTCGACATCTCCCGCATCGTCACCCACCAGGTGGGCATTCCCCGTGAGCTGGTGGCCGACCTGTCCGAGGCCGAGGAGGTCAGCCACCGGGTCTCACTGCGGGAGGGCTCCCACTTCGCTCACCGGCTGCTCTCGGACTTCGAGCTTCCCGTGGCCGTGGGCATGCGGGTGATGGCCATCCACCGGGGACGGGAGTGGATCACCGATGTGGGGGGCGATCAGATCCTGCTGCCCGGGGACGTGCTCTTCCTCCACGGCGCGCCGGCCGGCATCTCCCGGCTCCACCAGTTGGCCGGAGCCCCCTCGTGGGAGCCGCCGGAGCCGGTCGACGAGCCCACCACCTCCGATCTCGACCGGGCCATCGACGTGCTGGTGGAGATGAAGAACATCTCGACCACCTGCGTGGGCCTGGCCTGGTCGGCCCTGGTGCTGCGGGACGTGGGCCTGGCGGCCGAGGTCAACCACCTGGAGGACCGGCTCGACGAGATGAAGGAGCGGCTGGAGACGTGGGTGCTGCGCTCGTCGCCCGTGGCCGCCGACCCCTCGTCGTTGCGGGGGCTGTTGCACCTGGCGCAGGCCGCCGAGGACCTGGGCGACTCGGCCCAGCAGATGGTCTGGCTCATCGAAAACGAAGAGGAGGTGCATCCCATCCTCTCGCTGGCCCTGGGTGACGCCGACGAGGTGCTGGTCCGCCTGCCGGTGGGCAGGGGCTCGCGGGTCGAGGGCCGCAGCCTGGCCGATCTCCACCTCGACATCGATCCCGGCTTCCACATCCTGGCCATCCGTCGGGGAGGTCGCTACGTCTACCGCCCCCGCGGCGCCGAGGTGCTGCGGGCCGACGACGAGCTCATCGGCAGCGGCCCCGGCGAAGGTGAGCGGACGTTGGCCGAGCTCTGTGGCTGGCTCCTGGTCGACGACGAGGAAACCGGCGAAGACGTCCTGGTTCCCGTAGGCGACACCCCGAGATAGGGCGAGCCGTCGCCGATCTCGGAGGGCCCCGGCGAAGACCACACACCAGAGGCGCCTTCGGCCACGACCGCCGGCGACGCGAAGGCCGCCGGCCACCACCGCTGGCGAAGCCGGCCCCATCTGGATGGCGGCGCAGCGAGCGAAGCGCCAAAGAGGTGGTGAGCGCGGAGGGTGCCGGCTTCGCCGGTGCCCGAGCACGATCAGTTCGCCGTCGAACCTCCGGTTCGGCGGCGAGCCCTACAGCCAGTCCCTCCGGGAGAAGAAGCGGTAGCCGGCCAGCGTGATGGTGGCCATGATCCCGAGGGCGAAGGGGTAGCCGAGGCGCCAGTGCAGCTCGGGCATGTGGTCGAAGTTCATGCCGTAGATGCCGGCCACCAGGGTGGAGCCCAGCAGGATGGCGCCCCACGAGGTCATGCGCTTCATCACCTGGTTCATGCGGTTGGACGTGAGGGCCAGATGGGCGTCCACGGCGTTGCCCACCAGCTCTCGCTGGCTGTCCAGGCTCTCGACCGCGCGCAGGACGTGATCGAAGACGTCCTGGAGGTGCAGCCGGGTGGCGTCGTCGACCCAGGCCACGTCGCCGCGCATCAGGGCGCTGAGCACGTCCCGCAGGGGCACGAGCACCCGGCGGAACTCCACCAGGCGCCGTCGCAGCGACAACAGCTCGATCTGGATGTCCCCTTCGCCCCCGAGCTGCTCGGTGAGGACCTGCTCCTCGAACGTCTCGACGGTGTCCTCGAAGGCGTCCACCGCCTCGAAATAGCCGTCGACCAGCTCGTCGAGGATGGAGTAGACGAGGAAGCCGACGTCGACGTGGCCCGCCCCGCGCTCGATGCGCGCCCGCACGGTGTCGAACGACCAGCGTTCGCCGGCCTGGTTGCGCTCTCGCACGCTGACCACCCAGTTGGCGCCCACGAAAAGGTCGACTTCGGAGACCTCCTTGGAGTAGGCCACCAGGAAGGCGTGGCTGGGGTAGTGCTCCAGCTTGGGCCGCTGGCCGTGCTTGCGAGCGTCCTCCATGGCCAGGGGGTGGAGCTCGAACTCCTCGCGAACCCGGGCGAAGTCCTCGTCAGTGGGGTCGACCAGGTCCACCCACAGCACGCAGTCGTCCCGAGCGACGATGTTGGAGATCTCCTCCGGATGCTCGACTGGGGTGCAACCCTCGGAGTTGTAGGTGCGGACGGCGATGCTCACGTCGGGACGTGGCTCACGTGGGGACGTGGCTCATCTGGAGACGTGGCTCACGCAGGGGCGTGGACCACGTGGAGCGACGTGGCTCACGGGGAGCCGACGCTGGAGTTGGACCGGCCGTGCGCCAACAGCTCGCCCACCCCTGCCAGCGATCCGAGGAGCCCGGCGGCGTCGGCCGGGAGGAAGATCTTGGTGGCCTGGCCGTCGGCCACGTGGCGAAGGGCCTCGAAGTACCGCAGGGCCACGATCTCGGGGGTGGCCCCTCCCTCGTGGATGGCGGCGAACACGCTGCGGATGGCCTCGGCCTCGCCCTCGGCCACGGTGAGCTGGCGGAAGCGCTCGGCGTCGGCCACCGCCCGGGTGGCCTCGGCCTGGCCCTCGGCGTCGAGGATGTTGCGTTGCTTGCGGCCCTCGGCCTCGAGGATGCCCGCTGCCTTCTCACCCTCGGCCCGGGTGATGGCCGCCTCGCGCGAGCCCTGGGCCTCGGTCACCACGGCCCGGCGGGTGCGCTCGGCCTTCATCACCTCGTGCATGGCCGACATCACGTCAGGCGGCGGGTCGACCCGTTGTATCTCCACCCGCACCACCCGCACGCCCCAGTTGTCGGTGGCGTCGTCGAGGATGGTGCGAAGCGTGGTGTTGATCGTGTCGCGCGAGGTGAGGGCCTGGTCGAGCTGGAGGTCGCCCACCACGTTGCGCAGGTTGGTCTGGGCCAGCTTGATGATGGCCATCATGAAGTTGCCGATGTTGTAGACGAGGCGCTGGGCATCGGTGGCCTCGTAGTAGACGACGGCGTCGACCGACACGACCACGTTGTCGGAGGTGATGACCTCCTGAGGGGGGACGTCGATGACCTGCTCGCGCATGTCGACCTTGGTGAGGCGGTCGATGCCGGGGACGATGATGCGCAGCCCCGGGTCCACGGTCAGCTTGAACTTGCCCAGCCGCTCGACGATGCCCCGCTCGAAGGGCCGGACGATCTTGATGCCCGAGGCGACGTAGACCAGGAGGATGAGGGCAATGACGGCGAGGACGGCGACGATGGCCACGGGTAGCTGCTCCTAGTCGACGGGATCGGGATCGGGTTGGCCGGCAACGGGTTGGCGGGATCGAGGGGCGATCTGGTCGAGAGGCCAGACCACCAGGCGGGTACCGGCCAGGTCGACCACCTTGACCAGCGTGCCGGCGTCGATGCCGAGCCCTTCGAGGCTCTCCGCCCGCCACTCGGCCCGGCCCAGGCGCACCAGGCCGGTGGCCTGGGGGCCCGAAGGGATGGCCTCGAGCACCGTGGCCGTCTGGCCGATCCAGCGCCGGGCGCCGATGCCCTCGCTCGAGGAATCGCGGTCCAGGCGCCGGGCGAGGGGACGGGTGGCGACCACGCCGGCGACCGACACGACCACGAACACCAGCCACTCGATGCCCACGGGCACCCCGGCGAAGGCCAGCACGGCGGCCACGGCGCCTCCGGCGGCGAAGGGCAGCAGGAAGAACGAGCCGGCGGTGGCCATCTCCCCGATGGCGCCAGCGGCGACGACGGCCAACCAGACCCAACGCCAGAACTCGGGGGAGTCCACGCCACCAGGCTACCGCCCCCGTCCCACCCACTTCTCCGGCGACGCCCGCGGATGGGACGCGAAAGCCAAAGGCCGACCTGGTGACCGCTACCGTGGATCGATGTCCCCGGTGCGACCGCGCTTTGGCTCCGACTCCGAGGCCGAGCCGCTCTGCCTCATGACCGTGCACGCCCACCCCGACGACGAGGCGTCGAAGGGGGCGGGGACGGTGGCCCGGGCCCGGGCCGAAGGGATCCACACCGTGTTGGTGTGCTGCACCGGGGGGGAGCAGGGCGACATCCTCAACCCGGCCATGGACGACCCCGAGGTACGCGAGCGCCTGCCCGAGGTCCGCCTCGAGGAACTGGCCGCCTCCATGGAGGTCATCGGCTACGACGACCTGGTCCTGCTCGGATACCGGGATTCGGGCATGGCCGGGACACCGGCCAACGACGATCCCCGTTGCTTCGCCCGGGCCGACCACGACGAGGCCGTGGGTCGCCTGGTGCAGGCCATCCGGACCCACCGGCCCCAGGTCCTGGTGATCTACGGCGACGACCAGCGGGGCTACCCCCATCCCGACCACCTGCGGGTGCACGAGATCGGCGTCGCCGCCTTCGAGGCCGCCGGTGACCCGCAGGCCCACCCCGAGGCGGGAGACCCGTGGCAGCCGCTCAAGCTGTACTACACGGTGTGGTCCCGGGCCCGGGTCATGGCCACCCACGAGCGCTTCCTCGCTCTCGGCCTCGAGTCCCCCTTCAGCGAGGAGTGGCGGGAGCGCGCCGACCCGGACGATCGCATCACCACCCAGGTCGACATCTCCGAGCTCACCGACGTCCGGACCCGGGCCCTGCTGGCCCATCGCACCCAGGTCGATCCCGAGTCGACGATGTGGTTCGGCCTCCCGCCCGAGGAGGCCCGCACGGTGCACCCCTACGACGACTACGTGTTGGCCCGCTCCCTGGTCGACAGCTCCCTGCCCGAGACCGATCTGTTCGCCGGCATCGGAGATCGGGTGATGGGTTAGCCTCCGGGCATGGTGAAGTACCTCTCACCGGAATGGATGGCCCTGACCAAGGAGCTGGCGGCCGAGTTCCCCGAGACGCCGGGGGCCTCCGCCCGCCTGCAGTACGTCATCACCGGGGGGCCGGACGGCGACGTGCGGTACCACCACGTCATCGACAACGGCCACACCGTGGAGCATGCCCTCGGTGAGGACCCCGAGTCCGAGGTGACCCTGACCTCGACCTACGACGACAAGATGAAGGTGGACAAAGGCGAGTTGGACGCCAACGCCGCCTTCATGCAGGGACGGGTCAAGGTGACCGGCAACATCGCCAAGGTCATGGCCCTGCTGCCCTTGACCAACAAGCCCGAGTACCAGGCGATCCTGGCTCAGGTTCGGGAGCAGACCGAGTTCTGATCGTCAGTCTCACTCGCTTCGCTCCGTTCGACCGAAGTGATCGTGCTCCGGCCGTCCGGCAGAGCCGGCCGACCTCCGCCCAGAACACCTTCCGGCGAGCTTCGCCCGCTGGGCCGCCATCCAAAGGGGCCGCCTGCGGCGGCGGTCGTGGCCGGCGACCTGCGACGGGTGCACCAGACCGCTGGCAACATTCGCCGCCGAAGGCGGCCGCACGTGCTAGCGGTCCAGGCGAGCGCAGCTCGCCCAGCAAGTGCTCAGGGCGTAGGGTGCCGGCTCCGCCGGTGCCCGAAGCGCTCTCAGCTCGGTCGAACGGAGCGAGCGGAGCGAGCGAGTGAGGCCGAAGAGCGCTGGAGGCTGCGGAGCTCCCGGTAGCCGATGAGGGTGATGCCGGCCCGGTCGGCCAGGGCGCGCAGGTCGTGATCGTACACCAGGACCTGATGGTCGTCACTGCGGGCGGGCCAGTCGTGGGTCAGGGCCCGGAGCTCGGAGCTGTCGACGGCGGGTCGGGCGTCGATCTCGGTGACGCCGGGCGCCAACTCGAACAGGGCACGCTCGAGGGTCTTGCGCACCCCCGTCTCGTGGGGCCTCAGGACCTGATCGGGGAACACGACGCCCTCCTCGGCCGCCAGGCGGCGGAAGGGAAAGCCCGCCACCCGCTCCGACGCCTCGTCGGGAAGTTGCATCGGGAGGCCGAAGTCGACGGCCAGTTCCAGGTAGACATCGAAGAACTCGGGGCGCAGGGCCAGGCTGTACAGGTGTGACCCGAGGTGGCTGACGTCGAAGCCCCACAGGATGGCCCGCTCGATCTGGGTGCGGCACTCCCTGCGGACCTCGTCGAGGTCGGCGTGGTCCCAGACCTCGACACAACTCCGGGGGAAGCCCCCGTCGCCGTCGAGCAGCGAGGGGGCCTGGGTGAGGGGCGCCCAGCGGTAGAGGTCCCACTCGGCGTTGAGGGTGAGCTCCACGCCGATGTCCTCGCCCCGGTAGCGGCCGGCCGCCTCTCGGGACCACGGGCAGGGGATCATGAGGCGGGCGCTGGTGGCGATCCCCTCCCGCAGGGCGTCGTAGCAGCCGACGTTGGCAGCATGACTGGTGCCGAGGCCGTCGCACCCGAGGATGAGGAGCCGAGCGTCGGAGGGATAGCCGAGCCGTTCGACCAGCGCGGGCATGGGGTGCACGGTACCCGCGCCAGCCGGCGCTGGAGCGGCTCAACACGCTGACCACAAGCCCCGCTGTTCGCCACGAGCCTCGGCTGCCGCCGAGGTGAGCTCGTCGGCGTGGGCCACGTTCGGGGGATAGGTCAACACCGAGGCGAAGCCGTCGCGCACGAGGGCGAGGTTGACGAAGTTGCCGTCGTGGCGGCGGTAGACGTAGGCGAGGAGGCGGTCGTAGCGATCACGAGCCTCCACATCGCGCACCAGGTGGACCACGGTGCCGATGGGGAGCAACGAGGCGGTGTGGGCGGCCGCTTCCGGCCCGAAGCACTCCACCGGTGCCCGGGGGTCGACGCTCTCGGGGGTGTCGATCCCGAGCAGGCGCACGGTTTCCTCGACGCCCCCGATGCTCACATCGATGGTGTCGCCGTCGACCACCCGCCGGACCTCGGCCTGACCGGCTCCTGGCGTCGCGTCGCCGCCGTCTCCGCAGCCACCCAGCAGGACCAGAGCCACCACCAGCACCACCACGCGGGCGGTGCTGCGGGGTGTGCTCACGCCGCCTCGGACCCAGCCTGGTCGCGGTGGGGGCCGGGGGAGCGGCGGAGGATCTCCCTGGCTGCGGCCACGCCCTTGCGGCCCACTTCCCGGGTGTGGGCATCGAGGCGCCACATCGGCTCGTCGGCCGCCAGGAGGGCGAGCTGCCCGTGGGTCGACGGCACCCGGCGGGGCGGACGGCCGGGCCTGACCGTCGGGGTCGTGCCGGCCACCCCGGCCCTCCCGCTCACGCCGCCCGGGCCAGGAGCCAGGATCCCGGTCGTCCCGCTCCTGGGTGCTCGTCACCGGTGCAGCCACACGGCGACGTCAGCTCGGTGCAGGTGATCCACCACGGATGGAGCTCGGGTTGGGCGTCGCAGACCTCGACCCGCGGGCAGGCCAGGGACCCGTCGGCGTGCAGGACCAGGGTGGCGTCACACAGGGCCGCCACGCCGACCGGCGCCGCACCTCGATGGTGGTCGCTCGTGGAGCGATCCGTTGGCATGTCTCCTCCTCGTCGGTTCCAGGACCACATGCATCCCAGTATGAAGAGGGGGTGAGACAAGAACTCCAGACCGCGGCCTCAGCCCCCGAGCGGGGTACCTCCGAGGCCTGGCCCGCCCTCGCTGCTGGTCAGGCGGGGATGGCTGACTCGCTGGCATCGGTGAAGCTGTCAGGCACGGGGTACTCGCCCAACACGTAACGCAGCACGGCCGCGTGCTGCATGTCGATGGGCTGGATGGTGGCGGCCAGTTCCAGGGCCTCGGCGTTCTTGATGGTGGGGATGGCCTCGAAGTAGGTCGACGCCGCCTTGTCCTCGAGCAGGAGGGCCAAGCGGGCCACGCCGGCGACATCGGTGACCTTACCGAACATCTCGCTGACGGGGCCGGCCAGGGACGCCAGCGGTTCGTTGACCGGCTGCTCTCCGAGGCTCGACAAGAGGTCGTTCCAGCGCTGGAGGTGGGCTTCGTGGTGGGCCAGGGCGGTGGTGGCAAAGGTGCCCACGGCCTCGGGTACCTCGCCGAGGTCGCCCCGCCCGGCCGCGCCCAGCGCATCGGTGTAGGTGTTGACCGCCAGCACCTCGAGGCCGGCGGCGAGCTGGGCCGTGGCCACGTCGCCCCCCCCGCTCGGCTTGCCCTCCTGCTGGCGCTCCTCCTCACGGGGGGGAGTGGTCAGGTTCGGGTCGGGTGGGTCCTCGAGTACGAAGGGGTCCTCGTCGGTGCCGCAGGCGGCCGCCACCACGCCGAGGGCCGCCACCCCGCCTCCGAGGAGCAGCTTGCGGCGGCTGAGTGGTGAGGGGGCCAGGCGCTGGAGAAGGGCTGCGTTCTCCTCCATCTGGTCCTCGAACAAGCTGTTCATGGCAGGGCTCCTTGTCCCGAGAAATCGTCCCGAAATCTTCATGATCGACGTTGTGGGCACCTTGAGGTGACCATGTCCGTCTCCGTTCCCACCGTCGCCTCTGGATGAGAAGCGGTCGCCGGGAGGGCCACCCGCAGGAAGTCTCGCACATGGGAGGGCCGCGCGACGGTTCCGAGGGGTGGGCTGACCCCGTGGCCGCCATCACTGGCCGGAAAGGCAAGTCCGCCGGGCCCCTGAGGCGGATAGGCTCACGGGAGTCCTCGAAGGCGTCGCCGATCGTCCTGGCTGAAGGTCGTGCCCTCACGGGCGTCCTCAAGGCCCAGGTCGGAACCGACGACGATGAACCGGACGACGAGAGTGGAGCCGACAGGAAGGCGAGGACATCATGGAGCGAACGATGACCGACACCCGAGAGCCCAAGATCATCACCGAGGCGCTCGCTGTCATCGACAAGGGGTTGGCCGAGATGCTCCACCGGGAGTTGGTGTCGACCGACGAGGTCGCCGACCTGCTTCTCGACGTCCGTACCCTGCTGGCCACGCCTGACATCGAGCCCGAGCCGCTCGTCAACTGAGGTATCCGCCCTGGTTCAGCCTCGCCGGTGCGCTCGGAGCGGCCGGGACGCCTTCGACCGGGACGTCGACAGGGGCCAGACCCGCATGGCGAGACGTCCGAGGCCCACGCCCATGACCGCGCCACCCACGACGTCGGACGCGTGGTGGATGTTGACGTGCACGCGGCTGGCGGCCACCACCGACGCCAAGCCGTACCAGCCCAGCCGGTGGAGGCCCGAGCGCCCTTCGCCCAGGAGCGTGGCCGCCATGAACCCCGAGGTGGCGTGGCCGCTCGGGAAGCTGCTCGACCGGGGCTGGCGTAGGTGGTGGCGCTCGTGCTCCTGGCGAACCGGCCGTCGACGGCGGAACAGCGATTTCACCCCCACGTTGACCAGCAGGGACTCCACCCCGAGGGCCGCCACCATCCGCAACGACTCGGCCTCGTGCCTGGTGCGCAGCGCCCGACTCGCCCCCACCAGGTGCCACAGGAGGGAGAAGTCGGCCAGCGCCGAGGCGCTGTAGAAGAGGCGATCGACCGCCCACTGCCCCCTGACTCGGTCGAAGACCACCTCGGCTGATCGGTCGAAGGCACTGATCTGGCGGCCCAGGGCCGGGGGGAGCAACCATCGGAGGGGACTGACCGGACCGCGGTGCACGCCCTGGGAGGTGCCCCCGAGGGCCTCGATGGTGGCCTCGGCCAGCGCCGACCTCTCGTGTTCGACCCGCCTCCCGAGCGCAACGGCCCGCTGCCGCGCCTTCAAACGCCTGCCGTGACGGTAGGGGCGTAGGGGAGCGGAGCGGGATCCCCCCCGTACGCCGGGCAGTGGGCCTGGAAGGCGCACCAGTCGCACAGGGGCCCGGGGTGGGGCCGGAAGTCGTCGGCCGCACAAGCTCGCTCGACCGCCTGCCACACCGCGCCCACCCGGCGTTCGAGGCCTCTGACCGACTGCTCCGACGGGGTGGCCACGATGGTCACGCCGTCACCGAGATAGAGGAGCTGGACCCGGGCCGGGCGCCGACCCAGCATCGCTTCGCACAGGAAGGCATAGAAGTGCACCCCGCCGAATCGCCCCTGCTCGTGGCGAGGGGCGGGGGCGCGGCCGGTCTTGTAGTCGGTGACGACGAGCTCGCCCTGGGCGTCGAGCTCCAAGCGGTCGATGATGCCCCGGACGCGGACCCCGTCGAGCTCGGCCTCGAGCAGCAGCTCGATGCCGATGGGCCGGATGGTGGTCGGGTCCTCCATCTCGAAGTAGCCATGGACCAGCCGTTCGGCATCGTCCCGAAAGCGCTCCTCGGCCTCGCCCTGCAGGGCGAGCTGGGCGTACTCGCCGTCGTGTCGCCGGGCGTGGTCGAAGGCCGCCCCCAGGGCCGCCAGGGCAGCAGCTCGGGTGCGCCCCTCCGGTGCCGCGCAGTACAGCTGCTCGAGGGCACGGTGCACCAAGGTGCCCTTCACCGCGGCAGGAGAGGGGGGCTCGGGCAGACGATCGATGACCGAGAAGCGAAAGGCCAGGGCGCAGTCCTTGAAGGCGGAGACCTTGGAGGGCGACAGCGTGCTGGGCAGGACTCGCGCCATGCCCGCAGGGTAGACGGGGGGTGGGACACCTACGCGGACCACCGGGAGGAGCAGGCCCACCGGGTCAGGGAGCGAGAAGGGCGGCACAGACGCTTCCCGCCACGCGGTACGGCTCCTCGAGGGGGCCGAAGTGGCCGAGGCCGTCGAAGACCTCGAGGCGACCCTCGGGAAGTAGGGCCGCCTGCCGCTCGGCCAACTCCCGGCTGACCGACCGGCTGGCCGCCCCTCGGGCCAGGGTGACCGGACAGGCCACTTCCCCCAGGTGGTCGAAGGCGCGCTGGCGGGGGCCCATGCGGTAGGTCTGGGCCTCGTCCTGGCGCCGGCACTTGAGCGTCACGCCGCCGCCGACGGCCACCCGTACGCCCCCTTCCACGTAGGCCTGAAGGGCCCGGGGGTCGAGATCCGACATCGGGGGCTTGGACCCCAGCCGCTCCACCGCGGCCTGCACCGAGTCGAAGGTGTCCCGGCGGCGCAGGGCGCCCGTCACCAGGGGGTGGTCGTCCATGGGGAACGGTTCGGGCCAAGCCACCGGTTCGTACAGGTACAACGCCCCGAAGGTGTGGGGTCTACCCTGCTCGGCCAGCAGCAGCGCCGAACCACCCTGGGAGTGGCCGAAGCCGAGGGGGGCGTCCAGGCCCAGGCCGTCGACCACGGCGAGGGCGTCGTCACCGAAGCCGCCCCAGTCGAAGTCCGGTACCCGCGGGCGGGCGGAGTCTCCGTGGCCGCGGGCGTCGAAGGCCCAACAGTGGAAGCGCTCGGCCAGGGCCGAGGCCAGTGGCCCCCACGCCCGCCCGTGGAAGCCGGTGGCGTGGGCCAGGACCAGGGCGGGCCCGTTCCCCCCGAGATCGTGGACGGCGATGTCGACACCGTCGGTGGAGACCACGCGCACCGACCCATGGTGACACCCCGTGGCCCGTACCCTCGACCCGGTGACCAGCCATGTGGTGACGAGCCCACGGGGGACGTGGTGGGCGCCGAGTCGACGCCGGACCGCCGCAGCGGTGCTGGCGGCGGTCCTCGTGGTCTCGGGTTGCAGCAGTGGCCGCGGCGGGGACCAGGGCGCGCTGACGCCCCCGGACCCCGCCGGCGACCCCCGGCCCGCACCGGAGGAGGTGGTGGTGGGGGAATTGCCCACCGACGTGCGGGCCGTCCCCGATCCGCTCCCGGGTTCCGAGCCCGGCGACCTGGTGGCCCTGGCTCCCCGGACCGCCCCCGACGTCCCCGCCGGGGCCCGGGCCTGGGACCTGCTCTACCGCTCCGAGGGGGTCGACGGGGGTCCGGTGGCGGTGTCGGGGGTGGTCTATGCGCCGGAGGGTCCGGCCCCGCCCGAGGGTCGGCCGGTGATCACCTGGGCCCACGGGACGGTCGGGGTGGCCGACGCCTGCGCCCCCTCCCGCACGGGCGTGGGGGTGCCCGGCCTGGAGCGGCTCCTGGCGGCCGGCTACGTGGTCGCCGCCACCGACTACGAAGGCTTGGGCACGCCGGGGGTCCACCCCTACCTCGTGGGCGAGAGCGAGGGCCGCAGCGTGCTCGACGCGGCCCGGGCCGCGGCCCGCATCGATGAGGCCGGTGCCGCCGACCAGGTGGTCGCCTTCGGCCACTCCCAGGGGGGCCACGCCGTGCTCTTCGCCGGGGCCCTGGCGCCCGACTACGCCCCCGAGCTCGACCTGCTCGGCGTGGCCGCCTCGGCCCCCGCGGCCGAACTGGGCACCTTGTTGCGTTCGGCGGTTCCCATCTCCCTGGCCTTCGGCCTGGTGGCCTCGTCGATCTACGCCTACGGCGAGACCTACGACGAACTGATCTACGACGACGTGCTCACCCCCGCCGCCGTCGAGCGCATCGGGGTGGTCGACCAGGAGTGTCTCCAGGGCGTCACCAACGCCTTCCTCGACCAGCGCACCTCGGCCTGGCTGGTCACCAACCCCCTCGACGTCGAGCCCTGGGCGGCCCGGGTGGCCCAGAACGAGCCCGGGTCGAGGGAGATCGCCGCCCCGGTGCTGGTGGCCCAGGGCACGACCGACTTCGTGGTCCTGGCCTCGAGCACCGACACCGCCGTCGATCGGCTCTGTGCCGGCGGCAACACCATCGAGTACCGCGAGTACCCCAACGCCGACCACGGTGAGGTCCTGGCCGAGGCCGGCGACGAGATCCTGGCGTGGGTGGGGGCACGGGTGGCCGGCGAGCAGGCCCTGTCGACGTGCCGTGGCTGAGGCCGGCCGTGACCGCCGGCGCCAGGTGTCGCGGCTGACCCTGGCCGCCTTCATGCTGGGGGCCGGCACCCTGCACTTCGTGATCCCCTCGGCCTACGCCCGCATCGTCCCCCGGGTGCTCGGCCCCGGCAACGCCCGGACCCTGGTGCTGGTGAGCGGGGCGGTCGAGCTGACGGCGGGGGTGTTGTTGATCATCCCCCGTACCCGCCGCCTGGGGGCGTGCATGGCGGCGGCGCTGTTGGTGGCCGTGTTCCCGGCCAACGTGCAGATGGCGCTGGACGGGGGCATCCCGGGCGAGGGATTCCCCCTGGGCTCGCCGGTCGTGGCCTGGTTGCGAGTTCCGCTCCAGGGACCGCTGGTGTGGTGGGCCCTGGTCCATGCCCGCCGCCACCGGCCCTAGGAGTTCCAGTGCTGCTGCGGGTTCGGGCTGCGGGCGAGGGCTTCCGCAACAGCCTCTTCTACCTGCCGTCGCTGTTCGTGCTGGCCTCGGTGGCCTTGTGGCGGGGGATGCTCAGCCTGGACACGGCCGTCGACCGCGAGCGGCTCCCGGACCTGGTCCGCTTCTCCGAGGAGACCGCCGGTCCGCTGCTGGCCACCATCGCCGGTGCCACCATCACCGTCGCCGGCATCGTGTTCTCCGTCACCGTCGTGGCCGTCCAGCTGGCCTCCAGCCAGTTCTCCCCCCGGGTCCTGCGGGGGTTCCTGCGGGACCGCTTCCAGCAGGTGGTTATGGGTCTGCTGGTCGGCACCTTCACCTACGCCATGCTCACCCTCGGGTCGAGTGCTCCTCCCGTCCCCGACCTCACCGTGGCCATGGCCGTCCTGTTGGCCCTGATCGCCCTCTTGGCCATTCTCGGGTCCATTGACCACACCGCCCGCAACATGGTCGTGGGGGAGATCGTGCGCCGGATCAGCGACGAGACCCTGGAGACGGTGCGGCGCGAGCTTCCCCTGGCCCACCCCGGCCGGGGCACCGGCGGGGACGATGGTTCGGAGCGGTCGGCCGGGCCCCCGGGCCCGCCTGCGGTGGTGGTGGCCGCACCGTGGACCGGATGGGTGCAACAGGTCGACGGCGGCGGCATTCTGCGGGCCCTGCCGGCGGGAGCCAGTGCCCGCATGGAGGTCCGGGTGGGCCGCTTCACGGTGGCCGGGACACCGCTGGTCAGCGTGTGGCCACCCACCGGTGGGTCGGGCGAGGAGCTCGACGCCGACCACCTCCGGGAGGTCGTCGACGACAGCTTCGCCATCGGTCGTTCCCGCACCATGCAACAAGACGTGGGCTTCGGCCTCCGCCAGCTCGCCGACATCGCCCTGCGGGCCCTGTCGCCCGCCATCAACGACCCCACCACCGCCTGCGAGGTCGTGGTCCACCTGGGTGCGGTGCTGCGCGAGGTCCTCCGTCGCCAACCCGTGGCCCGGGTGCTCCGCGACGACCAGGGCCGGTGCCTGGTGCGACCGCACGAGGTCGACCCCGACGGCTACGTCGAGCGGTCGTTCGGCCAGATCCGGTTGTGTGCCCGCGACCACCCGGCGGTGCACGTGGCCATGCTCGAGACACTGGCCATGTTGCGGGACGACCTGGGCTCCGCCGGCCTGGAGGCCCGGGTCGAGATCCTCCGCCGGCAGGCGGCCCTGGTGGTGGAGGAGGCCCGGCACTCCACCGCCCTCGATCACGAGCACGAGCGGATCCGGTGTCTGGCCGCCTCGTGGCCGGAGTCGGACGGACACGGAGGCGGGACCTGATGCCGCCGATCGTCCTGGTCGCGCGTCGGCCCCGCCCGTGGCCTCGTTGCCATGGCGCCGGCCGGGCGACCACAATGGCGGCCGACGCCCGACGAGCAGCACGACGGAGGAGGTGGGCCATGGCCGGACGCTGATCGATGCACGTGTCGTCCGGTCGGGCGACCACCACCTGACGACGCCCGGGCCCGGCCCGGTGCCGCGTCGTCCATCCGTTTCGATCCCGGTCCGTCCCGCCCGGACGGCCGACTTCCAGGAAGCGAGCGCGTCCCATGTCCCCCACTGCCCCTGCCCTTTCCTCCCTCGACACCCTCAGGTCGGTGATCGAAGAGGTGGTGGCCCCCGCGGCCGCCGAGGTCGACCGCGAGGCCGTCTTCCCCCGTGCCGGCATCGACGCCCTGGGCCGGGCCGGTCTCCTCGGCTTGCTCAGTGCCCCTCAGGTGGGCGGCCGGGGCGAGGGGCATCGGGCCGCCGCACTCGTGATCGAGGAGCTGGCCCACCACTGCGCCTCCACCGCCATGGTGGCGATGATGCACTACTGCGCCGTCCCCCTCGTCGAGGCTCACGGTTCGAGGGCGGTCCGCGAGGAGGTGGCCGCCGGTCGCCATCTGCTGGCGCTGGCCCTGTCGGAGGCCGGCTCGCGCAGCCACTTCTGGGCGCCCATGAGCACGGCCTCCCCCGAGGACGGCTCCGACGGTGGTCAGGTCCGCCTCGACGCCCGGAAGAGCTGGGTCACCTCGGCGGGGGAAGCCGACAGCTACGTCTGGTCGAGCCGGCCGATGGCCGCCGATGGCATGAGCACCCTGTGGCTGGTGCCGGCCGACACGCCGGGCCTGTCGGTGGGTGCCCCCTTCGACGGCCTCGGGCTGCGGGGCAACCGCTCCAGCCCCATGACCGCCGAGGGCCTCGTGGTCCCGGCCGACGCCATGCTCGGCCCCGACGGGGGGGGGTTCGACCTGATGATGATGGTGGTGCTGCCCTCGTTCCAGCTCATGAACGCCGCCTTCTCGGTGGGCACCATGGACGCCGTCACCACCAAGGCGGCGGCCCATGTGGCCGGCACCCGCCTGGCCCACCTCGACCAGTCACTGGCCGCCTCGCCCACGGTGCGGGCCTACGTGGCCCGCATGCGCATCCGCACCGACATGGCCCGCACGTTGCTCCTCGACAGCCTGGACTCCCTGGAGGGCGGGAGGGACGACGTCATGCTGCGGGTGCTGGAGGTCAAGGCGGCCGCCGGGGAGAGCGCCACCGAGGTGGCCGACCTGGCCATGCGCGTCTGCGGGGGCGCCGCCTTCCGCAAGGAGGTGGGGGTGGAACGCCACTTCCGGGACGCCCGGGCGGCCACGGTGATGGCGCCCACCACCGACATCCTCTACGACTTCATCGGACGCATCACGTGTGGCCTGCCGCTGTTCGAGGAGCCCAGCTGATGGCGACGGACGGGGTGCTGGTGATGGGGGCGGTGGCCTACGACCCGAAGGTGGTCACCATCTGGGAGGGGTTCAAGGACTGGTTCGCGGGCAAGGGGCTGGGCTTCGACTACGTGCTGTACTCCAACTACGACGCCCTGGTGGAGGCGCTGGTGGCGGGACAGCTGGACGTGGCCTGGAACTCACCGCTGGCCTGGGTCCGGGCCGAGCGGCTGAGTCGCTCGGGGGGTGGGGCGGTGCGGGCCGTGGCCATGCGCGACACCGACTGCGATCTGACCTCGGTCGTGGTGGTGCGCAGCGACGGACCGGTGACCCAGGTCGAGGACCTGCGGGGACGGCGGGTCGGAGTGGGTGCGGTCGACTCGCCCCAGGCCACGCTGATCCCGTTGTCGCATCTGCGCAGCATGGGCCTGGCCGCCGGTGTCGACTTCGACGTGGTCGGCCACGAGATCGGTGTGGGCAAGCACGGCGACCACGTCGGCGGGGAGCGGGAGGCGGCCCGGGCCCTCCTCGACGGGAGGGTCGACGCCGCCTGCATGATCGACGGCAACCACCTGCTGTTCTCCCACGAGGGCACGCTGGCCCCGGGGTCGACCCGGATCCTCACCCAAACCCCTACCTACGACCACTGCAACTTCACGGTGGGCGCCTCTGCGCCCGGCCCGCTGGTGGAGCGATTCACGGGGTTGTTGCTGTCGATGTCCTACGACGACCCCGAGGTGCGCCCGCTGCTCGATCTGGAGGGCCTCAAGGCGTGGCGGCCGGGTCGGACCAGCGGCTACGGGGCCCTGGCCCTCGCCGTGGAGGAGCAGGGCGTCTACGACGACGCCGGCGGCCTGGTCCGGCTGCCGTGACCACCCCGGGCCGTGGTGGCGCGGCACCCGCCCCCGCCGTGCTCGACTTGGAAGACCTGGGGCTCGACCGGGGCGGCCACCTGCTGGTCGAGCGGGCCCTGGCCGGCCTGGCCCCGGGTGAGCGCCTGGCCGTCTCGGGCCGGGCCCCCGAACTGGCCGTCCACCTCCGAGCCTGGTGCCGCAACCAGGGCCACACCCTGGTCGACCACCCTGCCCCCGGGTCGATCAGCGGCGACGAGCCGGGCCCCCCGCCCGCAGCGGCCGTGACCAACGGTGACCGGGTCGAGGCGTGGATCGTGCGGGGCACGGCCGCCGACGATCGCTGGAGGGGCGCGCAGCGCACCGGCGCGGCCGACCCCGTCCGTCCGGGCGCCGTGGCCGAGACGGCGGCATCCACCTGGGGGGTCGCCGCCCGGGGGGCGCTGGTCGAGGCCGGCAGCCCGGCCTTCCCCTTCCCCCTCGACCACCGGTCGATGGTGTGGACCGACGACGCTCCCCGTTACTACCGCCAGGCTGCCGCCGCCCAGTGGGACCCGGCCACCGCCGTGCCCTGGGAGACACCCGTCGACCTCCCGGCCGAGGTGGAGGCGGCCGTGATCCAGGTCATGACCTACCTGGTGGAGAACGAGCAGGCGGCCCTGGCCGTGCCCGCCCGCTTCCTCGGCCGGGTCCATCCCCACTTCCGTGAGGTGGTGCAGGTGCTGGCCGTCCAGATCGCCGACGAGGCCCGGCACGTGGAGGTGTTCACCCGGCGGGCCACGCTGAAGGGCGCAGAGCTGGGCCGCTCCAGCGCCGGCGGTCAGGCATCGCTGCTGACCCTGTTGGAGGAGCCCGACTTCGCCCTGGCCCACTTCCTGCTCTCGGTGCTGGGCGAAGGCACCTTCTTGGCCCTGCTGTCGTTCATCGAGCGCCATGCGCCCGATCCGGTGACGGCGGCCGTGGCCCGCCTGGCCCTGGCCGACGAGGCCCGCCACGTCGCCTTTGGCATGGCCCATCTGGGCGCGGTCGTAACCAGCGATCCCGGGCAGCGGGCCCGACTGGCTGCCGCCATCCACCGGCGCCACGACGCTCTGGCCAGCACCGTCGGCCTCAACGCCGACGTGGTGGACGCCCTGGTGGTGCTGGCCGCCGGGAGCTTCACCCCCCGGGCCGTGGCCGAGGGCTTCACCCGGGTCCAGGCCCTGGAGGCGGAGATGGCCGACGGCCGCCGCCGCCGCCTGACCCGTCTGGGCTTCTCCCCCGGCGAAGCAGGAGCGCTGTCGGCCCTCCACACCCGCAACTTCATGTAGCGCTCTCGTTCCTGCGTCCCTGAAGGACAGCTGGTGTCCGTCAGGGCCGCAGGAACGGGGAGGGGGGGTCGTTGCCGGCCAGCAGGGCGGCCAGGGCGGCCACCAGGGGCGCCACCGGTGGGCTGGGCTCACGGCCGAGGGCCTCGAGGGTGAGGAAGACCTCGGTGCCGTTCGCCCTTCCCTGGAGGTTGGCCAGCAGGGAGCAGGCGGTGCCGTCGGCCATGGTGACGACGGTGTCGAGCAGGCGGGCGTCGGGGTCGACGTAGGTCAACTCGCCCAGTTGTTCGGCGGCGGCCATCAAGCGGCGGTAGACCTCATCGGGGGGCGCCGGGAAGGTGAGGCTGTCGCCGTCGACCTCGACCGTCGGCTGGGCCGAAGAGGCCCACGGGCCGCAGGACGAAGGGGTCGGCGAGGGGGCAGAGGGGAGGCGCCGGTGGCGGAGGAGGGCGAAGGCCCGCACCAACCGGGCGGTGGCCTCGGCGGCGTGGGGATCGCCGGGGGCCAGGTCGGGATGGGCCTGGCGCAGGCGTCGCCGGAAGGCCCGCCTCAACTCGTCGGGGCTCGTCCCCGGTTCGACGCCGAGGGTGGCCCTGGCCTCGGCCTCATTCACGGGTCACCCTGCTCCTGGCCTCGGGAACGAGACGAGATCCACGCCTCCCCGGGGCCAGAACGGTGGGGGGCGGGGTGGAGAGGCGGGGGGACGGGCACGGCCGCCGAAACGCCTCCTAGGCCTCGGCCGGAAAGGACAGCGACAGGGCGAAATCTCCGGCGGCGTCGGTCCACCACCGGGCCAGGCGCAGGCCGGCCGCAGCCAACTCGGCCTCCACCCCTTCCCGGCGGAACTTGGCGCTCACCTCGGTGCGCAGTTCCTCGCCCTCGGCGAAGGCCACGCCGAGGTCGATCGCCGGCAGGGTCACCGTCTGGGACGCCAGCGAACGCAGCCGCATCTCGATGCGCTCCTGGTGGGGGTCCCAGTGGGCGACGTGGCGGAAGGCCCGGGGCTCGAAATCGGCCCCCAGCTCCCGGTTGAGGACCCGGAGCACGTTGACGTTGAACTCGGCCGTGACCCCGGTGGCGTCGTCGTAGGCGGCCACCAGGCGACCGGGCTCCTTGA
The DNA here is from genome assembly GCA_030446545.1 of Acidimicrobiales bacterium. Taxonomy (GTDB): domain Bacteria; phylum Actinomycetota; class Acidimicrobiia; order Acidimicrobiales; family CADCSY01; genus JADDRA01. Next base: position 28,022 of record JAUJNB010000011.1, on the reverse strand, counting down.
CCAGATCGGTGCCGAGGAGCAGGCCGTCGCCGGGGGCCAGGTCGCCGGCCACGTCGGCCAGGAAGGCCGCTCGGGGCGCCGGCTCGAGGTTGCCGATCGTCCCTCCGAGGAACGCCACCAGACGTCGACCACCGCGGGGCAGGAGGTGGAGATGGCGCTCGAAGTCGCCCACCACGGCGTGGACCTCCACCCCGGGGTACGAGGCGGCCAGGGCGTCGGCGGCACGGCGCAACGTGGCCTCGCTCACGTCGAAGGGCACGACCCGGGTGAGGGATCCTGCGGCGGCCAGGGCGTCGAGCAGGAGCCGGGTCTTGTGCGAGGTCCCCGAGCCCAGTTCGACCAACGTGTCGGCCCCGCAGGCGGCGGCGATCTCGCCGGCCCGGTGCTCCAGGATCTCCGTCTCGCACCGGGTGGGGTAGTACTCGGGCAGGCGGGTGATGTCGTCGAAGAGGGCGGAGCCGCGGTCGTCGTAGAACCACTTGGGCGGCAGCCACTTGGGCCGGGAACCGAGGCCCCGCCGGGCGTCGTGGCGCAGGGCGGCGCCGAGGTCGTCGTCGTCGAGGTGGACGTCGACGCACACATCCGTACCCGTGGCGGTCATGCCGTCTCCCCGGTGGTGAGGTTCTCGGCCATGGTGGGGGGCTCCTGTCTGGTCGGGGATGCGGTCGGGGCCAGAGGCGCCACGGTGACGCCCTCGGCACCGACGCCCACGATCGAGCGGTCGGGGACGGCGAGCCAGCGGGGGTCGTCGTCGTAGGGTTCGGACGCCACCACCGTGGCCCGGCCCGGTGGTCGGCCCCACCAGGGGTCGTCGAGCAGGAAGAGGGTGTCACCCCAGGCGCTGGCCACCACGTCCCTGCCGTCGGTGAGGACCAGGTTGAGGCGGGCGGAGGCCACGGACTCGACCGCAGTCACGGCCCGGGCGACGGCGTCGCCGGCGCCGGCGCCGGCGTCGAGGGCATCCAGCACCAGGGCGAAGACGACCTCGCTGTCGCTCGCCCCCTCGATGCCGGCCAGGCGGGTGGGCGAGATCAGTTGGCGCAGGGCCACGCCGGCGCCGCCGGTGAAGCCGGCCACCGCCCCGTTGTGGGCGAACAGCCAGGGCCCGGAGGCGAAGGGCGGGGAGCCGCTCTCCTCCACCGCCGCCGGCGGGGTGGCGTCGCGGACGGCGGCCAGCACCGCCCCCGAGCACACCAACCCGGCCATGCTGGCCAGGGACCGGTCGGACCAGATGGGTCGGTCGGAGCGGTAGCGAGCCGGTGCCTCGCGCACCGCCCGGTCGTACCAGCCCACCCCGAAGCCGTCGGCGTTGACCCGCCCGTGCCGCTGGTGGCGAGGGGCGTAGGACTGGCGCACGAGCGAGTGCTCCGGAGCCGACACCACCGCCTCCAGGGGAACGGGGGGGCCGAGGTAGGCGAGGAGGCGGCACACGGTGGCGGGCCGGCTAGGCGTCGCGGGCGCAGCGCAACCCGGCGAAGATCTGTCGGCGGATGGGGTGGTCCCAGTTGCGGAACGTGGTGCGCACCGCCGAGGGGTGGGTGGCCCAGGACCCGCCCCGCAGCACTTTGTAGCCCTGTCCCCAGAAGACCTCGGAGTACTCCGGATAGGGGAAGGCCCGGAACCCGGGATAGGGCCGGAAGTCCGACGAGGTCCACTCCCAGACGTCGCCCACCAGGTGTTGACAGCCCGAGGGACCGGCCCCGTCGGGAAGCGAGCCCACGGGAACGGGTCCGAAGCGGTCCTGGCCCAGGTTGGCCCGGGCGGGCGTGGCCTCCTGGTCCCCCCAGGGGTAGCGCCGCTTGGTGGGCGGCTGCGGGTCCCACGACGCGGCCTTCTCCCACTCGGCTTCGGTGGGCAGGCGCCGGCCCCGCCAGCGGGCGTAGGCGTCGGCCTCGTACCAGCACACGTGCTGCACCGGCTCGTCGGGTGGCAGGTCCTCCACCCAACCGAAGCGGTCCCGGGACCAGGCACCCTGGCCCTCTGGTCGCCAGTTCCCGGGGTGGGCAACGCCGGCCTCTCTGCGCCATGCCCACCCCGCCTCGCTCCACCACCGGGCCTCGGAGTAGCCGCCGGCCTCCACGAACTCCAGGTAGCCGGCGTTGGTGGTGGGCAGCACGTCGATGCGGAAGGGGGCGAGGTCGACCAGATGGGCGGGGCGTTCGTTGTCGTAGGCCCAGGCGGAGGTGTCGGTGCCCATGACGAAGGGGCCCCCGTCGACCAGGACCTCCTGGTCGACCGTGGGTCCAGACGCCCGGGGCGGCGGTGACGGAGCGGCCGGCCGATAGCCGGGGGCGTCCATGAGCTGGAGGGTGGCCAGCATGGTCTCGTCGTGCTGGTGCTCGTGTTGCAGGACCATCCCGTAGACGAAGCCGGCATCGAGGAGCTGGTGGCCCGGGTCGAGCGGGGCCCGGTCGAGGAGGTCGAGCGCTCGCCCACGGACGTCGTGCAGGTAGCGGCGGGAGCCGGCCGGGTCGAGGAGGGGCAGCGAGGGACGGTCGGCCCGGGGGTTGGCAAAGGCGTCGTAGAGGTGGTCGTAGCCAGGCCCCACCGCCGCTCCGCCGAGCGCCCGCACCAGCCACAGGTCCTCGAAGTTGGCGACGTGGGCCAGGTCCCAGGACAGCGGCGACATCAGGGGCGAGTGTTGGCGCACCAGGTCGGCGTCGGACACCGGTTCCAGCAGGCCGAGCGATCGACGACGGGCGGCGTCGAGCTCGGCGGCGACATGGGCCCGCAGCCGGGCCGGGTCGAGCCGGTGCGGTCGGGTCACACCCACAGCCTCGGCCACGCCCGGGTTCACCGAGCCTCGGCGGTGGCGGCGACGGTCGTGCGGAGCTCGACCGGCCCGGCGCGTCCGACGACGGCGGCGTCGAGCAGGTCGTCGGCCGGACAACGCCCCCGATCGACGAAACGGTCGACGAAGGCGGCCACATGGGAGACCAGGTCGGCACCGGCACCCAACCGGGGAAGGGCGTCGAGGGCGCTGGCGAAGCAGGCGCGTGCGGCTGCGCCCAGCGCCGGGTGGGCCAGCCCGAAACGGGCGGCTTCGGTCCACAGCCCGGCCGTGGGGACGGTGGCCCGGGCGGCCTCCTCGGCCGCTTCGGCGTCGTCGAACAAGGCTGCGCACACCGCCACCGCCACCTGCCACCACGGATCGGGCAAGGAGTCGATCATGCGCAGCTCCAACCAGCCGCGGGCCCGCACCGGGGGGAACAGCGTGCTCAGGTGGTACTCCAGGTCCTCGAGCGTGGGAAAGCCCAACTCGTGGCCCTCGTCGATCCAACGGGCGAAAGGCAGGGGCCTGACCACGGGGACCATCTCGTTGTCGGACACCCTCAGCATCATGACCCGGGCGGCCAGCGTGTAGCGGGCCCAGGCCCGGGCCGGATCCTCCACTTCCCCGGCCCCGGACCCGGACCCGGAGTCGGCCGACGCCGTCCGGCTGGCGTCGATGCCGGCCCAGACCCCGGCCCGACCCGAGCACGACCCGTTGGCCACGCCGGCGGTGAGGGGCGAGTTGGCGAAGGCCCCCAACAGGACCGGGCCCAAGCGGTGGGCCAGGCGCCAGCGTCGGGCCTGGGACCCTTCGTCGCCGATGTCGACGTTCACCTGGAGCGACGCCGTGCTGCACATCATCGTCCGTCCACATCCACCCTGGGCGTCGAAGTAGGCGGCCATGGCCCGATAGCGGGGGTGGTCGACCACTTGTCGCCCCTCACCCAGCGGATGGAGGCCGGCCCCGACCAGTTCGAGGCCCAGGCGCCGGACGGCCGGGTCGACGACCGCCAGGTCGGCGCTGGTGACCGCACAGGCCCGGTCCGGGCCTCGGTGGGGCGGGGAGCTGACCTCGACCTGCCCGCCGGGCTCGAAGGTCACCCGGCTGCCGCCGGGAAGGGGGCCCACCGCGGCCACGGCCCGGGCCACCGCGGTGTGGTCGGCCCTCGCGCCACCGGCGTGGCGCCGTCCCCCGGCGGAAACCACCAGGCGCTCGAGCTCGACGCCGATGCGACCGTGCTCGGCCGGGGCGAAGCACCGGGTCCGGATGAAGGACTCGACGTCGGCCGCCCGCAGGCGACGGTGGGGGGAGGGCATCAGGCGGCTACCGGTAGCCGCACTGGGCGGCGACCCAATCGTGGTTGCGGACAGGGGGCAGCCACAGGTGCAGGCTCGGACGATTCATGGCGCTCCTCGCGGGTCGGGAAGGGACGGGGGCGGTGACGCAACGACCAAGGTTAGGAGCACGCGAGGCGCGGTGGGGCGCCAGGGTCGAGGGGACCAGGCCACTCTGCCCGTAGATGCCTCCGGCTACGCCTCGGCCGGGATGCGCCTCAGACCTTGCGCAGACGGTCCCAGGTCCGCCCGAGTCGAACGGTCCAGGCCCAACGCCGGGCCCCGGCGAAGGCGGCCTCGGCGGCGAGGCGGCCCACCGACGTGGCCAGCGTGGGGTAGACGTGGATGAGCGACGCCAGCTCGGTGAGCTCCAATTCCTCCTGGATGGCCAGGGCCAGTTCGTGGATCATCTCGCCGGCGGACGGAGCCAGGATGTGGGCCCCCCTGACCACCCGATCGACGGTCACGACCAGGACGCTCCCCTCGGCGTGACCGTCGGCTCGAGCCCGGTCGGAGTGGGCCAGTTCGAGGCGGTGCACCTCGACCTGGCCACCGCCGTGCCGCCTGGCCTCCTCGGCGGTCATCCCGACGTGGGCCAGCTCGGGCTCGGTGAAGGTGCACCAGGGCACGAGCGTGGTCACCGTGCCCTTTCCCGGGAAGAACATGTCGCGCACCGCTCGCACCGCCTCGTGGGCCGCCGAATGGGTGAACAAGAAGCGGCCGGCGACGTCGCCGGCGGCGTAGATCGACGGCACCGACGTGCGCATGCGCTCGTCGACCACCACTCCCTTCGAGGTGGTGGTCACCCCCACCTGGTCCAGTCCCAGGCCGTCGAGGTTGGGCGTACGACCTACGGCCACCAACAGCTCCTCGGCGTCCCAGCGCCGGGACCTGCCACCCTCGGTCCCCACCACCACCTTGCGGTCGCCCTCGACCACGACCCGCTCGATGTCGACCCCGGTGTGGATCGTGAGCCCTTCGTGGGCGAGCAGGCGGGCCAGGACGGTGACCAGCTCGGGTTCCTCCCGAAGGAGGATGCCAGGCGCCTTCTCCAGCACCGTGACCCCCACCCCCAGACGGTGCATGGCCTGGGCCAGCTCGATGGCGATGGGACCGCCGCCGATCATGGTGATCGATGCCGGGGCCCGGGCCAGGCCGAAGATGGTCTCGTTGGTCAGGTAGCCGGCTTGGGCCAGGCCTTCGACGGGCAGCGACGACGGGCGACTGCCGGTGCACAACAGGACGAAGCGGGTGGACAGTCGGCGCTCACCCACGGCCACGGTGTGGGCGTCGATCAACCGGGCCTGGCCGGCGACGACCTCCACACCCAGCGCCTCGAAGCGGGCCGGGCTGTCGTCGGTGGCGGCGATCTGGTCCTGGACGGCTCGCACCCGGTCCCACACTGCGCCGGTGTCGACGACGGGATCGACGGAGACCAGCCCGAAGCGGTCGGCGGTGCGCATGGCCTGGGCCACCTTGGCCGACGCCAGCAGGGCCTTGCTCGGGACACACCCGGTCCACAGGCATTCCCCGCCCACCCGGTCCCGTTCGACCACCGCCACCCGCAGGGGCAGGGAGGCAGCCAACTCGGCCGCCACCATGCCGCCGGAGCCCATCCCCACCACCACCAGGTCGTAGCGGTGGCCTGGTCCCATCGGCGCAGCCTACGCTTCGGTCCGTGACCGACCCACGCCTGGAGGACCACGCCGTCGGCGTGGAGTTGCAGCTCACCGAACTGGTGGAGAAGCGCGAGCGGGCCCTGGTCCAGGGCCGGAACGAGCAGGCCGAGGAGCTGACCGTCGAGATCGAGGCGCTCCAGGCCGATCTGGCCGCCACCGCGGAGCGCATCGCCGTCGTGCACTTCGAGCTGCCCGACATCAGCGACGAGGCCGAGGACGAGCCCGTTCTGTTCCCGCCCCAGCCCGGTGCGGGGCCCCTGGGGAGTGGGCCCCACCCCTAGGATCACCGCCCATGGCCACCGTCTCGCCGTCGACCACGCCCAATCCCGACGCCATGAAGTACACGCTCGACCGGCCCTTGGCGGCGCCCATGAATCTGGCCAGTGCCGAGGCGGCCGCCGCCGAGGGCAACGACTTCGCCGTGGCCGTCTTCTCCACGGAGGGCGTGGCCTCGGTCTTCGGTACGGCGAACTTCGTCACCGTCACCCGGCGATCGGGCGCCGAGTGGGCACCGATCACCGCCGCCGTCGAGGCCGCAGCCGCCGAACATCTGTGACGGTTGCCGGCCGGCCGACCTTCCGGGCCTGAGGCGCGGTGAGGGTCCGGGCGGTCCCGGCGGAGGCCACCTACGAGTTGCGTCGCCAGGTACTGCGCCAGGGCGCCCCCGATGCCGAAGTGGCCTTGGTCGGGGATGTCGACCCGGGGGCGTTCCACCTGGCCTTGGCCGACGACGAGGGGCGCCTGGTGGCCGTGGCCTCGGCCCATCCGGCGCCCACCGAGCACCGCCCCGGCCGGCGGTGGTGGCGGGTGCGGGGCATGGCGGTGGAGCCCGGGCACCAGGGTCGGGGGCTCGGAGCGGTCCTGCTCGAGGCGGTGGTCACCCGGGCCCGGGACCTCGGGGCCGAGGGCGTGTGGGCTGCGGGGCGGGACCCGGCGCTGGGCTTCTACCGGCGCCAGGGGTGGACGGTGGAGGGGGAGGGCTACCTCGCTGCCGGTGGCCTTCCCCACCACACCGTGCTCCTCGACCTGGTGGCCACGGGCCCCGGCGCCGCGCCGGTCTCAATGTCGGGCGATCGACCGGGGGGAGAAGCGGGGGCCCCGTCGGGGAGGTCGGATCCCGCCGGCGACGAGGAGTCGTAGGACCCGGGCCCGTTGCCCCCGGAAGGGCTCGAGGAGCTCCAGCATGCGCTCGTCGTCGCCACGGGGCTCGCCGGCCAGGCCCCAGGAGACCTGGTCGGGGAGGTGGTAGTCGCCCAGAGGCACGGCGTCGGCGTCGCCCAAGGCCATGAGGGCCACCGTGGACGCGGTCCACGGGCCCACCCCCGGGAGCGCCTGGAGACGGCGGTAGGCGTCGGGCAGGGCCATGGTGGCCACCTCCTCCAGACGGGCCGAGCGGACCATGGCCCTCTTGACGGTCTCGGCTCGGCGACGCTCCACCCCGGCGCGGTGGTAGACCCACGAGGGGGTGGCGGCCAGCACCGACGGGGACGGCGGGACCACCAGTCCCGCGGGACCGGGTGCCGGTGTCCCGAGGGCCAGCACCAGGGCCCGGTAGCTTCGCTTGGCTTCCAGACCGGTGACCTTCTGTTCGAGGACGGTGGGCACCAGGGCCTCGGCCACGGCCGAGCTGCGGGGGATGCGCAGGCCCGGGAGGCGGCGGTCCAGGTCGCACAACAGGCGGTGCCCGGCCAGCAGGTGCTCCTGCTTCTCCCGACCGGCCACCCCCACCAGTTGGGGGCCGTGCTCGGTGGCCCAGGCCGCCCCCGGGCCCCACGCCTCGATCAGAAGCTCGCCAGCGCGCACCTCCAGGTGGGTGGTGGCCGGGCCCTCGGGCGTGCGTGTCGCCCGCCAGCAACGGTCGGGCTCCAGGCGGACCGCCGGGTCGTGGCGGCCCTGGCGCAGAGGCGCGAGCGTGGTCCGCAGGTCGAGCGGGCAGTGCAGGCGGACCATGCGCCGGGCGGACGGGAGGAGCACGTCGGGGGACGTTACGGCCGCCGCCGGCGCCGGTACCGTCGGCCGTCGTGGTCGACGGTGAGGGCAGTCGAGGGGAGGGAGCGGGGGACGGCTACCTGGTGGTGGGCCGGGGCTGTCGCATCCCGTTGGCCGAGCTGCGGTGGCGCTTCAGCCGCAGCAGCGGGCCCGGGGGCCAGCACGCCAACACCTCCGACACCCGGGTCGAGGTCGTCTTCGACGTGGCCAACTCGCCCTCGTTGGGGCCGGGACAACGTCAACGCCTGTTGGAGCGCCTCGGCCCCGAGGCGCGGGCGGTGGCGTCAGACGAACGCTCCCAGATGCGCAACCGCACCCTGGCCCTCGACCGCCTCCGGGGCCGCCTGGCCACCGGCTTGGCCGTGGCCACGCCCCGCCGCGCGACCCGTCCGACCCGGGGGTCGCAGCGGCGCCGACTCGACGCCAAAGGTCGTCGGTCCGAGACCAAGCGCCTGCGTCGCCCGCCCGACGACTGAGCCCGCCGTCAATCCTTCACGCCGCCCGCACCCCGTCCTCGTCCACCCGGCGGATGCGCACCACGTCGACGGTACGGAAGCTGGCCAGGCGCACGCTCCAGGAGTCCACCACCCGCCGACCGGCGTCGGTGCTGAAGAAGGTGGTGAGGGGACCTTCGAGCTGGTAGGTGTCGGCCCCGGTGACCAGCTCGTTGCCCCCGTCGGAGATCGTCACTCGGTAGCTCATGGGGCCATCATGGACCCGACCGGCTGGGGGCATCCAGAGGGAGAACCCTGTGTATTTCGAGGGGACGACGAGCGGAGAGGTGACCAGAAGGCGTTGCGACCACGAGGTGGCGGCCGTGGAGGCCGAACTGGTGCGGCGGGCACCGGGGTTGGCGGTGCTGGTCGAGCGCTTCGGTCCGTGCCCGCTCCTCTCCCGGCCCGCAGCGGTGGCCGACCACTTCGAGGCCCTGGCGTCGAGCATCGTGCACCAGCAGCTGGCCGGACGGGCGGCGGCGGTCATCTGGGCCCGGGTGCGGGCGCTGGCGCCTCAGGGCTTCGTCGCCGCCCGTCTCGCCGACCTGGATCCAGCGGTCCTTCGCTCGGCCGGGCTCTCGGCGGCCAAGGCGGCGGCGGTGGCCGATCTGGCCGGGCGGGTGGCTGCCGGTTCGCTGGACCTCGACGAGGTGGCCGCCCTCGCCGATCAGGAAGTGGTGGACCGCCTCAGCCAGGTGCGGGGGATCGGTCGCTGGACGGCCCAGATGTTCTTGATGTTCAGCCTCGGCCGCCCCGACGTCTGGCCTACCGGCGACCTCGGTGTCCGCCGGGGCTACGCCCTGGTCCACGGCCTGGCCGAGGCTCCCAGCCCGGCTGACCTGGAGCCGTTGGGCGATGCCTACCGCCCGTGGCGCTCCGTGGTGGCCTGGTACTGCTGGCGGGCCTTGGACCAGGTGCCCGACCTCTCCGTCCGCTTGTCAGACCTACCTACTGGTCGGTAGGGTGGGGGCCATGGATCGAGACACCGACCTGCTCCACGAGCTCTCGCCCGTCGCCGAGCAGCTGCTGGAACGTCACCTGGACAACGCCCGGGAGTGGTTCCCCCACGAGCTGGTGCCCTGGAGCCTGGGACGAGACTTCGAGGCGGGTGAAGAGTGGGACCCGTCGGAGGCGCCCATGGACGGGGCCGTACGCAGCGCCCTGTTCGTCAACCTCCTCACCGAGGACAACCTCCCGCACTACTTCCGCACCATCAACGGCCTGTTCGGCATCGACGAGGCGTGGGGGGCGTGGTCGAAGCGCTGGACCGCCGAGGAGGGTCGCCACGCCATCGTCATCCGTGACTACCTGACCGTCACCCGCAGCGTCGACCCCGTCGCCCTGGAGCGGGGGCGGATGGCCCAGGTGAGCCGGGGTGAGGTGCCCGAGCCCGAGACCGTGGTCGACGGCCTGGTCTACGTCAGCCTCCAGGAGTTGGCCACCCGCATCTCCCACGGCAACACCGGTCGCCTCCTGGCCGACCGGCGGGGGCGGGAGATCATGGCGCGCGTGGCCGGCGACGAGAACCTCCACCACGTCTTCTACCGGGACGCCACGTCGGCGGTGCTCGAGATCGATCCCTCGGCGGTGGTCCTGGCCGTCGACCGCCAGGTGCGGGCTTCGAGATGCCGGGCACGGGCATCCCGAACTTCGCCAGCCACGCCCGGGCCATCGCCAACGCCGGCATCTACGACTTCGCCAACCACTACGAGCGGATCCTGCGTCCCGTCGTGCTCGAGCACTGGGGCCTGGAATCGGTGGAGGGCCTCACCCCTGAGGCCGAGGAGGCCCGCACGCGGGTGCTGCGCTACATCGCCCGGGTGGGCAAGGCCGGGCGACGGGTGAGCGAGCGCCGCCAGGCCGCCGGCGAGGAACCCCAGAGCCGCACTCCCGCCCTGGTCTGAATCGACCGCCAGCCCCGAGGCCGACGGCCCCACCGGCAGTCCGGAGACGCCCCCCTCAGACGTCGTCGATGGCCGGTATGCGGTTGCGGACGGCGTCGAGCAGGCGCTGGTGGACGACGTCGGGATCGCCCACACCGTCGACGCGCACGAGCAGGTCCCTGTCGTCCAGCCAGTCCAGCAGCGGTCGCGATTCGCGGTCGTAGGTGGCCAGGCGGCGGTGGATGGCCTCGTCGGTGTCGTCGGTGCGCCGGGTCACGGTGCCCCCGCACTGGTCACACTTGGTGACGTCGGGATCTCCGGGCCCAGCCCGTGAGTTGGCGCCGCAGTCCTGGCACACGCGCCGGGCGGCCAGGCGGGGCAGGACCACGCTGGTGGGGACATGGAGCTCTACGGCGATGTCGGCCGCCCCACTTCCGAGCACCTCGAACAGGGCCTGGCCCTGGGCGAGGGTTCGGGGGAAGCCGTCGAGCAGGTAACCCAGGGCACGGGCGTCGGGACCACCCAGCCGCCCGGCCACGAGATCGAGCACCAAGTCGTCGGGGACCAGGGCGCCGGCGTCGAGGTAGGCCGCCGCCCGGCGACCGATCTCGGTGCCGTCGGCCGCCTCGGCCCGAAACAGGTCACCGGTGGAGACGTGGGGGACCGACAGGCGCGCCGCCAGGCGGGCGCACTGCGTTCCTTTGCCCGCACCCTGTCGGCCGAGGACGATCAGCCGGGTTCTGTGCAACATCGCTTCCCCTGCCGCAGCGTCGGTCGAGGAACGCTAGCGGCCCCCCGAGGCCTTGCCCACAATCTGGCATGTGGCGTCGGTCATGGGCCAACATCGGGGGGGTGAAGCGCAAGGGCGAAGCGAGGTCGCGGCTGGCGGCACTGGAGCTGGCGGCACGCGGCGAGGGCCCGGACCGGGGCCCGGCCCTGCTCGCCCTCGCAGCGGCCCTGCGTTCGGCCGGGCGGGGGGCCGAGGCGCTCGAGGTGCTGTACGAGGCCCGCACCGTGCTCAGCGCCGGGCGCCTGGCGCGCAAGGTGGCCTCCTGCGATCGCCTCCTCGGGCTCACGCTTCTCGACCTGGGTCGGCCCGACGATGCCATCGACCGTCTCGAGGCGGCCCGCCGAACCCGAGCCGACGCCGGCCCGGTTGCCGCCCTGGCCGCCTGTGAGGCCGACCTGGCCCGCATCCTGCGCAGCCTGGGCCGTCCCGAGGAGGCCCTGGGCCACCTGCGGCGGGCGATGGGGGGGTTTCGCGGCGCCGGCATGGAGGCCGAGGCCGCGGTCATCAACCACAACGCCGGCGTGGTCCTCTACGGCCTGAGCCGCCTCGACCACAGCCTGGAGGCGCTCACGACTGCACTACCCGGGCTGGAGGCGGCCGGCCGCACGCTCGACCGGGCCGCGTGTCACCACAACCTCGGTTTGGTGCTCCACGACCTCGGTCGCCCGGCTGACGCCGTGGTCAACCTGCGCCGGGCGCTGGCGACGTTCCACCAAGCCGGCTGCCGTCGCCAGGCCGCCCGGTGCGCCTCCGCCCTGGCCACCTCGCTCCACGCAGTGGGTGAGCTCGAGGACGCCCGCGCCAACCTGGATCGGGCCCGGCAGTGGTTCGACCGCCTCGGCGACCGCGTCGACGTGGAGGCGTGCGACCACGCCCTCGGCCTCTTGGCCCGGGAGCGGGACCGGGACCGGGACCGGGTGAGGGAAGGCGGTCGTGGACCGGCCCGAGGCATGCAGTCGGCCATTCCCTGACCCGGCCGACCTCCGGCTTCCCGGGTCAGCTCAGGCAGATGGCGTTCAGCACGGGGTCGGTCCAGGACCAATCGAGGATGCGAACCTCGACCAGGCCCAGGTGGGGGAATCCGACCTCGGGGGGCAGGACCACCCGCCACTCGGCCGAGCCGCCGGCGGGGACGGGGAGGGGTGCGGGTGAGCCGGCTACCCTCGGAGCGCTCTCGACCTCGCCGACGCGGACCTCGAAGGAACGCACGACGAGGTCGGCGTCGGTGGGGTTGCCCAGGGTCCCGCGCACCTCCACTCCGGGCTCGGCCAGGACGGTGAGCAGGCCCGGGCCCACGGCCGGCAGGAGCCTGACGTCGAGCACCTCGGCCCCGGGTGTGCCGACGGGACACCGGCTCCCCGGCTCCTCGGGAGGAGGGACGACCGGACCGGGAGCTCGGGGAGGCGCCGGCGTTCGGGGCGCAGGTCGAGCCGGCGGAGTCCCCGGAGTGAGGGGGCGACCGGGTGGCGGCGAGGTCGACGACGCCTCGTCGGGGCTCTCGGGCGCGCCGGGCGCCGGCTCCGGCCGGCCCGCGTCCGTCCGATTCCCTTCCCGTGTCGGCACCGCGGGAGTGACGGGGGCGACCGGGGAAGCCGGCGGCGGCGACGGGTCGTCGCCGACCGGCGCCATGGCCTGGCCGGCCGTCACGGTGGTGGGCGTGACGGCCCATGGCGCCCGCCCCGTCGGTACCGACGAGCCGTCGCCGGTGCGCACCGCGGTGGGTTCTCCCGACGGGGATGCGGTCGACCACACGACGGCCAGGGCGGCGGCGACACCGACCAGCGCCCGGGGTAGCACCCGGGCGGCTAGTGGGTGGCTGGCACCCCGCCGACCCCGAAGCACCGGTATGGGCGGGGCCCCGACGGCGGGCTCGGCGGGAGCCGGCGGGCCGCTGCCCGCGGGCGGGTCGAGCACGGTGGCCACGTTGGCCAGGTACCCCGACAGACGGAATGCGCCGGCGTGCACCGGAGGTGTCCCTCCTACGGCCACGCCGTCTCCGACGGCTCGCACCACGCCCACGGCCATCAGTGCCTCGAGCAGCTCGCGCCCACGCCCCGCCTCGACGCCGAACTCGCCCGACAGGGTCTCGAACGGCAGGCGGACCAATCCCTCGGGGTCGGCGTGGTCGATGAGGAGCCCGAGCAGGTTGAGGGCGTCGAGGCGATCGGGGCGGGCCGCGCCGGCCACCAGGAGGCGCGCCGATGCTTCTCCCACCACGTCGTCGTCCTCGTCGATCGGGTCCCAGTCGGCGCCGGTCCCGGTCGGGATCCCCGTGCCCGTACCGCCTCCTCTCTTCCCTCTTGGCCCCCGCCGCCGATCGCTCCTGCCCACTCGCTACCACGTGGGCCAGTGCCGCTCGGCCCGGGCCAGTCTGCCACCAACTCGGCACCACCCGGAGCACGCCGTGGAGCGGGCCGGGACTCAGCTCCAGTCGTTGCTCGCCTGGAGCACGCCCTTGAGAACGGTCGGTCGGTCGGTCATGAGGCCGTCGACGCCGAGGTCGAGCAGGCGTCGCATCTCGACGGGGTTGTCGACCGTCCACACATGGACCTGGAGGCCCCGCCGGTGCGCCTCGGCCACCAGGCGGGCATCGGTGACCGTGACCCCCCGAGTGGACACCGGAACCTGGACACAGGCTGCAGGGAGGGGTCCGGTGGGCAGGCCTCGGGCTGCGGCGTAGAGCCGGGCGACTCCGAGGGGCCCGAGCGAGCGGCACAGGGCCGGTCCCGCGGCGTGGGCCAGTCGGGACAGGCGGCGATCGGAAAAGGCCCCCACCGCCACCCTGGAGGTCGCCGCCGTCCGCCGCAGCACCTCTACCAGCGGGGTGACCGCCGCGTCCTGCTTGGGATCGATGTTGACCCGGACCTCGGGCCAAGCGCCGAGGAGATCCTCGAGGAGGGGGATGGGGTGGGTGCCGGCCACCCTGGCCTGGCGCACCATCGACCAGGGAAGGTCCTCGATCCGGCCGCTGGAATCGGTCATCCGGTCGAGCTCATCGTCGTGGAAGACCACCAGGACCCCGTCGGCGGTGACGTGGACATCGGTCTCCAGGTAGCGGTAGCCGAGGGAGACGGCGTGGTCGAAGGCGGCCATGGTGTTCTCCGGGTGTTCGGCGCCGCCGCCCTGATGGGCGAACGCCAGTGGGCCGGGGTGATCGAGGAAGGACCAGGGGGAGGGGGGCATGGCGCCGGCCAAGCTACCCCGGGCCGGGCCCAAGCCCGGGGAGGGACCGTGGGCCAGGCCGAGGTCGCTACCGTGGGCCGATGGACCCCACGGCCCGATTTCTGACCCTGGTCCGTCGACCGGAGTCCACCCTGCCCCTCGATGAGCTGGCCCTGCTCATTGCCGCCCACGCCCGACCCGACCTCGACGTGGCCGCCGGCCAGGCCCGCCTCGACGAGTTGGCCGCCGGGGTGAGTGAGCGCAGTGTCGAGGGGCTGTCGCGCCACCTCTTCGGCGAGGAGGGTTTCGCGGGGAACCACGACGACTACTACGACCCCCGCAACTCGTACCTGGACCAGGTCCTGGAACGGCGGGTGGGGATTCCCATCAGCCTGGCCGTGGTCATGATCGAGGTGGGCCGGCGAGCGGGGATCGAGCTGGTCGGCGTGTCCATGCCCGGTCACTTCCTGGTCCGGAGCTTCCGAGAGGAGGTCCACGACGGGGTACGCCTGTTCGATCCCTTCGATGGTGGCGCCGTCCTCGACCGTTCGGCCTGCGAGGCGCGGGTCGGCAAGGTCCTCGGTCCTGCGGTCGCCTTCCGGTCGGCTTTTCTCGAACCCGTCGGCACCGCAACCGTCGTGGCCCGCATGCTGGCCAACCTCGACGCCATCGCCACCGCCCGGGTGGATCGGGCCATGCTCGAATGGGTCGTGCGCCTGCGGGCGGCCATGCCCGGGGCGCCGCCCGCCCTGCAACGTCGCCTGGCCGGGTCGTTGGCCGCGTCCTGTCACTTCGGTGAGGCCGCCGACGTCCTGGAGCGGCTGGCGTCGGCCGATCCGGGCGCGGATTCTGAGGAGGCCCGGGCCACCGCCCGCCGGTTGCGCGCCCGCCTCAACTGACTCGTGCACCGCCCCCCGGTCCTGCCCTCGACGGCCGAGCCCGACATCCTTCTTCCATGAGCAGGCAGGTCACCGCCTTTGTTCTGGGTGGCGCCGGCAACATGGGAGCGATCCAGCTGGGGATGCTGCGGGCCCTGCTGGAGCGGGGGATCCGGCCCGACCTGGTGGTGGGGTGCTCGGCCGGTGCCCTCAACGGCGGGGCCATCGCCTCGGCCCCGACCCTGGAGACCCTCGACCGTCTGGAGGCCCTATGGAAGGATCTCACCCGCAGCGACGTCTGGCCCACGGGGAGGCTGGCAGGGGTGACCCGGCTGCTGCGGAGAGGATCCGCCCTCAACGGCAACGAAGGGCTGCGCCGGGTGGTCGAGCGGTTCCTTCCCGATGCCACCTTCGCCGATCTGGCGGTGCCCTTCGCCTGTGTGGCCACCTCGCTCGACACCGGACGCGAGCGCTGGTTCACCAGTGGGTCCCTCACCGAGGCCGTCCTGGCCTCGGCAGCCCTGCCGGTGCTGCTCCCCCCTGTAGAAATCGACGGTGAGGCCTTCGTCGACGGCGCCACGGTCAACGTGGTCCCCCTGGGCAAGGCCCTGGAGATGGGGGCGACCCGCCTGTTCGTCCTCCAGCTCAAGGACCTCGACGCCCTGCCCCGCCGACCCCGCCGACCGCTCGACGTGCTCTACCGCTGCTTCGCCATCTCCCGCAACTTCCGCTTCGTCCACGAGCTGGCCACCTTGCCCCCGGACATCGAAGCCCACGTGCTGCCGGCCGCACCCTGGCCCCGCCTGCGCTACGACGGCTTCAGCCACACCTCCGAGATCGTCGAGCGCACCCATGCCGTGGCTGCCGCCTATCTCGACGCCCGGGGGCTGGGGGCCCGGCCCGGATCGGCGTCACTGCCTCCAGGGTGAGCGGTAGTGTCTGCATCCCGCCGTTGCGTCCGGGTCTCCGGGGAAAGGACCGCCCATGTCCGACTCGCCCGTGAACCTCAGCGCCTCGGGACCCCCCGAGACCATCCTCGGCCCCGAGCCCGACGAGGCGCGGACGGCCTTGGAGGCGGCCTTGGCCGAGCCCGACGAGCGCCGGCGCCAGGCGGTGTCGGCCGTGGTGTCCCGCTTCCCCCGCTTCCTCGACGGGTGGGCCCACCTCGGGTCGCTCGCTCGCGACGACGTGGAGGCCTACGCCTCCTACCGGGTGGGTTACCACCGAGGCCTGGACCGCCTGCGCCAGTCGGGCTGGCGGGGGTCGGGCTTCGTGCGCTGGCGCCACCCCACCAACCAGGGGTTCCTGCGCGCTGTCCAGGGGTTGGCCCGCCAGGCCGAAGCCATCGGTGAGCTCGATGAAGCCCAGCGGTGCCAGCAGTTCCTGTCCCAGCTCGACCCTGGGCTGGGCCGCACGGAGCCGCCGACCTGAGGGCTCCGACCGGCCGGGCGCGGGCGGTGTCGGCGGCCGTAGCCGTCCTGGCCCTGCTCGCCGGGGCCTGCGCAGACGGTGACGACGGCGCCGGCCGGCTGTCCCGGCCCGTGCCGTTGACGACCTCGACCGCGCCAGTTTCGCCCTCGACCTCGTCGACCTCGACCACGTCGCCGTCACCGACGTCGACGACGAGTGCCGCGACCCAGGTGGTGCTCGGGCCCGACGGGTTGGGCCTGGTGGCCTTCGGTGATCGGGCCGACCAGGTGGTGGTCGAGCTGACTGGCGTGCTGGGCCCCCCGAGCGACGACAGGCCCCTCGGGTCGTGCCCCTCCGGTGAGGTCGAGCGATTGGTGGAGTTCGCCGAGCTGGCCGTGTCGTTCGGTGGGTCCGGCGACGGGGAGGGCACGTCGCGTCTGGTGGCCTGGGACGTGGGCCCGCCCTCGGGCGCCCTTCCCCCGTTGACCACGGCCGAAGGCGTGGGTGTGGGGACCACCGTCGCCGAACTTCGCCGGGCCTACGGCGACCGGGTCGACATCGGGGCTGTCGACCCGTTCGGGCCGGGCTTCGAGATCCAGGTGCCCGTGCCCGGGCGCCTCACGGGAACCCTCAGCGGTACCGGTGCGAACGACACGGTGGCGACCCTGGCTGGTGGGGCCGCCACCTGCGCCGAGTGAATTCGGCGGACGAGCCGGGCGCCCCCAGCCGGACGTTCGTTGCGTGGGCCTGTGGGTCAGCCCGCTCGGCGTTGTCCGGCCGGCGCCCGACCCGGCTTGGGGCCGGCGCCGGACCTGGGGCCGGTGGCCTTTCCCCTCGCCCCCGCGTTCCGGGCTCGAGCCGGCCCTGGCCGGGGCGACCCCGGCCGCCCCGGGCGCCCGGGCGGGCCGGCGCTCCCGGGGCTTCGTGACGGTGCCCGGCCTGCGGGTCGACCGGCGTCGACCGCACGCCGTCGCCGTGAGGTGTTCGAGGTACGGAGGCGCGGGACGCTGTCCGGTGGTGCCTCCTCCCCCCCGGCGGAGGTCGTGACCGAGGCCGGCGGCGCTTCCGCCCCGGCGGAGGTCTTGCCGGCAGGTCGACCGGCGAGTCGGGCCAGGTGGCGCTCGTCGCCCAAGCTGGCCAGGTCGGCCTGGCCGAGGCCCTGAGGGAGCCCGAGGCGGATCTGGATGCGACGCACGGCGGCGGTCTGGCCCCGACCCACCAGTGACACCACGGTGCCCGAGGCCCCGGCCCGTCCGGTGCGGCCGGAGCGGTGCACGTAGTCCTTCTCGTCGGCGGGCGGGTCGAAGTGGACGACGCAGGCCACCTTGTCGACGTGGATACCCCGTGCGGCCACGTCGGTGGCCACCAGGGCCTGGACCCGACCGGAGGAGAACTGGGCCAGGGCACGGGTCCGTTGACCCTGGGTCCGGTCCCCGTGCAGGGCAGCCGAGCTGACCCCGGCCCGGGCCAACTGGCCGGCCAGGCGATCGGCACCACGCTTGGTCCGACAGAACACCAGCGCCGGCCACTCGGCGTTGACCACCCCGGCCGTCACGGCCACCCGCTCGGGCCCCTCGGAGCGCCAGAAGACGTGGCGGCTGAGGGGGGCGTCGTCGGCCGGTGCCACCTCGTGGCGGACCGGGTTGCGCTGGTAGCGCCGCACGAGGGTGTCGACGTCGCCGTCGAGGGTGGCCGAGAACAACAACGTCTGGCGCTCGGGCGACACCTGGTCGAGCAGCCGGCGCACCTCGGGCAGGAACCCCATGTCGGCCATGCGATCGGCCTCGTCCAGAACCACCAGGTCGACCTCGTCGAGGCGGGCCTCCCCTTTGGCCATGAGGTCGGCCAGCCGTCCGGGACAGGCCACCACGATGTCGGCACCGCTGCGCAGCCCGTCGATCTGGGGGCCGAAGCCCACCCCGCCGTGGATGGCGAGGACCGACCGGCCCCGCGGCCCGGCCAGCGAGGCCAGCTCCCGACGCACCTGTGCAGCCAGCTCCCGGGTGGGGACCAGCACTAGGCCCCGCGGTCGGCGAGACCTGGCCTTGCCCACCCGGGCCACCATGGGGACGCCGAAGGCGAGCGTCTTGCCCGAGCCGGTGGGGGCCCGGCCGCAGAGGTCCCGGCCGGCGAGGGCGTCGGCGATGGAGGCGACCTGAATGGGGAACGGCACCACGATTCCCCGGCGCTCGAGGCGGCCGACGAGGTCGGCGGGTACGCCGAGATCGGAGAAGGTGGGGGACACGCGCGATCGCTCCAGTGCTGTGGTGGGTCGGGCGCGACTGTGGTCGGCCCGAGAGGCAGCGGTCGCGAAGCGTCGATGGTAGCGCCGATCGGGACATCCGCGGCCGCTGGGCGGGGCAAGCAGGTAGAGTGGCAGGGACGAGCGGGTCAATGGGACCGGCTCGCTGTGTAGAGACGAGAAGGCAAT
This sequence comes from Acidimicrobiales bacterium, assembly GCA_030446545.1. Lineage (GTDB taxonomy): Bacteria > Actinomycetota > Acidimicrobiia > Acidimicrobiales > CADCSY01 > JADDRA01. The sequence goes on along the minus strand of JAUJNB010000011.1, from coordinate 9,199 downwards.
GGCAACAGGAACCGTAAAGTTCTTCAACGCAGAGAAGGGCTACGGCTTCATCTCACGTGAACAGGGAGAGGACGTCTTCGTCCACTACTCCAACATCCAGGGGAACGGCTACCGGTCGCTCGAAGAGGGCCAGCACGTTGAGTTCGACGTGGCCCCCGGACGCAAGGGCGAGGAAGCCCAGAACGTCCGAGCCATCTGAGCCCGGCGAGTTCCAGGGCCGCCGGCGTTCGGCCGGCGGCCCTCTCGCGTGCCGGACCCGCTGGAGTTCCGCAGCGAAACCAACTGGGTGTTCCCGAGCAGGTTGACCTGCACGTTCGTTCCCGACGGCCCAGGGAGTTTCGCTGCGGGCCCTGAGGGTGTCCAGGGGAGAAGGAGTACCCGGGAGGCTGGGATGCAGGCTGGGCGACGGAAGGCCGGCTGACCGGGCCGGAAAAGGGAGAGGGAGACGAACATGGGGGCGCAACGGACCAGTTTCGCCAAGCTGCAGCGCGATCGGGCCAAGAAGGCCAAGGCCGCGGCGAAGCGCGAGGAGCGCCAGGACCGTACGGGCGGACCCGACCAGGAGGGGGCCGAAGTCCCCGAGCACTCCGAGATCGACGTCGGCGACGCCAGCGAGGAGCTGTCCGCCCCCGAGTTGCTCGAGCTCATCGAACGGATCCACCACCAGTTCGACTCCAAGCAGATCACCTACGACGAGTTCGAGGAGAAGAAGGCCGAGCTCCTGGCCCGCCTGCCCATCGACTGACCAGCCCCCTACGAGAGCCGGGGGACCAGCTCGCGGCGGTAGAACTCGAAGAACCCGGCCTGATCCCCGCCCACCTGGTTGACGTAGACCTCGTCGAAGCCGGCATCGAGGTACGCACGGATCATCTCCACGTGGCGCTCGGGGTCGGGCCCGCAGACGATCTTCTCCGCTACCTGGTCCTCGGTCACGAGCGCTGACACCTGCTCGAAGTGGGCCGGCGCGGGGAGCTCCTGGGTGAGCTCACCGGGCACGGCGAGGTGGGCCCACAGCGTATGCGCCGTCTTCTTGGCCGACGCCTCGTCGGCCGCCCAGCACACCTTCATGCCGCCTTGGGCCGGCCCCCGGCCACCGGTCTCTCGGTAGAGCGACACCATCCCGGCGTCCGGTGCGGTGCTGCAGTAGCCGTCGCCGATGCGGGCGGCCAGCCTGGTGGCCTTGGGGCCGAAGCCGGAGACGTAGACCGGCACGGGTGCGTCGGGCCGCGAGTAGATCCGGGCGTTCTCCACGTGGTAGTGCCGGCCCCGGTGGGTCACCGAGTGGCCTTCCCACAAGGAGCGCATGACCTCGACGGCCTCCTCCAGCATCTCCAGGCGTCCGTCGGTGGGAGGCCAGTGGTCACCCAGGATGTGCTCGTTGAGATTCTCGCCGGAGCCGACCCCGAACTGGAAGCGGCCGGGCATCATCATCGCCGCCGTGGCCGCAGCCTGGGCCATCACCGCCGGGTGGATGCGCACGGTGGGACAGGTGACGCCCGTCGTCAGGCGTAGACCGGTGGTGGCGGCGATGGCCCCGATGACCGACCAGACGAAGGAAGCTTGGCCCTGCTTGTCGGTCCAGGGGTGGTAATGGTCGGAGATCCACACCGACCGGAAGCCCGCCTCCTCGGCCTGGCGGGCCTGGTCGACCAGGGCCGACGGCGTGTGCTCTTCGCTGGACAAGAAGTAGCCGATCTCGCTCATGGCCGGGGCTCTACCCGCCCCCCTGAACGTCGACGCCGTCAGCCGGGCCCTCAGGCACCACCTCCCCCGGCTGCCGTTGAGAAGCGCCGGCGGGTCAGACTGTGGGCTGTGCCGCCACCTGAACCTTTTCGGACCGACCCCTTCCTTCCCGAGTTGGACCCCACATCGGCCGAGGCGGCCGAGCTGGCTGCCACCGCCCGAGAGCTGGTCACCGCCTACCTGGCCCACGGCCAAGACCCGGTGATGCTGCGCATCGTGCTGCGCAACACGCTGGCCGAGCTCTACCAAGGGTTGTCGCCCACGCTGGGGCACACCCGCCGGGCGGCCGGACTGTTGTGCTCGCTCGCCGCCCTCCTCCAGGTGGCCCTCTCTGGTGTCGGCCAGCTGGTGGCCGACGGCGACGGAACCGAGGAGGACGGACTCGACCCCCTCCACGTGGCCGCCGTGTTCGAGCAGCTGGCGGCCAGCGCCATCGACGACGACCTGACGTTCTGATCCGGTCGGGTCAGAGGGTGACCCCGAAGTTGGCCGCCATGCGAATCGCCTCACTGGGGCTGAGTCGGGAGCACCAACCGCCTGGGCGGTGGTCGTCGGCCAGCCCGGTGATGTCGAAGACGGCCTCCTTGGGCGCAGGCGACCACTCCAGGCGCTTCAGGATCTCGCTGGCCTCGGGGTCACCTTCGGGATGGCGAAGCAAGAACCCGGCCCAGCGGTAGTAGCGGTAGGAGTCGTCCCCCGAGGTCATCGCTGCGCCCAGCGGACGGCCTGGGTCGACATGGTGTAGCAGCGGGGGCACTGAGGCCGGACCCAGGCCTCGTCCTCCCAGGCGCAGTGCTCGCATCGCCACACCGCCCTCCCGTTGACCGAACCGGCGGGTGGCCGGGGCAGAGGTGGGCCCGGATCGGTGTCCGCCGGGCAGTCGGCCGGCTCGGGGACACCGAGCAGGCGCCGGAGCTCGTCGGCCACGTCGGCCGCCGATCCCGCCGCTCCCCCCGCTCGATCGTCGGGCGGGTTCATGCCTCTGGCACCGGCTGGGTCACGTCGATGCCGACAGCGGCCAGCGCCACCTCGACGATCCGGCCCTGGCCGGGGTCGAAACGGGGGTCGCCCGGCACCACGGCCACCCCCTCGACGCTCATCGCCGCCCAGCGTACGGCCCGCCACCGCGCCGGCGCCCCTCACCCCGTTCTTTCGGCGCTGATGCCCAAGGGGTGGGGCTCACCGCCAAAGAGCGGGAGGGGCCCGAAGGGCGCCTCGGTAACGTCGGGGCCGTGTGCGGGCGCTACACCTCGATCACCCCCGTGGTCGCCCTGGCCCGCTACTTCGACATCGACGAGGTGGTGGCCGACGACCTCGGGGCTCGCTACAACGTGGCCCCCACCGACCCCGTCTACGCCGTGGCCCGGCGGGGCGACGGGTTGCGCCTGGGCACGCTGCGCTGGGGCCTGGTCCCGCCCTGGGCCGACGACGTGAAGGTGGGGGCGCGCATGATCAACGCCCGGGCCGAGTCGGTGATCGACAAGCCGGCGTTTCGGCAGGCCTTCGCCCAGCGACGCTGCCTCCTGCCCGCCGACGGCTTCTACGAGTGGCAGCGCGACCGCGCCGGCGCCACCGGCCAGCCTTGGTACGTGCGTCACCCCGACGGGGAGCCGCTCGCTCTGGCCGGCTTGTGGGAGACGTGGCGGCCCCGGGGGGGCGGCGACGGGCGGGTGGTGTCGGCCGCCATCGTGACGACCGCCGCCAACGCCGCCCTGGCGTCCATCCACCACCGCATGCCCGTGGTGCTGCCGGCTCGGGCCTGGCCGGACTGGCTCGATCCCCACAACCACGACACCGAAGCCCTGGCCCGCCTGTTGGTCCCCGCCCCCGACGATCTGTTGGCCCCGGTGGCGGTGGCGCCCCTGGTCAACCGGGTGGCCAACAACGGGCCGGCCCTCGTCGAGCCCATCCCCGAGCAGGAGACGTCGGCGGGCTAGCCTGCCGCTCGTGGCAGGGCGCCAGGGCAGCGAGGCGCACGACGGTGAGGCGCGTCGGGCGACGGGCGAGGATCGGATCCTGACCGTTCCCAACGTCATCACCGCCGTCCGCCTGGCGTCCATCCCCGTGTTCCTGTGGCTGCTCTTCGGCCGCGACAACCGGGCCGCCGCCGCCGTCCTCCTCGGTGTGCTGGGCGCCACCGACTGGGTCGACGGTTTCGTCGCCCGCCGCTACGGCCAGGTCAGTGAGCTGGGCAAGATCCTCGACCCGGTGGCCGACCGCCTGCTCCTGGCCACCTCGGTGGTCAGCATCGTCATCGACGGGTCGCTGCCTCTGGTCGTGGCCGTCCTGGCCCTGGTGCGGGAGTCGGTGGTGGCCGTGGCCGCCCTGGTCCTGGCGGCCAAGGGGGCCAAGCGCATCGACGTCACCCTCGTGGGCAAGGCCGGCACCTTCTGCCTGCTCACCTCCTTCCCCCTCTTCCTGGGCGCCGCCTCCACCCTGTCGTGGGCGGAGGTGGCCGAGGTGGCGGCGTGGGCCTTCGTGGTGCCCGGTCTGGTCCTCGGGTACGTGTCGCTGGCCACCTACATCCCCCTGGCCCGCCGGGCCCTGGCCGACGGGCGGGTAGGTTCGGCGTCATGAAGGCGGTGATCATGGCCGGGGGCGAGGGCACCAGGCTGCGCCCGCTCACCTCCAACCAGCCCAAGCCCATGATGCCGTTGGCCAACCGGCCGATGATGGAGCACATCGTGACGCTGCTCCAGCGCCACGGTTTCGACGACATCGTGGTCACCGTGGCCTTCCTGGCCAACAACATCCGCTCTTACTTCGGCGACGGCTCGGAGTTCGGGGTGCGCATGGTCTACGCCACCGAGGAGACCCCACTCGGCACCGCCGGCTCGGTGCGCAACGCCATGGACGAGCTCGACGAGCGGTTCCTCGTCATCTCCGGCGACGTCCTGACCGACATCGATCTGTCCGAGGTCGTCGCCTTCCACGACCAGCGCGGAGCCCTGGCCACCATCGGGCTGACCGCGGTGGAGAACCCCCTCGAGTTCGGCATCGTCATCGCCGGCGAGGACGGCTCGGTGGAGCGCTTCCTGGAGAAGCCGACGTGGGGGCAGGTGTTCTCGGACACCGTGAACAACGGCATCTTCGTCCTCGAGCCCGAGGTCTTCGACTTCATCCCCGCGGGCCGCCCCGTCGACTTCTCGGCCGAGGTCTTCCCTGCGCTCCTGCAACGGCGCAAGCCCCTCTTCGGCCACGTCTGCGAGGGCTACTGGGAGGACGTGGGCACGCTCGAGGCGTACATGGGAGCACACGCCGACGTACTGGACGGGAAGGTGAGCGTCGACGTCCCCGGCTTTCGACTCGACCACGGCGTCTGGCTGGGCGAGGGCGCCGAGGTCGACCCGGAGGCGGTAACGGCGGGTCGGGTGGTGGTGGGCGGCAACGTGCGGGTGGAGCCCGGTGCTCGGCTGGGGCCGTACACGGTGCTCGGGTCCAACGTGATGGTCCGCGCCGAGGCCGATCTCGAACGGGTGGTGGTGCACGACAACGCCTACATCGGCGCCGGCGTGCGAGCCCGCGGCTCGGTCATCGGCCAGTCGTGCGACCTGCGCGCAGGGGTTCGCTGCGAGGACGGCGTGGTGCTGGGCGACGAGTGCTTCATCGGCGAGCAGGCGGTGCTCACCGCCGGGGTGAAGGTCTACCCGTTCAAGACCGTAGAAGCCGGAGCGGTGGTCAACTCCTCCCTGGTGTGGGAGAGCCGGGGCGCCCGCAACCTCTTCGGCCGCCACGGGGTGGCCGGTTTGGCCAACGTCGACATCACCCCCGAGCTCGCCACCCGGGTGGCCATGGCCTACGCCTCCACCTTGAAGAAGGGCGCCACCGTCACGACGTCGCGAGACTCCAGCCGGGCCGCCCGGATGCTCAAGCGAGCGGTCATGGCGGGGTTGAACGCCGGAGGCGTCAACGTCGAGGACCTCGAGGTGGCGCCGGTGCCGGTGACCCGCTTCCAGGTGCGCTCCCAGGAGTCCCAGGGCGGCATCACCGTGCGGTTGGTGGCCGGCGACCCCCAGTCGGTCGTCCTGCGCTTCTTCGACGGCAACGGCATCGACATCAGCACCGACGTCTCCCGCAAGATCGAGCGCCTCTACTACCGCGAGGACTTCCGGCGGGTGTTCCCAGGCGACATCGGTGACATCTACTTCCCGTCCCGCCACATCGAGTTCTACACCGCCTCGATGACCACCGCGGTCGATGCCGGGCTGGTGCAGGGGCACGGCTTCAAGGTCGTGGTCGACTACGCCTACGGCACCACCGCCTTTGTGATGCCCAACGTGTTGGCCAAGCTCGGCGCCGAGGTCCTCGCCGTCAACCCCTACGCCTCGACGCCGGGGGCCAGCGCCTTCGATCGCGCCGCCCATGCCGCCAGCGTCGGGGCGCTGGTGCGCTCGTCCGGCTCCCAGCTCGGGACGGTCATGGACCCTGACGGCGAGCACGTCACCTTCATCGACGACGAGGGCCACACGCTCAGCGATCTCGAGGCCCTGCTCTGCCTGGTGCAGCTGGTGGCCTCCACCTCCGAGCCGGGATGTCGCATCGCCCTGCCGGTCACGGCCAGCTCGCAGGCCGAGCGCATCGCCTCCGAGCTCGGCGCCGAGGTGGTGTGGACCAAGGTGGCCACGTCCGCCCTCATGGCCAGCGCCTCGTCGGGCGACGTCGCCCTGGCCGCCAGCCTCGACGGGGGGTTCATCTTCCCCGAGTTCCTGCCTGCGTTCGACGCCGTGGCCGCCTTCGCCAAGATGCTCGAGCTCCTGGCCCGCACCGGCGCCCGGCTCTCCAAGGTCGTGGCCTCCCTCGGGCCGACCTACGTGCACCATGGGGTGGTGCGCACCCCCTGGGAGCAGAAGGGAGCGGTGATGCGCACCCTGGTGGAGGAGGTCCGGCGGCCGCTGGTCCTGCTCGACGGGGTCAAGGTGCTCTTCGAGGACGGTTGGGTGCTCGCCCTTCCCGACCCCGAGGAGCCGCTCACCCACGTCTGGGCCGAAGCTCAGAGCGATGCCCGGGCGAGCCAGCGGGTCGAGCAGTACGTGAGCCGCATCGCTGCCATGGTCGAGTAGCGCCCACGCTTCCGGTATCGTCCCGCACGGTGGACGTCCCCGATGACCTGCGCTATTCGCCCGACCACGAGTGGGTGCGGGTCGAGTCCGGGCAGGTCCGCATGGGCATCACCGACTACGCCCAGGACGCCTTGGGCGACGTCGTGTTCGTCCAGGTGCCGTCGGTCGGCACCGCCGTCACCGTGGGCTCGTCGCTCAGCGAGGTCGAGTCGACGAAGTCGGTCTCGGAGATCTACGCGCCGGTCACCGGGACGGTGGTGGAGGTGAACGACGAGTTGGGCGACGCGCCCGAGCGGCTCAACGAGGACCCCTACGGCGCCGGCTGGATCTGCGTCATCGAGCCCGCCGACCCGGGTGAGCTCGACCGGCTCCTCGACCCCCCCCGCTACCGAGAGCTCATCGAGGGCTGAGCGCCTCGGAGCCGGCAAGGAACCTTGTGGACGACGTCTTCTGCAACCAGTGCGGGCACGCCAACCCCGACAACGCCAACTTCTGCTCCTCGTGCGGGGCAGTGCTCGACGTGCGGGGCCAGGACCACACCATCACGCTGGCGCCGGTCGAGCCCGAGACCGGCCCGCCCTCCGCCGAGGTCTCGGTGCCGGTGGACGAGCTGCCCGAGGGCGCCGGGATGCTCGTGGTCAAGCGGGGTCCGGGCGCCGGATCGAAGTTCGTGCTCGACCGTGCCGTGGTGTCGGCCGGGCGCCATCCCGACAGCGACATCTTCCTCGACGACGTCACCGTGTCTCGCCGTCACGCCGAGCTCGTGCGCCGGGGTGACAGCTACGTGCTGCGTGACGCCGGCTCGCTCAACGGCACCTACCTCAACCGGGAGCGGATCGAAGAAGCGGTCGTCGCCAACGGCGACGAGGTCCAGATCGGCCGCTTCAAGCTGGTGTTCCTGGCCACCTCCGGCACGGCGGAGGGCGGATGAGCGAACCGGTGGCCGGAGCCGAGTCGCTGTCGATCGGCGAGATGCTCGACCTGCTCAAAGGCGAGTTCCCCGATGTGACCATCTCCAAGATCCGCTTCCTGGAGAGCCAGGGCCTCCTCGACCCCGAGCGCACGGCGTCGGGCTACCGCAAGTTCTACCAGGCCGACGTCGACCGACTCCGGTGGATCCTGCGCCAGCAGCGAGAGAACTTCCTCCCCCTCAAGGTCATCAAGGGCCGACTGGAAGCGGAGGGCGACGACGCCCTCGCCGAGCCGCCTCCACCCGCAGCTCGGCTTCCGGCCCACGAGCCCCCGCCACCGACCGAGCCGGTCGCCTCCGAGGCCCCTGGTGGTTTCCAGGCGTCCTCCGCCTCGGAGGATCCGCAACCCGCCGTCGACGACGCCGAGGACTCCACCACGGCAACCTTCACCCGCGACGAGCTGGCCCGGGCCAGCGGCCTCAGCCCGGCCGACCTGGCCCAGCTCGAGCGCCACGGCCTGCTCGTGGGTGGGGCGGTGGGGGGGCAGCTGTACTACGACCTCGACGCCTTGAAGGTCGCCCGCCTGGTCGCCGGCTTCGCCCGCCACGGCGTCGAACCTCGCCACCTCCGCATGTACAAGAACGCCGCCGAGCGAGAGGCCGGCTTCTACGAGCAGGTGGTGCTCCCGCTCATGAAGCAGCGCAACCCGGCGGCCCGCCACCAGGCCGTCGAGACCCTGGCCGAGCTGGCCCAGCTCGGGGCCGGACTGCGTGACGCCCTGTTGCACCGGGCGCTGCGCGACGTCGCCGAGGTGGTCCCCGCCGAGACCAAGGGTCGTCGGCGGAGCTGATCGGGCGGGCGTGAGCGCCCGGGTGCTGCTCGGGGCCGCCGAGCTGCACCGCCGGGTCGCGCTGCTGGGCCAGGAGGTGGTCGCCGCCGGCGGCGACGGGACCGTCGTGGTGGCCGTGCTCGACGGCAGCCTCGTCTTCGTGGCCGATCTGGTCAGGGCCATGGCCAGCGAGGTCACGATCGACTTCCTGGCGCTGTCGTCCTACGGCCGGGGGTCGGGGCGGGTGCGCCTCGTGAAGGACCTCGACATCGACGTGGGCGGGCGCCCGGTGGTCGTGGTCCACGACGTGGTCGACACCGGGCTCACCTTGACGTGGCTCCTCGGGGAGCTCCACCGCCGGGGCCCGACATCGCTCGATGTCTGCGCCCTGGTCGACCGCCGGGATCGCCGGCTCGTGCCCGTGCCCGTGCGGTGGGTGGGCATCGAGGTCGGCGACCAGTTCGTGATCGGCTACGGCCTCGGCTTTCGGGGCCGGTATCGCAACCTCGACCTGCTGGCCGCCGCCGATGTCGACGCGCTGCACGACGATCCCGACGCCCACGTCGGCCAGCTCTACGGAACGAGTGGGCGAGGTCCGGCGTCGAGGTAGCGGGATCGATCACAAGAGCACGAGCACCGGCGCCTCGTCGGCAGCG
>JAUJNB010000027.1 GCA_030446545.1 Acidimicrobiales bacterium | reverse complement strand
GCTCTGGTCCTGGTCGACGGTCGGCGCCGTGGGTTGCAGTCGTGAGGTCATCGCCGCACCCGTTCGTCGGTGAGCGCCGGCAGCGCCGTACCGGGGTGAAGCGTAGGGCGGGTCAGCAGCATTCGCTCCTACGTCGGGCGTTTGCCATTCGACGCCAGGTAAGAGAACGTACCGAGGTGCAGGCGGCTCCCCCGTCATGACGGCGGTCCCCACCGTAGCCCGCAACCGGGGGGCGAAGAATCCGGCCGTGTTGACGGCCGCGGTCCTACTCGTAGCCGCCGCGCTCGGTCTGCTGCTACCTGGCCTCCTGACCATCTATCCCACACGTGACTTCGGATTCTTGCTCTTCGGCGTAGCCATCGCCGCGGTCGCCTGGCGCCATCCCTCACTCCCCATCGTCACCACCGTCGCTGCCTTCGTCTTCTCGGGGCTGCTCAGGCGAGTGTTCCCCGCGGCCGACGCCAGCGCCGACCCCTCCGCCATCTTCCCATTCATCGTCGCCCTGCCTCTCGCCGCTCGCGGCATCCACTTCAAGAAGCCTGCGGCCGCCACCCTGCTTGTCATCTGGACCACCGTCGGCGCCGCCCTGTCCTTCACCGTGCCCCTCGTCGGCCTGGCTGGCTGGTTGAACTTCGCCGTCCCTCTCCTCGCCGCCTTCGGGATCAGGAGCACCCCGGATGGCGTCTCGACCTTCGCCCGGGCCACGGTCGTATGTGGCGCCATCGCCGCCACCTACGGCATCGTCCAGTACTTCGTCGCCTTCCCTTGGGACGTGGCATGGCTGGAGCGTGCCGGCATCCGTAGCATCGGCACCTTCGGTGAGCCCACCTTCCGCCCCTTTGCCACCCTCCCCGCACCCCAGACGGCGGCGATGCTCAGTTCCGTGGTCATCCTCATCGTGGTCTTCCGGAGAACCCTGCTCCGATCAGGGACAGCGGTTCTGATCTGGGCGTTGGTCTCCTCATCCGTCCTGCTCCTCCTGACCCTGGCTCGCACGGTGTGGCTGGCGCTCGCACTGGCCCTGATCGTGGGCCTCCTCGCCACCGGCGGCCGGCGGGCTCGCCAGCTCGTGCCCTTCGTGGCCGTCGTGGCCCTCTTTCTGTCCTTCGCCCCCCAGGGAGAGGTCGTCATCGGTCGGGCCCAGACCCTGACCCAGCTCCAATCCGACAAGAGCTTCAACGCTCGGCGCGATCTCGTAGGTCAAGCCGACGCCCTGGTCTCGCCGATCGGCATCGGCATCGGCCGGCTGTCCGCAGCCAGCCGGGCGGTAGAGAACTCGACCATCGACAACGGCTACCTGATCGTCCTCGGTGAGCTGGGGTTGGTCGGCATGGGGCTGCTGGTCTGGGTGCTCGTCTGGCTGGCCCGCCAGTCGCGACGAGTGGACTCCAGCTTCCTCACCTTGCTGCTCGTGGGCAGCGCAGGGAGCTTCGTCTTCGGCAACCTCCCCGGGCTGCTCCTGTGGACCCTCGCCGGCATCGGCCACCGCGAGGAAGATCCGAACGACGTGGCCACGAGCGATTCGAGCAAGCCTTCCCCGTCCCCGTGATCGTCCCCCGCCGAGGGCGTCGGAGATGCAAGCGAAGCCTGTGCCCCCTACCATCGGCCCATGGCCGAGCACCACGACGAGAGTTTGGCGGTGCCGGGGCCGGACGGCCATCAGTTGGGCGGTGAGCCGGTGCTCCGACTGCGTGCCGACGCCGTAGATTGGCGGATGGTCGAGGGTCAAGTGGTTGCCCTCGACCGTGGCCGTTCCGTGTACCTGGCCATCAACCAGTCAGGAGCAGCGTTGTGGCCGCCCATCGTCAAGGGGGCCACTCGCGAAGAGCTCGTCCGCGTCCTCCTCGACAACTTCGACGTGGACCCTCTTCGAGCCACAGCAGATGTCGACGCCTTTGTCGCCGACCTGAACGAGCGCGACCTGCTCGAGCGGTGACCGTCAGGGGATCGTCGTCGACGCGAGCGATCTGGTGGGCGCTCCAGGCTGCTCGTCGGGCTGGTCACGATCTGGATGCCCACGGCCTCGAGGGCCTTGACGTGCCCCTTCCCCCGGTGCTGCCCAGGGGCTGCCGACGGTGGGTGGTCGCCGTACTGCGGGCACGGCGGGACACATGCCTGGTGCGCTCCGCAGTGCTGCAGACGTGGGATGCAGCCCATGGCCGACCTCGCGACCTGGTGATCGGCGTCACCGCACCCGGAGCCGGCTTCAAAGCCCACGCCTGGCTCGACGGGGAGCCGGCGGCTGCATCAGCAGGCTACGCCGAGGTCAGTAGGCGCCCACCGCCAAAGGTCGTGCCCGGGGGGAGCGGCAGGGCGAGCGTGTCAAGCGGCGACGGTCGCCACCAACCGGTCGAGGAGCCGGGGAAGGTCCCCCCACGCCTGTGACCGTTTCACGCGCCACATGGGTAACTCGACCAGCGCGAGGAGTCCGGCAGCGGGAAGCCCGGCTTGTCGCAAGGTGAGGTGGCCTCCCAGGGCTCCCATCCGCTCGGCCACCGGCACTGGCTCGACGGACAACCGATCCCCCACGCCCAAGACCACGAACCCGCCCAGAGGAGCCTCGGGGGATGTGTCGGACAGCAGCAGTCGGCGTCGTTCACCTCGGCGTACCGTCACCAAACGCTCCCGGTCGTCCAGCCGTTCCGCCGATTGCGGGCGGAGATCCACCGTACGGGGTCCGGCGAAAGCCCGGGTTCCGTCGACGACGAGCAGATCGTCGCAGAGGACGGCGTAACCCGCCTGGGCCAGCCACGCCAGTGTGGTGCTCTTCCCCGCCTCCCGGTCCCCGAGCACTCCCCAGGCGACGCCGTCGATGACGACGGCTCCGGCGTGCAGGGCGATGCGGCCGTCCCAGCGGGCGAAGACGAGCCCCACTGCCGACAGGCACGGGTGGGCCAGCTCGTGGCCGTCGGCGGCATGGGGCTTGTGAAACCGGGCCAACCGTTCCTTCCGGTCGAAAGAGGCGTGGCCGCCGCTCAGCAAGGGGAGCACGGACTCGCCGGACGAAAAGAATCCCAGCTCCGGCGGGTCGGTGAGGGGTGGAACCCACTCCACGGTCACCTCCGGCCAGGTGGACGGGGCCGGTCCCAGCAGGTCGCCAGCCAGGGCCACCACCGACCCGGCGAGACCGAGGCCGTAGGATCCCACCGGTGCGATCGCTGGTGTCCGGGAAGTCGAGGCGACACCCCCCACAGTCGCGGCCGGCCGAGAGTGAGCGTCCAAGTGGGCCCATGCTATGGCATGGGACGGTGCCCCAGGGGCTCGGGCTACAGGTGCAGGGGCTGCGCAAGCAGTTCGGGAACCTGCAAGCCCTCAGGGGGATCAGCCTTGAGGTGCCATGGGGCGACATCGTTGCGGTGCTCGGTCCCAACGGTGCCGGCAAGAGCACCATGCTGCGCATCCTGGGCACTACGGTGCTCCCCGACTCTGGCCGGGTCGAGGTCGCCGGCCATGATGTGGTGGTCCATCCCGACGTTGCCCGTCGCTCGCTGGGTCTCGTGCTTGGAGAAGAACGTTCGTGGTACTGGCGCCTGAGCGGTCGAGACAACCTCGAGTTCTTCGCCGCCCTGCACGGCCTGCGCCGATCCGAGGCAACCGCTCGCACTGTGGAGCTACTCCGTGCCGTGGATCTCGACGGTGTGGCCGATCGCCGCTTCGATCGCTACTCCTCGGGCATGAAGGCTCGTCTTTCGCTGGCCCGGGCTTTGCTCCACGAACCACCGGTGCTCTGCCTGGACGAGCCCACTCGCACCCTCGACCCAGTAGCCGCTGTGGCTTTCCGCCAGCTGGTGCGCAACCAGGCCGACAGCGGTCGCGCCGTACTCTTCACCACGCACGACTTGCATGAGGCCGCTGCGGTCGCATCGAAGGTGGTAGTGATCGTGGGTGGACGGGTTGCCGCAACCGTCGACGACCGCCCTGACGCGGCACGACTCGAGCGCCTCCTCGTCGAGGCCGCCGGTCAAGGGGCGCCGAGCTCCAGTGAGTGATGCTCCAACCATCCCGCTCAGCACGCAGCACACGTCTACCAGGCTGTCCGTCGCCGCGTTCTTGCGACGCGACTGGAAGATCGCCCGCTCTTACCGCTTCCAGTTCGTCCTCGACCTCTGCGTCGTCCCGTTGTCCCTCGCCCTGTTCTACTTCCTCAGCCGCCTGGTCGACCCAGGCCGGTTGCCCGACGACGTCGACTTGAGCCAGGGCTACTTCTCCTACGCAGCAGTGGGGCTGGTGGTCCTGCGGATGCTCCAGACGGCCCTCACCTCGCTCGCCACCAAGCTGGCCACAGAGCAGACCACCGGCACTTTCGAGACCTTGCTGGCGTCACCGGTGTCTTCCCCCATGGTGGTGCTGGGCAGTACCGCCTTCGAGCTTCTGCGCGCGCTGGTCGCCGGCACCACCACCCTGGCGGTGGCCGGGCTCTTCGGCCTGCGCATCGATCTGGGGGTGGGCTCCATCGTCGGCCTGGTCGTCGGCCTGCCCGCGCTGGTAGTCACCTTCGCCGCCGTGGGGGTGGTTCTAGGGGCTTTCGCCGTGGTGGTCAAGCAGATCACCGCCCTGCTCGGGTTGGCCACCGCCACGCTTGGCCTGATGGCCGGCGCCTACTTCCCCATCGAGCTGCTCCCCGGTCCGTTGCAAGCACTCGCCAACGTACTTCCCTTCACGTGGGGGGTGGACGTACTTCGGGCTGCTCTGCTACGAGGCGAGCTCGCGGCCGACCGTCTGGCCCTGCTCGTTGGCTTCGCCGTGGCGTCGCTCCCCCTCGCGCTGTGGCTGTTCGGGTTGGCGGTAAACCACGCCCGGCGGAGGGGCACCCTCAGCCAGTTCTGACCCTGGCCTACGACAGCTACCTTCTTCGTGGTGCAAGACCAAGGTACTCCTCCTCCCCCCTCTACCAGGGTGGCGGTCAGGGCCACGCCTCTGGAGCTCGCGTCGGGCAAGCCCTTCGGCGAGATGCCCTCTGCGTGGCTCGAGGTCGGACCCGATGTCAGCGCTCGAGGGGCCCTGGAAGACGCCATCCGCCCCTGGCTCGCACAGCCAGGCCCCTGCTGCACGGGCTTCTCCGGGGGACGGGACTCCTCGGCGATCCTGGCGGTGGCCGTCCACGTCGCCCGCCGTGAAGGTCTTCCCGCACCCGTCCCCATCACCCTTCGCTACCGGGGAGCGGCCGATGCCGACGAGTCGCCATGGCAGGAGCTGGTGGTCCGCCACCTCGGGCTGGACGACTGGGTACGCATCGACGTCGACGACGAGCTCGACTACCTCGGGCCCCTCGCCACCCGGCTGCTCCGACGTCACGGCGTGCAGTGGCCCCCGTACTTCCATTACGAGCACGTCCTGTTGGAGCAGGCAGCAAGGGGGGTGCTCCTCTCCGGCCACGATGGTGACGGCGTGTTCGGTAGCTTCCCGTGGGCATCCCTCACGGCCGTGAGGCGCCGCCAGCGGCGACCACAGCCGGCCGACCTGGTGACGCTGGCCCGGTTTGCGGCGCCCACGGCTTTCCGCCGCTGGGAGTTCCGCCAACGTCGTCTTCCCCTTCCCTGGCTTCGGCCCGAAGCGAGAGTCGCCCTCCAAGTAGGGTTGGCCAGCGAGGTAGCCAGCCAGCCCAGGCGCTGGGACCGCTGGGTGCCCTGGCTGGCGCGGCGGCGAAGCCTCGCCCTCGGTCTGTCGACCATCGACCGGCTGGCGCAGGACTGTGGAACCCGTGCCGCCCATCCGTTCCTCGACCCCCGATTCCTTGCCGCCCTGGCGAACCAGGGAGGACGGATGGGGTGGGGTGGGCGAACTGATGTGATGCAGGCCCTCTTCTCCGACGTGCTCCCAACCGACGTGGTGCGCCGAACGGCAAAATCGAGCTTGGGTGGGGGGTTCTGGAGAGAGGGGAGCCGAGCCTTCGCGGCCGGGTGGGACGGTCGTGGTCTCGACGAGGCCATGGTCGATCCTCGCGCCCTGCGCGCCGCGTGGACGGCGCTGCGCCCCAAGATCGGAGCCATCGCTCTCTTGCAGGGGGCGTGGCTCGCGGGCGACTCGCCCGGTGCCGGTTCGACGGAGCGCGGGATTCGTTGACAGCGGGCGATCCACTGTTATAGTGCGCCCAAGCCCAATCCGGGCCCAGAGGACCGGGCGACCCGGACGACCGAAAGGTATATCGAGATGCGTAGCTACGAAGCTCCGACCGTGACCGAGATTGGGCGGGTCGAGGACCTGACCGAGACCATCGTCATCGTTGCTCAGGGCGAGACCTCCTGAATCACCCTCCGCTTCACGGCGGACGTTGTTCCTTCTCCAGGGTTCCGCCGGACCCCCATTGGCGCCGAACTGGCGAACTCTAGGTAACGAAAGGTTGAACATGCGAGAGTACGCAGCCCCCACGATCACTGAGATCGGCCGGGTCGAGGACCTGACCGAGACCATCGTCATCGTTGCTCAGGGCGAGACCTCCTGACAAGAACGTACATACCTGCATGACCGCCTTTGCCGGTTGAGAGGCGGCCCCAGCAGGCCGTTGTTGTTCTAGCGGTACGGTACGATATTTTTGGTTCGACACTGGCGCCACGGTGTGGCGCCAGTGTCGCGTCCGTTTTCAGTGTTCAAGTTCCCGAGCTTCAGCTTGCGAGCACTTCGGCCATCACACCTTGCAGTCCCTGGATGAATTGCGGCTCCTGGAAACGGCCGGCGTGGGCAACGATGTCGGGGGCGCTCCAGGAGCGAACCAGCAGGTCCTCCAAGGCGGCTGCGATCTTCTCGTGGTCGGGCTGGTCGAAGAACACCCCCGTCGTATCCTCCTCCACGGTGTCGAGATACCCACCCCAGCGCAGGGCGGCCGTGGGCTTGCCGAAAGCGGCAGCCTCCAGGGGCGTCAGTCCGTAGTCCTCGTAGGAAGCCGCCACCAGGCCCACGCAGTTGGCGTACAACCAACGCAGCTGGGCGTCAGAAACCACCCCGAGCATCCGGGTGTTGGTGCCGAGGAGCCCGTCCAGTCGGACCCGGTCCGGACCCTCGCCGACCACGACCAGACTGTGGTGGGCGAGAGCGCCGGGGTGGCGGCGGCGGCGGAAGGCGCCGATGACCTCGTCGACGTTCTTGTAGGGCAAGAGCCGGGACACGCACAGCACGTAGCCAGGTGCCAGCCCCTCGACTTCCACTTGAGCCCCATCGACCGCCAGGGCGTGAGGCGGGGGCAGCACCGTCGCCTCTCTGCCGTAGATCTCCCGGATGCGCTGTTGCACCGCGGTGGAGTTGGCCAAGTAGCTAGAGGCACCAGCCGCGGCGGCAGCGTCCCAACGCCGGAGGTAGGGCGAGAGACCGCCCAGCCCGAGCTTCACCAGCTTCGGTGACTCCCGGAGGTATCGGTCCCGCTGGTACAGCCACCGAGCTGGGCTGTGACAGTAGACGACCTTGCGTCCCTCGGTCTGTACTCCGTGGGCCCAGCCGCTGGAGCTGCACAACACCACATCGGCATCAACCCGGAGCCGGGCGAAGCTGGGTGCCAGCATGGGGAGGCTCCACCGGTGATCGCGGCGCAGCGGTGGAAGCCGGTTCAGGGGGAGCGTGCGCACGTCGTAGCCGGCGAAGGCGGGAAACGTCTGGCTGGGCTCGTACAGCGAGGTGTAGAGCGGCGCCCCAGGGAACGCCTTCAACATGCTCAGCACGACCCGTTCGGCCCCACCCCTCTGAGTGATGTAATCATGGGCCAAGGCCACCGTCGCCATGGCGACCGAGGCTAGACATCTTGGGTGGGAGCCCAAGAACCGCGGTCTCGTAGTCGATCAACACTGACTAGGGTTTCCGGGTGTCCTCCGTCGCCGCCGAGCTGAGAGGGACACTTCAGAACAGGTCACTGCGAACGTCGCTGCTGGCCACCGCCGCACTGCTCGTTGCCCTGGCCATCGTGAGCCGGGTCCTCTACCGCTTCGCCCAGCTCGACGAAGCGGCCTACCGATCGTTCTCCATCTCGATCGCTGCTCTTCGCAGCCCCAGCCTGCTTGTCCTGCTCATTGCGCCCGCGGGCGTCATGGTATGGCTACGGCGGGACCTGCGCTGGAGCGACATCCCCGAGGGTCGCCTGGTGCGAACCCTCGTCCTGCTCACGGCTGGCTCCCTCGCCATCCACTTCGCGTTCTATGAGCCCAATTGGTTCCTGGGTCAGTCCCACCTGGTTGACCGGGCCCTCCTGATCGGCCTGCTGGTGGTGAGCTGGTGGCGACCCATCGCCTTGTTGCCCTTCACCATCCTGGGCGTGGTCATCGCCTCGCAATTCGCGGTACCCCTGGGCCGCTACACCTGGAACGACAAGCGGCTTGTGTTCGATGTCGTGGTGCTGTTCTGCATCGCCGCCGCAGCCGGGGTCATCCGACGACGCGAGGGGCTGCGTGCGCTCATCGGTGCCATGGGGGTTCTGGTGGTCTCCTGGTACTTGGTGGCTGGTGCGGGCAAGATCGCCCTGCTGTGGCCGGGTCGGGAAGAGCTAGCCAACATGACGGCGGCCGCTCACCTGGCCGGATGGCTCGCCGAGGGCACGGCCGACGGGGTTGTCGAGCTCCTGGCCACACTGAACTGGGTACTCGTCCCCCTCACCATCGCCGTCGAGGTGGCTGCCGTCCTCCTGCTGATGGGGCGCCGGTCGGCCCTGGCCGTCTTGGTCGCCACCCAGGGCCTGCACCTGGCAGTGTTCCTCGTGTCGGGGATCCTCTTCTGGAAGTGGATGATCCTGGAAGCGGCTCTGATCGTCTTCTTCGCCCGCTGTGATCGGGACACCCTCGCCAGCTTCGGTCCCGCGTTGGTCATCTTCGCCCTGCCCTTCGCTGTGCTGTCCCCCCGCCTGTTCGGCGTGGCCACGTTGGCGTGGTACGACACGCCCTACTCCGTCAACCTGGAGTTCGAGGCGGTGGGAGCCTCCGGAGCGGCCTATCGCCTCGCCCCCGACGACCTGGCGCCCTACGACGTGCTCTTCGCCCAGGGCCGCCTCGGTTTCCTGGCCAAGCCGGACATACTTACCGGAAGCCTCGCCACCGCCCTCGACTGGACCATGGCCTCCCGGCTCTACCAGGCCAGCAGCGTCAGCGGCATCGCCGACGTGGAGGCGGAGTTCGCCCGGAGCCAGTACGACGAGGCCGACGCGAGGGAGTTCGATCGCTTCGTGCGCGAGCGCGTGCGCCAATGGGTCGAGCCGCCGACGCTCCATCCACCGCACCACATCGTGACGGGCCCGGCACCGCAGTTCCTGGGCGGGCCCCAGGTTGCCTTTGCCGGCCAAGAGAGGATCCGGGAGGTTCGGGTCAGGATGTACAAGGTCTGGTGGGACGGCGACCGCTATCGCCTCCTCGCTGACTGCGTCGTACGAGCGGTGTCCGTCGATGAGCCGACCCGTCCCTCCTTCGTGGCTCCGGCGACCGCCTGCGCGCTCTAGCTTCCTCGCCATTCCGTGACGCCGTCTCCGTCAATCGATCGCACCCCGGCCGAGCGGCTGCAGGTCGTGTACCTGGACCACTGCGCCCGGCTCTCGGGGGCCGAGTTGGCGATGTTGCGCCTGCTGCCCGCCCTGGCAGGGCACGTCGATCCCCACGTCATCCTGGCCGAAGACGGGCCACTGGTCGCCAGGCTGCGGGCGGCAGGGGTGTCCACCGAGGTGCTGCCCATGGCCGAGTCGGCACGCAACCTCTCGCGTGACCGGGTGCGGCCCTCCCGGCTCCCGGGCGCCAGCGTGGCCCACGCCGGCGGTTACACCTTCGCCCTGGCCCGGCGCCTGCGCCAGCTGCGCCCCGACCTGGTCCACACCAACTCCCTCAAGGCCGGCGTCTACGGCAGCGTGGCGGCCCGGATGGCGGGGGTGCCGGCCATCTGGCACGTGCGGGAGCGCATGGCCGACGACTACCTGCCGGTGGCGGCGATCAGGATGATCCGCACCCTGGCTCGTCATCTGCCCGCCGCGGTAATCGCCAACTCCGAGAGCACCGCCGAGGCCGTCGCTACGCCAGGGCGGAAGGTGACGGTGATCGCCTCACCGGTGGTGATCGAGGCGGTCACACGACCACGTCCATCGGGTGCACCGCTGCGGGTGGGCATGGTAGGCCGCCTGGCGCCGTCGAAGGGCCAGCACGTCTTCCTCGAGGCCTTCGCCCGGGCCTTGCCCCCGGGAACGGCTCAGGCCGTCGTCATAGGCAGTGCCATCTTCGGCGAAACGGACTACGAGGAACAGCTCCGCGCCCAGATCTGCTCCCTCGGCTTGGACGACCGGGTGGAGATGACGGGCTTCCGCGAAGACGTGAGCGGCGAGCTGGCGACGCTGGACGTGCTGGTGCACGCCTCGGTCATCACCGAGGGATTCGGTCAGGTGGTGGTGGAGGGCATGGCCGCCGGCCTAGCGGTGGTGGCCGCTGAGGCAGGCGGGCCCGCGGAGGTGATCACCCACGGCTGCGACGGGCTGCTCTACCCGACTGGCGACGTCGACGCCCTTGCTGGTCTGCTCCACCAGCTGGCCTCCGACGAAGAGCTGCGGAGCCGCCTGGGCGCCGCGGCCAGGAGGCGGGCACAGGACTTCACCCCCGAGGCCATCGCACCCCAGGTGCTGGCCCTGTACCGCGAGGCACTGTCTCGAACACTTCAGAAGCCTCGGGCTCGGCCCGCCGAGTGAGCTCATTCACATGACCGTCGTACCGATGGGTAAATTGATCACGGTGCAACGGCGTGGAACGGACAGTTTCATAATAGATTAGATCGATGTGCTCCCGGATCTGAGCAGATGGAGGCGACCAACTCTTCTTCGGTACCCTCCGTGTCGACCTTGACGACGTCGATCTTGCGCTCGCGCGCAAGGATCTCATCCAAGACGGTGTTGAGGTTTCGCGTCGGAACGGTGATGGGCGTCTGGTTCCTGCGGCCTCGTCGGAGGCCCCCGTACCTGCCCGTCGGCTCGGTGTAGAAGGTGGCTTCGCTGTCGCCGTCTGCGACCGCCGCCGCGGTCTGTAGTTCGTAGCGGCCCGAGAAGCGCGGCAGATCGAGGGTGCGTCTCACGCGCACCACGTTCTTCGGGTCGGGCTCGAGGCAATAGACACGGGAGAAGTCGTTGCGCGTGAGGAAGTA
>JAUJNB010000010.1:91104-106701 GCA_030446545.1 Acidimicrobiales bacterium | reverse complement strand
ACGAGCAGCAGGACCTGGGAGAGCGACCAGGCGAACCCCGAGGCCGTGAGTAGGCGGCCAACGGAGCTCTCCGGTCGCCGGGCCCACGAGACCATCCCGGCCACCACGAACAGCACGCCGGTGGGTACCAGCGGGACCAGCACCAGGGGTGAGATGTCTCGCAGGGCGCTGCCAACCAGACCGGCGATCACGATGACGAGGCTGAGGACGGCCACCGACTTCTGCACCCGCCGGGTCACCGGGATCCCCCCACCAACCGCCCGACGATGGGCCGAGCGCCGGCGTGGTCATCCACGATCACGACCGACCACGCCACCGAAGCATCGTCGCGCTCCCGGACGCACGACACCACCGCTTCATCGGGGGCCGGGTGGTCCGGGCCGTGGTCGTTCACGGGGTCCTGGAAGGCTGACGAGCCACCACGACGCACAAACCACAGAGCAGGAGCGCGATCGGGGCGAACAGCCACCGGGTCCGGGCGGTGCTGTCCCCCACCAGGCTCTGCAGGCCCACCCCGGCGAAGGCCGCCGCCATCGTCCAGGTGGCCACCTTCCAGATCCAGGGCGCCGGCGCCCGCCAGATCCCCGCCCGGGCCAGGATGGAGGCGATACCGATCACCAGGGCGGCCTGCTGGATCCAGATCAGGGCCAACGGGACCACGCAGTTCCCGCCCACGACCCACGCCAGCCCCCCCGTGCCACCGAAACCCCAGTAGGTGTTGAGGAGCAAGAGGGCGGAGAGGACGCCGACCACGATCCAGGCCACTCGTGACCCCGGAGTCGTCGGGTCCCGAGTGAGGGTCCTGGGGTTGCGGCCTCGTCCGGGGATGGCTCGGCGTGCGTGGTGGCGAGCGGATGTTGCCTGCTCATCGGGCTCATGGGGTTCCCTTTCTTCGACGACGACCTCTGAAGCCGAAGGTAAGGAAGGGCACCGTCGTCTCCATCGGGGCCAACCCTGACTTCCCGCGAGCAGGAGCAAGTTCGGGGTCAGCCCTGAAATCGCAACCGAGATCGGCTTCGCTTCCCCGGTCAGCCACTCGATGCATCACCCCGGACCGAGTTCGACTGGCAGTCGCCAGCCTCAGTCCCGGCGGGTGTCGGCCACGGCCGTGGCCGCCACGTCGGCGCTGGCGGGACCGCCGGGCACGGCGCCGGAGAAGATGTGGTCGACACTGGCCGTGAGGGTGACCTCGACGACGCCGTCGCCGACCGAGATGTCGGACCGCAGGCCGTCCAGGTGCTGCAGATCGAGGCGCCCGACGCTGTCGTTGGCCACCTGTCGGGCCCGGGCGGGGAGCAGTCGCAGCGAACCGTCACCGTAGAACTGCTCCACGTCGACTGCGGCGGCGGCGTCGTTGGCGGCGGCCACGGCGGCATTGGCCAACTGGCGCTGGGCCAGGAACACCACCGCGGCGTCGACGGCCAGGGCACCGAGGATGAGAAAGATCAGCACCGCGGCAGGCATGAGCACCAGGGCGCTGCCCCGTTGGCTCCGGCGCGCCTCCGAGGTGCAGTCAGTCACGACAGTCGGGCGTGAGGGCCGGAGGCGCGCCCAGCCCCTGGCGGTAGGGGTCGACCATCTCGCTGTGGCGGCCGGTGGCGGTGATGACACTCCCGGCGAAGCCTCCGATCCACGGCAGGCGGAAGGTGGGGACGTCGTAGGTGACCACCAGGGTGACCCGGGCACAGCGCCGGAGGTCGGCCGGGCCCTCCGAGTGCAACTCCCACTCGCCGGGCTGGGACTTGTGGCCGTCGACGGCCTCGGCCGCCGCCCGACGGGCTGCAGCGAGGGCGTCGGCACTGGTGGGGCCGCTCGACTCCACAAAGGCGCGGGTGGCCTCTCGGGCGGCGGCGGTGGCCACCAACTTGGCGTCGATGACCCCCCACGCGTTCACCAGGAGGGCCAGCCCGATCACGAACACCAGGAAGCTGAAGGGCAACATCTCGAACCCGCCCACGAACCCGGCCTCGTCGCCCCGCCTCGTCCCGCCCGCGCCCGTCCCGCCCGCGCCCGTCCCGCCCGCCTTGACTTCCCTCCGCGGCAGTCCGTCCGCCGCCAGCCCGTTCACCGGAAGCGCTCCATACGCACCGTCACGGTCCGATCGACCCGCTGGAAGGGGAAGTCGGCGGCGGCCGACAGGTCGGTGGGGTGCTCAGCCACCACCCGAAGGGTGACGACGTCGGGGGCGCCGTCGCCGTCGGTGTCGGGATAGCTCCACGACAGCTCCAGCCGCCCGTCGGCTCGGTAACCGTCGAGCAACTCCAGCACTTGGCGCTCGGCGTCGACTTCGCTCACCTCCAGGCCCCCGCCACCGGCCCGGAGGCGGGCGCCGTCGAACGCGGCGGCGGTGACCACCGAGGTCCCGTACAGGTTGAGGACCAGATGAACGGCGAAGAGCAGAACGATCAGGAAGACCGTCACGCCGACGATCGAACCGAGAAGCCCCGACCCCGACTCCGGTCCTCCCCCCGCCTCTGCGCTACTGGATCTGCTCGACGTTGGTCTGGATGCGCTCGCCGGCATCGTTGAAGACCGTCTGAAACACGACCCACATGGCTGCGCCGATGAGGGCCATGATCAACACGGCGATAGCCGTGGAGATGACGCCTTCACCGGCCTGGCCGGCCAGTCGGGTCCGGGCCCAGGTGCGCAGCACCAGCGCGTGGTGATCGATCGCAGCCCAGGCTGCGTGGAGGTTGTGCATGTCGGCTCCTCGCTCTTGGTGGTTGGCTCTTGGTGGTTGGCTCTTGGTGGTTGGCTCTTGGTGGTTGGCTCTTGGTGGTTGGCTCTTGGCTGGTGTTGCATCGCTGTTGGTGGTGTGCATCAACTCAACCCCGAAGCGCCGCAGCGCCTCGACGAAGGGGACGCCCATGAAGATGACGCCGGGCACGAGCGTGGCCACCGTCACCGGGATCCAGACCTGCTGGGCCCGCCGCTCGGCCGTCTCGATGAGCTCACGGTGGGCGTCGCGCCGGGCCGCCCGGGCCTCCTCGGCCACGAGGCGACCGAGGTCTCCCGTCTCGCGGTTGAGGGCAAGCACCGGTACCAGGCGATCAAGGGCCGCCACGTCCGCCACCGCGGCCCACTCCCGGAGGGCGTCGGTCTCGGTCAAGCCCTGGCGGAGGCGGGCGCACACCCGGCGAAGGTCCGAGCCGGACGCCCCGGAGCTCCGCTCGGCCAGCCGATTGAGCGCGGAGGTGAGCGAGTAGCCGGCCGACAACAACAGGGCGAGCTGCTCGGCCACCACCGGGAGCTCGAGGAACAGGTGGCGCTGCCAGCGCTCGGAGGCGGCGGCGATGCGCTGCTCCTGGACCAGGAAGGTCAGGGCCGGGCCGGCGAAGACCAGGAGCAGGGCAACGGGTAGAGGAGGGCCAAGGGCCACCACCACGAGGGCGGCCAGGCCGAAGCCCGCCATGCTGGCGCCGAGCTGTCGGACCCGCACTTCGGTGGCGTCGAGGGGCGAATGGACGCGGGCCAGCCGTTGCGAAAGCTCCTCGCTGACCCCCACGACCTGGGCCAAGCGCTGGCCCACGAGCCGGGCCACCGGTCCGACGGCCTGCCTGAAGGACTCGACGGACAGCACCCCGGCCCGCTCGGGGCGGCCCATCCCCCCGGGCGAGTAAGGGCGCAACCGCTCGACCAGCGGGCGGCGGGCGAACCACCGGATCTCCGAGAGCACCAGGGTGGCGCCGGTCCACAGCACCAGGCCCAACACCACCAGGTTCGGCTTCACCGGGGGCCGACCGGCCGGGGAGGCGTCGAGGGGGCCGGCACGAAGACGCGCTGCTCCTGGGGGAGGCGCATGATGTGGCTGGCCCACCCCCAGCACCCCGCCATCAAGGCGAGGGCCACGAGCACGAGCAGTTGACCCGAAGGCCCTTGATAGGCAGCCCGGCCCTCCCCGATGCTCAGCCCCACCAGAGCCATGCCCAACGGCACGACCAGCACGAAGGAGCGGGCGAAGCGGGCTCCGGCCTGATGGGCTCGGGCGTCCTTGCGCCCCTGTTGGTCCAGGATGCGATCGTCGACCAGGGCGGTGAGACAGCGATCGATCTCGGTGCCCCCGATGGCGTGGGCCACCAACAGCGTCTCGCACACCGTGTCGGCGGTGGCGTCGGCCAGTCGGGCCCGCAGCACCTCCAGGCTGCGTTCGAAGTCGGTGGAGATGAGCCACTCCCGGCGTGCGGCCTCGAAGGCCGGCTGCAGTTCCTCGGGCGCCCCCCGTCCGACCTCGAACAGGGCTTGGGGGATGGAGCGCCCGAGGGCCGTGGTCTTGATCCTCAGCTCCTCGATGAGCTGCGGCCAGGCCTCGCTGGCTGCCGACCGTCGGCGGGACCGGCGGGATCGCGCCGCAGCGAGGGGGAACGAAGCGGCGAACAGGCCGGAGGCCACGGGTGGCAACACCCCGCCGAACAAGGCCCAGGCCACCACGGCCCCCACACCGAAGAGCACGAGGAGGACCGCCAGGAGCTCACCCCGGCGGGTCTGGTCGAGCCCGGCCTGGACCAGCCAGTCGGCCAGGAAGCGCGCCGGACGGGAACGCTCGAAAGCGCGCGGCCCGGGGCCGAGCCCGGTCCAACCCAGGCTCAGGGCGGTGTAGATCAGGTAGACGCCGTAGCCGGCCGCCAGGGCCACGACGAGCGCGCTCATGGGCCGGCCTCCCGGGCGGGCGCCACTCGCACGGGCCGGGTGCGGGGCCGGCGGCCGTTCGGGGTCGACGACGGCGACGAGGCCGCCAGGCCAGGAGCCACCCCCGAGTCGAGCAGGGCCCGCAGGTCGATGTCGGCCTCGCCAAAGGCACGACGGCAACGCAACGGGAGGTTGCCCGTCCAGCGCAACGGCGCGTTCCACGACGCCCGGGAGTACAGCTCGGTGATGGTGAAGGCGGTGCCGGCGGGCCCGGTCTGGAGATCCTCCACAGCCACGATCTCGGTGACCTGGGGCCGACCCCGGACCCGGGCGCAATGGACCACGATGTCGATGGCCTCGCTCACCAGGCTGTTGAGTGCGGCCAGTGGCAGCTCGGAGCTGGTATCGGCCAGTTGGCACACGAAGCGGAGGCGGGTGAGTGCCTGGCGGGCCGAACCGGCATGGATGGTGGTGAAGCCCTTGACGCCCGACGACAGCGTCAACAACAGAGGGAGCGCCTCGCGGTCGCGGACCTCGCCCACGATGGCGACATCGGGCGCCATGCGCAGGAACCCTGACACCAACCGGCGCAGGTCGACCGCCGCCCGCTCGGCCCGTGCCGGACGGGTCTGCATGCTGGCCACATTGGGCAGTGGCAGATCGGCCTCGAACACCTCCTCGGCGATGACCACCCGCAGCGACGGGTCGAGCTCGGCCGCGCAGCACGACAGCATGGTCGTCTTGCCCGAACCCGGCGCCCCGGCGAACACGATCGACAGCCGGGCCCGCACCGCCGCCCGGAGGAGGTCGGCCGCCGGCTGATCGAGCATGTCCCGCTCGACCAACTCGGCCAGTGACCGGATGGCCACGCCGGTGAACTTCCTGATGTTGACCAGCACGTGGCCGTCACGGCCGACGTCTCCGTGCACGACATGGAGCCGGGCGCCGTCGTCGAGCTGGGCATCCTGCAGGCCCTCGGCCGGGTCGAGCTTTCGGTGCGACCCGGCCGACTCGTCGAAGATCTTGGTCAGCGTGCGCAGGACGTGGGCGTCGTCGTGGAACACCTCGTCGTGGTAACCCGACAACCCGACGTGTCGTTTGACGAAGATGGCGTCGGGCCCGTTGATCATCACCTCCCAGACGTCGTCGTCGGCCAGCAGCGGCTCCAGGGGTCCGTAGCCGGAGAGGTTCCGCATCGCCCGGTCGGCCACCAACTCCGGGTCGGACAGCCCGAAGGTCCGCAGGCCCCGCTTGTGGTCGGCCTCCCAGTCGGCGATGGCCCCGTCCACCAGGCGGCGCAGCGCCTCTCGGTGCGGTCCGGTGCCCAGATCGAGGTCCAGAACCTTGGCCCGGGACTGCACCTGGGCTTCGATCTCGGCCAGGGGCGACACCGCCGCTGCGGCGGCAAGCTGGCTGGTCATGGCGACCGGGGAGGAGGCTCAGCGAGCCCGCTGATCAGGAGAGGGAGAACGGCCATGGGCGTTCCTTGTCGCTTCGACTTCGAGTGCGTCCGGTGCTCTAGGGTCAGAATCCGTCACGCCGGCGCACCTGGCGACAGCGCGATGGACCCGTCCGATCTCTTCCGGACGCTACCGACGGCCCTTCCGACGGCGCAAGGGTTGGGTCAGATTCTTGCGAGACTCGCGTCTCCCAGGCGTGCCGTAGGTGTTGGAAACTCTTATTGACAGGGGTTGAGGCCGCTGCTTCCATGCCCAAATGCCATCAGGGGGCGGGCGACATCTCCACAGACATCGGGCGTCACTTGTCCTCGTGGCTGCGCTGTGCGCGACCCTTGGCCTCGTTGTCTTTGCGCCGGTCGCCGGGGCACGCCACAACTTCTCCATCCTCGATCTGAGCGCCGCCGAGGTCGCTCCTGGGGATTCTGTCAGGGTACGGGGGTTCTCCTACACCGACACGGCCTTTCTCCACCTGGGGGCCGTAGACGGTCCGGTCCTGGCGGAGCTCCAGCCGAGCGAGGAGAACATCATCAGCGGCGACGTGACCATTCCCCCCGATGCCGCGCCTGGCCGAACGCTGCTCTACGCCGTACAGCAAGATCCCAACGGTGCTCCCACCCGGCTCCCGGGACGGGCGCCCCTCACCATCCAGGGCCCGGGTGCGTCCGCCAACCAGGAGGCCGCTGCCGCGGTCGAGGCCCGCCCCAGTCGCTTCGACGTCGGAGGGAACGGGTCGTTCGCCATCACCGTGGTGGCCGCCTTGGCCACCACCGCCTTGCTCGGGGCGGTTACGACGGCCTATTTCGCTGCCAGTCGCCGACGGGCTTCCGCACAGGGGGCGTCGTGAGGGCTCAGGGCGTCGTCAAGACCGGGGCGATGCTGGCGGTGATGCTGGTTTCCGGCTTCACCCTCGCGTCGCTCGGCGGCTCGTCCCCGCTCGGAGCCGCCGAGGAGGCTCGCGTGCTGGCCGCCGTACATGTGACGGAGGCCGATCCGAACCCCAGCCGCACCTACTCCTCACCGGTCATGGCCAGGGATCCGGGAAATCCCGAGCGGATCGTGGCCGCCGTCGCCGAGATCCGGTCCCGGACCTGCAAGCTGCTTCGCTCCCGCGACGCCGGGCGCTCGTGGGAAGACCCTGAAACCAGCCCCGTGGCCGAGGGCTATCCCTTCTGCTTCCAGACCGAGACCGGCCCCACCCAGGCCGTCACGGCCTTCGGCGGCGATGGCAGGCTGTACTACACCTACGCCGGGTGGGACAATCAGGACACCCAGAGCGAGTGGCCCATCGGCCGGGGCGGCGGGTGGCGGGGAAACGTGAGCCCGGTGTTGGCCCGTTCCGCAGACTTCGGCGATACGTGGGAGACGACGGTGATCCGTGACGCCCGGGGCCGCTCGGGCGACGAACAGGAGAACAACCGTCCGGTCTCCAGCCTCGTCGTCGACTCCACGTCAGGCTCCACCGACATCGTGTACGTGGGTTGGAAGGTGACCTATCGCGATGGTCGGCAACTGCCGCTGGTGGCCGCCTCGTCGGACGGCGGCGTCACCTTCTCCGAGCCGATGGACCTCACGGCCGGGTACTTCGAGAATGACGACAATCGGCGCCGGCTGCGAGAAGCGGCCGACCTCGACGAGATCCCACCTGACGAGGTCCCACCGGCGGATGAGATCCTCTACTACTGGCCCGACTTGACCCTCGACCGGGACGGCACGCTGTACGCGGTGTGGAACGCCCGGTTCGGTTCCGGCCCGCAGATGGACGACACCGCGGCGTTTCTCTCCACCTCCCGGGACGGCGGCCGGACCTTCGAGGTGGTCGAGCTGAGCCCGGCGACCCAGACCTACCGCTACCCGGCTCTGGCGTGGTCGCCCGCTGGTGGTCCGCAGGGCACGTTGCACCTCGTGTACGAAGCGGAGACACCCCAGGGCATCCAGTGGGTCAACGACATCTACCACGAGCGGTCGACGGACGGCGGGGTGACCTGGACCGAGCCGGCGCGGCTCAGCGATGACCCCGCCGACGCCCTCGTCGGCCAATACCACCCTGAACTCATCGTCGCTCCCGACGGCCGCGTCGACGTGGCCTGGTGGGACTTCCGCAACGATGCCACCGTCGGGGGCTTCGTCAACGACGTGTATCTGGCGTCGTCGAGCGACAACGGGGGCACCTGGTCCGAGAACATCCGCGTCACCGACCGGTCCATCGAGCGTCAAAGCGGCGTCTGGTACGGCAACGCCGACATCCGCCAGCCTCCGGGCTTGGTGGCCTCTGAGGCCTACACCGTGGTCGGATGGGACGACACCAGAGGTGATGTCGCCAACACTGAGGGCCAGGACGTCTACAGCGCCGCCGTACAGTTCGAGGCGCTCGAGGGTGGGACCTCCTCCATCGTCCGAGCCGTCCTGGGGGTGGCTATCGGGGTCGCCGTCTTCGGCGCCGCCTTCCTACTGGTCGCGGCCATGAGCCGACGAGGGCGTTCGAGCTGAAACTGCGTGGGTCAGCGGATCGTCCTGGGCGATGCCGGCCACCACATGGCGAGGGCAACCACCACCGCGCTGGGACGTCGCTGCTCGGGTGAGGTCGACTCGGGCGGCCCGGTCTGCACCTTGCCACCGTGGAGATCGGGCCTGGCGCTCACCGCCGGGCGAGTTCCCGGCCGGCCTTGAGCAGGTACAACACGGTGAGGACGAGGAAGAGGCCGCCGATCACCCTGCGGACCTGGTCGAGCTCGAGCGACGTTCGTCGTGCGACCGCCGGGGCGACCTGGTCGGCCAGCCGCCCCCGCCAGCCCTGGAGCCCGGCCTCTCCCAGTCGTCTCGCGTCCATGGCGCCTCCTCGGTTCGGCCTCCGACCAGCGCCCTGATGCTACGCCGGGTCGCCAACCACGGGTCGCCAACCCCGGACGCTCCGCCCGGGTCGAGCGGCCGCCCGAGGCCACCACCCGCTCAGTCCCGGTTCCGCCCTTGGCTCTTGTCGCCCTTGGGCGGTCCCTTCTCATCATCCGCTTGGTCGTCGTCATCGTCGTCATCGTCGTCATCGTCGTCGTCCCCGCCTCCCCCACGATCGCCTTGCCCGCTGGGGCCCTCCACCGATGACGGTGCGGTGGTGGGCGGCGCCGTGGTCACCGGCGCGACGGTCGTGGTGGTCACCAACAGCGCCAGGCTCTGGTCGACGTCGCCGGCCGCCCGAGCGATGAGCTCGGCCCGGGAGCCGCTGATCTGGCCACCGGCCAGCAGCTCGTCGGTGGCGGCGCGGATCTCCTCCAGCCGGGCCCGGGCCGTGTCGGTGTCGCCGGCCTCGGCCGCCTCCCGAACCTGTTGGATGCGCTCGCCGAGCTCGATGGCGGCCGCCTCCGGCATCGTCGGCTGATCACCGCCGCACCCACCGAGGACGGCCATCATCACCAGGCTCAACGCCAGAAGGAGGGCGCTGCCGCCCTTCGTGGGCCAACGGCGAGCGCTCACCCGCGCACCGCCTCTTCCAGGCGACGGAGCGCGTCGTCCAGCGGCGGGGGCAGCTCCCCACCCGGCCCGCCCGGTGGCGACGCCGACGGGTCGGGGGCCGACGGATCGGTGGCGGCCACCGTGGTGGGCGGCGACGTCGCCTCCGGAGCCTGATCCCGGGTGGCGAGCACCGCCGCCCCCGCCACCACGCCCACCACGGCCACCCCGACCACGGTGGCCAACCAGGAGCGATCGCGGCGCGGCAGGTCCGGGGCCGGGTCGGGGGCCGGGGAATCGGCCGCCCGACCTTCCGTGACGGGCGGTCCCGGCAACCGCTGGGTGGACCCCAGGCTGACCAGGCGGGTGGCGTCCCCGGGAACGGCGTTGTCCCTGGCCGCCCCGCCGCAGCCCGCCGGCGATGCGGTCACTCCGGCCGTCAGGCTGTCGGCCATGGCGCCGGCGTCGGGGAACCGTCGCGCCGGCACGCGGTCCATGGCCCGCTCCACGGTGGCCACCAGGTCGGGGGCGAGATCCGGCCGCAACTGGCCCAGGGGAACCGGCGTGGTGGTGTGCACGGCATGGGCCAGGGCCAGTGGTGTCTCCCCCGAGAAGGGCTGGCGGCCGGCCAGGGCCTCGTAGAGCACCACGCCGAGCGAGTACAGGTCGCTCTGGGGCGTGGCCGGTTGGCCGTCCAGCCGCTCGGGCGCCAGGTAGGCAGGGGTGCCGATGACCTGGCCGGCGATGGTGAGGTCGAGGCCCTGCGTGCTCTTGGCGATGCCGAAGTCGGCCACCTTGGCGCTGCCGTCGTCGGCCACCAGGATGTTGGCCGGCTTGACGTCGCGATGGACGATGCCGACCCGGTGGGCGGCGCTGAGGGCACCCAACACCGCGGCGGCGACCTGGCGGACCCGGGCCGTGGCCAGGGGACCCTCGGCCAGCTCGTCGGCCAGCGTCCGCCCGGGAAGGCACTCCATCACGATGTAGGGGGCGCCGGCATGCTCACCGGAGTCGAAGGTGGCCACCACGTTGGGGTGGACGAGCTGGGCCGCCGACCGGGCTTCTTCCTCGAAGCGCCGCCGCACCTCGGGCTGCTCCGCCAGGTCGCTCCGCAGGAGCTTGACGGCCACCTCCCGGTCGAGACGCAGGTCACGGCCCCGGCGGACCTCGCCCATGCCACCCCGACCGATCACCGGCCCCAGGCGGTACCGGCCGGCGACCAGCTCGGGCGGGGGCTCGACGGGCACGAAGACATCATCCCACGGCGCCCGGCGCGGCAGCCGCCAGTGGTGTCCATTTCTGGGCCCTCGCGGCCCCGCGGGGCCACAAGTGGGCGGGGGCGCCGGGCGCTCACCGCCGGAGTGGCGCGGTGGGGCAGCGACGGCCGCCGCGTGAAGGCGGTGCGGGTCAGTGGGCCCGTCGCCGGGCGGCGGGAGGTCGGCCCGCCCGGGCGGCCAGCTCGGCCCGGGTGCGGGCCGGCCCTGCGGGCCCGCCCGGTCGGGCTCCCTGGCGGTTGGACCGACCGTGGCCGGCCGGCGCCGCTGCCCTGCCCGAGCGATCAGGCTTGCGCCCAGCCCGGCTGTTCCTGCCGCCCGGTCGGGTCACGTCGGGCACCACGACCGCCGGCTCGATGTAGGCCGCAGGGGGGCCGGTGAGGGCGACGACCTCGGCCGCTCCGGGGCGCACTGCCACCGTGGTGGGTCGGATCCCGGCCTGCTTGGCCAGGGTCCGCACGTCGCGGGCCTGCTCGGGAAGGGCCAGGGTGACCACCGTGCCGCCGGCCCCAGCCCGGGCGGTGCGCCCGGAGCGGTGCAGGTAGGCCTTGTGCTCGGTGGGCGGGTCGACGTGGACGACGAGGGCGATGTCGTCGACGTGGATGCCGCGGGCGGCGATGTCGGTGGCCACCAGCACCTTGGAGGAACCGTCGGCGAAGGCAGCCAGGTTGCGCTCTCGCACGCCCTGGCTGAGGTTGCCGTGGAGCTCGACGGCGGGGATGCCTGCCGCCGTGAGCTGCTTGGCCAGCTTCTTGGCGGTGTGCTTGGTGCGCAGAAACAACAGGCTGCGCTCCTGGCCGGCAGCCAGCTCGTGGATGACGGCCTGCTTGTCGGCGGCGCTGACGGCGAACACGTGGTGGGTCATGGTCGACACGGGGGAGACGGCAGGGTCGACGGAGTGGGTCGTGGGCCGGTCGAGGTAGCGCTTGACCAGGACGTCGACCCCGTTGTCGAGGGTGGCCGAGAACAGCATGCGCTGGCCGACCTCGGGGGTGCGGTCGAGGATGCGGCGCACGGCGGGCAGGAACCCGAGGTCGGCCATGTGGTCGGCCTCGTCGATGACCGTGACCTCCACCGCCGAGAGATCGCAGAGGCGCTGGGAGATGAGGTCCTCGAGGCGCCCGGGGCAGGCGATGAGCACGTCGACCCCACGGGCCAGGGCCTTCACTTGCGGGTTCTGGCCGACGCCCCCGAAGACGACCGTCGCGGTCAGCCCGGCCGTCTCGGCCAGCGGCCGGACGACGGCCAGCACCTGGTTGGCCAGCTCACGGGTGGGCACCAGGACGAGGGCGCGAGCCTGGCGGGGGCGGCGATCGCCGCCGGCCAACCGGGCCACGAGGGGAAGGCCGAACGCGAGCGTCTTGCCGCTGCCGGTACGGCCCCGGCCCAGCACGTCGCGACCGGCGAGGGTGTCGGGCAGGGTGGCCACCTGGATGGGGAACGGGGCTTCGATCCCCTGCTGGGCCAGCGGGACGACGAGCCAGGCGGGGACGCCCAAGTCGGCGAAGGACGTGGCCGTCCCGGGAGAGGATGCCGGTGACGAAGGCGGGGTCGGGGACGCAACCCGTACCGGGGCGTCGCCGCCCGAGGGACGATGGGCACCGCGGCCGGCGTGCGCCCCCCGTTCAGGATTGGGACGGCTGGCGCGGTCGCGACGGCGGGGATCGGGCGTGCTCATGAACAGGAGTCCTTCGGTGGGAGACACCGACACGCAGTCGCGCGGCCGGGCGGCACCAGGGACTTCGTCACCGTCGCGCCGGCACCAGGGCAGCGGGTGAATCCCCGAGGCTACCCCGTTCGGCCTCGGATCAGGTGGATGGACCTCTCGGCGTCACCTTCGCCGAGCCAACACCCGGTCACTCGCTGCGCAGCGTCTGGCCCAGACGGCCCCGCAGTGCGGTGCCGGCCGGGACGGCCGCCACCAGATTGGCCAGCACCACGACGGCGACGATGGTGGTGAGCAGGGCCCCCACCGGGAGAAGCGTGCCCGCCGGGGCTCCCACCCGCTCCACCACCACCGTCCACGCCCAGCGCCCGGCGACCAGGCCGAGGGGCAGTCCGACGACCAGCGCCACCGCCGCCAGGGTGGTGGCCTGCCATCTCACGGTGGCCCGAACCTGGCGCCGTAGGAAACCCACGGCCCGGAGCACGGCCAGATCGTGCCGGTGGCGGCGCACAGCGATGAACAGGGCGTGGCCCAGCGTCGCCATCCCGAGCAACCCGGTCAGCCCGGCCAACATCAGGGGCAGGCCCCGCACTCGTCGGAGGTTCTCCAGATCGTTGGGCAGGGTGGAGGCCAGCACCGTGCCCTCGAAGTCTTCACCGAGGCGCTCGAGTGCCATCTCCCGGTCGGCCGAAGGCACGAGGCGCACGAGGAAGGTCTGAGGCACCACCTCACCCACCACCTCCCCGATGACCTCCTCGGCCCCGGCCGCCGTCATCACCGCCCCCGACCCGAGGGTCATGCCCCGGTCGATCACCGCAGGTGGCACCACCGTGCCCACCACCCGGGCCGGCACCGAGGCCGGGTCACCCAAGGTCAACTGCACCTCGTCACCGACGCCCTTCCCCAGGGCGCGCAAGGTGGCGGCCCCCAACGCGATCTCCCCCGGTGCCTCGGGGTGGCGGCCGGCGAGAACCGGCGAGGAGACCAGGCCGTGGTCGGTGGTGACGGCGGCGACATCGACGTCGATCCCGTCGATCGTGAGCGGTCCGTAGGCGATGCCGGAGAAGGCGGCCACGTCGGGGTTGGCCACCAGGAGCTCGGCGCCTTCGTCGGCGGAATCGGGCTCGGAGTACGAGCCCACGGCCACGTCCCAGTTCCAGCCCTGGAGCCGGCGAGCGGCCAACAGCGCGTCCAGGTTGGTGCCGACCACGACCACGGCGGTGACCGCGGTGATGCCGAGCACGACGCCCGCCACCGACCCCCGCCGGGCCGGGCGGCTCCCGCCCACGCTCGGCTGCATGGCCATCCCCACCCCGATGGCGACGGTCGGCCGACCCCGAGGCGCCCACCGCGGTTGGGACCTCGTACCACTCGTGCCTCCCGCCGTGCTCGTCGGTCGGGTCGCCCACCACGTCGCCGCCGCCGTCCTGGCCAGCACCAGGACCACCACCAGGAGGGCGCCTGCCCCCAGGACCGGTGCGTCCACGGCCAACCCGGGGTCCAGCTCGGCCTGACGGGCGAGGCCGATGGGTGCGAGGGGCGAAGCGATCACCGCCACCACCACCGCCAGGGCGGCTGCGGCCAGGCCCACCACCCCGGCCCGGTAGAGGCCGGCCCCGACCAGTTGCCCGCGGGTCGCCCCGAGCGAGCGCAGGACCGAGTGGTCGGCGGCGGCCAGGGCCGCCTCCCGGCTGACGGCCTGGCCTGCGATGAGGAACGAAACCACGGCGGTCAGCCCTCCGAAGGCCAGCAGGGCACCGGCCTGGACGTCGATGGCCTGTTGCACCGCAGGCAATTCGACGAGGTCCTGGGCACCGGGTTCGACGAACGCCTCCCCATCGGTCAGATCGAGCACGGCTTCTTCGAAGGCACCCACGCTGCGAGCACCACCCTCCAGCCGCACCACCAGGGAGGTCCCCAGGGTGGCGATGTCGTCGCCGTAGCGATCCCAGAAGGCGGGGGTCAGGTAGAGGTTGGGGTCCTCCGGCTGCAGGGAGCTCGCCGGAACGGCGGTCAGGTCGAACGGCTGGCGCTCGATGCCCGTCACGGTCAGGCGGACAATCGGCCCGCCGGAACCCTCGGGGTCTCCGATGAGGGCCGGCTCGAGGTGCTCGGCGGGGAACGCCCTGACGTCGAAGGAATCTCCCGGCCCCAACCCCCGGCGGGCCGCCAGGGATTCGTCCACGGCCACCTCCTCGGCCCGGTCGGGTCGGGGGTGGCGCCCGGCGACGAGCAGTGGCCGGGCCATGTCCTCGTAGTAGCTGCCGTCGATGACCACCACCGGGCTCAACCGCGTGGCCTGGTCCGAGGACAACCCGTCGGACCCGACCTCGCTCAGCGGCACGAACGCGGCCCAGGCGGCATCCGCCACCATGGGGAGCGCAGCGATCTGTCGGGCCAGGGCCTCTTGCTCTCCGGCGGGGAAGCTGTCGAGGTTGGCCACCGCCGCGTCTTCGGGCCGATTGTGGCGGAGGAACTCGGGAAGCGCCTGGCGGGTGCGGGTGGCGCCGGCGACCGCGGCCATCACCACGCCGCCGGCCAATCCGATCAGCACGGCCAGCGCCACGATCGCCACCCGGCGACTGCGCAACTCGGCCTTGGCCATGGTCCACACGACCCCCACGCCGCTCAGTCTCGCTCATCGAGAACGCGATGGGAACACCGTGCTAGACCCTGGTCATGGACAACCCTGAGGCCAACACCTGGCGGATCGAGTTCGTGGTCGACGACCCACCGGAAGGGGACCAGCACCAGGAATTCCACCGGCCCCGGTGGCGGATCCGAGGAACGGCCAGCACCCCCGACGGGGCGCAGACTTCGTTCGAAGAGGAAGCCGACCAACCCCTGGAGCTCATCCCCCATGCGGTGGCGGTGGTGGCCGACCTGTTGGTCCGCCGCCAGCAGGCGTTGGACGCCGACGCGGAATAGGCGGCCCCGGTCAGAGCCGCCGGACGATCCGGGCCGGGTTGCCCACGGCCACGACGTCGGCGGGCAGGTCGCGCAGGACGACGGTGCCTGCACCCACCACGGTGTTCTCCCCCACCGACACGCCGGGCAGGACGATGACCCCGCCGCCGAGCCACACGTTGTCGCCGATGGTTATGGGCCGAGCTGCCTCCCACTTGGC
>JAUJNB010000010.1:74750-91004 GCA_030446545.1 Acidimicrobiales bacterium | reverse complement strand
GGCGTTGTACTCCTCCATCAGTCGCAGTGCCCGCCGGTTCTCGGCCTCGAACTCGGGGTCGCCGGCCAGGTAGAGATCGCCAGCCAGCATCCGCTCCCGCTGGCTGCGACCGTCGTCGGCCAGGTTCGAGTCGCTCACGACCACCAGCCTGCCCGGTTCAGGAGGCCTCCCCGAGACCCGGGTCCTCAGGAGTTGTAGCGGTTCATGGCCCGGTCGGCGCCGTCGGTGAGGATGAGCTCCACCGCATCGGCGGCCTCGACCACAGCGATGTCGAGCTCGGTTCGCTCGGCCTTGCCTGGGCGGCGCAACACGTGGTCGGCGCCGGCTTGGCGACCGGGGGGCTTGCCCACTCCGAGGCGCACCCGCACGAAGGCGTCGCTGTGGAGGTGGGCCTTGACCGACTTGAGGCCGTTGTGGCCAGCCAGTCCCCCGCCGACCTTGACCTTGACCCGGCCCGGCTCCAGGTCGAGCTCGTCGTGGACCACCACCAGACGGCCGACGTCGTCAGGGCAGTATCGGCGCACCAGCGGGGCGACCGTCTCGCCCGAGAGGTTCATGAACACGTTGGACTTGGCCAGGACAAGGAGGCGCCCGTCGACATGCACCTGGGCCGATAGCGCCCGTCCCACGGCCCGCTTGGGGCAGGCGCCATAGCGCTCGGCTAGCAGGTCGACCACCTCTTCCCCAACGTTGTGGCGGGTGCCGTCGTACTCGAGGCCGGGGTTTCCCAGGCCCACCACCAACAAGTCGGCCAACGCGCCCCGGCCGGCATCGCCCCGACTCCGGCCGGCAACCCAGCCCGGAAGGGGCACGACGAAGCTGGCTCGGAGGAGAACGACGGCCCTGCTAGGAGCCGTCCGACCCCTCGCCGGCGGCCGCCTCGGAGGCGGCCTCGGCTTCGGCGTCCATCTCCTCGGCCTCGATGGTGGCCCGGGTGATCTGGGCGATGACCACCGGCTCCTCGGGGTCGACCTCGGTGGTCACGCCGGTGGGCATGTCCAGGTCGTCCACCCTGATGGTGTCACCGATGGCCAGGCCCGAGACGTCCACCACGAACTCGTTGGGGATGTTCCCGGGCGTGGCCGAGACCTCGAGGTTGAACACCACCTGGTCCACGGTGCCGCCCTCACGCCGGACCGCTTCGGCGGACCCCGTGACCACCACCGGAACCTCGACGGTCATGACCTCGTCCCGGCGCACCAGGATGAAGTCGACGTGGGTGACCCGGTTGCGGATCGGGTCGCGCTGCACGTCACGCACGATGGTGAGGTGCTGGGTGCCGTCGACCTCGAGGTCGATCAGGGCGTTCATGCCGGCATCGGTGGTCAGGGCCAGGCGCAGCTCACGGCGCTGCACGGCGACCGAGACCGGGTCGATGCCGTGGCCGTAGACCACGGCCGGAACCTTGTCCTCGGCCCGCAGCCGCCTCGAGCCCCGGGAGCCCAGCATCCGACCGACCTCTGCCCGCAACGCCACCTCAGCCATGGGCGGAGTGTACCGACGAAGCGCGAGCGACAGCGAGCCCTGCTTCGCCAGGAGGCGGCACCGTGCCCTTCGGCGAGCGGGGCGAGCCTATGACTGGTTCTCACCGCCGAAGATCTCCGAGACCGAGGTGTCCTCGAACACGGCGTCGATGGCGTCGGCGATGATCTGGGCGATGGGAAGCACCTCCACCTTGTCGATCTGATTGTCGTCGGGCAGCGGCAGGGTGTCGGTGACGACGATCCGGTCGATCACCGAGTTCTTCAGGCGGTCGACGGCCGGGCCCGAGAACACCGCGTGGGTGGCCGCGGCCCACACCTCCGACGCCCCCCGCTCCTTGAGCTGTTCGGCCGCGGCCACGATGGTGGCGGCGGTGTCGATCATGTCGTCGACCAGCACACAGCACCGGCCGGTCACCTCCCCCATCACCCCGAGGGCCTCCACCTGGTTGACCTCACCCTTGCGACGGCGCTTGTAGACCGACGCCATGTCGGTGCCCAGGTGACGGGAGAATCGCTCGGCCGCCTTGATGCGACCGGCGTCGGGGGCCACCACCACCACGTCGCTGCCGAGGTGGACACGCAGGTGGTCCACCAGCACGGGCATGGCCGTGAGGTGGTCGAAGGGGCCGTCGAAGAAGCCCTGGATCTGGCCCGAGTGCAGGTCGACGCTCACCACCCGGTTGGCCCCCGCCGCCCGCAACTGGTCGGCCACCAACTTGGCCGTGATGGGCTCGCGACCCTGGGTCTTGCGGTCCTGTCGGGAGTAGCCGTAGTAGGGGCACACGGCGGTGATGCGCTTGGCCGACGCCCGCTTGGCCGCGTCGATCATGATGAGTTGCTCCTGGATGGCGTCGTTCACCGACCGGGTGGCCGACATGCAGTGGGTCTGGACGATGAAGACGTCGGCGCCTCGCACCGAATCGCCGAACTGGCAGCGCATCTCCGAGTTGGCGAAGTCGATCAGGTTGGCCTCGCCCAGTTCGACACCGAGGTGCTCGGCGATGTCGCGCGCCAGCCCAGGATGGGTGCGCCCGGTGAGCAGGTGCAGCTTCTTCTTGGGCACCAGCTCCATGCCCACCCGACCGCTCACTGCCATTCGCCTGCCTCTCCTCGCCGGCCCGCTCACTCCTGGGTCGGAGTGTAGAACGCGCCGGTTTCCTCGCCGGGGGGGACCACCGTGCCCGGCGGGAGGTGGGCGAAGGGCCCCACCCGGGCCCCGGTACCGATCTCGGCGTCAGTGGCCACCGATTGGGCCACCCGGGCCTGAGCGCCGACCACGGAGTCGACCAGGTGGCACTCGGGACCCACCTGGGCGCCCTGGCCCACGACGGTGGCTCCCTGCAGCAGCGTCCCGGGGAACAGGGTGACGTCGGGCGCCAGGCGCACGGTGGTGTCGACGTAGGTGCGCTCGGGGTCGACCATGGTGACCCCGAGCGCCATCCAGCGCCGGTTGATGCGCCGGCGCAGCTCGGCCTCGGCCACGGCCAGCTGGACGCGATCGTTGACCCCCACCGCTTCGAGGGGGTCGTCGACGGCCAGGGAAGTGACCCGGTAGCCGGCCCCGGCCAGCACGGCGATCACGTCGGTGAGGTAGTACTCCCCCTTGCGGTTCTCCGGGCTGAGACGACGCAGCGCCGGAGCCAGCAGGCTGCGGCGGAAGCAGTAGACCGACGTGGCCACCTCGTCGATGGCGACCTCGTCGGGCGCAGCCTCGACCTCCTCGACGATGGCCATCACCCGGTCCTCCCGCCCGCGCACCACCCGGCCGTAGCCCCGGGGGTCGGGCACCCGGGCGCTGAGGAGGGTGGCGGCGGCATCGGCCCGGCGATGGGCCTCGACCAGGCGGGCCAGGGTCGTCGAGCGCAGTAGCGGCGCGTCGCCGGGGACGACGAGGACGTCGTCGCCGTTGCTCGTCGGGTCGTCGAGGTCGTCGTCGGGGAAGGCGGTCAGCGCCGTCAGAAGCGCGTGGCCCGTACCCCGCTGCACCACCTGGTCGACGAAGTCGATGGGGAGGCCGCTCGGGCCGTCGTCGACCAGCTTCTTGGTCACCCGCTCGGCGCCGTGGCCCACCACCACCACCACCTGGGCCGGCTCCAGTTCGGCCAGGCCGTCGAGGATGTGCAGCAGCATGGCCCGGCCACACAGGCGGTGCAGGGGCTTGGGACGAGCCGAGACCATGCGGGTCCCCTGGCCTGCGGCCAGCACCACGCAGGACAGCCGGGGCTGCGTCACTGCTCGGGGGGGAGGAGTTGAACCCCCATTCTCTGGACCAAAACCAGATGTCCTGCCATTGGACGACCCCCGATCGCGTCGCACCCACGGTAGCCCGGGTGGAACCGGCGGCGACCTGGCACTACCCTCGGCGCCAGATGGGATCGCTGATCAAAAAGCGCCGCAAGCGTATGCGCAAGAAGAAGCACAAGAAGATGCTCAAGCGCACGCGGTTCCAACGCCGGGCCAAGAAGTAGGCGCTCCGGCTCCTTTGCCGTGCTGCCCCACTCTGGTCAGCGGGGTGGTCGCTGCCGCGCTCTGCGGTGCCACCGGTGTGGTCCGCCTTCGGCGCCACGTCGCTGCCGCAGCTCCGGTGGTATCGATGCGTGGACGGGTCATGACGTTGTCGGCGGTCGTGACGCTCGCGCCGGATCGTTTCGGCGGTCCGGTCATGGGATGGATCAGCGCAAGTACGGGTGTCTCACCGGTGATACGCTTTGAGCGATGGAGGAAGTCTCAATCCGAGATCTGCGCAACCACGGAGGTGACGTCGTCGACCGCGTGGCGCAAGGTCGAAGAGTGACGATCACGCGTTCCGGCAAGGCCGTGGCCGAACTCCGGCCACTCACCCGGCAACCGCTGTCGGCCGAGATCCTGCTCCAGCGGTGGCGCCGGCTCCCTTCCGTCGACCCCGAGCGCCTACGCGCCGATATGGACCACGTCCTCGACGCAACGCTGTGAGCGTGGCTCCGACACGAGGCATGCTCGACACCAGCACGGTCATCCTCCTCGGACGGCTGGCCGACGCCACTGGGCTGCCGGCCGAGCCCATGATCACGGCAGTCACCCTGGCGGAGCTCTCCGTAGGTCCATTGGTCGCTTCGTCGCCCGACGAGCAGTCAGCCCGACAGGCGCACCTCCAGCAAGCCGAAGCGGACTTCGATCCCCTTCCGTTCGATGCCCCTGCGGCGCGGGCCTTCGGCCACGTCGCAGCGTCGCTACGCCGATCCGGGCGTAAGTCGGCTGCTCGCTCCTTCGACGCCATGATCGCCGCCACCGCCATCTCCAACGGCTTGGCCCTGCACACCTGCAACCCGGACGACTTCGCTCACATCGACCACCTGACTGTGGTCCCCGTCCCTCATCCTGATCACCGGGACTGAGGCCGAGGTCGCCTTCGCCTCGGCCAACCGCCGCACGACGGCATGCGCTCGACCTCCGCTCTCGTGACGCCGTGCGCGACCACGGCTGATACGCCTGCGCCAGCTCGGAGCCGGTGGGCCGATCTGTCACCAGCACGCCGATTTGACGCCGCCGGGCTGGCCATCACCGGGTGGTTGGCCGACCGGGCCGGCACGGTCCCCTGGAGGATGACGGCCGGCGCCTATGGCGACGCCGTGGCTCGCCCCCGTTCCCGGGTGTCCCTGGCCGGGCCGCTGCCTGAGACTCCTTGGGACCCCGATCTGTCGCCCACCATGGCCGGCGCTGGCGTCGCCGTCTACGAGGAGGAGCTCCGGGCTCAGCTCCTCGAGGCCATGGCCGCAGCGCACCCGGAGCCGCCGGGAGTGGTACGCACCACGATCCTGCCCTCGCCGGGGTAGGCGCCGGCCACGAACCAGGTCGAGCCGCTCCCTGCCAGCACCGGGGAGGCGCCGGTGGCGTCGCCCAGGCGGTCCCGCCACTCGGCCAGCGCCGGGGCGACATGCAGGGCGGCCGGCTCCAAGTCGTTGGGGCCCTCGGCCGTGGGCCCGCCCAGGTGGTCCCACGCCCGGTACACCTCGACGGTGGCCACGCCGAAGGGCGGGATGAGCAGGGTGTAGGTCCGCTCGAGCGGGGCCAGGGGGGTGACCACCTCCCCCACACCCGTGACCCGGGCCCGGCCTCCGAGCAGGCAGAAGGGCACATCGGCCCCGAGGGAGGCGGCCACCGACACGTCCCCGCAGCCGGCCCAGCGCAACACGGCGGCGGCGTCGGCCGAACCGCCGCCCAGTCCGGCGCCGGCGGGGATGCGCTTGACCAGGCGCACGCTCGCCTGTCGGTCCAGCGCCGCCAGGGCCCGCCGCACCAGGTTCTGCTCGCCGCCTGGGACGGCCAGACCGGGCCGCGTCGCCCCCGCCGCCCCCACCACCTCGAGATGATCGCCGGCGGTGAAGGTGAGCTCGTCGGCCAGGTCGAGAGTGACCATCTCGGCATCGATCTCGTGGTAGCCGTCGGGCCTGGTGCCGGTGATGCGCAGCGAGCAGGTCAACTTGGCCGGGGCCAGCAGTACGGCGGCCCCGCCCGCCCCTGCACCGGCCACCTCGGCGGGGCTCGGAGGGCTCACGGGCGGTCCCGGCGTCGTTGCACACACGCCGCCAGGCGACCCCACGCCACCACGTCGAGCTCCTCGGCCCGGGCCTCGGGCCGCACGCCGGCCCCGGCGAAGTCCCCGGCCTCGGCCACGCCGGCCAGGGCCCGCCGCAACATCTTTCGGCGCTGGGCGAAGCCGGCCCGCACCAGGGCGAAGAGTGCCTCAGGCGTCACCTCGGTGGGGTCGACCGCCGGTGTGGGACGGCGTTCGAGGCTCACGAGCACCGAGGCCACCGCCGGTTGGGGAAGGAACACCCCAGGGGGGACGCTGCCGGCCAGCCGGGCCCGGGCCCAGTAGGCCACCTTGACCGACACCGCCCCGTAGGCCCGGTCACCCACGCCCGCCGCCAACCGTTCGCCCACCTCCCGCTGCACCAGCACCAGCATGCGGGCGATGGCCGGGACCTTGTCGAGCAGGTCGGCCACGAGGGGCGTGGCCACGTTGTAGGGAAGGTTGGCGACGAGGGACCAGCTGCCTCGGGGTCCGATGCCGTCGGCCTCCGTCGCCGGCCCGAGAAGCGCACTCCAGTCGAGGGTGAGGGCGTCGGCGTGGACCACCGTCGCCCCGGCCGGCTCGACCACCTCCCGCAGGGGCACCAGCAAGCGGCGATCGATCTCCACCGCCACCACTTGCGCCCCCGTCTCGCAGAGCGCAAGGGTGAGCGAGCCCAGCCCGGCCCCGATCTCGACCACCCGGTCACCCGGGCCCAGGCCGGCCAGGCGGGCGATGCGCCGGACCGTGTTGGGATCGACCACGAAGTGCTGGCCCAGCGCCCGGCTGGGGCGCAGGTCGTGGCCGGCCAGCAGGTCGGCGACCTCCCGACCTGAAAGCGTCACCCGGGACGCGTCACCAGTCGAGGCGGGCGGGGAAGACCCCCTGTTCGAGGGGGGCGAGGCGGGCGAAGTCGTCCTTGTGGAGGTCGAGGATCTTGGCGTCACCGCTGTAGGGACCGCGGTCGTCGACCGTGCAGGTGATGGACTGGCCCGTGTCGAGGTTGGTGACGGTCACGACCGTGCCCCGCGCGATGGTGCGATGGGCGCACACCCCGGCTCGGGATCCAGGCAGGTCGTACCACGAGACCATCCCCTCGTGGACCCCGTCTTCGTGGGTGGCCGACAGGGCGGCCGGGTCGGGGGCGGGCTCGGCCGGCGGCGGTGGGGGCGGCGTGGTCGTGGGAGGCACCGTGGTGGCGGGCAGCGGGCGCTCGGCCGTGGTCGGGGGCGCCGGGGCCTCGGTGGTGGGCGGGGAGACCTTCTCGACCGGCTCCACGGTCACTTCGTTGGTGGCGGGGGCCACGTCCTCGGTGGTCGGAGGTGCCTCGGGCTCCTCCGCCACGGCGGGCACGAGGGTGGGCCCAGGGTTCGAGGGCTCCGGCGGCGCGGCCAGGACGGCCGGTACCCCAGGGGCGCCCGCCGCGACCAGCACCTCCACCGGCTCGCCGGCAGGGCCGGCAGTGGTGAACACCCGGGGACCGAGGACCACCGAAGCGGCGATGGCCACCAGCAGCCAGACGCGACGAAACGTACTTTCCTTGGACGTCAGGACTCCACCCTCTCCCCTTGGACCCTTGCGACCCTAAGAGGCGTTGTAACCAGACCGCAACTTTCACGGCGCCCCTGGCCGGCGAGCGGTTCGCTCGCTCGGCGGCTCGGCCGCCGAGAGCAAGGGGGGAATTCCGGGCTTGGCGGCCTCGCAGGGCCGGGCCCCCTCGGGCCACCGGCGCCTGTCCGCGCCCCTCTCAGCGCCGTGAGGCCAGGCCGAAGAGGCGGGCGGCCGTGGCCCAGGACGCCTCCTCGACGGTGGCCAGGGGCACCTCCTTGGCCTCCGCCACCGCCGCCCCCACCAGCGGGACCCAGGCCGGCCGGTTGGCCTGGCCCCGATGGGGTGGGGGGGCCAGATAAGGGCTGTCGGTCTCCACCATCAGGCGGTCGAGGGGGCAGCCGGCGGCGGCCCGGCGCACCGCGGTGGCCCCCTTGAAGGTCACGATCCCGCTGAAGCTGAGCACGGCGCCGGTGGCCAGCGCCCGTTCGGCCTCGGCCGGGCCCCCGGTGAAGCAGTGGAAGACGGTTCGGGCCGGCGTCCCCTCGGCGGCCAGGATGGCGAAGGTGTCGTCCCACGCGTCCCGGGTGTGGAGAACCAGGGCCAGGTCGTGGGCCTGGGCCAGGCCGATCTGGGCGGCGAAGACCCGGCGCTGGGCCGGGCGGGGCGAGTGGTCGTAGTGGTAGTCGAGCCCGCACTCCCCCACGGCCACCACCTCCGACTCGCCCAGCAGCTCGGCGATGCCGTCGAGGCCGCCGCTGGCGTCGTGGGGGTGCACCCCGACGGTGGCCCACACCCCCTCGTGGTGGCGGGCCACCTCCACGGCCGTGCGGGAGACGGCGGCGTCGGTCCCCACGTTGATCAGGCGGGTGACCCCGGCGGCCGAGGCCTCGGCCACGGCGGCGGCGCCCTCCGCCCCCGGGGCCAGGTGGCAGTGACTGTCGGTCCACATGACGGCGAGGTGTCGATCCTCAGGCCGGCGGCAGGCGGGGGAACAGCGGCGCCGCCTTCTCCACCAGCAGTCCGCCGGGATAGCCGCCCCACCCGGCCGCCTCCGGAAGTCGCTGCTGGTCGGGGCGACCCTCGAGGCCCAGCCGGCGCCACAGCTGGCCACAGGCGGCGGGCATGGCCGGGCAAGCCAGGACGGCGACGATGCGCAACACCTCCAGGGCCGCTCCCAGCACCGCGTCGACGGCCGGCCCGGGCTCGGCCTTCCACGGCTCGTTGGCCTCCAGGTGGGCATTGGCTTCACGCACCAGGCGCCAGGTGGCGTCCAGGGCCTCATGGGGGGCCAACCGCTCCCAGGCGTCGGCCACCTCCCCGTAGACCTCGGCGGCCACCACCGCCAGGGGGCTGTCGGGCGGAGGGGTGGGCCCGATGCCCCCGCACTTCTTGGCCACG
Organism: Acidimicrobiales bacterium; assembly: GCA_030446545.1. Classification (GTDB taxonomy): domain Bacteria; phylum Actinomycetota; class Acidimicrobiia; order Acidimicrobiales; family CADCSY01; genus JADDRA01. The sequence goes on along the minus strand of JAUJNB010000010.1, from coordinate 82,019 downwards.
ACGGTGGCCACCCGGCTGAGCAGGTTGCCCAGGTTGTTGGCCAGGTCGGCGTTGAAGCGGGCCACCATGGCCTCGTGGCTGAAGTCGCCGTCGGCGCCGAGGGGGATGTCGCGCAGGAAGTGGTAGCGGGTGCCGTCGACCCCGAAGTCAGCGACGAGGTCGGCCGGGGCGATGTGGTTGAAGGCCGTCTTGCTCATCTTCTCGCCGCTGACCAGCAGGTAGCCGTGCACCTGGATGCGACCGGGCGGTTCCAGGCCGGCCGCCAGCAGCATCGCCGGCCAGTAGACGCAGTGGAAGCGCAGGATGTCCTTGCCGATGACGTGGTGCACCGCCGGCCACCACCGTGCGAAGCGCTCGGGGTCCTCGCCGTAGCCGATGGCGGTGGCGTAGTTGACCAACGCGTCGTACCAGACGTAGAAGACGTGGGCCCGGTCCCAGGGCACCGGCACGCCCCAGGAGATCGAGGTTCGACTGATGGAGACGTCGGACAGGCCCCCCCGGATGAGCCCGAGGGCCTCGTTGCGCTTGGACTCGGGGCGGATGGCCTCGGGGTGGGCGTCGAGCCAGTCGAGGAGGGGCTGTTGGAAGCGGCTGAGGCGGAAGAAGTAGTTCTCCTCGGCGAACACCTCGACGGGCCGGCGGTGCACCGGGCACAGCCCGTCGATGAGATCAGCCTCCACGTAGTAGGCCTCGCAGGCCACGCAGTACAGGCCCTCATAGGCGTCCAGCTCGATGTGGCCGTTGTCGTAGATGGCCTGGAGCAGGGCTCCGACAGCACCGGCGTGGCGGGCCTCGGTGGTGCGGATGAAGTCGTCGTAGCTGATGTCGAGCTGGCGCCACGCCTCTCGGAAGCGCTCGCTGGTGCGATCGGCCTGCTCGAGGGGGCTCACGCCGTTGGCCTCGGCGGCCCGCACGATCTTGAGCCCGTGCTCGTCGGTCCCGGTCAGGAAGAACACGTCGTCGCCCACCAGGCGGTGCCAGCGGCTGACGGCGTCGGCCACGATGGTGGTGTAGGCGTGGCCGATGTGAGGGGCGTCGTTGACGTAGTAGATCGGGGTGGTGAGGTAGAACGGCCGGGACACCACCGCAGGTTACTGGCGCCCCGTGGCCCACTCCGGGCCACTTCCTTGCCTGTCGGGCGCCGGAAGGAGCTCGGTGACGGGCAGGCCCCGCTGGCGGCGCAGCTCCTCCACCCGGGCCAACGGCCGCTCCAAGGCCTGACGCCTGGTCCCCGAAAGCTCCCGATACGCCCCCTCGACCCCTTCGACCGCCCGCCCCAGCTTGTCGAGCGAGGCGCAGAACCGGTCCCACTGCGCCCCGAAGCTCCCGAGGGCCGAGAGGATCTCCCCCGAGGTGTGCTCGACGGCGGCGGCGTCGACCGCCTGGCGCACGACCGCCAACACTGCGAACAGGCTGAGCGGCGAGCACAGCACCACCTTCTGGCGCAGGGCCACCTCCATCAGCTCGGGGTCGTGCTCGTGGAGGAAGGCGTAGATGCTCTCGTTGGGGATGAACGCCAGCACGTACTCGAGCGTCCCGTTGGCCGGGTCGACGTAGTCGCGCCCGCCCAGCTCCCGTACCCGGGCCCGCACGTCGCGCAGAAAGGCGCGGCGATGAACCTGATGCTCGTGCTCCGTGGTGGCTTGGAGGCAGCGGGCGTAGTTGGCGGCCGGAAACTTGGCGTCCATGTGCAGCACCAGGCCCCGGGGGAGCAGGAAGGAGAAGTCGGGGACGGTGCCTCCCGGCAGCGCCCGCTGCTTCACGTAGCTCATACCCTCCACCAACCCCGACAGCCGCAACACGTCCTCGGCCATGCGCTCGCCCCACTGGCCCCGGGCCTTGGGGCTGGCCAGAACCTCACGCAGGGCGGCGGCGGTGCTGGTGAGGCTGGCGGTCTGGTCGACGGTGGCCCGGAGCTGGGAGGTGAGCTCCCCGTGTTGGCGGCTCCGATCGGCCTCCAGTCGGGTCACCGTCTCGGTCATGCGCCCCAGTTCCGCCGACAGCGAGCGGAGCTGGCCGTCGATCAGCCCGGACGTGGCCCCGAGGCGCTGGTCGGCCACCGCCACCACGGTGTCCACCAGGGCGGCACCTCCGGCACCCGGTTCGGCCCGCGCTCGAGCCACCCAGACGGCGGTGGCGGCCCCGCCGACCAGCCCGACACCCAGGGCCAGGAGGCAGAGCACGACGACGGCGACGTCCATGGCGCGAGTATGACGAGGCGGTGAGACAGCCTCGATCTCTCCCTGCGGGTGGCTGGCGAGCGAATGAGAGAACTCTCATCGCCCTCTCATGTGGTTCTGAGATCGTCCGGTCAGGGTGGAGCCGATGGTGCGCTCGAAGATCCTGGTCCTGATGGTGATGGCGGCCTTGGGGGTAGTGGTCGCAGGCGCGCTCTCGAGCGTCGCCGATCCGCCACCACCCGTGCCCGTCATCCGCCTGCAGACCACGGCCACCACCACCACGACCACCACCATCACCACGACGCCCTTGGAAACGACCACGACCATCGCCGGCGACGACGCCGCCGCCGATCCCCCGCCGACCCCGGGCCAGCCCGCCTCCGGCGATCGTCCCCCCACCGCCCTGCCGGTCGATCCGGGCCCCGCCCCGGCGCCGGGGGCCGTCCCGCCGTCGGGGACGGGACGAGGCACCGCCCGGACGGTGCCTCCGCCCACCGTGCCGGTCAACCCACCCCTCGGCGACGGGGACGACGACGGGGGCGACGACGATGACGCCGGCGACGGCGCCGGCGACGACCTGGACGACGACGACGATGGCGGGGACGATGGCGGGGACGATGGCGGTAACGACGCCGGCGACGGCCACAGTGGTGGCGACGATGGCGACGACTGACGACCCCATGGAGGTACACCGGCCCCCGCCCGGCCGGCCCGGAACCACCGCCGGCTCCGGGGCGGAGCACCGCCCCCGTCCGGATCCGGATCCGGCCCCGGAGGGCGGCCTGGATCCGGGTTGGCGACGACTGGTCGCAGGGGTGCGGGTGCGGATCCTCGGCTGGTACATGGTCCTGCTCTTCGTTGCCGTCGCCGCCGCGCTCCTGGTGGAGCGCAGTGTCCTGCTCCGACGCCTGGACGAGGAGGTGGCCGCCCAGCTGGTCCAGGAGGTGACCGAGGTGGAGAACCTGGCCGGGGGACGCGATCCCGACACGGGAGAGCCGTTCGGGACCGACGTGGCCGCCGTGTTCGACACGTTCGTGCGCCGCAACGTCCCCAGCCCCGGTGAGGCCATCCTCACCCTGGTCGACGGCCGGCCCTACACCGCCACTCCCAGTCTGCACCCCCTCGACGCCGACCCGGCCCAGGTGGCCCACTGGGCCGGATTGACCGACAGCGAACGCGGCGAGCTGATGACTCCGAAGGGGCCGGCCCGCTTCGTCGCCGTCCCCCTCCGGGCCGGAGGCGAGACCCTCGGGGTGTTCGTGGTGGCCCATTTCCTGCAAGCCGAACGGGACGAGATCGACGCCACCGTGCGCATCGGGGCCACCGTCGCCGCCACCGTGCTGGGCCTGGCGTCGATGCTGGCCTGGGCGGTGGCCGGGCGCCTGCTGCGCCCGGTCCGGGACCTCACCGACACCGCCCGCTCCATCGGCGAGACCGACCTGAGCCGGCGCATCGAGGTAAGCGGTAAGGACGAGCTGGCCCAACTGGGCCGCACCTTCAACCACATGCTCGACCGCCTGGAGACGGCGTTCACCACCCAGCAGTCGTTCCTCGACGACGCCGGACACGAGCTCCGCACGCCGATCACCATCGTCAGGGGCCACCTCGAGTTGCTCGACGAGGACACCGACGAGCGCCGCGAGACCGTGGCCCTGGTGCTCGACGAGCTCGACCGCATGAGCCGCATCGTCGACGACCTGCTGCTTCTGGCCAAGGTGGAGCAGCCCGACTTCCTCCAGCTCGAACCCCTCGACCTGGCCGCCCTGACCCGGGGCTGGCACGCCCGGGCCCGCACCCTGGCCGACCGGGACTGGCAGCTCGAGGCGGTCGCCGACACCGAGGTGGTGGCCGACGGGCAGCGCCTCACCCAGGCGGTGATGAACCTGGCCGACAACGCCGCCCAGCACACGACCCCCGGGTCGACCATCGAGCTCGGATCGGTCCTCCTCGACGGCCACCTCCACCTGTCGGTCGCCGACCGCGGCTCCGGGGTGGCCCCCGAAGACCGGGAGCGCATCTTCGAGCGCTTCGCCCGAGCCGGCAGCGGACGGCGACGCTCCGACGGCGCCGGGCTCGGCCTGGCCATCGTCTCGGCCATCGCCAAGGCCCACGGGGGGGCCGTCGAGCTGGCCAGCCGCCCGGGTGGCGGCTCGGTGTTCACCGTGGTCATCCCCGTCCCTCAGACCCGAGGCGACCGGTGGCCCGCATCCTGATCGCCGAGGACGAACCTCGCATCGCCTCGTTCCTGGAAAAGGGCCTCAAGGCCAACGGGTTCTCCACCCTCGTCGTCGACGACGGGGTCGAGGCCACGGCCATGGCGCGCGACGCCGACTTCGACCTCCTGGTGCTCGACATCGGCCTGCCCCGGCGGGACGGCCTCGAGGTCCTCGAGCGCATCCGCCGGCGGGGCGAACGCCTTCCGGTGATCATCCTCACCGCCCGCAGCGAGGTTGGGGCCACCGTCGCCGGGCTCGAAGGGGGCGCCGACGACTACGTCACCAAGCCCTTCCGGTTCGAAGAGCTGCTGGCCCGCATCCGGGTCCGCCTGCGCAACGGGGCCGAGGAGGAGTCGACCCTGCTGCGGGCGGGCGAGGTGGCTCTCGACCTGCGCACCCGGCGGGCCACCGTCGGGGATCGGGTGGTCGAGCTCACCGCCCGGGAGTTCGCCCTGGCCGAGACGTTGCTGCGCCACCCCGACCACGTCCTGTCGCGCGAGCAGCTGCTCAGCCACGTCTGGGGCTACGGCTTCGACCCCGGCTCGAACGTGGTCGACGTCTACATCCGCTACCTGCGCAAGAAGCTCGGGCCCGAGGTCATCGAGACCGTCCGGGGCATGGGCTACCGCCTCCGGACCGCAGATCGGCAAGGGTGAGGCCCGCTTCCCGTAGGCGAAGCGCCTATTGTTGAACAGTTCAAGGTTGGGGTATGGTCGGGCCCGTGGCCGCCGAGCAACTCACCCAGGAGCTGGCCCGGCGCCTGCGGGGATCGGGTCTGCGGGTCACCGGGTCTCGTCTGGCGGTGCTCGAAGCGGTGTGCGATCGACCCCACAGCGACGCCGACCAGGTGGCCCACGCCGCCCGGCGCCGTGTCGGCAACCTGTCCACCCAGGCCGTGTACAACAACCTGCACGCGCTCGACCGGGCCGGACTGCTCCGGCGCATCCAACCGGCGGGCGGGCCGGCCCGCTACGAAGCGCGCGTGGGGGACAACCACCATCACGTCGTCTGCCGCTCCTGTGCCGCCACTTCCGACGTCGACTGCGCCGTCGGGTTCGCACCCTGCCTGGAAGCCTCCGACACCCCCGGCTTCGAGATCGACGAAGCCGAGGTCACCTTCTGGGGCACGTGCCCGGCCTGCCGGGGCCTGCCGGGCGGCGCTGCTCCCGACTTGGTCGACCCCGACCTCGACCTCCCCGCCCCCGATCTCCCCGCCCCCGACCGAACGACTCCATCGAGAGGAAGACCATGACCGACGAGACCCTCACCAATCGCCAGGGCCACACCGTCTTCGACAACCAGAACCAGCGCACCGTCGGGCCCCGTGGCCCGGCCACGCTGGAGAACTACCAGTTCCTGGAGAAGATCAGCCACTTCGACCGTGAGCGCATCCCCGAGCGGGTGGTGCACGCCCGGGGCACCACCGCCTTCGGGTACTTCGAGGCCTACGGCACCATCGGCGACCAGCCCGCCTCCACCTACACCCGGGCCAAGCTGTTCTCCGACAAGGGCAAGCGCAGCGACCTGGCCGTGCGCTTCTCCACCGTCATCGGCGGGCGCGACTCCTCCGAGGCCGCCCGTGACCCCCGCGGCTTCGCCGTGAAGTTCTACACCGAGGACGGCAACTGGGACCTGGTGGGCAACAACCTGGCGGTGTTCTTCATCCGCGACGCCATCAAGTTCCCCGACGTCATCCACTCCCTCAAGCCCGACCCGGTCACCTTCCGCCAGGAGCCCAACCGCATCTTCGACTTCATGGGCCAAACCCCAGAATCCATGCACATGCTGACCCACCTGTTCAGCCCAAGGGGCATCCCCACCGACTACCGCCACATGCAGGGATCGGGCGTCAACACCTACAAGATGGTCAACGCCGACGGCGACACGGTCCTGGTCAAGTTCCACTGGCAGCCCAAGGTCGGGGTCGCCGGCCTGACCCAGGCCGAGGCCGATCAGATCCAGGCCACCGACCTGGGCCACGCCACCCGAGACCTGATGGACGCCATCGACCGGGGCGACTACCCCGAGTGGGAGCTTCAGGTCCAGGTGATGAGCGACGACGATCACCCCGAGCTCGACTTCGACCCGCTCGATGACACCAAGACCTGGCCCGAGGACGCCTTCCCACTGCTCTCGGTGGGCAAGATGGTGCTCAACCGCAACCCCGAGAACTTCTTCGCCGAGAACGAGCAGATCGCCATGGGCACGGGCGTCATCGTCGACGGCCTCGACTTCTCCGACGACAAGATGCTCGTGGGACGGACCTTCTCCTACTCCGACACCCAGCGCTACCGGGTCGGGCCCAACTACCTGCAACTCCCGGTGAACCAGGCCAAGGCCACCAAGGTCCGCACCAACCAGCGCGACGGGCAGATGACCTACTTCGTCGACGGCGCCGGCGAGAACCCGCACGTGAACTACGAGCCCAGCACGCTGGGCGGCCTGCAGGAGGGGACCTATCCCACCCACGACAAGCAGGGCCCGGTGCTCCAGGGCCAGCTCACCCGGGCCCGCATCCCCCGGACCAACGACTACCAGCAGGCCGCCGACCGCTACCGGACCATGCTGGACTGGGAGCGCGACGACCTGGTGACCAACTTCATCGACCTGTTGGGCCAGTGTGACCGGCCGGTGCAGCAACGGATGATCTGGCACTTCTTCCTCATCGACGACGACCTCGGGAACCGGGTCGGCGACGGCATCGGCATCAAGGCCGCCGACGTGGCCCACCTGTCGCCGGTGCCCAAGCAGCAGCTCACCGAGGAGGACGAGCGCCGGTTGGCCAGCCTGGGCAACAACCCGCCCCGCCCGCCCAGCGGCAGCGTCATCACCGGATCGGTCCACGTCATGCGCCTGGCCGAGGTGGCGGGCGC
>JAUJNB010000010.1:47837-74650 GCA_030446545.1 Acidimicrobiales bacterium | reverse complement strand
GGGGTGGCCGCAGCTACAGCATCCGGAGGAGCGCAGGGAGGGTGAGGGGGGCCAGCTCACCCGACCGGCCCAGCACCTGGTTCAGCTCCGACTGCACCCGGGTGGCGTGGTGGGCCAGGGCGTCGGTGAGGTCGCCGAAGGTGCCGGTGCGATCACCCACCGTCACCACCACTCCGAACAGCGCCTCCGGCTGGGCTCCGGGGTGCTGGCGGGTGAGGTTGTCCAGCACGAAGCGGTAGTTGCTCATGGCCTGGCTGAAGGAGTCGTGGAGGCTGAAGAACCGCCACAGTTGGGTGCCGTCGACCTCATGGCCCAGGCGGCTGCGGCCGGCCTCGGCGCCCTCCCCGGTCAAGACGGCATCGATGGTGCGGGCGATCAGACGGGTGGGGGCGGCGCACACGCGCTGTGTCTCGGTCCGGCGGAAGTGCCCGTGCTCCTCGGCGAAGACCATCACCTCGGCCGTGGTGACCACCGCCGAGGCCTGCCGACCGTCGTTGAGCATGGCCACCGCCCCCGAGAACAAGCCCCGGCTGGCCTTGAACACCGAAGCGAGAAAGGCGGGCAGGGCCCCCTGGGCGGGGACCTGGTCGTGGCCGCGATGGAACAGCACCAGGGGCAGGGTGCTGCCCAGGTTGGCCACGTCGACCAGGCCGGCGAGGGTGCCCCGACCCGGCGTGGGGTCGGCCGAGGAGCGGAGCTCGGCCAGCCAGGCGAAGCCGTTGAGCACCTCGGCCGTGTCGCGACGCAGGGCTTCGTAGGCCGACACGTTCATGCGGCCCCCGAGCCGCGAGGGGGAGTCGGCATAGTCGCAGCGGGCCTCGGCCATGGCCACCCCGGCCCGCTTCACCCGCTTCTGGGCCTGCCGGGGGGCGGAATCCTCCAGCAGCAGGCGCCCGTGCTCGTCGGTCTGGTCACCCAGGGTGAGCAGCTCGGCCAGGCGCAGGCCCCGGCGGGGGGCGGACGGACCCGACCCGGATACCGCCGGCCCGGCCACGTCGGCTAGTAGACCATGGGCCATGCCCACCGACAAGGCCACCCGGCCCCGATGACCCCTCCCCGCCACGCCCTTCGCCTGGCGCCCCAGTCCGGCTGTGCCCTGGCCCTCGAACGGGGCCAGACGTTGCGGGTGCGTTCCCCCACCGGGGAGCAGGTCGCCGACGTCATGGCCTTCGCCCGCACCGCCGGCACGGCCGATCCCGACGAGTGGCTCTCCTCGGGGCGCACCATCGACTACGGGAACAGCATCTACGTGGGGTCCGGCACCATCTTGTACTCCAACCGCAGCACCCCCCTGCTCACGGTCACGGCCGACACCGCCGGGCGCCACGACTTCCTGGTGGCGCCCTGCTCGGAGGAGATGTTCGAGCGCCTCTACGGGATGGCCGGCCACCCGAGCTGCCTGGCCAACCTGGCCACCCACCTGGCCCCCTTCGGGATCAGGGTCGACGACATCCCCACCACCTTGAACCTCTTCATGGTGGTCACCCCCGACCCCCTCAGCGGCGTCATCACCATCGGCGTGCCCAGCAGCCGGCCCGGCGACCACGTCGATCTCCGGGCCGAGACCGACCTGGTGGTGGGCGTCGCGGCCTGCTCGGCCGAGGTGACCAACAACGGGACCCTCGGCCCCGTCGAGGTCGAGGTGCACGACGCCGCCCCGAACCCGCCGGGCGACGAGGCTCAGGCGCGGTAGCCCTCGGCCCAGTCCCGCTCGTCGACGTGCCAGTCGATGCCACCGGAGGCGCTCGACTGCACGGTGACGTGGGTCATGGGCGCATCGGGTGCAGCCCCGTGCCTGCCACTCCCCGGTGCGGTGGCCACGCCACCATCCTCGTGGGTACCGCCGGCAGCACCACCCGCACGGCGTACCACCGGGCCGTGGAGCTCCTCCAGCAGGTCGAGGGCCCCCTGGTCGGCGCCGTGCTCAGCGGTGTGGAGACCGAAGGCTTTCAAGGCTGGGGCTACTACCGCTCGGACGACCACGAGGACAGCGTCAGCCCGCCCGGAACGGAAGCCGCAGCAGCACCACCAAGCCGGCGGCGACCTCCAAGAACAGTGAAGCTGAACGTCTGAAGCTGAGCCGATCAGCCCCCGCCAGGGCTCGGGAGCAACACTCGAGCGAAGCTCCCTCAGGCCGTCCCGGGCCCCGAGTCGTTCCCGTCCGAGGTGGCCACTCGGCGGTTGCGGGCCGCCAGGTAGAGCACGAAACCGGACACCAACAGGAGGGCGCCCATTCGTACCAGCAGGGCAATGGTCTCGGCACCGGTCTTGGGCAGGTCGCCCTTGGGGCGAGGCTGGTTGTCGTCAGGCTTGGCAACCACTTCACGGGTGGTGGTAGTCGTCGTGTCACCGACGGTGGTGGTTGTGCCCTCGCCACCGTCGTCGTCGTCGCCGCCGTCGTCGTCATCGTCGTCGTCGTCCGCCGTCGTCGTCGTCCGTCCGTCGTCGTCGTCGTCGCCGTCGTCACCGTCGTCGTCGTCCCTCACCCGTCGTCGTCGTCCCGTCGCCGTCGTCGTCGTCCCTGCCGTCGTCGTCGTCATCGCCGTCGTCGTCGTCGTCGTCGTCGTCGTCGTCGTCGTCCCTCACGTCGTCGTCGTCCCTGCCGTCGCCGTCGTCGTCGTCCCTGCCGTCGCCGTCGTCGTCGTCGTCGTCGTCGTCGTCGTCGTCGTCCCTCCGTCGTCGTCGTCATCACCGCCGTCAGGGCGCGTGGTCGTCGTCTCGGGGGGGTACTGCACCGCCGGCGCCACGCCAGGCGTCATCAGGATCATCAGCATCACACCGACCAGCAGCATCACACTGACCATGAGCTTGCGAAACATGGAACCTCCACCCGTAGTCAGGCTGCCGAGGACACTGAGCCAGGCTCAGTATGCCCGAAACCCGGCCCGATGTCATCACTGACGTTCCCGGGCCCGCCCCCAGCTCTTCGGCCTACCCCTGCGCGGCCACCCGAATGCGGATGGTCTTGTCCTGGTCGGGCACCACGACGGCGGTGGCGCGCCGATCTCCGTCCATATCGGCGCCTTGCGCCTCGACGATGCGCCAGCCGTCGGGAACCTCGAAGCTGGCGGTGACCGGCTCCGAGCTGAGCAGGGGCTGATGGAGCAGATCCAGCTCGTACCACCCCCCCGCAAGGGTGGCCACCGTCCCCTCCAACTGCATCTCGAGCGTGCGCGTGGTCATGGACGGGATGCTGAGGAAGGTGGAGTACACCCGCCGTCCCAGCTCGTCTTCGGCGGCCAGCTCCACGGGGGTGCCGTCGAAGGTGGCACCCGTCAGGGCCAGGGGGGAGTACACGGAGACGAAGCTGCGGTTCTCACCGGCCTGGAACCGGTCGTCGTACGGTCCGATGATGTAGCGCGGGAGCCCTTCGCCAGGGGACCGGTTCTCCATGTCGATCCGGAGCCGGCTGGACACGGCCAGTCGGTCACCTTCGGGCCGGAGTTGGGTGTCGTAGGCGGTGGTCCGGCTGAAGTAGTAGTCGGTCTTGTTGGCGCCCCCGTTCTGGTTGACCACCAGCAACGAATCGCTCTCCACAGGATCGACCCGACCGGCGATGCCCAGTCGGTCGACCAGGGCCTGCTCGGTCGGCCGGGTGAACCACAAGTTCAAGTGACCGCCCCGAGCGGCGGCGCCCAGTGTCCCGGCCACGCGCGCCGGGTTGCCCAGGTCCGCCGTACGGAGGGCGTCGACGCTGGCCGAGGCCACGGTGGCGAGGAAGTCGATGCGATCTGCCTTCTCCTGGTCGTACACCACGTAAGCCTCGTTGAGGGTGACGTCCACCACGTTGTCGGCGGTGATGGGCACGGGCCAACCTTCGACGGTCAGCGGGCCGGTGAGCTCGAGCAGCGCCGCCAGCCCCACCGGGTCGACGCCGATGACCCCGTCCACCGGCTGGCCCCCCGATTGGGGGTACAGACCGGCCATCACTTGGGCCACCGTGGGGAAGTCGGGCGACAAGTTGACGTTCTGCCAGGTGCTGGCCACCTCGAACTGGGTGTAGCGCTCGAGGTAGTCGTCGGGCGCCTCGATCACCTTCACTGGTTCCCCGGCCTCGTTCAGCTCCTGGTGCCGACCGATGCGCTCGAGGCGCAGCCTTCCGTTCTCGGCCACCAGTTCGCCGTAGTTCCCCAGGAAGCCGCCGGTGGCCCGCAGCTCGGCGTTGTTCTGGATGGCGAGGAAGTATCGCCGGGGCCCGTCGCCACCGAAGAGAGCGGGCACGACCGCCGCCGCCTCGGCCGCCGCCTCGGCCTCCGACGCCGCCTGCTCCAGTCGGGTGTCGAAGTCGGCGAGCTCATCCCGCAGGGCAGTCAGGAGGTACGCCCGTTCGACCCCGGCCGCCCTGTCCCGCGCCCGGTCCAGGACCTCGGCCGCCTCGGCCAGCTCGGGGGCGAGGCGACTGATCTCGTCGATGGGCACCGAGCCGGCGGAGACGGTGAGATTCTGGGGGGCGGCAGTGGTGACGGCGGTGCCGGTGCCGGCGAGCTCGGCGCCCACGCCACTGAGGGTTCGGACTGCAGCCAGGTTGGGACCGAGCACCGGCACCCCGAGGCCGAGCGTGGCCAAGGGGTGATCGAGGCGGCCGGCGGCGGCGGCGAAATCGGCCTCCGCCAGGTCGAACGCCGAGCCGGCCGCCTCCACGTCGCCCCGACGGGCCGCGGCCAGCCCCCGCTCGGCCGCCGCCGCTCCGTCGACCACCAGGCCCCGCACGCTCAGCAGGGCCAAGCCGGCGGGCACCACCAGCCCGGCCGCCAGCACGACAGCCACCAGGCCGGCCCGACGCAAGGCGACGGGCAGGCCGGGCGCCTTGGCCTGGTGGACCTTGCCGGCGCCGGCCGCGGCCAGGAGCACCGCCGTGGCCAGCACCGCCCCCAACAGCGGGGTCGACACGGGCAGGACCTGCCGGTCGGCCAGCACCCCCAGGGTTCCCAGCAGGGCCGTGGTCGCACCGAGGGAGACGAGCACCAGCCACCGCGGCAGAGGGATGCTCCGCAGCCGGTGGGAGAGCCCGTCCGGGCGGCGGGCCGTGAGCGGGCGCCGGCGGCGTAGACGGTCGCCCACCACCACCGCGGCGTTGAGCAACGGGATGGCGACCACGGGAAGCACCACGGCGACGCTCGCCGGCGCCGAGGTCGCCGGGGCCACCTCCACCAACAAGACGCCGAGGAGGAAGCCGCCGAAGAGGCTCCCCGGTTCGCCCAGCACGAAGGTCTGACCGGTGCCCACCACCAACAGGCCGGCGAGACCGCCGGCGAGGGCGAAGGCGAGGGTGGCGACCGCGTCCTGGCCGGTCCCCGCGGCCACGATGCCCAGGGCGGTGGCGGCAGGGGCACCGACCGCAGCGGCCGCCCGCGAACCCACGTCGAGCAGGCGCAGCGATTCCACCATGACCACCAGGAAGACCACTATCGAGATCACGTTCGACACGGCGGCCCCGGTGATTCCGGTGCGCAGGCCGATGGAGACGGCGGCCAGGGCGGCCACCACCTCGGCGGCGATCCGGAGGCGAGGACGTAACGGCGGGTGCTGGCGGACCAGGCCCACCGCGCCGAGGGCGGCGGCGATGCCGAGCAGCCCCAACGACCGGCCGTCGAGCCGCCCTGCGCCGATCCCGAGGGCACCGACCAGGGTGGCCACCACGAGGACGGTCCCGGTGACCGGTCTGGCCTGTCGTCGGCGTCGGTGTTGCCGGCCGAGGCCGGCCTCGAGCCGGTCGGCCCGAAGCGACAGCCAGCCCGAGAGCATGGCGACACCCGCAGCGAGGACCGCCACCGCGGCCAGGAGGGTGGCGGACACCTAGGCGTCCATGGGGCGGCTGAAGGCCGAAGCGGCCGCCGCTGCGTCGCCCTCTCGGGCCGCCGCCAGACCCCGTTCGGCGGCGGTCGCCCCCGCCAGCGCCTCACGCCGGGCGAAAGCGAGGCCCAGGGCGGCGGGCACCACGGCAACTGCGACGAGCACCACCAACCCGATGCCCACGATCCGGGTGGTGAGCGTAGGGCCGGGCGGAGGTCGCCGAGCGGCCTGTACGGCCAGAGGGAGGGCCGAGGCGACCACCACCACGGTGACGATGGCGGAGACCAGGAACGAGACGTTGCCCCGGTCGGCCAGGACCACGACACTGCTCACCAGCGCCTGCACCACCGCCAACGCCAGCACCACGCGTACCCAGGGTGGCGAAATAGCCCGAAGGAGGTGGGGAAGGCCATCCGGCCTGAGGGCGGTCAGTGGACGGCGACGCCGCAGTCGGTCGAACGTGACCAGGGCCAGGTTCAGCACCGGGACCGCGACCACGGGAAGGAGCACGGCGACGCTCAGCGGCGCCGGGGTGGCCGGGTCGACGGCGATGACCAAGGTGGCGACCAGCACGCCAGCGAAGAGGCAGCCCGACTCCCCCAGCCAGAACGCCCGACGGGTACCGGCGACCAGCAGGCCGGAAGGGGCGGCGGCCAGCGCGAGCGTGGCGAGCGTGCCCATCACGGGTGGCCCCCGGGCTTCATCGGCCGGGATCCTCCCACCTCACGCGGCACGGGGGGGCGAACGGATGCTGCGATCAGGGCGAGCTCGACCCGGCCTTGTTCCCGGCGACCACGATACGCCGGGCCTGGCGCCATGACCGTAGGCCCCGGGGGGCGTGCCAGGGCACCCAGGCCAACCGGTAGAAGTAACCGGCGATCAGCCCGAGCTGGCTCCGGCGGGCAGGGGGAAACCAGAGTCGGACGAACGATGGTGTCGGGACCAGCTCCCGGCCCACCAGCGCGGCCTTGGCCCTCAACCCTCGCGCCCGGGCGACCTGGTCGAAGGGGCGGGCCAGCGTGCTGGTCGATGACGCCTGCAGCACCAGCTCGACCGAGGAGTCGGTGGGGACGCCGAGCGCGTCAGCCATCGCCTCGCCCTCGGGCAAGAGGCGCAGGCCCACGCCGAAGGCGGGCAGCGCATCGAGTGCCACCGCCAAGCCCAGGGCGGCCTTCCAGTCGTCCTGGTCCAGCCGGGACAACGCCCGAGACAGGTCATCGAGGGTCTTGAGCTTGCCCACCTCGGCATGGAGGACCACGTGCAGCGCCAGAGCGGCTGGAGCCAACACCTCGACCGGGATGCCGCCCACGACGGCAGGGCGAACCTGGGATGAGACGACCTCCCAGCAGGTCGCCGGCGACACCCCCACCCGGGCCGACATGGTGTGATGCAGGTCGATGGTGGGTGATCCGGGCCGATCCCAGTTGGTGGCATGATCCGCCTGCTCGCCCGGAGCGGCCCCGGCACAGCGCAAGACGTAGCCCAGTCCGGCCAGCACCTGGCCAGCAGCAGCCAGTTGGGCAGGGGCGACGAGGAGGTCCACGTCGTTGTAGGGGCGGGCGCCGCCGTCGTCGTACAACCACCGGGCGAAAGACGCCCCTTTCAGCAGCACGGCCCGTACGCCGGAGCCGCCAAGCGCCCCGATCGCCTCCCCGGCCGCCTGGTCGACCACCAGACCCTTGACCGTCGCCATCATCGACTCGCTGGGCTGGACCGCCATCGAGAGAGACAGTACCGGCATGGCCTGCGGACCAGCATGCGCCCCCGCCGCCTACGCCTCACCGCCCCAAGACGGTGCGGTAGAGAGCCAGGACCTGGGGAGCGATGGCGGCGGGAGTGAAGTCCAGTGCCCGTTTCCGGGCGGCCTCACCCAGTCGGTGCCTCAATGCCTCGTCCCCCGCCAGTCGGCGCAGGCTCGCAGCCAGGGCAGGAACGTCACCCGGCGGGACGAGCAGACCGTCGCGGCCGTCGGTGATGATCTCGGCCGGTCCGCCCGCCCCCGGAGCGACCACGGGGAGGCCGGCCGCCATGCCCTCCACCACCACCTGGCCGAAGCCCTCGGCGATCACTGAGGCCTGGACCAACACGTCGAGGCGTCCGAGCTCTTCACCGACGTCCTCCCGGAACCCCGCCATCTCCACCCGGCCCTCCAAGCCGAGGAATCCCACCTGGCGACGGAGTTGCTCCTCGTAGTCCGTCTCGCCGAACATGGCAGTGCCCACGATCACCGCCCTGGTCGGGCCCTGCGGGAACGCCCGGGCGAAGGCCTCCAGGAAGACGTGTTGACCCTTGATGGGCGCAATTCGACCCACCATGCCCACCCGAAGCGGTTCCTCAGACCGTCGGGTGCCCCTGCTGGGGCCGAGCTCCACGGGTGAGGCGATCACACTGGAGACGAGGCCGGGGGTAGCGACGCTGCCCAGCGTGCTTCGAGAGTTGGCGATCACAGCAGTGGGCAGGCGGTGCACAGCAGCCCGCACCAAACTGGCCGCCGCCGCCGGGAGGTGGTCCGGAGTCAGCTGCTCTCGGAGGTGCCAGATGACCGGCACCCGGGCCAGTCTGCCGGCCACGCTGCCGTACAGCCCAGCCTTGAGCGAGTTGGTATGTACCAGGTCAGGACGCAACTGGCGGAGGCGGCGAGCCACTTCGGTGATGTACCGGGCGGTGTGGAGCAGAGTCGCAGGTGGGAAGCGAGAGAGATGGACGCTCTCCCGGGCCAGGCCGCGGGCGGTCTCGATCATTGGAAGGACCTCCGTGGTGACGCCGACGGCCTTCAGCCTGGAAACCAGGGGTCCGTTCTCGCCCAGGATGACGTGGGCCTCGACGTCCTCGTCAAGCGCCGGCAAGAGGCGCAGGAGCGCCAGCTCGGCCCCCGACAGCCGGGCGCAATGATCCAGGTAGACCACGCGCAGCCGGTCAGTGGGCGGCTCGCTCGCAGGCGACGCTCGTCCACCTGGGGGACCGCTCACCGAGCGACGACGCCAGCCGCCTGGTGCACAGCCGGCACCGGGTGGGCAGTGAGCTCGCCGGCCGACCGGCCCACACCTGGCGTGGCGTCCAGCACGGGCGAAGGGTACCGAGGCAGCCAGGGCCTGATGTCCCCGGCTCCCTGAAGCCACCCGAAAGCTCCGGATACGCTGGCGCAAGTGAGGATCTTTCGTATTGGCGAGAGCGAACGTTATCCTCCCCCGCCCGGCCGGCTACACGCCTGGTCTCGCCTGAAGTCCACCTACTTCGGAGTTCAGATCGAACGGAATGCAGTATCTCCCGCCGTACAGCATGGGCAGTAATCTGTGAGAGGACAGCATCGCTGTCCCAACACCTACTTTGTCTGCTCGAAGGGCGATGGCGAACCGACTCCATGGAGGCCCTGGGAAGACTATACGAGTGACGATACCGCACCCGCCTACCTCAATGAGGTCGCTGCGAGCATGGCGTCGAGGCTTGAGGTGTCGGGGCTCGTATTCTACTTTACCTCTGATACCCGGGCTCTCCCCTCATATGGGGAGAACGTCGTTGCAGTTGTATTGGGAGACGAGTTGTGCCGCATACCTAACTACTCCCACAGGGTCCGAGCCGTCTTCAAGTGTTATGGCATCAATCCATCATTGGGTATCGGTGCACCTGCCCTGACTCGATACCAGCTTCTGACGCTTATCCACTTCGGCGCCCACTGGGTGCAACGCTTACCGAGCCTACTGAACTACTACAGTCATAACATCATGGCTCCCTTCCGGAAGCCGACCTCGCAACATATCTACGACATCCCCATCGGGTATGGCAGACAGCTCGATCTGCCGATCAAGGAATTCGACGCTCGCCCTTATGATGTTTCCTTTGCCGGTAGCGTTGACCATGAAGCCTACCGTGTCTGGTCTCCGAAATTCTGGCTGGGCACCCCGAAGAGCCTTTCTCGTAGACAAATGATCACCAGCGTCGAACAGCTGATCAGGCAGCATCCAGAGTACCGCGTGAAGTTGTCTGTCACCTCTAGCTTTCAGGCGTCACGAACGGCTGACGTCCGAGCCTACTCGGAAGAACTGATGGATACGAAGATCTGCTTGGTTCCTCGCGGTGCTTCGCTCGAGACTTTCCGCTTCTTCGAGGCGATGCGGTATGGATGTGTTGTCATAGCTGAGGCATTGCCTTCTAGGTGGTTCTATGATGGCTCGCCCGCCCTCCAGGTAAGTGATTGGAGCGTATTGCCACATCTGGTACCTGAGTTGCTCCAAGGTCCGAACTTGGAGATCAAACATCAAGAATCGTTGGAGTGGTGGAGAAGCAAGTGTTCCGAGGTTGCGGTGGGGACGTATATGGCGAACGTCCTGAATTGCGGCGGCGAGCCAAAGCCAAAGTAAAGCGGGCTTCGGAGAAGGTTTCCCTCCCCAGCACCGAACGACCCAGCCATACCCCGGCAGTTTGCGTTTGAGCGGGGCCTCGGGCCTGTAGGGGCAAGCGAAGCTCAAGGGTCTCGGCAGTGTCTGGAGTGTCGAGCTTGGATCCTGGGTGGAGACCCTGACGACCAGTGACACCGAAGCTCTGTGGCTGGTGCACTACGGGACACTCGAGAGGGCGCAGGCAGTTCCCGGGGCCGCCACGGATGGGCGATCGGGCTCGGCGATGGAGATCACCCGTACGACGCAGTCGGCGACGGGGCGGTAGCCCTCGCCGTCCCACCAGACCTTGTGCATCCTGACCCGCACCTCTTCGACCGCCTCCTGGCCATCGAAGTCCACGAGCGGCACGTTCATGAACGTCGGGGGTCGACCCGTCCAGATGTGAGGCGGAGGGCGCAGCGATGGCTGGTCGCGCCACTTGCGGATGCGGGCCCGCAGGAAACGGTCGAAATCCCTTGCGTCGGCCTCGTCGTACTGGCTCACAGCGAGCTCAGCCTCGGTGTCGGCGAGGTCACTGACGCGGCGGGCCTGGTTGAGCTGGGAGGCGATGTCCCAGTCGAGGACAGTGCCCACGCTGCCCACGAGCATGGGCGGCTTGGCCAAGAACCCGAGCCGGCCCTGGGTGAGGAGCACGTCGTAAGGAGCCAGGTCACGCGGGGCCAGGCGGTATACCGATCCGGATGCCCCCACCGCCTCGAGGTGGAGGTTGACGGAGTAGGGCGTGTCGTACCAGGCCAGCGTGGAGACGCCGAAGAGGCGGGGCGATAGCGCGGCAAAGGGTAGGGCGAGCAGCACCAGGCCGGGGCCGAAGCCGGCGAGGGTGGTCCGGTCGCAGCGGGCGAAGAAGATGATCAAGGCGGCCTCGAGGACCATCCACTTCCAGAAGAAGATCCCGGAGACGAAGAACACGCCCAAATGCAGGCCCTGGGTGGCGAGCAACACGGCGAGGGCGCAGCGCCGCCCCGCCAGCAAGAGGACCGCAGCTACCTCGACGGCGATGGTCAGGGGGACCAGCACCCCGTTCAATCCAGCTAGGAGCTCAGCCGCCCGGCCTACGCTGCTCTCGGTGAGCCAGCCCGCCAGGTACGCAGACCGGGTCATGTTGGACAGCTCCTCCCGGCCCGGCCAGGAGAGGGCGATCTTGCCGACGCCGGCGATCAGGTACCACGAAACGACCAGGACCCCGAGCGCTCCCACGAAAGCCCGCAGCCCTTCCCGCCGACGCATGAGTCCGGCACCGGCCGCGATGGCGAACAAGAGCATCACGTCGAACACCAGCCGCTTGTCGTTCCAGGTGTAACGACCCAGGGGCACGGCGAACTGCGAGGCGATGACCGCGCCCAGGATGGTGAAGGGCAGCAGGGCGATCGGTCGCCACCACGCCAGCACCACCAGGCTGATCAGGAGCACCCGGTCCACCAGGTGGAACTGGCCCAGGAACCAGTTCGGTTCGTAGAGGGCGAAGTGGACGGTGAGCGAACCCGCTGCGGCCAGGACGACGACCCGTACCAGGCGGCCCTCGGGGATGTCGCTCCAGCGCAGACCCCGCTGGAGCCACACCACCACGCCAGCAGGGCCGAGGACAAGCAGGAGCAGGCCCGGCGTACGCAGAGCCGCGATGGTGATGGAAAACGATCGGTAGGAAGCCTCCTCCAGCTGGACGAGGCGGTAGAAGAGCCGACTGGCGACGGCCAGGACCACGAGCAGCGCACCGGTGGCGACCAGCTCGTAGCGTAGCAGCCGACTGTGAGCCTGCTCCTGAAGGGCTCCTCTCAGCCCGCCGACGGAGGACACCTGCTCACCCTAGTCTGGAGCCGATCTGGCCCCGTCGCGGGCTGCGCCCGAAGGCAAGCGCGCCACTGGCGCCAGCAAGTGGCGCCAGTGTCGAAAGCTGTTCTGTTCCTTGTGCTCCTACAACGCCGCCAAGCACTCCAACCAACAGAGCACTGTGCGTTGGTGCGGCGTGGACGAACTAGGAGGTCTCGCCCTGAGCAACGATGATGATGGTCTCCGTCAGATCCTCAACGCGGCCGATCTCGGTCACGGTTGGGGCTTCGTAGTCACGCATGTGCGCACCTTTCGGTCTTCCGGGTCGCCCGGTCCACTGGGCCCGGATTGGACCCGAGCGGAACTATACCCGGGATTGCCGATTCGTCAACGTACCCCCGGCGGGATGGGCCCCGGACGGGCCCGATCGCTCGCCAACCAGGCCGCCTGCAGAAGGGCGATCGCCCCGATCTTGGGACGGAAAGCGGTCCAGGCTTGGCGCAGCGCGTCGGGGTCCACCAGGGTCAGGTCGACGCCCTGGCCATCCCACTGGTCAGCGAAGGCCCGGCTCCCCTCTCGCCAGAACCCCCCACCCAGGCTGGACTTCACCGTTCGCCCCACCATCTCGGGGGGAAGGACGTCAGAGAAGAGGGCGTGCATCATCTCGGTGCGCCCTCCCCAGCCTGTCCACCCCCCCTGCCGGGCCAGGGCGGCCAGGAACCGCGAGTCGAGCAGGGGGTGCACCGCTCGGGCGCCGCACTCCCGGGCCAGGACGTCGATGGTCGACAGACCGAGCGCCAGGCTCCGACGTCTGGCCAACCACGGCACCCAGTGGTCCCAACGCCGAGGCTGGCCGGCCACCTCGACCGCCAGCTCGGCCTCGACACCGGCTCTGACCGCGGGCTGCAGCCAGGGAAGGGGAAGGCGGTGCTGGCGCGCCTCCCAACTCCGGAGGCGCCTCGGCGCTCCGAACCGGGCCAGGGTCACCAAGTCGGACGCCCCCGGTCGGCGCTTGCGGTGCCACAGCGCGCTGAGGGCTGCCCACGGGAAGCTGCCGAACACCCCGTCACCGTCGTGGCCGGAGAGCAGGGCCCCCCCGGAGGCTTGCTCCAACAGGACGTGCTCGTAGTGGAAGTAGGGCGGCCACATCACCCCGTGACGGTGGAGCAGGCGTGTGGCGAGGGGCCCCAGGTAGTCGAGCTCGTCGTCGACCTCGACGCGTACCCAGTCGTCCACCCCGAGGTGACGGACGATCAGTTCCTGCCACACCGACTCGTCGCTGTCCGGGGCGCCCGCATAGCGCAGGGTGACGGGAACCGGCGCCGGCAAACCTTCGCGCCGGGCGACCTGGACGGCCACGGCCAGGATGGCCGAGGAGTCACGGCCACCGGAGAAGCCCGTACAGCACGGTCCCGGCTGGGCCAGCCAGGGGCGGATGGCGTCTTCCAGCGCACTGCGGGCGCTGACGTCGGGACCCAGATCGCCCGGCAAGTCCCGTGGAATCTCGCCGATGGGCTTGCCCGACGCCAGCTCCAAGGGCGTGGCCCACACAGAGGGCCTGGAAGAGGGTGGGTCACCACCTCTGTCCTGCACTGGGGGGAGGGTAGCTCGGGTCGTCCCGGGGGAATGGATCAGAACTGGGAGAGCGTTCCCTTGCGCCGGGCATGGTCGACGGCGAGTCTGAACAGCCAGAGCGCCAATGGAAGCGACAGCACCGCAAAGGCGGCCAGCAGCACCAGGCGGTCGGCCGCCAGCTCACCCCGCAACAGGGCCGCCCGCAGCACGTCCACCCCCCAGGTGAAAGGAAGGACGTTGGCGAAGGCCCGCAGGGGGCCGGGAAGCAGTTCGATGGGGAAGTAGGCTCCGGCCAGCAGGCCCAGCGCCGCGGTGGCCAGCCCCAGCAGGGCGGTGATCTGCTTGACCACCACGGCAAAAGCCCCGAGGACGACCCCCACTGCCGCGAAGGTCGCCATCAGGGCTGGCAGGCCCACGATCAGGCCCAGGATCGAGCCCACGCCGAGGTCGATGCGCAGGCCGAACAGCCCGGCGACCCCCAGGGTGATGCTGCCGGCCAACAGGGCACGCAGGAGCTCGAAGGCGGTGCTACCCAACACCACCATGGGGGAGGACACCGGCGCCGCCAGCAGGGTCTCGAAGGTGCCGGTGGTCTGCTCGGTGGCCAACTTGGTGGCGAACGAGGTGAGGGCCGTCTGGAGCATGCGCAGCACGACCAGGCCCACGGCGACATAGGAGAAGTAGCCCTGGCTCAAGTCGACGTCGTCGGGCAAACGGGCGGGGTCGACCAGGCGACTGAGGAAGTAGAACAGGGCGAGGGACAGCGGGACGACGCAGAGGTCGAGGACGAACTGGAAGCGGTAGGAGCGGGCGATCCTCCAGTCACGGCGAAGGAACGCGGCGACGGACACCCTGGCGGAGGAACGGTCGGCGGCGAGGGGGATCGTGGGAGCGTCAGCCACTGGAGCCTGAGTCCTGCTGCGAGGCCGCCTCGATGAGGACGCGCTCGAGTCGGGCCGCATCGGGGCGGTCGTCGACCGTGGCCGCTACCCGCCCCGCCACGATGACCACCACCCGGGAGGCAACGGCGGCGGCCTCGTGCAGGTCGTGGGTGGTGAAGAGCACGGCCCGGCCACTGTCGGCCTGGCTGCGCACCAACGACCGGAAGGCCACGGCAGCCACAGGATCGAGGGTGCGGGTGGGCTCGTCCAGGCACAGCACCGGTGGCTCGTGGAGCAGGGCCCGGGCCAGCGACAACCGGGCTTTCATCCCCGAGGAATAGCGATCGAAGCGACGGTCGGCTACGCCCTCGAGATCCACGGCCCGGAGCACCTCGGTGGCTCGGGCGACGGCGGCGGATCGGTGGAGGCCGTGCAGGGCGGCGAAGAACTCGAGGTTGTTGCGACCACTCAAGCGCCAGTACCAGGACCGCTCCTCACCCAACACCAGGCCCAACGAGCGTCGGGCCGCTTCCGGGTGGGCCACCACGTCGTGGCCGGCGACCTCGACGTAGCCCTCGTCGGGCAGGACCGTCGTGCCCAGGACGCGCAACATCGTGCTCTTGCCGGCGCCGTTGGGACCGAGCACGGCAACGATGTCGCCCCAGGGCACTTCGAGCTCCACTCCCCGCAAGGCCTGCAACTTCGCGAAGTGCTTGCGCAGCCCCCGCACCTGCAGGCCGAGCGCCGGAGTGGTGGAAGGTCCCCGTAGCATCGACCCGCTTGGACGCTCACTTCCCGTCGACGATGCCCGGTAGGGGTGTTGACCCGGCTCCCCGGTCACCTGCGATGGCACAGGTCGGAGCCTACGGGCTGGCCCTCACCGGTCCGGTGGTCGAGCTGGCCGTCGCCCTGCTCGGCCCTGCTCCCTCCATGTGGCCGGAGGTGAGGCTGGAGTGGGTCCCACCCCTCGACGATCCGCCGGAGCAGGGCTCCTTCTCCGCTCTGGCATCCCTGCTCCCGCTGCTGAGCGGTGGCCACGCCGCGTTCGACCGCAGCGAACGGGTGGCCCGCTTCCACAAGCCCCACGCCCCCGACGGCCACGAGCTGGCCCATCCCTGCCTATCGGCAGTGGGGCTCGTCTTCGCCCGCTGGGACGGTCGCGTGGCCCTGCACGCCGGGGCCGTCATCGTGGACGGGGTTGCCTGGGGGGTCCTCGGGGCCAGGGAAGCGGGCAAGAGCACCACCCTGGCGTCCCTGGCCCTGGCCGGACACGGCATTCTCTGCGACGACCTCCTCGTCATGGACGGGCCCACGGCCTTTGCCGGGCCCCGTACCGTGGATCTGCGGCCCGAGGCTGCTGGCCGACTTGGGGTGCAAGCGCCGCTCGTGACCGTCCGCCGAGGTGAACGTCATCGCCTGCTGCTGGCCGCTGTTCCGCCCGAGACCCCGCTGGGCGGGTTCGTGGTCCTGGGCGTCGGTCAAGAGATGTCGATCGACCTGGTGCCCGTGGCCCAGCGCCTGGGAGCTTTGGAGGCGCACCTCACGCTGCGAGGCGCAGGCCTGCCCGCGGGGCTGCTCCCCCTCATCGAGTTGCCTATGTGGCGCGTGAACCGGTCACGGGCGTGGGCGGATCTCCCTCGCCTGCTCGACCGGCTGGTGGCCACCGTCGCCGCCTGATCCGAGGGGCTGGCCACGGGCCCCGGTGACGGCGTCGGGTGGAAGATGCCGACTGACCTCGGTATAGCCCTCCGATGCTGCTGCCGGCTCCCCGTCGAGCCAGGCGTGGGCCTTGAAGCCGGCTCCGGGTGCGGTGACACCGATCACGACAGCGCGGGGTCGCCCGTGCGCCGCATCCCATGCCTGTAACACGGTGGAGCGCACCAGGCAGCTGTCCCTGCGGACACGCAGCACGGCGACCGCCCAGCGCCGGCAACCCCTGGGCAGGACCGGCGGCGGGCGCACCACCAGGCTGGCCAAGCTGTGGTTCCGCAGATGGCGCCGGGCCCGGTGGCCGGCCCGCTGGGCCCACCATGCCGCTCGCGCCGACGACCAGCCCCAGAGGGTCACTGCTCCAGCAGGTTGCGCTCGTTCAGGTCAGCGACGAACGCGTCGACATCGGCGCCAGCCCGGCCAGGCTCGACGTCGAAGGTCTGAAGTAGGGTCCCCACCAGCACTTCTCGGGTAGCACCCTTCGCGATGGCCGGCCACAACGCCGCTCCCGCCTGGTTGATGGAGAGGTACACCGAGCGGCCACGGTCGAGCGCCACCACTTGGCCGTCGACCAATCGCCAATCGACGGCGTCGGCCCGCAGCTTGAGCACCTGCTCATCGCTTGACACCGTTGGGGCCACCGCCTCCGCCGCCTGCGACGTCTCCTCGCCATGCTCCGCCATGGGCAGGATGGTATGGGGGACGGTCCCTAGTCGCATGTCGGCTTGGCTCACCGCCGGCGTTCGATGGGGCGGAGAAGCTGCGATGCATTCCTGGCGCCACCTCATGCTCGCTACGACCGATGCCGGCGAGGGTCCACAGCAGCAGTCCCGGGAGATTGCCGAAGACGAAACTCCCCGCGCTGGTGACGAGCAGCATGGCGAGGAAGCCGTAGTCCGGGCGTCGGGACTGGCGGACCAGCCAGACGAGCACCCAGAACAGCAGCACGACACCCACCAGCCCGAGTTCCCCGAGCACGATCAGATAACCGTTGTCGATGGCCGAGTTGTCTTGGGCCCGGCTGGCTGAGGACAACCGACCCAGGCCAATGCCGATCGGCGACAGCAGGGTGTCGGTTCGGCCCACAAGGTCTCGACGGGCATTGAAGCTCTTGTCGGACTCCAATTCGGTCAGCGTCTGGGCGCGGCCGATGACGATGTCACCTTGGGGGGCGAGAGAAAGGAACAGCCCCACCACGGCCACGAATGGCACGAGCTGACGGGCCCGTCGACCGCCGCTGGAGAGAAGCCCGACGATGAGGGCGATGACCAGGGCCAGCCACACCGTGCGGGCAAGGGTCAGGAGCAGGAAGACGGCGCAGGAGACCATCGCCCACACCCGGGGAATCGATCCCCACTGGAGCAAAGTCGGGCGGAAGACCACGATAAGTATCACGATGGCGCTGAGCAGTGCCGCCGTCTGGGGAGCTGGAAGGGTGGCGAAGGGGCGGAAGCTTGACTCGCCGAAGGTGCCGACGCTACGGATACCGGCCCGGGCCAGCCACGCAACGTCCCAAGGAAAGGCAACAAAGTACTGGACGATGCCGTAGGTGGCAGCGATGGCACCGCAGACAACTGTGGCTCGGGCAAGTGTCGAGAGTCCGTTCGGTGTCTTCCTGATCCCGAACGCGGCGAGGAGCGGCACCGCGAAGTTCAACCAACCGGCCAGTCCGACGAGGGGTACGGCGAAGGACAAGGCTGCACCGACGATGGTCCAGACCACCAGCACCGTGACTGCGGCCGGCTTCTTGCATTGCGCGCCGCGGATGGCAAGGGGGAGGGCGACTATGAAGGGAAAGATGGCTGCCGGATCGGCACTGGCGTCGGCCGCTGGGAAGATCCGCCTGAGGAGAGCCGAAAATACCAGGGCAGCCACAGTGGCGACGATCGAGAGCGATGCATTTCGCCAGGCGACGGCGGCGATGGCCAATCCGAACAGCAGGAGAGCGACATCGCGGGTGGGATAGGCCGTCAGCAGGAGAGGCAGCATCAAGCCGACGGCGATGGCGACCGCGAAGGTCCCAACCGACAGAAAGACAGAGTGCTGAAAGCGGCGGTCCTCGGCCCGACCCGCACCTCGGTGGTGGCCCTTACCTGGCCAGGTCCCGGTTGACGTGGTCGGGCGACCACGTCGCGTGAGGGGGACCGCCCTCATGCCGAGGGTCCCAGTACGAGAGCCGAGGGCATCCTGGGGAGTCTATGGAGCTCACCGGCCCTACTCTGGGCCGCCCATGACGACGGTGGCCCTCGCCCACGACTACCTGACCCAGCGCGGCGGCGCTGAACGCGTCGTGCTCAGCATGCTCGCCGCCTTTCCCGCCGCCACTGTCCACACTTCGATGTATCTGCCCGAGCGAACGTTTCCGGACTTCGCGTCCAAGGACGTCCGCACGCTGGCGCTCAACCGGTTCTCGTTCTTCCGTGAGGACCACCGTCGGGCTCTGCCCCTTCTGGCCCAGTCGTTCGCTCGAATGCATGTCCATGCCGACCTGGTGGTGTGCAGCTCGAGCGGTTGGGCCCACGGACTGCAGACTGAAGGGATCAAGGTGGTCTATTGCCACACGCCCGCCCGCTGGCTCTACCAGAGCGATCACTACCTACGAACATCGTCGAGGTTCACACGTACCGCCCTCGAGGCCCTCACGCCTTGGTTGCAAGGCTGGGACAAGAAGGCGGCGAGATCTGCGGACCGTTACCTCACCAATTCGTCAGTCGTGCGCGATCGCGTCGCCGCCATCTACGGCATCGAAGCTACGGTCGTCCCACCACCACAGACGGTCGACACCAAAGGTGACCAGGACCCGATAGCAGACGTCGAGCCCGGCTTCTTCCTCTGCGTCTCGAGACTGCTTCCTTACAAGAACGTCGACGTGGTGATCAAGGCGGTGACTGCCCTGAAGGGGCAGCGGCTGGTCGTGGTTGGCAGCGGCCCGGAGCGGGCCCGGCTCCAGGCGCTCAGGACACCCGGCGTCCGCTTGTTGGGCAGCGTGACCGAGGCCCAACTTCGCTGGTTGTACAGCAACTGCCAGGCCTTGGTCACCGCTTCCTACGAGGACTACGGCTTGACCCCTCTCGAGGCCGCAGCCTTTGGCAAACCCACTGCGGCTTTGCGCTGGGGGGGGTTCCTCGACACGCTGATACCGGACGAGACAGGGGTCTTCTTCGACCGACCTGAGCCCCCCATGGTGGCTGAAGCCCTTGAGGCGCTCGAGTTGCACCGGTGGGATCCCTGCGCCCTTCGGGCCCACGCCGAGCGCTTCGCTCAACCCCACTTCGTGGAGCGCCTCCGATCGATCGTCAGTGAGGAATTGGCCACCGTGGGGTCGGCTTCGGCATAACCGTCTGCTCCACTCGCTCACCGGCGGAGTGGGGCCATCTCCTCAGGAGGGTGCTCCACCGCGACCGGCTGATCGCCGTCAGACGCTCGGCCGCCTCCGGCCACCACTGCCCGCTTACGGGCGTCAGCCAACAGGGCTCGGGCCGCCCGAACGGCCAAGGGAAGCTGCTGTGACGTCAGTTCGGCATGGTCCCGGCGGGCGATGCCGTCCCCGGTCCCGCCGACCGAGCTCGTCAGTCCATCACCCGTCGCCAAGCGGTCGATCCGTCCAGCCAGAGCGGTGAGTGCGGCCTCGACCTGCGCCAGCCGCTTGCTCAGCTCGACCGCATCCGGTGCCGGGCCCGCACCGACGTTCTGACTGGGACCCCCCGACTGGTCGAAACTCCTCCGCTCGACGCCTGACCGCCCGGGCCCGACGACGACCGCGTCGCGGCCCAACGCGTTGGCGGGGACTTCTTCCACTTGGGCGCCGTTGAGCTGGCCCCCGAGCTCGACCCCCACCCCTGGGCCCGTTCCGTTGGCCCCGGCCAGGGCCAAGGCGGGCGCGGGAGAGTACGTGGCGGGCCGGGCCGGAGCATCCGGGCGCAGACCCCGCGCCCAGACCGCCTCACAGCCCCCGTCGAACTGCCCCAGGCAGACCGTTCCACACTCCGGGCAGGAGCACGACGTGGGTCCAGCCTCCATGGGGTGACCGCAACGGGCCTCGATCTCGACCCCGAACTCGTGGCACCAACCCATTCGGACATGATACGCCCTGGCCTCGTCCTCTCGTCAGGCGGGGACAGGAGAAATCCCACCCGGTACGCTCGCACCGATGCCCAAGACCGATGCAGGCCAGCTCGACCTGCGCGACTACCTCGCCGTCGTCAATTCCCGCAAGCTCACCATCCTCCTCGCCGTCGTCGGTGTGGTCAGCGCGGCGCTGATCGTCTCGTTCCTGCAGACCCCGGTGTACGAAGCCGGTGCCGAGGTGGTGTTCGAGACCCGTTCGGCGGAGGTGACTCTCGCCCCGGGGAGCGTGGTCTTCGGCCCCCAGGTGGCCACCGAGATCCAGGTGATGCAGTCCCGCTCGGTGCGCGAAGCAGTGGCTCAGCAGCTGGGGACCGAACCCAACGTGAGCGTGGCCCCGGTGGAGGCCACCCAAGTGGTTCGCATCAGTGCCAAGAGCACAGTTGCCGCCGAGGCAGCCAACACTGCCAACGTCTACGCCGAGACCTACATCAACAATCGCCGGGAACAGCTGGTGGCCGAGCTTCTGGCTGCCGGCGAACAGGTGCAGGCCAAGGTGGACGAGCTCGACCAGCAGCTCGAGCAGATCGAGCAACCTCTGGTCGATCTTGACGCCCAGATCGCCGCCACCAATTCGTCCACAGAGCGGGACCCGCTCCAGGTGCAGCGGAACACCCTCGAATCGGAGATCGACACCGAGCGCGACTCGCTCGTGACCCGCCGGGAAGGCTACGCCGACCAGGCGGACCAACTACAGCTGGCCCGCAACCTGACCGAGTCCGGAGGGGTCCGGCTGGTGAGCCGGGCGGTCGAGCCGACCTCGCCCGTGGAGCCCACTCCACTCCGTAACGGTCTGCTCGCTCTGGTGGTAGGGCTCATGCTGGGCGTGGGCCTGGCCTTCGTGCGTGAGCAGCTCGACGACACGGTCAGGACCAAGGACGAGTTGGAACGAGCCACCGGGGGCCTGAGCGCCCTCGCCCTCGTTCCTGCGGTGGCCGGTTGGAAGGACCGGACCAAGCCCCAGGTGGTTTCCATGGTCGACCCCGCTTCGCCGGCGGCCGAGGCCTACCGCTCCCTGCGGACATCGGTGCAGTTCATCGGTCTGCACCATCCAGTGCAGGTCATCCAGGTCACCAGCCCCAGCGCCTCGGAGGGAAAGACCACCACCCTGGCCAATTTGGCCGTGGCCCTGGCAGGCTCCGGTCAGCGTGTCGTGGTGGTGTGCTGCGACCTGCGGCGCCCACGTGTCCACGACTTCTTCGGCCTGAGCAACACCACCGGCTTCACCTCTGTGCTTCTCGGGGAGATCCCGTTGTCGGCCTCGCTGCAGCCGGTGCCCGGCCAACCCAAGTTGTCGTTGCTGGCTTCGGGTCCTACCCCACCCAACCCGTCAGAGCTGTTGTCCTCTCCCCGCAGCACCCAGGTCCTGTCGGCACTGCGCTCGGAGTGCGACGTGGTGCTGGTCGACAGCCCGCCCATTTTGCCCGTTACCGACGGCATTGTGCTCTCCCGCCTCGTCGATGCCACCATCTTGGTGGGAACCGCCGGTCGGACCACTCGCAAGGAGTACCACCGGGCGGCCGAGCTGCTACGCCAGGTGGACGCACCGCTGATCGGCTCAGTCCTGAACGGCGTCGACCAGGAGGATCTGTACGGCTTCGGCTACGGCTACGGCTACGGCTCCTACCAGGCCGACCAAGAGCCGGAGGAGGAGGGGCCCGCCCAGGCGGCATCGAACGGGGACCGCACCGCACGACCAGTGCGATGATCGGTGAGCCGGGCGAGCACAGCGACGGCGCCGCCCGGCCTACGTCGGCATCAGGCGACGACGGGGGTGCAGCGACGCCAGGCCGCCGTCGAAGGTGGCCAACCGACCACCGTGGCGGCGGGCCAGCGACACCAGGTAGGCGTCGGGCACCGGTCGATGCCCGATCACCCCCGCCATGGCCACCTCGTCGTAGGCCAGCTCGTCGGGTCCAGAACTGGTGCCCTTGCGTGCGCCCAGGCTGGTGATCACCTGTCCGGGCCTTGACACCGCTCGTGCCGCCGGAGCGCGCTGCGGTCTTCGACTGAGCGTTGCGGTCGCGTCGCTACCCTGAGCAGACCGTGGAAACCGAACAGGACCGGGACGAGCAGCAGGGATGGAGACGCGAGCGCCTGGAGGGCGCCGGTCGCCTCGGGACGTCCGTCGCCGCCCTCGGATGGCTCGTCGCCGGACTCGGGCTCCTGATCACCGTTCAGGGGCAGGCCGCGCTCGGGCAGGTCCGGGCCGATTCCTCGACACGCTGGCAGGCGCTGGTCCTGCCGCTGCTCCTCAGCGCCATCGGCGTCGGTGTGGCCGGAGTCGGGCACCTGCTCCGGGCCCTGCCGGCGATCTGCGGCATGCCGGCGCCGGAGTCCGGGTCGGGGCAACGCACCTTCGGTGACTTCCTGCAATCCATGCGAGCCCACCAGGAATGAGGCGGCCGGCTTCCGGCCCGGCACCTCCTGCCCAGGACCGACCGCCGGCTTGGCGGAGGCTCCTCCTCATCCCGGTCGTAGTGGTGCTGGCCAGGGTGATGCCGAGCGAAAGGGACAGGCCGGCAACTGCGTCCCCGGGGTCGCCGTCGTCGAGGAGCACCAGATGGCTCCCGGTATCTCCCGCCTCCACCGCCCGCGTCGGTGGCCCGGGGAACCCACTGAACAAGCCGCCACCTGTTGGAGTCCAGCTACGACGAACCGACAGGTGGACCGGCCCGGCGTGTCCACCCGATCACGCCCACAGGCCGCGACACCCTGGAGCACTGCTGGGAGAACCTGCTCGGCCCGAGCCAGCGCGTGCAGACCTACGACGAGCGTGGCCAGGGGGCTGCAGCGGCGATGAGGTCGGCCTACCGCAGGACTAGCCTGGAGCGACCGACGACTGGGGGCGGCTTGAGTAGCGAATCCAGCAGTAGCGGGGGGGTCTCGGTGCCTGTGTCCCCATGGCCCATCCGCCTGGTGGGTCGCCTAGGCCGCCAGAGCACGCGAACTTGGCTGACCCTCGGGCTGGTGACCTCGGCGGTGGTCTTCACCTTCGCCCAGTTGCAGCCCCACCTGTTGCTGGCCGACACCACCCCCACGGGGGGTGACATGGGGGCCCACGTGTGGGGCCCGGCCTACCTGCGCGACAACCTGCTCCCCCAGGGTCGCCTCAGCGGGTGGGCACCCGACTGGTACGCGGGCTTCCCCGCCTACCACTTCTACATGGTGGTACCCAGCCTGTTCATCGTGGCCCTCGACGTGCTGCTCCCCTACGGCGTCGCCTTCAAGTTGATCAGCGTCTCGGGTCTGCTCACCCTGCCCGTGGCCGCCTGGGCCCTGGGTCGCCTGGCCAGGATGCCCTTCCCCACGCCGCCCCTGCTGGCTCTGGGCACGCTTCCGTTCCTGTTCAGCCCGTTGTTCACCATCTACGGAGGCAACGTGGCCTCCACCCTGGCCGGCGAGTTCGCCTTTTCGATCAGCCTGAGCGTGGCCCTGGTCTTCCTCGGCCTGGTGCTCCGGGGCCTCGACACCGGGCGCCGGCGAGTCTGGGCTGCGGTCGTCCTGGCCCTGTGCATGCTCTGTCACGTCATACCCGCCATCTTCGCCGTGGTGGGCGCCGCCGTGGCCCTGTTGTTGCGGGCTGGCAAGGCCAGGTTGGGAAGGTTGGTAGCGGCCGGGATCGTGGGCGCCCTGCTCACGTCATTTTGGACCGTTCCCTTCCTGTTGCGCCGCCCGTACATGAACGACATGGGCTGGACCAAGCTGACCACGTACTGGGAGAACCTGTTCCCCGGTCGCCTCGGGATCTGGCTCACGCAGCGGTTCGGGGGGGAAGGCGTCACCGAGGTGCGCGACGACGTGACCCTGGTGGCCCTGCTCGCCCTCGTCGGCCTCGTCGCCTCCGTCGTCTACCGGCGTCGCCTCGGGATCTTCCTGGGTGTGCTGGCCGGCGTCTTCGGCGTGCTTTTCGTGCTCGCCCCCCAGGGCCGGCTGTGGAACGCCCGGCTCCTGCCCTTCTGGTACCTCTGCCTCTACCTACTGGCCGCCGTGGCCGTGGCCGAGGTGATCCTGTCGGTCGCGTCCCTCGTGTCCCGGCGCCTGGAGGAGCCCAGCCGTGAGGTGCTCTGGGGGGCCCCGGCGCTGGCCGCCCTGGCTGTCCTGATCTCGGTGGGGCTGCCTCTGCGCTCGTTGCCGTTCGGCCAGGAGTCGCCTGACGGCAGCTACTCCTGGGCCGGTCTCACCACCAGCGAGCGTAGCTTCGTCCCCGGCTGGGTCGATTGGAACTACTCGGGCGTGGAGGGCAAGGACGCCTATCCCGAGTACCAGGCGCTGATGAGCACCATGGGCGGCCTCGGAAGCTCCCGAGGTTGCGGGCGGGCCATGTGGGAGTACGACTCCAAGCTCAACCGCTACGGCACCACCATGGCCCTCATGTTGCTGCCTTACTGGACCGATGGCTGCATCGACTCGATGGAGGGCCTGTACTTCGAGTCCTCGATGACCACGCCGTTCCACTTCCTCAACCAGTCCGAGCTCTCGGCTGCACCCTCGCGTCCCCAGCGCGACCTTCCCTACACCGATCTCGACATCTCCGAGGGCGTCGAGCACCTCCAACTGCTCGGTGTGCGCTATTACATGGCCTTCTCCGACGAAGCCGTGGCTCAGGCCGAGGCCGAGCCCGACCTGAGCCCGGTGGCCGGCTCGGGCCCGTGGAAGGTCTACGAGGTGGCGGGCGCGTCGTTGGTGGAGCCGTTGTCCGCCCAACCGGTGGTGCTCCCGAGCGCCGCGGCCGGCGGCGAGGAATGGCTCGACCCGGCGGTGGAGTGGTACGGCAACGCCGACGCCCGTGACGTCTTCTTGGCGGCCGATGGTCCGTCGTCCTGGGCCCGGGTGGCCGAGGGGGAGACTCCTGGGGTCGAGGCGGTGCCGGCCGCGGCGGTCAGTGGGGTCGAGACCACGAGCGACACCATCTCCTTCACCGTCGATCGTCCCGGGACGCCGGTGTTGGTGAAGTCCTCCTACTTCCCCAACTGGCAGGCGGAGGGAGCCGAGGGTCCCTACCGGGTCACCCCCAACCTCATGGTGGTGGTGCCCAGCGCCACCGAGGTGACGCTCCGCTACGAGGACACCCCGGTGGACCGGGTGGCCCAGGACCTCACCATGCTCGGGGTGATCGGGCTCGTGCTGCTCGGCCGAGGCCTGTCCCGGCCGGCGTCGCCCCGCAGACCCGACGAGGACGATGCCGCCGAAGGCCGGGGGGACCAAGCCGAAGCCGGCCAGGACCAGGCTTCGCTGGCGGACCGTTCCGGCGACCCGGTACGACCCCGCCCCGACTCCCCGGTTCCGGTGTCGGTGGGCGGCGAGGGGCCCGACTCCAGCCCGTGAACGGGCCCCCGACGGTGCCCCCCAGCGCTCGGCTCCGTCGCTTTGCGCTGGTCAGTCTGGGCGTCACCGCGTTCGACGTGAGCGTGCTCGGCGTGCTGGCCGGGCCCGTCGGCCTCTCTGCGGTCGCTGCCGACGCGGTGGCCGTGGGGGTGGCCTCGGTGGCCTCATGGGGCCTGCACCGGCTGGTGGCCGGGGCCGACGACCCCCTGCTGCGCTGGACCCGCCGGCCCGCCGCCGTCCTGGCCGTCTCTCTCGTCACCGGTGCGCTGGACGTGGCCGTGGTGTCGCTGGTGGCCGGCTCGAGTTCGGTGGGTGCGGGTTCGGTGGGTTCCGGGACGCTGGGCTCCCTGCTGGGAGCCAAGGTGCTGGCCCTCGGGGTAGCTGGGACGGCTCGGGCCGTGGCCTATCGGGCCGTCCTCCTCGGCGAGACCCGCCGGGGTCTGGCCGCCCGTCGGACCGGCCGGCAGGCGCCCGGTGAGCTGCGCCTCACCGTGGTGGTGCCGGCCTACCGGGAACAGGAGCGCATCGGCGAGTCGGTGCGGCGGATCACCGAGGCTCTCCAGCCGGTCCACGCCGACGGAGGAGCTGAGGTCGTGGTCGTCGACGACGGTTCTTCTGACGACACCGCCGATGCGGCCGAGGCGGCCGGCGCCCGGGTCGTCCGTCTTCCGGTCAACCGGGGCAAGGGGGCGGCGGTGCGAGCCGGCGTCATGGTGGCCCGGGGCCGGACGGTGGCCTTCACCGACGCCGACCTGGCCTACCCCCCGAGCGAGCTCCTGGCCCTGTTGGCCGAGGTGGAGTCGGGCTGGGACATGGCCGCCGGCACCCGGCACCACGCCGGCTCCCAGGAGCGGGCCCGGGCCTCGCTCGTGCGCTGGTTGAGCGGGCGCCTGTTCAACCTCCTGACCGCCCTGGTCCTCCTCGGCCAGTATCGGGACACCCAGTGCGGGTGCAAGGCGTTCCGGGCCGACGTGGCCCGCCAGCTCTTCTCCCACACCCGGGTCGACGGGTTCGCCTTCGACGTGGAGCTGTTCCACCTGGTGGAGCGCTACCGCCTGTCGCTCAGCGAGGTCCCGGTGGTGCTCCAGGCCTCGGCCGGCTCCACCGTGCGGGTCGGCCCCCACGCCGTGCAGATGCTGCGGGATCTCTTGCGGGTGCGCCGCTGGGCCAGCCAGGGTGCCTACGACCTCGTCCCGGCCCGGGGCCGGGACGACCGGAGCTTCGTCCCCAAGGTCTC
>JAUJNB010000010.1:39604-47737 GCA_030446545.1 Acidimicrobiales bacterium | reverse complement strand
GGAACGCGCCAAAGGACCCAGGCCCCATTTTCCCAGGTCTTGGTCAGACCGCGCGCCGCCGCCTCCTCGTCGGTCAGCAGCGTCTGCACGTACGTACCGTTCTTCTCCATGACGTACCAGTCGGACCGAGGAAGGAGGAGGTCCAGATCGACGCCCATGGTGGCCCGACGGTCGGTATAGAAGGTCATGGCCCGAGAACGGAAGAACAAGATGACGTCGTCGGCCCGGGTGAGCTCTTGAACTGCCGCGAACATCTGCTGGGCCTCGGGCTTCTCGGGACCGTTGACGACATAGGTGTAGTCGAGGTGGTACTCGGTACTCCGAAGCGTGTCCCTGGCGTTCAGGATGACGAGGCCCAGGAGGGCCAACGCCGAGACCGCGGAGGCGACTCCCACCACCTGCTGTCTGCCGGCGGTGACCAACCGGGCCATCCCGGGCAGGGCCTGGTAGGCGAAGTAGACCAGGAACGGGGTGACGGCGTAGAGGTATCGGGGCTCCTGGGCCGGCCAGATCAGCGTGAGCAGGGCCGAGCAGCAGAGGAAGGCGGCCAGCCCGACGTCCTCCTGCCACCGGTAGCCCAGGCGCAGGATCAGGCCGATCCCCGCCAAGGCCACCAGGTAGACGAGGGCCAAGCGCCCGAGGTGCTCGCTCCCCATCAGCTCGACCGCGGCACCGGGGTCCTGGAGCCCCACCTGTTCACCGAGGATGCCCCGGTAGTAGTCCAGACGTACGGACGCGTTCTGCAATCCCGTCCCGGGTATGCGCTGGGTCAGCATCGTCGGGAGGACAAGGTGGAAGGCCACGACCGCCAAAGCGAAGCTGACGTAGGGCACCGACGCCCTTCTCCAGTCCACCTCGCCGAGCACCTCGGCCGAGCGGGAGCGCACGGCGGGGGCAACCAGAGCCGAGACGTGGCAGGCGGCGAAGGCCAACAACAAGAAGATCCCTTCTCGCCGGATGTTGAAGCTGTAGGCCACCAACAGCCCCATGACCACCAACGGCGCACGACTGGAGGTGCCTTGCCACAGGCCCCGGAGCCGGCAGCGGTCCATCCACCACAGGCTCACGCCCACAAAGGCGAGGTAGGGCATGTCCGAGAGCACCGAGTCGGTCCCGCGGATGTAGATCGGTGACAGGCCGATCAGCAACGTCAACAGCGTCGCCGCCACGCGGCCGGCGCGCAGCCGGATGACGGCGAAGAAGGTCAAGAGGAAGGTGCAGAAGGCCACGACCTCGACGAACTTGAACACCTCGTAGTCGAGGCCGAAGACGGCGTAGAAGGGAGCGAGCAGCAGCGGCCAGCCCCACGGGTAGGCGTAGGGGCTGAAGGTGTGCCAGCCGGAGTTGTCGACGGTGAACTTGTTGTCGCTGACGACCTCACCGACGTTGCCGATGGTGAGGGCCTTGGCCTGGCGAAGGTACAGCGTGAAGTCGTCGCCCCAGTCATGGCCGGAGAAGTGGTTGACCATGCTGATGACCCCGACTGCGGCCACCAGGGCCACCGGCAGGACGTGGGACCGGAAGGCTGGATACCAGGTTGGGCCCTCGAGGTGCCCGGCAGGAGCGGCCTGCGGCTGCGCTGCCTGCGCCTCCTCGTCCATGGCGGGAGGAAGGCTAATCCTCTCGGCCGGGGGCCGGGCGTAGGCCACTTGCAGGTAAGGGACCCTCGACGGTCGAGGATCTTGAGGGCCGATCGCATGGCCGCCTTGACGCTGGCGAAGCGGGCTGCACCGGAACGGCCGTAGCGCTAGCCCCGACGCCGACCTGGGCCGGCGCCGACCCGGTCGCCTCCCCCGTTCTCCGGTGCGGGACCCGCGCCCAGCGCGGCTCGGGGCACGGAGTACGGTCCGGATGCTCGATGGCCCACCCCTTCGTCATGCAGCCCTCGTACCAGAGATCGACCCGGTCGCCGCTGATGGGTTCCAGGGTGATGGGTGGCGGGCCCACGGCGTGGAGGATTGTTTGTACGTGGATGTACACACCGCACCGCCGCCGCCTCAGCCCCTCGCCGCCGCCCACGCCGCCACCGCCCCACCACTCCCGCACCGCCGCCGCCTCAGCCCCTCGCCGCCGCCCACGCCGCCACCGCCGCCCAGAACCAAGCCATACACACTTGCAGGTTTCGCTTTGCGAAACCTGCAAGGTCAATCAGCCCGCTGCCGGCGTGGAAATCCCACCCGTACGGCCGGTTGGAACCTCGGCCTATAGAGGTGGCTCGACGGGTGTGAGTGAGAAGTCGCGGTCCCGCCGAGGCCGCGATAAGAAGATCGACCACCCCTGCCGCATCGGTCCACGCGTGTAGGCGCCAGCGCTTGTCCGACCCAACCCGGTGGTTGGTGAAGAGGCGCTGCAAACCAAGCGTCACCCCGATGGCCACGATCAGCACCGCCGCGGTGCACACCCAGTACAGCGTCGGCCCCGGGAGTGAAGCCTGCAGTTCGGGCCCCACGCCGTGGCCGGCGATTCGCCATGGGAGGGCAGTCTAATTCGCGCGCCGAACGCATCTCCGGCGCCGGCGTCCAACCACTGCCCGGTCGTCACTACGGCAGCCACCTGGGCGCCTCCCCACACCGAGGCGAGACCGATACCAGCAGTGCACAACAGCAACGTCTCCAGGTCGAGGCCCTGCGGCGCTACTGGAGCCCGGCCCAGCACTCACGACGCTGCTGCCAGCACGCGGGCACTCCTGGCGAGGGATCGGCTCACGCTGCGGCGGCTGTACGACAGCGCGTCCGCCGCCCACACCAGCGGATTGCCCACCACGCCGTACGTGTAGAGCAGCCCAGGAGGGCCCAGGGCCAGCGTGCCGTCCTGGACGGCGTCCACGACCAAATGCGCCAGCTCCTCGGCTGAACTCTGCTCGCCGCTGTCAGGAAGGTCTTCGGCCCATTCGGGGGACATCCCCACGTTGCGGGCTCGCCAGCGCCGCTCGCAATTGGATTATTCAGGACTCGCAGCCGGCTCCAGGTCTGGTCGACCAGCGTCTCGCCGGCCAGGCCTGGGTCGTTCCCGCCAGCGCTCGGGCCCGCTCGTAGGCGAGCATCACGATCTCCTGCTCGAGCTCGTCCTCATCATCCCCCCCGCTGCCTGGCGACGCCACCATGTAAGAAGCCCGGCGCCGCAACGCCAGCAGGCCAGGCAGAATCGCCTGCATCACCGTCCGCTGGGCGAAGTCGTCGTGGGCCGCGACCCGCAGCACAGCCCCCAAGGCGGCCTGCGACGTCTTGACCTCGCCGCCGCCGGGGCCACTGTCGTCGCGACGCTGGCATAAGGCGAGTACGTCCTCTGCCGAACATGCCCCCGCCAGAGCTGGCTCTTCGCCGACCCAGCGTTCCACTGCGGCACGTCCCTTCTCGCTCCTCGCTGTCTGACGCCACTCGGCGTCGAGTCGCGAGCACAGATGGGCCCACCGCTCATCACTTCTCCTCGTTCTCATGCGAGGAACCCTGAACCAGAGAGGTAGCCGGGGAGGTGTACAAGCGGCTAGTCGCGGAGACTATTTCCGCGACGGCTACGACTACCTACACGCGACCCCACACGTCACAACGGGCGCCTTTCGGCCTTCGTCCTACGGTCTCGGTGCCCCCGGTCGCGGCGGTTGCCGCCAATCGCGGCGGGTTCGCTCATTCCAATCGAAGGGCCGGACGACGTCAGGGGCCGGCCATCCCCACCACGCCTGCCGGGTCCAGGGCACGAGCGGCCCTTCGAGATCCCGTGGTCGTCTCGGTGAGCTACACCCGATGGGACCCTGTGCAAGGAGAACACCGTCGCCCAGCTCCGTCGTAGAGGTACGGTCCCGCACAACGAGGCGGCAACTTGACGGGAACAGCGACCGGCGGTAGAGATCGGCGGTGACGTCTCGCCTCAGGTTGGCCGCAGGCGGCACCGGGTTGTCTCTCGCTGCTCTCCTGGTGCGAAACGTGGCCAAGTACAAGCAGGCGACCAGCGATCGCTTCGAGCTGCTGGGTTCGCCTCAGCCGGGCACTCCAGAGTTCACCCACCTCGTCGAGGCCATGACCGGGGCAACGCAGCGCCCCGGCAACCGGGTGACGGTCATGAGCAATGGCGCCACCCTCGACGCCATGTTCGACGCCATCTCCCAGGCGAAGCGGACGATTGACTTCTCGTCCTACATCTACTGGCCGGGCCCCACCGCCGACCGCTTCAGCGCCGCCTTGGCCGAGCGGGCCGGAGCCGGCGTGGCCGTCAACCTGCTCAAGGAGCGATCGACCGAGCTGGTTCGCCAGGCCCTGTGACCCGAGCCCCAGTCGAACGGCCGCTGACTTCTCGCCATGAGTCGCTCACGGCCACGGCGATCGCCCAAGCGCGTGGCTGAACGCTTGAAGCCACGACATCGGCGCCGCTCTCAACCAGCTGCGTCTGCGAGATCACCCCTGTCACTCACCCAGGCGGCGATCGAGCGGGACGACGCTAAACCGGCACCGGCTGGCTTCCGCGGGCCCTGGGAGCCGCCATCCTCGGCATCGGAGCCGTCTCAGCGCACTGGCTCCCGGCATATGCCGATGATCCTCTGAAGAGACGGCTACGGGTGAGCTTCTGGGCGCTGTGACGTGCCTGGGGAGGGCGCTCCGCTACTTTTTACCGAGCATGCCGCCGAGGCCACCACCGCCGGTGAACTTTGCGATCAGGTCCTGGGGGTTAACGCCGAAGCGCTCCAGCAGCCCGGCATGCTCTTGGGGGTCGACCTTGTCAGGAAGCTGCTGGTCCGCCTCGGCCGCCTTGTCGTGCTGCCCGCGTTCCTTCAGCAAGCCGAGGATCATGTCCTTGTCGATCTGCACTTTGCTCTCCCTCTTCCGTCATTTCATCGAGCCTTACCCGTTGAGGGTCTCGTTACCCACGGACCGAGCCCGAGGAGGGCGTTCGTTTGCCGGGGCATCTCCAGTCGTAGACCTGTCCCCAGCACCCGGCCCGGTGGGCCATCCTCGGCACCGTCGACGTGGGCCCCCGTTGGTCGCCATCGCCCCTACTCAGCCCTGGTGCAACGGCTGGCACCAGCGGGTTTGGTGCGCACTTCAGGGCTTGTCCGACCTTGCGGATCCGAGAGCGTGCGTCAGCTGGGACCGAGCCTCACCTTCGACCGCACCAGCATCGCCACTCTGGGCGGCCTCATCCGCTGCTGCGGCGGGACGGTGACGGATGTCCCTCACCGCTGGTGCGCGTCTCTGTAGAGAACCTCGACGTGGACGCGTTGTCGACCAAGCTCATCTGCCCCCTCTGACTGGTCCACCCCCACGCTCGTGGGAAAGTCGTCCGGGTGGAGGACGACGGTGCCGCTGAAGTCCAGGCGCTGGCCGGATGCGAACCGTTCTCCCGATTCACCCTCTCCTACCAGCTGGATCCACACTCGACCGTCTGCGCACCCAAGCCAGAAGCCCTCGTTGGCGGGGACCGACTCGACAGGTAGGTTGTTTCCCTCGATCGCGCCCCCGGCCATCTCGGCAAGCTGGCCAGTATCGGACAGGGCAATGGTTTCACCGCCCATGGTGAGTGTGCCCCCGCAGGTCTGAGGCAGTGGCGGTTCACGATCCGAAGAATTCGCCACAAGGAAGATGGCGAGGGCCGCTGCCGTGGCCCCGACGGTTGTCCTCTGAACCCGTCGTCGGCGGAATCGACTTCGGATCCAGCGCCCCAAGCCCACCAGGGGCAGGAGGGGCCACACGGCAGGAAGTGGTCGCTGCCGCTCGATGAGATCCTGGCTGAGCGCTGCGCAGCTGTCACAGGACAGCAGGTGTCCAGCCGCATCGAGGTCCTGCTGTCGTCGACGATCGCCAGCAGAAAGGGCGAGGAGAACCGGCCGGCACACCGGCGTCGGAGGCTGCACACGGCAAAGAGCGAGCGCATACTCGACCCGGAGCTTGGCCCTGGCCCGGAACAAGCGCAGCGACACTGCGCCGGGGCTTGCCTCCAGCTCCCGCGCCAGCGAGGCGTGATCCTTGCCCTCCACCTCACGGGCGAGCAGGGAGGCGCGTTCGTCGTGGGATAGTTGCCGAAGGGCGTGGCGGACGGCCTTGCGTTCTTCGTTGGCCACCACCGCGTCTTCGGGAGTTTGCGGTTCGGAGAGATCAGCCGAGCGGGCCTTTAGACGCTCACGACGGTGCTCGCTGCGACCCTCAGAGACGACGAGGTTCCGGGCCGACACGACGGCGTAGGCCAACAGCACCCCGCCCTCCAGGGACCGCCGCGACTCGAGGACGCGGGCCAGCGTCTCCTGCACCAGATCGTCGACCAGGTGTGGATCGGCCACCCGGGCGGCGATGACCCGGCGAACGACAGGCTCCAGCACGGCGATGTCCGGGGTGGGGTCCTTTGGTTCGGAGGGGGTCATCAAGGTCCCTTCGGCGGGCTCCGTACAGGCACCTCATGGGGCCGCCGTCGACCCGTCGGTCCGGCACAGGCCGGCGAAAGGAAGACGATCCGCGTAACGGAACTGCTCCTCGTGCGTTTCTTAGGACGAACGGCACGTTGCGCCCACTCGACGAAGGGTACGCCATGGGATACGCGGGAGGCCAGGGCCATGCCCCCCGCACCGAGGTCTCTGGAGGAAAGGCCCCGTCGGCGTTGACGGTTCGCCTCGAGATGAGAGCACCCCCCTACACCCCGGAAGGAACCCATCATGAACCTGACCTTCGAAGACGTGCGATCTCTTGTTGGAGGCGAGCTCGTGGATGCTGACGACAGCAAGGTCGGCAAGATCGAGGACATCTATCTCGACAACGACACCCAGGAGCCGGCATGGGCGCTGGTGCACACTGGGCTGCTGGGCCGCAAGCAGAACTACGTCCCCCTCACGGGCGCCAGCGTTTCCGATGGGTCGTTGCGGGTCGCCTACAGCGAGTCCCAGATCAAGAAAGCCCCCAGCATCGATCCCGACGTCGAACTGAGCCCCAAGGAGGAGGCGGACCTCTACCAGCACTACGGCGTGACGGCTGAGCCCGCGGTGCCGCCCGCCGATGATGCCGAGGCGGCACCCCCCGACGCCGGCAGTCCCACCACCGGCGACGCCATGACCCGCTCCGAGGAGCAGCTGCAGGTAGGCGTGGTGCGCCGGCCCTCCACGCTGGTGCGGCTCAAGAAGTACATCGTGACCGAGCAGGTGCAGATCACCGTGCCGGTCCAGCGCGAGGAGGTGCGAGTGGTGCGCGAGCCGGTCAGCGGCGCCAACGTCGACCAAGCCATGGACGGGGAGCTTTCTGAGGAAGCACACGAGTTGACCTTGATGGAAGAGCAGGTGGTGGTCGAGAAAAAGGTGGTGCCGAAGGAGCGGGTGCGCCTGGACAAGCGCGTGACCAGTGACGAGGAGGTCGTCTCTGACCAGGTGCGCAAGGAGCAGATAGACCTGGAACAGCAGTAGACCCGTGCTAGATGTTTCCCGTGCGTGGCTGGGTTTGACGAGGAGATCGAGCCCGCGGGGACCACGCCGGAGGCGAGGCCCTCTGCCCCCGCTACCCCCAGGTTTTCCTCGTGTTCGAGCGAAGGCCAGCGGCGCAAAGGAAGGAGGTGCTCGATGGTGCGGCTCGGCATTGCTGAGGCGGATACGCGCTGTTGGGTCACAGTGGAAGGCGAGTTGGACCGACACTCCAGCGAGTGGTTCAGCCAGCATTTGCTGGCCCTCGGCAAGCGAGGATGTCGGCAGGTGCTGATCGATCTGCGCCGGACCACGTTGATCGACTCGTCGGGATTGAATGTGCTGCTCGGCGCCATGGAAGGCATGGACGATCTCGGAGGGAAGCTCGTACTGCGGGCTCCATCCGCTGATGTCTACCAGCGAGGGCGCGTCAGCAGGCTGGGTGAGCTCTTGGCGATCGCCGACGACGCGGTCGAGGAAGCGGAGGCGATCGACAGACTGAGCACGCTGTTCGCGACCAGAGACCTGGAAGCGCCGAGCCCGGACTACCTGACCTGGGTCTTCCATGAGGCGGACGAGGTCGAGAAGTCCGAGAGCCCATGCCGTCAGAGCGAAGCGGGGGGGCAAGCGTGATCCGTTGCCCTGAC
Organism: Acidimicrobiales bacterium; assembly: GCA_030446545.1. GTDB lineage: Bacteria > Actinomycetota > Acidimicrobiia > Acidimicrobiales > CADCSY01 > JADDRA01. Next base: position 39,724 of record JAUJNB010000010.1, on the reverse strand, counting down.
CCCTCTCGCCCTCGGATCCATGAGTGGTCTTTGGGCTTCGGAACTGAGGACTACAGCCGCCAACGTTGGACCCTGAAGGGAGACACCTGTGCCCGAAAAAGATGAGGAATGGCGCCGGCA
>JAUJNB010000010.1:0-39504 GCA_030446545.1 Acidimicrobiales bacterium | reverse complement strand
TTGGACCCTGAAGGGAGACACCTGTGCCCGAAAAAGATGAGGAATGGCGCCGGCAGTGGGATGAGATGACCCAGCAGGAACGCCCAACTGCGAAACGACCCCGAGGGGCACGACGATCTCGCGATACCCAGAACGGCACTACCGGCAATCAAGCTTCCAAGAAGCCGACGGATCTACAGAAGTCCTCGTTCGGGGCTGCTCTGAAGCGCACCGCCCGAGAGTTCAAAGCGGACAACGTCACCGACTGGGCGGCGGCACTGACGTACTACGGAGTGCTTGCCATCTTCCCCGCCATCCTCGCCCTCGTCTCCATCCTGGGCCTCTTGGGCTCGTCTACGACCCAGCCCCTGATCGACAACGTCGGCCAGGTCGCGCCGGGGCAGGCCAAGGACATCGTTACGACCGCAATCCAGAACCTGCAAAAGAGCCAGGGTGCGGCGGGAGTCCTCTTCGTCGTCGGCCTGCTTGCCGCCCTTTGGTCGGCGTCCGGCTATGTCGCCGCCTTCATGCGGGCCTCGAACGCCATCTACGACGTAGAGGAGGGCAGGCCCTTTTGGAAGACGGGTCCTGTTCGCCTCGGCGTGACGCTCGTGCTGCTCGTGCTGCTGGCCATCAGCGTGCTGGCCGTGGTGCTCACCGGTGGGCTGGCCGACCAGGTCGGCAATCTGCTCGGCATCGGCTCAACGGTGGTGACCGTATGGGACATCGCCAAGTGGCCGGTGCTGCTGGTGATCGTCAGCCTGATGTTCGCCATCTTGTACTGGGCCTCGCCCAACGTGAAGCAGCCAGGCTTCCGCTGGCTCAGCCCGGGCGGCCTACTGGCGGTAGTCGTGTGGTTGCTCGCTTCGGCTGCGTTCGCCTTCTACGTGGCCAACTTCGGCTCCTACAACAAGACCTATGGGACCCTCGGGGGCGTCATCATCTTCCTGGTCTGGTTGTGGATCTCGAACATCGCCGTTCTGCTCGGCGCCGAATTCAATGCCGAACTCGAGAGAGGTCGCCAAATCGAAGCCGGCCACCCGCCGGAGCAAGAGCCGTTCTTGGAGCCCCGGGATACGCGGAAGATGAAAGGGTAGAGCGGTTCTCAATCAAATGGGCATTGCCCAAGTTTCGTTACGACATGATCAAGTCACCTAGAGACAACGAGAGGGAGACCACGATCCTGTCTCTGAGCGAAGGGGTCGCGCAGCCAGCGCGACGAACCCCCCAGCCGCAGCTGCACACCGCGGAGATGCTCCAGTCTGACGAGTCGACCGGCAAACGAGGCGAGTTGCCCGCCCTTCCGGCAGCCAACTCCCTTTGACAGTGAAAGAGGACAATCCGAAGGCTTCACCGCAACCCATAGGAGGTTCACCATGACGATGACCGAGAACTTCGATGTGTCTCAGTTCTACGACCGAAATGTCGTCGACCCCGACGGCGCCAAGATCGGCAAGGTGGCGGACATCTACCTCGACAACGCCACCGACCAGCCCGAGTGGGCGGCCGTCAAGACCGGGATGTTCGGCAATCGAGTGAGCTTCGTCCCGTTGGCCGGTGCGCGCCTGGAGGGTGAGGATCTCATGGTGGCCTTCGACAAGGCCAAGATCAAAGACGCGCCCAACGCCGAAGCCGATGGGCAGCTCTCCCAGGAGGAGGAGGCCACCCTCTACGAGTACTACGGCCTGAGCTATTCCGAGTCCGACTCGGACTCTGGCCTTCCGGAAGGCGGCCCGCCGCCATCACCCCCCGTAGAAGCCGGTCACGATGCCAGCGGTCCCAATACCGACGACGCCATGACCCGCTCCGAAGAGGAGTTGCAGGTCGGCAAGATCACCGAGGAGGCCGGACGGGTCCGGCTGCGCAAGTACCTCGTGACCGAGCACGTCCAGACCACGGTGCCGGTGCAGCGAGAAGAGGCGGTCATCGAGCGCGAGGCCATCACTGACGCCAACCGCGACCAGGCCATGAGCGGGGCCGCACTGTCAGAAGAGGAGCACGAGATGACGCTCAACGAAGAGCAGGTCGTGGTCCAAAAGCAGGTGGTACCGAAAGAGCGGGTTCGTGTGGACAAGGCCACAGTCACCGAGCACCAGCAGGTTTCCGAGGAGCTCCGCAAGGAGCAGATCGACATGGAGCAGAAGTAGTACCCGACTCGGAGGGGGCGGGGTCCGCCCGGCCCCTCCCGGGGATGTGTGCTCGGGCCATATGAGCCGAGCATGAATGACACAACCGACATCAGGAAGAGGTAAGGAAGATGCCTGTCACGCGAAGCGGAGGACAAGTGGTTGGGTACGCGGAGCCCCGCGGGAGACCTGAAACCCCCAAGCAGCGAGGCAAGGCCGCCGCTGGAGAGGCGGCCGAGCAGACCCGCCAAGTGGCATCCACTGCCCGTGGGCAGGGCCAAGAGGTCGCCGGCGTGGCCAAGGAGCAAGTTGGGGCGGTGACCACGACGGCCAAGGAGCAGGCGACCCAGCTCACCCAGGAGCTCTCCGACCAAGGCCGAGCCCTCTACGATGACGCCCGGGAGCAGCTGGAGCAGCAGGCCGAGACCCAGACCCAGAATCTGGCCAAGGCCCTCCACCGCTGGGGCACCCAGACCCAGGCGCTTGCGAACGGCCATCCCGAGCAAGCAGGCACGGTCGGGCAGTACGCGCAGCAATGGGCCGACAAGTTGCACGATCTCGCCACCGGGATCGAGAACCGGGGGGTGAGCGGGCTGGTTGAAGAGACGCAAGACTTCGCCCGTCGCAGCCCCGGGGCCTTCTTTCTCGGCGCCGTGATGGTCGGATTCGCAGGTGGTCGCTTGGTCCGTAGCTCGAGTAGCGACGACTCCCCGTCCACCGAGGACTCGGCGCAAGGGCCCTCAGGCCGTCGTGCTGTTCCCTCTGGGCGCCAGCGTGGCGCCGTTGGCAGCGGCCCTCGCCGAAACCCCCCGTCTCTTGGGGGTGAGTGATGGCGCAGTCCTTTCAGACGAACCGAAGTAGTGCTGACGACCGTTCGCTCCAGGAGCTGTGGTCCGACATGACCGCCCAGGCCAGCACGCTGCTGCGAAAGGAAATCGAGCTGGCCAAGATCGAGACCACCGAACAGCTCGGTCGGGCCGGCAAGGCCGGTGCGATGTTCGGTGTTGCCGGCTTGGCCGCATTCATGGCTTTGCTCCTGTTGTCGTTCGCCGCTGCCTGGGGCCTTGCCGCGGTGCTACCCGATGGTCTCGCCTTTCTGATCGTGGCTTTGGTCTACCTGACGGTGGCGCTGGTGGCGGTGGGCAAGGCTCGTAAGCAGGCCGCCGAGATCAGTCTGGTCCCCGAACAGACTGTCGAGACCTTGAAGGAGGACGTGCAGTGGGCACGAGCGCTGCGCAAATAGCGGAGATCAGGCGTGACATCGCTCGGACCAGGGGCGAGATGGGCGAGACCATCAAAGCCCTGGAACAGCGCTTGGCCGAGACCAAGGAGTCGGTCATAGACCGGGTGAGCCCCAAGCGGGTGTGGGAGCGCAAGACCGAGGGAGTACGCCTCAAGTTGGAGGACGTCAGCGCGTCGATAACAGGGACGACGACAAGGTCGGAGGAGCAGAAGATGCGAATCAAGAACAGGGCTCAGGCCAAGGTTCAGGGGCTTTCCGAACAGGCGGGAGACAGCGCGGGCGCCCTGAGCGAACAGGCGCAGCGAACTCCCTCGGCGCTGCGGGAGCGAGCCGAGGACTACCCCCTCGCTGCCGCTTTGGTGGCCGTGGGGGCGGGATTCGTCCTGGCCAAGAAGCTGCCTCCCACCAACCTGGAGCGCCAGGCCGCTCAGCGCATCCAGTCCGAGCTCCAGCCACTGAAGCAGCAAGCCACCCAGGTTGGTCGGGAGATCGGCGGAGAGCTCAAGCAGAGCGCGCAGGGAAGCATGGAGGAGATCAAGGGTCGAGCCAGCGAGGCCGCACAGCAGGTGAAGGAGGAGGCGCAGAGCTCGGCGGCCCAGGTCAAGGACCAAGCCCAGGAGGCCTCCACGGAGGTGAAGGAGCGCGGCCAGTCGGCATCTCGGAAGGTCAAGAAGACGGCGTCCCCAGAGCCACCTCCGACGCAGCCGCGCCGGGCTCCGCGCCGGGCCCCACTTCGGGCGGGCTCCGTATAGGCCCCACTGGCCCCGGCCAAGCTGCGAATCCGGCCGCGGCAGGCCCAGGCATTGACTCCGTTCGGCGTGCAGTGTCCACGTCGATGCCACGCATTCGGCCGGGGCCCGCTTCAGCCATGACGACATGAACCGCACACTGGTATCAGGAGGACAAGGTGACCACAGGTGAGGACGATATGACCACAGATGAGGCTCTTCTTGGGCCCGACGAGCATGGCCAGCAATCAGAGGCGCCCCCCGCCACCGACGCTACGCCCAACGCCACCCGAGCGGCTAGGGATTCAGCGACCAAGGCCGCGACTCGGACCAAGGCGACGACGGGAAAGGCGGCAAAGGCAGCCAAGGACTCTGCGGCCAGGGCGGCGGCGAACGTCCGAGCGGCAAGGGCGGCCAGAGAGGGGCGGCTCAAAGAAGCCCGTGCCATTGCCGCCGAGGCGGACCTGGACGAAGGAGCAGCGACGAAGGCCATCGCGGAGCTCGAGGCCCTGCACTACCTGGTCGAGGTCAACAAGCGGGGCCTGAGCGTCAATGCTCTGACCACCACCCTCAACGAACGCTGGGAGAACGGGTGGCGCTTGGCCCATATGCTCGAGCAGCGTGGAAACACGGTGCTGGTATTCGAGAAGCGTTCGCAGGAGATCTGATCCCCTGAGTGGAACCCGCAGTGCCCACCACTAGCCAACAGGAGAGAGCCATGCCGAGAGTCCGACAGCCCGTCACCGACGACAGCATCAAGGTCCGCCATCTCAGCCACTACCAGTTCAGCTGGGTTGCTGGCGAACCCGGCCAGGACGGCACGTACACCTTGCAGCTTGTGCTTGACCAAGGGGCCTGGGAGGAAGTTCTCACCCTGAGCGGCGATGACGCCGACAATCTCCGGGATCTTCTCAGCACCGCCAGCGACGTCTTCTACGACATCGATCGCCGTGTGCTCATGTTCGGCACCACGCCCGTGGGGCACTGAGTTTCGACGGACAAGGGAGTGCGGAGCCGTTAACGCAGCGGCTCCCGGTGCGTCGCAGTCAGGCGCACCAGCGTGCCAACGGGTGGTCCAAGAAGCGCCCAGCCACCGAGGCCAGACCGAGCCGGTGCCCACGATCAGCGTTTCGTCGCAGCTGTCGGCGCTGCTCTTCATGGGGGCTCTGCGCAGCCAGGAGCAGATCCCTTTTGAGATCATGCTGAACGAGAGGCGCAAGATGACCGAAGTCTGAGTTCTTCTAACTGTCACTTGCGCGCCGAACTTCAGTGGTGGCCCACGGGGGTCGGTTAGAGGAGGAAGGTCGAGATCCTCGATGATGCCTTGGGCGACGGAACGGATGGTGGAGTCTTTTCGAGCATTGGCCATGGTGACGGGTCCCCGGTGAGTGGTCCAGGTGCTGTGGAAGGCCCGCACGCTGGCCAAATGAACTCAGTCTGGTCCACGGCGTCCTCGGAACTCTGGGAGCTCGGCGAGATCCGCCAAGCGGGCTTCTAGCGCTCACGGCGGGCTCACTGCGGCCCTCAGAGGCGACAAGTTCTGGGCCGACACGACGGCGTAGGCCAGCAGCGCCTCGCCCTCGAGCGACCGTCGGCCCTCGAGGAAGCGGACGAGCGCCTCCTGCGTGGAGCCACCTCATGGGGCTGCTGTCGACCCGTCCGTGCGGCCCAGGCTGGCGGAGGAACACCGATCCGCGTAATGGAACGGCTCCTCGTGCGTTTCATAGGGCGGAAGGTGCGGTGCGCTCACTCGGGGGGAGGGTATGCGATGGGCCAGAAGGCAGGACCAGAATGAGGCCAGCCGTCCCCCGATGGACTGAGCCTTTGCTGGCGAGGGACCCGGGCCGGCACCGCCGCCCGCCCGAGAGGGGCGCCCGCTCCTGGCCCAGCGCCGCCAAGGACCTCGCCGGCGAGGCTTCCAGAACGCACAGCACATCGCCGCCACCGCCGTTGACCAAAGCCAAAAGGCACTACACCTCTTCGAAAGGATTCACTTCAACATGGACTCGCTCTGGAAGAAGGTCGCCACCGGCCTGCTCGTCGCCGGGCTCTCCCTCGGCGCCACCGCCTGCGACCCCGACGGTGAAGGCACGGTGGAGGTGACGGAGACCGAGTTGAACACCGAGCTCGAGATCGAGGCCGCCCCTGGCCCAGACACCGAGACCGAGACCGAAACCGTGGAACCCACTGAAACCGAGACCGAGACCGAGACCCGCGACGTTGCCACCGAGACCGGCACGGTCACCGAGACCGAGACCGAGTTCACGCCTCGATAGCTCGGTCGCTGGCCAGGGCGGTGCCGGCCGCGCCTGAGGCCGGTCCCACTCGTAATCGCCTCGGGCTGCTCGTGCCCGTGGCCCTCCTCGTCGTCGCTGCCTCGCTGCGCTTCGCCAGCCTCGGCGCCCCACCTCGCCTCTACTTCGACGAGCTCTACTACGCCAACGACGCCCGGTCGATGCTGGAGACGGGGGTGGAGGAGGATCGCCCGTCTCACCCGCCGCTCGGGAAGTGGCTCATCGCCGCCGGCATCGCCGTAGTCGGCTTCGAGCCGCTGGGCTGGCGGGTGGCGAGCGCCACCGCGGGCACGTTGACGGTCCTCGTCACCTACCTCGCCGCCTTGCGGTTGTTCCGCCGCTGGTGGCCAGCGGCGCTGGCTTCGCTACTCGTTGCCTTGGACGGACTGGCCCTGACCATGAGCAGGATCGCCATGCTCGACGTCTTCGTGGGCCTCTTCGTCGTGACCGGCTTCTGGCTCGTCGTGATGGCCCTCGATGACCGGCGGGCGCCCGGAGTTGCGCTGCCTCTCGCCGGCATCGCCTTCGGCTTGGGCCTGGCCACCAAGTGGTCGGCGGCTTTGGCCTTGGTCACTGCTCTGGCCGTGGTCCTCACGTGGCAGCTGTGGGAGGCCAGGCGCGATCGCGCGCAGGAGGTTGGGAAATGGCCCGTCGGGTGGGTGGGGCGGCACTGTGCCTGGTGGCGCTGCCCATCACCGTCTACGTGCTCAGCTACATCGGCTGGTTCAACAACTATCACGCCTCCGACGCTGGCCGTGACCGGTGCCCGCGAGGGGACTGCCAGGTAGGGGTGGCCGAGCGGGCCAGGGTGTGGTGGGAGGAGCAGCTGGAACTGGTCGACTACCACCGACGATTGCCGACGACGCACCCGTATCGCTCCTCGCCCGCCACCTGGCCGGTGATGACCCGCCCGGTCCTGTACTACTTCGAGCGCTGCACCGACGAGCAGGTGAAGTCGGGTGAGCCGTGTGCGGTCGGCACCGGCAACCGAGCCAAGATCCTGGGCCTCGGCAACCCGGTCGTATGGTGGACGGGCCTTCTCGCCTACCCGGTGGTCGCCTGGTCGGCCCTGGTCCACCGCCGTCGCCCGGCGGTCGTCATCCTGGCCTTCCTGCTCGGCCAATACCTGCCGTGGCTACTGGTGGGAAAGGACGGCTACTTCTTCTACGCCACGCCGCTCGTGCCGTTCATCGCCATGAGCGTGGCCTTTCTCTGCGCCCGGGCGGCTGCGTCGAGTCGGCTGCGGTGGGTGCCGGCCGGGGTGGTGGGGCTGGCCCTGGTGGCCGTCGTGTACTTCTTGCCGATCTGGTCAGGCGTGGAGCTGCCCAGGTCCGTACTGGAGGCCCGCATGTGGCTTCACTCCTGGCGCTGAGCGGCCAAGGGGCAGCGCCGGTGGCCCTGGCGAGGCTCCCCGCAGTGACACGACGATGATCCACACCAACACGGCGGCACGCAGCGTGACCGCCACTCCGAGCGGTCCGTAGCCGAGGTGGGGTTCGAACCCCGCCCGCTCCCCCAGGTAGGCGAACTCGGTGGCGAACACGGCCACATCGGCGGCGACGAAGGCGGCGAAGGGGCCAGCGCGGGAAGCAGCACCGCGAGAAGGGGGACCAGCCACAGGTCGTACTGCGGCGAGAACACCTTGTTCGTCACCAAGAACCAGGCGAGAAGGGGCAGAACCAGAGACCAGGTCGCCGCCGGGGCGCGCCGGCGCAGGCCAATCGCCACTATCGCCAGCGCACCGGCGGCGAAGGCCAGAGCGCTGGTGCGGGTGAGCGCCGCTCGGTCGAGCTGCACGAGGTCGAGCTCGTCGGCCAGCGCCCAGATGGTGGCGCCGCTGGCTCCGCGTCGCGGCTCACGGCAAAGAAGTGGCTCCACCCCTCGGGCGACGAGGGCCAGGGGGACGTTCACGGCCGCCCAGGCGGCGGCGGCACCGGCGATGTGGCGGGCAGCGGCGAGGCGATCGCGCTGGCGGAGTCGGGCGGTCACGACCAGAGGGACGAGCAGTGCCGGGAACAGCTTGGCGGCGGTGCCGAGGCCGGCGGCAACGCCGGCTGCCGTATCCCGGCCACCCACGTGCAGGACCACGGCGAGCGCCAGGAGCAGTACGGGCAGCGGGTCCCAGTTCAAAAAGGCGTAGACGACAAGGGGCGGCGCTCCCGCCCACCACAGCTGCCTGCTGGTGGTCAGCCGCAGGCGCCGCAGCAGGGCCAGGGTCGCCAGCACGAAGGCAGCGTTGAGGCCGGCGTTGAGGTTGTAGAAGGTGACGACCCCGCCTCCCGACGCCCGGGCCGCCAGCGCCGTGACCCACACCTGGGCGCCGATGAGGGGCGGGTACTCGAGCGGCTGGTCGATGTAGGGGATGCGCCCGTCGGCGAGGCCGCGCCCGAACCAGAGGGCGACCAGGTCGCTGTAGCAGTACCGATGGAACTGCTCGCCGTCCTCCCAGCCCCCGTTGCCGAGACAGCGCACCTTCAACCACCAGCCGAGGACGAGCGCCAGTACGACGACCGCCCACGGGGCCCAGCCAAGCGGGCGGCGAGGATGCGGTTGGACTGCTTCCGCTGGGCGCTCGTCTATTACGTCACGGTTGGTCCGCGAACTTGGAAGCGGCACAGTTCGCTGAAGATAGCCAGAACGTGCTTCATGGAGTATCGCGAATGAGGACAGCGGCGGCACCCTCGCATCGCTGCGCTGTAGTCGGGCGGCGAGCAGCGGAAGCGATCCCCCGTAACGGAACCGCTCCTCGTGCGTTTCATAGGCAGAAGGCGCAGTGCGCCACTCGAGGGGGGAGGGCGTGCCATGGGCCACGAGCGAGGAGCAGGATGACGCCAACCACCCGCCGAAAGACTGACTTCTCGAGGCTGAGGGCCGGGCCGGGCGTCCTCCGCCCTTCCGGAGGGGCCCGTCGCCCGGCGTGGAGCCTACCGTTCGAGGTGACAGCCCAAGGAGCCGACTCCGGACGAAGTCGTCAACTCCCTACGCAACGAGACGACCTACATCTCCACCCCAGAGGGACCCCAGGGGGCCGTCTTCTCCAGCAGGTCCACCGACGCCTCCGCTCCTTTGTCGACGCTGGCGACGAACCGCCTGCTTCGGGCAGGTTGATGCCGACCTCGCCACCACTGACCGAGTTATCCCACGACTTTGCTGAAAACACGCGCCTCGTCACCGCTGACTCCGATGCCGTGAAGCGCGTCCTCGTTGTGCTGCCGACCTACCAGGAGGCCGACAACCTCGACGACGTCCTTCGTCGCCTGCGGGCGGCGGTACCGGCCGCCGACGTGCTGGTGGTCGATGACTCGAGTCCCGACGGCACCGCCGAGGTGGCCAAGGCCATGGCTGAGGAACTCGGGCGCGTGGACGTGTTGGTGCGGCCGAAGAAGTCGGGCCTGGGAAGCGCCTACCGGGTCGGGTTCCGGGAGGGCCTGGCCCGGGGCTACGAGGTACTGGTCGAGATGGACAGCGACCTCTCCCACGACCCCGCAGTATTACCGGCGCTGCTCGCTGCGCTGGACCAAGGGGCGGCACTGGTGATCGGCTCCCGCTACATCGCCGGAGGTCGGATCCCGAACTGGTCCCTCTACCGGCGTTCGCTGTCGCGTTACGGGAACCGCTACGCGGCCCGGCTCCTGCGCCTCGACGTGGCCGACGCCACCTCGGGCTTTCGTGCCTATGACGCCGCAGCCCTCGAGCAAATCGACTTGGATGACGTCCGGGCTGAGGGTTACGGCTTTCAGATCGAGATGACCTACCGAATGTCCCGCCTCGGCCCGGTGCTCGAACTGCCGATCCACTTCGTGGATCGCACTCGTGGTTCCTCCAAGATGTCGTTGCCCATCGTGTTGGAAGCGTTCTTGCTGGTGAGTCGTTGGGGCGTGAGCGAGCGGCTGAGCGCCATCGGCTGGGGACCGGGAGTCGAACCCGGACTCCACATTCATGGCGCCTCCGAAATACCGGTCTGAAACTACAACGATGCCATCATCTGTGGTTGCGGTGCTTCGGAGGACTGCGAGGCGGCAACTTGACGGGAACAGCGACCGGCGGTAGAGATCGGCGGTGACGTCTCGCCTCAGGTTGGCCGCAGGCGGCACCGGTTTGTCTCTCGCTGCTCTCCTGGTGCGAAACGTGGCCAAGTACAAGCAGGCGACCAGCGATCGCTTCGAGCTGTTGGGTTCGCCTCAGCCGGGCACTCCAGAGTTCACCCACCTCGTCGAGGCCATGACCGGGGCAACGCAGCGCCCCGGCAACCGGGTGACGGTCATGAGCAATGGCGCCACCCTCGACGCCATGTTCGACGCCATCTCCCAGGCGAAGCGGACGATTGACTTCTCGTCCTACATCTACTGGCCGGGCCCCACCGCCGACCGCTTCAGCGCCGCCTTGGCCGAGCGGGCCGGAGCGGGCGTGGCCGTCAACCTGCTCCTCGACGGCTACGGCTCGGCCAAGCTCGACCGAGAGCACCAGGATCGGCTGCGAGAGGCCGGCGTGCACGTGGCCACCTACCGCCCGCCCCGCTGGCACACCCTGCACAAGCTCAACAACCGCATGCACCGACGCGTCCTCATCGTTGACGGCACCGTCGGCTTCGCTGGTGGCGTCGGGATCGCCGACGTGTGGACCGGTGACGCCGAGGACCCAGAGCACTGGCGGGAGACCCACCTGCGCCTCGAGGGCCCGGCGCTGCGCGAGCTCTACGGGGCGTTCCTCGAGACCTGGACCGAAGCCACCGGGGAGGTGCCCACCGTCGAGCACATCCCCGAAGGGAGCGGCTTCGACGACGGGGTCGAGGTGCTGGTCAGTCGCAGCACCCCCACTGGCTGGGCCACGGCCACGACGCTCATCTTCTACGCGGCCATCGCCGGCGCGCGACAGCGCCTGTGGCTGACCACCGCCTACTTCGTTCCCGACCGGGCCTTCGAGGACGTGTTGTGCGCCACGGCGAAGCGTGGCGTCGACGTCCGCCTGCTGATCAAACGGCCAGCACGTCGACAAGGAGGTGACCCGACAAGCCGCTCGCCGCTCCTACACCAAGCTCCTCGATGCCGGGGTGCGCATCTTCGAGTACGACCAGACGATGCTGCACGCCAAGGTGATCCTGGTCGATGACACCTGGGCCAATCTGGGGTCGGGCAACTTCGACAATCGCTCGCTCGATCTCGACCTCGAGTTGAACGTCGCCATCATCGACCCGGTACGAGTTGCCGAGCTCGAGGAGCACTTCCTCGAGGACCTCGCCGTTTCCCAGGAGATCAACCCCCAGGCTTGGGCAGACCGTCCGTGGCACACCCGGCTCAAGGAGCGATCGACCGAGCTGGTTCGCCAGTCCTTGTGACCCGAGCCCCACTCGAACGGCCCGCAGCGATGAGTCGCTCACGGCCACACGAATCGAGCATGACGACGCAGACGTCATCGCTGCGGCCGCCAGCTACGTCCAGCAAGTGGAGGAGCTCGCGGCATGCCGCCGCGGCTCCTCCGAGGGGCACCAAGCTGCTAAGACGCTCTCGAGACCGTCGGTGATCGACTCGCCTCGGCGCTCGACGAGGCGATCCATGTAAACACGAGCCGGTCGCCGGAGGTGAGAATCGTTTCTGTCGCCTCGTCGCTGCACGGTCATCCACCAGCGCCTGGTGGCCGACCACGGCTTCAGCGATCGTAGACCTTGGAATGGTCATAGGTTATGGTGGCGCATGAACCGTGGCTGGGTCACAAGGACTGGCGAACAAGCTCCGTCGATCGCTCCTTGAACCGGGTGCGCCACGGACGCTCCCGCCAAACCTGCGGATCAATCTCCAGGCGTCGCGCCGCGGTCTGATCCTACGTACGGCCAAGCCCGCGAAGCACCGCCTCGGCCTCGGTGGCCATTCTGCGGACTATGTCCCCTGCCGGCAGGATCTCGTCGATTGACCCTGCCACTTCACCGGTGATCACCATGAGCTCGTGAACGGTGCCATCGCGCATCGCCGCCCGCATCCGATCTGCAATTTTGTCCCGCATCGCTTGGAATTCGTTATCGCGCCCCTGCCACTCCTCGAAGGCGTTTTGGACAACCCGCGGCGCTGCTGGGTAGGCCCCTTCTGACGATGGCGGAACCAGGTGGTTGATGAAGTCCGCACGCAGCGTCTCGTCAGACCGGGCGGCCAGGACACAGGCCTTGTAGCCATTGGAGAGCTCGGCCTCTTCAGAGGCAATAAAGCGCGACCCGACGTTCGCACCCTGGGCTCCGAGCGCGAGTGCGGCGGCCAGCGCCCGACCATCGGCGATCCCTCCCGCCGCTACGACGGGTAACGGCGCCACGGCGTCGACCACCTGTGGGACGAGCACCATCGTGCTGGGCGCGCCACCGAACCCGCCCGCCTCACCGCCTTGAGCGATGATCACATCGACACCACCGTCGGCTGCCTCTGCCGCTTGGGCGGCGCTGTGGACCTGCTGGACGAAGAGGCTTCCGGCGTCGTGTGCCCGCTTGACGAGATCGGGGGAAAAGCCGAGGGCGAAGGAGACGACGGGGGGCGCGGCCCGAACGATCTCAGCGAAGACATCCTCGACGAACGGTTTCATCGTGTGGTTGACGGCGAAGGGACGATCGGTGAGCCGACGAAGGGCTGCGATGTCCTCGCCTACCTGCTCTGCGGACCGAAGCGCAGTGGGGAGGCTGCCGAGAGCGCCCGCCTCGGACACCGCCGCGGCCAGGGGGATCGACGGTGGCCAAGGCCCGCCCAAGGCGCCCTGGACGATTGGGACGTTGATGTCGAGCAGGGAACAGAGTGGTGTTAGGAGCATCGTCTTGCCTCCCGTTCGGACTCGGGAGGCCCGAGAATACCGGCGCGCCGCTTCGACCCGAAAGGGTCAGGCTGCGCTCGATCAGTGCACCAGGGGTGCAAACCATCCAAGGGGCCAACCGGGGACCGGTGATCGCTAACCACTCGCCAAGCCTGGCGCCCCGATGCAGCTGAGGAGCCGCGCGGTGGAGGTGTCCACATAGCGGGCCCACAGAACGCCCGGTCCTCGGCCGGGCGAAGGTCATCTGATGCACACTCGGGAACCGGCGCAGCGGAGCAGCTGCCGCGTACGACTTCGCTCGAGGCTGCTCGGCGGCCGACCCGACGTTACGTCGCGCCGCGCCTGTGCCGAAACCGCGCGGACGGCGTGCTGGAATCAGTCGATCTCCAGAACGTCCACCTCGTAGCGCTCGACAACGGGAGTGGTGAAGTCCAGGTCGGAAGCCGCTTGGCCGCGGAGACGGTTCCCCGCCTCCTCGCTGGCCTGCAATGCCTCCTCGCTCTCCCAGAGCGTGAAGCTGAAGACGCTCCCTCCGTCACGGTCAACGAGCGCCACCCCTCCCTTGAAACCCGCAAGCTGACGCGCCTGGGCAAGCACCGTGCTTCGGTAGTACTCGTTGGCGTCGTCGATCCGGCCCGGCTCCACCGTGAACTTTGTGACCGTTGCGTGCATGACACCCTCCTTTGCCGCGGTCAAGCGCAAGCCGATGCTACGCGAGCCGCCCCGGTGCTCTCCGAGCGCGAGAGCCGAGCTTCCGTAGCCAGCGATACTGAGCGCCGCTCTGCGCCGTTCCACGGTGTCGATCAACCGACCGAGTCCGCAGACGCCATGGGATGGGAAGCTGGGCCGCAGCGGACACATCTCATGGGACCGCCTGCCAGGATCAGGGCCGTGGACATGTTCCCGACGACGGATCCCGTCGCACTCCTTCGGGCTCGCGACGGGATCTACGCCGACGACCTGCTGCTCGCGGCCGTCGCCCACCTCGACGTCTTCACCGCCCTGGCCGAGGCGCCCTGCGACGTCGCCCACCTGGCCCGCCGCCTCGGGGTGGCTCTCCGGCCGGCGGACGTCATGTGCACGCTGTCCCGGGCCATGGGCGTGCTCGAGCCGGGTCCCACGTGCGTCCCACCAAACTCGCCACCGAGCACTTGGTGCGGGGGGCGCCGTTTGACCTCCGCCCCTACCTGGCCTCCCTTGCCCAGCGCCCGGCGTGCCTCGAGCTCTCGAGGTGCTGCGCACCGATCAGCCGGCACCCTGGGCCAGCACCGCTGGCGGTAGGGCCTGGCCTGAGGCACTGGACGACGCGGGCTTCGCCGGCACGATCACCGCCGCGATGGACGCCCGGGGCGCCTCGCTGGCGCCGGCGATGGCGGCGGCGATCGCCCACCTGCCCGCCACTTCGGTCATCGACGTGGCTGGCGGCTCCGGCGTCTACGCCTGCACCGCGCTCGAGGACCGTCCCTCGGCCCGCGCCACGATTCTGGAGCGCCCGCCGGTCGACGCGCTCGCCCGGCGCCTGCTGGCCGAGCGCGGGTGGGCCGAGCGGGTCACGGTGGTGGGCACGGACATGTTCGTGGTCGTTCCGGAGGGCCACGACTTGTGCCTGCTTTCCCACACCCTCCACGACTGGGGGGAGAACGACGTCCGCCGCCTCCTCCAGCGCTGCTTCGATGCCCTTGCCCCAGGGGGTTCGCTGGTCGACCACGATGCCCACGTGAACCGTGACAAGACCGGATCGCTGCGCGTGGCGCGCTACTCGGTGCTGCTCATGCACACCACCGCGGGCAAGTGCTGGTCGGTGGCCGAGCTCGAGACGATGCTGGAGGACGTGGGGTTCGGCGACGTCGAGGAACGGCCGGCAGGTCCCGACCGAAGTGTCGTAATGGCCCGCAAGCGGCCTCGCCCCAGCGCAGCAGCTCATCCGCGCCGCGGTCGACGCCGGCCAGGAGCCGGTTGACCTCGCCCCGGGCGAAGGGTCATAGGCGGTGCGCACGATGCCGGCCAGCTCGGTGGCGGTTGCCCTTCCGAGGATGCCCACGCCGCACTCGGCCAGCGAGGACTCCAAGCCGACGAGTTGGCTGCTCTACGTCCACCAGCTCTAACAACAGGCCGTGAAGGCTGCAGTCAGGAACGTGGAGGAGGGATCAGCTTGGACCGATGGAACCCATGCCTGGCCGAGGACCCGAGCGGGCTCGTCTCGCTCCGTCATGCCCTCGTCGAGGAATACCTGGAGCTGGTCCGGGCGCGCGCCCGGCGGAACACACTGCTGGCCGCCGCCTATGCCCTGAAGTTCTTCGAGACGGTTGGCCGCGACCGCTCGAGGTGAGCGTCGCCCAGCTATTGTCGTTCGTGAGAGGACGCGGCGAGGGCCGTCGTCGGTGGTGCGGATCAGCGACGGATCCTCCGGGCGAGCGCTCTCGACGATCAAACGTCGGCTGTCGACGCTGTCGGTCTTCTACGCGTATCTGATGGCCAGCGACCGCTCTGGCGCGCAGCCCGGTGCTGCCGGGCCTGCGACGCGGGCGTCGACCCGTCGTGGCCGCCGTGGCGTCCCGCTGGTGCGCTCCGCCCGCCTGTTGCCCCAGATCCTCGAGCCGACCGAGGTCTCGGCCCTGCTCGGCGCCCTGCGCCGGTGGCGGGACGGGCCATGGTCGAGGCCATGCTCGTCGGCGACCTGCGCCGCGGCGAGGTGCTCGGCCTGCGCCTGGAGGACCTGCGCCCCGGCGAGCGCCGGGTGTTCGTGGCCGAAAGCAACGGCGGCCACCAGCGCCTGGTGCCCATTTCGTCTCGCTTCTTCGCCAGCGTCGCCGCCCTGGGAGCCGGCAGGTCAGCCGCCGGCCACGGCGGGCATGATCGTCAGAGTCTGACCCTCGGCGACTGCGGTATCGAGCCCGCCGAGGAATCGAACCTCCTCATCGCCGAGGAATAGGTTGATGAAGCGGTGTAGCTGGTCCGAATCGTCAAACAGGCTGGCGGAAAAGCCGGGGTGGGCGGCTTCTAGGTTGGCCAGCACCTGGCCCACCGTGGAGCCGTCGACCGACACCTCCCTGGCCCCCTCGGTCAGGGAGCGAAGCTGGGTGGGGATGCACACGATGATCGCCATCAGTCGCCGACAGGACGGATGTCGAGTCCGCTGATACGACCGGTGATGAATGCGTGCTTGTTGTAAGGAAAGGGCCCCGCGACCCCTGCGTTGCCAGGGGTGAAGTACCACGCGTCGAAGACAGATTTGTCGAACGCGTGGTAGAGGGTCGGGTAGTACAGCGGCAGCAAGGGGACGTCGAGGGCGACGATCTCCTGCATGCGGGCGATCAGCGCTCGGCGCTCGGCCTGGTCGGGGGTGACAAGTTGTCGCTGGGCCAAGTCGTCGAGCTCCGGGTTGGCATAGCCGGGTACCCCGGTGGAGCCTCCGGCGGGCGCGGAGTAAACCCGGCGCATGGAATCTGGGTCGGCACCCACGCCCCCGTCGAAGTTGATGGTCATCTCGTAGTCGCCCCGAGCCCGGGCGCCCAGGAGGGCGGGGAGGCTGAGGGACTCCGGAACCAGTTCGATCCCCACCTCGCTCAGGGTCGCTAGCACCAGCTCAACTACCGCGGGCAAGCTGTTGAGTACTGAAACCGCGAAACGGAGCGGCGTCCCGTCGGGTGCCTGGCGCAGGCCGGTACCTCCTGGCCGGGTGTAGCCGCCCGAGTCAAGGAGCTGGTTGGCCGCCTCCAAGTCGAACGGATACTGCTCGACCTCGACATGGAAGGGATGGCCCGGGGGCAGGTACCCCGGGTTCCCCGGTAGGCCGTTGCCCCCCAGCAGGCGCTCGACGATGTTCGGCCGGTCGATGGCCAGGGCACAGGCTCGACGGAAGACCACGTCGGCCATGGCCCCGCCTCGGGAGTGGTTGAAGTAGAGAGGGATGGCGAAGCCCCCGGTCTCCTCGATGAGGCCGTACGACGGGTCGTCGCGAAACGGGCCCAGGGCCACCGGTTGCACGCCGGTGACCGCTGACCCGGCGGCATCGATCCCGCCGGCGAGCAGGGCGGTGAGCTCGTTGCCCACGGCCGTGATCTCGATGCGCTCCACGTAGGGGCGACCCAAGAAGTAGTCGTCGCGAGCGGCGAAGAGGTAGGACGCCTGGGCACGATCGTAGGATTCGAGTCGGTAGGGCCCGGTTCCCACCAGGACGGCGGGATCTTGGGCCTTCGACGCCTCGGCCACGTTCGACCAGACGTGGCGGGGGATGATGGGAATGGCGGCGGCGATGACTTCGGGGAAGGTAACTGCGGCGACGTCGAGCGTCATCTCGATGGTGTGGTCACCGGTCGCCCTCACCTCGGACACGAAGTTGGGCTGGGCCAGGACGGTAGGGGAAAGCGTCTGGGCGGCGAAGTAGCCGAAGGTGAAGGCTACATCCTCGGCGGTGAGAGGTACCCCATCGCTCCAGGCCACGTCGTCGCGCAGCTCGAAGGTGTAGCGCCGCCCGTCGTCTGAGCGCTCGTATCGGCTGGCCAGCCAGGGCAGGAGCTGGCCGCTCCCGTCCTTCCACAGCAGCGTGTCGTACAGCAGGCTCATCCTGGTGTAGCCGGGGCCGGCCAGGTAGGTAAAGGGGGAGGGGAAACCGAAGTCCTGTGGGGCCCCCAATCGGATAGTGGGGCGGCCGACCGGGCCTGAGGGGCCAGCGTCTCCGGCAGTATCGGGATCGTCGCACCCCCCCAGGGCCAGGACGCCGGCCGTTCCGAGAGCGGCGGTCAGGAAGGTTCGTCGGTCCATGACCACGTGGCGGTGTCCTCCCGTCCGACTCCGTCCCCGAGTGACCTGAGGTCCGCTGAGTATCCCGGACATTTTCATCTCTGTCGGACTGAACTGCTTCTAATAGGCTATAGCCAGTGCAGCTTGCAACGGTATTGATAAATGTAGATGAGCTGATACGAGCGGAGCATCATAATTTGGTACGACGCCACCCCGGATTGAACCGGGGCTCAAGTCCCACGCCCAGAAAGGTGAAGCCGAGCACCGCCAGGCTGATGGCGAAGCCGGCAGGCAGGACCCACCACGTCCACAAGGCGCTGTAGTAGAGGCCGGGGAACAGGAGGGCCCGGTTGAGCATGAGGCCCCAACTGATGACGGTCGTATCGCCCAACCCGAGGAAGGCTAGGCCCGCCTCCATGAGAACGGCGATGGCGCCCACGTTGACGAAGCTGCTGGTGATGAGCGGGCCCAGGGCGGGCAACAGGTGGCGGCGAACCACATAGCCCAGTCCACCGCCGAATTCACGGGAAGCTTCCACATAGCCCCGGCAGCGCAGGGACAGGGTC
This sequence comes from Acidimicrobiales bacterium, assembly GCA_030446545.1. Classification (GTDB taxonomy): domain Bacteria; phylum Actinomycetota; class Acidimicrobiia; order Acidimicrobiales; family CADCSY01; genus JADDRA01. The sequence continues at coordinate 21,042 of JAUJNB010000010.1, read as the reverse complement.
TGGCCCCTTGTCAACCGGGCCACCTCGGGCCACCGCACCAGGCCGATGACTAGGACCAGGGTGGCTCGGCCGGCGCCCACGAGGGCGGCGATGAGGACGAGCAGGGGGAGCACGGGCAGGGCGAGGAACACGTCAACCACTCGCATGGCGACGGTGTCGGCCAGGCCTCCCCGGAGCCCGGCGCCCACGCCCACCGCGATCCCCACCCCTACCGCCACGGTGGCGGCGCCTACCCCAACCAAGAGCGACGGCCGGGTGCCCCAGAGGATCTGGGAGAAGATGTCCTGGCCGAGGTCGTTGGTGCCGAGGAGGTGGGCAAACGTTGGCGCTTGCAGCGACGGACCGACTGCGTCCCGAGGGTCATAGGGCGCGATCACCGGCGCCAGGACGGCGACGAGCACCAAGAGGCTGAGGAGTGCCGCGCCGAGAAGCGCCATGGGTTCCCGCAGCTGTTTCACGTAACGGTCCTGGGATCCAGGCGGGCGACGGCGGCGTCGACCAGGAAGTTGACGCCCACCACGAGCAGGGCGAGGACCAGGAAGCATCCCTGGAGGGTGGGGTAGTCCTGGAACCCCACGGCCTCGAAGAGCAGCCGGCCAAGCCCGGGGTAGGCGAACACCGTCTCCACGAAGATGACCACCCCCGAGACGGCCAGGCCGAGTTGCACTCCGGTGAGGTTGACGATGGGCAGCAGCGCGTTGCGGGCCGCGTAGCGGTACTTGAGACGACGGTCCGACAAGCCTTTGGCCCGGCCCAAAACCAGGTAGTCCGAGCCCAACTCGCTGACCATGCCCGCCCGCATGACGAGATATGGGAAGCCCGCGAACTGCAGGGCCATGACCGTGGCCGGAAGGAACAGGTGGTGGGCGATGTCAGCCAAGCGGGACAGCGGATTACCTGCGGGGAGAACGGTGTGGTGGCCCCGGCAAGAGGGAACCAACCGAGTCGGACCGAGAACACGAAGAGGGCGATCGAGGCCAGGAAGAACGCGGGAAAGTTTCGGACACCAAGGAAGAGGCCAAGCAGGCTGCGATCGACGGGTTGGCCCCGGCGCCAACCGGAGTGGATGCCCGCCACCATGCCCAGGACGATGGCCATGGCCACCGAGGTAAGGGAGAGCAGGAGAGTCCAAGGAAGGCGTTCGCCGACCAAATTGCTGACCGGCACACCAAAGCGGATGGAGGTCCCCAAATCGCCCCGAGCCAGGTCGGCGAGATAGTCGACGTACTGCTTGGCCAGCGGTCGGTCGAGCCCGTAGTGGGCAGCCAGCGCGGCCCTGGTCGCCTCATCCCCCACGTAGGACGACGAGGTGGGGTCGTCCATCGACGAGATGGGGTCCCCGGACATGGCCCGGGGGATGAAGAAGTTGAGGGTGATCAGCACGGTGATGGTGATGAGGTAGGGGAGGAACAGTGTCCGTAACGAACGCCGGCGGGCGATGGGTCGGGGGGCGCGACAGACAGTGGCTCGTCGCGTGCAGCAGCCTCGCTGCGATCCTTTGAGGCCGTCTGGGCGGCCGGGTCAAGACGACCTTGTACGGCACCTGTCTCCGGGTCGCTCCCAGACGAGGTCGGCATGGTTAGCAGTCTGCACTGGACGGTCGGGCTGAGTCGCCACACAACCGACGACCACAACCAGGGTGGGCACGTCGGCAACGTGGCTGTGAGCGCTCTTCGGAAGCTACTCTCCGCTTACGCAGCGGTAAAATCAGAGTTTATGGGCCGAAAGCCTCAGCTTCTCCACCCATCATTCCTCATCCCACTCGATGCTCTCAACATCTACCGGTATCTCAGATGAACATGAGGATGCCGCATATGACCAGGCCCTCTTGTGATGCGCTACAGTTATCAAGCACTTGCGAGAAGGGCCGGGACTTGTCGGGGCACGCTGCGGTCCCAGTGAGCTGAGGAGAGGGAGCACCCGATGGAACTGCGCCACCTGTCAGGGTTCGTAGCCGTTTCCGAAGAGCTGCACTTCGGTCGGGCAGCCGAGCGGCTGCATGTCAGCCAACCTGCGGTGAGCCGGCTGGTGCGCAACCTCGAAAAGGAGTTGGGTGTGGCCCTGCTCGACCGCTCCACCCATCATGTGGAGCTCACCGCGGCAGGGCTCGCCTTTTTGATCGAGGTCCGCGTTGTGCTTGACCAGGTGGGGGTGGCCAGTCGCGCCGCCCGCCAAGCGGCAGCGGCCGTCCACATCCCCTTGCGGATCGGCTTCACCGAGTGCACCGAGGAGCTCCTGCCTCGGGCCCTTCGCAGTTTCCGCCGTCAACTTCCTCCGGTGCGCCTCGACCTACGCCAGGTCGATCGAGATGCGCAGGTCCAGAGCCTGGTCGAGGGTGAGCTCGACGTGGCCATGCGCCGGATCCCCATCGAGCACACCACGCTCCAGACCGAGTTGGTCATGCGAGAGCCGATGGTGGTGGCCCTGCCCGCCCGGCACGCTGGCCGAGCGGGGCCGACTGAGCGTCGCCGGCCTGGCCGGGGCTCGCTTCGTGCTGCTTCCCCGGACTGTCTACCCCCAGGCCCACGACCGGTTGCATATGCTGTGTAATCACGCCGGCTTCGTGCCCGAGGTGGCCGAGGAGGCGTCGTCGCTCACGTCGGTGACGGTGCTGGTCGCCGCCGGCGTGGGGGTATCCATTGTCCCTGCTTCCGTCTCCGCCCGCTTCAACCTCGACGACATCGTCTATCGCCCGCTCGAGAACCCCACTCCCACCCTGCCCGTTGTCGTCTCGTGGCGCCGCAGCGACACCTCTGCCGTTCTGCACCGCTTCCTTGACGCCGTGCGTACCCTGCGCCCCGCCTCGTCAGAAGATGAGCACGGTCCTCAAGTCACCGTCCCCGCCGCCATGGCCGGCGGCTGACCACTCGCCGGCAGGCTCGGCAGTCGTTGGCGGTTCCGCTACGCCAGCACCCGGAGTTTGAAACGTCGGACGCCGAATGATGTCAGTGCGCAGGCGAAGACGGCCAGTCCGGCGTACACCGCCGGCAGGGGCATGTGGGGCACCCCGGGCACGAGCGCGGCTCGGAAGCCCTCGCTGGCGTAGACCAGCGGGTTGACCAGCACGGCGTACTTGAGCCAGGGGATGGGGCCGAGCTGGGCCCACGGGTAGTAGACGGCTCCCAGGAAGACCACCGGCAGCAACACGATGCCGAAAAGCCGGGGAACGGTGCGGGGGTCGAAGAAGGTGCCGAAGGCCAGTCCCGCGGCAGCGGCGGTGAGACAAGCCAGGGGGGTCAGGGTTACCAGCACCGACCAGTCCAGGTCCAACCTCACCGGGGTGGCGGGTATCACCGCGGCCAGAGGGAACACCACCACGGCGGCGAACAGGCTGTGCAGGGCACCTACCATGACCTTCTCGATGGCCACCAGGGTGACGGGTAGGGGGGCCAGCAGGCGGTCGTCGATCTCCCGGGAGGTTCCGAGCTCCTGTACCAGCGGCAGGGCCACCGACTGGATGCCCTGGAACATCACCGCCAGCGCCACCACCCCGGCCACCAGGATCCCGCCGTAGTCAGCCGGGTCGCCACCAGTGCCCACCTGCTGGCCGATCTTGGGAAACACGTAGGTGAAGACGAACACCATCAGCACGGGGTGCATCAAAGTTCGGGGCAGCACCTCCCGCAGGTTCTTGGTGGCCACCTCCAGGTCGCGCGCCAACAGGGCCAGGAAGGCGGCGCGTGACGCCTGACCCTGCGGACGGAGGACGGCGACTGGGGCCGGGGAAGCGGCGGCGGTCATCACTCCCGCAGCTCCTTACCGGTGAGGGAGATGAAGACGGTCTCCAGGGTGGTCTCAGTAACCGACAGGTCGCTGACGGTGAAACCACCCCGCTCGGCGGCTCCCACCACCCGGGGCAGGGCCCCCCGGGCCGAGTCGAGACGCAGCTGAATAGCGTCGCTGGTGGGAGTGGCCCCCCGCACCCCGTCGACCGCCGCCAAGTGACGGGCGAGGGCGGCGAGGTCGCCGTTTGCCCGTACCGTCACCGCCACCCCCGTCCCGAGGGATGCTTTCAGATCCTCGGGCGGGCCCTGGGCCAGGATACGGCCATGGTTCATGATGGCCACCCGGTCGCAGAGCCGGTCGGCCTCCTCCATGGCGTGGGTGGTGAGCAGGACGGTCTGGCCGGCGTGGTGGAGCTCGTCGATGAGCTCCCACAGGGCCAGGCGGCTCTGGGGATCGAGGCCGGTGCTGGGCTCGTCGAGGAAGACGATGGCGGGATGGTGGAGCACGGCTCGGGCCAGCATCAAGCGCTGGGCCATGCCGCCCGACAGGGTGCCGACCGACGCCCCGGCCCGTCCCGCCAGACGGAAGCGCTCCAGGGCCTCCTCAGCGGCGGCCCGGGCAGCCCGGACGCCCATGCCGAAGTAGCGGCCGTGGTGGTACAGGTTGCGTCTCACGCTGAGGCTGCGGTCGAGGGTGTTGGTTTGGGGCACCACGCCGATGAGCTGTCGGGCGAGGGCCGGATTGGCGCCCACATCGACGCCGCCGATGCTGGCTCGGCCGCCGCTGGGCTTGACCCGGGTGGTGAGCATGCCCACGGTGGTGGTTTTGCCGGCCCCATTGGGCCCGAGCAGGCCGAAGACCTCGCCCTGCCCGATCGAGAGGTCGAGGTGGTCGACGGCACAACGTCCGCTCGGATAGGTCTTGGTCAGTGCCTCGGTTCGGATGACCTCGCTGGGGGCGGCCTGGCTCGGCCCGGCCAAGGCGTCGCCGGTCGGCAGGGCGGGCGCAGTGGTCACCGAGGGCGCAGGCATTCTGGCTCGGCATCGGCGTCATCGACGAGCGCCCGCAGGGCTGCCCGATCGACTTTGCTGATCTTGGTGCGGGGGATGGCCTCGACCAGGTACAGCTCGTCGGGCAGCTTGTGGCGGGCCAGGTCGGGGGCCAGGAAGGCACGCAGCTCGGCCAGGTCGGGCGGAGGTTGGCCGGCGGGGACGACGCAGGCGCACACCGCCTCGCCGAGCACAGGATCGGGCATGGCGATCACCCCTGCGTCGGTTACGCCTGGGTGACGGACCAGCAGGGCCTCCACCTCGCCGGGAGCGACCTTGAGCCCACCCCGGTTGATCAGCTCCTTGAGCCGTCCCACCACGTGGAGACGGCCGTCGCGCTCGATCCGGCCCAGGTCGCCAGTGTGGTACCAGCCCTCCGCTGCCACCTCGGCCTCCCCCCAGTAGCGCACCGGTTGGCGGGCGCCGAAGACGATCTCGCCCACCTCGCCGGGCGGGAGCGGGGTGTGGTCGGAGGGCTCGACGACGGCCACCGAGCCGTCGGGTGGGGTGCCCGGCGGCCCGCGGAAAACGCTCCTTCCCACCGAGCCGGCGTAGATCTCGTCTCGTTCGGTGGTGGAGACCAGGAAGCCCTCGCTGCACCCGTAGACGTAGAACAGCTCCACGCCCAGCTTGGCGTAGACCTGGTCCAGCAAGGGGGGAGCAAGAGCGGCGGCGGCGGCCACCGCCCAGCGCAGGCTGGCCAAGTCGTGGCGGGCGGGGTCGAGGGCGTCCACCAGCAGGGTGAGGTGGGTGGGCGTGCCGGGCAGCACGCTGACCCGCTCCTCGCTCACCAGGCGAAGGGCCTCGCCGGGGGAGAATCGGTCGACCAGGACCAGGCGGCCGCCGCTGAGCAGGGCGGCCAGCGACAGCTTGAGCCCAAAGGCGTGGGAGATCGGCAGGTACATGAGGTGCACGTCGTCGGGCCCGGGGCCGAAAGCATCGGCGAAGTAGGCCACCTTGGCCCACAGCGCGGCCATCGTCTCCACCACGCCCTTGGGCGTGCCGGTGGTGCCCGAGGTGAGGAACAGCAGGGCCGGGTCGTCGGGGGCGAGCTCGGGTGGCTCGGCCTTGGCGGCCATCGTCCCGGCCCCCGTGCCCAGCAGGGCCTCCAGCGACAGGTGGCGTTCATCCTCAGGCGTTGCCCCATGGACAACGACGATGGTGCTGGGATGGTCGCGGGTCACGGGGCGCAGCGGGGTCAGGGGATCGGAGGCGCCGGGGCGGGGCTGGAACAACAGGACAGACGCCTCGGTGCGCTCCACCAGCAGCGACAACTCGGGTCCGGTAAGGTCGTTGTCCGCCCCCACGTGGACGGCGCCGCACGCCCATGCCGCGTGCGCGGCGACGAGGTGTGCGGGGCAGGTCGGCAGCTGGCAGACGATACGGTCGCCGGGCCGCACGCCGAGAGAGCGGTAGGCATCGGCGAGGGCCGACACCCGCTCCCACAGCTCGGCGTAGGAGATGGAGACGCCGGCGTGGGTCGTCGCCAGCCGGGCCGGCCAACGCCGGCAAGCCGCCTCCAGTGTGGGGGCCAGCGCCGCCGGCGTGAGCGACCGGGGCGTCACGGGGTGAAGACCCACGGAGAGCACGGTACCCAGGCGGCGTCGTCGAGGGGCTCGAACAGCCCGGACAGGCGGGGGTCGGCGGGCAGTGCGGCCAGATCGGTGGACACGGTGGCGCAGGGAACCCCCGCCGACACCAGCCGGTCCTCGCACTCGGCCGCCGGCTGGCCGGCGATCCGCTCGGCCAGCGCCCGCTCTGAGGCGGAAGGCCCGTTCGCGGGCGCAGCCAGCCCGAGGGCCCGACAGGAGCGGTCGAGGGCCTCGCCGCCCTCCACGCTCACCACCAACCAGCCATCGCCGGCGGGGAGGGGATGGTCGAGCGGGCCCCACACGGGCCTTCCCATTCTTCGTCCCTTCTCCCTCTCGGCGGCCAGCGCCTGCAGGACGGGAGCCTGCAGGGCCATGGCCGCCCCCAGCAGGGAGGTGCCCGACCGCCAGGCTCCGCCCGCCTGCTCCCGGAGATACAGCGCCCGCAGGATCCCCTCACAGGCGATCATGCCGGCCAGGTAGTCGGTGACCAGCACCCGGCAGGGCAGTGGCGGCTCACCCAACGGGTTGAGACCGTCGCCCATGCCGACGTAGGCCTGAACGGGGTACTCGGTCCCCATCACGTGGCCCATCTCCTGCTCCCGGTCGCCCCATGCCGAAGCCTGGGCGTACACCAGACGAGGATTTACGGTGGCCAGGGTCTCGGCGGTCAGATCCCACTGGGCGGCCTTGCCCGGTCGCCAGTTGTGGACGAACACGTCGGCCCCGACTACCAGCTCGACCAGCTCGGCCCGTCCCGAAGCACGGGAGAGGTCGATCTCGACGGTGGCCTTGCCCCGGTTGAAGCACAGAAAGAACGCCCCCACGCCCCCAGCCTCGGGCAGGCTCATGCGGCCGATGTCGCCACCGGGCGGCTCCACCAGGAGCACCTCGGCACCGAGCATCTGCAGCAGCAGGCCGGCCAACGGCCCCTGGATTCGGTTGGTCGCCTCCACCACCCGGATGCCCGAGAGCGGAAGCGGCCCGGGCGGCGGAAGCCCTTGGTTTCCTGCCGGGGACCGGCCGGCTGGGCGAGCAGGGAGGGGGACGACCACCGGAAGGCCGTCCCCCGGCCCCGGTGCGGACAGCACCTCGGGGTAGTGGCGGAGCCGGCAGAGGCTCATCCCGCTGGCCTCGGCCACCTGGGCCGCCTCGGCCAGGGTGTGCCGTGCCGTCACCTCGTGCAGTTGCGGGGGCAACGAACACGCGGCCCGGTGGTAGCGCAGCCGGAACACCGTCCATGCCCTCCCCAGGTCGGATCCGGCCACGCCCAGGGCCATCCAGAACCGCTTCCAGGCCTCGGGGTCGAGCGTCTCCAGCACGAACCACTGGCCGTCGGAGGTGGGGAACGGCGGTCCCGGTCCGGTACCGGCGTCGGGTGGCGACCATCCTTCGGCGCAGGTGGCCAGGGTCGTGTAGTGGGTGGTCAGGAGCAGGCCCGCTTGCAGGGCGGAGGTCTCCACCGCCGCCACCTCCAGCCCGCGGCGGCGGGCGATCATGGCCGCCACCACGCCGTGGCCGGCCAGCACCCCGGCCGCCGTGGAGACCACGTCGAGGCCGATCCGCCGGGGCCGGCCGGCCTCCCGGCCGTGCACCGCCATCAGCCCGCACACGGCCTGGAGGGTGGCCTCGCTGCCCGGGCGGTCGGAGGGAAAGCCGGCACTGCCGTACCACGACACCCGGCCCTCGACTCCCGGCCCGGCGTCGTTCAACGGCGCCAGCCGGCGGGCACAGACGTCCACCACCGAGGACGGCCCGGTCACCATCGTCGCCGGGGAGACCTCCTGCGCCGGGGCCAAGCTCACGGTCGCTCTCTTGCCATCACATCGGCGCAAGCGAGCGGTGGTCGGGGGTACACGGGACAGCCGTAGACGCGGTTGAACGGCCTCTCGAAGGTGTCCCACCGGGGATCGGACCGCAGCTCGCTCCAGATGGGGTTGTTCTCGTCTCCCCAGCAGTCCCCGGCCAGGATCTGCAGGAGGGGCTTGAACCGGCCCTCGAAGAGCTGGCGGAACATGCACTCCACGTTGCCGTTGCACTGCTCGTAGAAGACGTACACCAGCCGGAAGTACTGGTCGTAGCCGGTCTTGCAGAAGTCTTCGAAGTGAGCGATGGCCTCGTCCTCTGCCCGGCCGTCGAGGATGTCGCCCATCACCTCGGCGGCCTTGCAGGCGGCGGCCATGCCCAGGAACACGCCGCCGGAGAACACCGGGTCCACGAAGCAACCGGCGTCACCCACGAGGAACCAGCCCGGGCCGACGAGGTGCTCGGAGTGATAGCAGAAGTCAGATTCCACCTTGAGGTCGTCGAACCACGGCGTGGCGCCCTCAAGGGCGGCGGCGATGCGGGGAGCGCGGCTCAGGTGCTGGTCGAAGACCTGGCGCCGGTCGGCTCCAGCCAGCTCCTCGGGGGCCATGACCGCCCCCACGCTTCTGGTGTTCTGGTCCACCGGGATGCACCAGATCCAACCGGCTTCGTGGGTGGCGATGACGAGGTCCCCCTCGTCGGCGGCGTTCACCCCCTTGACGACGTCCTCGAAGTACTGGAACAGCGCCACCTTCTTGATGCGGCAGTTCATGCGCCGCAGCTTGAAGTGGCGAGCGACCAGGCCGGCTCGCCCGCTGGCGTCGGCCACGAAGCGGGCCCTGGCCTCGTGCCTCTCCCCGTCGCGCTCGTAGACCACGCCGGCCAGGCGGGCGCCGTCGAACACCAATCCGCTGACCTCCGCCCCCTCCACCACCGTCGCCCCCGCCCCCTCGGCATGAGAGCAGAGCAGGGCGTCGAAGCGTGACCTCTCGACGTTGAAGCCGAACTTCTTCTGACCCTCAGCCAGTTTGGCGAAGTAGGTCCGGAAGTAGCCGCCCACCGAATCCGAGGTCTCCACTGAGCGCTTGACGACGAACTGGTCTTCCACCTCGTCGAGCAAACCCATGGCGTCGAGCAGGCCGCTGGCGTAGGGCATGACCGACTCTCCGACCCGAAAGCGAGGATGGCACTCCCGCTCCAGGAGGAGGACGGCACGGCCGCGGGCCGCCAGGTGGTAGGCGCAGGTCGAGCCGGCGGGCCCGCCCCCAATGACGATGGCGTCAAAGTGTTCCGAGGCCGGTGCCGGCCTCACGAGCGGGCCGCCCACGGCCTCGGACAGGGGCACGGCTGGCATGGCGGTCTCTCGACGCACGTTCGGCTCACCGGAGCACCGCTACCGGGCTTCGGGTGATCGGGGTTGGCCCGTCCCCGCTGAGGCTGCTCGCCCCGAGCGGGAGGAGACTGGGTGGTTCCTGGCACCGTTCTGCTTCCCCTCCCTCTCGGGCAATTCGGGAATGTCTGTTACAGCTATTTTCGGTACGAATACCTATTGGTGCCAGGCCGTGGCTCCGCTTCTTCCGCTAGCACTATAAGGGGCAACTTGTACCAACGGAAAGAGGGATGTGGCATGAGCCGATGCGCCAACATTATGAGGGCTGGACGGTCACAGCCGCTAACCCTGGCGGCGGTGCAGAATGGTACGGCGAGACAGAGTGGCCGGCATGCCGATGACGGGACCATGGTGCCCGCCATGGCCCTTGCGCGGCGGCGTGCGCGTCGAAGCGAGGGGCTCACCCCCTGGTGGTCCTGCTGCTCCTCAGCAGCGGTGAGACGATCGCCCATGTGTCGCCCTCCACCGCCGAGGTCTATCCGAGGGCGTGCGGGGGCCGGTAGCGGCTTGGCCGGTGCAAGCAAGGTGGGGGAACCTCGGGCCCCCGCTGGTGACCGGACTCCTGGTGCTGTCGCCCGGATCCACCTCCGTAGCCCTGGTCGCTGCGGCGCCGATGGCCGTGGCGGCAGGGCGATCCTCTGTAACGGCGTCGAGAGTTGCGGGCGCCCGCTGGAGGACAGCCCAGCCCCGACCGGCGCCTCCCTGATCCGAGGCAGCGACGACCAGCTATGGCGTCGGACAAAGCGGCGAGCGGGCCAGGTCGGCTCGTGGCCGGGCGTCCGTTGATTTTCACGGGCTGCTCTTCTTGAGCACTCGGCAGCTCGTCCGCACCAACTTGAGGAAGCGCTGCAAGCCAACCGATGGTGCAAACAGTCCCCGTCCGCTCATAGCGGTAACGCATCAAGTCATACCAGATCTTTCATTCCCAAGCCAACGCGCTGTCGTAGGCTACGTGAGACATCACTGGTAGCTAGAACGTCCGTTCAGCCGATGGTCCTGACGGGTAGTTGACCGTCTGCGCCGGGGGCACCGCCGCCCAACCCTGGTCGGCACAACCATCATCGTGACGGCGGAGACCAGCGCGAGGGGCGTATTTCCAACCGCCTGCCATTCCCCTGGACATGCCTTCTGTTGACCGCAGCGATCCCACAACCAAGGAGAAGTTCCATTGAGGATAATGATAAAAGTTCGTAAGTCCCTCCGCGTTGGCGGTGCTCTTGCAGCCGGCGCCGCTGCCTTCGCCATCATCCCCGTCATGCCGGTAGCGGCGACGCAATCGCCGCCGGTTGGGCAGCAAGCGGCTGATCGAGTCACAATCTGCCACAAGCCGGGAACGCCTGCGGAAAAGACTATGCAGCTGCCGCAGCGGGCGGCGGAACAGCACTTGGCACACGGTGACACATCTGGCTCTTGCCCAAGCGGAGAGAATCAAGTGGGGGCGAGGGTGAGATTTCGCTGGATGTCCACACTCACAGTTCCAAGTTCGGCAGTCCTAGCGGACGCCCCACCCTGTTTCAGACCACTCCGCTGCCCTTTTCGATCACCAAAGGTGCGAACTTCAGCTACTCGTCCATTCAGTGCAAGTTTCCGGCACCATTCAACGACAAGGCCCTGAACTTCACCCCCGACTACCCCGGGATCACGGACCCCGCGGCAGTGCGATTCCTGGTCGAAGGCACCGTCACCAAAACCATGCAGTCCGGTGAGCGTGGGACCGTCGAGGGGACCATCACCACCTTCCTCTGCGAGAACGGGCAAGAGGGGGATCAAATCTTCATCGAGTTCGAGGCACAGTTCGTCGTGACGTCCGAGAACGTGGCGACGGTCGAAGGCACGTTCCGGATCACCGGCGGCACGGGAAGGTTCGAGAACATCACCGGCAGCGGGTCATTCACCGGCGATCCAGGTTTCACGTGCTTGCCTGTGGTGTTGCAAAAACCAGGCCGATAACTGCGCAGACCTGGGCGCTTTCTCAGACGCAGTCTTCGACCTGCGGGGGAGCTTCCAGGATCCGACGGTCCCGACCCCTAGCTCCCTCCAGTGTGGGGCCGCCAGCCGGCGGCCCCACACTGGGCAGCAAGGCACAACTACGGGGGCTGGCGTAGCCAGTACGCCAGCCCCTTCCTTGCTGGGTCCCCGCCGCTGTGAGGGGTTGAGGTCAGACACGAGCCGACAAGGGTCAAAGTGGGGTGCTTGACGCCGGTGCTCCGCTGATCGAGGGTGCGCCTGAGTTCGCGTCACGGATGCTTCGTGGACCTCTCGCCCGCCCAGGTGTTCCACATCCTCCTCGACGAAGGTCGCTACCTGGCCTCGGTCTCGACGTCTACCGCCTGCTGCGGGCCAACGGTGAGGTTCGTGAGCGACGCCGCCAAGCGACGCGTATGCCCCGGGTCCGCCCCGAAGTCGTCGCCCGGGCGCCGCTGGCCGTGTGGAGTGGGGACATCAGCAAGCTGAAGAACGCCAGCGGGGGCGAGTATTACGACCTCTCCGTCGTGATGGAATCTTCACCCGCTACGTCGTGGACTGGTGCGTGGCAGCACCGAGTCGGGCGAGCTTGCCAAAGAGCTCATCGCCGACGCCGACGCCGTCGCCCGCCATCAAGTGCAACCGGGCCAGCTTAGCGTGCACGCCGATCGGGGCAGCTCGATGACGTCGAACCCGGTGGTCGAGCTGCTCGCCTTCCTCGGCATCAGCCGCAGCCACAGCCGCCCGCATGTGAGCAACGACAACCCCTTCAATGAGAGCCAGTTCAAGACGCTCAAGTACTGCTGGAGGCCGAGGCCAACGCAGCCGAGCTCGGCGCGCCCGCTAGCCACCACGAGCGCCGACCAGATCTCAACCACAGCAGAAGTCAGAAGACCTTATTCACGAGGAGTCTTTGCATTGCTCGATCGAAAACATGGACACGACCTCAGTGCGGCTGCGACAAAGCAACCAGAGCATTGCTTGTAGGGAAAGATAGTCGGCACCCCCGCAGTCGGTACTGCTAATTGCTCATGAGCCCATACGATTGCCGAATAAGAGCTGATCAGCTGGAGCGCGTCATCGGGGAGAGCCGGACCTCGCCAGCGAGAGATCCTCGAAGCAGGGAAGGCACAGGGACTGGCCGTCGAGGTGGCGGATACGCGTCTCGGCAGCTCGCTCACCGCAAGCGTGGCAGTCGAGCGAGGCCATGACCCGCGCCGGGGGCGGCGCGGCGACGTTGACCCGGCGAACCTCGTAGAGCCCGTCGAGAGGGGCCTCGAGGATCCGGGCGGAACGCTCTCGCTGCCCGCGATGAAGGCCGCCTTGTCCTCTGCGGTGGCCGTCCCCGTGCGAACACGGGCAAAAAGAGCCAGCCAAGCCGGGTCGTCGCCATCCGAACCGTCTGGACGGGGACTGACCCTGACCGCCTTGCCGTCGGCGCGGCGGATGAAGGTGTATGCGTTCTTGCCATGGTCACGGTGGACCAGATTGCCTTTGCCAAACGTACAGCCCGTGAGCAACTGGATGGCATCGACAGCGCACATGTCCGTCTCCACCACCGCCACCACGTCGTCGCCGGTCCGGTTGCGCCCGACCTCTGCCAGTCCAATCTCGGCGGCGCGATGCCCAGCGCCAATCCTGCGCACATGTGGCCGTGGAATTCGACCACCCGTGCGACCGTCTTGTCATCGATCACAGAAAATCGTCCCCCGGTTTCGCGGTAGATGCCAGTGCCCGAAGCTAGCTTGAATGACCCGGCTTGGCAACGGGAGTGCCCTAGACTTGTTGCCGCGCAATAGAGGTTCGGAACCACGCTGGCGCTTCCGGCTCGAACGGCATGCCGGCGTCACAAAGCCACTCAGCTTGCGCCAACACAGGGACGCGACATGGGCGCTTCCTAGCCTGAGGATCGCCTGCCACCGGTGGCAGGCTCCACCTGAGGTGACCCCCTCGTAGTGGTCCAGGTGGACCGATCTCAGGGGGTCAGGCCAAGGCGGCTCCACCGGCCGACGTAGGGCTCGTAGGAGTCTCCGATCACCCACGCATCGGTCACGCCGCACTTCTTTAGCAACTCGGAGTTATCTCGATGCCCAAGCCGGAGTAGCGAGCGTCTCCCCGTCCGCGTGCACAGGGGTCCCGCGGTCTGCGTTCCCGACGGCCAAATGGACCGAGTTGCGGGCACCACCTTCGGAGCAGGTAATCGACGATCGGTGTTCGCCCGGCCGATCATTGTCGTCGTCGCTCTGCAGCCTTCTCTGAGGCGGAGCGCGTAGTGCCCGGACTGCGTTCGGCGCGGGCGTGGAGCGAGGAGGATCAGCCCTTGAACGCTGAGGGCTTCCACCGCGTCCCGATTCACCGGCTCCTGCTCATCGCGGTCATGGCGTGGAGCCACAACAGCGACGGGAGCCCAGTGACGATCGACCAAGCTGAGGCTCTGGTCCGGAGGGGTGGACGTCGGACGAAGAGCCCGGGAGAGCGTTGGGAGTACGTGGCGGAGGTGTACCTCGGTGCCAAGGAGAAGGGGCAGCCGACCACGGTGGCCGTAGCACGAGCATTGGGTCTAGGCACCAGCAAGAAGGGCCAGGACGCGGCACGGAGCCTCGTGCGTCGGGCTCGTCAGGCCGGCTACCTGCCTCCGGCCACGAGGAAGAGCTGACATGACCTCCGTCGAGAAGCGCATTACGGCTCAGGGCTCGCCGCGCTACGACGTGCGCTACCGGCTCTCGTCCGGGGCCGCCCGCATGAAGACCTTCAAGAACAGCAAGGAGGCACATCGCTTCGCCAGCGTCGTCGAGGCAAACAGGGACCGAGGTGGCCTACTGGACCCGAGGGCGGGTCGGGTGACGTTGGCCGACTACTCGGCCGGATGGCTGGATGACCGGCCCAGCCTTCGCCCCCGCACGGTTGTGGAGTACCGGGGCGTGCTCGACCGGCACATCCTTCCCACGTTGGGCTCCGTGGAGATCGGACGCCTCGACGTGGGCACCGTGCGGGCGTGGAATGCGAAGCTCCTTCGAGCCGGGGTCGGCGCTCCCACGGTGGCCCGCTCCTACCGGGCATTGCGGGCGATCTGCGCCACGGCCGTCGAGGACTCTCTCATCCTCGCCAGCCCCTGCTCGGTCAAGGGTGCCGGCCAAGACCACGCTCCCGAGCGGCCGGTGGCGACGCCTAGCAGGTGTGGGCGCTCGCCGATGCTGTCCCCGAACCGAGACGCGCCCTGGTGATCGTGGCCGGATTCGTCGGTCTTCGCCTCGGAGAGTGTCTGGGTCTCTTGGTACGCCACGTCGACCTGATGCACGGGCACCTCGTCGTCGAGCAGCAGCTCATCGAGATGGCCGACGGGGCGCAGGTTCTCGCCCAGCCGAAGACAAACGCCGGGCATCGTACGATTCCGCTACCAGGTCTCGTGTCAATCGAGCTCGAGCAGCACCTCGGGCGCTGGGCAGGGGAAGGACCAGGGGGCTGTTTTCCGTGGCGCCAAGGGGGGCCCCCTGCGGCGCCACGTCTGGAACGCCGAGTTCAGGGCCGTCCGGAGTCGGCTGGGGCTGGAGCAGCTCCACTTCCACGACCTCAGACATTCCGCCCTGACCCTGGCAGCCGCCACGGGGGCGACGGTTGCCGAGCTACAGGCGCTCGCTGGCCACGCCAGCCCGCAGGCGGCCGTGCGCTACCAACACGCTCCCCAGGACCGAGCAAGGGCGCTGGCGCTGGCGGTGGACCAAGTGATCTCCCGCCCGCGCGATGGACGCGCTACGGAAGAGCCGACGGTCTTGCCCCGAGGGAAACCGGCTCTGACCAGGGAGTACGGAAGCAGCCCCAACGGGATTCGAACCCGTGTCTCCACCTTGAGAGGGTGGTTCGGTCTGTCTGGATCGTACGTAACCGCAGGTCAGACTCGGTGTCTCGCTCTCGATCTTGGCCGTCAGTCGTGACCATAGGCCTGTGCGGTGACCATTCGGTGACCATTTTGCACACCGTCCGCGAGGGTGAGTGGGATGTCGCCGAGGGCTGGGGCGGATGGTCCGCCGCCGCCGATACCGAGTACACCGAGATGACCTGGTTGCGACTTCGGCGGGCCCTCCGCCGGTTCGCCGCCGAGGGCCGGCCCCACGGCCGGACGCCTATTCGGATACGCGTCCGCCATGGACAACGACCGCCGCAAGACCCGAGTTTTTGTGCCCCCCAGCACATTCGGACACCGGTCACTGCGCATGACCCTGGTGTAACGCCCGCATCGCCGACCGCAAGGTGGCCGACGCGTACTTCACGGGTCACCGAGCGCGACCACCGGTCGGTTCACCGTCAAGCCAACTACAGTTTGCTCATGTCTCAGGTTCTGCGCGACAAGAGGGCATTCCCGATGATGCTTACCGGTCTCGCCCTGGTCTTCGTCGGGCTCTTCTTGCTGGTCCAGGGTGCAGCGGTAGGAGGCGTACTCGTACTCGTCGGATTTGTGATCGAGTTTACAGGCCCCTATCTCCACGACAGAACCCACCGGCTCCGAAGTGAGGAGCCGCACGCGATGTGGGGCAAGGGTAATCGGAACTAGTGGATTCACACGTGTGCCATGGCAGCCCGCGTACCACACCGCCGCGCCAGAGAAGGCTGGCGCAGGTCCCGGGGAACGCCCAGGCGACGTAGCCTGTCTGCTCGCTGACGCTCGCGAGCTTGATGGGAGCCTCTCTGGGAAGGCCGGATCCCCTGAGTTGGTGGCTCGCGGCAGGGAAGCTCGCGAGTCAGGCGACACTGAAAGTTATGAAGAGCTGCTATTCCTCACCTGTACCGCCGCTGAGTTGCCGCGGCCCATGAAGCCAAGCATGCGACGATCTCTGACTCCGGCAGGACGAGCGGATTTGGAACAGCGCCTTCGTGCACACGGGCTCATGGAGGAGCGGCGTGGCGGCACGGCAGGGGGGGCCGCAAGTGAATGAATGGACAAAGGTCGCGGTTAAACATCCCTTCGGATGGACGCTCGGCTCCGCCGCTTTCCTTTGCCATCTTCCTTGCGGCTCCTTGAGCCAGTGACAGGACGCTGGACTCATTGCGGGCGTGAAGCCGGGCCGGGGTCAGCTGGCCGATGTCCGACGCCACCGCCGCGACCCTCAGCACTACGTCGACCCAGTCCCGGGCGGTCATCTCGTCCTCGGTGCGAGCACGGTCCTCGATCCACGACGGCGGCAGTGAGGGTCACCATCCTCCCAGTCGACCAAGGTGTGGGGAGACCACCACTGCTGGCCACCCCGGGCCGACACCGGCGAGGTCCTGCATGCCCGATGCGCACGGGCTCGGCCAACACCCAACGAGGTGCCAAGCGCTTCGTGGAGGAGCTGGTGGCCCGGCTCCGCCGAGCGGGAGCGGCCGGCGAGGTCGTCTTGCGGTTCGACTCGGGCTATTGGTCCAAGGCCACCCTGGAGCGCCTCGACGTGCGCTACACCAGGGACGAAGGCAGACCCTGCACCTGGCCGAGCGCTGGCCGTGGCGAGAGCAGTTCCTCGAAGCGCTCACCCCGCTGCGGGCGGTCGAGATCCTCATTATCTGACGGCGAGCAACACGACGGCCGCCCCTGAGCCCCCATTTGCAAGTGCCCCACAGCCAGGTCACATCCGAAGGCCTGCTCTGTTCTGCCCCCCAGCGGCCGTGTGGCTGCGAACGAGGTCCTCGGCTGCCATCACCCACGACAGCTCCATCCACAGCGGCTACGGCGACCGGAGGAGGCCGATCGGCGCATTGAGGCTTAGCTAACCCGAATGCTTCTGGAACCAGGGGTTGGCCGCCGGCAGGAACATGAAACACGTCGCGGTAACCATAAGGAGGTTTTGCACGATGGCGGTTGCCCGGTTGAGGCCGGTGCTGGTGGGCAACGACAGCAGCAGCAGCACGCTCAACACGGTCGGCACGGTGAGCACGACGCGGGCCCAGTTGTGACCCTTGCGCATCAGCAGGGCCAGCACCAGCTGGGCCACGATGAAGACGACCCCGATCGCCAAGCCAATGATCAGTCCGAGGGTCACAACATCCTCAGCGGCGGCGGTTTCGACGCTCGGGTCTGCCTGCCGCACTACGTCGAGTGCCAGGGTGCGCATCGCCTCGAAATTGACCAGGAGCAGCAGGGTGGACAGGACTCCAAACACCACGGTGGCGACCCACAGCCAGAACGACACGTCGACTTCCCGTGCGCTGCTGGCCATGCCCGAAGACCGTAGGTGCGCCCGGCGACCACCGCAACGATCGCAAATGACACAATGCAGTGATGGACCGTCTAGGCCGACACCTGGAGAGGCCGCCCTCCTTGTTGCAAAAGGTGCTCCTCCCCATCATGGCGATCCTGTTCTCGATCCTTCTCTACGGTAAGCGTGGATGGGCGGCCGCCGCCGTGGGCGCGTTTGGGTGGGGTGCTCTGGCGGTTGTCTCGTTCATCGACAGGAATCGCCTGATTCCGTGGAGCACCGGCCACTGGGTCCTGGACGGTGCGATGTTCGGCCCCCTGTTGTTCGTGGGCCTTGCCTTTCTTACCGACATGCCGACACTCGTCTGCGTCGCGATCGCCGTCGTCGGATGCGCCCTCCTCCTTGCCGTCGGGTCGCTGCTCCGTACTCGCAGGGCGTTGTAGCGCTCAAGCAGCGCAAGATCTTGGGCCTCGCACCGTAGACGCCAAAGTGGACCTGCCGGCCGTCGCGGCTCAGGACCTGGAGCGCACTGCTTCGGCAGGGATGCAGCGGCCGGTATTTGTCCACGCAGCGGGGCGTGATGATCTTCAGGGGCCGGGGGTGGCAGGAGCACCGCCGTGCGCACCTTCCCGCTTGGAGTACTTAGCCGGCCCCAGATTGCCGGCTAGCGCGGCGCCTGAGCCAGCGCGATCACATCTTCGGTGCGCGACGGCCCGTGCCGGTCAGCGCTGAGGGCGTCTGCCCGGAGACGCGACTACCGGCACGTCGGTGCGCGTGGCTTCGGGTGTAAGGGCAGGGAGTTGACCGAAGCCTGGGACAAGTACCGAAAGCAGCACCATAGACTTGTCCAGGAATGAGCGGGTACGAGAGGTTTACGCTTGGCATCAGCGTGATCGCCCTTGTGCTCGTAGTGACCACCGTCCTGCAAGGGGAGTGGATGGGTGTCGCCGCGTTCGCCCTCCTAGCGGTTTCCAACGTCGGCCTTTTCTTCGACCGACGACGGAGACGAAACGACGCGCGGAATCGGTCTTAGCTGCTTTCGTCGATCGGCCGTGGGGGTACGGCTCGGAGCTCATCACTCGCCAAGCGCCTTAGGTAACTTCGGCGCCCGACCGTCCCGGGGTGGCTATCAATGGCTGTGGTCCGCTACCGCGTCGAATGCCGGCTCGCACGGCGCGAAGCCCAGCGCAAAGGAACGTTCGCTGTTGGCAAGCCGTTGGCCGCCGCCGCTGAGGCAACACGCCGAGCGAGGCACTTCGGCACTCATCCGGCGAGCGCCTGCGCCCACTTGACGACCGGCGCGTCGAGGCTGTACTTCGGTCCCGGACCGAACGAAGCCAGACCACACGCACCGCCCCGTTCGGGAACGAAAGCGACCATTCCCTGGAACGCTCCGGTACCCCCGTTGTGCCAGATCGCTGGACCAGCGAAGTGCCATCCGAGTCCAATCGCCTTGGCGTCCTCTGTCGCATGGATCTCCTGGCAAAGACGCACGGCGGCTTCGAGAGAGGTTGAGTCAGGGAATGCGTTCGCCGTGAGCCAGGCACCAAGGTCGGCGATCGTGCAGTCCACTCCGCCCGATCCCGGGACCGGCTGGTGCCACCGTCGGCCGCCGATGATCAGAGAACCGTGTCCCCGAAGGAGACCCGTCCGTTCGCATGGTTGGCACCTTGCAGTTGCCATTGAGGCTGGCCGCAGGACGAGGTCGGTCAGCAGATCCTTGAATGGTCGTTTGGCTGCGACCTCGAGGCAATGTCCGAGGAGGTCCAACCCGAGGTTGGAGTACCTGATCAAGCCGCGATCACCCAGCTCCACGTCCGCCAAACCCTTGTACAGCTTCGTCCGGCTGTAGAACCGATACGGATCCCTCGGCCACCACGGGAGAGTGATCGCGTTCGTCGCGATCCGCGGAAGGCCGCTGGTGTGGGTGGCCAACTCGCGCAGGGACACGTCCGATGCTGCTCCCGCTTCGGTGCCGAGGATGTCTCCAACGGTCGTGTCGAGAGTCACCACGCCGTTGGTTGCTAGGACCCCAAGGAGAGTTGCCGTCATCGTCTTCGTGATGGACCCGGCCTCGAACAACCCCTTGGCTGCCGCCGCGTCTCCAGCCACCGCAGCGTTCCGTCCCGTCGCAACAGCTACGGCCACCGTCCCCTCCGGCGGATTCACTTCGGTACGCAGCTGCTGGGCGGCCTCCTCCTCGCTCATCAACACGGAGGTCTAGCAGTCGCCGCTATTGCCGGCTCGCGCACCGGTGAGACGAGCGCGAAGGAACTATCGGTACGGTGTCGCCGCCGCCTCCGTCGTGTTCCGCTGCCGTCCCCGTCCCGAGCGGCACTTCGGTCCGCTGCTCCTACGCGTCCTTGTCGTCCGACCCTGATCCGCGGTGCCCCCTACTGTCGCTGCCGAGAACGTCGAGCGTCTGGGTCGAGATGCCACCAGTGGGTCGCCGGCTCCTCCCGGTTCTCGACCCGACAACCCATTTCCTCGACGAAGGGACGAACCTGCTCCAGCAGCCCGCGCCACTCTTCCCATCGGTTGCTCAAGGCCGTCGCCGGGCTCGATAGCTCCTTGACCCAGAGGTTCCCGAAGATGCACACGGCAAGCGTGGCGTTTCCTCCTCCGCCCAGGTCCCATGTCAGTGCGGCGACCTCCCGCCATGGCTTGGTCCTCCGCCTCAAGAATCCGTCCTCGACGCCGGTCCTGCCGATCCTCGGGCCGCGTCGCCCGATCACCGGGAGCGATGACTCGAGGATGTAGTCCTCCCCATCGATCCGCCAGCGAAGAGTCACTACGGGGAGCCTTACCCGCTGACGGATCTACCGAGCCCGTGCAGCCAGCGTGAGAACGCGATCTGCGCCCTTCGCCTCACCGGGCCGGGTGGTGTCCCCGAATACACGTAGTCGGCCCCTCTTCCTAGAGATCCCTTCGAAGGTTCCGCCACAACAGGTAGGAACCGCACGCAAGCACTATCCCGATGGTTGCCCAAACGAGGGCTACTAGCCAGGCATCTTTGGAGGCCAAGAAGACGGCGTATCCGATAGGCAGCCCGACCAGAGGGATGGCCAGCGTCGCCACCTGTGTCGAGAGAGATCGGCGGAAGAAGCTCGTCCGTGCCTCGGCGTCGGGCTTGTTGTCCCACGGGAGACCGTCCCACCGCCGCCACCAAGGGGCTTCAGGCATCCCCACAGTTTGCCGGTCGCTGGCGGACGCCGGCGGCGCGAACTGGATGATCGGTGCTCCAGCAGGCGCGACCGACGGCGGAGCGGGCCCCGAGCTCGGCGGCGCGACGATCAGGCACATCGGAGCGGATGGCGACGGCAAGCTTGTCCGTGCCGGCGAACAGGGCT
>JAUJNB010000009.1:82727-115613 GCA_030446545.1 Acidimicrobiales bacterium | reverse complement strand
CGGCGAAAGGAAGGCGCATGCGAACGTTCCAACGGGAATCGATCCTTCGCGATGAGGAGCTGACCGAGGAGATTGCCCGCCGGCTTCCTCTTGTCAGAACCGCAGCCAAAGCTGGAGCGAGATCTGGCTCGTCGGTGCGCCGAGCGATTGTCCGCCCCGACCGGGTACGCGTGGCTCTTCCGGCCCGCCCGGCCGGCGAGACTGCAGTCGAGTCGGTGAGGGCGTCGCTGTCTGGCGACATGCTCGCTGAGGCGATCGTGCTGCGCATGGGACGTCCAACGCTTCTGGTCCGCAATGACACCTTCGAGGTTCCCGCCACGGACACCTGGCGGTCCCGGCTGCAGCCCACGAAGTCGAAGCTTGACGCCGCCATTCGGTCAGTAGGTCGCGTCGAGGTTCAGGGCAGCGGCTTTCCCTTCGTCGGGACGGCCTGGATGGTCGCCGACGGTGTCGCGGTGACGAACCGCCACGTCGCAGTGGAGTTTGCGCGCAAGCGGGGTCGGGAGTTTGTGTTCCGATCGAATCCGTTAGGCCAGCCATTCCAGCCTCGGTTGGACTTCAAAGAAGAGCACGCTCAACTCACCGCCTTTGAGGCCCAGGTCAAGAAGGTCCTGTTCATCGCCGGCTTGGACGACGACGCCCCGGACATCGCCTTCCTGGCCCTCGACGCACCGCCGGGCGGTCGCCTGCCACCCCCCATCGCGCTCTTCGACGGCGTGCCGACCGAAGGTCAGACGGTGGCGACGATCGGCTACCCGGCGCAAGACCCTCGCAACGACGTGGCTGATCAAGCACGACTCTTCGGTGGGATCTTCGACGTCAAGCGCCTCGCTCCGGGAGAAGTCATGGGCAGGGCCGACGACTCCGTCTTCATGCACGACTGCACCACCCTCGGCGGCAGTTCTGGATCGGTGGTCATCGATGTTGCGACGGGTGCGGCAGTAGGCCTCCACTTTGCCGGTGAATTTTTGGAGGCCAACTTCGCGGTCGATGCGGCGGCGCTGCGGCGGTACCTGAAGAAGGCGAAGCGCACTCCCATCGTTCTGGCCCGC
This sequence comes from Acidimicrobiales bacterium, assembly GCA_030446545.1. Classification (GTDB taxonomy): domain Bacteria; phylum Actinomycetota; class Acidimicrobiia; order Acidimicrobiales; family CADCSY01; genus JADDRA01. Next base: position 114,561 of record JAUJNB010000009.1, on the reverse strand, counting down.
TCCGCGGTTGACGATGCCGAGCCGGAGGGTCGGGTTGCGGCCAGCGAACTCGAAGGCCGCGAGGGCTACTCGGAGACCTTCCTTGGCACGGGCGCACTCAAGGTCGCGCTCCCGACGCTCTCGGCGGCCTTGGCCACCCAGGCCGCGGCGGTACAGCCGTCAGCCAGGGGCACCCGTCGCTTCCTGCTTTCCTACACCCACTACTCCGTTGCCATGAACGCGCAGCGACGCCTCGCCCTCTTCACAGCCGTGAATATCGACGGAGCGCTGACGCACAAGATCAAGCGGAGCCGAGATGTCTGGAGCTTCGACCCACGGCTACCTGAGGAGAGCCAGGTCGGCAACGCGTTATACGCCAACAATGACCTGGACCGGGGCCACCTGGTGCGTCGGCTCGATCCGGCGTGGGGATCCACCTTCGAGGAGGCCAAGCGGGCGGAGGTCGACACCTTCTTCTACACCAACAGCACCCCGCAGCATGCCCAGTTCAATCAGCACCTCTGGCTGGAGCTGGAGGACTACCTCCTTGAGAACGCCGACACCCTTGACTTCAAAGCGTGTGTGTTCACGGGACCAGTATTCGATGACGACGACAGAGCCTTCCGCGGCGTTCAGCTGCCGGAGGCCTACTGGAAGATCGTGGCGATGGTCCACGCCGAGCGCAACGAACTGAGTGCTACAGCGTACGTTGTGAGTCAGACAGACCTGCTCACCAACATCGAGTTCGTATTCGGTCAGTTCAAGACGTACCAAGTGCCCATCCATCGAGTCGAGGCCCTAACGGGTCTTCGCTTCGGGAAGCTGAAGAACTTCGATCCGCTGCGAAAGGAGGAGGCCCTTGTCACCAGAGAGATTGGCACGTCGGAGGAGATCCAGCTTTGAGGTCTACCTTCACGCTGTCATGAAGGTCGCGCCTTCCCCGATGGTTTCTCCGTAGCTGGTATCCCACAGGAGGATCGTCTAACGGGACGTCAGCTGGGCCTCGCTGCCGGTCCTTTGACCACGCGAAAGCCCATAACGCCGTGCTCGCCGCGCCCCCTAACAACAGCCTCCGCCAGCTGGGCGAGGTGTCCTGCCGTTAGTGGGTGCAGTCCTGCGGGAAAGCGGTCTTGAACACGTTGTTGACCAAACGTCTCCGCATCCGGCCCCGTTATCGCCAAAGGCCAAGTCGAGCTAGTCGACATCGCCTGTGTGACCCAGCGCGGTGTTCGAGTCGTAGAGATTGTCGAATGCCCGGAAGCCGTTAGCGATGCCGAAGAAATAGTTCTCCAACACTACGTTATTTCGAACTATGTTGTTCGAAAACCTCAAGATTAGGTTACTGGCTGCCTCCACGTCCGCAAGGCGAATCGCCCACGACGAGGGTCGAGCGGGGATCGAGGTGAAGCGATCATCGGGCCGCCACCGCCGACCGCAGCTGGCGGAGGTAGACGTCAGCGAATCGTCGGGCGGCATCGGGGCTGAACAAGGGGCGCGGGTAGCGGAACGTCAGGTGGAGCCGTCCACCGATGGTTACGGCCCCGACGCTTACGCTGAGTGGTGATCTCGCCGGCGCCGAGAACCACAGGTTCAAGGTGTCGCCGGCGTCGGGCCCGAACCACGGCGGTTCGCCCTGCCACCCCAAGTTGCAGAGCATGGCGTTGTCGATCCGGCGATTGACGGTGAGGGGTTGGAGCACGATGACGGACTGCCTGGCCCACAGCGGCAGGAGTTCCACTCGTGCCAATGCGGCGATCAGGTCGACCCCCGTTCGCACGCTCTTGTTGCGGGCGGTCTGGACGGTGACGGCTCGAAGCGCCGAGTCGGGGCTGCCGCGGTGACGCCGGCTCGTCGATACACGGGTGGTGACGGAGAAGTTGCCAATAACGTTCTCAAGCCAATTCGAGGGACGAAGGTTGGCCACCGCCAGCACTCGGAGGCGCCGAGCGGCGACGGCGTGCTCGAGGTTCCAGTCGCTCATCGCCAGATGCAAAGCGGTGACCAGAATGTCCTCGGTCATGGCCTGGCCCTCGACGCCGACGCTTGGCGTGTCCTCGGCCGAGAGCTGGACCAGATGGAAGCCATAGCCGGACCGGTTGGCGGGCTGATCAGAGGCGAGGCGCGTCGGTCGCGCCAGCCTGTCCCGCACGCTCTCAACCGCTCGCTTTGCGATTCCCACCACTGCCGACACCTTGGCTGGCACCGGGCGGACGGGCAGGTCGCTGAGGGCCAGGAAGTCGAGGGGGACGTCGGCGTCGCCGGCGTCGGCGGCGTTGGCGGCGGCGGCGTAGGCCCGGGCGGTGGCGTCCAAGACCCGGAGGGCGCCGAATCCGTCGGTTGCCCCATGATTGAGGTTGAGCATGAGGAAATCGCCGGCGGGGTGGTGGGCCAGGTAGAGGTGCAACGGGGGGTTCTCGCTGACCAGGACCCTCCTGGTCTGCAAACGGACCCGGGCCTCGTCCAGGGCCTCGTCGTCGCGACAGTCGACGACCTCCAAAAAGTCGCATGCCGGGGTCGCTCGTCCGAGAGCCACGCGCAGCGCCGCCCGCAACCGCGCCTCGTCGAGCCGTCCGGCGACCCGAGCTTCCAGCTGCACGCTCCACGCCGCCGGGTCGAGCAGATCGGCTTCAACGGGCGTGCTGTGTGCGTCGCTGGAGACCCACTCGCAACGCAGCTCACAGCGGTGGTCGCCCTGTCGGCCCCGCAGCAACTCGACCAGATCCTGGACCATGCCCACCAGGTTGTGGGACAGGGCCCGGCGAACGGAGTATCGAGACGGGCCGTCGGAACCCACGACCAGCGGGGAGACCGCGTCCACGTGGGCGGCCACCTGGTTTCCCTCAACCACCACATGCAAGCTGTCAGTGCCCACGTCCTCCCGGTACGAGACCCTTCCTGGGTGGAACAGTCGACCGATCCCGCTGTCGCGATGGAAGTGACCGCTCACATCCAGGTACCGAAAGAGGGAGACGGGGTCGGCGATCGTCGCATCAGCGTCGACGTCTGCCCCGCCCCCACCGTCCGGGCTAGCGTCGTCGGCGTCCTCCAGCTCCGATTGGAGCGTCGACGTCTCGTCGCCCGTTTCCACTTCGTACGTCCCAGCTTTCATGTTCGAACCCCCCGCGGCAGCATTGTGGGGGCGCTCCTCAGCGCCCTTGGTGTTTGAGACCTTGAATGTTGAAACGGCAGTACCCGAATGTGGCCAGCTTCATCGTCGCCTCGCCGTGGCTTCTGAGGCTGGCGCCTGGGATCCCCCGGAGCGCCGAGATCATCCGCCACCGCTCACGAACGGCCCCCGGCGTCAAGGATCTGACCATCGCCTCCTTCACGGGTCCCGACGGGCTGACGGAGCAGTACACCTTCGCCCCCTGGCACGACGGCCTCCTCTTCAAGCGGGGGCTTCCTGACCGCTCCGGTACCCACAATGACCACGTGGGCGGCCGAAACGACGGCCATGGCCACTGGGACGGCGGAGGATACCGTGACGACGCCTGGGGCTCCACCGAGCGCCTGCGCCTCCGAGGCGGCCTTGGCGCAAGGCGGCGCCTCGTAGTCCCCTCAACTCACGGGCGGAGGCGAGGGAGACGAGCGCGGCGACCGCCCGGGCGACCGCCACGGCCTCGGCGCTGACGCCGATGGCCAGGGCGCAGAGCGGCAGGGGTCGGCTGGGTCGCCCGTCCAGCAGGCGCAGTGCCATCCACATACATCGAGAGACAAGGGGATGACCATGACCATCGTAGAGACCCGCTCGTGGATCACGGGCGGGGTAGACACCCACCTGCACTTCCATGTCGCCGCGGCGGTCGACGCCAACGGCGGGTTGCTGGGCACCGAGACGTTCCCGGTCGGCCGACGTCACTACCGCGATTGCAGCTTGGCTCGAGGGGTTCGGGTCGATCGACAAGGTCGGGGTGGAGGGCACCGGCAGCTATGGCGCCGGCCTGGCGCGGCAGTTGCGGGCCGACGGGATCGCCGTGGTCGAGGTCGACCGTCCGAACCGCCAGGTCCGCAACCGTCAGGGCAAGTCGGATCACATCGACGCCGTCGCCGCCGCCCGCGCCGCGTTGTCGGGAGCCGCCCTCGGCCTGCCCAAGCATCGGGACGGCAACGTCGAGGCGGTCCGAGTGCTCCAGATCGCCCGGCGCTCAGCGGTCGACGAACGAATCCAGATCCTGAACCAGATGCGCAACGTCTGCTTCTGCGCTGATCACGCCCTCCAGGAGCGCTTCGAGGGCCTATCGCCGAAAGCACGGATCAACGCCACCTCGGCGCTACGACCCCACAAGGCAAGCAACGACACGGTCTGAGCCACCCCGGGTCGCGTGCAGCGCGGATTGAGCCACCCTGGGTCGCGTGCAGCGCGGATTAGGTGGTGACGGTCTCTCGGGCCGCCGGGTTGTGTGGAGGCGCCGGGTGACGAGCATCATGTGCCGGGCGTCGTCGAGCAGCGTGGGCAGCATCCGCTCCAGGTGCAGGCGGGCGATCGAGTAGGGCTCGGTCACGGGAAGCAGCGGCGCCCGCTCGCCGAAGGACAGGTCGAGGGGAAGAGCGTCCGGCGGAGCGTGCTCTGCCTCCACCACCTCGCCCCCTAGCTCCCGCACCAGCTGCACCAGGATTTCAACCGCCTGAGCCGGCTGGCGGATGCGCAGCAAGGCTCGAGTGGCTGAGTACGCCGCCTCGATTGCTCCGCCGTCGAGAGCAGTGCTCAGAGGCACGGGGGGTGACGGAGAGCGGCGCTCGTTCGACGCCTCCGACACCCGACGGGCTGCGGCGACAACAGTGGCGCCGCGGTCGACGAGCTGTCGTACGGAGGCGATCCACAAGAGGTGATCAGCTCCGTATCTCCGGTGCCCGCCGGGGGTCCGGGCCGGGGCCGGAAGGCCATACCGGCGTTCCCAGGTCCGGATGGTGGCGACCGGCACGCCGACCTTCTCGGCCAGCTCTCCGATGCTCATCCCGTTCTCGACGGTCTCGGACACCCCGAACCTCCCCGCTCGAAACTATTCAGCCTGAAGAGGTTTGGCAACGCCACGGCCGGGTATCCGGACCGAAGCCGATGGCGTGTCGGCCAGCGCAGTTCCCGGCCGGCGACACGGTCACGGGAAGTACAACCAACGCACAGAGGAGACAACCATGACAGGCACGGTTCTAGCGGTCGATCTGGGCCAAGGCGTCGAGGACGCCTTCTCTGACGTGATGAGCTTCGTCCCCAAGCTCCTCGGCTTCCTGGTCATCCTGGTCATCGGCTACTTCGTCGCCAAGGCGATCGCCAAGATCGTCGACAAGGCCCTCGAGAAGGTGGGCTTCGACAAGGCGGTCGAACGGGGCGGCGTGAAGAAGGCCCTGGAGAAGTCGCAGTACGACGCCAGCGCCATCCTGGGCAAGATCGTCTTTTACGCCCTGTTCCTCTTCGTGCTGCAGCTGGCGTTCGGGGTGTTCGGGACCAATCCCATCAGCGACCTGATCACCGGGGTCATCGCTTACCTGCCCAAGGTCCTCGCCGCTGTCATCATCGTGGTGATCGCCTCGGCCATCGCGGCTGCGGCCAAGACCGTCATCGAGAGCGCCCTCGGTGGGCTCAGCTACGGCAAGATCCTGGCCAACGTGGCGTCGATCTTCATCCTCGGTTTCGGGGTGTTCGCCGCGCTCAACCAGCTGCAGATCGCTCCGGCGATCGTCAACGGGCTCTTCTACGCCATCCTCGCGCTCATCGTCGGGGCCGGGATCGTGGCCATCGGCGGTGGAGGAATCGTGCCCATGCGCAAGCAGTGGGAGAAGGCCATGGCCAAGGCCGAAGAAGAAGCGCCCAAGCTCCGCGAGCAGTCCCAGGGCGCCAAAGGACGGATAGCGCAGCGGGGCCAGGAGCTGAGGCAACAGGCCCAGCAGAACCGTTCCTCGTCAGACCGACAACGCCCCACGGTGCAGGCGCGGATGCGCTAGCGGGCTGGCTCGGCAGCACCCAGCGGGCCCAATGGGTCTCCGCCAGTCACGAGTTCACCGCACGCACGCAAGGAGGAGGACCAATGACCAGGCAGAAGCCAGTAGAGACACGGCGGGACCGCAAGGCGTTCGCCCATGACGCCGGCATGGGAGGAGTCTCCCTCTGGAGCGTCCTGGCTGGGGTCTTCGCGGCCTACGGGCTCTTCGCCGTACTCGCAGCGATCACGGCCGGTGTGCTCAGCGCCGTTGGTGTTGACACCGCCGCCTTCACCAGCAATGACTGGCGTCGGCTGGGCATCAGCGGCGCAGTCGTCGCTGCGCTGGTGCTTTTCGTCTCCTACTTCTTCGGTGGCTATGTCGCCGGGCGGATGGCCCGGCGTGCCGGTGCGGTCAACGGCACACTGGTCTTCGTTCTAGCCGTGCTCGTGGCCATCGCTGCGGGGACAGCTGTCGCCACTCAGGCCGACACCGACAGCGTGATGGGAAACCTGCGCAGCCTCGGCGTTCCCACCTCGGGCTCGGAGTACGGCGCCCTCGGCACCGTGGCTGGCCTCGCCTCGCTGTTGGCGATGCTGGTCGGATCGATCCTCGGCGGGCTCAGTGGTGAACGCTGGCACGGCAAGCTGGCAAGGCGGGCACATGATCCCGGTGTGGGACAGGAGGTGGTGGCTCGCCACGAGGTGGCCGACGCCGAGGAGCGACGCATGGAGTACGAGCCGCACCGGCCCTGGGTTGACGAGGGCAGTGAGCGGGTGAGCACGCCGGAAGACGCCTCTGCCCTTGCTGGAGACGGATCACGAAGCCAGCGCGACGCAACCACATCGGCGTTGAAACCACGTCGGTGAGGAGCACAGAACGAGCGGTCCCAAGTCATTGCGTTGAAGCGAGCGATGCTCGCTTTGCAAGTTGCAACACATCGAACGGTCCAGACCCAACGAACAAGGAGAGCTCACCGTGACCATGATCGAGAACCTCGACGTGTCCGAATGGTACGACCGCAATCTCGTCGGCCCCGACAGCAGCAAGATCGGCAAGATCACCGACATCTACCTCGACAACGACACCGAACAGCCGGAATGGGCCGCGGTGAAGACCGGTCTGTTCGGGAACCGAGTGAGCTTCGTTCCCTTGGCGGGAGCGAGTCGAGCGGGCGACGACCTCATGGTCGCCTACGACAAGGCCATGGTGAAGGACGCACCGAACGCCGACGCCGACGGAGCGCTCTCCCCCGAAGAGGAAGCCCAGCTGTACCAGCACTACGGCCTCAGCTACTCCCGGTCCGACTCTGCCAGCGGCCTCCCGGCCGGGGCGCCCACGGCGCCTCCGGAGCCGAGCGGCTCGGGTCACGATGTCAGCGGTCCCAACACTGACGACGCCATGACCCGTTCCGAGGAGCAACTGGAGGTTGGCAAGGTCAATCAGGAGGCCGGACGGGTCCGGCTGCGCAAGTACATCGTGACCGAGAACGTCCAGACCACGGTGCCGGTGCAGCGGGAGGAAGCGGTCATCGAGCGGGAGCCCATCACTGACGCCAACGTCGGCCAGGCCATGGACGGACCCGCGCTGTCCGAAGAGGAACACGAGATGACGCTCAACGAGGAGCAGGTCGTGGTGGACAAGCAGGTGGTGCCCAAGGAGCGGGTGCGCGTCGACAAGGCCACGGTCACCGAGGACCAGCAGGTCTCCGAGGAGCTCCGCAAGGAGCAGATCGACATGGAGCAGAGCTAGCACTGGTTCGACCTTCGGAGGGGGCCGAGAACAGCTCGGCCCCCTCCGGAGCGCGTGCTCGACGGCATGAGCCAAGCACGAAGACAACGACTTGACGACTTCTCGGTGGGCGCTGAGGGACTCGAACCCCCGACCCCCTCCTTGTAAGGGAGGTGCTCTACCAGCTGAGCTAAGCGCCCCGGCCCGTAGGACCAGGTGCGGGGACAGCCTAGGACGGCGCCGGTGGGCCTTCCCGGCTGATGTGCAGGCCGAGCTGAGCGAACGCCTCGAGCGGCCGGTGGTAGCCGCGCTCGAGGTGGTGCACGTCGTGGAGCAGCGACGGGCCTTCGGCCGCCGCGGCGGCGATCACGTAGCCGAATCCACCCCTGATGTCGGGCACGGTGATCTCCGCCCCCCGCAGGTGCGATGGACCCCGCACCACGGCCGAGTGCATGGCAGTGCTCTCGTTGAAGCGGCAGTCCCGCCCTCCGAGGCAGGCGTCGAACAGCTCGATCTCGGCGCCCATCTTCTGGAGGGCGCCCACGTAGGGAAAGCGGTCCTCGTAGACGGTCTCGTGCACCACCGACATGCCCTCGCACTGGGAGAACAGGACCACCAGTGGGGGTTGCCAGTCGGTCATGAACCCGGGGTGGGCATCGGTCTGGACCACCGCCGTGCGCAGCTGCCCGGCGGACACGGCCAGCCAGTCGTCGGTGATCTCGAATCGGGCGCCCATGCGGTGCAACGTCGAGATGGCGGTGACCAGCCGCCCCTGGGCGCACCCGTGCACCCGGACCCGTCCACCGGTGACCAGGCCGGCCACCAGGTAGCTGAAGGCCTCGATGCGGTCGCCGTCGAGCCGGTGCTCCGCTCCCCGCAGGCGGTCGACTCCCTCGATCACGAACCGCCGGTCGGGACGCAGTTCGATCCGTGCTCCCATGCGCTGGAGGAACAGCGCCAGCTCGATGACCTCGGGCTCGACGGCCGAGTTCTCGACCACGGTGCGGCCCTCGGCCAGCACCGCGGTGAGCAGCACCGTCTCGGTGGCGCCCACGCTCGGAAACGGCAGCCGGATACGGGCCCCGCGGAGCCCCAGCGCCTTGGCCTCGAGCCCGTCGGGGGTCATGCGCACCTCGGCTCCCATCGCCTCCAGGCTGGAGACGTGGAAATCGAGGGGACGGCTGCCGATGCGGTCGCCCCCCACGAGGGGCACGAACACCTCGCCCATCCGGTGCAACAGGGGCCCCACCAGGAGGATGGGGATGCGGTTCAGCCCGCCGTAGGACAGCGGTACTCGACCCCCGTCGATCCCGTTGGGCTCGACCACGACGGTCTCACCCTCGACGTCCACCAGGCACCCGAGCGAGCGCAGCATCTCGGCGGTGATCTCGATGTCGCCGATCTGGGGGCAGTTCCTGATGGTGCTGGGCGACTCCCCCATCACGGCCGCCACCATGTGCTTGGTGACGGCGTTCTTGGAGCCGCGGACGGTCACATCGCCCTGGAGCGGACCGACGGGCTCGATGCTCCAGGATGGTGCGGCAATGGTGGCCATGTGGGACTCAGCCTACGGCGCCCGCAGGCGGCCGGGCCCGGGCCAGGGCCACCAGGGCGCTGGCGGCCTCGTGCTGGAGCTCGGGCAGTGCGGTCGGGGGAAACCAGCGCAGCTCCACGATCTCGGGGGAACACGGCCGGGCCGAGCCCCCGTCATCATCGACCCGGGCCCCGAACACGACGTCGACACGCCGAGGATCGGGGTCCACCACCACCGCCGGCTCCCCCACCAGTTCGACCACCAGCCCGACCTCCTCGACGGTCTCCCGCCGGGCGGCATCGGCCACCTCCTCGCCCCGCTTGCAAAGGCCTCCCGGGAAACCCCAGCGCTGCCGGTAGGAGTGACGGACCAGCAGCAGAGCGCCGTCGGCCCGCTCCACCACACAGATGGCCCCCACCGTGAACGAGGGCGTGAGGCGATGGACGACGAACAGCCGCGACGACCGGGGCAGTCGCCGGTACAGGCGCAGGAGGAGGAGGTGGGCGCCGGCGCGCATCCGGTCACCGGGCATCCGTGGCCTGACCCCCGCTGGCGCCCAGCAGGGCGTCGAGCAGCATCGGGGTGGCCGCAGCCACCGGCGAGCGCCGGGCTCCGTGGTCGAGCACCACCAGCTCCCGCCCTTCCGCGTCGGCCACCACTGCGCCCGCCTCGTGGCAGACCAGCAGCCCACCCAGGTAGTCCCAGGGTCCCAGGGCGGAGACCGATGTCCCGGCGAAGCCGTCGAGACGACCGTCGCCCACGTAGCACAGGTCGAGAGCGGCCGCCCCGAGCGACCGGTACTGCGACCAGCCCCAGTGGGTCGACGGCAGCCCGGACACGGCCACGATGGCGTCTCCCATCTCCTCGCAGCCCGACGCCCGCATGGTGCGTCCGTTGCAGCGGGCGCCGGCTCCCCGCACCGCCTCGAAGCGCTCCCCCGAGGCCTGGTTGACGACCAGGGCGACCAGGGGGCCGTGGCCGTCGACGGCACACAGGCTGGAGGCGTACCACGGGACCCCCCGGCTGGCGTTGGTGGAGCCGTCGACGGGGTCGAGCACCACCACCACCTGCCGCTCGGGGTGATGGGTGTCCGACTCCTCGCTGAGCACGCCCAGGCCGGCACCCACGAGCACGGCGACGGCGGCGGCGTCGGCGACCACGTCGATGGCGTACTGGCCGGGTGCGCTCGGTGGAGGGCCGCCAGTCCCCGACCGCTTCCAGGCTGCGATGGACCGCGGCAGCCGCCTCGTCCAACACGTCGAGGAGCGCGCTGTCGGTCATGGGGCGACCGTACCCCCGCCACCGTACGCTCTGGGCCGAGGCCGGGGGGCGGCACCGAGCGACAAGGCCCAGCCGGAACGGGCCGGTACCCTCCCCTGGCGTGGCCGTCATAGATGTCCCCGGGTACGTGGCCGAGCTGAAGGACCATGCGGTCGACCACACGTTCCACGTGCATGACGAGCGCCACTTCGTGGAGACCTACTCGTTGCGCCAGGCCTGGGAAGTCGACCTGCACCCCGAAGAGGGCTGCGAGGGACCCCTCGACCTCCACCTCTCCCTGGAGGTCGACCCCCGCGTCCTGCTGGCCTTCGAGGACGCGGTCATGGCCTTGGACGACGGTGACAACCCACCGACACCTACCACTTCCCGCTCACCTTCACCTGGGCCCTGCCACCGCTGCCACTGGGGCCCGACCTGCTCCTGCTGGCCACCGAGTTGGCCGGCGTCGGCGGCCCCGACCTCCCGTTGGAAGCGTCGGCCATCGACTCCTACGCCTCGGCCACCGATGCGCCCGAGCGCAGCCTCACCATCGTGGCCCGCCTCCAGGTTTCGCTGGCCCAGGTCCTCCAGGGCGAGGAGGCCCTGTGCGAGACCCTCGACCGCTGCCTGGCGGTGAGCCGCTACCTGCTCGACCGAGCGCCGGCGTGGCTGGGAGAAGGGCTGAGTTAGGCCGAGATCCGGTGTCCCACCCCTCGTCATCTCGACGGTATGGGATACCGGGGCAAGGTGGTCGAGCAGGGCAGGGTCCGTGATCTGCGGGCGCACCAGCATCCGTCGGCGAAACATCCATACGGCTGCCCCTCGGTCCACTACTCGTGCTCGCGAACTCATCGAGCCGTGATGGGACCGGTACACGCACTGCTAGCCTCCGCGACGCAGTCCGGGGTAGCTCAATCGGCGGAGCAGGGGATTGTTAATCCCAAGGTTGTGGGTTCAAGTCCCACCCCCGGAGCTTTATTTCATTGTTCGAAGCCCGAACCTGCGGGCCCGTAGCTCAGTGGTCAGAGCGGGGGACTCATAATCCTCTGGTCGCAGGTTCGATCCCTGCCGGGCCCACCGTTGTCGTCTCCCTGAGCCGTAGACGACGTCACCCGGTCGACTGTCGTCAGTAGACCCAGACGACGGAGTCGAGGGGCATGGCGTCGGTGGCCCAGATCCAGTCCATGGCGGAGTTGGTCACCCGCACGCAGCCGTGCGACGCCGGGTAGGCCGGCACCGATGAGGAGCCGTGCACGGCGATGCCGTCGGCGTGGAAGTAGCGGGGCCGGTAGAGCGAGCCGAGGGCCGCCTGGCGCGCACCGTCGACGACACGTTCGACGCGCCAGCGACCGGCGGGGGTGTCGGCCAGCTCCGTGGTGCCGCCCACCTGGTAGGGCTCCTCGGTGCCGGTCGAGGTGTTGAGCACCCAGGCCGCCCGACCGTCCCGCACGATGAGGAGCACCTGGCGGGCTTTGTCCACCTCCACCAGGTCACCTGTGTCGCTGCGGGCCTCCGGGCGCCCCGCGATGTCGAGGGCGTGAGCGGTGGCGTTGTTGACGACGCCGTCAGGAGTGAGCCCTTCGACCTTCTGGAGGGCGGTCACGGCCTGCACCGTGAGGCCCCCGTAGCTGCCGTCGGGCGTGCCCAGCCAATACCCCAATTCCTGGAGTCGATGCTGGAGGGCCAGGACAGCGGTGCCTTCCTCACCCGTCGCCAATGCGTTCTCGGGCCGGGCAGGGGAAACCGACGGGCTGGTGGTGAGGGGCGGGGCCGGCTGCACGGGCACTGCGGTGGTCACGGGTTCGGAGGTGGACGGCGCTGTGGAAGTGGCCGGCGGCCGTGTCGAGGGAGCCGGCGGCGGTATGGGAGGAGCCGGCGGCGGTGCCGCGGGAGCCGGCGACGGCAGCGCTGGAGGTGCGGATGCGGGCCGGGCCACCAGGTCGGGCGCGGTGACCAGCACCGCCGCGGTGGCGACCAGCGTGCCGAGGAGGGCCATCAGGACAAGGTGCAGGTTTCGTCTCATGCCGGTCAGACGGGCGCCCGCCCGGGATCCTTCCCAACCTCTCCTGCGGGGGACACCGGGAAGGATCCGGTGCCCGTCTGCGTCCTAGCCACTGATGCTCACCTCCTGGTCGCGCCGGCCACACCGGTCTGGGCCGCGCCTGGCACAGTGTCGGGCGCCGTGGACCTCCTCGCCCTCACCCCCGGTGCTGCCTGGCTCGGGCCTTGGCGCCAGGGCGTGGTCCGTTGGCTCAACCTGGCCACGCCCGTGGACGGCCGGAAGGACGGACGGGGGGACGAGGTCGCTGAACTGGTGCTCGGGCGGGCCCGGCGGGGTGACCACCGGGCCTTCGCCGAGATCGTGGGCCACTACGACGAGCGGCTGCGGGCGTTGGCCTTCCGGCTGCTCGGCGATCGCCGCCGCATGGACGACGTTTTGCAGGAGGCCTACGTCAAGGCCTTCGGGACGGTGATGGCCGAAGAGCTGAGGGGCCTGCCCCCGGGCCCCCCCGACTTCGCCGCCCGGCCATCGGTGCTGCGGTGTGACGTGGCCGCGGTGCTGCGGGCCTTCCTGTCCACGACGTCCGATGTCCCCGTGGAGGAGGTGACCGTCGACGGTCGGGAGGCGTGGCGAGTGGTCACCGAGGTGACGCCCAACAAGCTGGCCGGCCCGGGCGGGAGCGGCGACTCGCTGGAGGTGCTCGTCGACCGCCGAAGCGGCTTCCCCCTGCGGGTCACCGAGCGCCTCCAGGGCGAGTTCCTCCACGAGTTGCGCCTGTCCGGGCTCGCCGTCGACGAGCCCGTGGAGCCCGGAACCTTCGATCTCGAACTGGACCCCGAGACCGAGATCTTCCACCAGGACGTCGGCTTCCGCCGGGTGGCGCTCGACGAGTGGCGACCACCGTCGGCTACCGGCCGCTGCTGCCCGAGGACGTGCCCGCCGGCTTCGAGCGGGCCGAGGTCACGGTGGCGGCCGAGGCCCAACCGACCGGGAGCGAGGCGGCCAACCCACCCTCTCGCGACATGGTCTCGGTGGCCTACCGCCGGGGCTTCGACCGCATCGTGGTCACCACCCGGGCGACTGGCCCGTTCCAGCTGGCCTCGCCCGACGGCACCGGCACCGTGGCCGGGTGGGACGACCCGCTCGCCTCCGGCGAGGGCTTCCTCGACGAGCCCGAGCGCTTCACCGTGGCGACCGGGGACCGGGCCGGCGCCCTGGCCGAGCTGGTCCTCTCCCCCCGGAGGGTTCCCCACGTCTGGACCTTCGACGACGACCTGGTGACCACCGTGTCCGGGGATGCCAGCGGTGAGGAGTTGCGCCGCATGGTCGAGTCGTTCCGGCCGGTCGGGTAGACCGTGGGACCGCTCAGCCTGGTCGACGCCGTGGTCCTCCTCGGTGTGGCCGTGGTCCTGCCCCTCGCCCTCGGTGGCCGCTGGTGGTGGTGGACCGGCGCCGTCGCCGGCCTGGCCGTGGCCCTGCTCCTCGACACCGGGCCCGTGGCCGCCGTGCTGGTGATGCCCTGGGTGGCCGCCTCGGGCGCCACCATGGTCGTCGCCATGCGACGGGCCGGGCCATGGGCCGACTGGCGACTGGAGGACGGCGTGGCGGTCCTCGCCTCGGCCTACGCCGTCGTGGCCGCCGGCGCCCTGTCGGCGTCGCGCCTGGGCGCCTCGCCCTTCGGGGTGACCGAGCCCATCGTCGCTCTCACCGCCGTGCACTACACCTATGCCGGGTCCGGCGCCCTCGTCCTCGCCGGCCTGGCCGGCGCCGCGCCGGTCGGCGCAGCCGGGAGGTTCGGCCGCAGTCGGACGGGCGAGGCGGCGGTGGTCCTCACCGGCGCGGCCCCGCCCGTCGTGGCGCTCGGGTTCCTGGTCGGCCACCCGTTGCCCCAGATCGGGGGCGCGGTGCTCATGACCATCGGCGTGTGGCTGACGGCCAGCCTCCAGCTGGCGTCGGCGGCCAGGGGCGACGTCGACGGGGCGACCCGCGTGCTGCTCAGCGTGTCGGGGTTGGCGGTGTGGGTGCCCATGGTCCTGGCCGTGGCCTGGGCCGCCGGCCAACATGTCGACGTGCCCGCCCTGTCGATCCCCGCCATGGCCCGGACCCACGGCGTGGCCAACGCCCTCGGCTTCACCCTGTGCGGGCTCGCCGGCCACCGCCTGGCCCGTCGGCCTCGCCCGACCCACCGACGCAGGATGGCAGCGTCGTGACCGGCGCCGGCGGGGCCCGCCTGGGTCGATCCTCGGTCGAGGTGCTCGACCAACGCCAGGCCCTCGCCCTGCGGGCCGAGCTGACCTACGACCACGTCGGCTCCACCCTCCACCCCGACCGCTGGCCCGGTCGGGCCGCGCGCTCGGTCCGGCGGGTGCTGGCCAGGGTCGACGACGACCTCTCCGGGCGCAAGGCCTTCGCCACGGCCGTCGACGGCCTGCGGACGTGGGTGCCGCAACGCCATCTGGGAGCCCGCATCCACCCACCCGGTGCAGTCGTCGAGGTCGGTCAGACCCTGCTGGTGGTCCTGGCCTTCGGCCCGGTCGAGGTGACCGCCCCCAACCGGGTGGTCGACGTGGTCGACGAGGCCGACCGCTTCGGCTTCGCCTACGGCACCCTCCCCGGCCATCCCGCCCGGGGCGAGGAGGCGTTCCTGATCGAGCGGGTCGAAGGTGGCGACCTGCACCTCCACGTCACCGTGGACGCCACTCCGGCCACCCTCGCCGGCCGGGCCCTGGCACCGGTCGTGGCCCAGGTCCAGCACCAGGCCGTCAACCGCTATCTCCGGGGGTTGGCCCGGCACATCCGGCCCTGAGGACCCGTCCGGTCCTGAGTGGGGGGGCGGGGCCCGACCAGGATCGCCGGGATGCTCGCGACCCGTACCCTCGCCGGGTGTCCGTGCGGCCCCCGACCATCCCCTCGCCGCCCCCCGTGCGGCCGGGGACCGCCCGGGCCGCGCTGGCCCAGCGTGGCTTTCGCATCGTGTTCCTGGGCTCCTTCGCCTCCAGCATCGGCACCTGGATGCAGTCGGTCACCCTCGGGGCCTACGCCCTGGAGCTCTCGGGGTCTCCCACCTTCCTCAGCCTGGTGCTCTTCGCCCAGCTCGGGCCCATGTTGGTCCTGTCCGTGGTGGGTGGGGCCCTGGCCGACGTGGTCGACCGCCGCCGCCTGCTCATCGCTGCCGAGATCGAGCAGATGCTGGCGTCGGCCGCCCTGGCCCTCCTGGTGGCCGGCGGTGATCCGTCGGAGGGCGCCCTCCTGGCCGTGGTGGCCCTGATCGGTATCGGCAGCGCCATCCACATGCCCACCTTCAGCGCCGTGCTGCCCACCCTCGTCGAACGAGGCGATCTGGCTGGGGCCGTCTCGCTCAGTTCCACTCAGATGAACGTGGCCCGGGTGGTGGGCCCGGCCCTCGGCGGTCTGGCCTTCGCCGCCTTCGGCGCCCAGTCGGTCTTTGCCATCAACGCCGTCTCCTACCTCTTCGTCATCGCCGCCGTGCTGGCCGTGCGCATCCCGCCCGTGCTGGCCGCGCCCGACGACCTGGTCTCGGGGTGGGGACGCCTCGCCGGCGGCTTCACCGTGGCCCGCCACGACCCCCTGGTCCGGCGCTGCCTGGTGACCATGGCCACCTTCGCCTTGCTGTGCATGCCCTTCATCGGCCAGATGCCGACCATCGCCTCCCGCAACCTCGGCATCGACCCCTCCAGCACCGCCTACGGCCTGCTCTACACCTGCTTCGGCCTGGGGGCCATCGTGGGTGCGGTGTCGATCGGCACCTTCCTGGCCGGCTGGTCCCGGCCCCTTCTGGTGCGCCAGGGCCTGGTCGGCTTCGCAGTGTCCCTCGGGGTGTTCGCCGCCCTGCGAGCGCCGGCCCCGGCCTACGGCGTCGCCGTGGTGGTCGGCTTCTTCTACTTCGCCATGGTCACGGCGTTGTCGGTGGTGCTCCAGGAACGTCTCGCCGACGCCGTACGGGGTCGGGTCATGGCCCTGTGGGTCATGGCCTTCGGCGGGACCATCCCCCTCGGGCTCCTCGTGGCCGGGCCCCTGGCCGAACGCACGTCGATCAGCCTGGTGATGGGCTACGGGGTGCTGGCCGCCCTAGTTCTGGCCGGCTACGCCCGTCTGGAAGAGGGGAAGGAGGTGGCCGCCGGGCCGCGCGCCCCGCCTGTCGCGACCACCGGCCCGCCAGCCCTGTGCGACCCCCCACCCGGCTGTCCGTGAGGTCGGGCCAAGCGCGATCGGGCATCCCACCTCTGACATCCCCGACCTGACACGGGCAGCACCGACGCCGCCAGCCGTCAACCCGCCGGTGGCTCCGGATCGCCACCCGACAGGCGGGCTGCCAGCCGCTCCAGCCCGGCCACCCGGCTCCCCTTGACCAACACGACATCCCCCTCGCCCAGCGGGCCCAGCGCCACCACGGCCTCGTCGGGACCGGCCACCACCTCGCCGCCGTAGGCCGCCTCGCCCACCGACACGACGCGGACCCCGAGCTCATGGGCCAGGGCGGCCACGGCCCGGTGCTCCCGGTCCGACACCTCGCCCAGCTCGGCCATGGTGCCGAGCACGGCGATGCGACGGCGGGCGTCGAGCTCGGCCAGGGCCCGCAGGGCGCCGGCCACCGAGACCGGGTTGGCGTTGTAGGCGTCGTTGAGGACGAGCGCCCCCGTCGGCGAGCGGAGCAGTTCCATCCGCCACGGCGACAACGAGGCCCCCGACAACCCGGCCGCCACCGCCGACGGCTCGACGTCGCACGCCAGGGCGGCCGCCGCCGCGGCCAGGGCGTTGCCCACCTGGTGACGGCCCCGCACCGCCAGGCGCACCTCGGTGTCGCCCCACGGCGAGCGCAACCGGAAAGACGGACGGAGCTCACCGTCGAGGATGACTTCGGTGGCGGTGACGTCGGCCTCGGACGACAGCCCGAAGCGGAGGACCGCCAAGGCGGTCGCCTGGGCCGCCATGGCCGACACCAGGGCGTCGTCGCCGTTGAGCACGGCCGTCCCGCCGGGCGGCAACGACTCGACCAGCTCGGCCTTGGCCCGGGCCACCTGCTCCAGCGTGCCGAACGTCTCGGTGTGGACCAGGCCCACGTTGGTGACCACCCCGACACTGGGCCGGGCCAGGTCACACAGCAGGCGGAGGTCGCCGGGCGCCCGGGCGCCCATCTCCAGCACCACCGCCTCGGTGCCGTCGGGGGCGACGAGGAGGGTCAGGGGCACGCCCAGCTCGTTGTTGAACGAGCCCGTGCTGGCCGACGTGGCCCACCGGGCGCCGAGCGCGGCCGCCAGCAGGTCCTTCACCGACGTCTTGCCCACCGAGCCGGTCACCGCCACCACCCGGTCACCCAGGCGGGATCGGGCCTGGCGGCCCAGGGCGGCCAGCGCCATGCGGGTGTCGTGCACCATCACGGCCGTGCCGTAGCGGGCGGGGCGGGCGGTCAGGAAGGCCGGCGCGCCGGCCGCCACCGCGTCGGCGATGAAGTCGTGGCCGTCACGCTCGGCCACCACGGCCACGAAGAGCTCGCCGCCCCGCACCCGACGGGAGTCGATGGCGGCACCTTCCACCTCCACGTCGGGACCGACCAGCTCCCCGCCCGTCACCCGGGCCACCTCCGAGGTCCACCACCGCATGGCCCGCTACCGTGCCACACCCGTGGCCGCCCGCACCCGCCCACCCTCGCTCCCGGCCCCCACGCTGCCTCGGCGCCTGCGGCTGGTACTGCTCTTCGGGGGCCGCTCGGCCGAGCACGAGGTCTCCTGCGTCTCCGCCGCCTCGGTGCTGGGTGCCCTCGACCTCGACCGCTACGACGTGTACCCCCTCGGCATCACCGGCGGCGGTCGCTGGGTGTCGGCCGAGGCAGCCCCGGTCGCTTCGGCCCCCGGCGCCGGCGCCGGCGCCCTGCCGGCGACCCTGGTGGCCGACGGGCCCGAGGTCGACCCTCTGCCCGTGCTGGCCGGCGGGCCCGGCGACGTCCCCACCGTCGTGCTGCCCCTGCTGCACGGGCCTCAGGGCGAGGACGGCACCGTCCAGGGCCTGCTGGAGCTGGCCGGAGTGGCTTACGTGGGCAGCGGCGTGCTGGGGTCGGCGCTGTGCATGGACAAGGCCAAGGCCAAGGACGTGCTGGCGGCCGCCGGCCTGCCCCAGGCCCGGCACCTGACCCGTCGCGACGGTCAGGTCGACGCCACGCTCGAGGTGCAGGTGGGCCACGAACTGGGCTGGCCCGTGTTCGTCAAGCCCGCCAACCTGGGATCGTCGGTGGGGATCTCGCGGGTCGACGACCCGAACGACCTCCCCGCCGCGGTCGAACTGGCGTTGTCCTTCGACGAGTGGCTGGTGGTCGAGGAGGCCGTCGCCGGCCGGGAGATCGAGTGCGGCGTGTTGGGGAACACCGAGTTCGAGGTCTCGGTGCCGGGCGAGATCGTCCCCGGGGCCGAGTTCTACGACTACGACGACAAGTACTCGGGCTCCGGTGCCGAGCTCGTCGTGCCCGCCGTCCTGGCCGGCGGCGTGGCCGACCAGGTGGAGCGCCTGGCCGGGGCCGCCGCCACCGCCCTGCGGGTGGAGGGCATGGCCCGGGTGGACTTCTTCTACGAGGAAGGAGGCCGAGGGCTACTGGTCAACGAGGTCAACACCATCCCCGGCTTCACCCCCCAGTCCATGTACCCCCGCCTGTGGGCGGCCTCGGGCCTGGCCTACCCCGAGCTGGTCGACCGCCTCGTGGGCCTGGCCCTGGAACGCCACGCCCGCCGCTCCGGCCGGGTCGGGCGCCCCCGCTGAGGGGCCCACCAGCGCCGAGCGCAGGAAGGCGAGCAGCTCGGCCCGCCGCCGCACCAGGGTCCGGGCCGTGGGCTCCACCCCCACCGAACGCAGCACCTCGACCTCGGTGGCCGCCCCGATGACGCTGGAGTAGGCCGACAGCAGCAGCAGCCGGGGGTCGTGGCGGCGCATGCGCCCGGCCGCCATCTCCTCTTCCAGAAAGGCCCCGGCCCGCACCACCAGCGGGTCGAGCACCTCGACCAGGCGGTCGGCCGGAGGCGGTCCCAACCGGCTGACCTCCCGGAGCAGGCCCAGGAGCTCGGGCCGACGGGCGGCCAGGCGGAAGGTGGCCCGCACCACCTCCTCCACCCGGGCGAAGCCGGGGCCGGCCCGGGCCAGTCCCTGCTCCAGGGCCTCGGCCAGCTCGGCCGCCGAGCGGTCGACCACGGCCGCCAACAGCCCCTCCTTGGTGCCGAAATGGTGCAGGATCGTCTGCTTGCGCAGGCCCAGTCCCCCGGCCAGGCTGTCGAGCGACGTGGCGCCGTAGCCGGTGCCGGCGAAGCCGGCCAGGGCCCCGTCGAGGATGCGGGCCCGGGTGGCCGTGGCCTCCTTCATCCCGGGTGGTCGATGCGAATGGACACTTACCATATGGTAGACAACTCCCCGTGATCGCCGACGCCCTGGCCGGACGCCGCCTCCTGGTCACCGGGTCCACCGGTTTCCTCGGTACCGCCCTGGTCGAGCGCCTGCTGCGCTGCGTGCCCGACTGCGAACTGGTCCTGCTCGTACGGGCCGGCCGCCGCTCGACCCCCGCACGCCGGGTCCAGCGCGAGGTGCTCCGCAACGACGCCTTCGATCGCCTGCGGGACGACCTGGG
Source organism: Acidimicrobiales bacterium (assembly GCA_030446545.1). Lineage (GTDB taxonomy): Bacteria > Actinomycetota > Acidimicrobiia > Acidimicrobiales > CADCSY01 > JADDRA01. Next base: position 94,515 of record JAUJNB010000009.1, on the reverse strand, counting down.
CGACCGCTTCGACGACGACTGCGCCCGGCGCATCAGCGTCATCGCCGGCGATGTGGGCACCGACGGGCTGGGGCTCGACGACGCCGGCCGGGCCGCCCTCGCCAGCTGTGACGTGGCCATCCACGCGGCCGCGGCCGTGGCCTTCGACTCGCCCCTCGACCGGGCCGTGGAGGTCAACCTGCTCGGCCCCACCCGCCTGGCTCAGGCCTTGCAGGACGCGGGCGCCCGGGCCCACCTGGTCTCGGTGTCCACCTGCTACGTGGCCGGCAACCGCCGGGGCCGGGCCGGCGAGGTGTCGGTGTTCGACACGCCCTTCGGCCCCAAACCCCAGTGGCGCAACGAGGTGGCCGCCGCCCGGCGGTCCCGGGCCGACACCGAGGCCGAGAGCCGGACCCCGCCCCTGCTGGCCCGCTTCGCCAAGGAGGCGCGGGCCGAGCTCGGGGCCGCGGGCATCCCCCTGCTGGCCAGCAAGGCCGAGCGCCTGCGCGACACCTGGGTGGCCGACACCATGATCGAGGCCGGGCGGGCCCGGGCCCGGGCCCTGGGCTGGCCCGACGCCTACGCCTACACCAAGGCGCTGGGCGAGCAGGCCCTGTGCGAGACCCGGGGCACGCTGGCGGTGACCCTGGTGCGGCCGTCGATCATCGAGTCGGCCCTGGCCGAGCCCCGCCCCGGGTGGATCCGTGGCTTCCGCATGGCCGAGCCGGTCATCATCACCTACGCCCGGGGCCTGCTCAAGGAGTTCCCGGGCATCCCCGAGGGCGTGGTCGACGTCATCCCCGTCGACCTGGTCGTGGCCGCCGTGATCGACGCCGCCGCCCGCCGGCCCGAGGGGCCGGCGCCGGCCATCGTCCAGGTGGCGTCGGGCTCGGCCAACCCGCTGCACTACCGCCACCTGGTCGACATGGTGCACGACTGGTTCAGCCAGCACCCCCTCTACGACGCCAAGGGCCAGCCCATCGTGGTCCCCCGCTGGTCCTTCCCGGGCCGGGGCCGGGTCCAGAGCCAGCTGCAGCGGGCGGTCAAGGTCATCGACGTGGCCGAGAAGGCCCTCGGGGCGCTGCCGCTGCGGGGGGGCCAGGCCCGCTGGGCCGCCGATCTCGAGGAGCACCGGGCCGACGCCTCCCGGGCCCTCGACTACGTGGAGCTCTACGGTGCCTACGCCGAGACCGAGGCCGTGTTCGCCGTCGACGAGCTCCTGGCCCGGTGGTCCACGCTCGACGCCGCCGACCAGGACAGGTTCGGGTACGACCCCCGGGTCGTCGACTGGGACCACTACGTCACCCAGGTGCACCTGCCCTCGGTGGTGGAACACGCCCGGGTGCGGGTCACGCCCGGCGCCCGTACCGGTCCCAGCCGATCGCAGCGCCTGCGGGACCGGGTGCTCGCCCCCGAACGCCACCTGGCCGCCTTCGACCTCGAGAACACCCTCATCGCCTCCAACGTGGTCGACTCCTACTCCTGGCTGGCCACCCGCCGCCTCCCCCCCGACGAGCGCGTCCGCTTCGCCCTGCGCACCCTGGCCGAGGCCCCGTCGCTGTTGAAGCTCGACCGCCAGGACCGGGGCGACTTCCTGCGCCACTTCTACCGCCGCTTCGAGGGTGCCCCGGTGGCCCAGCTCGAGGAGGATGCCACCCAGCTGCTGAGCTACCTGCTGCTGACCAAGTCGTTCCCCGCCGGTATCCGCCGGGTGCGCCAGCACCGCCGCCTCGGGCACCGCACCGTGCTCATCACCGGCGCCCTCGACGTGGTGGTGGAGGCCAACCTGGCCCCGCTGTTCGACGACATCGTGTGCGCCCGCATGAGCACCAAGCAAGGCCGGGTCGACGGCCGGGGCCCGATCTGGAACGGGGAGCTGACCGGCGCCCCGCCCACCGGCGAGGCCCGGGCCCAGGCCATGGCCGACTACGCCGAGGCCGAGGGCCTTCGCCTGGAGGAGGCGGTGGCCTACGCCGACTCGGCCAGCGACCTGCCCATGCTCGAGGCCGTGGGCTTTCCCGTGGCGGTCAACCCCGAGATCCGCCTGGCCGCCATCGCCCGCAAGCGGGGCTGGCTGGTGGAGCAGTGGGCCAAGGCCCCCGGTGGACCCCGCCCGCTCCTGCCCATCGGGCCGGTCACCCGACGCACGTCCTTCCGTCGCCGTCCGGGCGGCCCGGGCGGCACGGGGGCCCTGGCCGGCCTGACCCGGGGCGGGGCCGAGCGATGAAGGCCCTGCAGGTCGAGCGTTCCCTCCCCCGCTTCGCCGCCGCCCGGGCTGCCGGCGCCCTGGCCCCAGGGCGGGGCGCCCGGGTCGGCCCCCTGCGCCTGGCCGACGTCGACCCGCCGGCGCCGCCCGGCCCGGGGTGGCAGCGGGTGCGGCCCCGCCTGGCCGGCATCTGCGGCTCCGACCTGGCCACGGTCGACGGCCGGGCCTCGCCCTGGTTCGAGCCCGTGGTCAGCTTCCCCTTCGTCCCCGGCCACGAGGTGGTGGGCGACCTCGACGACGGCCGCCGGGTGGTGCTCGAGCCCGTGCTGGGTTGCGCCACCCGGGCCATCGACCCGCCCTGTCCGGCCTGCGCCCAGGGCGACCTCAGTCGCTGCGCCAACATCGCCTTCGGCCGCCTCGCGCCCGGGCTGCAGACCGGCTACTGCTGCGACACCGGCGGAGGATGGTCGCTGGCCCTGGTGGCCCACGACAGCCAGCTCCACCCCGTGCCCGACGCCATGAGCGACGAGGCCGCCGTCATGGTCGAGCCTGCCGCCTGTGCCCTGCGGGGGGCGCTCAAGGCCGGAGCCGGGCGTGACGGGGTCGTCGTGGTCATCGGTGCCGGCACCCTCGGGCTGTGCGCCGCCGCCGCGGTGGCCCGCTGGGTGAGACCGGCCCGCCTCCTGGTGGGGGCCAAGCACCCCGAGCAGCGCCGCCTGGCCGGCGAGCTGGGAGCCACGGACGTGGTGGCGCCGTCGTCACTGCCCCGGGCCGTGCGCCGGGCCACCGGTTCGCAGGTCCTCGGGCGCTCCGGTGCCGACGCCTCGCCCCCCGCCCGCCCCGACGGCTCGTCGCCGATGATGCAGCTCACCGGAGGCGCCGACGTGGTCGTCGACTGCGTGGGCAACGCCACCAGCCTGGCCCAGGCCCTGGCCGTCGTCCGCCCCGGTGGCCGTATCGTCATGGTCGGCATGCCCGGCTCGCTCACCGTCGACCTCACCCCCCTGTGGCAGCGGGAGGTCGAGCTGGTGGGGGCCTATGCCTACGGGTTCGAGCCCGGGCCGGGCCGGCGCACCTTCGGCCACCTATCCCCTGCACCGCCACGTGGCCGCCCTGGCCCACGCCGCCGAAGCGGGAAGTCGAGGTGCGGTCAAGATCGCCTTCGACCTCCGCCAAGAAAAGGAACGAGACCGCATATGAACACAGCATCGGCCGAAGGCCGATTCGATCCTCCGTAACGAGGTGGCACCGGGTGGTGGCACCCAGGGGGTCACCGGACGGGTGGCACCGAGGGGAGGGGCCCCCTCTCAGCCTTGGGTGACACCGAGGGAGGACGGGTGGCACCGAGGGCCGCCCGAGCGAAGCGAGGCGCAGGTGAGGGGTCCCGCTCGGTGACAGGACCCGTCCGGGGACCGAGGCGGTGGCGGGACCCGATGAGACCTGGATTCGTGCTGGAGGTCGACCGGTCCACGCCGCCCACGCTGTTCATGCACGGCAACGGCTTCCGCCTGGAGGGCCTGCCCGTGGGCAGCCGGATCGTCTACCCGCCCGAGCCCCTGCCCGTGGTGGCCGACATCGACGGCGCCATCCGAGACGCTCTGCTGCACCCGGTGGACTCCGACCCGCTGCCGACCCTGCTGTTCCCGGGCATGCGCCTGACCATCGCCTTCGACGACATCTCGCTGCCCCTGCCCCCATGCGCCGGCCCGACCTGCGCCAACGGGTCATCGAGGCCGTGCTCGACCTGGCCGCCGAAGCCGGCGTGGACGACGTCCACCTCATCGCCGCCCTGGCCCTGCACCGACGCATGACCGAGGCCGAGCTGCGCCACGCCGTGGGCGACCGGGTCTACGACGCCTTCGCCCCGCGGGGCCTGCTGTACAACTTCGACGCCGAGGATCCCGACGCCCTGGCTTTCCTCGGCGAGACCGAGCAGGGGAGGAGGTGGAGATCTCCAAGCGGGCGGCCGAGTCCGACCTGCTCGTCTACGTCAACATCAACCTGGTGGCCATGGACGGGGGCCACAAGTCGACCGCCACCGGCCTGGCCTCCTACCGCAGCCTGCGCCACCACCACAATGTGCGCACCATGCAACACAGCCGTTCGTTCATGGACCAGCACCGCTCCGAGCTGCACTCGTCGAACTGGCGCATGGGCGAGGTCATCCGCAACGCCGGGGTCAAGATCTTCCAGATCGAGACCACCCTCAACAACGACACCTTCCCCAAGCCGTTCGACTTCCTCCAGAAGCGGGAGTGGGAGTGGTCGCTGCGTGACCGCTCGTCCTACCTGGCCTCCACCAAGGCCCTGGCCCGCACGCCCGGCCGGCTCCGGCGCTCGATCTTCCAGTCGGTGCTGGCCCCCACAACATGACCGGCGTCAACGCCGGCGAGATCGAGGCCGTGCACAAGCTGACCACGGCCAAGGTGGTCGAGCAGCAGGTGGTCCACGTCGAGGGCCAGGCCGACATCCTCACCATCGGCCTGCCCTACATCTGCGCCTACAACGTGAACTCGGTGATGAACCCGATCCTGGTCATGTGCACCGGCCTGGGCTACTTCTTCAACCTCTACCGCCAGCGCCCGCTGGTGCGCGAGGGCGGGGTGCTCATCATCAGCCACCCCACGCCCTGGGAGTTCCACCCCGGTGCACCACCCCAGCTACATCGACTTCTTCGAGGAGGTGCTGGCCGAGACCACCGACCCGCTGGAGATCGAGAAGCGCTACGAGCAGTCCTTCGCCGAGGACGAGTGGTACCGCCACCTCTACCGCACCAGCTACGCCTACCACGGTGTCCACCCCTTCTACATGTGGTACTGGGGGGCCCACGCCCTCCAGCACCTGGGCGGGGTGATCATCGTGGGCGGCAACGCCAGAGCCGTGCGCCGGCTGGGCTTCAAGCCGGCCACCACCATGCGCGACGCCCTGGAGATGGCCAGCGATGTGGTGGGGCCCGACCCCTCCCTCACCCACTTCCACTGCCCGCCGCTGATGCTGGCCGAGGTGACGTGAGCCGCCTGCCCTCGCTGCCCTCGCTGGCAGACGTACGGCTGCGGGTCCCCCGACCGGGGTTCCCCTGGTCGGCACCGCTGGTCCCCCGGGGCTACGAGCGTCCACCCACGGCCCGACGCACCGGGGCCGACTACGACACCACCTGGGCCCGCCGCCCCCTGGCCCGTCACGTCCGGCTGCTCGTGCTCGAGGGCCCACTGCGCCTGGGCGTGCGGGCCTTGACCGCTCCCGAGCGCACCGGCCTCGACCGCCTCCACGGCCTGCAGGGGGCGGCCATCTTCGCCGCCAACCACCACAGCCACCTCGACGCCCCCCTGCTGCTCACGTCCATCCCCGAACCGTGGCGCCACCGGGTGGTGGTGGCCGCCGCGGCCGACTACTTCTTCACCAACCGGCTGACCTCGGCCGCCTCGGCGCTGGCCATCGGGGCCATCCCCATCGAGCGCACCCGCATCGAGCGACGCTCGGCCGACCGGGCCGCCGACCTCATCGGCGGGGGCTGGAGCCTCCTCATCTTCCCCGAGGGCGGCCGCAGCGCCGACGGGTGGGGCCGGGGTCACCGGGGCGGGGCCGCCTACCTGGCCCTGCGCACGGCCGTGCCGGTGGTGCCCATCCACGTGGAGGGCACCGGGGCCATCTTCGGCAAGGGCGACAAGCGCCCCACGCCCGGCACCAGCCGGGTCACGTTCGGGGCCCCGCTGTGGCCCTTCCAGGGTGAGAGCGCCACCCGCTTCGCCGGGCGCATCGAGACCGCCGTGGCCGCCTTGGCCGACGAGGCCGCCACCGACTGGTGGACGGCCCGCCAGCGGGCCGCCCGGGGCACGTCCCCTTCCCTCACCGGCCCCGAGGGCACCTCCTGGCGCCGGGCCTGGGCCCTGGGCGACCGTCACCGCCCCCGCTCCACCCCCGACTCCTCCGGCGCCCACTCACCCACCTGGCCCCGCTTCTGACCAGCTCCTTCGGCAGGTCAACCGCCGTCGCCCGGCCCCGGGAGCCTCGTGGCGTGCCATCCGTAGAGCCTCGGCGATGGCGCTGCGGACCTTGGCCACGACCTGGTCCGGTTGCTCCCACACCTCCTCATCAGTGAAGCGCAGGACATCCAACCCGGCCGCTCGAAGTGCGGCGTCCCTCGAGCCCGCTCTCCGGAGGGATCTAGCCGACCCCACGAGCCATGAGGAGCCGACGCATGAGCGCGCTGCCGGGTCCGACCGCGTTGGAGCAGCTCAAGGGAGACGCCCCGCATCGTCTCCAAGCTGACCAGCCGCCGGGTCAGGGCGTTGTCGAGGGCCCGCTCGACCCACCCCGGATGTTGACTGGCAGCAAGGTCGAACAGTGTTCGAGCAACGGTGGACACCGGAACGCCCCCCACGACCGTGCGGTGGTGCGGGGGCAGGAGCCGGGGACGGTGCACAGTCGCGTCGGCGCTTCCCACTCTCCACCACTGCGGCGGGCCAACGTCGCCCGGTCTGCCCCCAGCCCTCGTGCCTGGGCACGCGATATCACGCTGTGCTGCTGCTCGGCCAGGCGACGCATAGCCCGGTCGAACTCGGCGTTTGGCATGGCATGAAAGCTATCCAGGGGGTGCGACAACCGCAGTGGACTGGCGTTCCTCCGTCGCTCACCGCCCCGCTTCTGGCAGTGCGACCGCACCGCTCATCGGCGCCCGTTCACTGCCAGAGCAACCAGCGTTGTGGGCCGAGTCAACCTGAGGGCCGGGTCCGGGGGCTGCGGTAGCGTGGGGCGGGTATGCGCCCCACCTCTCGCCCTGAGCTGGATGCCTGTGGGATCGGCTTCGTGGCCGACGCCGCCGGCCGACCGTCACGGTCGATCGTGGCCGCCGCCCTCGGCGGGTTGGCCTGCGTCAAGCACCGGGGGGCCTTGGCCGCCGATGCCCGCTCGGCCGACGGGTCGGGGCTGCTCGTGCCCATCCCGGCCGCCATCTTCGGCGAGGGCCACGGCGTGGCCAACCTGTTCGTGCGAGGGAACGACCCCCGCATCGCCATCGAGGCGGCGGCCGCCACCGAAGGCATCGAGTTGGTCGACTGGCGGGTGCCGCCCACCGACGACGGCCACGTGGGCGACCAGGCCCGGACCTCCCGGCCGGGGATGCTCCAGGTGATCTTCGGCTCAGCGCACCCCTCCGACAACGGTGACGAGGGTGGCCGGGCGGCCGAGCGCCGGGCCTACCGCTTCCGGCGGCGCATCGAGGCCACCACGACGGGGGTCTACGTGGTCTCGTGCTCCACCCGCACCGTCGTCTACAAGGGCCTGGCCGCCGCCGACGCCCTCGCCGACTTCTACCCGGACCTGGCCGACGAGCGCTTCGCGGGCCACTTCGCCGTGTTCCACCAGCGCTTCTCCACCAACACCGCGCCCAGCTGGGAGCGGGCCCAGCCCTTCCGCATGATGTGCCACAACGGCGAGATCAACGCCATCCAGGGCAACGAGCACCGCATGATGGCCCGGTCCATCCTGGGCACGGTCGAGGCCGGCCTCGGCCCCGAGGAGCTGTGCCGCCCCGTCCTGGACCCTCACGACTCCGACTCCGGCAAGCTCGACTCGGCGGTGGAGCTCCTGGTGCGAGGCGGCCGCGACGTCCGCCACGCCATGGCCATGCTCGTCCCCGAGGCGTGGGAGAACGCCCGGGACCTCGAGCCTGAGCTCCGCGGCTTCTACCGCTACCACGCCGCCCTCATGGAGCCCTGGGACGGCCCCGCCGGGCTCGTCTTCACCGACGGCGTCGGCGTGGGTGCCTCGCTCGACCGCAACGGTCTGCGCCCGCTGCGCTGGTCGGTCTGCGAGGACGGCTTGGTGGTGTGCTGCTCCGAGGCCGGCGCGGTCGACACCCGGGGCCACGGCCAGGTGCAACGGGGCCGGCTCGGCCCCGGCCAAATGCTCTTCGTCGACCCGGTGCTCGGCATCACCCACGACGCCGAGTGCAAGGAGCGCATGGCCACTGCCGCCCCCTACGCCCGGTGGACGACCGACGGCCTCCTCGAGCTCTCGCTGGGCGACCCCGTCCAGGTGCCGCCCGAGCCCGAGGAGCTGCAGCGCCGGCAGGTGGCCCACGGCTACACCAAGGAGGAGCTGGCCATGGTGCTCAAGCCCATGGCCGCCGATGCCCACGAGCCCACCTTCGCCATGGGTGACGACTCACCCCTGCCCCACCTGGCCGGCCGCCCCCGCCCCGTGCACCACTACCTCCGCCAACGCTTCGCCCAGGTGACCAACCCGCCCATCGACTCCATCCGCGAGCGACGGGTCATGAGCCTGCGCACCCTGCTCGGCCCCCGCCAGCCCATCCTCACCGAGACGGCGGCGGCGGCCCGCCTGGTGACCCTGCGCTCGTTCTTCCTCTTCCCCTCCGGCGTCCTCGCCCTCTACGACCGGGAGCGCTTCCCGTTCGCCACCGTCCCCCTCGACGCCACCTTCCCGGTGGCCGAGGGCGCCGCCGGGCTCCGGGCCGGGGTGCAGCGTCTCGGTGACGAGGCCGAGGCCCTGGTGAGCGACGGCGCCGACATCCTGGTGCTCGACCACGCCGACATCTGGCCACCCGGGCGCCCATCCCGTCGCTGCTGGCCTGCGGGGCGGTCCACCACCGCCTCATCGCTCGCCGCCTGCGCTCGCGCACCAGCCTGGTGGTGGTCAGCGACAGCGCCCGGGACACCCATGAGATCGCTGCCCTGCTGGGCTACGGAGCCGACGCCATCTGCCCCCGACTGGCCCTGCAGACGGTGGCGGCCGAGGCTGACGCCGACGACAGCGCCGACGCCGTCAGCCCCGAGGCCCAGGACCGCTTCCAGTCGGCCGTCGAGGAGGGGACCCTCAAGATCTTCTCCAAGATGGGCATCTCCACCGTCGACTCCTACCGGGGGCCCAGATCTTCGAGATCATCGGCCTGGGGGCGAGGTGGTGGACACCTGCTTCGTGGGCACCCGCTCCACCGTCGGTGGCATCGGGTGGGAGGCGCTGGGCCACGACGTGCTGGCATGCCACGGTGACGCCTGGCCCGCTGCGGTCGAAACCCGGGTGCAGCTGGAGTCGCCCGGCTACTACCGGGTGCGCAAGGGCGGGGAGTACCACGGCAAGGGCAAGGAGGTGGTCGACGCCCTGACCGACCTGACCCTGGTGAAGACCACCGACGAGATGGCCGCCGCCCACCTGTTGCAGCGAGCCATCAAGGGCGGCTCCTACGACCTCTACGAGCGCTATGCGGCCCTGGTCAACGAACGCCCGCCGACCGAGCTCCAGGACCTCCTGGACCTGGTGGCGACCGGCCCGCCCGTGCCCCTCGACGAGGTCGAACCGGCCACGGCCATCGTCACCCGGTTCTCCACCGGGGCCATGTCCCACGGCTCGCTCTCGCGGGAGGCCCACGAGACCCTGGCCGAGGCCATGAACCTGCTGGGCGCCCGGTCCAACTGCGGCGAGGAGGCGAGAGCACCGCCCGCTTCCACACCAGGGGCCGGGCCACCGGCGACAAGAACAGCCGCATCAAGCAGATCGCCTCGGGCCGCTTCGGCGTCACCCCCGAGTACGTGGCCCACGCCGACGAGCTGCAGATCAAGGTGGCCCAGGGCTCCAAGCCGGGCGAGGGCGGCCAGCTCCCGGGCCACAAGGTGTCCGAGGAGATCGCCCTGCTGCGCCACACCCAGCCCGGGGTGGCCCTGATCTCGCCCCCACCGCACCACGACATCTACTCCATCGAGGACCTGGCTCAGCTCATCTTCGACCTCAAGCAGGTCAACGGGGCCGAGGTCTCGGTGAAGTTGGTGGCCGAGCACGGGGTGGGCACGGTGGCCGCCGGCGTGGTCAAGGCCCTGGCCGACGTGGTCCACATCAGCGGGGCCAACGGCGGCACCGGCGCCTCGCCTCTGTCGTCGATCAAGCACGCCGGCATGCCCTGGGAGCTGGGCCTGGCCGACACCCAGGCGGCCCTGATCGACAACCACCTCCGCGCCCGGGTGCGCCTCCGCGTCGACGGCGGGTTCATGACCGGACGACACGTGATGGTGGCCGCCCTGATGGGCGCCGACGAGTTCTCCTTCGGGACGGCGGCCATGATCGCCGAGGGCTGCATCATGTTGCGGGCCTGCCACCGCGACACCTGCAAGCCCGGCATCGCTACCCAGCGGCCCAACCTGCGGGCCAACTTCACCGGGACCGCCGAAGGCGTGGCCGCCTACTTCGTCTACGTGGCCGAGGAGGTCCGGGCCCTGCTGGCGTCGCTCGGCCTGCGCTCTCTCGACGAGGCCATCGGCCGGGTGGAGCACCTGCGCCAGCGGACGGTGGGCGACGTGCGGGCCGACTCGATGGACCTGACCCCGCTGATCACCGCTCCGGCCGACGGGGCCGCCCCCCGGCGCTTCGTGGTCAGCGACCCCATCCAAAAGCCCCGATCCGCGCTCGGCGACCGCCTGCGGGCCGACGCCTTCCGCCCCATCTGGGACGGGGCCGAGGTCACGCTGGCGTACCCCATCGTCAACGCCGACCGGGCCATCGGTGCCGCCCTCGGCGGCGCGGTGGCGCTCGAGTTCGGTGAGCGGCCGCCCCGGGGAACGGCCACCGTCCGCTTCGTCGGCTCCGCCGGGCAGAGCTTCGGCGCCTTCCTCACCCACGGCATCGAACTCGAGCTGGTGGGCGAGGCCAACGACTACGTGGGCAAGGCCATGGGCGGGGGCCGCATCGTCATCATGCCGCCCGACGACGACGCCGGCGAGCCGGTGCTGGCCGGCAACACGTGCCTCTACGGCGCCACCGGCGGCGACCTGTTCGTGGCCGGGTCGGCGGGTGAGCGGTTCGGGGTGCGCAACTCGGGCGCCACTGCGGTGGTCGAGGGGACCGGGGACCACTGCGGCGAGTACATGACCGGCGGCACGATCGTCGTCCTCGGCTCGGTGGGCTACAACCTGGGCGCGGGCATGACCGGTGGCCAGGCCTTTGTCTGGGACCCGGACACCCTGCTCATGGCCCACCTCAACCCCGCCCTGGTGGAGGCCGAACGTCCCGACGCCGAGTCGATGGAGGAGCTGCGCTGGTTGGTCGAGCGCCACCACGAGCTCACCGGTTCGCTCCGGGCCAAGGCCCTGCTGGCCGACTGGGACACCGCCAGCGACCACTTCTGGCACGTGCTTCCCATCGACCGGGTGCGCCGCATCGAGGAGTCGGGAGCCGGTCGGGTGGGCTCGAGCTCCTGATCGCAGCGCCGACGCCTCCGGGAGGTCAAGAGAGCTCGGCCACTCCCCGCAAGGTCACCACCAGGCCCAGCGCCACCAGGGCGACGGCACCCGCCACCGGCAGGAGGCGCAGCCGGGCGGCATGGCCCCGGCGCTCGACGAAGCTCCGTCCGTAGACCAGCCCGAGGCCCACGGCCGTGAGGGTGGCGGCCAGACCGACCGAGAAGGCCGCCAACAGGGCCAGTCCCAGGCCGGCTCGCCCGAGGCCGACGGCGCTCACCACCACCAGGACGGCCGACGGCGAGGGGAACAGGCCACCGGAGGCCCCGAGGGCCACCAGTCCCCGGCGGGACAGCGGGGAGACGTCGGCGGGCAGCGCGTGGCTGTGCCGGCGGCCTCCGTGGCCGTGGCCGTG
>JAUJNB010000009.1:75185-82627 GCA_030446545.1 Acidimicrobiales bacterium | reverse complement strand
GTGGCCGTCGTGGTCAGGCCCGATCTCCTGGTCGGGCCCGGGCCGGGGTCTGCCAGCCGGGGCGCCGGCCCGGGCCCGGCGCCACCGCCCCGCCAGCAGCCATCCGCCCACCCCGGTGACGGCCACACCCGATATCAGCGTGAGCACCGGGTAGACCGCCTCGGCGGCGATGGAGCGGTCGACGCGCACCAGCACCAGGCCCAGTACGAGCACGCTGGCCGTGTGCATGACCGACACGATCGTGCCCAGGGCCACCGCGTCACGGGGCCGGCCCCGGGTGCCCACCAGGTAGGCGGCCATGATCGTCTTGCCGTGGCCGGGGCCCACGGCGTGGACGGCGCCGAAGCCCATGGCCGCGGCCAGCAGGGTCACCAGGGCCAGCGGGGTCAGATCGGTGCGGGTGACCAGCGCGGCCAAGCGGTCGGTGCCGAGTCCCGGACCACCCGAAGCGTCCAGTGCCGGGGGGTCGGCGGGGAGCGAGCCGGACCTGAAGGAGAACGAGGCCGTCCGACGGTCGAGGGGTGAACGGAGACGGTCGGCCGGGTAGGTCCGCAGCTCGTCGGTGATGTCTCGGCCGGGCGCGTCGGAGGACACGATCTGGGCGTCACCGGCAGCCCGCACCACGATCTCCCGCCAACCGATGCGGTCGGGCTGGTTGGTGTCGGTGAAGGTGGCCTGGCGCAGCTGATCGGGCGAGCCCGCCGGCAGGGGCGCCTCGTAGCGGGCGGTGACCCGCAGCGTGGTGAGCCCCCCCTGGCCCGCCGGCTGGTCGATCACCTGGTCGACCCCCACCAGCCCGAGCGCCCGGCCGTCGACCGTCAGCTCCAGGCCGGTCCCGATCTCGCGAGCTCGGGCGGTGGCGTAGGCATCGGGCCCCGTGGCCACTTCCTGGCGCTCCTGGAAGGCGGGGATCTCGGCCAGGTCGAGCACGTAGAGGACCCGCACCACTCCGGCCGACACCTCCACCCGGGCGTAGCGGTTGACCGTGAAGTTGCCGAGAGGATGAGCGGCCGCCGGACCGGCCGCAGCCAGAAGGCCGCCGCCCAGCACCACGAGGACGAGGAGGAGGCGGACCAGCCGGTGCACGGCGGTCATCCTGCCTGCTCGGGCTCTCCCACGGGAGCCGGCCGGGAACCCGAGCCGGGCGCGAAGAAAGCCAGCCCGGGGGGGACGGGGCTGGCTTCCTCGTTTGGTGCTGGTCTCACCCTACGCCCGCCCCGGCCATCTTCCCACTAGTTATTCGTGATATGTGCCATCCTTTCCGGCGATGGACCTCCGCCAGCTGGCTGCGCTCGTCGCCATCGACGAGGTGGGCACCTTCTCGGCCGCCGCCGCCCGCCTCCACACCGTGCAGTCCAACGTCTCCACCCACATCGCCCGCCTGGAGCGTGAGCTGGGCACCACCCTGGTGGACCGCTCGACGGGCCAGCTCACCCAGGAGGGGGCGAGCGTGGTGGCCCGGGCCCGTCGTGTCCAGGCCGAGCTCGACGCCCTGGTCGCCGATGTCGCCTCCATGCGCGACGAGGTGGCGGGCCAGGTCCGCCTGGGCGTCCTCGGGACGACCGGGCGGTGGTTGTTGCCACCGCTGCTGGCCACCATGGGCGAGCGCCACCCCAAGGTGCGCGTCGCCGTCCTGGAGGGGAACACCACGTCGCTGCTCCCCCAGCTCCTGTCCGGCGCGCTGGACCTGGCGGTGGTCAACCTGCCCGTCGACGACCACGATGTCGTCATGGAATCGCTCTTCGAGGAGGACCTCGTCCTGGTCGCACCCCACGGCCACCCGTTGGCCGAGACGGGCCGGGTGGGTCTGGCCGAACTGGCCGACCACGAGCTCTTGCTGCCTCCTCCCGGCACGTCCATCCGTGTCGAGCTCGACCGGGCGGCCGGGGCGGCCGGGGTGGCGCTGCAGGCCAAGGCCGAGCTCGACGGACTTCGCCTCATCGCCTCCCTGGCCTTCGAGGGCTTCGGCGCCGCCGTGCTCCCGGCCACGGCCATCCCCCGCTGGCTCGACGGGGCCTGGCGGCTGGTCGCCATCGAGGGGGTGGGCCGGCGCCGGGTGAGCATCGCCCGGCGCCGGGCCGGGCTCCCCTCGGCCCCGGCGCGGGCCCTGCACCAGGTCGTGACCGAGATCGTGGCCGATCGGGCCAGCAGCCAGGTCAGCGTCGACCTCGGCGGGGGGTCCCCACCGTGACCCGGCCCGTCGCCCTGGCGTCGGGGGTCCCCGGCAGCGTCTCGGCCTCGGTCGACGAGCTCGGTGGGCGATCCGTCATCCTCGTCCGGATCGACCCGGCCCAGCGGCGGGGTGCCCTCGACGCCGGCGCCGGCGCCAACCTGGCGGCGGCGGCGGAGGCCGCCCTCGACGCCCGCCTCCCCCTCGTCGGGGTCATGGCTTCGAGCGGGGCCGACATCCACGACGGCATCCCCGCCCTGCACGGCTGGGGGCGGGCGGCCCGGGCCTTCGCCCGCTGCAGCGGCGTGGTTCCCATCCTCGTGGCCGTCACCGGCCCCACGCTCAGCGGGCCGGCCCTGCTGCTCAGCATGGCCGACGTGGTGGTGATGACGGCCACCGCCTCGGCCTACGTGGTCGGCCCCGCCGCCGTCTCCTCCTTCACCGGTGAGGAGGTGACACCCGAGGCGCTCGGCGGTGTGGGGGTCCACGCCCACCAGACCGGCGTGGCTGCCGCCGTGGTCGATGACGAGGCCTCGGCCCTCGAGCTGCTGGCGGCCGTGCTGGCCCACTTCCCCGACCACTGCGACGCCGAGGCTCCCCGGTGGCCCAGCGCCGACCCCATCGACCGCCCCACGCCCGAGGCCGGAGCCCTTCTGCCGCCCACCAGCACCGGCAGCTACGACGTCCTGGACGTGGTCCGGGCCCTGGTCGACGAGGCCGAGGTGCTGGAGCTGTGGGCGGCGTGGGCCCCCAACCTGGTGACCGCCCTGGCCACCCTCGACGGCCGCCCGGTGGGTCTCGTGGCCAACCAGCCCGTCGCCCTGGCCGGCAGCATCGACATCGCCGCCAGCCAGAAGGGCGCCCGCTTCGTGGGGCTGTGTGACGCCTTCAACCTCCCGCTGGTGACGCTGGTCGACACCTCGGGCTTCTTCCCGGGCAAGGATCGGGAGTGGCGGGGCATGATCCGCCACGGCGCCCAACTCGTGGGCGCCTACGCCCGGGCCAGCGTCCCCCGGGTCTGTGTGGTGTTGCGCAAGGCTTACGGGGGGGCCTACATCGTCATGGACTCCAAGACCATGGGCAACGACATCTGCCTGGCCTGGCCCAGTGCCGAGATGGCCGTCATGGGCGCCCGCCAGGCCGCCGAGATCCTCCATCGAGGTGACGACCTCGAGGCCCGGGCCGCCCGGGAGGCAGAGTACGCGACCAACCTGCTCAACCCCTGGACCGCAGCCGAGCGGGGCTATGTCGACGCCGTGATCGACCCGGCCGACACCCGCCGGGCGGTAGGAGCGGCGCTCGAGGTGCTGCGCTCCAAGCGCGAGCGGCTCCCGAGCCGTAGCCACGACAACCTGCCGCTGTAGCGAACGCCGGTGGGTCCGGCCATGGTCTCTCCCGCCGGCCACCTACGGTGGTGCCCATGGGCGACTCCATCACGCTGACCGACGACCGCACGGGCGCCACCGTGACCGTGCCGCTGGAGGCCGACAACACCATCCCTTCGTCGGCGCTCCGGGCGCTGGACCCCAACCTGCGGGTCTACGACCCGTCCTTCGTCTCCACCGCGTCCTGCGCCAGCCGCATCACCTACGTCGACGGCCAGAAGGGCGTCCTGCGCTACCGGGGCTACCCCATCGAGCAGCTGGCCGAAGGCTCCACCTACCTCGAGGTGGCCTACCTGCTCATCCACGGCGAGCTGCCGTCGTCCGACGACATGGCCGCCTGGCGCCATGACGTCACCGTGCACACCTACGTCCACGAGAACGTGAAGCACTTCATGCAGCAGTTCCACCATGACGCCCACCCCATGGGGATCCTGGTGTCCACCGTGGCCGCCCTGTCGACGTTCTACCCCGAGGCCAAGCAGATCTTCGACGATGAGGTGCGCCACAAGCAGATCGTGCGCCTCATCGCCAAGATGCCCACGCTGGCCGCCTTCGCCCACCGCTTCAGCGTGGGCATGCCCTTCGTCTATCCCGACAACGACCTCGACTACGCCACCAACTTCCTGTCGATGATGTGGCGGGTGGGCAGCCCCTGTTACGAGGGCGACCCGGTTCTGGCCCGGGCCCTGGACGTGTTGTTCATCCTCCACGCCGACCACGAACAGAACTGCTCCACCACGGCCATGCGGAGCGTGGGCTCGTCCCAGGCCGACCCCTATTCCGCCACTGCGGCCGCCGCCGCGGCCCTCTACGGCCCGCTGCACGGCGGGGCCAACGAGGCGGTGATCCGCATGCTCGGGCGCATCGGCACGGTCGATGCCGTGCCCACCTTCCTCGAAGGGGTCAAGCGGGGCGAGGGACGGCTGATGGGCTTCGGCCACCGGGTCTACAAGCACTACGACCCCCGGGCCCGCATCGTCAAGCAGACCGCCGACCAGGTCTTCGCCGCCGTGGGCACCAATCCCCTCCTCGACGTGGCCCTGGCCCTGGAGGAGGCTGCCCTGAGCGACGACTACTTCCTGGAGCGCCAGCTCTACCCCAACGTGGACTTCTACTCGGGCCTCATCTACCAGGCCATGGGCTTCCCGCTGGAGATGTTCACCGTGCTCTTCGCCATTCCCCGGACCGCCGGTTGGATGGCGCACTGGCTGGAACTGCTGGGTGATCCCGATCAGCGCATCGCCCGCCCCCGCCAGCGCTACGTCGGCTCGGACGAACGGCCCTATGCGCCGGGGGGCGAACGGGCGGTGGGCGGAGCCGCCGGCACTACGCTGCCCCCACCCGTTGCCGAGCACCCGAGGAGGGTCTGATGGAGATCGTCATCGCCGTGGTGGCCGTGGTGGTCCTGCTCCTGGTGCTGGCGGTGGTCGTGCAGCGCAAGCGCCGAGCCGGAGGGGTGATCGCCGCCGACGGCCGCTCCTCCAGCCGTGCTCCGGGTGGTCGGGGCCGACCCGGCGGACGGGTCAAGTGACCGATCACCCCTCGCTGCTGCTCCGGGCCACCGACCTCATCGGCCACCCCGTCGTCACCCTCGACGGCGGTGAAGCGGTCGCCGAGGTCAAAGACGTGGTCTATGGCACAGCCGAGGCCGCCCTGCTCGGCTTCACCTTGCGCCGTCGGGGCTTCCTCGGCGGTCCCATGAAGCTGGTGCTGGCGTGGGAGCGGGTGGTCACCCTCGGTCGTCATGCCGTGATGATCGCCACCGAGGCCGACCTGGACCAGCGGAACGCCGTGCTGGTGCAGGAGGTGAAGGAGTCCCGGGCTCACAACGTGATCGGCAGCGAGGTCATCACCGATGCCGGCCGGCGCCTCGGGGAGGTCACCGACGTGGTCGTCCTGGTGGCCGACCGGCCCGAGGTGGTGGGCTACGAGATCGGGGGCAGCGAGGTCCTCACCCCCCGTTCGGGGGGCCACGTCTTCGTTCCCCTGCCCGAGACCCTGGCCGTGTCGGGCCAGGCGCTCATGGTCCCCGCCGCCGTGGAGGACTTCGTGAGCGACGACCTCGCCGGCTTCGGTGCCTCGGTCGAGCGCTTCCGTGACCACCTCCGGGCCAGCCCGTGAGCAGCCGGCCATGAGGCGGCTGGTGAAGGAGCTCCTCGGCACCCGGGTCATGAGCAAGACCAGTGCCCAGAGGATGGGCACGGTCGAGGGCGTCCTGCTCGACGAGCCACCCCAGCGGGTGGTCGCCCTCCAGGTGAGTCGGCGCGAGCTGGTCGACTGGGTCGACGTGAGCGGCGTGGGGACCGACGCCGTGGTTGTCGAGAGCGAGGACCGGGTGCGCAAGGCGGCCGAGGGTCGGGAGGAGCGGGCCATGGCCGGCGCCTTCGACCTGCGGGGAAAGCGGGTGCTGTCCGACCACGGCAACGAGCTGGGCACCGTCACCGAGGTGGAGCTGGACGAGGTCAGCGGGTCGATCGAGGCGGTCGTGACCACCGAGGGCCGGGTGGCGGCCGACCGCCTGCGGGCCCTGGGCTCGTACTGCCTGGTCGTGCGCCACCAACCCGACGCCGAGCTGGCCGGGTAGGCGGGGGCGAGGTCCCCCGAACGCCGTCCCGGGGTAGGACAGGGCCATGCGCATCGTGGTGGTGGGAGCGACCGGCAACGTGGGCACGAGCCTGATCGAGGTGCTCGCCACCGAGCCCGCGGTCGACTCCGTGCTGGGCCTGGCCCGTCGCCCGCCGGAGGCGTCGTCGCCCGGCAAGGTCGACTGGGACCGGGTCGACGTCACCACCTCCGACCTGGCCACCCGCTTTCGCGGGGCCGACGTGGTGATCCATCTGGCTTGGCTCATCCAGCCGTCGCACGACATCCAGACCATGGCGGCCACCAACGTGGGGGGGAGCGAGCGGGTCCTCGCCGCCGTGGCCGAGGCCAGAGTCCCCGCCCTCGTCTACGCCTCCTCGGTGGGCGCCTACTCACCCGGGCCCAAGGACCGCCGGGTCGACGAGTCCTGGCCCACCGACGGGTTCCCGTCGAGCTTCTACAGCCGCCACAAGGTGGCGGTGGAGCGGTCGTTCGACCGCTTCGAGGCGGAGCACCCCGAGGTCCGCGTGGTGCGCCTGCGCAAGGGCCTGGTGTTCAAGCGCCAGGCCGGGGAGCGCATCCGCAACCTCTTCCTCGGCCCCCTCGTGCCCGTGGCCCTGCTCCGTCCGTCGTTCATCCCGGTGGTACCCGACACGCCCGGGCTGGCCTTCCAGGCCGTGCACGCCCTCGACGCAGCCCACGCCTACCGACTGGCTGCCCTGTCCGAGGCCCGGGGCCCGTTCAACATCGTGGCCGACCCCGTCCTCGACGTGGCCGAGCTGGCCCGTGCTCTCTCGGCCCGGGCGGTACCGGTGCCGGCCAGGGTGCTGCGGGTAGCAGCCGACCTCACCTGGCGCCTGCGCCTCCAGCCCACTCCTGCCGGCTGGGTCGACCTGGCTCTCGGGGTCCCCCTGCTCGACGCCACCCGGGCCCATCGCGACCTCGGATGGGCACCGCTGACGGGTGCCGACGACGCCCTGCTCGGTCTGCTCGAAGGCGTGCGCACCGGTGCCGGACTGCCCACGCCGGCTTCGGCGCCGAGGAAGGCGAGGCGGTGACTCGCCTCAGTTGGGCGTCAGCGGCTCTGGGCAGACGATGGGGAGCAGGTCCTCGAGGCCGAGGACGTGGATGACCCGCCGGGTCACGGCAGGCGGGGAGCGCACCCACAGGCGATGGCCACCCTGGCCCAGCAGCCGAGCCGTATCGCAGAGCGCATCCAAGCCGGCCACGCCGAGAAACTCCACCCCCGAGAGATCCACCGCCACGTCAGTGCCTCGGCCGGCCAGCGCCCCGAGCTGGTGGCG
>JAUJNB010000009.1:54648-75085 GCA_030446545.1 Acidimicrobiales bacterium | reverse complement strand
CGTCCTCCGACTTCGATCGAGCCTTCCTGGCGAACCACGAAGGGGTCTGGAACGGCTGCCGAGGTCTGGAGCAGGGCCGGCGCAAACCGGAGGACCACCGGGTTTTACCCGGTCCAGCCTACTTGCCCCCCGCGGTCGTCGCAGATGAACTTCCGGGGCCGGGTGGTCGGACCGGACCTAGGGACAAAGACGCCCCTCCACCACCGCCCGAGCCACGTCGTGGAGCTTGAGGTTGTTTTTTCGGCTATGGCTGCGTAGCCGCCCGAAAGCGTCCTCCACCGAGATCCCCCGGTTCTGGGCGATGACCCCTTTGGCCTGCTCGATCACGATGCGGCTGTCGAGGGCGTGGCGCAGCTGCTCGGCCACGCGGCGCGACTGCTCCAGCTCCCGGGCGTTGACCACCAGGCTGGTGGCCATGTCGGCCAGGGCCCGGCTCAGCCGCGTGTGTCGACCATGGGTGGTGCCTCCCGGACGGGGCGGTAGCGCTGGGCCGGCTGGCCAGGCAGCGCGCCCACCGGGACCGGTGGCATCCACGCAACTCGACAGGACTGGTCCGTGCCGTGACTTACGGCGGCGGTGTTCCTCGTGCTGCTCTCACTCTAGGCCTGGAACCACCAGTTCGAACCACACCGTCTTGCCTCCTTCGTGGGCGTCGCTCCCCCACCGGTCGGCCAGGGTCTGGACGAGGAGCACACCCCGCCCCCCTTCCCGGTGACCGTTCTGCGTGGCGGAGGAAATGAGGGCCGGGTCGGGATTGGCGTCGCGCAACTCCACCCGGAGGCGTCCGGTGGGCCGGGAGAGGGTCAGGACACTGGGGGTGTGGGCGTGGACCACGGCGTTGGTCACCAGCTCGCTGACCAGGAGGACGGCGATCTCGGACAACTTGGCATCCCCTGATTCGGCGCAGCACTCGGTGACGAAGCGACGGGCCAAGGCCGGGCTGGAGACGTCGGCGGGAAGCTGGATCACGTCGTCCACGGTTGGGAGCTACCCAACAGCGCCGAAGACCAACAGTTTCCGGCCCGTTCACCAGCCGTTCACGTCACCGACGGGCCCCTGCGTCCTACAATCGTCGTGCATGGCTGTCATCGCCGGGACCGTCGACCGTCGGAGCGTCCGGCCCGAGGACTTCGAGCCCCACCGCCGCGAGCTCACCGGCTACTGCTACCGCATGCTCGGGTCCGCCTTCGAAGCGGAAGATGCGGTGCAGGAGACGATGGTGCGGGCCTGGCGGAACCTCGACGGCTTCGAGGGACGCTCGTCGCTGCGCTCGTGGCTCTACCGCATCGCCACCAACGCCTGTCTCGACATGCTGAGAGGCCGCCGGCGCCGGGCCCTGGCCATGGATCTCGGCCCGGCCGGGACGGCGGACTCCTTCACCGGTGAGCAACGAGGCGAGAAGGCCTGGCTGTCGCCCATACCCGACGCCCGCTCCCTCCCCGACGACGGCGACCCGGCCGAGTTGGCCGCTTCCCGGGAGACCATCAAGTTGGCCTTCGTCACCGCCCTGCAGCACCTCCCCCCCCGGCAGCGGGCGGTGCTCATCCTGCGGGAGGTGCTGCGTTGGCAGGCGACGGAGGTGGCGGAACTGCTCGACACGAGCGTGGCATCGGTCAACAGCGCGCTCCAGCGGGCCCGGGCCACCCTGGCCGCCCGCCACATCGACCCTGAGCAGGCACCCGAGGTAGATGCTGACCACCGGGAGCTCCTTGCTCGCTACGTCGACGCATTCGAGCGCTACGACATCACCTCCCTCGTCTCGCTCCTCCACGACGACGCCGTCATGTCGATGCCGCCCTACGACTTCTGGCTGCGCGGGCCGGTGGAGATGGGTCGGTGGTTCCTGGGCGAGGGCAGCGGCTGTCGGGGATCCCGACTGGTGGCCACCGCGGCCAACGGTTGCGCCGCCTTCGGCTCCTACCGGGTCGACCCCGAAGGAGGTCACCGGCCCTGGTCGATCCAGGTGGTCGAAGTCGCCGGGGACAAGATCGTGGGCCACCACAACTTCCTCGACACCAACCTGTTCGCCACCTTCGGCCTGCCCGAGCGCCTGTAGCGGGTCGCACCGGGGCGGGAGACGCCGCCCCGGTGATTCGGGACCAGGGCAGACGCACGAAGGAGGGCAGAACCGCGCCCGTCAACGCCCGGTCAGGACTCCCAGCGCTCCAGGGAGTCGCCCATCAGCCACAGCGTGGGGGGCCACAAGCCCACGAAAAGGGCCCGCCGCTCGGCGTTGCCCCGCTCGGCCTGGTCGACGGTCTTGGCCCTGACCCACAGGACCACGCACAGCCCGACGCTGGCGAGGGAGACAAGGTGCAGGTGGTCGCCCCGCACGCCGAGGGCGTGGGCTCGTCGGGTCAGCACCCGCCCCACCGTAGCCCCGCCCCGGCACCTGCCTGCGGCTGCTCCCCGTAACCAGACGGTGCAGCGGGTAGACCCCCCTGGTGCCCCGCCGACCGCTGCTCCGCCGGCGCTTGGCCGTCGCCGCGTCCTGGCCCTTCGGCATGGCCCTCACCAGTTGGCGCTACCTGTGGCGCACCACGCCGCTCCACCGCCGTGAGGGGCGGGGGTCGGCCGACGCCGACGGGCCTCCGCCGCTGCCGCCGGACGTGGACGTCGACGAGCTGCAACCGGCCGGACAGGGCGTGGGCCCGCTGTTCCATCGCCGCTACCGAGCACGCGTGGCCGGGTCGACCATGGCCCCCGAGGACGTGATCAGCCGCATCAGCGCCAACCTCAACATCGTGACACCCACCGAGCTGGCCCGCTTCACCAAGGTGTCGGGTGAGCGGGCCATGCACGTCGGCGACGAGTACCTGGTGCACATGCCCGGACCTTGGGACGGACCGGTGCGGGTGGTGGAGGTGACACCGACCTCGTTCCGCCTGGCCACCCTGGAGGGCCACCTGGAGGCGGGCCAGATCGAGTTCCGAGCGGGCGTGGATGATGGGCTGGTCTTCACCATCGAGTCCTGGGCCCGCAGCGGCGATCGACTCTCCCGCCTGCTGTACCACCGCCTGCGCATGGCCAAGGAGGTCCAGCTCCACCTGTGGACGTCGTTCCTGGAACGCGTGGCCCGCCTGGCCGGTGGGCGGCTGATGGGCGGCATCGACATCGACACCCGTTTCTTCGACGACACCGACGCGGCCTCCCGGCCGCTCGGCGACCCCGGGTCCCGACACGTCCTCGACGAGCTCCACGACAAGGGGCTGAACTTCGAGCTCGGTGAACGGAGCGACTTCACGCCCGAGCAGGGCTGGAAGGTGGACGAGTACTGCCAGCCGTTGCCCTCCGAGCCGCCGGGTCCCCCGGAGGCCGACGGCAGCTGGGAGGTGGCCCGCCGCTTGTTGCGCGACTACGAGTTCGCCGACCCCTCGATCGTGCGGGCGGTGTACCACCCCGAACGGCCCCTCGAAGATCGCGACATGCTCCTCGAGGTCCGTTTCTGGGGCCTGCGCTTCCACTTGGGGGTCCGCGTGGGCGGGGTGCTCGACGAGACCCGCATGATCGACGGTCGGGAGGTACGGGTGTGGGGTTGGAACTACCGGACCCTTCAGGGCCACCTGGAGATGGGCCAGATGGACTTCGAGGTGTGGAAGTGGCTCGACACCGGGGTGGTGGAGTTCCACACCTGTCGGTTCTCCCGCCACGCCCGGACCGGCAACCCGATCGTTCGCCTGGGCCTGCACCTGTTCGGGCGCCATGAGCAGGTGAAGTTCGCCCGCCGGGCCTGTGCCCGCATGGCCGGTCTCACCGCCGACGCCCTCCGCCGGACCGGCGAGGCGGCGACCATGCCCCGGGCAGCCGACCAGGTCGAGGTGCGTACCGACGCCGGTTGACCATCACGGTCGGCGGCGTTTCCGGTGGGACAGGCCCGCATGCAAGCATTGCAATGTTCGCATATGGTAGCTACCATGGCGTCGGTGAGACCGGCCGAACATGTGATGGGCCCGGCCACCGAGCTGTTGAAGGCTCTGGCCAACCCCCTGCGGTTGGCCATCGTGGTCGAGCTCAGCGTCGCCCCCCGCTGCGTGCACGAGCTGGTGGAGACCGTCGAGGTCGCTCAACCGCTGGTCTCCCAGCACCTGCGGGTGCTGCGCCAGGCCCGCCTCGTCGCAACCGAGCGCCGGGGACGGGAGATCGTCTACTCGCTCACCGACGAGCACGTGGCCCACATCGTGGGCGACGCCATCCACCATGCCGAGGAGGCACCGCACTGATGACCGACACCGAGCACAAGGTCCACGACGCCCACACCCACGTACACGATCCCGACTGCGGCCACGCCAGTGTGGCCCACGACGACCACACCGACTACCTCCACGACGGCCACGTCCACCGGGCCCACGGCGACCATTGGGACGAGTGCTCACGGGACGCCCACGTGGCCCACGACGACCATGGCCACGACCACGGCGAGGGCTGCGGCCACGAGATGGTCTCCCACGGTGACCATGTCGACTTCATCCACGACGGCCACCGCCACGCGGCCCACGGCGAGCACTGGGACGAGCACTGAGGCCACGGGAACCCGGTCGTCGACCACCGCGGCTTGGCCGACCAGAGCGTCGAAGACCGACCCTCCGGTGGTCCCGAGCCGGGCCATCTGGGTGAAGAGACGACTCTCGGCCTTTCGGTCCAGCCCGCACTCGTCCCGGAACGTCGCACCAGCACCTCCGTGGCCGGCCCACTGCGACGGTGGACCCGGCGAGATCGCCATAGCCGACGCAGCGGGTGGTCACCCGAGGCACCGGGCGGCGGCATCGGGGCGTCAAGGGTCACGATGCACGGTTTCGACAGAGGCTGCCCGTATCCAGGGATTGCGAGCAGGGGCGATGAGTCTCGAACCCGTCCTTCGTCGTAGTGGTGGGGGGGGTGGGGGGGGAAGACGACCAGGAGGAGGTCCGGTGAGCCGGTTGAACAAGTAGTTCACGGCAACGCTGCAGCAGAGCCCGAACAAGGGCGGGTGGACGTTCGTGGTCATGCCCGACTCGGCCGAGTACTTCGGCACCCGCGGCCTCGTGAGCCCTCGAGACGGTGAAGAAATGTCTATGGGCCCTTCCTCATCTGCCTCAACCTGCTCATGCAGCCGGGGGCCAGGCCAGCAGCGTCGTCCCGCCTTGGGCCGGCGGTGCCCAAGGAGGAACAAGCGCCCCGGGCCCGTTCGACTGATCGTGCTTGCCCTGGGTACGGCGGTTTGATGAGCTCCGCCGTCCGGTCGACCGTCGGTCGAATCTGCTCGCCGTTGTTGCGATGCCCCCTATAGCTGGGGGGCGGTCTGGAGGTCCATGTCGACGCCCAGTACCTCCTCGGCTTGCTCCAGCTGAGGGGTGAGCCGGGTGATGCCAATCGGCCCGGGGTTGGAGATCGGGGAAAGGCCAGCCCCCACGGTCACCAGCACGCCCACCGCCCGACCCTGCTCGTCGAGCACCGGCCCGCCGCTGTCACCGGGCAGAGCTACGCCGATCGCCCCCACGGTGTCGGGATCGGAAAGACCGCCGAGGGCCAAGAGGCTCCTGCCGCTGGCCAAGGGCCCGCCGATGCCGAGGGGGTTCCCGAACAGGGAAAGCCTCGTCGGCGAGGTCGTGATCTCATCGTTCACCCCCGTGGGCCCGCCGAACTGGGCTACTTGGGGGCTGGCCTCGACGTCGTCGTCGAGGCGGATGAGGCCGAAGTCCTTGGGGTCCTCCTGGATGGCGTAGGCGAACTCGCCGATGCGATTGCCTTCAGCGTCGCGGGCTTCGACTCCCTCCCCAGCAGCGAACGACCGCTCGCCGACGTTCTGGCTGAGCGGCTGCGTTGACAGGATGCAGTGGCCGGCCGTTCCCAGGTAGCGCTCGCCGTCGCTCCCGTGGAAAAGGAAGTTGAGGGTGCACGACCCGTTGTCGGTCTGCACCCGAGATCCCGGACGCACTCCCTGGCACGAGCCAACCCCGAGCTCGAGGACGGGAAGGCTTGTCGGCCGACAGGACTCGCCGCTGGTCTGGTCACTGCTGCTTGTCGTTTCGTCCGAGGACCCGCCGAGGAGGGAGTCCAACAGCCCAGCCCGGGCCGGCGTAGTGATTCCAACGGTGGCGAAGGTGAGCGCGAGTACCAGCATGAGGCGAAGGCGGGTCATGGCTGCGCACGTTACCGGAGCAACCGTCGATTTGGCGCGCGGCTACGGTCCTCGCTGCGGATTTTTGCGAGCGATCCGAGGTGACGACCCCGGGTGCCTCCATCGGTCGTCGGTTGGGTACACCCGGAATCAAACATCACACTGGGTTCGACCGACGAGGTGGCCTATGCGCCCGGGACGACACCCGTAACGGCAACGAGGAGACCGGGACCCAGGATTCGACGCCTCTTGGGTGTGTCTCGGGGCCGGCAACGTCTTCGCCGCCGGTGCACCGGCGACCACGCTTTCCCCGTTTGGCGATCCTGCTGGGGGCCGCCGGCGCGCTCGTCCTTGGGGGCTTGGCCCTGCTGGTGGCCACACGGGGAGCCAAGCGGCAGGGGGGCTGAAGGGGAGGGATGGCCTTCCCGGGCGTCACCAGCCTTGCGGTTCCGGCGCGGCCACAGCGAGATGGGGTCCCTCTAGCGTGAGGTGATGAGCCACCGACGAGGCGAAACCATCCTCATGGTCCTCGTCGGCCTGATGTTCCTCGCCGGCGTGGCCAGCGCCGTGGTGGTGCGGCCCGGCCCCGAATCAGCTGCGACCTCGCCGGCGTCTGCCGCTCCGGCGCCGACCCCATCGGTCGCCCCCACCGGGCCCTCCAGCACTGCGCCGCCACCCTCCACCACCACCACGACCGAGGCGGTGCCGGCGACCCCCGACGTGTCGGCCTATCGCGGTCTGGGGACGTGGGTAGACGCCTTCGACTACGGCCCCGCCTACCACCGCCCGCAGGAAGGTCCGCTGCTCGTTCCCGAGGACGTCGACGCCATGGCCGAGCGGGGCGTGCGCACCCTGTTCCTCCAGGCTGCCCGCCTGGACGATCGGTCCCCCGGAGGCATCGTCGACTGGGCGCTGGTGGCCGAGTTCCTCGAGCGGGCCCATGAGAACGACATGCAGGTGGTGGGTTGGTACCTGCCCAAGTTTTCCGACGTGGAGGCCGATCTGGCCAACCTGCGGTTGCTCCGGGACTTCGACGTCGAGGGCCACCGCTTCGACGGCGTCGCCGTTGACATCGAGTACCGCCGAGACGTGCCCGACCACGCCGATCGCAACGCCCGCCTGCTCGAGCTGTCGAGCCGCTTCCGTGACGAGGCACCCGAGTTGGCGCTCGGCGCCATCGTCTACCCGCCTGTGCTGTTCGAGGAGATCAGGCCCGGCTTCTGGCCCGGCTTTCCCTGGCAGGACCTGGCCGAGACCTACGACGTATGGATGCCGATGGTCTACTGGACCGAGATCGAGGCGGAGTCGTCGACCTACGGCGACAGCTACCGCTACACCGAGGCGGGCGTGCGCACCCTGCACGCCAACCTCGACGATCCCTCGGCGCTGATCCACCCCGTCGGTGGTGTCGCCGACACGTCCACCGTCGAGGACTTCGAGGGCTATGCCCAAGCCGTCGGAGAGACCGGAGCCGTGGGCTTCTCCGTCTACGACTACCGCACCACGTCCCCGACCGGGTGGGAGGCCCTGGCCACGTCATCACCTCGGTGAAGCGCCCATTGGCGGCACCGCGCCCTGCTGACAGCGGCAGGACGTGGCAGGCTGGAGGGGACGCAGGTGTCACCGGAACGACAAGAGGGTCAGATGAGCGAAGCAGGTCCGAGCGTTGCCGAGCGTCGTGCCCATCCCCGCGTGCCCACCCGCTTCAGCGTGCACTGTCGCCGGCTGGGCCGGGGCGGCGTCGACCGGGCGGTGGAGGTCGTCGATCTCTCCATGGGCGGCGTCCGGATCACCGCGCCGGCCGGACTGCAGTTGGGCGACGTGGTCGAGTTGACGGTCGACGAGGGGGCCGACCCCTTCACCCTCTCAGGTCTGGTGGTCAGCACCAGCGTGGACGGGGTCGAGGGCCGCTACGGCCACATCGCTTTCACCCGGCTCACACCGCTCGTCCTCGAGCACATCGCCCACCTGGTCGAGGAGAATCGCTGGACCTGAGTTCCTTCCCGGATTGTGCCTTCGCCCATTCCTCGAAGACGTCCTCGACACCCTCAAACAGCACCCGGTGGCTCCGTCCGCGTCGCCGCCGACGAAGCCGACACGAGCGGCCAAGAAGCGCGCCCGCTGAGTCCTCACCGCGACTTCCTGTGTCTTTTCCGTGTCCTGGCGGTGTCACGGGACCGAAGGTGGGAGCGGCGAGAAGCTGGAGAACCACCTCTTACCAGCACTTCTCTATGGAGGCGGCGCCGGGATTCGAACCCGGGTACAGGGCTTTGCAGGCCCTTGCCTCAACCACTCGGCCACGCCGCCCGGGACGGGCAACCCTAGCGGTCGCCGCCGGCGCCAGCCCGGTCCGCGTGGTCGCTACAGCAAGAAGCCGAAGATCAGCACCAGGATGAAGATGCCGAGGACGATGGCGATGCCCAGGCCAAGCGGGTTCATACCGTGGCCGGGGCCGCCTTCCCCCCGACGCTCGATGATCACCCGCCGTCCACGGGGGGGTGCGGGAGCCCGCTCGATCACCCGCTCCTCTCGGATCACCCGGTCCTCGGGAAACATGGGATCACTCACCGTTCCTCCTCAAGTCGACTCCACCGCACGGTAGACGGGCGGTACGGTCGGGTGCCATGGCCGACAGCGACAACGACCCCACCACGGCAACCCCGGTCGGGCGGACCCTACCCCTGCCTCCCGCACCGGAACCGGCCGCGGGGCCGGCTCGTGGGTCGGGATGGCGGTCGGGACAGGTGGCCGTGGTGGCCGTCCTGGCCCTGCTCCTCGGTGGCGCCGGCGCCACCCTGGCCTGGCTGGCCTCCGATGAAGGTGAGGCGGAGCCGGCCGGTACCGCGACCGCTACCTCCACCACCTCCGAGGGCGCGGCCAACCGATCTGCCTCGACCTCGACGACATCGCTCACCACGACCAGCACAACCCGCCGGGGCGGGAGCAGCACCCAGAGCGGAGGCCAGACCGTCGTGGGCAATGGCGGCTTCACCGGCAGCTACCAGTCGAACAGCGACCAGTCGACCGATGATTTCTCCGTCGACGACAACTGGAAGATCCGCTGGGACGTGCCCGGGGGCGCCGTCACCATCGAGATCTTCGATTCGGCGGGCGAGCGGTTCAAAGCCATCGACGCCCGAGGCGAGGGTGAGTTCGTCGTGGCCGAGGGGGGGACCTACCGCCTCGACATCAGCACCGACGGGAGTCGCTACAGCGTGGCCGTGACGGACGGGCCCTGACCCCAAGTCGACGGGCTGCTCAGCTCGAGGGGTGACAGGAGCATCGGCAGGCGAAGCGGTTGAGGCCGACAAGGGCCGGCCACCCGCCGTGACAGTCGGCGTGACGTCCGTCCCGGCAGTCCTTCCCGGGCTCCTTGACCTGGGACACGCCGGCCCCGGTCACCACGGCCAGGATGGCCACGAAGCCCGAGGTAGCCAGGCGGCTGCGGCCCGTGCGCTCGCAGTCGCGCTCGGGCTGAACCAGCCCGACGGCAGGCTTTGCCGACCGAGGTTCGGCTCCCAGCAGGGCCGGACCGCACTTCACCGTGTCGGCGAAGGTGAACGGCAGCAGCGCGAACACGATGGCCAGGGCAACCACCCCCAGCGATATGAACGCCACGATCCTCTGAAATCCGCTCACCAGCCACCTCCGGTCCCGGCGGGAGCCGCAGGAGCGGCACCCGCCTCTGATCCAGCGTCGTCAGCCACCAGCACGGCCTCGCTTTCGATCTCGATGACGGCTCAGAATACGGCATGGAAGAGCGACGGTGACGGCCCCATCCCCCCGCCGACCCGCAACCGCCTCGAATCGGTGGCGGCGTCTGGTCCGGGCCCGACGGGCCGAGATGGACCGCCTCACCCCCGACGGCGGGGCGATGGGAGCGGCCTACTGGGACTCCGGCACGCGAGCCCGCCGATTCGCGGCGCGCACCGCCGGGAGCGCCGCTTCGGACCCTCTCCTCGCCCGCGTGCGCCGGGTGGTCCGCTCGTCCACCACCGTGCTCGACGTCGGCGCCGGCCCTGGGCGGTTCAGCCTGGCCCTGGCGCCGCGAGTCGCCGAGGTGGTGGCCGTGGACGCCAGCGCGGCCATGGGCTCCCTCCTCCGGCGGGCGGCCCGGGAGGCGAGGCTGGCCAACGTCACCGTCGTCACGGGCCGGTGGGAGGAGGTCCACGTGGCTCCCGCCGATGTCGTGCTGTGTTCCTACGTCCTGCCCCTCATCGAGGGGGCCGCCGCCTTCCTGGCCAAGCTGGACGCCCACTGTGGAGCCCATTGCTTCGTGTACCTGTCGGCGCTGTCACCCGACATCCTCTCCGAGCCCTTCTGGCGGCACTTCCACGGCAGGCCCCGCCAGGCCGGGCCCACCTACCTCGATGCTGTGGCCGTGCTCGACGAACTGGGCATCAGGGCCGATGTGGAGGTGGTCGAGGTTCGGGTCCGCACCCGCTACGACAACGTGGCCGCCGCCGCCCGCTCCTACCGGGAGGGCCTGCTCCTGCCCGACACCGCCGTGGTCCGCCGGGAGTTGCGAGGCCTGCTGGCGCAATGGTTGGTGGCCGAGGGCGACGTCTGGCGCCCGCCCCTGCGAACCACCCCGGCAGCGATCATCCACTGGTCACCTGCGGCCGGCAGTCCTCCCGGCCGGCGCAAGACCCCCGGGCGAGGACGGGAGCCGGGAGGCGGACGGGCGCCGAGTCGGTGAGGTCCGTGGTGGCGACCGTGTCGGGGCCAGGACCGGCGTCCGGCACAGTGCGTAGGCCAGGATCCGGTCATAGTGCTCGGCGTAGAGCAGCTCGAAGCGCTCCTGGTCTGGGTCCCCAACCATCATCTCCCTCGTCGGCGTCATCTGGGGAGTGGCCGGCACCCGCCGTTCATTACCGCGGCTGCCCGGTTCTCCAGGCGCGCGGTGCACGCTTGCGGCTCTTCTGGTGACGAGACGGTGGAGTCAGGCCGAGCGCCCGCGCCCCGAAGCTCTGCGACGGTGACCGGTGCTGCGCTGGTCGAGGAAGTCAACCAGGACGTAGTCGCCGAGGGTCTCCGGCGTGGTGAAAAAGGCCCTTCCCCGGTTGAGCCGGGTGAGGGTCTCGACGAAATGGCGCAGCTCGTCGGTGGCGTCGAGCATGAAGAGGTTGATGCGGATGCCCTCCCGGGTACAGCGGTTGACCTCGGCCAGGGTGGCGTCGATCGTCTCGGGCATCGGCGGGTAGTGAAACCAGGGCTCGGCCATCCCTGGTTCGTTGTGGGCGGTCGGCTCCCCGTCGGTGATCATGACCACCTGCCTGGTGCCCGTCTGGCGGGCGAGCATGCGCCGGGCCAGGGCCAGGCCGTGTTGCATGTTGGTGCCGTAGTCGAAGTCCCACGACACCTCGGGGAGCTGCTCGGGGCGCAGTTCCCGCGCCACCTTGCCGAAGCTGACCATGCCCAGGTAGTCGCGGGGGAACTGGCCCGAGATGAGCGCGTGCAGGGCCATGGCCACCTTCTTGGCCGCCAGGAAGTTGTCCCGCATGGCCATCGAGAGCGACACGTCGAGCAGGACGACGGTGGCCGCCCGGGTGGTCAGCTCGGTCTGCTCCACCTCGAAGTCGGCGGGGTCGAGGTGCACCGGCGAGCCGCCGCCCCCCCGCAGGAGGGCGTTGCGCACGGTGCGGTGGATGTCGAGGTTGAACGGGTCACCGAACTCGTAGGGCTTGGACTGGTAGGCCCGTTCGTGGCCGACCCCCAGGCGAGGCGACTCGTGGCGGCCGACGGCGTCGGCGTCGAGGCGGGCGAACAGCTCCGACAGGGCGTGGGCACCGATGCGGCGGACCGCCCGGGGGGTGAGCTCGTAACGGCCCTCGCGCTGCTCGATGAACCCGGCTTCGCGCAGCATCCGGGCCACCTCGCCCATCCGCTCCAGGCTTTCGGCGGCGTCGTCACCCAGGAGCTCGGCGGCCCGCTGCAGGTCCACCTCGGCCAGGGCACCGGGGGCCGAAGCGCTGCGCAGAAGCTGCTCCAGCTGGTCGAGGTCACCCATCTCGCCGAGCACCTCGGCCGCCTCGCCCCACGACAGGGGGTCGGTCCCGCTGAAGTCGTAGCTGCGCTCCCACCCGGCGTCGGGGAAGGCGGCCCGCAGGTTGGCCCCGAGCTGCTCCACCTGCCAGCGCAGGTCCATGTCGTCGAGCAGCTGGTCGGACAGGCCTTGGAGCTGGGCCCGCTGCTCAGGGCTGAGCGAGTTGAGCATGGCCTGCATGGCGGCCATACGTCGGGCCATGACCTCGAGCAACTCGTCGAGGGTCTCAGGGTTCTCGGGGAACAGGTCACCGTAACGCTCCATGAAGCCCGAGAAGTCGGGCTCCTCCCCCGCCGCCCGTTGCTCCAACATGTGGTTGAGCTCGGCCAGCATGTCCTTGGTCCGGGCCAGCGCGTCGGGCGAGACGTCGCCCATGGTCCCGGCCATCTGGTTGAACCACGACTGGGCCACCTGGGCACGCAACTGCTCCACCAGGGTCTCGAACGCCTGGCGTGCCGCCGGCGAGGCGAAGTCGTAGGCCGACAGCTCCCGGACCTGACCGGCCAGATCGGGAGGCAGGAGGTCGAGGCGCATGCGTCGCTCGCCCGCGGCTTCACCCACCACCTCCCGGCGGCGCCGGTCGCCCGAGGCGCGGGCCGCCTCCTCCAAGGCGTCGATCCCCGCCCGCTCGGTGTCGACCACCTCCCGGAGGCGCTCGGCGATGTCCTCGTAGACACCGCCCAGGTCACGCTCCGCCAACCGTTCCCGCCGCTGCTGGCGCAGTCGCTCCAGCAGCTGGCGCATCCCCTGCACCTGTCGGCCGGCCCGGTCCGCGAAGCCCTCCTGGAGCATCCGGCGC
This sequence comes from Acidimicrobiales bacterium, assembly GCA_030446545.1. Taxonomy (GTDB): domain Bacteria; phylum Actinomycetota; class Acidimicrobiia; order Acidimicrobiales; family CADCSY01; genus JADDRA01. Next base: position 62,143 of record JAUJNB010000009.1, on the reverse strand, counting down.
AGGGCGGCATTGGCGTCGCCGTGGTGGGTCAGGTCGTCGGCCAGTTCGGCCATGACCGCGTCGGCGTCGAGATCGAAGCCCCGCTGGGTCCCGTCCCACCGGGAGTAGCGGAAGCGCCCGCTCATCGGCCCACCGCTCCCGTTCTCTCGGCGCGCAGGCCCACCTGCTGGGACTCACAGCCGAAAGTTCGTGTTGGGTGGGTCACCGGCCGCAGGAGCGGTAGACGGCCCGGCCGCTGCTCGCCGACTCCTTGTTGAGCCGCTTGGCCAGATGCAGGCCCTCCAACACGAACTCGACGGCGGAGGCCACCCTCGCCGGGCTCTCCCCGCCGCTCAGGGTGCGGACGGCCGCACGCAGCGCCGGTAGCTCGGCCACCAGGGCGACGTAGCTGGCCGAGGCCACGTCGTCACCGGTGTGGACCACCCGGCCGTCGTCGAAGGCGGCCACCAGGTCACGAACGGTCTCGAGCGGCACCCGGGCCCGGAACACCGTGAGCACGGCGGCAGAGAACAGGTTGGCGACCACCACCTCGTCGCGGCCCTCGTCGAGGGTTTCGATCTCGATCTTGCCGGTGGTGGAAGCACCGAGGGCAGCCAGGTCGCTCACCCGGGGCACCACCTCGGCCTCGTCCAGGCGCAGTGCCCGTCGGGTGGCGTTGGCCACGAGCGTCTCCCGGTTGGCCACGGTGAGGCGGACCGACACCCCCGAGCGTTGGTTGACGTGGGGGCTGGAACGGGCCAGGTGCGACACCGTGGCCACCACCTCGTCCAGCTCGTCGGGCACCCAGACCCGCCGACCGTCGGCGCCGAGAGGCCTGGCCTCCTGGAGGGCGATGGCCATCTCGGTGGCCACGTCGGTCGGGTAGTGGGTACGGATCTGGGCGCCGAAGCGGTCCTTGAGCGGGGTGATGATGCGGCCCCGGTTGGTGTAGTCCTCGGGGTTGGCCGAGGCCACCAGCATGACGTCGAGAGGCAGGCGCACCTTGTAGCCCCGCACCTGCACGTCCCGCTCCTCGAGCACGTTGAGCAGGCCCACCTGGATGCGCTCGGCCAGGTCGGGCAGCTCGTTGATGGCGAAGATGCCCCGGTTGGTGCGCGGCACCAAGCCGTAGTGCAGCGTCGACTCGTCGGCCAGGTAGCGGCCCTCGGCCACCTTGATGGGATCGACCTCGCCGATGAGGTCGGCGATGGAGGTGTCGGGGGTGGCCAGCTTCTCACCGAAGCGGGTGTCCCGGTGCACCCAGTCGACCGGCGTGTCGTCGCCCGTGGCGGCCACCAGATCGCGGGCGAAGCGGGAGACGGGCGCGAAAGGGTCGTCGTTGATCTCGGAGCCGGCGACGATGGGCAGCCACTCGTCGAGCAGGCCGACGAGGCGACGGATGATGCGGGTCTTGCCCTGCCCCCGTTCCCCCAGGAAGATGACGTCGTGGCCTGCCAGTAGGGCGTTCGCGAGCTGGGGCAGGACGGTGTCGTCGTAGCCGAGGAGCCCGCTGACCAGGGGTTGGCCGGCGGCGATGCGGGCCATGGCGTTGCGCCTGATCTCCTCCTTGACCGGTGTGGACCGCCAGCCCGAGGCACGGAGCTGTCCGATGGTCGAAGGGCGCGAGAGCACCCGCCCCAGGGTACCGGTGGCACTCCGGGGAGCAGGAGGCGCCCTCGGGGTACGGTCACCCGATGGAACTCCTTCCCGCCCTCGACCTGGGTGGAACGTGGCGCGCCGCCGTTGCCAACGAAGACCTCCGCCGGGCCTTCAGCGACCCCGAGTTGGACGACACCACGGTGGCCTGGCACCACGTGGAGGTCCCCGGTCACTGGCGCTCGCACGAGGCCTTTGCCGCCAGCGACGGCCCCCTGCTCTACCGTCACCGGTTCGAGTCGCCCCGGCCCGACGCCGACACCCGGGCCTGGCTGGTCCTCGACGGCCTCTTCTACCAGGGCGACGTCTGGCTCGACGGCGACTACGTGGGCGACACCGAGGGCTACTTCGTGCCCCACGCCTTTGACGTGACCACTGCCGCCCGCCAGCGCCCCGAGCACCTGCTGGGAGTGGAGGTGGCCTGCGAACCCGAAGCCGACCTCACCGCCAAGCGCAACCTCACCGGCGTGTTCCAGCACTGGGACTGCCTCGACCCCGACTGGAACCCCGGGGGCATCTGGCGGGGGGTGCGCCTGGAGCACACCGGCCCCGTACGCCTCAACCGGGTGCGGGTGCGCTGCACCTCGGCCGAGGTCGACCGGGCGACCGTGGGCGTCGGCACTGAGATCAACAGCGACCGGGCCTGCCTGATCGAGTTGCGCACCACGGTCGCCGGTGCCGAGCGCGTCACCGGGCACCGCTTGGCCGAGGGGCGCAACCTGCTCGACTGGACCGTCGACATCGCCGAACCCCGACGGTGGTGGCCCCACGCACTCGGCGATCAGCCCCTCCACACGGTGCGCATCGAGGTCGTGGTCAACGGCGAGGTGAGCCACGCCGTCGATCGCCGGGTGGGCCTGCGCTCGGTGCGCTGGGACGACTGGAAGCTCTCGGTCAACGGTGAGCGACTCTTCCTCAAAGGTGCCAACCAGGGACCCGCCCCCATGGCCCTCGGCCAGGCCACACCCGAGGAGTTGCGGGCCGACATGGCCCTGGCCCGCGACGCCGGCCTCGACCTGGTGCGCCTGCACGCTCACATCAGCCGCCCCGAGACCTACGCCGCAGCCGACGAGTTGGGGATGCTGCTCTGGCAGGACCTCCCCCTGCAGTGGGGCTATGCCCGTACCGTGCGGGGCCGGGCCGTGCGCCAGGCCGAGGCGGCCGTCGACCTGCTCGGCCACCACCCCTCGGTCGCCCTGTGGTGCGCCCACAACGAGCCTCTGGCCCTCGAGGCCAGCATGGAGGGCGTCCGCTCCCGTAGCGACATGGTCCGACTCGTCGCCCGCTTCGCCGCCATGCAGGAGCTGCCCAACTGGAACAAGAGCGTGCTCGACCGCTCGCTGCGCAAGGTCCTCACCGAGGCCGACGGCACCCGGGCGGTGGTGGCCCATTCGGGCATGTTCCCCCGGCCGGGATCGGGTGGGGGCGACTCCCACACCTACCTCGGGTGGTACTACGGCGACGAGCGCCAGTTTCCCGGCGTCTGCCGGGCCTTTCCCCGCCTGGCCCGTTTCGTGAGCGAGTTCGGGGCCCAGGCGGTGCCCTCGGGCCCGGTCGACTACCTGGAACCGCAGCGCTGGCCCGACCTCGACTGGTCCCGGCTGTCCCACTCCCACAACCTCCAGAAGGCCCGCTTCGATCGCTACGTGCCGCCGGCCGACTACGCCACCTTCGAGGCCTGGCGCCAGGCCACCCAGGCCTACCAGGCCACCGTGGTCAAGCACCACGTCGAGTCCCTGCGGCGGCTCAAGTACCGCCCCAGCGGTGGGTTCTGCCTGTTCGCCTGGGCCGATGGGCATCCGGGCGTGACCTGGGCCGTCCTCGACCACGAACGTCGGCCCAAGGCCGGCTACCACGCCCTGGTCGAGGCCTGCCGACCCGTCATCGTGGTGGCCGACCGCCTCCCGGCGACGGTCGCCCCGGGCGACCACCTGGCCCTCGACGTGCACGTGGTCAACGACCTGCGAGGGCCCGTCCAAGGGGTGGTGCAGGCCCGGCTGTCGTGGCCCGGCGGGGATCACGACTGGCGTTGGCAGGGCGAGGTGGCCCCCGACGACTGCGCCCGGGTGGGCACGCTCCAGTTCGTCGTCCCCGAGGTCGCGACCGAAGGCCCGCTGACGCTCGACCTCCGGTTTCGAGCCGACGGTGTCGACACGGGGCCGGGGCTCGAGGCCGCCAACCGCTACCAGGCCGCCATCCGCCCGGGCTGACCCTCCCGCCTCGGTCCGCACCAACCTCCCCCAGACGGCGGAAGCGAGAATGGTCCGCCCGGCGGATGACGGAGCCGGTGATCGAGCGTCAACCTGGACACCGTGACTCCACCCGTCGGTTCCTCCTGCTCACCGGCGCTCTCCAGGTGGCGGCAGGACTGGCGCACCTCGGCGTCTTCGTGGTGACGGCGGGCCCTCGGGCGGGCCGGTGTCGTGGTGCAAGGCCGTCACGGCCGGGATCTCCTTCGGGCTGGCGGCCCTGGCCGTGGCCTGGATCGCCGGGTTCCTCGATCTCGGCCGGCGGGCCGGCCAGCGGAGGGCGGTGGTAACCGCCGGTGAGGTCGTCGAGCCCCAGCTCGGTTCGTGGAGGCATGGAGCGGGGGGAGACCTTCACCCCGGACCCCCGCGTTGCCAGATCGGGGCTGCATCGCAACGGTGCATCGGAGCAACCGAAGGTGGCCCGGCCTGGAACACTGGAGCCGTGCCCGTCCACCACCATCGCTACGACGCCGTCATCGTGGGGGCCGGCGGGGCCGGCCTGCGGGCCGCCATCGAGGTGGCAGGGACTTGTCGGGTGGCGGTGCTGTCCAAGCTCCACCCGACCCGCTCCCACACCGGAGCGGCCCAGGGCGGCATGTGCGCGGCGCTGGCCAACGTGGAGGACGACTCGGCCGAGTGGCACACCTTCGACACGGTCAAGGGAGGCGACTACCTGGTCGACCAGACGGCGGCGCGCATCATGTGCGCCGAGGCCGTCGACGCCGTCATCGAGCTCGAGCACTACGGCCTGCCCTTCAACCGCACGCCCGACGGCCGCATCGACCAGCGCCGCTTCGGTGGCCACACCCGCAACCACGGCGAGGCCCCGGTGCGCCGGGCCTGCTACTCGGCCGACCGCACCGGGCACATGATCCTCCAGACGCTCTACCAGCAGTGCGTGAAGCGGGGGGTCACCTTCTTCGACGAGTTCATGGCCCTCGACGTGGCCCTGGTCGAGGGGCGGGTGGCGGCCGTGGTCGCCTACGAACAGGCCACCGGCGACCTCCACGTGTTCACCACCAAGGGGCTGCTGTTCGCCACCGGCGGCTTCGGCAAGATGTTCAAGGTCACTTCCAACGCCCACGCCCTCACCGGCGACGGGCCCGGCCTGCTCTACCGACGCGGCATTCCCCTCCAGGACATGGAGTTCTTCCAGTTCCACCCCACCGGCATCTACAAGCTGGGCATCCTGTTGTCGGAGGCAGCCCGAGGCGAGGGCGGCATCCTGCGCAACGCCGAGGGCGAGCGCTTCATGGAGCGCTACGCCCCCACGGTGAAGGATCTGGCCCCGCGGGACATGGTCTCACGGGCCATGCTCACCGAGGTACGGGAGGGCCGGGGCATGGGGCCCGACGGCGACTACCTCCACCTCGACCTCACCCACCTGCCTCCCGAACAGATCGACGCCAAGCTCCCCGACATCGCCGAGTTCGTGCGCACCTACCAGGGCCTCGAGCCCAAGGTCGACCTCATCCCCATCCAGCCCACGGCCCACTACGCCATGGGCGGAATCCCCACCAACATCGATGCCGAGGTGGTACTCGACGACACCGGTACGGTCGTGCCCGGCCTGTACGCCGCCGGGGAGTGCGCCTGTGTGTCGGTGCACGGCGCCAACCGCCTGGGCACCAACTCGCTGCTCGACATCGTGGTGTTCGGCCGACGGGGCGGACGGGCCATGGCCGCCTTCGTCACCGGGCCCGACGCCGCCCAGCCCGAGGTCCCGGCCGACGTGGCCGACGACGTGGTCAGGCGGATCGAGGCCATGAAGGCGGGTGCAGGCGGCGAGAAGGTGGCTCGAGTCCGCCAACAGCTGCAGGCCCGCATGATGGAGCTGGCTTCGGTGTTCCGCACCGAGGAGACCCTGGCCGAGATGTCGGCGGAGTTGGAGCGGCTCCGGGCCCGCTACACCGAAGTGACGATCGACGACACCGGCTCGGTGTTCAACTCCGACCTCACCGAGGCCCTGGAGCTCGGCTACCTGCTCGACCTGGCCGAGGCCCTGGTGGTCTCGGCCCGGGCCCGCACCGAGAGCCGGGGCGCCCACTTCCGCGACGACCACCCCACCCGCGACGACGTCGCCTGGATGCGCCACACGCTCACCCGACGCCGGCCCGACGGCACCGTCAGCCTGTCGTACAAGCCGGTCGAGGGCGGCCTCTACCAGCCCATGGTGCGCAAGTACTGACCCCCGTCCTTCCCCGGCCGACCCGATCTGTGGAGCCTCGAGGTTGCTCAGCCACCACAATGCTCCACACTGGTCGGGTGCCCCTCACCGATGACCCCACCGACACCCTGACCGTCCGCCTCCGGGTGAAGCGCTACAACCCCGAGGTGGACCGCAAGCCCCACTGGCAGCACTTCACGGTGGAGGGCATGGGCCGCAGCGACCGGGTCCTCGACGTGTTGCACCAGGCCAAGTGGTTCCAGGACGGCAGTTTGAGCTTCCGACGGTCGTGCGCCCACGGGGTATGCGGCTCTGACGCCATGGTCGTCAACGGGGAGAACGCCCTGGCCTGTCAGGTGCTGCTGGCCGACGCCGGCGACGACATCACCGTGGAGGCCATCCGGGGCCTGCCGGTGGTCAAGGACCTCGTGGTCGACATGGCCCCGTTCTTCGCCCAGTACCGCTCGGTGCTGCCCTGGCTCATCACCGGTGCCGAGGACCCCGGCTACGGCGAACGGCGCCAGAGCAGCGCGGAGCGCCAACGCTTCGACGACACCACCAAGTGCATCCTCTGCGCGGCCTGCACCACCTCTTGCCCGGTCTTTTGGACCAACGGGAGCTACGTGGGCCCGGCGGCGATCGTCCAGGCCCACCGCTTCATCTTCGACTCCCGCGACGCCGGGGCCGCCGAGCGCCTCGACATCCTCGGTGATCGCAGCGGGGTGTGGCGGTGCCGCACGGCTTTCAACTGCACCAATGCCTGTCCCCGGGGCATTTCGGTGACCGAGGCCATCCAGGAGGTGAAAAGGGTCATCTTGGCTGATCGCGTGTGACGATCGGCGGGTCCATGTTTGAAGATTGGGTTACGGGACGACAAATCCTGAGTTTTTGCTGATTTTCCGGCTGACGTCTGCCAGGATGCCCGCCCGGCAGGCGAGGTCGACGCTCTGTCACTGGTTTCCCACGGACAGCACCCGACCCGACGGAGCGAGATGCCATCCTTTCGACGTCCGCGCCTGGCCCCGCTCGGCCCGGCTCCTGCCGCCCCGGCCCGGGCTCGGCCCGACGCGGTCGAGCGGGAGCTGCTCGGCTCCCTGCTCGACACCATTGCCACCGTTCCCGCTTCGCTTGCCACTAGGCGGCTGGCCGCGCAGGAAGATCTCCGACGGGCGTTCCCCCGACCGGGCTACGCCGCCGCCGCCGCCGGTGTGGCGGTGGCCTCGGCCACCTTGGCCGCGCTCGGGCTGCTTGCCGTCGCCGTCGCCACCGACGCCGAGGCGGTCCCAGCGCCCGCCACCGAGCTGCGCCTGGACCCGGCCCTGGCCCTGATCGAGTTGGCGATGGCTTCGGTTCCGGGCCCGGCCGGTGACCCGGGCCTGGCCGGCGACCAGGACCTGGCCGCGGTGGCACCGCCGGGTCCCGCCGCTGAGGCACCGCCGGGTCC
>JAUJNB010000009.1:0-54548 GCA_030446545.1 Acidimicrobiales bacterium | reverse complement strand
GAGGCACCGCCGGGTCTCGCCGCTGAGGCTCTCGGTCTGAGCCGGCTCCCGCGATCGGCCGTCGTCACCGCCCCCGTCAGCCCCCTCCCGGTGCCGTCGCCGGCCGCCGCCGAGACACCCCCCGAGGCCAGCGACCTCCCCGACCTCGCCCGCCTCCATCGTCTCTCCCGCGCGGAGGTGCTGACGACCACGCCGCCCCAGGCGCTGGCGTCACCGGCGGCCGTCCCCGCCGCTCCGGTCGTCCCCACCGACGCCGGCGCGCTGCCCCTCGGCCAGGGGATGTGGCTGTACGTCCCCGAAGAGATCGAAGGCGGCAACGTCGACGCCCTGGTGGCCCGGGCCCGCCTGGTGGGCCTCACCCACGTCTACGTGCGTACCGGCTCCTCCCGCGGTGGCTTCTACGCCCAGCCCTACATGGACGAGCTCCTGCCCAAGGCCCACGCCGCCGGGATCAGGGTCTACGGGTGGGACTTTCCCTACCTCGACGACGTCGACGCCGATGTGACCCGGGCCATGGCCGCCATCACCCATACCAGCCCGAGCGGCGACCGCCTCGACGGCTTCGCGGCCGACATCGAGACGGCCTCGGAGGGGACCAACCTCAGCGCCGAGGGAGCCGCCGCCTACGGGCAGCGGCTCCGTGAGGCGGCTGGCCCCGCCTACCCGTTGGTGGCCGTGGTTCCCCGGCCCTCCACCCAGATGCAGGCCCGGTATCCCTACGCCGCGGTCATCCCCCCCTTCGACGCGGTGGCGCCCATGACCTACTGGCTCAACCGCCAGCCCGACACCGATGTCGTCCACGACATCGCCTTCCTGGCGCCTTTCGGCAAGCCGGTGATCCCCATCGGCCAGGCCTACGACGGTGGGCCCGAGGGAGGCCGGCCGGGCCCTCCGCCACCGGAGGAGATCCAGCGCTTCCTCGCTGCGGCCCAGCAGTCCGGCGCCGCCGGCGTGTCGTTCTGGTCGTGGCAACACGCCACCCAGGCCATCTGGGACACCCTCCAGGCCGCTCCCGAGTTCCGCTGGCAGGCCGGGTCCCCCGAGGAGCTGCGGCCCGACCAGATCCGGGGGCTCCAGGCCCAGCTCACCCGCCTCGGGTACCCGGTGGCCGCCACCGCCAGCTGGGACGAGACCACGGCCGACGCCCTGCGGCGCTATCAGGGGCGGGCCGGACTTCCGCCCAGCGGCATCCTCGACGCCTCCACCCTGGCCGTGATCATGGCGCCCTTCAACCCGCCCGTGGGCGCCCCCCCGGAACTCGGCGACGACGGGGGCGGTGTGGACCTCGGCGTGGTCGAGCTGGACCTGCCTCCGGGCTGACCAGCTTCCTCCGTGTTGCCCCTTCAGGGCGAGGCCGGGGGCCGGCGCCACTCGCTCCAACCCGTCCCCCGACCACCGTCGGGGGCGACGTAGCGACACAGCGACCGGGCCAGCCGGTTGGTACGCCCATCGGGGGCGACCACCTTCACCGGCGCATGGTGGACGGGCTCGACGGCGATCCCAGCCTTCCCTTGGACGGCCAGGCGACCGGGGCCGGCCAGCCCGTCGGCGCCCAGCAGCGCAACAGCTCCTGGGGCGTCACCGTGCCAGGTGGTCCCGTCGTCGCCCCGTCCGGTGGTGGTGCACCAGGACTCGTCCCCCCACTGCCCGTCGCCCCAGGCGTGGCTGCGCCCGCCCCAGCCGTCGAAGGTGATCACCTCGGAGCCGACCAGGACCTCGCCGTGGACCAGACAAGGAAGGTGGTAACCGTCAGGGTGGGGGTGGTCGGCGGCGGCCCCGACCGTCTCCCACTCCAGATCGAGGCCGAGCGCAGTGAGGTCGCCCCGCACGCGACGATAGGCCTCACGAGGGTCGTCGAGGGCCACCCCGAACGCCTCCAGCCCCACGCTCCAGTGCACGAGTGGCGTCTCGCAGGTGAGCGAGCTCCACAGACCCTCGGCCCGCAGGTCGAGCTGGGGCGCACGGGGCAGCCTGAGCTCGTGATCGACCACGCTGACCAGGGGCCGCCCGTCGCCCACCAGCGCAGCCCAGAACCACGCCACCCCCCACTGAGGCCACAGTCCGAGACGTACGTAGCCACCGAGACCGCCGTCCCCGGTGTGGAAGTCGAAGTGCCACGACTCCTCCCAGCCGGGCACGCCCGGATCGGGGAGGTGGCGCCCCTCGTCGGCGGGACGAGGCTCCACCGGCGCCAGGGTAGTGACGAGCCGACCGGCCCCCATGCCTGCGAGGATGCCGGCGTGGCCCGCTTCCTCAGCCCCGATTGGATCGCCGACGCCTCGGCGGCCGCCTCGGACCATGCCGCTCTGGCCGCCGCCACCCTCGGCGTGCACCTGGTGGTGCAACAAGTGGTGACCGGCGGGCCTGACGGCGACGTGAGCTACGTCGTGGCCATCGACGACGGACGGGTCGGCTTGCGGGTCGGAGTCGACGGCGGGTCCGACGTCACCTTCACCGTGGATTGGGAGACGGCGGTGGCCATGTCCACCGGCGCGCTCGGCGGGCAGGAGGCCTTCACCACCGGCCGCCTCCAACTTGGCGGCGACGTGGATGTCCTCCTGCGCCACGGCCCGGCACTAGTGGGCCTCGACGCCGTCTTCGCCGAGGTCCGGGAGCGGACGACCTACTGAGGGCAGGGCCTGAGGCCCTAGGACCAGAGGTCCTGACCGGCTATTCGAAGCTCGTGTCGGGTCCGCCGAGGGCGGCGAGGGTGACGAAGAAGAGGATCACCGCCAGGATCCCGACCCCGACCCAGCCGAGCACGATGCCGGCGGTGGCCATGCCGGCGCCGGTCTCGTTGCGCTCGGCGATCTGGCGCTTGGCGATGTAGCCGAAGACCAAGGCCAGGATCGATCCGATCCAGTAGATCCACACGATGCCGAGGACCATGGAGGCGATGGCCATGCCGTTCATCGGCCGGGACGGCGCATAGTACGCCGGCGGCGGGTAGGGGGCCCCGGGCGGCGGCGGGGTCGGGCCCCACTGGGGCGGGGGCGGCGGCGGAGGCGCCGACGCCGGCGGATCCCATCGCTGGGGCGGCTGCCAGGACGGAGCCCCGCCCTGACCGGGCTGCTCGGGCGGGTTCGGTGTGGTCAACGGCTGCTCCTTCTTCGAGAGTGTCGAAAACGCTTGCCCTCGGTCAGGCCGGTCAGAGACCGAAGCTGAACAGCCCGAGGAAGGGAAGGACGAAGAACAGGGCGAAGGTGCCCACCCCGATCCAGCCCAGCACGATGCCCGCCGTGGCCATGCCATCCCCCGCCTCGCTGCGCTCGGCGATCTGACGCTTGGCCACGTAACCGAACACCAGGGCCAGGACCGACCCGATCCACCAGAGCCACACGATCCCCAGCACCATGGAGGCGACGGCCAAGCCGTTGGTGGGCCGTGAGACGCCGTACGGCGGCGGATAGGGACCGGGCTGCGACGGCGGTGTGGCTCCCCACTGGGGCGGCGGAGGCTGCTGCCAGCCGCCCTGCCCCGGTGGTGGTTCGTACCGGGGGCGCTGGTCAGCCGGTTGCGGCGCGGTCACGGGGGTGCTCCTTCTCCAGAGGTGGTGGCGACGTTAGTGTCCCGACGAGGCCGCAGTCGCCAGGCCGCATGGCACTGGCCGTCATTGGCTGCCCGGCTCGGCCAGCTACCTCGCCGCAGATCCGCTACCCATATCGGGTCGGCCATGGAGCACCGACCGCGGTGGATCGTCGGGGTCTCGGGCCGGCCACCAGGGGTGGACGGCTACTGCACCAGGACCGGTATCCGCTGGTCGGTTCCACTCCCCGTCGGAGAGGTGCCCGGACTCCCGGGGCTGCCGGGCGTGCCGGGGATGGGAGGGACCTCCGCTGCGCCGGGGACCTGGTTGCACAGGCCCTCGAAGACGGTCACGTCGGCGCCCCCGAGCTTGAAGCCGAGGCCACTGGCCAGGTCGTCGACCAACTGGTTCGCCGGCACCAGGGCCTCGTTGATGGTGTTGGCCAGGTCGGACTCGAAGGAGGCACTCACGCTCAGGCTCAGCAGGTTCACCCCGAGGGACAAGTTGGTGCCCCCCAGGGGAACGCTGAGGTCGACGGGCAGGGGATTTCCCACTGCGGTCGGGTCCTGGCCTCCGATGGTCTTGGTGTTGTCGTCGTCGTACACCGGCTGGTACGAGAGGGCCACTCCCCCGGGGCCGGTGCCGGGGATGACGGCCGAGCTGGAAGCGGTGGCGCTCACCAGCCCGGCCTCGTTGACCACCTGGGCCGGAGCCAGTGCCCCGCTGAAGTCAGGCGCCAGCAGGGCCTCGGAACTGGCGGTTCCGATTGCCGCACGGAGGACGTCGGTGACCGCTCGGACTCCGACCCCCACGGCGGGGCTCAACCCGTCGGTTCCGCTGCACGTCATGTCGGTGACCGTCGCCGTCGCCTGCCCGGCATCGAGGGCGATGGGAAGCCGCACGGTGGCCGATCCGAGGCGGACACCGAGCGTCGAGGTGATGGGCACGGTCTCGGCCAGGGTCAGGTCCACGATCATGCGGAGCTGCGCAGTGGACACCGAGAACACCGGGGAACCGACTGCCTCACTGGGCGCCTCGACGAGGGCGAAGCGCACCGAAGCCGCCTGGATGGCCGCCGGGAGAGACGCCGAATCGAGGTTGAAGCTCAACACGTTGTCCTGGTTGGCCGCCTCGGCACCGGCCAGGATCAGGTCGTAGACGTTGAACCGGGCACTTCCCGCGGCCCCCGGCTGGCCCTGCTCGATCCCCATCAGCTGCCCGAGGTTGATCCTGGTGGAGTTGGTGGCGGCGGCTTGGAGCGTGCCCAGGGCGGTGGTCGCTCTGGCGGTGGAAGGTCCGCTCTCGCTGTCGAGCGCACGGGCGCTGGCCGATATCAGCTCGGCGAGCGTCACCTCGGTGGTGGCCAGCTCGTCGACCGAACCCAGGTTCAACGCGGCCGCCAGGTCGGCCGCCTCGACCGTCGTATCGGCCAAGCCTTGGTAGCTGGCCGCATCCAGGACGAGGTTGCCGCCGAGCATGCTGCCGAGGAGACGGTTGAGGAGGGGAGACTGGCTGGAGTCCAGCCGGGCCAGGAACGAGCCGACGCGCAGGCCGGCCAACCGGTCGACCTCCGGGCTGCCGGCAGGGGTCCCCGGTGTTTCCGGCGTCGGCGGGATGGAAGGAGTCGGGGGAGTCCCCGCTCTTCCGGTCTGGCGGATCTGGGCCACGGCCTCGGCGCTCACGTAGGTGTCAGCGGGGGACAGGGCGAAGAACCGGGGAGCAAGGTCGCGGGCTCGGACCTGCACCGCGTCGGGAACACAGGTCCCGAGCGTGATCTCGATGTCGCTGCAGGCCTGGAACCCACCAGCCCCGTCGAGGCGGCCCATGGCCGCGACCAGGAAGATCTCGGGATCGGGGCTGTCGACGGGAAAGCCGTTGCGGGCGCCCGAGATCTCAGCTTGGGCCTGCACGGCCTCGGACGGCATGACGAAGCCGTCGCCGTTGCCATCCAGATCGGGAAAGACGGCGTCCAGGTTCAGGGTCCAGTCCTCGTACAGGAGTTGTGCCGCGTCCAGGGCCACCAGGTCGGCGACTTTGCGCACGTCCCGCTTGCGGGAGGCGGTCGCCCCGACGTCGACCGAGATGGCGGCCGCGCCGACGGCCATGACCACCCCCACGCAGGCCAGGATCATGACGGCACCGCGCTCGTTGGTCGCCGTGCGGCGCGAGGACTGGGCAAGCCTGCGAAGACATCTCATGGGAACCTCGGATGGGTCACGGGACGGCGGGCGGGGGGAGCTGGACGACACCGGTGCTGGTGATGGTGTCGGGGAAGGCCAGGCCGAATCCCGGGAGCGGAGGCAGGAGCGGGGATCCGGCGAAGTCGTAGGTGATGGCGACGGTCACACACCGAGGACCGGCGAGGTCGGCCGGATCACAGAGCGCGTCGGTGGGGTTGATGTCGAGAGGCGCACCCGGGGTCTCACCGGCGAACGCACCGAGCGAGGACTGGCAGCACTTCGCTCCCAGCCACCCGAGGCTCTCGGCGGCGGTGTCATAGGAATCGTTCACGGTGGCACCGATGGCGGCTCGAGCACCTTCGTTGGCCGCGTTGGTGACGCTCTGCTTCAGGGCCAACACCAGGCCGTAGCCGACGAGGCCGTACACAAGGGTGAAGAAGAGAACGACCACGAGGGAGAACTCGACGAGGACCGCCGCCCGCTCGTCGCGCCATCGAGGCCCAGGCCTCCTCTGGATTCGCATGCCCCCGTATCGGTCCTGCCCCATGGGCCCTTGAGAGGATTCTCGCCGTCGTGCGCCCCGGAGAACCCTTCCGGCACCTTGACGCTGGAGGCGGACGTTTTTGCGCCGGACCAGGTCCGGTAGGGCCTACCGGGCGAACAGCTCGGCCACCGCCAGGGAGAAGCCGGGGAGCAGGGGTGAGGCGACGGCCCCGCCCTTGCTCATCTTCCGGTGGACGTCGAACGTGGGGGACTCCGGCGAGGAGCGGCGGTGCACCAGCACCGACCCGACCTCGGGGTCGACCAGCCAGAGCTCCGGGAGGCCGAGGCGCGCGTAGGTCGCCTCTTTGGCGCCGATGTCGTAGCGCCAGTCGAGGGTGAGCGCACCTCCACGGCCAGGTCCGGCGGCCCGGAGAAACGGGGCACGTTGCGGCCGGAGCGGTGCTCCTCGGACAGGCGGTAGCTGCTGAGGGGAATTCGCTCGGCGGTCTCCGTCGCCCGGTCAGACCATTCGGCCACGCGACCGAGCAGGTTGAGTTGGCTCAGCCGAGCAGTCCCATCCGGGCCACCGCCTCGCGCTCATCGGCCAACTCGCCCACCGAGGCGTCGATGCGGGCCCTTGAGAACGGGTCGATCTCCAACCCGCCCACCACGGACCACTCACCATGCTTGCACGTCACCGGCGCCGACGACACCAGGCCCTCGGTCATGCCGTAGGACCCGTCGGAGATCACGGCCGCGGACACCCAGTCGCCTCCCGGTGTGCCCTGCACCCAGTCGCGCACATGGTCGATGGCGGCGGCGGCGGCCGAGGCGGCGCTGGAGGAACCTCGGGCGGCGATGATCTCGGCACCCCGTCCCTGCACGCCGGGGATGAAGTCACCCTCCAGCCAGCTTCGGTCCTCGCCCAAGGCCTCCCAGGCGGACCGCTCGCCCACCCGGGCGTGGAACACGTCGGGGTACTGGGTCGACGAGTGGTTGCCCCAGATGGTCATGCGGCCGATCTCGCCGATCGAAACCCCGAGCCGGGCCGCCAGAGCGACCTTGGCCCGGTTGTGGTCGAGGCGGGTCATGGCCGAGAAGTGCCGGGGGTCGAGACCGGGGGCGTTGCGCTGGGCGATGAGGCAGTTGGTGTTGGCCGGGTTGCCCACCACCAGCACCCGTACGTCGGCTGAGGCGTGCGCGGCCAGGGCCCGTCCCTGATCGGTGAAGATGGCTCCGTTGGCCTGCAGCAGGTCGGCTCGCTCCATGCCCGCGGTCCGGGGCCGGGAGCCCACCAGGATGGCGATGTCGGCTCCTTCGAAGGCCTGGCCCGGGTCGGCGCTGGCGTTCACACCGGCCAGCAGCGGGAAGGCGCAGTCGGCCAGTTCCATGGCCACTCCGCCCAGGGCGGGAAGCGCCGCCGGCACCTCCAGGAGCTGCAGGACGACGGGCTGATCGGGCCCGAGCATGTCGCCGGCGGCGATGCGGAAGACCAGGCTGTAGCCGATCTGGCCGGCGGCCCCGGTGACGGCGACGCGAACGGGAGGCTGCATCGGACCAGTCAAGCCGCCCCGTCCCCCCTCCTGACCGTTCTGACCCCAGAAGGGGGACAGAACGGGCGCGTTCGAGGGAACGGAAGCGGTGGGCCCGCGGGTGGCTTGGCCCGAGACGAGTCGGGTCAAGCGGCGACGAAAGCCGGCTCCGGGGAACCGACCTCCGCCGCCACCACCGCCTCGGGCTCGAGGGCCAGGGCCAGCACCTCCCGGACGTCGGAGGCGAGGTGGATCGTCATCGTCTCTCGGACGGCCTCGGGAACGTCGTCCAGGTCGGCCTCGTTGCGGGCGGGCAGCACCACCTCGGTGATCCCGGCCCGCTGGGCGGCCAGCACCTTCTGCTTGACCCCGCCGATGGGCAGGACCTTGCCCTGCAGCGTGACCTCACCGGTCATGGCCACCACGTGGCGGACCGGGCGTCGGGTGAGCAGGCTCACCAGGGCCGTGGTCAGGGCCACGCCGGCCGACGGGCCGTCCTTGGGCACGGCCCCGGCGGGAACGTGGAGGTGGAAGCGCCGCCCCTCGAAGGCGGCTTCGTCGATGCCCAGCTCGGTGGCGTGGGAGCGCACGAACGACCGGGCGATCTCGGCCGACTCCTTCATCACGTCACCCAGCTGGCCCGTGAGCGACAGGCCCGACTCGCCCGGCATCGACGTGGCCTCCACGAAGAGGACCTCGCCACCGGCACCGGTCACGGCCAGGCCGGTGACCACGCCGGGGGTCGAGGTGCGCTCGGCCACCTCGGAGTGGAACCGTCGCCGGCCCACCAGGGGTCGCAGGGCATCGACGTCGACCAGCACCGGGTCGGCCGGCCCCGGCTCCATCGCCTCGCCTCCCCCGTGCGCAGGCCCGTGCTGGCACCGGCCACCCGGGTGGCCACCTTGCGCAACACCCGGCCCAACTGACGCTCCAGCTCGCGGACCCCGGCCTCTCGGGTGTAGCCCGAGGCCAGTTCGGCCACCGCCTCCTCGGTCACCTCCACCTCGTCGGCCCGCAGCCCGCTGCGCTCCAGCAACCGGGGCAGCAGGTGGTCCCGGGCGATGGCGACCTTCTCCTCATCGGTGTAGCCGTCGAGGCGGACGATCTCCATGCGGTCGAGCAGCGGCCCGGGGATGGTCTCGAGCACGTTGGCGGTGGCGATGAAGACCACGTCGGACAAGTCGAGGTCGACCTCCAGGTAGTGGTCGCGAAAGGTGTGGTTCTGGGCCGGGTCGAGGACCTCGAGCAGCGCCGACGAGGGGTCCCCCGCCAGTCGCTGCCCACCTTGTCGACCTCGTCGAGCAACAGCACGGGGTTCATGGCGCCGGCCTCGGTGAGGGCCCGCACGAAGCGACCGGGGCGGGCACCCACGTAGGTGCGCCGGTGGCCCCGGATCTCGGCCTCGTCCCGCACGCCACCGAGGGCCACCCGGGCGAAAGGACGGCCCATGGCCCGGGCCACCGACTGGCCGAGCGAGGTCTTGCCCACCCCGGAGGACCGACCAGGGCCAGGATGGCGCCCGAGCCTCGGCCCCGGTTGCGCCCGGCGTCGGCTCCGCCGTTGGCTTCGGCACCATTGGTGGAGGCATGCAGGCCCCGCTCGGCCCGCAGCTTGCGCACGGCCAGCAGTTCGACGATGCGCTCCTTCACGTCGTCCAGCCCGGCGTGGTCGGCATCGAGGACGGCCCGGGCCGAGACCAGGTCGAGGGGCTCGTCGGCGTGCACCGACCAGGGCAGTTCCAGGATGGTGTCGAGCCAGGAGAGGATCCAGCCGTGCTCCGGGCTCTGAGGGCCGGTGCGCTCCAGCTTCTCCAGCTCGCGCTCGGCCGCGGCCGGACCTCCTCGGGGGCACCTGATGCCTCCAGGCGGGTGCGGTAGTCGGCGATCACGTCGTCGTCGCCCTCACCCAGCTCGGCTCGGATGGCCTCCATCTGGCGACGCAGCACGGCCTCGCGCTGAGCCTTGTCGATGCCCTCGGCCACACCGCGGTTGACCTCGGTGCGCACGGCCACCTCGGCCAGCACGTCCTTGGCCCAGGCCAGCACCTTCTCCAGGCGGGCCTCGACGTCGACGGCCTCCAGCACCTCGACCTTCTGCTCCAGGCTGAGGTCGGGCAGGTACAGCGCGGTGTCGGCCACCGCTCCTGGGTCGGTGATGCCTCGTAGCCCCTCGGCCAGGCGGCCGGCCCCCCGGTGCTCGAGGATGGCCTCGACCACGGCCCGGTACTCCCGGGCCAGCACCCGGCTCCGCTCGCTGACGGGTGGCCCGCCCCTGGTGTGCTCGCCCGGCTCCGCCTCGCCCACGGGCTCGGCCGACACCCACAGGCCGTCGCCCTCGCCGCCGACACCGGCGGTGATGACGGCTCGCTCCAGGCCCCGCACCACCACGGCCCGGTGGCCGCCGGGCAGCTCACCCACGTCCTCGATCTTGGCGACGGTGCCCACCCGGGCGTAGTGCCCGTCGAGCCTGGGGACCAGCAGCAACCGGCCCGAGCGGCTCTGGGCCGCTTCGACCGCGGTGCGGGCCTCGGGGGTCTCCAACACGATGTTGACGACCATGGTGGGACCGACCACGCCGCTGGTCAGCGGCAGGACCGGCAGGGTGAGGGTCTGGATGTCAGGCATGACAGTTGTAACGATGATTACAGCTCGACTATTCCGCAGCTGAGGGCGGTCAACGGACGAGCACTCGGGTTCGGGCCCCCGCTGCGACCTCGGCCCCGACCAGGCCCGTCAGCCTGACGATCGCCTTCCACCTCGATCTCGAGGTCGGGCAAGGCCGACGGAGCGATCGAGCTCCCGATACCGGCCGTGCACGATTCGGCGTATCCGCTCGGGCTCGCGTGTCGGTGGACTTCCACGACCTCAGCGGCGAGGTTGACGATCCACACCTCGGCCACACCCGCCGCCGCGTAGAGGGGCACCTTGACCTTCCGGTCGAAATCGAGCGAGGAGTCGGCCACCTCGACGAGGAGCAGCACGTCGCCCGGCCCGGGATGGGCTGGGGCGCAGGCGTCGTCCCGCAGGGCGAGAAGCATGAGATCGGGCTCGGGCTCGGAGAGGTCACTGAGGTCGAAGCGGGTTCTGGACCGAGATCAAGGCCCGCTCGCCACCGGAAGGACGGCGCTACGGCTCCTACAGGTGGTCGACGATGGCGGCGGCGAACTCGGACGTCTTGACCTCGGTGGCCTCGTCCATCAGGCGGGCGAAGTCGTAGGTGACGATGCGCTCGGCGATGGTGGCCTCGAGCGCCCGCACGATGTCGTCGGCCGCGGCCTGCCAGCCGAGGTGCTCGAACATCAACACGCCCGACAACAGCAAAGACCCGGGGTTGACCTTGTCCTGGCCGGCGTAGCGGGGCGCGGTGCCGTGGGTGGCCTCGAAGATGCCATGGCCGGTGACACTGTTGATGTTGGCGCCCGGCGCGATGCCGATGCCCCCGACCTGGGCGGCCAGGGCATCGGAGATGTAGTCACCGTT
This sequence comes from Acidimicrobiales bacterium, assembly GCA_030446545.1. GTDB lineage: Bacteria > Actinomycetota > Acidimicrobiia > Acidimicrobiales > CADCSY01 > JADDRA01. Next base: position 43,349 of record JAUJNB010000009.1, on the reverse strand, counting down.
CAAGTTGGTGGTGGCGACGACGTCGTACTCGTCGGGCCGGGTCAGGATCTGCTGGAGGAAAGCGTCGGCGATCACGTCTTTCACCAGCACCCTGTCACCCGGGTCGCCATCACAGTCGTCCCAGGCCACGGCCACGTCGGCGAACTCCTCGGTCACCAGCTCGTAGCCCCAGGCCTTGAACGCCCCCTCGGTGAACTTCATGATGTTGCCCTTGTGCACCAGCGTGACCGATCGCCGGCCTCGGGAGACGGCGTAGGCCAGTGCGGCGCGCTGCAGGCGCTTGGAGCCGGTGATGGAGATGGGCTTCAGGCCGAGGCCCGAGTCGGGGCGGACGTCCCAGCCCAGCTCGTCGGCCAGGTAGGCGATGAGCTTCTTGGCCTCGGGGCTGCCCTCGGCCAGCTCGAGGCCGGCGTAGACGTCCTCGGTGTTCTCCCGGAACACCACCATGTCGACCTTCTCGGGGTGGCGCACCGGTGAGGGCACGCCGGTGAACCAGCGCACCGGGCGCAGGCACACGTAGAGGTCGAGGATCTGGCGCAGGGCCACGTTGAGACTGCGGATGCCGCCGCCCACCGGGGTGGTCAGCGGGCCTTTGATGCCCACCTTGTAATGGCGGAAGGCGTCGATCGTCTCGGTGGGCAACCACTCACCGCACTCAGCGTGGGCCTTGCCACCGGCCAGTACCTCCATCCAGCCCACCCGCAGCCCGTGGCGGGCGGCGGCGGCGTCGAGGACCGAACGGGCGGCCGGCCAGATGTCGACGCCGGTGCCGTCGCCCTCGATGTAGGGCACGATGGGCTCGTCGGGAACCACCAGCGAGCCGTCGTCGGCGATGGTGATGGGCTCTGCCATCGGTCGAGACTACCGGCCTCCTCGTCACGTCGAAGAAGTCGGGCGGGGGCCCAGCCCCAGGTTGGCGCATACGGTCGAGACGCTGGTGGCGCGGTTCATGGTGTAGAAGTGCAGGCCGGGGACATCCTCGGCCTGCAGCTTCTGGCCCAGCTCGGTGGCCACTTCGATGCCGATCGACGCCACATCGCCGGGGATCTCACGGGCGGCCTCCAGTCGGGCGGCCAGGTCGGGGGGAAAGGTCGTCCCCGCCATCTCCGCCATGCGGGCCACCTGGCCGATCCGGTCGATGGGCATGATGCCGGGCACGACCGGCTTCTCCACTCCCCGCGCCTCCAGCCCGTCGACCAGGCGAAGGTAGTCCTCGACCCGGAAGAAGAACTGGGTGATGGCGTAGTCAGCGGCGCCGAGCTTGGCCGCGGCGTGACCGAGGTCGGACTCGAGAGCGCCTTTGGAGTCGGGATGGCCCTCGGGATGGACGGCGACCCCTACCGAGAAGTCGCCGACGCCCCGCACCAGCTCCACCAGCTCGGCTGCGTAGCGGAGATCGCCTTCGGGCAGCGCTCCGTCGTGATCGAGGGGCGGGTCACCCCGCAGGGCGAGGATGTTGTCGATCCCTTCGGCCCGGTAGCGATCCAGCGTCTCCACCAGATCAGCCCGGCGCTGGGCCGCGCAGCACAGATGGGCCACCGGCAGCAGGGAGCTCGTGCGCAGCAGCTCGATCACCAGCTCGTGCGTCCGGTCCCTCGTCGAGCCAGCGGCTCCGTAGGTCACCGAGACGAAATCGGGGGCGAGGGGGGCCAGGGCCGAGAGCGTGCGGGCGAAGGTCTCACGGTTCCGGGGCGGCCAGAACTCGAACGACAACGTGGGGCCGGCGGCGAGGAGGTCGTGGACCTTGGCCATGGCCCACCACGCTACCCCTCGGTCCCGGACCGGATTTCGGGCTCAAGGCCGCACCGGGCGGTGCCGATAGGAGATGGAGCTGGGGCGACGGTCGCCGTGGCCGGGCAGGAGGAGACCCCCCATGGCATGGCCGATGCACCTCAACCGCCGCCGTCAGGTCGACACGCTCATGGACCAGTACCGGTGGGAGCGCCCACCCCAGGTCGAGGAGGGCCAGGTCGCCTGCGTCCGCGCCCCCCGGGCGACGGCGCTGCTCGAGCGTCGGGCGACACCGCCCGAAGCTGACCACTCCGTCGACCAGACCGCCTGATCCCCCGTTCGACCACCGTCGACGTCTCCTGCGAGCCTGGTGTCACCTCTCATGCCCGACGTGCTGATAGGAAAGGGAAGAGCGCAGCGCCGAGTCGAAGCGGGAGGTGAGGAGGTGGCTGATCCCCTGCGGCCCTGGCGTCGGCCCCCGCCTCCCCCGCCCGACCCCTCCGTCCTCTCCCCCAGCCTGGTGGCCCGGGCCAAGGGGCTGCGCCTGCGATTGGGTGACCCGGCCGGCGGCGGCTCGGAGGCCCGGCGGCGCATGCGCAACGAGTACGACCACGCCTTGGTCGAGATGGCCGACCTGCTCCAGCTGCCCGGCGCCCCCGAGCCCGACCTGGTCATCGGCCGCCGGGTCCTCACCACCCTGGAGCGGTCCCTCCTGGAGAAGGCGGTGGTGGGCCGGGGTGTCGACCTCGGCATACCCGAGCGGGCCCACCTGCTGGCCATCGGTCCCGGTTCCCGGCCGAAGTCCGAGGCCAGGGCCGGTGGGCCGGATCGGGCCCACCACCAGTCCAGGCACCGACCCGCGCGTCACGCTCCGACCGCTGCCCCCCCGTCGCCCTCGCCTCCCCCGCCACCCCCACTCGGCCGACGGGAGACCCTGACCGCCGAGGCCAGGGGCATGCGCCGGCGCCTCGACGTCTACGAGAGCGACGAACGGCTGTGGCCGACCAAGGTGCAGGAGTGGTGTGAGGACCTCGACACCTACGACGGGGTGCTCATCGACCTGGCCGTGGTCGTGGGCCTCCCGCAGGCGACCCTGCCCCAGGGCGACCGTCGACGACTGCTCTCCGAGGAGCGCTCGAGCATCGAGGAGGGCCTCCATCGAGCAGGCCTCGATCTCGGGGCGTCCCGGTCCCGTTGACCGGACCTCCGTCTCGGTCCGAGCATCCGATTCGTTGCTCCACCGCCGAGCCTGGCTAGGGTGCGCCTCGTCCCCATTCCTTCCCTGTGAGGTGCGAGATGGCTGTGCTGACCGGACTGCGCGACGACGACATGGAAACCACCTGGCTGCGCCCAGGAACGAGCCCGATGGCCTCGGACACTCCCACGGGGACCGACGCCGACGAGAGCGACGCCGACGCCGACGAGAGCGACGCCGACGCCAGCGACGGTGACAGCGCCGACGTGGTCGACGGTGACACCACCGACACCACCGACGGCGATACCGCCGACGTGGTCGACGGCGACACCGCTGGCGCCTGACCCCTGCCCGCCTGCCGGCGGGGCCCTCCAGCGCTGTGTCGGGGACATCCCCGACTTTCTCGGCCGGTGCTGGGCCCGCCGGCCCCATCGCCTCGACCCTCCGGACGGGCGCAGGTTTGCCGACCTTCTGTCACTGGCGGACGTCGACCACGTGCTGTCGACCACGTCACCCCGCACGCCCTCGTTCCGCCTGGTGGCCGACGGCACCCCCCTACCGGAGGCCGCCTACACCCGCTCCGGCCGGGTCGGGGGCAAGCCCTACCAGGGGGCCGTCGACGTGGCTCGCCTGTCCCGCGCCTTTGCCGAAGACGGGGCCACCGTCGTACTGCAGTCGCTGCACCGGTCGTGGGCGCCGCTGGCCCGCTTCTGCCGTGATCTCGAGCTCATCCTGACCCACCCGGCCCAGGCCAACGCCTACCTGACCCCCGCCGGAGCCACCGCCCTGGCTCCCCACCACGACACCCACGACGTCTTCGTGCTCCAGGTGTACGGCCACAAGCACTGGCGGGTCAGCGAACCGGTCGTCGAGTCGCCCCTGCCCCGCCACCGCTCCCGCCAGCAGGCGGCCGCCGCCCAGCCCCTGTTGTTCGAAGCCGACCTGGCCCCCGGTGACTGCCTCTATCTCCCCCGGGGCTTCGTCCACGCCGCCACCGCCCAGCAGGGTGCCTCGCTGCACGTGACCATCGGGGTCCACGCCGTCACCGCCTTCGACGTGCTCGCCGCCGTGGTGGAACAGGCCGCCGAGCACCCCGCCTTCCGGTTGCCGTTGCCCGTGGGCTTCGCCCGTGACCCGGACGCGCTGGCCGGAGCGGTCGAAGCCTGCCTGGCCGAGGCTCACCGGTGGCTGCCCTCCGTCGACCAGGCACCGGTGGCTGAAGTGCTCCGCCGGCGGTTCTGGTCGCAGCGCCCGCCCCTGCTCGAGGGCCAGCTCATCCAGCTCGTCGACCTCGACCGGCTGGACGACCGAACGGTGGTCACCCGCCGGCCCGGGTCCGTCTGCGAGCCCGCGACCAGTCGGCCCGCCGGACCCGGTGACGACACCAGGGGTGACCCGGCGGCATTGCACCTGTTGCTCGGCGACCGTGAGCTGGTCCTGCCTGCGGCCGTCGAACCGGCCCTGCGCCGGTTGCTCGACGGCGGCCCCCTGCCGGTCTCCGCCCTCGCCGACCTGCTCGACGCCTCCAGCCGCCTGGTCCTGGTCCGTCGGCTACTCCGAGAAGGCCTGGTCGAGGTCGTGGGAGGTGCCTGAGACACCGGTCCTGCCGCCCTGTGCCACCGGCTCCCTGGCCCGCCGCGAGGCACTGGTGGCCACCGCCTCCCGAGTGCCGTCGTGGCTGGTCCTCGAACAGCCCGGCGCCTGGGGCCGAGACGCCGTGTTCGAGAGCGGCCTCGACCTCATGGTGGCCCGGGCCCTGGTGGCCCGTTGCCGAGCGGCCGGGGTCCGTCCCATCCTCATCCGTCGCCCTCCTCGGGGCCGCACCGGGCAAGGGGACGGGTCCGGATTTCGGCGCTGCTACCTGGCCCACTCCGGTCCCCGACGGAGCTGGCTGGAGTCCCTCGAGGTGGACGATCCGGCCACGCTGCTCGACCTCGACCTCGGCCCCCTGGCGTCGGACCGGGCTCCGGGGCTGGGCCCGACCGTTGCCGGTCCACTGCTGTTGGTCTGCACCAACGGCCGCCACGACCGTTGCTGCTCCGACCTCGGGCGCCCGCTGGCCCGAGCCCTCGCCGGCGCCGGCGCCGGCGCCGGGGAGCAGACGACGGGGGACGTGTGGGAGTGCTCCCACATCGGTGGCGACCGCTTCGCGGCCAACCTGGTCTGCCTCCCCGAGGGCGTCTACTTCGGGCGGGTGGGGCCCGAGGACGGCCCCCGGGTCGCCGCCGACTACTGCCGGGGCCGGCTGAGCCTCGAGCACTACCGGGGTCGCTCGTCCTTTCCGGCGCTGGTCCAGGCGGCCGACATCTTCCTCCGAGGAGCCACCGGTCTGACCGGCATCGACGCCATCGTCCCGGGGGACTCGAACCCGTCACCGGCAACCAGGCCGACGTCACCTTCCTGGCCACGGCCGGCCCCGAGTCGTTCCCGGGGATGCCGGCCGGGTGGCGGATCCGGGTCGGGCGCCGGCGGTCGGCCGACGCCTGCGCCCTCACCTGTCGGTCCGACCTGGCCGCCCGGCCCTGGGAGTACCACCTCCTCGATCTCACCGCGTTCTGACCCCGGAGGGGGACGGATCGAGCCCCTCTCGGGGTCGGGACGGCGGGTGCCTCAGAGCCGGCGACGTTCGGCGGCGGCCACGGTGTTGGCCAGCAGCATGGCCACCGTGGTGGGGCCCACGCCACCGACCCGGGGGTGATCCACCCCGCCACCTCGGCCACCGACTCGTCGACGTCGGGCAGGATGCGCCGGCCCTCGTAGCGCACCCCGCCGACCACCACCGCGCCCGGGCGCACGTGCCCGGGCTGGAGGATGCCCGGGACCCCGGCGGCGGCGATGACGATGTCGGCCCGGCGGGTGTGTTCGGCCCACTCGGGCACGCCGGTGTGGACCACGGTGACGGCGGCGTTGGCGGTCGGTCGCTTCTGGCTGAGCAGCAGGGCCAGGGGTCGCCCGAGGGTGAACCCCCGGCCCAGGATGACGACGTGACGACCGGCCACCGGCACCCGGTAGTGGGCCAGCAGGGCCTCGATGCCGGCCGGGGTACACGGAACGGGACCGGGCATCGACAGGGCCAGGCGGCCCAGGTTGGCCGGGTGCAGGCCGTCGGCATCCTTGTCGGGGTCCATGGTGGACAGGGCCGCCTCGTAGTCGATCTGGGGCGGCGTGGGGTGCTGGACGATCATGGCGTCGACGGCGTCGTCGTCGTTGAAGGCCCGGATGGCGGCCACCACCTCCTCCTGGGTGGCGTCGGCGGGCAGGTGCTGGTGGGAGGAGGTGATGCCCAGGTCGGCCGAGCGCCCGTGCTTGCCCCGGATGTAGCCGGCGCTGGCGGGGTCGTCGCCCACCAGGATGGTGCCGAGACCGGGAGGTCGCCCACCCGCCGCCACCGCCCGTACCCGGGGCCGCAAATCCTCGAGCACGGCGTCGGCAACCGGTCCCCGGGCATCAGCGCGGCCGTCATGTGGGTTCGGGCATCAGTGCAGGAACTGGCGCTCGCCGGTGAGGACCATGGCCAAGCCCAGACGGTCGGCCGTTGCGGTGACCTCGGCGTCTCGCACCGAGCCACCGGGCTGGACCACCACCGCCACCCCGGCGGCGGCCGCCGCCTCCACCCCGTCGGGGAAGGGGTAGAAGCCGTCGGTGGCCGAGGCCCCGCCGGCGGCCCGGCCCCCGGCCTTGGCCGCGGCGATCTCGGCTGCCCCCACCCTGCTCTGCTGGCCGGCGCCGATGCCCACGGCCTGGCCCCGGCGTACCAGCGCCACGCAGTTCGACTTCACGTGGCCGCACAGCCGCCACGCCAGCTCGGCGTCGGCCCACTGCTCGTCGGTGGGGACGGCCTCGGTGACCACCTGCCAGGTGTCGCGACCGGCCGCCCGGTGGGGGGCCTCCTGGACCAGGTAGGCCCCGGCCAGCTGTCGGAGCTGGAGGCGATCGGAGACGGGCGGCGGGGCCGAGAGGACCCGGGTGTTCCTGCGTTTGGCCGCCAGCAGCTCGACCACCCCGTCGTCGTAGCCGGGGGCGATGACCACGTCGGCCTGGGCCGCGGCCGCCATGCGCTCGGCCGTGGCCAGGTCGACGACCCGGCTCAGGGCCACGATCCCGCCGAAGGCCGATTGCTCGTCGCTCTCGAAGGCCCGCTGGTAGGCGGTGGCCGGATCGTCGGCCACCGCCGCCCCGCACGGGTTGGCATGTTTGATGATGGCCACCGCCGCCCCCGAGCGGTCGGGGCCGGTCAGCTCGGCCAGGTCGTGCACCAACGTCCAGGCCGCGTCGGCGTCGTAGAGGTTGAGGTACGACAACGCCAGGCCCTGGTGCTGGACCACCCCGTCCCACCAGGTCAGGGTGTCGATGGGGCGGTAGCGGGCTCCGGCCTGGTGAGGGTTCTCGCCGTAACGCAGCTCCTGGGCCCGCTCCAGGGCCAGGTGCAGGGTGGGCGGCAGAGGGTCGTCACCGGCGTCGGACAGGTCGAACCAGCCCACGATGGCGGCGTCGTAGGCGGCGGTGTGGGCGAAGGCGGCCCGAGCCAGCCCACGACGGGTGGCGGCGGACAGGCCGCCCGCCTCCCGCAACTCGTCGAGCACGGGGCCGTAGGCGGCGGGGTCGACGACCACCCCCACCGAGGCGTGGTTCTTGGCCGCGGCCCGCACCATGGTCGGGCCACCGATGTCGATCATCTCCACCGACGGCTCGGACCGGAAGGGGTAGAGGTTGACGACCACCAGGTCGATGGGGGTGACGCCCCGGGCCTCGAGCTGGGCCAGGTGGTCGACCTTGGACCGGTCGGCCAGGATGGCGCCGTGGAGCGCGGGGTGCAGGGTCTTGACCCGGCCGTCGAGCATCTCGGGAGCGCCGGTGACGTCCTCCACCGGGAGGGCGACGATGCCGGCCTCGGCCAGGGCCCGGGCCGTCCCCCCGCTCGACACCAGCTCCCAGCCCAGTTCGGTCAGGCCCGAGGCCAGCGCCACCAGGCCCGTCTTGTCGTAGACCGACAGCAGCGCCCTCATGTCCGGTGCTCCGCCAGGAAGGTGCGGATGGTGGCCGGGTAGAGCACCCGCTCGACTTCCTTTATGCGTTCGTGCAGGGAGGCGGCGGTGTCGCCGGACAGGACCGGTACCGCCTCTTGGGCCAGGATGGGCCCGGCGTCGACCTCCAGGGTGGCCACGTGCACGGTGCAGCCGGTCACCTTGACGCCGGCGGCCAGGGCCTGTTCCACCGCGTGCCAGCCGGGGAAGGCGGGCAGCAGGGCCGGGTGGGTGTTGAGGATGCGCCCGGCGTAGGCGTCGTGGACGGGCTTGTCCAGGACGGTCCCGAAGCCGGCCATGACCACCAGCCCGATGTCGTGGGCGGCCAGGGCGTCGACCACCCGGTGGGTGTGGTCGAGACGGTCGAAGTCGGCGCCGAAGCTGCCCCGGGCCACCAGCACCACCTCCACCCCGGCCCGGGCCGCCACCTCGGTGGCGCCACAAGGGCGGTCGACCACCACCACCGCGACCTCGATCCCGTCGTCGAGGATGGCCTGGAGGATGGTCCCGCTGCCCGACGCCAGCACCCCGATGCGCACCCGGCGACGGTACCAGCGGCGTCTACAGCGGCGGGTCCTCGCAGCCCTCGGTCCCGCCGGTGCGGCCGGGGGCGTCGATGCGTGGGTAGGGCTCGACGAAGCCGGAGCCGGCGGCGTCGGTGCCGAGGAAGCGGACGACTGCCCGGCTGATAGCGGCGGCCTCCGACCGACGGGCGTCGTCGCCGGCCATCAGCTCGGCCTCGGGCGGGTTGGAGAGGAACACGGCTTCCGACAGCATCGCAGGGACACCGGCCGAGCGGCGCAGGATGCCGTAGTAGTCGTCACCCTCGTCGTCGGGACGGAACTTCGCACCTGCGTCACGGTCGGCCACCCAGGGCACCTCCACATAGGCGGCCAGGGCCCCGACCACCTCTTCGTAGACCAGCCCCGACAGGCGCCGGGATTCCGGCGAGGCGATCTGGGCGTAGGTCTCGGTACCGGGCCGGGCCGAAGGGCCGTCGGCGTCGCCGTTGTGGTGGATGGACACCAAGGCCCGGGCGCCGAGGCGCACGGCGGTCTCGGCCCGGGTAGCGAGGCTGATGCGGTAGTCGGCCGAGCGGGTGAGCACCACCGACACCCCTACCGACTCCAGCTCGGTCCGGGCCAGCTCGGCCACGGCCAGGTTGAGCTCGGCCTCGCTGAGCCCGTTGGCCCCAACCGCACCGGTCTCCTCTCCTCCGTGGCCGGGGTCGAGCACCACGGTGGCGCCGAACAGCGGCGTGCCGCCGGCCACCAACGCCTCCCGGTCACAGGGAGTACGGACGAGGTGGCCGCCGTCGCGTGGTTCGATCACCGGCACCACCACGCCGGTGTCGGTGCGCAGGGCCACGGCCTCGTCGCCGGGTGGGACCGTGATCAGGGCGATCGGCGGCGCTCCTGGGGCAGGCGCGGAGTGCGCCCGCCCCACCCGAAACAGCCGGTCGTCCCCCACTTCGGAGGCACAGCCGGCGATCAGCGCGACCAGGGTGACCAGGAGCGTGATCCCGCGCACGCGCCCATGCTGGCGGCCGGCGTCACGTTTGTGTGCGCGTGTGGTGGACAGGGAACCACCAGCGCACAGAAAGGGTTGGGGGCGGGACCGATGACTTCAGAGCCGGGCCACGACCTCGGCCACCAGCCGGGCGGCCTCGCTCGGGTCCCGGCCCACAGCCACGCCGGCCCGTTCCAACGCCTCGATCTTGGCCCGGGCCGTTCCCCTGCCGCCCGAGACGATGGCCCCGGCGTGGCCCATGCGCCGTCCGGGAGGGGCCGACACCCCGGCCACGTAGCCCACCACCGGCGTGCTCATCTGGCCCACGTACTCGGCCGCCTCCTCTTCGGCCGAGCCCCCGATCTCGCCGATGAGCATCACCACCCGGGTGTCGGGGTCGGCCTCGAACAACTGCAGGCAGTCGACGAAGGTGGTGCCCGGCACCGGGTCGCCGCCGATGCCCACGCACGTGGTCTGGCCCACGCCGGCCTGGGTCAGCTCGTGGAGGGCCTGGTAGGTGAGGGTCCCGGAGCGACTCACGATGCCCACCGGCCCGTCACCCCGGGCGATCTCGCCGGCGGTGATGCCGATGTTGGCCCGGCCGGGGCTGATGACGCCCGGGCAGTTGGGGCCGAGCAGGCGGGTGGACGGGAAGTCGCGGGTCACGGTGGCGAACATGCGGGCCTGGTCGTGGGTGGGAACTCCCTCGGTGATGACCACCACCAACTCGATGCCGGCTCCGGCCGCCTCCAGCACCGCCGGCGGCACACCCGCGGCGGGGACGAAGATGCACGATGCCGTGGCTCCCGTGGCGTCCACCGCCTCGCCCACCGTGGCGAACACCGGGACACCCTCCACGTCGGTCCCCGCCTTGCGGGGGTTGGTGCCGGCCACCACCTGGGTGCCGTAGGCCCGGTTGCGCAGCCCGTAGAAGCGGCCCTGGCTCCCGGTGAGGCCCTGGTAGACGACCTTGGTGTGCTCGTCGACGAGAATGGTCACGGGTCCCGCCCATCGACTGCCCGCTCCACGGGTCCTGTCCCCGGCGGCCCTCCTTCCCACCCGGCATTCGCCGGGTGGGCCCCTTCCGCCGGCGCCATCCCTGGAGCTCCCGATGGCCACCCGCTCTGCGCTGCAAGCTGTACGGCGGTGCGGGCGGCCTCGACCATGGTGGGGCGGGACTGCAGTCGCTCGGACTCATGCGCGGCCAGGATGGCCCGGCCCTCGGCCGCGTTGGTGCCGTCGAGGCGCACGACGATGGGCGAGGTGATGTCGACACGCCCCAGCGCCTCCACGATCCCGTTGGCCACCTCCTCCCCCCGGGTGATGCCCCCGAAGATGTTGACGAAGATGGCCGCCACCTTGGGGTCGGCGTTGACCACCTCGAGGGCGGCGGCCATCACCTCGGCCTTGGCCCCGCCGCCGATGTCGAGGAAGTTGGCCGCGGTCCCGCCCACCTGGCCCACCACGTCGATGGTGCTCATGGCCAGCCCGGCCCCGTTGGCGACGATGCCCACGGTCCCGTCGAGGCCCACGTACTGCAGCCCCCGGGCCCGGGCGTCCTGCTCGCGCTCGTCACCGGCCTGGGTGGCGGCGTAGGCGGCCCAGTCGTGGCGGAAGGCGGCACTGTCGTCGAGCGTGACCTTGGCGTCGAGGGCCACCACCTCGCCTCCGGCGGTGAACACGAGCGGGTTGACCTCCACCAGCTCGGCGTCGCCCTCGCAGTAGGCGGTCCACAGCTGGCCGAGGAGCTCGATCAGGGCATCGACCGGGACCACGTCGCCGAGACCGGCGGCGGCCACCCACTGGCGGCACTGGGCCGACGACAGCCCCTCGATGGGGTCGATGTGCAGGCGGGCCAAGGCATCGGGCTCCTCGACGGCGACGGTCTCGATGTCGACCCCACCCCGGGCCGACAGCAACCCCAGGTGGGCCCGGGCGCCACGGTCGAGGGTGAAGCTGACGTAGTGCTCGGCGGCGATGTCCGAGGCCCGCTCCACCCACACCCGCTCGACCCGGTGGCCGCTGATCTCCATGCCCAGGATGGCCTCGGCCGCGGCGCGGGCCTGCTCGGCGTCGGCCACCACCCGGATGCCTCCCGCCTTGCCCCGACCTCCCACCCGGACCTGGGCCTTGACCACCACGGGGTAGCCCAGGTGTTCGGCGGCGGCGACCACCTCGAGGGGATCGGCGGCCACCTCACCCACGGGGGTGGGGACCCCGAACGAGGCCAGGAACTGCTTGCCCTGGTACTCGTAGAGGTCCACGTCGGTCGATACTACGAGGGTGAGCACCCGGCGTCCCGTGGTCATGGGTGTCATCGCCGTGCTCTTCGGCATCGGCCTGTTCACCGCCCTGGCCCTGCTCGGCAGCTCCGGTCAGGTCGACGTGCGCCTGGGGGACGACGTGTTCCAGGCCGGCCAGGTCGAGCGGCTGGCCGCCAACATCGCCCGCGACGGCCCCATCGCCATCCCCGACGCCTCTCCCGACCGAGCGCGGGACATCTACCTCCAACACCTGGGGGACCGCCCCGAGGTGGGGTGGTTGGCGTTCTCGGCTCAGGCGCCGGGTGCCGACCGGGCCTGCCTGCTGCGGTGGACGGCCGCCTCACGGGAGCTGGTCGACCCCTGCAGCGGCCAGCGCTTCCCGGCCGACGGCAAGGGCCTGACCCGCTACCCCACCAGCGTGACCGAGGGCATGCTCTCGGTCGACCTGCGCCCGACCGCCCCGACCGCCCCGACCGCCCCGACCGCCCCGACCGGGTCCTAGCCCACCTTCTCCAGCGGGGTCCAGCACAGCAGCACCCGCTTCTCGCCGGTGCCCGGAAAGCGGATGAGGGCCTCGGCCTTGTCCCCCGAACCCTGCACCTCCAGCACCACGCCGTCGCCCCACTTCTTGTGACGGACGTCGTCGCCCACCCGTAGGCCGAGGCCCTCGGCGCCCGTGCTCGGGGGTGGCCGGGTCTGGTGCAGGGCCGACTCCACGATGCGGGGCCGGGCCCCGAACACCCGGCCCTCGGGCTCGTTGCCGCCGTCGAACGGCCCCCGAGCGCGGCCCCGGCCCGGACGGTCGAAACCGGTCGACGAGGCGGTGGACGAACGGCCGCCCCGCCGCCCGGGCGCCTCCCCCACCGTGCGCACCAGCTCCTCGGGCAGCTCCCGCAGGTAGCGGCTGGGTGGGTTGTACTGCGTGGCCCCGAACAACGAGCGACGCCAGGCCGAGGTCAGGTACAACCGCTCCCGGGCCCGGGTGATGCCCACGTAGGCCAGCCGGCGCTCTTCCTCCAGCTCGGCCGGCTCGGTGAGGGCCCGCAGGTGGGGGAAGACGCCGTCCTCCAGCCCGGTGAGGAACACCACCGGGAACTCCAGGCCCTTGGCCGAGTGCAGGGTCATGAGCAGCACCTGTGACCCGTCACCGTCGATGGCGTCGGTGTCGGCCACCAGGCTGACCGACTCCAAAAAGGCGTCGACGGTGTCGGCGTCGCCGGCCACCCCCACCAGCTCGGCCAGGTTCTCGATGCGGCCCTGGGCCTCCACGCTGCGCTCGGCCTCCAGCTCGGCCCGGTAGCCACTGGCGCCCAGGGCTGCGTCGAGCACCTCGGCCGGTCCCTCCCCCGCCTCGACCAGGACCCGCAGCTCCTCCAACAGCGCCAGGAAACGACCGATCCCCTTCAAGGCGGCCGCGGCCACCCCCGCCTCCGCGGCCCGCTCCAGGGCCACCCCGAAGGCCACCCCCTCCGCCTGGGCCCAGGCGTCGAGCCGGCGCAGGGTCGTGTCGCCCACCCCCCGGCGGGGCACGTTGAGCACCCGCTTGAGTGAGACCTCGTCGGTCGGGTTCACCGTGGCCCGCAGGTAGGCCAAGGCGTCCTTGACCTCCCGCCGGTCGTAGAAGCGGGCGCCCCCGACCACCTTGTAGGGCACCCCCCGGCGCACCAGCTGCTCCTCGATCACCCGGCTCTGGGCGTTGGTCCGGTAGAACACGGCCACGTCGCCCCAGCGGTAGGTCCCCCCGTCGTGCAGGCGGGCCAGCTCGCCCACCACAAAGGCGCCCTCGTCGTGCTCGTCCTCGGCGATGTAGTGCACGATGGGCTCGCCCCCGGCCTGGTCGGTCCACAGGTCCTTGGGGGTGCGCCCCTGGTTGTGGGCGATGACGGCGTTGGCCGCGTCGAGGATGGTCTGGGTGGAGCGGTAGTTCTGGGCCAACACCACCACCGAGGCCTCGGGGAAGGCCCGCTCGAAGTCCAGGATGTTGGAGATGTCGGCCCCTCGAAACCGATAGATCGAGTTGTGGACCAGGACCCCGTCGGCCACGTAGGTGTGGGTGGGTGCAACCTCGAGGTCGAAGACGGGCCCGTCGTAGTGCTGGGACTCGGCCTCCTCGATCCGAGCCTCGCAGAGTCCGTTTTCCCCCTCGACGAGCACCGTCATCCCGACCCGGAGATGGGACAGCGGCGTGAACGTCCAGATCCGGCCCTCGATCAGGGCCCGCCGGCAGAGCTCCAGCCCCCCCGCCGCCGCCACCTTCCTGGCCAACTCCAGCGCCTCGCGGTAGTCCTTGCGACTCGTCTCCACCCGAGCCCCACCGACGCGTCCCGGCCGAACGGAGAAGCCTGCGGCACCCAAGGCCTCGGCAGTGTCCATGCGGTTCGACGACCATTGGAGGCGGTGGTATGCGCCCGGCCCCCGCCGGTCGCTGAACATGGTCAGGTTCAGGCTCTGGCGACGGCCCCCGTCGGCCGGTCGAAGATGGGGGAACTCGGGGTGGAGATCGAGGTCGTCCATCAGCCGCTTGAACGCCGCCTTGGTGTCGAGCTCGAGGTAGAGACGTTCGAGCCAGCTCTCGTCCATGGCGGGCTTTCGCCCGACACCGTGGAAGCAGGCGGTGGGCAACCCGTACTGCGCCGCCAACCATGCTTCCCAGAAGGCGGCTTCGGCCCGGGTCGTGCACACGCGTAGCACCCAGAGCTTGTCCCCGTGCTCCTGGTGCAACCGGACCCGAGCTCCCTGATCAGGTTGGCCGAAGCTGTCCGAGCGGACGCTCTCCGCCAAGCCGACTCGGTAACCCCTGTCGGCTCGTTCCATGACGTAGACGACCCAGCCTCCTGGTTCGAGGGCCAGGTCAGCCAACACGATGTGGTGCGGGGTGCCTCGAAGCGTGCGCCCGGCAGCGCGCACCTGATAGAGCCGGCCGCTCCACCAACCTCGTCGGGTGACACGGATGCGACCCCTGCGGACGGCCTTGGCCCCGCCTGTTCCCAGAACCTCGTCGCCCTCGGCCAACGCCTCGATGGGTCGGGGCCCGTCCGGAGTCGAGACGAGCGTTCCCGGCGGCAGGCACTGATCGCTGTCGCCCACCACGAAGACGTTGCCGTGGCCCCTGGCCAAGAGGACCACCAGTTCGTTCTGGGCCCGGTTGGTGTCCTGGTACTCGTCCACCAGGACGTGGCGGAACCGCCGCTGGTAGTGCTCCAACACCGCCGGGTGGTCCCGGAACAGCCGCACCGTCTGGGCCAGGAGGTCGTCGAAGTCCATGGCCCCGGCCCGCACCAGACGCTGCTGGTACTCGGCGTAGATCTCGGCGATGCGGCGCTCGAAGATGGTGCCCGCACCCTCGGCGTAGCCGGCCGGCCACACCAGCTCGTTCTTGGCCGTGCTGATGGCCCCGTGGACCCCACGGGGCGTCATCTTCTTGGGGTCGATGTCGAGGTCGCGCAGGACGTAGCCGGTCAGGCGCACGGCGTCGGCCTGGTCGTAGATGGTGAACGACGAGGGGTAGCCCAGGACCCCGCCGTGGCGACGCAGGATGCGCACGCAGGCGGCGTGGAAGGTGGAGACCCACATGCGCTGGGCCACGGGGCCCACCAGGGCGGCCACCCGGGACTTCATCTCGTCGGCGGCCTTGTTGGTGAAGGTGATGGCCAGGATCTCGAAGGGCGACACCCCCTGGGCCACGAGGTGGGCGATGCGATGGGTGAGCACGCGGGTCTTGCCGGAGCCGGCACCGGCCACCACCAGCAGGGCGCCGTCACCGGCGGTGACCGCCTCGGCCTGGTCGGGGTTGAGCCCGGCCAACAGGTCTCGACCGGGAACGCCAGGCGCGCTGGGCATGCCCCGCTGACCCTACCGACGCCCTGGGACGACCACGAGCCGAGCTGCGGCCTCCCCCGTCCACTCCTTTCCGGGCTGCTGGTGCTCTCTGCGGGTCGCAGGTGCCCAGAAAATGGAGGCGGGCGGCGACGCACGATTCTCGCCGGAAGGGGCGAGACTGGACCCATGACCACGACCGACGCCGCCCCCCCCACCATCGGTCCCGCCGATGCGCTGGTGTTCGAGCTCCTGGCCACCCCGGAAGGCCGGGCCGACCCCTACCCCCGCTACGCCCAGCTCCAGGAGCACTGGCCCGTCCACCGCCTGGTCCTGACCGCTCCAGGTTCCCCGCCCGGGGGTATGTGGGTCCTCACCCGCTTCGACCACTGCCAGGCCGTGCTGCGCCACCCCCGCCTGGGCAAGGATTTCGTCTCCATGCAGCGGCGGTGGGGCCTCGAGGACCAGGAGCTCCTGGCCCAGCAGGCCTTCAGCGCCGAGCGCCCGTCGATGCTCTTCAGCGATCCACCCGATCACACCCGGCTGCGGGGCCTGGTGGCCAAGGCGTTCACGCCCCGCACGGTGAGGCCCTCCGTCCGCAGGTCCTGCGCCTGGCCGACGAGGTGTTCGATGTCATCGGCGGGGGTGAGACCGATGTGATGGCCACGCTGGCCTTCCCCCTCCCGGTCAAGGTGATCGGCGAGATGCTGGGCGTGCCTCCCGCCGACCGCCCCCAGTTCCAGCGCCTGGTGCGCGACTCGGCCGCCAGCCTGGAGCCCTTCGTCTCCCCCGACGTCCTGGCCACGGCCAACCAGGCCACCCTGGAGATGGAGGACTACTTCCGCCACCTGGCCGTCGAGCGCCGGCGGGATCCGGGCCCCGACCTGTTCAGCCAGCTCATCGCAGCCGAGGACGACGGCGACCAGCTGAGCGAACAGGAACTGCTCTCCAGCGCCATCCTGCTCTTCGCGGCCGGCTTCGAGACCACCACCAACCTCATCGGCAACGGGCTCCTGGCCCTGTTGCGCCATCCCGACCAGCTCGAACGCCTTCGGCGGGACCCGGCGATGCTCCCGTCGGCGGTCGAGGAGCTGCTGCGCTACGACAGCCCGGTGCAGGTCAACGGCCGCATCGCCCTCGACGACGTGGAGATCGACGGCCACGCCTTCCCGGTCGGTTCCACCGTGTTGACCCTCCTCGGGGCGGCCAACCGTGATCCCCGCCGCTTCCCTGATCCCCACCGCCTCGACGTGGGCCGCAGCGACGGCCCCCATGAGCTTCGGGAGCGGCATCCACTTCTGCCTGGGCGCGGCCCTGGCCCGGCTGGAGGGCCAGGTCGTCTTCGGTCGCCTGCTCGAGCGGTTCCCCGCATCGAGCTGCTCGACGACAGCCCCGCTACCGCGACAGCATCACCTTGCAGGGCCTGGCCGCCCTCGGTCCACCTGCACGCCGCCTGAGATCCGCCGCCGAACCTCTGGTTCGTTGGCGAAGAGCTATTCCCACTCGATGGTGCCGGGGGCTTGGACGTGATGTCGTAGGCCACCCGGTTCACGCCGGAGACCTCGTTGACGATGCGGCTCGACAGCCGCTCCAGCAGGTCGTGGGGCAGCCGGGCCCAGTCGGCGGTCATGGCGTCGTCGCTGGTGACGGCCCGGATGATCACCGGTGAGGCGTAGGTGCGCTCGTCGCCCATCACGCCCACCGAGCGAATGTCGGCCGCCAGCACGGCGAAGGCCTGCCAGATCTCCCGTTCCAACCCGGCTGCCTTGATCTCCTCCCGCACGATGGCATCGGCGTGGCGCAGCACGGCCAGGCGCTCCGGTGTGACCTCGCCCAGGATGCGCACGCCGAGGCCGGGGCCGGGGAAGGGTTGGCGCCACACGATCTCGGCGGGCAGGCCGAGCTCCTCGCCCACCCGGCGAACCTCGTCCTTGAACAGGGCCCGGAGCGGTTCCACCAGCTCGAAGTCGAGGTCGGCGGGGAGCCCGCCCACGTTGTGGTGGGACTTGATGCGGGCCGCATCGGGGTCCCCGACTCGATCACGTCGGGGTACAGCGTGCCCTGGACGAGGAAGCGGGCATCGGTCAGGCCCTGGGCCGCCACCTCGAACTCCCGGATGAAGCGTTCCCCGATGGCCTTGCGCTTCTCCTCGGGATCGACCACGCCCGCCAGGCGGTCGAAGAAGCGCTCGGCCGCCTGGACGTGGATCAGCTCGATGCCGTGGTGTCGGCGGAAGGTCTCGACCACCTGGTCGCTCTCACCTTCGCGCATCAGCCCGGTGTCGACGTACACGCAGGTGAGCTGGTCCCCACGGCCTTGTGGACCAAAGCGGCGGCGACCGCCGAGTCGACGCCGCCCGACGAACCGCAGATCGCCCGCTCGGATCCCACCTGGCGGCGGACGGCTTCCACCTGGGACTCGATGATCGACGTCATCGTCCAGGTGGGACGGGCCCGGCAGACGCCATGGAGGAAGCGCTCGAGCAGCTCCTGGCCCCGGGGGTGTGCACCACCTCGGGATGGAACTGCACGCCGTAGATGCGACGGATGGGCGACTCCAGCGCCGCCACCGGCGCGTCCCCGCTGCGGGCGGTGGCCACGAAGCCGTCGGGGACGGCGACGATCGAGTCACCGTGGCTCATCCACACCGACTGCTCCCCGGCCAGCTCGAACAGCTCGGAGGGGGCCCCCACCTCGAGCGACGTGCGCCCGTACTCGCCCCGCCCGGTGCGGGCCACCGAACCTCCGAGGCTGGCCGCCACCAGCTGGGCGCCGTAGCAGATGCCGAGCACGGGAACCCCAGGGTGAACACCTCCGGGTCCAGCTCGGGGGCACCGGGCACGTGCACCGACTTGGGCCCACCGCTGAGGATGACCCCCACCGGCGAGCGGGCGGCCACCTCGGCTGCGGTGATGGTGTGGGGGACGATCTCGCTGTAGACGTGGGCCTCACGGACCCGCCGGGCGATGAGCTGGGCGTACTGGGCCCCGAAGTCGACGACCAGAACGGTGTCGAAGTCGGTCACCGCCGCCCGCACCCGCTCACCCGGCGCGGCCCATGCCGATGCCCTGGGCCCGCTGGAGCTCCTTGCCCTCGGTCTGGAGGGCGGGGGCGATCATGACCTCGGCCTTCTGGAACTCCTTGACCGTCTCGTAGCCGCACGTGGCCATCGAGGTGCGCAGAGCGCCACAGAGGTTGAGGCGCCCGTCGTTCTCCCGGGCCGGCCCCACCAGGATCTCTTCCAGCGTGCCACGGGCCCCACCCGTACCCGAGCGCCGCAGGCGGCGTGGGGTGGAACGTGGCCATGCCCCAGTGGTAGCCCCGCCCGGGCGCCTCGACCGCGGCGGCGGGGGCGAGCCGATCATGACGGCGTCGGCGCCGCAGGCGATGGCCTTGGCGATGTCGCCCCCGGTGCTCATGCCGCCGTCGGCGATGACGTGGCAGTAGACGCCGGTCTCGTCGAGATGGCGCATGCGGGCCCCCTTGGCGTCGGCCACCGCGGTGGCCTGGGGCACTCCGATGCCGAGCACACCCCGGCTGGTGCAGGCGTTGCCGGGGCCCACGCCCACGAGCACCCCCGCAGCACCGGTGCGCATGAGGTGCAGGGCCGCGTCGTACGACGCACAGCCGCCCACGACCACCGGGATGGGCAGGTCCCGCACGAAGCGCTTGAGGTTGAGGGCTCGACGGTCTTGGACAGGTGCTCGGCCGTCACGACCGTGCCCTGGATGACCAGGAGGTCGAGCTCGGCCTCGAGAAGGTGGGGGGCGAAGGCCTGGGTGCGCTGGGGGGTGACCGAGGCGCAGGAGATGACCCCGGCGTCGCGGATCTGGCGGATGCGGGGGGCGATGAGCTCGGGCTTGATGGGCTCGGTGTAGATCTCCTGCATGCGCAAGGTGGCCTTGTCATCGGCCAGGTCGGCGATCTCCTCGAGCAGCGCCTCGGGGTCCTCGTAGCGGGTCCACAGGCCCTCGAGGTTCAACCCCCACCCCCAGGCGACCCAGCTCGATGGCGGTGGGCGGCCCAGCCATGGCCGCGCCCATGACCGGGATCTCGATCCACCTCCCAGGCGGTCCTCCGGCCGGGCTGGGCACGATGGCGATGTCGTCGAAGCCGTAGGCCGTCCATCTCGATCTCGCCACGCGCCCCTCGCTCGTCCGCCCGGGATCTCGAAGCCTCGACCGAAGGCGATGGCCACGATGACGGTTGCCCATGACCGTGGAGGTGGGCGCCGGTCAACGGCGTCGGAAACCCAGGAGATGTCGAGCTGAACTTCGTCGACATGCAACTCGTCGACAACCTGGACAACGTCTACAACTTCGTGCCCCCCGCCGACAACCCCACCCTGCGGGTGGAGTCCGGCGGCACGCTGGCCGGGGAGCTGACCTTCCTCGGTCGCCTCGACCGCTCGGCCACGTCACTGCGCCTCATCGTCAACTCCTACGGCACCGATGCCGTCACCGATACCTACGCCCAGTCCACCAACCCGGAGCTCGAGATCAACGACATCCCCGTCGAGCGTGGCTAGGCGAGGCGTCCCCGGCCTGGTCATCGGTCTGGTCCTGCTGGCTTCCGCCTGTGACGCCACCGGCGAGCGGGTGGAGGCCGGGCGCCCGAGCAAGGTGGAGGTGGAGGCGCCGCCCGCCACCAGTCAGCTGGCGGTGGGGGGTCCCCGCCCCACGTCCCGGGTGGTGGTGGACGATCCCGGCGAGCGCTCGGAGGTGGAGGTTCGGGTGGGCGAGATCCTGTCCGATCTGGAGACCTCGACCACCCCCGAAGGCACCGTCATCACCCTCCCCGAGCTCGTGCTCTTCGAGTTCGACCGGGCCGAGCTCAAGGCCGAAGCGGCGACCACGCTGGCCGACATCGCCGAGGTGCTCACCTTCTACGAAGGTGCGCCCGTCTCTATACGCGGCCACACCGACGACTTCGGTGACGCCGCCTACAACGACGACCTCTCGCAGCACCGGGCCCAGGCGGTGGCCGACGCGCTGGTGGAGGGACACGGGATCGACCGGTCGGACCTCGACGTCAGCGGGGTGGGAGAGAGCCAACCGGTGGCGCCCAACGCCCTTCCCGACGGCACCGACAACCCCGACGGGCGGGCCCAGAACCGACGGGTGGAAGTGATCATCGAGGGAGTGGCTCCTCGGACGACTGATCTCCTTACGGCGACGACCTCAGCTGCCGACCTGCTCCTGTTGCACGGTCACCAGCTGCTCCAGCAGTTCCCTCAGCCCACCGGTCTTGAGGTTGGCCATCACCCGGCCCGGGGGCTCCTCGCCCCGTTCCCATTCCATCCAACGGGCCAGCAACTTGGCGGGGTCGGGCAAGGGGCGTTCCTCCATCGGGGTGAGCCTACTGCGTGGCTCTGTCAGCTAACGGTCCCCGGAATCGACACCGGCCTCTGGTGACCCGAGCTGGGAAGGCTCGAACCGGTAGGTCTCGCCCCGTCCGAGGGTGCGCACGACGGTGCTCAACGAGGCCCCGGCCACGGCCTCCTCGAAGACCGCCAGAGGCTCCTTGAACACCGTGTAGTCCTCGTAGTGGATGGGCACGGCGACGCGGGGCCGGACCAGGCGCAGGGCCGCCATCCCCTGCTCGGCGTCCATGGTCACCAGCACCCCGAGCACCCTGGTGCCGCCCAGGTGGAGCAGTCCCATGTCGATGTCGGGGTAGCGCCTCGGGATCTCCGCCAGCCGATCGTGCATCAGGGTGTCCCCGCTGATGTAGAGCCGGAAGGTTGACCGCCCGGCTCGGGTGAACTCCACCATGGCGCCCATCACCGGCGGGAGCAGGCCCGCCAATGGTCCCGGGCCGTGCCGGCCGGGCATCGCCGTGACCCGCACGGAGGCGTCCCCCCGGACGATGAGCTGGGACGCCCAGGTGTCGAGGGCGACGGATGCGCTGAACCCCTGACCCCGGAGCTTTCCGGCGGCGTGGCCGGTGGTGATGATCGGGACCTGCTTGTCGAGCTGGGCGGCGGCCACCTCGTCGAAGTGGTCGCCGTGGTGGTGGGACAACACGATGAAGTCGAGCGGGGGCAACTCGGCGATGGTCATGGACGGCTCGGTCAGGCGCCGGGAGCGCAGCCCGTAGCCCAACTTGGCGTGGTCGCCCCGATGAAGGAAGTTGGGGTCGGTGAGCAGGGTGAAGCCGCCGTAGCGGAGGAGGACCGTGGCCGTCCCGATGAAGGTCAGCTCGGCCTCCCGGCCCCCGTTCCCGGCACCCTCCCGAGGAGGGAGCTCGATGCTCCCGGGCGCCACGGTCAGCGACCTCGTCCGGTGCGCTCCTGCAGCTCGTCGATCCGCTGCGACGCCTGCGCCTTGGTGAGGGAAGCGTCGAAGGCCTCACCCGCCTCTTGGCTCAGCGTCTCCAGGTACGAAGCCTGCGCCCCGGTCATGGCCTCGTCGCCCGTGACCCAGTCCTCCGGGTCTTTCTCGGTGTTCGTGTTGTCCTGGTCCCGAGGATCCACCTGATCAGTCATGACAGTCGCCCTACCCCACCGAGAGAGCGAAACGCACATGCGAGAAAGCCGGCCCTCAACGGGCCGGCCTTCTCGCCCAGCAGCAGCAACAGCTCGGGAGCTAGAGGTAGTGGTTGGCGGGTGGCACCGACGGAAGGGGCCCGCCGGCCGGAGCGAAGCGCAGGCCGGAAGGGAAGGAATCCCGTCGGTGACAGGACCCGCCAACCACGGGGGCCACCTAGAAGCCCATGCCCCCCATACCCCCGCCCATACCGCCCATGCCGCCGCTCATGTCGCCGGGAGCACCCATGCCGTGCATGGGAGGAAGCACCGGGTCGGAGGCCGGCTTGTCGGTGATGAGCGCCTCGGTGGTGAGGAGCAGGCTGGCGATCGATGCCGCGTTCTGCAGCGCCGCCCGGGTGACCTTGGCCGGGTCGATGACACCGGCCTTGAACAGGTCCTCGAACTCGCCGGTGAGGGCGTTGAGGCCGATCGGGCCGGTCTCCCGTTCGATCTGTTGCACCGCGATGGCGCCTTCGATGCCTGCGTTGATGGCGATCCAGCGGGCCGGGGCGATCAGCGCATTGCGCACGATGGCCGCACCCGTGGCTTCGTCACCGGTGAGGCTGAGCCCGTCGAGCGCAGCTCGGGCCCGCACCAGGGCGGTCCCTCCACCGGGCACGACGCCCTCTTCGATGGCGGCCCGGGTGGCCGACAAGGCGTCCTCGATGCGGTGCTTCTTCTCCTTGAGCTCGACCTCGGTGGCGGCCCCCACCTTGACCACGGCCACGCCACCGGCCAGCTTGGCCAGCCGCTCCTGCAGCTTCTCGCGGTCCCAGTCGGAGTCGGTGTCCTCGATCTCGCGCCGGAGCTGGCTGATGCGCCCGGATACGTCGGCTTCGCTGCCGCCGCCCTCGATGACCGTGGTGTCGTCCTTGGTCACGATGACCTTGCGGGCAGTGCCCAACAGGTCGAGGGTGGCGTTCTCCAGCTTGAGGCCCACCTCCTCGGAGATGACCTGGCCACCGGTGAGCACGGCCATGTCCTGCAACATCGACTTGCGGCGCTCACCGAAGCCGGGAGCCTTCACCGCAGCCGAGTTGAACGTGCCCCGGATCTTGTTGACCACCAGGGTGGCCAGGGCCTCGCCTTCGATGTCCTCGGCGATGATGAGGAGGGGCTTGGTCGACTGCATGACCTTCTCGAGCACGGGCACGAGGTCGTGCACGGTCGAGACCTTGCCGTTGACCAACAGGATGTAGGGATCCTCGAGGATGGACTCCTGGCGCTCCTGGTCGGTGACGAAGTAGGGCGAGAGGTAGCCCTTGTCGAACTGCATGCCTTCGGTGAAGTCGAGCTCCATGCCAAAGGTGTTGGACTCCTCGACGGTGACCACGCCGTCCTTGCCCACCTTGTCGATGGCCTCGGCGATCACCTCGCCGATGGAGGAGTCGGCGGCCGAGATGGACGCCACCTGGGCGATCTCGGACTTGTCGTCGACTTCCTTGGCCTGGGCCGCGATGGAGTCGACCGCAGCCCGAACGGCTGCGTCGATCCCCCGCTTGAGGGCCATGGGGTTGGCGCCCGCAGCCACGTTGCGCAGGCCCTCGCGCACCAGGGCCTGAGCCAACACGGTGGCGGTGGTGGTGCCGTCGCCGGCGATGTCGTTGGTCTTGGTGGCTACTTCCTTGACCAGCTGGGCGCCCATGTTCTCGAACGGGTCGTCGAGCTCGATCTCCTTGGCGATCGAGACCCCGTCGTTGGTGATGGTGGGCGCCCCGAACTTCTTCTCCAGGACCACGTTGCGACCCTTGGGGCCGAGGGTGACCTTGACCGCGTTGGCCAGCTTGTCGACCCCGGCTTCCAGGCTGCGACGGGCCTGCTCGTCGAACTTGAGCATCTTCGGCATGAAGGCCTCCTAGCTCTTGACGGTGGCGAGGACGTCCCGGCTGGTCAAGATGAGGACATCCTCCCCGTCGAGGTTGAACTCCGTGCCGCCGTACTTGCTGTAGACGACGGTGTCGCCCTTCTCGATGCCGAGGGGATGATCTCGCCGGTCTGCTCCGAGCGCCGGCCGGGGCCGACGGCGAGGACTTCACCTTGCTGGGGCTTCTCCTTGGCGGTATCGGGGATGACCAGGCCGCTGGCCGTGGTCTCCTCCGACTCACCGGGCCGCACCACGATGCGGTCGTCGAGGGGCTTGAGCTTCATGTACGCCTCCGTAGGGGGAATGTTCGCGGGACCGTGCCCACCCTGGGTGCCCTCTGCCGGAGCAACGCTCGGGACGGTTAGCACTCTCGGGTGTCGAGTGCCAACGATAGGCGACCGGCCGGCGGGCCACAACCGCCACTCTCGCAGCGGTGTCGTCAACCCCGCTGCTGGCGCTCCAGCATGGCCCGCAGCGTGGGCAAGGTGAGGCGGTCCTTCTCGCGACCAGCGGCCTCCTTGGAGCGGACGATGTCGGCCAGGGAGGCCACGGCCACCACCAGCCCCTGCCCCAGGTCGAGGTCGGCGGCGTCCCTGCGAAGATCGTCGTAGCCCCCGGTTCCGGTGGGGACAGACGACAAGTCGAGGTCTCCGTGGCGCGTGGTCAGGTTCCAGACCAGGCACCTCTCCAAGAACGGCGCGCTCCGATCGAAGGGCAACGCCTCCTCGTCATCCGGCACCCGGATCTTGGCATCCAGTTCGACCAGGGCCGCCGACAGGCGCTCGAGGTTGTCCCGCTCCACCTTGTGGCACACGTCGATGTCCTGGGTGAGGTGGGGAGAACCATGGGCGGCGGCGGCGGTGCCCCCGATGAGGACGAACTCGACGCCGTGGCGGACCAGGACCTCGAGGATGAGATCGGGGCGGAAGGGCGGCCGGTCGGTCACGAGGCAACTGGTCGAGTGATGGCGGGGCGAGCGGCGGACAGCCGCTCGGTGAAGACGACGAAGTTGACGAAATTCTCGAAGCGCTGCGCCGGCGTGAGGTCCATCGACCGGAAGGCCAGGACCCGGTCGTGGTCGTCGTCGGCCACCAACGAGGGCCGCAACTCCAGGTCGCACGCCCGCACGATGCGGTCAAGGGTGGCCACTCGGGGGAGACGTCGCCCCGCTCGTAGCGGGCGATGGCCGGCTGGAGGTGCCCGCCCGGCGGGCCAGCTCAGCCTGGGTCAGCCCGGCCCGCAGCCGGGCCTCCCTGATCAACAGCCCACCGTCCATGACCTCTACGATACCGGAACAGGTATAGCCAGCGCACCACCCCGCCCGTCCGTGCTCTGGCCCCCGAAACGGTTCCCCCAGGGCGCGTTTTCGGGGCCAGAACGATGGGGCGAACGGAGGAGGTCAGGTCACCGGCAGGCGCAGGTTGGGCTCCACGCCGGCGTCGAGGGGCTGGGGCCGTCGATCCCGAGGCGCCACCACCCGGCGGCCGCCACCATGGCGGCGTTGTCGGTGCACATGACCCGGCTGGGCAGGAAGGCGGCCAGCCCGTCGTCAGCGGCGACGCCGAGGATCTGCTCGCGCAACGCCGAGTTGGCCGCCACGCCGCCGCCCAGGCACAGGCTGGTGGCACCCGTCTCCCGGGCGGCCCGGCGGACCTTGGTGACCAACACGTCGACCACGGCCTGTTGGAAGCTGGCGGCCACGTCCTCGGTGGCGGCCTCGGGATGGCGGCGGACGTGGTTGACCACGGCGGTCTTGAGGCCGGAGAAGCTGAAGTCGTAGCCCGCCTCCATCATGGCCCGGGGAAGCGGATGGCACCGGGGTCGCCGGTGATGGCGATCCGGTCGATGGCCGGCCCGCCCGGGAAACCCAGGCCGAGGAAGCGAGCCACCTTGTCGAAGGCCTCGCCGGCGGCGTCGTCGAGCGTGGAGCCGAGCAGGCGGTAGCGGCCGTGGCCCTCCATGGCCACGAGCAGGGTGTGGCCACCCGACACCAGCAGGGCTACGAGGGGGAACTCGAGCGACGGGTCCTCGACGAAGGCGGAGAAGAGATGGGCCTCGAGGTGGTTGACCCCCACGAAGGGGATGTCCCACACCAGGGCCAGAGCCTTGGCTCCGGCCACGCCGACCAGCAGAGAGCCCACCAGCCCGGGGCCGACGGTGGCGGCCACGGCGTGCATGTCCGGGCCCTCGGCGCCCGACTCCACCAGGGCTTCGGCCACCACCGGGGTGAACAGCTCCACGTGGGCCCGGCTGGCGATCTCGGGCACCACGCCACCGAAGCGGGCGTGCAGGTCGACCTGGCTGGAGACGACCGACGAGCGGATGTCCACGCCCTTGGCCACCACCGCCGCCGCCGTCTCGTCGCAGCTGGTCTCGATGCCGAGCACCAGCTCGCCGTCCGGGCTCACGGTGTGCAGCCCGCCGTCGTGGCCGGCAGGCGCTCGGCGATGGCTGCCAGGCGCCGGAGGTAGGCGGGTGAGTCGAGGTCGTGGGCCCACATGATGAGGGCGTCCTCCTTGGTCTCGGCGTAGTAGCCCGGGCGGACCCCGGCGGGGACGAAGCCGAAGCGGCGGTACAGGGCCTGGGCCCCGACGTTGCCCATCCGGACCTCGAGGGTGAGGCCGGTACAGCCCTCGTCGACGCCGTAGGTCGCCAGCGCGAGCAGGAGGCGGGTCCCCACCGAACGGCGCTGCCAGGCCGGGTCGACGGCGAGGGTGGTGACGTGGCCCTCCCCCACGCCGACCATGAGACCGCCGTAGCCCACCACCGCGGTCCCGGCCCGGGCCACCACATAGCGCCGGGACGGGCCCGCCCCCAGCTCCGACAGGAACAGGGCGAGGGTCCAGGGCCGGGGGCAGACCTCGTGCTCCACGCGCAGCACCGAGCGCAGGTGGCGGCGGCGCATGGGTTGCACCCGCACGTCGAGCTGGCTGGCGTCGGTGCCGACAGAAGCGGAGGCGGCCATGGTCACGCCCCGAGGCCCGCATCGGGCGGGGGACGATCCCGTACCAGCCAGTTGATCTCGGCGTCGGCCTTGCGCAGGTAGACGGGCGTCAGCTCCCAGGGGTTGATGAACTCCTCGCGCAGGGCCTGGGCGCGGGCCAGCTGCACCAGGGACCCGGCCGAGGGGTAGGCCAGGCCGGCTT
The DNA here is from genome assembly GCA_030446545.1 of Acidimicrobiales bacterium. Classification (GTDB taxonomy): domain Bacteria; phylum Actinomycetota; class Acidimicrobiia; order Acidimicrobiales; family CADCSY01; genus JADDRA01. The sequence continues at coordinate 16,272 of JAUJNB010000009.1, read as the reverse complement.
CGCCGATCTCCACCCGGGTGAGCTCCTGCAGCTGCTCGGCGTACCGCAGGGCGCCGTCACCCACCGCCAGGCACTCGTCGCCGGTGGCCAGGACCTCTGAGCACAGCTCCTCGGGGTCGCCGACGCGATGCTCCGAGAGGCGCTGGACCCCGCCCGGCACCTGGCGGTAGAAGCCGTAGAAGACCTCCCCCCGGCGGGCGTCGACCACCGAGACGATGCGGCGGTGGGTCCAGCGCACCGGGAAGGCCAGCAGGTCCAAGCTGGACACCCCGATGACCGGGACCCGCAGGGCCATGGCCATGGCCTTGGCCGTCACCACCCCCACCCGCAGGCCGGTGAACAGCCCGGGACCCACGTCGGCGGCGACGGCGCTGATCTCGTCCAGCTCCACCTGGGCCTGGCGGCAGAGGAACTCGACGGCCGGGACCAGGGTTTCGGCGTGGCGACGGCCCCGGGAGACGTGGAAGCTGGCCAACACGCCCTCGTGGCCACCGATGGCGCAGCCCACCTGAGCAGTGGCCGTGTCGATGCCGAGGACCAGCACGTCAGCCCACCGCCCAGGGGGCCAGGGCCGCTTCGAGCGAGCGCTGGCGGGCCGCCCAACGCCGACCGACCGAGCGCAGGTGCAGCCGGCGCAGGTCGCCGGCGCCCCCGTCGGCGTCGGCGTCCTTCCCGGCACCGGTGTTCTGGCCGTAGGCCAGGCGGACCTCCAGGAACTCCGTCGGCAGGGCGGGCACGACCACGTCACCCCATTCGATGAGGGTGACGGCGTCGTCGTCGGCCATCTCGGCCAGCCCCAGTTCGACGGCCTCCTGGAGGCGCTCGAGGCGGTAGACGTCGACGTGGTTCATGGCCAGGCGCCCGCCGGGATAGGTGCGCACCAGGGTGAAGGTGGGGCTGGTGACGGCCTCGTCGACGCCGAGCCCGGCGGCGAAGCCCTGGGCGAAGGCGGTCTTGCCGGTGCCCAGCTCGCCGGCCAGCAACACCAGGTCGCCGGCCTGGGCCAGGGCCGACAGGGCGGCCGCCAGCGCCCGGGTCTGGTCGACCCCCGAGGTGGCGGCGGCCAGGGTCACCGGGTGGCCTCACCGGCCGGGCCGGCCGGGCCGGCCTCGCCCGCCCGCATCTCCCCGGCCAGAGCCAGCTTGGCCCGGACCAGGTCGGCCCGCATTCCGGCCATGGCCCCGTCGGTCCCCCGCAGTGCGGCCGACGGGTGGTAGGTGGGGATCACCACCCGGCCCTCCCACGGGTAGGACCGGCCCCGGAGCTGGCCGATGCCCTCCCGGCGCCCCAACAGGGTGCGGGTGGCCACGTTGCCGAGTGTCACCACCACCTTGGGGTCGATGTGGGCCAGCTGGGCATCGAGCCACGGGCGACAGGTGGCCATCTCGTCGGGCCTCGGGTCCCGGTTGCCGGGGGGACGGCAGTTGACCATGTTGGTGATGTAGCAGTCGGCCCGGGTGAATCCCATCTCCTCGGCCATCACGCGGTCGAGGAGCCTGCCTGAGCGCCCCACGAAGGGCAGGCCGACGGCGTCCTCGTCGGCGCCCGGCCCCTCGCCCAGGAACAGCAGGTCGGCCCGGGGGTGGCCCGTCCCGAACACCACCTGGGTACGGCTCTCGGCCAGGCGGCAGCGGGTGCAGGTGGAAGCCTCGGCGGCAAGAGCGGCCAGGTCCGACACGGCCCGATCGTAGCGGGTGGGATCAGGCGCCAAAGGGCCGCAGGTAGCGACGGGGAACCCGGGCCGAGATGGCGCACACCACCTCGTAGGCGATGGTGCCCAGACGCTCGGCCCACTCGCCGGCGCCCACACGCTCGTCGCCCTGTTCCCCGATGAGCACCACCTCGTCGCCGGGTCGCACGGCACCGGCCGGATGGCCAGGCGGCCCGCAGTCGACCAGGAACTGGTCCATGGTGACCGTTCCCACCATGGGATGGCGGCGTCCCGCCAGCAGCACCTCGGCGCCCACCTCGGAGAGGCGCCGGGACACGCCGTCGGCGTAGCCCAGCGGGACGGTGGCGATCACGCGGTCGGAGGCGCAGCGGTGGACGAGGCCGTAGGAGACGCCGTCGCCGGCGGGCACCGTGCGGATCGACGAGACCCGGGCGACCAGGCGAAGGGCCGGGCGGAGGGGCACCCGACCGGCCAGCGCCGGGCTGGGGTCGAGGCCGTAGACGGTGATGCCGCAACGCACCAGGTCGAGGCGCAGCTCGGGGCGGTCGAGGGCGGCGGCCGAATTGGCGGCGTGGACCACCGGGGGACGAACGCCGGCGGCGGCGAGCTCCTCCACCACCGCGGCGAAGCGGGCCGCCTGCACCGCGGTGAACGGGTGGCACGGCACATCGGCCACCGCGCAATGGGTCCACAGTCCTTCGAGCTCCAACTCGGGGTGGCGGGCCACGGCCAGGGCCAGGGCCAGGGCGTCACCGGGGGCGGCGCCCACCCGGTGCATCCCGGTGTCGATCTTGAGGTGGACCGGCAACGGTGGCGCCCCGGCCCGGGCCACCGCCCGGGCCAGGCCGTCGATGCCCTCCTCGGTGTAGACGGTGGGGCGCAGGTTCAGGGCCACCACGGCGTCGTGCTCCCCGGGCGAGGGCTCGGCCAACACCAGGACCGGGGCGTGGATCCCCCCGCCCCGAAGGGGGACGGCCTCACCCGCCATGGCCACGGCCAGCCAGGAGGCACCGGCCCCGAGGGCCGCCCGGGCCACGGCGGCGGCGCCGTGGCCGTAACCGTCGGCTTTGACCACTGCGCAGAGCGCCGCCGGCGCGGCCAGGCCGCAGAGGGTGCGGACGTTGGCCGCCACCGCACCCAGGTCGACCTCGGCCCAGGCCGGGCGGCCACCCTCCACCCCCTCGACCGGAACGACGTCGGCCACGACCTCCTTCACGAAGCGCCGCCGCCCATCACCGCCCGCAGGATGTCGCCCCGGGCGATGATGCCGACCACGCGGCCGTCGGTGGTCACCGGCAGGCGGCTGACATCATGGTCGTGCATGAGCGTGGCCGCCCGCTCCAGCGTGTCGTCGTCGGCACAGGCCACGGGATCGGCGTGCATGATGTCGCCCACCGTCGCTCCCACGGCCCGGCGCAGATCGTCCTCGAACTTGCGGTGCGACGAGGGCAGCTCCAGGTAGGCGCCGAACAGCGAGATCACCGTGGGGTAGTGCAGCTTCGTCTCCTGCACCAGCAGGTCACCGCTGGTGAGCATGCCCACCAGGTGCCCGTGCTCGTCGACCACGGGGCCCCCGTCGACGCCGCGCTCGACCAGTCGCCGGGTGGCGTCGGCCACCGACTCCCCGACGGAGAAGGTCACCACATCGGTGGTCATGACCTGGTGGACGAGCATGGTGCGGGGCATGTGGTCTACCTCGGGGTGGGCGGCGCCCGGCGGACGTCGGGGGTGAGGACGGCGGGAAGCAGGTCGACGAGGTCACCGGCGACCAGCCCCCGAGGCCAGCCTAGGCTCGCGGCCCGGCCGTGGACGTGAGCGGCGGCGGCGGCGGCCCGCAACGGGTCGAGACCGGTCGCCAGCAGGGCGACCAGGACCCCCGAGAGGACGTCGCCGGTGCCGGCGGTGGCCAGGTTGGGGCCCCCGCTGGTGGTCACCAGAACATCGCCACCGGGGCCGGCCACGACCGTGGTCGGGCCCTTGAGCAGGACGGTGGCGCCGCTGTGGGCAGCCAGGCGACGGGCCGCGTCCAGTCGGTCGAGCCCGGGCCCCTGCCCGCACAGGCGGGCGTACTCACCGTCGTGGGGCGTCAACACGGTGGTGGCGGCCAGGCCCGTGGGGCGGAGGCCCAGGGCGGCCAAGCCGTCGCCGTCGACCACCAAGGGGACCGGGCAGCTCGACGCCAGGCAGCGCACCTCGGCCGAGACGGCGTCGAGGCGCCCGAGCCCGGGGCCCACTGCGACCGCACGGAATCGCTCGATGCCCCCCAGCACCTCTCCGGCCCATCCGTCGGCCGGCAGCGCCACCCCCACGGCCTCGAGCGGGGCCCCCTCGCCCGCCACACCGCCTGGTGTGCTCAGGCGCACGTAGCCGGCGCCGGCCCGCTGGGCGCCCCGGGCGGTGAGCGTGGCCGCCCCGGTCATGCCCGGGCTGCCGGCCACCACCCACACCGCCGACCGCCACTTGTGGCTGTCGTCGGGGCGCTCGGGCAGCCAGGCGGCCACGTCGTCGTCGCCCACCAGGTGGGCCCGGGCGCTGGCGTCGGCGTCGAGGCCGATGTCGGCCACCGTCACCTCGCCGGCGAGGTGGCGGCCGGGACCCAGCACCAGGCCGGGCTTGAGGGCGGCGAAGGTCACGGTGCGGGTGGCGGTCAGTGCCTCGCCCTCCACCATGCCGGTGCTCCCGTCGACCCCGCTCGGGATGTCGACGGCCAGCACCGGCGTGGTGCCGACGGGTGGCGGTCGCCAGGTTCCCCGGAAGCCCGTGCCGTAGGCGGCGTCGATGACCAGGGCACAGCTGGAAGCCACCGGCGCCCCTCCGGCGGCATCCACCACCTCGACCCGGGCACCGAGGTGGCGCAACCGCCGGGCCGCCTCCCGCCCGTCGGCCCCGTTGTTGCCCCGGCCCGCGACCACGACCACCCTGCGCCCGTAGGTCCCCCCGAGGAGCTCGAGGGCGGCACGGGCCACCGCGCCGCCGGCCCGACCGACCAGGACCTCCAGGGGTTCGGCGGCGGCGGCGTCGATCGCGCCCATCTGGGCCGGTGTGACGATGGGGAGCACCCGAGCATTCTCCCCCGCCGGCCGGTCTGTTGTGACGGACTGCGTTAGCCTTCGCCGCCGTGCCCGACCACCAGGACCTGCAGCGACGACTGCTCCGCCGTCAACTCCTCTGGCAGGGAGTGGTGGGAGCCGGGGCCCTGGCCGCCGGGCCTGGCCTCCTGAGCACGCTGGCGACCGGGGCGCCGGCAACCGGCGTCGGTCTGGGCGCCAACCGGTTGGTCGCCGCCGTGGCCGCCCCTCCCATCATCCCCCGTGCCGGCTGGGGCGCCGACGAACGCCTCCGCCGGGGGAGCCCCGACTTCGCCCCCATCAACCGGGTCATCGTGCACCACACGGTGACCGCCACCGACGAGCCCGACCCTGCCGCCCGGGTGCGGGCCATCCACGCCTTCCACGTGCAGGGCAACGGCTGGTCCGACATCGCGTACAACTTCGTGGTCGACCAGGCCGGTCGCATCTACGAAGGTCGGGCCGCCAGCGGCGGTGTTCCCGGCGAGAACGGGGAGGGCCAGGGCGTCATCGGGGCCCACGCCGCGGGCCACAACACCGGCAGCGTGGGCGTGGCCATCCTGGGCACCTTCAGCGACGACCGGGTCACGCCGTCGGACGCCGCCCTCGACGCGGTGGCGGCCGTCGCCGCCTGGAAGCTGGGCACGCGCGACATCGACCCTCTGGCCCCGGGCGCCATGATCGGCCACCGCGACGTGGTCGCCACCGGGTGCCCGGGCAACGGCTGTCAGAACCGGCTCCCCGAGTTGCGGGAACGCACCCGGGCCCGCATCGCTCCCACCGTGGTGGCCGAGGACGGCGACGGCCTCCTCGGCGGCCTCCTCGACGGCCTGCTGTAGGCGCCTGCGAAACGGTCCCTCCGGACCGGTCGGCTGGGGCCCCGCCCGTGGCGTTCGTCTCGGTCACGCGCCTACGGGTGGCGTCGGCCCGTCACCTGCCGCCCTTCGCCCTCGAGACCCTGGCCAGCAAGCGCCAGGTGTGCCGAGCTCCCGGCTTCGTCGGGGGGGGTTCCTGGCCGAGTCGGGCAAGGCCTTCTGGACCGTCACCGTCTGGGACGAACAGAAGTCGATGCGGGACTTCCGAGGACAGCAGGCCCACCGCCGGGCCATGCCCAAGCTCCGGAGATGGTGCGACGAGGCCTCGGTGGTGCACTGGGAACAAGACGGCCACCAACCGCCCGACGCCGACGAGGCGAGCCGGCGCATGGTGGCCGAGGGCAGGACGTCCCGGGTGGACCGGCCCTCCCCCTCCCAGCAGGGGGGCCGGATCGTCACCGCGACGGTGCGGTCGGGACCGCCGATCTCCCCGAAGGGCTCCCGCTAGCAGGGCGCTGAGGGAGTGGCCGGCAGGGCCACGGCCACGGCCTGGGCCACCTGCGAGGTGTGGCTGAGGCTGAGCCGCCACTCGGCCACGCCCTGTTCGGCAGCCACGGCGGCGGCCCCGCCGGAGAGCCGCAACGAGGGGGCCCCCGACGGCGCCCGGGCCACCTCGACCTCTCGCAGGGCGAAGCGGCCCAGGCCCACGCCCAGGGCCTTCATGACCGCCTCCTTGGCTGCGAAGCGAGCAGCCAGGCCCTCGGTCGGGTCGCGACGGCGGCCGGCGTCGGCCCGCTCGCCCTCGCTGAAGACCCGTTCCACCAGCCGGGGGGTGCGGGCCAGGGCCAGGCGGAAGCGCTCGACGTCGACCAGGTCGGTCCCGATGCCGATCAGGGCGGGCCTCAGGCCTCAGCCCGGTTGCGCCAGTGAGCGGCCAGGACGTGGACGGGCTGGGTCAACAGGTCTACGACGGGAACCTGGCCGAGGACCTCGTCGGCGAACCGGGGCTCGGTCTCGGTCACGGCGTCGACCAGGGCGGCGTAGCGGCCCTGGTAGCCCTCCAGCACGGCTCGGGCTACCTCCGGCACCAGGCGACCGGCGAAGCGGACGTGCAACAGCACCAGACCACTGGCCCGGCCCTCCCTGCTCTCGGGCACGATGAGGACGGTTCTGCCGTCGCTGGCTCCCACCGCCGCCGTCACCTCCCGCTGGGTGGCCACCCGGTGCTTGGTCCCCCGTAGCTCGGGGGAACGCTCGGCCCGGGAGGCCAACCCGGAGGCGACGCCCTTCTTGGCCAACACCCGCAGCCGGAGCGACCTCTCCGCGCCCTCGTCCTCGACGGCCTCGATGCCGTAGCGGGTGGACCCCACCACCTCGTCGACGGCCGGGCCCAGGGCGGCGAGGGTGCGCAGGGCGCGGTAGCCGAGGCGGTTGCGCTCGCCGCCGGCCGCCAGCACCGCTCCCACCAGCGGGGCCCCGAGTAGGGCGTCCTCCGAGCGGGAGATGCCCACGGTGACGGTCTTGGCCTGGTGCTTGATGGCGTCGACGGGGCGGGTCAGTTCCTCGATCCCCCGGGTCAGGGCGTTGGTCAGGTCCTCCACCACCACGCTGGGCAGCCCGAGTCGACCGTGGTCGGCCTCGTAGGTCTCGAGGGGTGAAGCACCGGTGGCGTAGCGCAGCAGTGAGGCGATCTGCAGGGCGACCGAGGCCGGAAGGCTCCCGTCGACCTGGCCGCTGCGCAACATGGCCAGCACGGGCCGGGCCACCGGTCGCAGCGCCGGAGCCAGGCGGTCGAGCAGGCCAGCGGCGTCGGGGACGGCCAGGGCCACCTCGATGGCGGCCCGGGCCTGGCGCAGCGTCCGGGCCTGGGCGTCGATGGCCAGGGCCGCCTCGTAGCCGAACAGGTGCCCGGCCATGGCCGACAACACGAAGGCCAACGCCGGGTGCACGTCGGGCACGCGCAGCGTGGCCAGGGCGGCGGAGAACTCCTGGCCCTCGGTGGCCACCACCACGGGCGCGGCCCGATGGGCCCGGTAGATGGCCACCTCCTTGGCCACGTCGTCGGCGTTGGGACCTTCCAGGCCGGCGGCGCACACCAACACCAGGGGCTCGGAGGAGAGGTCGATGTGCTTCTTGTCCTCGGTGGCGTCGCAGGCGATCGACTTGTAGCACAGCTCCGACAGCTTGATCCGCACCTCTTCGGCGGCGATGCGGTTGGCCCCGTTGCCCACCACGGCCCAGTGCCGGCGGGCCGGCGCGTGGGTCCGGGCCGCCTCGGCGATGGCCCCCGACGACCGAGCACGCTCGTCATGGCCTCCGGCAGGTCCCGCAGCGCCCCCAGCAGGTCCGAGGCCCGGGCCCGGTCGGCACAGCCCAGGGCGTCGGCAATGCCCTCGGCCAACAGGAACCCGCCTGCCACCTGGGCGTAGAACGCCTTGGTGGAGGCCACGCTCATCTCCACGTCGCGACCGTCGGAGGTGAACAGGACCCCGTCGGCCTTCTCCACCAGGTCGCTGTTGCGACGGTTCACGATGGCCACCACCGCCGCCCCCGGGCCCGGACCAGGTCCACCGTGCGGTTGGTGTCGGTGGTGGTGCCCGACTGGCTCACGGCCACCACCAGCGCGTCGGACATGTCGTCGTCGAGGCCGAACCCCGACAGTTCGGTGGCCAGCACCGCCTCGACCTGCAGCGGCGAAGGGGCACAGGCCGCCCGCACCGCGGCAGCCACACTCTGGCCGGCGACGGCGGCGGTTCCCTGGCCGATGACCAACACCCGCCGCAGGGTCTTGTTGGCCAACCCCTTGCGTACGGCCTCGGGCAGGACGTCGTCGTCGAGGGCGACCGCCACCCGGCCGTCGACCTCCTCGATGCGGCCCCGCACCGTGCGGGCCAGCGAGCGGGGGGCCTCGAAGAGCTCCTTGAGCAGGAAGTGGGGGTGCTCGCCCCGGTCGATGTCGCGGGTGGTGATCTCGGCCACCTGCACGTCGTCGGCCCCCACGGGCAGGACCGACCCGTCGTAGGACCAACGTCGGATGCCGGCCAGGCCGGCCCCGTCGCCATCGAGCACGACCACCTGTCCCCGCACCCCGGCCGGGCCGTGGGGCGCCTCGCCGTCGAGGCGCACGTAGCGACGGGTCTCGCCCACCACGCCGTAGGGCTCACTGGCCACCACGTAGGAGTCGTCGGCCAGGCCGACGTAGAGCGCCTGCCCACTGCCCCGCACGGCCAGGCAGAGGCGCCGGGGGGTGGTGGCCAGGTTGGCGGCCACGGCCATCGACCCCTCCAGGTCGGCCACGGCCCGGCGGAAGGCATCCTCGGGCGCACCGCCTCCGGCCAGCTGCCGCGAGACGAGTGCCGGCACCACCTTGGAGTCGCAGGTGATCTCCACCGGGATGGCCAGGGCGTGGGCGCGCCGGAGCGCGGCGTGGTTGTCGACGTCACCATTGACGGCGGCGGTGACGTAGGGGCCCTTGTCGGCGCGCTGCTCCTCATGGTTGAGGGGATGGGCGTTGGCCTGCGAGACGATCCCCACGCTCGCCCACCGGGTGTGGCCGAGGACGGTCACCTGCGCCGTGGGCGAGGCCAGGGCCCGGTGCAGGAGGGCGTCGTCGCGCAGGGCCCGGCGCAGGGCGGCACTGTTGTCACCCAGCTCCCCGATCTCGGCCGCCGCCTTGTAGACCAGGCTCAGGCAGCCCTCGGGCGTGCGCACCGCCCCCGACGTGAACAACGGGTCGGACCGGGCCGCCACCAGGGAGGCGACGTCGGGGGCGTGGAGGTCGAGACCGTGCCCGTCGACCAGCAGGTGGATGCCGGCGGAGTCGCGGCCGCGGACCTCGAGGCGGTCGAGGGCGGCCAGAGCCACCTCCACTGCCACCAGGCCCTCCACCGCCGCGGGCCCGGCATCGGGCCCGGCCAGGTCGGCCACCGCCCGGGCTGCCCCCAGGCGATCGCGACCCACCGCCCACAACGCGTCCTTGAGCCGGACCAGGGCGACGCTGCGGGCCTCCAGGGCCCGACCGGACAGCAGCGCGGCACCGGCGTCGAGCTCGGCGTCGAGGCGGCGCACGACGTCGTCGATGTCGCCGGCTGCCCCCGCCAGCTCCTCGGCCACCTCGGGATGAGTGAGGAGGCAGTGGACACCCGGTCCACCCCGGAGCAGGGCGTCGAGTGCCTCCAGAGCGGTCGTGGCCTCCTCGACGGCCGACGGCGGCGGACCGTCGGTGGCTCCCTCGCCCGTCTCACCCAGGGCCACCGCGACGCTCGCCAGCAGCGCCCGGACCTGCGCCGGCGTCGGAGGGGTCCGACCCGAGCGCCGCCCGACGACGGCGATGATCCCGCACATGGACCCTCACGCTACTGCCGGGGTCGTTGCTGGTCCGTCCCCGCCACCCGCTCGATCTCCCGGGCCAGTCGCTCGGCCAGGCGCTCGGCCCGATCGGTGTCGGCCGCCTCCACCATCACCCGGACCACCGGCTCCGTCCCGCTCGGGCGCACGAGGACACGACCCTCACCGCCCAACTCCGCCTCCACCGCGGCCACCTCCCCGAGCCAGCGGGCCGCGGTCCCCGGGTCGCGTCCCGCCACCCGGACCGCCCGCAGCACCTGCGGCAGGCGCGTCATGGCCGACGCCAACTCGGCCAGCGGGCGCTGGGCACGCCGGACCACGTCGGCCACCAGGAGGCCACTGAGCAGCCCGTCGCCCGTGGTGGCCAGCTCAGGCAGGATGAGGTGGCCCGACTGCTCGCCGCCGAGTGACCACTGGCCCTGGTCCAGGGCGGCCAGGACGTGGCGGTCGCCGACCGGCGTCTGCACCACCGTGATGCCGTGGTCGGCCATGGCCCGGTGCAGGCCGAGGTTGGCCATCACCGTCACCACGACGGTGTCGTCCCGGAGCAGGCCCCTTCGGCGCAGGTCGAGGGCCAACACGACGATGAGTTGGTCGCCGTCGACGAGCTGGCCCCGGTGGTCGACGGCGACGACCCGGTCGGCGTCGCCGTCGAGGGCCAACCCGAGGTCGGCCCCGGTGTCCACCACCGCCCGACACAGCGCCTCGGGGTAGGTGGAGCCGCAGCCGTCGTTGATGTTGGTGCCGTTGGGGGCCGCGTGCAGGACGTGGAGCCGGGCGCCGGCGCGGGCCAGGACCTCGGGCCCGACCAGCGACGCCGCGCCGTGGGCGGGGTCGAGCACGACCGAGAGGCCGTCGAGGCGTCGCCCCTCCAGCGCCGCCAGCACACCCGCCCCGTAATCCGAGGACCGGTCGACGTCGGTCACCGTGCCGGGCACGGGGACGGGCGGGCCGTCGGCCCCCGATGCCAGCAGTTGGTCCAGTGCGGCCTCCAACGTGGCCTCGACCCCGTCGGGGAGCTTGCGCCCACCGGGGGCGAAGAACTTGATGCCGTTGTCGGAAGAGACGTTGTGCGAGGCCGAGATCACGGCTCCGGCCACGTGCTCGGCGGCCGAGACCCAGGCCACACCAGGGGTGGGGAGCACGCCCAGACGCTCGACGTCGACCCCCTGGGCGGCCAGACCGGCCGTCAGGGCCGACTCGAGCAGCGGACCCGACCGGCGGGTGTCGCGCCCGATGACGAAGCGGCTGCCCGGGCCGAGGCCGAGAGCCCGGGCGGCGGCCCGACCGAGCGCCACCACCAGCTCGGGGGTCAGCTCGGTGTCACGGCCTCTGATGCCGTCGGTGCCGAACCGCAGGGTCAAGGTGGGGCTTACCGCTTGGAGTACTGCGGCGCCTTCCGGGCCTTCTTCAACCCGTACTTCTTGCTTTCCTTCTCGCGGGCGTCGCGCATCAAGAAGCCGGCCTTCTTCAGCTCCGGCCGCAGGTCAGGGTCGAGGGCGATCAGGGCCCGGGAGATGCCGAGGCGCATGGCGCCGGCCTGGCCGGTGGTGCCACCGCCGTCCATGGTGCAGTCGATGTCGTAGGCCTCGTCGTTGTTGGTGAGCCGGAGGGGTTCGGTCACCACCATGCGGTGGGTCTCGGAGGGGAAGTAGTCGTCCAGGGCCCGGTGGTTGACCGTGATGGAGCCCTCGCCGGTGCGCAGGCGCACCCGGGCCACCGCCTGCTTGCGCCGTCCCGTGGTCTGAATCAGCGGCTTGTCGGCCATGTCGGTTCCTTCCTAGAGCGTCCGGCCGGGAGCGTCCTGCTCTCGGCGGGCGGACGGCAGATCCAACACGACCGGCGACTGGGCGGTGTGGGGGTGGGTGGGGCCGGCGTAGATCTTGAGCTTGCTCAAGGTGGCCCGGCCCAGACGGTTCTTGGGCAGCATGCCCCGCACCGCCCGACGCACCGCCTCTTCGGGCTTGGTGGCCAGGAAGTCGGCGTAGCGGGTGGCCCGCAGGCCTCCCGGATAGCCGCTGTGGCTGTAGACGAACTTCTTGTCGGCCTTGTCGGAGGTCAACACGACCTTGGCCGCGTTGATCACGATCACGTGGTCGCCCGTGTCGAGGTGGGGAGCGAAGATGGGCTTGTGCTTGCCGCGCAGCACCCGGGCCACCTCGGTGGCCAGGCGACCGAGGACCAACCCCTCGGCGTCGACGACATGCCAGGCGCGGGTCAGGTCGGATTTCGTCGGGGAGAACGTGCGCAACAGGAGCCCTTTTCGGTCAGTCGGCCTTGCGGGAACGGGCCAGCTTAGGGTCGGGAGGCGGCCGGCGGCAACCTCGGCGTCTCCCAGAGAGGGGCCGGGGTGCTACCGAGGGGTCTCCTCCGTCGCCATGGGAGGGGGCGGAGGGGGACCGGCGGGGAACCCTGGAGGCGTGGTCCCGGGTGGCATGGTCCCGGGTGGCGCACCGGCGGGGCCAGGCCCAAAGGCGCTCGGTGACGGAGCGGGCGGACGTGGCCCGGGATCTCCCACCGGGGGGGTGCGTTGCAGCTCCCGGAGGGACCACAGGGTGCCGGCGGCGGCCACCAGCAGCTGGCCGACATCGACGAGCAGGGCCGCGCCCACCCCTGCGACCAGGAGATCACCCCCTCCGAGGTCAGCCACCAGTCGGAGCACGATCAGGAAGGTGGCCGCCGCGCCCACCGCCGAGGACCCGAGGAGGACGCTGCGGACGACGGGAGAGGCGGGGGCGCCGGCGTGGGGTTCGACCAGGCGGGCCAGGAGGACCGCCAACGGGACCAGGAGCAGGGTGCCGTTGTCGAGAAGTCGGGTCCCGTACTGGATCCGCCGGAGGAGCCCCAGCTCGGCGCCGAAGGCGAGGTCGCCGGTGCCCACCGCCACCATGGCCAGGACGGCGGCCCCGAGCGACAACGCCGCGGCACCCACCAGGGCCAGGGCCAACAACAACCGTGGCGGCGTGGCGGCCAACGGCGCGGTGGCGGCCGGGGACGCGGGCTGTGCGCTCATGGGCACAGCCTCGCGCACGGGACCGAGCTCCCGTCAGATCCGGGACCCCACCCCGGGCGCCCCCGGAGATCGGTAGCACACCTCCCACAGGCACAGGCCCTGGGGCGGCGCCAGCTCGGCGGCCCGGGCCCGATCGCCCGAGGCCAGAATCGACCGCATCTGGCCGGCCCGCCGCCGACCGGTGCCCATCGCCACCAGGGTCCCCACCACGGCCCGCACCATCTGATGGCAGAACGAGGAGGCGTCCAGGTCGAAGCGCAGCACCCCCTCACCCTGGTCGTGCCACCGGGCGTCGAGCACCCGGCGGATGAGTGAAGGCGGCGCCAAGCCGGGTCCCGGCTTGGGGCGCCGGCAGAAGGCGGCGAAGTCGTGCTCGCCGATCAGGGGGTCGGCAGCCAGGCGCATGGCGGCCAGATCGAGCGGCTGGTCCACCCACCAGGTGGTGGCGGCCAGGAAGGGGTCGGGGACCGGCCGGTTGACGATGGTGTAGCGGTAGCACCGGGCCAGGGCCGACCGGCGGGCGTCGAAGGTCCCGTCGACCACCGCCGCCTCCCGGACCACGATCCGGGGCCGGCACTGGCGGTTGACCGACCGTTGCACCCTCACCAGGTCGACATCGTCGGCGTCCACGTCGAACGACACCACCTGGCCCCAGGCGTGCACCCCGGCATCAGTCCGCCCCGCACAGGTGAGCACCACCGGCTGGCCGAGGGCCCGGGCCAGCGCCGCACCGAGCGTGCCCCCCACCGTCTCCACCCCGGCATTGACGGCGAACCCCCGAAACCCCGCCCCGTGATAGGCAACCACCAACTTGACCCGCATAGAACCATGTCTCCAGAGGACGGCCACCACAGTCGTCGGCGACGAGCAAACCCTGGCCGTCGGCCACGATCGGCGCCGAAGGCGCCTCCGCTGGATGACGGCCCGGCGGGCACAGCCCGCCAAGAAGGTGTTCAGCGTGAAGGGTGCCGGCTGTGCCGGCGCCTGGAACACGACCAGCTCGCCCCGCAACCTTTGGTTGCGGGGCGAAACTACACCAATTCGATGCGGGCCATGGGCGCGTTGTCGCCGTGGCGGGGGCCGAGCTTGAGGATGCGGGTGTAGCCCCCGTTCCGGTCGGCGTAACGGGGGCCGATCTCCTCGAACAGCTTATGGGCCATGTCCTTGTCACCCAGGAACGACATGACCTGGCGGTGTTGGTGCACGCCGCCCTTCTTGGCCTTGGTGATCATCTTCTCGGCGATGGGGCGCACGGCCTTGGCCTTGGCCACGGTGGTGACGATCCCTTCCGCCGCGACGAGCGAGGCCACCAGGTTGGCCATCATGGCCTTCTGATGCGCACTGGAGCCACCGAAGCGGCGGCCTTTGGTGGGGGTCCCGGGCATGGCTACTCCTTGGTCCGCAGCGACAAACCGCGCTCGTCGAGCTTCTCGGCCACCTCGTCGAGGGACTTCTGGCCGAAGTTGGTGATGGCCAGCAGGTCCTCCTCGGTCTTCAACAACAGCTCGCCGATGCTGTTGACCTGGGCCCGCTTGAGGCAGTTCCGAGGCCGCTCGGACAAGTCGAGGTCTTCGATGGGCAGGTCGAGGTCGGGGGAGCCCACCGACGAGCGTCCCACCTCGCCCAGCTCGAGACCGTGGGCGGCGTCGCTCATGTCGGCCACCAGACCCATGAGGGACCGCAGGGTCTGGCCGGCCGAGGCCAGCGCCTCCCGGGGGGAGATGGAGCCGTCGGTCTCGATGTCGAGCACGAGGCGGTCGAAGTTGGTGGACTGCTCCACCCGGGTGGGCTCCACCGCGAAGGTGACCCGACGCACCGGCGAGAAGATGGCGTCGACGGGGATGAGGCCGATGGTGGCGGCGGTGTTGGCCCGGTCGGCCGACACGTAGCCCCGACCTTGTTCCACGGTGAGGTCCAGCGAGAGGCGGCCTTTGGCGTTGAGCGAGGCCAGGTGCAACTCGGGGTTGAGGATCTCGACGTCGGCGGTGGCCTGGATGTCGCCGGCGGTGACCTCGGCCGGGCCTCGCACGTCGAGACGCAGGACCACGGGCTGGTCGGAGGCGCTGGTGAGGACCACGTCCTTCAGGCTGAGGATGATGTCGGTGACGTCCTCGGTGACTCCGGCGATGGTGGAGAACTCGTGGAGGGCGTCGTCGAAGCGGACCTGGGTCACCGCCGCGCCCGGGATCGACGACAGCAGCGTGCGCCGCAGGGCGTTGCCCAACGTGTGCCCGAAACCCGGCTCCAGGGGAGTGACGGCGAAGCGCTGCCGGTTGCCCTCGGGCTCGGTGACGGACTCGACGCTCGGACGTTGTATGACCAGCATTGGCCCTCTCTTCTGGTGATCTGCGGGGGGTGGGTCCGTAGGGTGTTGGGCGCCGGGCCCGGATGGGACAGCCCGGTGAGTCCTACTTGCTGTAAAGCTCGACGATCAGCTGCTCGCGCACGGGGACGTCGATGTGCTCGCGCAGCGGGACGTCGCGCACGGTGACCGACGCCGACTGGGGGTCGCCCTCCAGCCACGGGGGAACCTGGCGATCGAGGGTGTCCAGGTTGTGGCGGATCACGATCATGGCCTTGGCCCGCTCCCCCAGCTCCACGACCTCACCCTTGCGCATGGTGTAGGAGGGGATGGTGACCCGGCGACCGTTGACCTTGATGTGGCCGTGGCGCACCAGCTGGCGCGACTGCGACCGGCTCGCCCCCCACCCGGCCCGGAACACCACGTTGTCGAGCCGCAGCTCCAGCATGCGCAGCAGGTTCTCGCCGGTGACGCCCTTCTGGCGGTTGGCCTCCTGGTAGAGGTTCCGGAACTGCTTCTCCATGAGCCCGTAGATGCGTCGCGCTTTCTGCTTCTCCCGCAGCTGCACCAGGTACTCGGAGTCCTTGCGTCGGAGTTGGGTGCGCCCGTGCTCGCCCGGAGGGTACGGGCGGCGCTCGATGGGGCACTTCATGGTGTCGCACTTGGCCCCTTTGAGGAACAGCTTCATCTTCTCGCGCCGGCACAGCCGGCACACCGGGCCCGTATAGCGAGCCATCAGACTCTCCTTCTCTTCGGCGGCCGGCAGCCGTTGTGGGGCATCGGTGTCACGTCCTTGATACCGGTGACCTCGATCCCCACGCTCATGATCGAGCGGATGGCGGTCTCGCGGCCCGAGCCCGGTCCCTTGACCAACACGTCCACCCGCCGCACCCCGTGCTCCATGGCTCGCCGGGCGCACTGCTCGGCCGCCATCTGGGCGGCGAAGGGGGTGGACTTTCGAGACCCCTTGAAGCCGACATTGCCGGCCGAGGCCCAGGCCAGCACGTTGCCCTCCTGGTCGCTGATGCTGACGATGGTGTTGTTGAACGAGCTCT
>JAUJNB010000008.1:100406-118295 GCA_030446545.1 Acidimicrobiales bacterium | reverse complement strand
GCTCGCCGACCGCGCCGCTGCTGCACTCGCCGCCCTCGACGCGTCCGCCGCGCACCCCGTGCGCCGCTACGACCACGTGCTCGTCGACGAAGCGCAAGACTTCCCCACACCGGCCCTCCAACTCTGCGTCCGCCTGTTGAGCGACGGGTCCACCTCGCTCCTCGTCGTTGCCGATGCCGCCCAGAACATCTTCCGCAACAGCTTCACGTGGAAGGCCGCCGGCATCAACGCCACAGGCCGCACCCGCGTGCTCAACATCGGCTACCGCAACACTCGCGAAGTCCTCGAGTT
Source organism: Acidimicrobiales bacterium (assembly GCA_030446545.1). GTDB lineage: Bacteria > Actinomycetota > Acidimicrobiia > Acidimicrobiales > CADCSY01 > JADDRA01. The sequence goes on along the minus strand of JAUJNB010000008.1, from coordinate 118,004 downwards.
CGCTCACAACTTTCTGATCAGGGGTGGCGACGTCCGCCTCGACGCCGGCGCCGAGACCTCCGATGAGACCGCGGTGATCCCACCAGTCCTGAGCACCCGTCATGGGCCGGTGCCCGTGTTCCTCATCTCCGATTCCCTGCCGCTCGAATGCCTCAGCATCGCCGAGCATTGCGCCGAACGCATCGCCAAGGGCTCCCCGCCCGGCTCGATCGCCGTCCTCTACGGCGCCAGCCGGGCAGGTGGCTTCGATTGGCTCGGCACGCTGCCGAAGGCGTTCGACCGCCTAGGAGTTCCGTACCGGTGGGCCACCGATCCGAACGACCGCTCCGGCAAGGACACCCTCGGCACCGACGCCGAAAAGGTCGTCCTGAGCACGATCCACTCCGCCAAAGGCCTGGAGTGGCGCCACGTCGTGCTCTTCGCCATCTTCGATGATCGACCCGAGTCCGACCGCGGGGTCAGCCGCCGTCTCATCTACGTCGGCATGACCGAGCCACGGAGGAACTCGCCATCTCACGAAGCGGGCAACATCGGTACATGGTCGACATGGAGCGGTAGCGGCCACAGACGAGAGCCACCGAGCCAGCTCAGCGCAGGTGCCGACGCACAACTCGACGCTGACCTCCGGGCTCCTTCCGGTTGGCGTCGCAGACGACTTCGAGGGCTTCACCGGCCCGGATGGACGCCGACCCGGGCCGTCGGGTTCGCCCTCTCCCCGGTTACGCCGGGTTCGAGCCCTGACGATGGCGGTTTCAGCGGCCATCGTTCGCCCCATCACCTCGTCGTGGGCGAGGTCACCGGTAGCCCGACGTACCCCTGCAGCGGTCGGCGACCTCCACGCTGCGGGGCAGGCGTTGGAAGTCCTCCACGGTCATGGTGTCCGGGTCGCGGGAGAGCCATGCCCGCAGCTCGTCCTGGGTCAGCTGGTCGGACATGAAGCTGGACATGCACTCGATGACTTCGGCGGGATCATCTCCGCCTCCGCTGGCTCGCAGCCACTGCGCCACCTCGGGTTGGGTGATCTCTTCGGTTCCGCCGCACGAGACCAACAGCAGCAACGCCACCGCGCCGCCCCGCCCCGGGGTCCTGCGAGTGAGCCACCCCAGGCGGGTGGTACGGGCTTGCGAGCTCACTGCAGGGTTCTTGCCCGACACGAGCCGCAAGGAGACCGTGGCTCAGCCGGTCGGGTCGGTGTGGGCGTGGAGGCGGCGCAGCTCGGCCAGGTCGCCCTCGTCGGGCTGGTCGGTCCCCCCGATGGGGTAGACGACCGAGCCCAACCGGTCGTTGTGGGGCAGGCCCAGGGCGTGGCCGATCTCGTGGGTGGCCACCACCCGGCGCAACACCTGGTTCAGCCCGCAGTCGTCACACACCTCGACGAACGCGGCCAGGGCGTGGCCGTCGTCGTCGGTCTGCTGGTCGGTCAGACCCTGGAACTGCACCACGCCGTCCAGGCGCTCTTCGCTGACCGTGCACACCGAGATCCGCTCCTCGTCGTAGGCACAGGGCCCATCGCCCCTGGCCCAGGTGAGGCGCAGGTCGGCACCGGCCTCGTTCCAGACCTCGACCGCATGACGGCTGGCCTGGTGCCAGGCGGGATCCCCGGTGCGGTCGATCACCACCAGATCGCGCTGGCCGGCGGGCCAGTGCCCGAAGCCGCGTTCGTCGGCCACCGCAGGCACGATGCGGACCAGGGCCACGGCGAAGGCCAGGGCGAACACCACGGCGTTGGCCAGGCGGACCACGGCGGCCAACCGGGCCTGGCCCAGACCGAGCACCGCCACGTCTCCGGGTCGGGGCCGCAGGCGCAGGAGGTCACCGACCCCGTGGTACTCGTCCACCGCCCCACGCTACGAGCCGTCGGCCGCTGCGCCTCAGTGGCCCCGGTCGATCCACTCCTGGAGGTGGGGTGCCTCGGTCCCGATGGTGGTTGAGGACCCGTGCCCGGTGAGCACGACGGTCAACGGTGGCAGGGTGAGCAGCCGGGTACGGATGGACTCGACGATGGTGGGGAAGTCGGAGAAGGAGCGTCCCGTCGCACCCGGACCCCCCTCGAAGAGGGTGTCGCCGGAGAAGACGACGCCGTCGCCGTCGGCGCCCTCGGCCAGGTGGAGGCAGACCCCGCCGGGGCTGTGCCCGGGGGTGTGCAGCACCGAGAGGTGGGCTCCGGCGACCTTCACCACGTCGCCGTCGGCCAGGTCGGTGTCGGGCGCCCGGGAGGGGTGCACGTCGTCCCACAGCATCCGGTCACGCGGGTGCAGAGCCACGGGTGCACCGGTGGCCCGGGCCAGGTCCGGGGCCACATTGATGTGATCGTTGTGGCCGTGCGTGCAGACCACGGCCACCACCCGGCGCCCGCCCACCGCCTCGACGATCGGGCCGGCGTCGTGGGCGGCGTCGACCACCACCACTTCGTGGTCGTCGCCCACCAACCAGATGTTGTTCTCGACCTCGTGGTCACCGCCGTCGAGCGAGAAGATCCCCGAGGTACGCACCTCGTCGATCCGGAGCTCCCCGGCCACGGCTAGAGGACCACCACGGAGCGCAGGACCTCGCCCTTGCTCATCTTGGCGAACGCCTGCTCCACCTCGTCGAGGGCCACGGTCTCGGTGACGAAGCCGTCGAGGTCGAACTTGCCCCTGAGGTAGAGGTCGACGAGGAGGGGGAAGTCGCGCGACGGCAGGCAGTCGCCGTACCACGACGACTTGAGTGCTCCGCCCCGGCCGAACAGCTCGATGAGGGGCAGCTCGATGGTCATGCTCGGGTCGGGCACCCCCACCTGGACCAGGGTGCCGGCGTGGTCGCGGGCGAGGAAGGCCTGGCGGTAGGTCTCAGGACGGCCCACCGCCTCGATGACCACGTCGGCGCCGAAACCGTCGGTCAACTCCCGGATGGCCTCCACCGGGTCGCACCCGGTGGCGTTGACGGTGTGGGTGGCGCCGAAGCCGAGCGCCCATTCGAGCTTGCGAGGGTCGACGTCGACGGCGATGACCCGGCGGGCCCCGACCAGGGCGGAGGCGGCCACCGCGGCGGCGCCCACCCCGCCGCAACCGATGACCGCCACCGAATCGCCCAGGCCCACCCGGCCGGTGTTGACGGCCGCCCCGAAGCCGGCCATGACGCCGCAACCGATGAGCCCGGCGGCCTCGGGCCGGGCCGCCGGGTCGACCTTGACCGCCTGGCCGGCGGCCACCAACGTGCGTTCGGCAAAGGCGCCGATCCCGAGGGCGGCGGCGAGGGGAGTGCCGTCACCGAGCGTCATGGGCTGGGTGGCGTTGGCACTGTCGAAGCAGTACCAGGGACGACCTCGCCGGCACGAGCGGCAGGTCCCGCAGGGCGCCCGCCAGGCCAGGACGACGTAGTCGCCGGGAGCGACGTTGGTCACCCCGTCGCCCACGACCTCCACCCGGCCTGCAGCCTCGTGGCCGAGCAGGAAGGGGAAGTCGTCGGAGATGGAACCCTCGCGGTAGTGGAGGTCGGTGTGGCACACGCCACAGGCGGCCACGGCCACAACCACCTCGCCCGGGCCGGGATCGGGCACACGCACGGTCTCGACCGTGACCGGCGCACCCTTCTCCCGGACCACCACCCCCCGTACCTCGTCGGCCACGCCGTGCTCCCCTGGTTCGCCCGCCCCAATTGCTCGTCGGACGGTACCCCTCGGCGCCGGTCAGGACCCCTCGGCGCCGGTCAGGACCCCTCGGGACGCACCGGGAAGCCGGGCCGCTCGATGGGGGCCCGCACCTGGTTGCCCCATTCGGTCCACGAGCCGTCGTAGTTGCGGACCTTGGGGTAGCCGAGCAGGTGGTGCAGGGCGAACCAGGTGTGGCTGGAGCGCTCGCCGATGCGGCAGTAGGCGATGACATCGTCGGACGAGGAGAGGTGCTGTTCGCCTTCGTACAGCGCCCGCAGCTCGTCGGCCGACTTGTAGGTGCCGTCCTCGTTGGTGGCCTTCTTCCACGGCACGCTGGCGGCACCGGGGATGTGGCCGCCGCGCAGCGCCCCCTCCTGGGGGTAGTCGGGCATGTGCAGCAGCTCACCGGAGTACTCCTGGGGCGAGCGCACGTCGACCAGGCGACCATCGGTCTTCAGGTGGGCCCGTACTTCGTCGGCGAAGGCCCGAATGGGCGCGTCGTCCCGCTCGACCACCGGGTACTGCGTGGCCTCCTGCGTGGTGACGTCGGTGGTGAGGTCGCGGCCCTCGGCCACCCACTTGGCCCGGCCACCGTCGACCAGGCGGGTGTCGGGGTGGCCGAAGAGGCTGAAGACCCACAGGGCATAGGCGGCCCACCAGTTGAAGTTGTCGCCGTAGAACACCACCGTGGTGTCACGACCGATGCCCTTGGCCGACATGAGCTCGGCGAAGCCCTCAGCATCGAGGTAGTCCCGGGCCACCGGGTCCTGCAGGTCGGTGTGCCAGTCCACCTTCACCGCACCGGGGATGTGGCCGGTGTCGTAGAGCAGCACGTCCTCGTCGGACTCCACCACCACCACGTCCGGATCGTCGAGGTGTTCAGCCAGCCACTCGGTGGTCACCAGCTTCTCGGGGTGGGCGTACGCTTGCAGCTTCGCGTCGGTGTCGTGAGCCACGGGCACGGGGTGCTCCTCTCGTCCCTGCGGGCAGGGATGGGGGTCGTCAACGGGGTCTATCGGCGTTCTGCGGCAGCTTACCGCTATCCTGTCGATACCCGACCTGTTCGGTCAAGAATCACTCGTCAGTGAGGTGCACATGGCGTCCGCTCCCCCCAAGCTGCAACGCATCGTCGAGCTTTTCGCCGGTGCGCCCAAGAACCTGCGGTTGGAGGCCTTGTTGGAGTACTCCCGCAAGCTCCCTCCCCTCCCCCCCCACCTGGAGGGCCGACAGGGGTCCATGGAACAGGTGGAGGAGTGCCAGACGCCGTTCTTCCTCTCCACCGAGGTCGACGACGAGTGCCGGGTGACGACCTGGTTCGCCTGTCCCCCAGAGGCCCCCACCACCCGGGGCTTCGCCGGCATCCTGTCGGAGGGCCTCAACGGAGCCACCGTCGAGGAGGTGCTCGCCGTCCCCAACGACTTCTACACCCAGATGGGCCTGGCCGAAGCCATCTCCAGTCTGCGGCTGCGGGGCATGGGCGCCATCCTCGGCCACCTCAAGCGCCAGGTCAGGGAGCACGCCGCCAGCTGCTGAGTCAGCCCCCGGTCCCGGTCCCGGTCCCGGTCCCGGCCTGGTCGGCCGGCGCCGGCGGGACCCTGGTGGGGTGCAGCCCCCGGCGCCGGGCCAGTTGGGCGAAGCGCACCGCGTCGCGCACCGCGCATCCTCCCGGGTCGTTGTTGAAGTAGCCGAAGACGTCTTCGTCGGCCGGCCACAGCTCGCCCACCCGTCCGACCCAGCGGTCGAGGGCGGCGTCGCCGTAGCACGGCCAGGGGTGGGCCCGACCCTCGTGGAAGCGGACGTAGCCCCAGTCGGCGGTACGCCACAGCGGCCCGGTGACCCGCGACCCCCGGTCGGTCAGGCAGAGGGCGGCGTTGTGTTCGGCCAACAGATCGGCCACCGAGTCGTCGAACCACGAGGGGTGGCGGAACTCCACCGCCACCCGGCAGTCGCTCGGGAACCGGTCGAGGGTGTCGGCCAGGCGGGGACGGTCGACGGCGAGGGTCGGAGGGAGCTGGAGCAGCACCGGCCCCAGATGCTCCCGCAGCGGGGCGGCCCGCTCGAGGAAGCGGGCGACCGGCTCGGCCGGATCAGCGAGACGCTTGATGTGGGTGAGGTAGCGGCTGGCCTTGAGCGTCATGACGAAGCCGGGCGGAAGAGCCCGGGCCCAGGAGGCGAAGGTCTCGGTGGGCGGCAGCCGGTAGAAGGTGTTGTTGACCTCGACGGTGGCGAAGGCCTCCACGTAGTGCGCCAGCCAGCGCCGGACCGGGAGGTCCTCGGGGTACAGGACGCCCCGCCAGTCGCGGTACTGCCAGCCCGACGTGCCGACGTGCAGCACCGGCTCGACGCCCCGAGCCGGGTGCTACTGGTCGGTGGCCCCGGCCTGGACCGGGAGGGTGCTCATGTCGGCCAGCGGGAAGACCTGGTAGGTCGACACGTTGTAGACGGGAGAGCGCACCAGCAGCATCTCCAGCTCTTCGTTGGAGTCCACCTCGTAGATCCAGGCTCCCCCGTGGGCGCCGACCACGTGATAGCGGCTGAGGATCTTGCCCTGCTCCTCGAGCGGCTTGGCGTGGTCGGGCATGGACATCACCGCCTTGATCACCTCGCCCGACAGCCGGGAGAGCTCGATCCGCCACAGCACCAGGAACTTCATGTCCGGCTCCTTCATCGTCAGGGTTGACGGGATCTACCCCGAGGAGCGTGCGAGCACCCGGCGCCACGGGGCGGTGGGAGGGTTTCTCCCCGCGCACCCGACGGGTAGCCCCCGAGCCGGGCCCGCCGGGGCCAGAGCCGTCGTCGACGCGAGAAGGAGCCCTATGGCCAACGACCCCAAGCCCAGCGCTGTAAACAGTGCCGAGGAGAAGATCGACCAGGTCACCGATCCCTCCCACAAGAACAAGTACGCCGACCAACGCGACGAACGGGGCGATGTCGACGCGCTCGAGTCCGAGCAACGGCGTGAGTCCGGCCAGGCCTGGGCCGGCCCGGGCGTCCCGGCGACGAGTGACGGCCAATGGAAGGGCCTCATCATCGGCAGCCTGGTGGGGGGCGCCATCGGGTTGGTGGTCCTCCTGCCGCTGGCCTTCATCCCCATCTCGGGCCTCTCGCTGCTGGGACGCCTGATCGTCTGCGGCATCACCGGGGCCTTTGCCGGCGGCACCGCCGGAGCCCTGTACCTGGGCGGGCGGATGCCCGAACTGGAGGGCGAGACGGTCGACGCCGACGGGCGGCCGTCGGTGGGCAGCACGCCTCGGGACCCGCGTTCCGACGATCGGGGCCGCTAGCTCTCTCGACGCCGTGAGGACCCTGGTCTTCTAGACGTCGAGCGCCAGGTCGTAGACGCGCCGGCGGGACACGTCGTAGGCGGCGGCCACCTCGGCCACCGCGTCCCTGGTGGAGCTCCCGGCGGCACGGGCCCGCTCCAGGGCGGAGGCCAGGTCGTCATCGGTGGGGACCGGCGGCGGGGCGGTGCCCTCGATGACCACCACGTACTCTCCCCGGGGCTCGACTTCGGCCACCCGCGCGGTGGCGGCGGCCAGCGTGCCCCGCCAGGTCTCCTCGTGGAGCTTGGTGAGCTCCCGGCACAGGGCCACCCGGCGTTCGCCTCCGAGCACCGACGCCAGATCGGTGAGGGTGCGGGCCAGGCGATGGGGGGCCTCGAAAAGCACCGCGGTGCGCTGCTCGCGAACCAGGGCGGCCAGGCGCCCGGTCCGGCCCGAACCCCGGCGGGGCAGGAACCCCTCGAAGACGAACCGGCCGGTGGGCAGGCCGCTCACCACCAGCCCGGCCAGGGCAGCCGACGGGCCCGGGACCACCACCACCTCGAAGCCGGCGTCGGCCGCCCCTTGGACCAGTCGCTCCCCGGGGTCGGACACCCCCGGCAGCCCGGCGTCGGAGACGAGAACCACCCGGGCGCCGGCAGCCAGTCGATCCACCACGGTGGCCACCTGGGCCGCCTCGGCGTGCTCGTGGGCCGCCACCATGGGGGGCGAGGCCACGCCGGCAGCCGAGAGGAGGCGGCGCGTGTGGCGGGTGTCCTCGCACACCAGGAGGTCGGCCTCGGCCAGGGTGCGCACGGCCCGGGGGGAGAGGTCCTCCAGGTTGCCGATGGGCGTGGCCACGACCGCCAGACTCCCCCGGCGTTGCCCGCTCACCGGCGTGGCCCGCACCGGCGTTGCCCGCTCACCGGCGTGGCCCGCACCGGCGTGGCCCGCTCACGGGCGGATCTCCAGGTGGTCCCCCGGGCGGAGCCGCCACCGGGCGAAGGCGCCGGCCTCGGCCTCGATGATGCTGCGGGACCGCAGCCGGGGACGTCCGAGGCGCCAGGGCGCCATGGTGGCCACGTCGACCACGACCAGGTCGGCGTCGCAGAAGGCCACGTCGATGGGAAAGCGCATGCGCAGCGTGTGGACCGACATGGCCGGGCGCAACAGCAGGGCACCGTCGATCCTGTCCCGTCCGAGCAGGCCCTTGCTCCGGGATGCCAGCGAGGTGGCCACCTCCAGCGGCCCCAGCACCTCGTCGCCGCGAACCAGCCAGGGCATACGACGGTGGCCGGCTCGACCGGATCAGACGTTGAAGCGGAACTCGAGGACGTCGCCGTCGGCCACGACGTAGTCCTTGCCCTCGATGCGGAGCTTGCCCACCTCTTTGGCCTTGTTCCATGAACCCAGCTCCAGCAGCTCGTCCCAGTGGATGCACTCGGCCTTGATGAAGCCCCGCTGGAAATCGGTGTGGATCACCCCGGCGCACTCCGGGGCCTTGTAGCCGGCCCGGAACGTCCAGGCCCGGGACTCCTTTTCGCCGGTGGTGAGGAACGTGCGCAGGCCGAGCAGGGATCGGGCCGCTTCGACCAGGCGGGGCAGAGCGCCTTGGCCCAGGCCCAGTTCGTCGAGCAGTTCGGCCCGATCCTCCTCTTCCAACTGGGCCGTCTCGGCCTCGAGCTGGACGGCCATGGGCAGGACCCGCACGGCCTGGGCGGGGCCGGCACTGGCTGCGAAGGTCTCAACCACGGGCGCCGCCAGCGATTCCGCCCGGTCGAGCTGGTCCTCGCCGATGTTGACCACCACCAGCACCGGCTTGTTGGTGAGCAGGAACCAGGGGCGCAGGATCTGTCGGTGCTCCTCGCTCAGCGTCGAGCGGTACAGGGGAGTCCCCTCGGAGAGGAGGCCAGAGCGGCATCGAGGGCTTCGACTTCGGGGATGAGGGACTTGTCCAGCTTCGACGTCTTGCGCCGGCGTTCGATCTTGGACTCCACGCTCTCGAGATCGGCCAGGGCCAGTTCGGTCTCCACCGTGGCCAGGTGCTCCAGCGGATCGGAGGGGCCGACCACGTCGGGGTCGGGGAAGGCCCGCAGCACCAGGACGAGGGCGTCGACCTCGCGGATGCCGGCGAGGAAGCGGTTGCCCAGACCCTCGCCCTTGCTGGCTCCTTCCACCAGGCCGCCGATGTCGACGAACTCCACGGTGGCGTGGACCACCTTGGCGCTGCTCGACATGACGGCCAGGGCGTCGAGGCGGGCGTCGGGTACTCGGGCCATGCCCACATTGGGGTCGACGGTGGCGAAGGGGTAGGCGGCGGCCAGGGCCGAGCCGCCGGACAGGGCGTTGAACAGGCTCGACTTGCCGGCGTTGGGCAACCCGACGAACCCGAAGCGCTCCACCCACCCACCGTACCGGCGCATCCGGGGTGGGGCCGACACGAGGGCCACCCCGGCAGGGGCCTACCTCCGGGAAGCACTCATGCGTGCCGCCTTGCCCATGAGCACCAGGATCAGGCCCAGCGCCACCAGGCCTCCCACCCCGCCGGTCTCGGCCAGGCGAGTCGGACCATCACCGTCGGCTCGGCTCGGCGCCGCGGTGTCGCGCCCCGCCGCAGGGTCGCCGGCGGTGGTTGGGGTGGGCGCCGGTCGCGTGGTGGCCGGAGCCGGTGCGACCGTGGTGACGGTTCCACCGGTTCCACCGGTTCCACCTGCGCCGGTGCCGCCCGGGCTACCGGTTCCGCCGGTGCTGCCCGTGCCGCCGGGCGCCGACCCCGGGTTTGCCCCGGGTGCAAGGGCAGCCGGATCGGTCGGGGTCGTCGTCGTGGGGCGAGTCGTGGTGGTGACCGGCGCGCTCGTCGTCGTGGGGCCTGCGGCCGCCGTACCGTCGTCGTCGGCCAGGTCCCCGGGCCGAACCACCACCAGGGCCACGCCGGCGAGCAGAACCAGAAGCGTGGTCACGGCCAGCGCCGCACGAGCCCTCACTGGCAGTCAATGCCCATATGTGACGCGGAGTAGTCCGTGCAGCCGGCACCACCGGGTTCGCCGTAGGATCCCAACAAGCCAACGTCACAGGAACGGGCACGGGCAGAACCGCCGGGCCGGTCCGGGGGCCGGGCCCGTCCAGGAGCTGGCCCGTCGGCCCGAACCCCCATTGACTTCATGCAGACCTTTCTTCCGTTCTCCGACTTCGACCGGTGCGCGGCGGTGCTCGACGACCGCCGCCTCGGCAAGCAACGGGTCGAGGTGCTCCAGGTCATGAGGGCCTTGACCATCGAGAGCTATGCCTGGAAGTCACACCCGGCAGTGCTGATGTGGAAGGGGTACGAAGAGGCACTCGGGGCCTACGGCATGGCCATCTGTGGAGAGTGGTGCCGGAGAGGCTATGCCGACACCTGCGCGGCCAAGATCGGCGCCGACGCCCGGATGGCCGGGGTGGTATCGATTCGCAGCCAAGCCGAGCTGTCGGCAGCGGGACGGCTCCCGCCCTGGCTCGGGGACGAAGCGCTCCACCGCAGTCATCGCTCGGCCCTGGTCCGCAAGGACCCGACCCACTACCGCAAAGAGCTCCCCGACGTGCCCGACGACCTTCCGTACGAGTGGCCGGTGCGGGTGGAGCGCCGGGCCAGGCGCCGGGGGGATGGCCTCGGGCGGAAGAACTAGCGGCCGACCTGCCGGAGCTGATCCACGTACGTCTGGGCGAACCGGCGGGCGGCGTCCTCACCGAAGAGGCGGTGGGGGTAGCGGAACACGAGGTGCATCCGGCCCGAGACGGTCACCGCACCGATGGACAGGCCGACGGGGATCCGGGTGGGGGGCGAAAACCACACCTCGACCGTCTCCTCCGCCTCGCCTCCGAAGGTGGGAGGGTCGCTCAGGCGTCCCAGGTTGCAGAGCATGGCCGTGTCGACGTCGCGGTTCCCGGTCACCGGTTGGAGCAGGATGGTCGACTGCCTGGCCCACAAGGCGAGCAATCCTGACCGGTCGAGGGCCTCGAGCAGGGCGACACCGGTGCGGCTCCGCCGATTGCGGCCGGTCTGAGCCGTGACCATTGCGAGGGCCTTGGCCGTACCCGAGCGGTGTCGACGGCCCGTCGACACCCGAGCCGTGACCGAGAAGTTGCCTACTGCGTCCTCTGGGAGCTTGGGCGAGCGGAGGTTGGCCGAAACCAGCACGCTGAACCGGCCGCCGGGCCGACCGTGGTCGGCGTTCCACGCCCCGATGGCGAGATGGAGGGCAGCCAGGAGCACGTCGGTGGAGGTGCCCGGATGCTCGAAGTGGACGAGCGCCCGGGTGTCGGCCTCCGACAGGTCGACGTGGTGGTAGCCGGACCCGGGCTCGTCGCGGGCCTGATCGGGCACCAGCAGCGCGGGCGGTGTGAGCCGGTTCCGGACCTTCTCGACTCCCGCCCGGTAGAGCCACACGCCGCGTGTCGCTCCGGTGGCCGCCGGCCCGACCGGAAGGTCGTGCAGGGCCAGGAAGTCGGGAGGTGGGGATGGCGCAGTCTGGCTCGCGTAGGCGCGGGCGATGGCGCGTAACACCTGCAAGGCGGCGAGCCGTCCGTGACGGCGTGGTGGAAGTTGGCCATCACCAGATCACCGCGGGGGGTCCGAGCCAGCCGGGCGCGCAGTGGAGGGGCGCCGAGGGGTACGGCCTGGGTCTGCAGTTCGGCGCGGGTGGCGCTGAGGGCGGCGTCGTCGGGGCACTCGATGACCGAAAGGGGATCAGCGGTGCCGCCCAGATCCAGGGTCTGGCCCATGGCTTGGCGCAGTCGTCCCTCGTCCAGGCGACCGGCGACCCGGACCTCCATTTGGACGTTCCTCGGTGGGCCGGGTGGTCGGGCGGCTCGGCCAGCTTGGCCTGAACGGGCCCCCGCCGGTCGCGTGCCGTTGCCCTGCTCGGGCTCGTGGGCAGGCGCCTCACCACTCCCGGCGGCGGGCCACCACCACTGGCAGTCGAGCTCACAGCGGTGGTCGCCTTGGCGACCCCGCAGCAGGCGCACCACGTCGCCGGCCATGCCCGACAGGTTGTGAGCGGCGACGCGCAGCAGCGAGTACCGGGTGCCCCGCTCAGCGCTGACATCGAGGGGCGAGACCCGGTCGACGTGGGCGGTCATCCGGTTCCCGTCGACCGAGATGTGCAGACTGTTGTCGGGCTGGTTCTCGCGGAACGAGACCTCTCCCGGGTGGAAGATCCGTCCCAGACCCCGGTCCCGGTGGAAGCGTCCACCAGCTTCGAGGGTGCGCAGCAGCCCCACCGGGTCGTCGGCGCCACCAGCCCCTCCTGGGGCGGCGGACGGCTCCTGGTCGGCCTCCTCCAGACGTGACTGCAGGCTGGACGGCCCGCCCGTCTCTCCCTTCCTCGGGCGCGTGCTGCCCGCACCCTGGTGCTGGTCGGCACCGCCCGGCGAGGACAGCGGGGGTCGCAGCGCGCTCATCGGGGCATCTTCGTCGTTCTCGTCCCGGCACGAGAAACCAGCCCGCCTTTCCGACCAGAGAGAGTGAAAGGGAGTTCCCGGTGACCCCCCGTCAGTCTGACGTGCTCGACCTGCTCGGGTAGCTTCCCTGGCGAACCGCCCTTGTGAGAACTCCACCTTCTCTACTAGCTTGGTGGAGATGGACGAGCTGGTAGTCGTGTTCCTCGCAGGATTTGCCGCGTCGCTGGTCGACGGCGCCCTCGGCATGGGCTTTGGTCCGACCTCGTCGAGCATCCTCCTCGGGACCGGGCTGTCGCCGGCAGCGATCTCCACGACCGTCAATCTCGCCAAGGTGGCCACCGGTTTCACCGCCGCCATCTCCCACTGGCGATTCGACAACATCGACCGTCGAGTGGTTCGGAGGCTGGCCGTCCCCGGCTCGATCGGAGCCTTGATCGGCGCGACCGTGCTCGCCAGTGTCGATGGCGACGGGCTGAAGCCGATCCTCTCGGTACTGCTGCTCGGCATGGCAGCACGGATCCTTTTGCGCTTCAGCCGGCCACTTCCAGCGATGGCCGACGGCGACGAGCTCGAGGAGGGCAGCGGTCGCCGCTATGACGAGCGAGGAACGGCGGCAGTGGCCACCGCTGGAGGAGTGACCAACGGCCTTGTCGGGGCGTGGGGCCCGGTGGTGACCCCGTTCCTGCTCCAGCGCGGCTTGGCCCCGCGCTATGCCATCGGGTCGGTCAACACCGCCGAGGTCGCCGTCGCCGTCGTCGCCTCCGGCTCGTTGCTGGCGTCCGTCGGCGGGGGTGGCATCGACGTCGCAGTGGTCGTGGCGATGCTGGCCGGAGGAGTTTTGGCTGCACCCCTCGCTGCGTGGGCAATTCGCTTCCTGCCCGCTCGCGGCCTCGGGGTGGCCGTCGGCGGCCTGCTCTTCGTCGTCAATATCCGCGAGCTGACGTCATCGGCCGGCCTTGGAGCGCTGCGATGGCTCGCATACGGCTTCGTTGCCCTCGCCTGCTGCTACGCGGCCGTGCGGCCCGCCTGCAACACTCCCGAAGCTACGCCTGACCTTCGAACCGTTGGGTATTTGTGTGACTGACCGGCTTCGACTGGCGACGTGGTGCTTGGCGATCGCCGACGCCGAGCTCTGAACCCAGGATCAGAAGTAGGGTCTGACCAGCACTTTACCCGTTCAGCCCCCGTAGCTCAGAGGATAGAGCGTCGGTTTCCTAAACCGTGCGTCGCAGGTTCGAGTCCTGCCGGGGGCGCCAGTAGTACTGCGCCCGATCCTGGTGGCGTCGGCCAGCACGCCTCCCAGGCCAGGGGACACCAGGCCCCCGCTCCGGCCATGGCACAACCATGCTGGCGAACACCTGGCCCCGCAGATGGGCCGGACCTCGGCTTGGAGCACACTGTTGAAGCTCACGCTGCCGGGGAGGTGCCCAGCCCGTAGGCGACCATCGAGGCCAACGCCACGGGTAAGGCCGTGAAGGTGGCCACGACGAGACTGCCCATTGCGGGAGCTTCGAGACCGCAGCGGGCCGAGGCCATGTGACCGCCCGACGGTGAGGTCGGCCGCCTCAGGCAATGAGCTCAGTGCCACGTCGCCCAGTCGGCGCTGAACGCCACGCCGGCAGCGAGGACGAGGAACGGGACGACGGTGGCGGCCGTCACCAGGCGATGACGACCCAGGCCGAGATGCACCAGCGACAGGCGAAACCCGAGAGCAGCGACAGCTACGGCGAGCCACCACCCGACCCGGGCTGGCTGAGGCCAGCTGATCGGGAACAGCCCTTCAGTCCAGGACGGGACCGACGAGTTGGCTGCACTGCCTGCGACCGCCTCGAGGATGACAGCCGTCATCACGAAGGTGGCAGAGCCGATTGCAGCGAGCCCGGCACGAGCATCGTCAGAACGGCGGCGATCGTCCCTCGGTTCGTCTGTCGTCATAGCTCGCGCCCTTTCCTCGACCTGCATTGACGTCGTCTTCACATCCCGGTGAACCAGCACGTAGCCGTGGCAGCGTATTGGTCACCGCCCATCGCCGAAGGAGCGCTCATCCAGTTCCATGGCCGAAGTACGGCCGGTACCCGTAGCCATGGATGCGACGACAACGATGACGGAGAGAACCAAACGATGCCGACCACGAGGCAAGTCCTCGCTTGGAGTCGAGTACTCATTGCCGTGGACGTAGCCGATCGAGGACGACCAGGTAGCACGCCGTGGCGGCCAGGAAGACCAGATACCAGGTGACGTTCCTGCCGGGCACGAAGTGGGAGCTGACGTGGCCGAGGAAGACATCCATCCAGGTTTGGTGAGCGACGTGGCCGCTGGTGAAGGCAAGGTCGGGCAGCATGGCGAAGAGATGGCCGACCAGCAGCCATACCAGGGGCACGGGAACGGGTCGGCGGGTCCGCAGCGCCACGACGCTCATGACGACCAACGCCACCGCGGAGCCGACGAAGAAGTGGGTGAACCAATGAAACCGAGCGTCGTGACCGCGGTAGGACAGGTACAGCCCCACCTCGACCACGACGGCCACGACGCACCACAGGCACAGACGCACCACACGAGGGGCCGTGGCCGGGCGCGCTGCGTTCATGTCGCCCGCAGGATGGTTTCGACCTCGTCGAGGAGGTCAGTGACCTCGGGATCGAGCGTGCGATAGCGGATCATGCCAACTCCGTCGACGACGGCGTAACCGGCAGGTGCTCCACCGCCCTGCGGGGCGCGCAGCCCGTAGCTGTCGGCGAGGCGAGCATGCGGATCGGCGACCACGGTGGCCTCGGCGTTGCAGGGGCCGAAGGACCCGGCCACGACCACGGCCAGATCGGGCTGTCGGTGAAGTTCGATTCCCTGGAGGGCGTCGCACAGCGGTTTCAGCTGGTCCGGCCTCACGAAGAACACCACGGCGGCGCGGCCCGGTGCCGGGAGGCCCTGGGCGACCGTCGGAGCGGGCACCGGGAGCTCGCCCAGATCGAGGATTCCGGGTCGCTGGTACGCCGGGTCGGCGTCATCGAGGGGCCCCTTGGCGGCCGCAGCCAGGACCAGTAAGAGGCCGAGTCCCCCCGCAACCGCCAGCCAGGTCGACACCAAGTTGCGCCTCAGCGGCCACCTCATCTGGCGACGTCGATCACGCTCGTCGCCCATGCTCCGTTGAGCGGCACCTGGGTGCTGCCGTTGGGTCGGCTTTCCGCACCGCACCGGCATTCACCCTGCCATCGAACCAGCGCGACCTGTGCTACGACGGAGCTGGTGGAACCGCCGAGACATTTGTCGAACTCCGGGACCGGTCCTTGACGCCTGGTCGGTCGGACCGGTTCCGCCACCCGATCTTCGCCCGGCTCTACGCCCGGACCGCCCCGATGGCAGAAGCCCACGGCGCCGCCGATCACCGGCGTGAGCTGTTGGCCTGCCTCAGCGGGCGCGTGGTCGAGCTCGGAGCCGGTACTGGCCTGAACTTTGCGTACTACCCGGCCGCCGTGACCGAGGTGGTGGCGGTGGAGCCCGAGAACCACCTGCGAGGCCGAGCCCGCGAAGCAGCCACGCACTCCCCCGTGCCCGTGCGCGTCGTCCCCGGCGTTGCCGACGCCATCCCTCTCGAGGCCGGCTCGTGTGACGCCGCCGTGGCCTCGCTGGTGTTGTGCTCGGTCGCCGACCAGGACGCCGCCCTGGCTGAGCTCTTCCGGGTGCTGTGCCCGAACGGCGAGCTGCGGTTCTACGAGCACGTCGAGGCCGACGACCGGCGACTGGCCTCGTTGCAGCGAGCGGTCGACCTCGTCTGGCCGTCCGTGGCCGGCGGGTGTCACACCGGCAGGGACACCGTCGCCGCCATCCGCTCCGCCGGGTTTACCGTCGATACCTGCAGGAGCTTCGACTTCCGGCCGTGCGCCCTCGCTGCCCCGACGGCGCCTCACGTGCTCGGTACGGCTCGGCGCCCACCGAGGTGATCAGGCCGACGCGCCCGGGCTCTGTGTCTGCGCAGAACTCCCCGCTGCGGCGACGGAGGTTGGCCCTGGGTGTGGCGTTCGTCGGCGGAGGCGCCATGGTGATGGGCGCCGCTCCACGCCTCGCCCGCTTGTCCGGCCGCATCACCTGGGCCCCCCCGGCCGGACGCTCGGGTATGGCCGGCCTCGCCTACCGCCTCGAGGGCCATGGGGTCCCGGCGACGGTGCTGGTACATGGCCTGTTCGCCTCCGGCCGCTACTGGGGGAAGGCCTACGACGGCCTGGCCCGAGACTCGGCCCTGGTGGTCCCCGACCTCGCCGGCTTCGGCCGCTCTGTGGAGGTTGTCGACGGCTTCGGACCCGAGGCGCATGCCGATCTGGTGGCCCGCACCCTCGGCGAGCTCGGGCTGACCGCCAGGCCGGCGGTCATCGGGGCCCACTCGCTGGGCTGTCTGGTCGCCATCGAACTGGCTCGACGCCACCCCCATCTGGTGGCCGGGATCGTGGCCTTTTCGCCTCCCCTCTACGACGGCGAAGCGGCCGCCCGCCGACACCTGCGCGGCGCCAACCCCCTGATTCGACTGTTCATCGCCAATCCGTCGCTCTCCGAGGCGGTCTGCGACTGGATGTGCGAGCACCCGCGCTTCGCCGGCCGACTGGGACGGGTGTTGCGCCCCGAGCTGCCCAGAGCACTGGCTGAGGACCGCTTCAAGCACACCTATCGCTCCTACTCCGAGACGCTGGCCAAGGTCGTGGTCTCGGCTGGTGCTGCCGCCGTATTCCACGAGCTGCGCATACCGATCCACCTTGTCGCCGGGGCTCAGGACGGCGTGGTCGACCGGAAGTTCCTGGAGGACCTTGCCGCGACGTACGACCACCTCGAGCTGTCGGTGTGGCCAGGGGCAGAACACGAGCTGCCGCTCACCCACCCGGCCGCATGCGTCTCGGAGATCGAGCGCATGGGTGCCAGGGTTGGGATCGTCCAGACATCGTGAGCTGGACCGACGGCTGAATCGCGGGGCCATCTTCTAGGACCTCGGGAGCGGGTGCCGTCTCTGTCCATGACCCCCGACCGCCCCAGTGCCTTTCTGCTCCGCTTCCAGTTGGTCGATCCTGGCCTGGAGCCGGCTCGCCTCGTCGGGGCTGACCGTGGCCGATGTGCCCGTTGCTGACTCGGGCGCCGCGTCCTGGCGTTTGCCTCCCGACATCATCTTCATCATCAGGACCATTGACAGGGGGCAGGCAGCGAGGATCAGCAGCGGGAGCGCGGCATAGAAGAGGCTGGGCACGGCGAGGTAGATGGCGAGTCCGACGGCGGCGAGCACCGCAGCGACCTTGA
>JAUJNB010000008.1:81868-100306 GCA_030446545.1 Acidimicrobiales bacterium | reverse complement strand
CGAGGGCCGGGCCTCGTCACCAAGAGCGGCGGCGGCGGTCCCGGCCCCCACCAGCACGGTGGCCCCGAGGCCGAGCAGGATGCGCCGGAGGTGGTGCCGCCCGGCGGCGGTGTGGTTGTCGTCATGATGGGAGACCGTTGCGATGTCCTTGGGGTTCTGGTGCGTGTCCATGCCTTGCACGCTAGGGAGCCGTCATGAAGGGCCTGTGAAGGACTCGCGAAGAGCGCGCGCTGTCTGGGGGAACCTCACGGTGAAGGTGGCCCCAGCGCCCTCTTCGCTGGCGACGTCCACCTCTCCGCCATGGGCAGCGACCAGTCGGCCCACGATGGCCAAACCGATGCCTGAGCCACCCGAGCGGACGTCACGCCCTCGAAAGAAGCGGTCGAAGACCGACGCCAGCTCATCGGCGGGGATGCCCGGCCCGGTGTCGATCACCCGCAGGCTCGCCCATCGTCCCTCTCGCCCGAGCTCCATACGCACCAGCCCTCCCGGTGGCGTGAACTTGGCCGCGTTGGACAGCAGGTTCGAGACGATCTGGCGGATGCGGGTGGCGTCGCCGTCGATCTCGATGTCGTCGCCGAGTTCGACCTCCAGGCGGACCCCACGCTCGGCGAAGAGGCCGTCGAGCTCCTGGGACGTCGTTTGCAACAGTGGTCGCAGGGCCACCGGACGGCAGACGAGGGAGAACCCGGCGGCGTCGGCCGAGGCGAGCACCTCCAGGTCGGCGACCAGGCGGGACAGGCGCAGGACCTCGTCATGGAGAGAGGAGAACGTCGCCGATGTGGGCGGCGCCACCCCGTCCCGGAGCGCCTCGACGTGGGCCTGAAGGACCGTCAAGGGCGTGCGCAACTCATGGGCGACATCGGCGGAGAAGGCCTTGCGCAACCGGTCTTCCTCCTCGATGGCGTCGGCCATGTGGTTGAACGCCCGGCCCATCTCGCCGAGCTCGTCGGAACGATCGGAGCGAACCCGGCGGGTGCGCTCGCCAGTGGCGAGGGAGCGGGCGGTGGCGGTGAGCTCGGTCACCGGCGCCGTCGTCCTGCGGGCCAGGAGCAGGCCCACGACGAGTGCGACGATGCCCGCCACGATGCCGCCGGTGGCCAGGAGGCGGTTGACCGAAGCCCGCAGCGAGAGGTCCTGGGGTCGTAGACCACCCTCTGGGACGCTGACCACGGCCACGCCCACGACGTCGCCGCCGACCTCGATGGGAAGCCTGCGCTCAGGCCCGAGGGGCCCGATGCCCATCATGTCCCGGTGCATGTCGGCCATGGCCGCCGAGGTGTGCTCCAGGGAGGACCACACCGTTGCACCGGATGGGTCCTCGACCCGGAAGCTCAGACCGCTCATGAGCGCCCCGGCGTCGATGTCGGCCAGGTCTGTCTGCGCCCATCCGTCACCGCGATAGGCAGATTCCAGCACCGACACCAGTTGCTGCTCGCTCTGGCGGCGTTGGTCGGCCACGTAGTCGTCGAAGCGTCGGTCGAAGGCGACGTTCACCAGTACGGCGGTGAGGACGGCCGCGCCCACGCCCACCGCGGCGAAGGACAAGGCCAGGCGCAGGGCGAAGGACCTAGCCATCGGGCATCGCCGTCAGCCGGTAGCCCACGCCCGTCACGGTGGCGATGAAGCGGGGGTCGCGAGGGTCGTCGCCCAGCTTCCTGCGGAGGTTTTTCACGTGGGCATCCACCGTGCGCTCGTAGCCGTCGTAGTCGTAGCCCTGGACCCGGGTGATGAGCTCGTAGCGGGAGTACACCCGCCCAGGAGCGAGGGCCAGGGCGACCAAGAGGTCGAACTCGCTGCGCGTCAGCTCCACAGGCTTGCCGTCCACACTCACCACCCGTTGGTCCTGGTCGATCTCGAGGAGACCGCCTCCGAACGCCAATATTTTGGTGCTGGAGCCACCGTTGGTACGCCGCAGAACGGCTTCGACTCGGGCCACCAGCTCGCGGGGGCTGAAGGGCTTGACCACGTAGTCGTCCGCCCCCGACCGTAGCGCTGCCACCCGGTCTTCAGCCCCGGCCTTGGCCGAGAGCACGATGATGGGCACGTCCGAGACACTGCGCAGCGAGCGGGCGACCTCCTCGCCGGAGAGGTCGGGCAGCATCAGGTCGAGCACCACCAGGTCGGGCCGGGCACGGGCCACCGACTCCATAGCTCGCTGGCCGCTGTCGGCTTGGAGGACGGCGTAGCCCTCGTGCTCGAGGTAGGAGCACACCACGTCGCGGATCTTGCCCTCGTCGTCAACAACGAGGACCGTGGCCCGGCCCACCTCAGGCCCTGGCCGTTTCCTGGACGCCCCAGCAGCGCGTGGTTCGGTGGCATACGACCGGTCGCTCCGCCATGCTCATCCCTTGTCCCGGTAGGTGAGTTGCCAGGTGCGGCCGTCGTCGTCGGAGCGGTAGATGCCGGTCACGTCGTCCTCCAGCGCGGCGGCAAAGAGCACGCCGTCGTGCGCCAGCAAGGCCTCGGGCTGTCCCGGCAGTCTCCCAGCCGGCTGCCACGTCGTCCCCCCGTCGGCACTGCGGTGCACGGTGCCGTCGGGCTCGACGCCCCACAGGCCCATGCCCGCGTCCCAGGAGAGTGCGATCAGGCCTGGGCTGGGCTTCGGCGCCCATTGCCGGCCCCCGTCAGGGCTGTCGAGCAGCCCCTCGGGACTGGCACCGACGATGTGGTCGGCATCGGCAGGGTCGACGGCGAAGCCGAAGAGGTCGACGGTGGAGCGGTCATCCCAGTTCACCATGTCGGTCGAGACCATGAACTGGCCGCTGGTCGAGTCCAGGCCGTAGACCTGTTCGTGGGCGAAGGCCAGGCCGTGGAAGTCGGCTTCGCCCCGCAGTGACCGAGGTTGCCAGCTCTGGCCGCCGTCGGTGCTCTCGATGAGCCCCAGTCGGCCAGGTTCGCCCCGGCGCAGGGCGGGCACGTCGGGGTGACCGCTGCCGAGGAAGCGGTCGGGCCCGGCGACGGTGAAGCCCATGGTGTCTTGGTAGCTGCCGCCGACCCGCTGCGCCGGCCCGTCCTCGGGGATGCGGAAGGTGCCGGTATGGGTGGCGACGTAAAGGCTGTCGTCAGCAGGGTTCACACCGAGCCCGTGGACGTGGGCCACACCGGGATCAGCTGCGGAACCGATCTTGGTCGAGGTGTCATCGCTCGGGCTGCGCCACGCCGTCACTCCCACCGCAGTCACCGCGATGGCCCCTACCACCAGCGCCACGACCCACCACCGGCCTTGTGGTTGGCGGGGGCTGGACTTCTTCGCAGTCTTGGTCATGGTTCTCCATTCGAATCTTCAGAAGGGCTGAGAAGGCGCCAGCAGGACGCAGGTCGGGCTGGCGCGTTCAGGATGGACCGGAAGCGCTCACGATCGAAGCGATGACGTCGCCGGGCTCGATGAGCGTCTGACGCTGCGGAGGCGCGCGCGTCCGCGCTAGGCCAGTTGAGGAGGTGGGTCGAACGCAGCACTGCGGAGCAAACCGGGCGCAACCCGGCGCTGGGTCCGCACACTCTCGGCCCGAAGCGCCGTCAGTGCCAGCAGCGCAACCAGCACCACTACGAGGCAGGCACCACCGCCGGCCAGCGCCGGCCCGCAGTCGTCGCAATGAGCCGCAGTCATACCGGGCATCAACATGGGCAGGCCGATGAGCACCAGCAGCACCACCACGGCGACCAGGAAGGCCTTCTTCACGAAGCCTCGAATCTACCGGTCGGGGCGGGCGTCATAGCCGAGGTCGGTGATGGCGGCGACGACGACGGCGTCGTCGATGGAGGCACCAGGCTCGACCGCGACGACGGCACAGCCGCTGCGCACATCGGTGGAGGACGATGCGACCCCGGGGATGTCTTCGAGGGTGTCATCCACGAGCAGCCCGCAGCTGGCGCAGTGCATCCCCGAGATCCGGTACCGGCGCGTCACGAGACCTCGATGGACCCGGAGTACATGCCCATCCCGCAGGTGAAACGGAGCTGTCCCGGCTCCAGTGATCCGAGCTCCAGGACCGTCTCGCCCGTTTCCGGAAGCGACTCCTCCAGGTTGAGCTTGGGCACGACGATGGACCGGGTGCAGCCCACGGTGTTGTCGGTGCGGAGCACGAGCTGCACGGGGCTCCCCGCCTTGGCCTGCAGTGAGGAGGGCGAGTAGGAGCTGTCGCCGACGTCGACGACGAGTCGTTGCGGCCTGCCATCGGGAGGCGACGTCTCGGTCGGCAACAGGCTTGCAGGCTGTCCCGCCGAGGCATTCCCGAAGGAGAGCGGACTCCGAAGGGTGACGGGTGCGTCGAGCAGCACCAAGCCGGTGTTGACCGAGAGGAATCCGGTGACGAGCACGGCTGCACCAGCGAGCAGGGCGAGCCGTCCCCGCAGGGCGGTGGCGGAACGTCGGGCCAGGTAGCCGAGGGCGGCGAACAGCGGCGCCGTGCCCAGCACGAACACGCCCATGATCGCCGCTCCTGACAGGGCCGATCCCGACGCCACGGCCAGGACCTCCATGCTGAGGGTGATCCCGCAGGGAAGCGCCACCGAGGCCAGTCCGAGCATGGTGGGGCCCATGGCTGCGTTCGAGCGGCTGTTCCGCCGGACCCGCTGGCCCCAGCTGGCCGGCAGGGTGGGCGTGATTCGCCGGAACCAGTGGAGGCCGAGGAGATCGAGGGCCAGGATCAGCATGATGACGCCGGCGGTGATCTGGACCGTCGCCCTGGTCCGCGGGGTCAATTGCACAGCGCTGCCCAACAGGCCGAGGGCGGCGCCGAGGGCGACGTGGGAGACGAGCTTGCCGGCCAGGAAGCCCCCCACCGGCAGCACGTCATCGACGTTCCCCAGTGCCGTCCAGCGAGCAGCGGAAAGGGTGGGGTCGGTGGCTGCCTGCGGGGCGTGAGACCGGGCTTGCCTTTGCCCTTGTCGTTGGCTGGCCTGTTGGTGCGGGGTGGGATTCGGGGGGTGGTACCGGCGGGGCCGGGTTGGGTTGGTCGGATCGGCGGGCCACGAGGCCGGCGAGGAGGCCGCCCTGCACGGCGGCGCAGGACGCTCCACCCGCGAAGAGGCCGGTGAGGAGGACGGCCCACAAGCTCATGAGCCGGGCCGAGCGGGCGGGGCGGCGCCGGTGGCGCGACGGCGAGGAGACTGACATTGGCGTGACCTCATGTGGGTTGGTGCCGCCGAGGCGGAGCAGGGCTGGCTGAGCGGGTGCACCGGCGGCGCGAAGGCCACCGTGGCGTCGACTGTGGAGGACCGGGCCGCTGCAGGGCAGGGCCGGGTCGGTGTCGAAGAAGGCGCAGGCGCGCTCTAGGCCAGCTGGGGAGGACGCAGAAGCGGGGCGTCGCGGCTGCGGCCGACGTGCGACGGGGTCCTGGCGTACCAAGCGCGAGCACGAGCGCCGCAGCCACCAGTGCGGCGCCACCCGACAGCACGGCCAGGCACGTTGAGGCCATGAAGAGCACGCCGGGCAGGCAGTCGGCACAGCCCATCGACCCCATGCCGCTCACGAGCACCGGTATGCCGGTGACGATCACCAGCACAACGAGGAGGAGGAGCGCCTTCTTCACAGCGCTCCAGACCTAGTGGCCACGATCGAGGAGTGGGAGGTCGGCCCACTTCAGGTTGGCCCGATGCCGGGCGACCCGGCCACGCCACCTGCGGGGTGAGGCCAGGAAGGGGCAGCCAGCGCCGGCGCTGTGGACGTAGCCGTCGGGCACCACGAGTCCGGCGGCGGTGAGGAGGTCGGTTTGAAAGGACCGGCAGTTGACGGTCGGTCTGATGGACCATCGCCAGCCGCCGTCCAAGGTGGCGGCGAAGCTGCGGATGGCAGCGACGATCTGGTCGTCGCTGCGGTCGCCTCGGGTGACGGGGTGGAAGGCGTGATCGGCCAGCTCCCCGTGCCTGGGGTCGACCGTGGGGCTGCCCCCGTTGGGGCCGCCGACACCGTTGAGGACGCCGGGCACGCCGCGGAGGGCCCTGGCGCGGCGACCGGCCGGATGCCGGGCCACCACCCGTAGCTCTCCGATCTCCTCGATCTCGACCCACCAGTGGCCGTAGATGTCGAGGAGTGTCGGGTTGTTCCGCTTGACGACGACCCAGGTCACGGTCGCTCGCCGAGGCGCTCTTCCGGGAGGGCGGCGGCTATCGCTTCTTTCCTTTCTTGCGCTTGCCTTTCGGGTCGCTCGACATCTTCCTCATCCCTCGCTGCTTGGACAGCTTCCGACGGTTCCGGCGCTGCTCCTTGAGCCGCTTCTTCTCGGCCTTGCGTTCCTCCCTGGTCGGCTCGGACGCCATGGGCGGCGTGAGGTCGGATGCCAACGCTCACCCACCCCGCCCGGAACTCGTCCGGCTGGGCCACGGCGGCGATGTCGATGGTGGTGGAGGCTCGTTCCACGGTGACGGTTGCGGCCGCTGAGCTGGGGGCCAGCGCTGCGTCGCCGCTGTAACAGGCGAGCACGGTGTGGCGGCCGGCGTCGCTCGGCACCACACCGAGGGTGGCGTGGCCGTCGACCACCGGCGGGGAACCGACCACGATGCCGCTGAGGGTGAAGGTGACGGTGCCGGTGGGCGGGGTCGTCGCTGAGGACGAGACGGCAGCGACCAGCGTGACGGTCGTCGATCCCGGCCGGGTCCGGGGGTGGCGGACACGCTTGTGCGGCTCGCGCGCAGAGCAACGGTGAGGGCGGCGGCGCTGGCGGCGAAGTTGGCGTCACCGCTGTAGGTGGCGGTGATGCCGTGGCTACTCGCACTGGGCCGGAGCCCGGTGAGCGTTCCCTGCCCCTCGGCGTCGGGGCTGCCAGGCCGATCGTCGTGGCGCCGTCGGCGAAGATCACGGTCCCCGTGGGCGCTGGGTGGCCTCGGCCGGTGACCGAGGCGATGAGGGAGACGGCGTCGCCGGTGGTGGGCTCGATGGGACCATTGTCAGATCGGTGGTTGAGTCGGCGGCCGGCTTGACGATCTGGCGCATGGTCGCTGTCGACGGGCCGCACCCCTCGTCATCGTAGGCGGCGACCACTTCGTGGTCACCGACGGCGAGGCCGGTCACCGTCAGACGGCCACGACCCTGCCGTCCAGCTCGGCGGCCCAGAGCTCAACCGTGTCGTCGGTGAAGCGGACGCTGCCCGTAGGGGTGTTGGCCGGAGGCGTGGACGACGGCCACCAAGGTGACGGGCGTCCCCAACATCGATGGGTTGGCCGGATGAGCTGAGGCCGCCCGACCGTGGTCTGTCGGCAGCTACAGCCTCGGCAGCAGGCTGCAGCTGCTGTGATGCAGGCGGTGTGGCCGCACCGTTGGTTCCGGCTGCGGGCGGCGCGGAGACCGCCGGCACCGTGGCTGCGATCTGGGTTGTTACCTCTCGACCGGTCGCGACCTTGGTGGGCGTGCCCTTCGCCTCTGTGATCTTTGCCTGCTTGGCCTTGGCCCGCTTGCCCTTGGCGTGCTTCACGCCCTTGAACCGGGCCAGGCGGAGGCTGTTGGAGACGACCGAGACGCTGGAGATGGCCATGGCGCCCCCGGCCAGGATCGGGTTGAGGAGCCCGGCGGGCAGCGAGGGATGAGCAGCACGTTGTACCCAAGGCCCACACCAGGTTCTGGATGATGGTCCGGAACGTGCGGCGGGAGAGGCGGACGGCGTTGGCGACGCCGTGGAGGTCACCGGAGAGCAGGGTGATGTCAGAGGACTCGATGGCGACGTCGGTGCCGGTGCCGATGGCGACGCCCAGGTCGGCTTGCACAAGGGCAGGGCGTCGTTGATGCCGTCTCCGACCATGGCCACGACGCGGCCTTCGGACTGGAGGCGGCGAACCTCATTGACCTTGTCGACGGGGAGGACCTCGGCCAGGACGGTCGATGCCGACCTGGGCGGCGATCGACTCGGCCGTGCGACGGTTGTCGCCGGTGATGTGATCACCTGCACGTCGAGGAGCGGAGGACGGCGATGGCGCTGGCGGCGTCCTCCTTGAGGGTGTCGGCGACGGAGATGACGCCTTGACGGTGCCGTCCCAGCCGGCGAACACTGCTGCGTCTTGCCGTCACCTTCGAGTCTGACGGCGGCCTGTTCCAGGCTCCTCGGGCAGGACCAGTCCGGCTTCGGCGGCCAGCTTGCGGCGACCGACGTGGACAACGACACCTGCGACCTCGGCGCGGACGCCGTGGCGTACAGAGGCGAAGCTGGTTGCCGCCGGGATCGTCATGCCTGCGGCAACGGCGCCGTCGACAACGGCGCGACCGACGGGGTGTTCGAGCCGTCCTCGACCGCGGCGGCCCGGCGGGAGCAGGTCGGCCTGGTCGACGCCCGGGGCCGGTGATCACGTCGGTGAGGGACATCTGGCCCTTGGTGAGGTGCCGGTCTTGTCGAACACGACGGTGTCGACCTTTTGGACCGCTCGAGGACCTCGCCGCCCTTGATGAGGACACCCATCGATGCGCCTTTGCCGGTGCCGACCAGGATGGCGGTCAGGGTGGCGAGGCCCAGGGCGCACGGGCAGGCGATGATGAGGACGGCGACTGCGGCCACCAGCCCCTTGGTCGGGTCGTCGCCGAGGACCCACCACCCGGCCAAGGTGAGCGAGGCGACCACGAGGACGATGGGCACGAACACCGCCGAGATCCGGTCGGCCAGGGCCTGGACAGGGGCCTTGGTCCCCTGGGCCTCCTCGATCAGCTTGACGATCTGGGAGAGAGCGGTGTCGGTGCCGACGGCGGTGGCCCGCACGGTGAGGACGCCCTGGGTGTTGAGGGTGGCGCCGGCCACCTTGTCGCCGGGCTTCTTGTCGACAGGGACCGACTCACCGGTCAGCATCGACTCGTCCACCGCCGAGGCGCCGTCTGTGACTTCGCCGTCGACGGGGACCTTCTCACCGGGTCGGACCCGGATGAGGTCACCGAGGGCGACCTGGTCGACGGGGACGAGCCGTTCCTCGCCGTCCACGATGAGCCTGGCCTCCTTGGCCCCGAGCTCGAGCAGGGCGCGGATGGCATGGGACGCCTTGCCCTTGGCCGTGGCCTCGAAGAAGCGGCCAAGGAGCAGGAAGGCGATGATCAGGCGGAGGTGTCGAAGTAGTGCGGCGAATGGTCCGCTCCGAAGGCCACCTGGTAGGCGGAGAAGAAGAACGCGGCCAGCGTCCCCATCGAGATCAGCGAGTCCATGTTGGCCTGGAAGCTGCGGAGGCGCTGGGCTGCGACCTTCCAGGAACGGGTACCCGGCCCAGAACTGCACCGGGGTGGCCAGGGCGAACGCCGTCCACCGGGCCCACGGGTCCTCCATGAACCACAGCGAAAGGATCAGCACGATGATGGTCGAGCGGCCAGGCCACCAGCACCCGCCGCAGCCACATCGAACGGACCTTGTCCTCCGACTCCTGGCGTCGGTGTCGGATGAGGCTGAGATCGGCGCCAGTCCGTAGCCGACCTTGGCCACTGCGGCGACGAGATCTTTGATCTCCACCCGGTCCAGGTCGAGCTGCACAGTGGCCCGCTTGGTGGCGAAGTTCACCGCCGTCCTCTACGCCCTGGTGGCGGGAGAGGGCCTTTGGACCTGGTGGCGCACGAGCCGCAGGTCATCCCTGAGACGGCGAGCTCGACGGGGCCCGTCCGGTCCATGGTCTGGGTGCCCATCAGGTGTCTTGTCCGATCGACTCGGGGAGCGGGCCGGTGGTGATCCGGTCGTAGCGGAGGCCTCCATCAGCTCATCCACGATCTCGTCGGTACGCCCCGCCACCATCGCCGCTGCCACGCACGTCTCCAGGTGGTTGCGCAGCACGATCCGGCTGCAACGTTCGAGCGGGAGCCCTGCACAGCCGAAAGCTGCTTCATCAGGTCCGGGCAGTAGGCGTCCTCCTCCACCATCCGGATGATCCCATCGAGGTGGCCCCGGGAGGTCTTGAGCCGATTGAGGACGGAACGCTGGTTCTCTGCTTTCATGCTCGCCACCCCTACCCCACCGGGGGTGGGTTGCAACGGCAAAGGTTCAGCCCCGCATGATGTCTTTGGACTCCAGCCGGCTGACCAACGCCTGGGCGTCCCGGTCGACGCTGTTGGCGATGGAGGTTCAACCGGGTCTGCCACGGCGACCCCATCCAGTGCAAGCCCGAACCGGTGACGCCCCAGCCTCGTGGCGAGGGAGCCGTCGGCCCAGAGGGCTCCGGGGACGCAGCCATGGGTAGTCGGGGCGAAAGCCGGTGCACCACAGCACTGTGCTCGGCCTCAGCCGAGTGCCGTCCTCGAGGGTGAGGCCTGGCTCGACGACCCGGTGGAGCAGCAGGCGGACGGTGCCGTCGGCCACCAGCCGGATGAGTTGACGTCCGATGATCGCATCACCGCGCTGTCGGACGTAGCGGCCGACACGAGTTCGGTGCCAACCACCGCCTACTCCTGAGCCTGCGTGCAGCGCATAGCTCAATCCGGGAGACCGCTCGCACCTCGGCAAGAAGGGTTTCCGGCGAAGTTGCCGGCGGCGGAAAGCAGCCCGAGCGCTAGCGCCTGGGGAAGCCGTTCATGTCGACCACCCCCTACCTCCCCGCGACGTTCCGAGGTCTTCTGCGTCGATCCGGCCGGTCACTTCTCGCTCCGGCGAGCAGCATGGCCAGGCCGGCCGCGGCCAGCGGGCCGGCGACGCCGACCGGCACCGTTCGCGGCACTGTCCCCTCGTGGAAGGGATCTACGCCGGGACCGGCGCCGCCGGCGAGCGTTCTCGGCGCTCGATGCCTGAGCCAGCCGTACCGCAGGGCCGGGTCGTGATGCAGAAAGCGATGCCTCGAAGTGGTGCCGGGTAGCGCACCGCCGACGGTTGTCGGCCGACGTCCCTCCGCAGACCCTGCTCGAACGTTTCTACCTGGAGAAGTACCCCCTCAGGGCGCCGTCGGGGAACTCGTCGTTGTGCACGTCCAGGTAGTGGTCGGTCGGGTTCTTGTGGATCGCCCGGAGGACCTCGGCGTCGACGGGGACACACGTCGGGGAACCGCTGCTGTTCGGAGCGGGGGTGGCGACGACCGGGTCGGGCGAGGTCGGCGACACCGAGTGGAGGTGAACGCTCGTCACCGGAGCGACCCCGGAGGTGGTAAGCGACACGCACAACAGGTTCTTTCCGGACTGCAGGCTGACCCGGGCCAGGCCCGAACCATCGGGGTCACCGCTCCCCTTGGGTCGGCGTCCGCGCCGAGCGTGGCGGTGTACACCCGGCCTCCGGCAACCGGAGGGGGTGCCGACTGCGTGGGCAGGGTCGTCGGCGACGATGACGGGGGTGGCGAGGGTGGGATGGCGCCCGGTCCACCACCGACCCGAGGGCTCCGACGGGCACCGTCCCTCGATGACGGTGGTGGAGCGGTGGGGGCGGTCGCGGCTCCACCGCCCACGGGAGTACCTTGCCGTCGGGCCGACTCTTGCGCCGATCCGGCCGCCGGTGGAACCTGCGCCCCCCCATCGGATGCCCCGGCGGGAGCAGTCGGTACCTCGACGGAGCCGTCGCCCCCGTACTCGCGGAACGGAATCGTCACCGTTCCCTTCCTCGGTAGCTGTGCTCTGGCGGCTCATCCCGTCGTCGTCACCGTCGTCCAGCTCGAAGGGGGTCACCCTCTCGATGGCCCTGGCCACCGTGTGCTGGGCGCGCTCGGGGAGCAAGTGGGCCCCGGCGCTGGTCGCCGCTGTCAGGACCACCAGGATCGGGACGGCGGCCCGGCCCAGCGCAGCGGTGGTCGTCCACGCCCGTCCCCGCGAGCCGCCTGCGGCAGCTTCCCGGGTGCGGTCCCAGCTACCCGGCGACGATCCGGCAGGGAGGTCGTCGTCGTTCACCACGCGCAGCCACCGGCCGGCGGGAGTGCCCCCGAGCATCCTCGACAGACTGGCAGAGGGTGGTGGCGGAGGGCCTTGCCCCAAGTTCCGGAGCTCGTCGAGAAAGGCTTGCATCTCGGTTTCATCGTCCGGGCCCACCAGCATGGGCCTGGTGGGCATCTCCTCCACGACCGCGCCGAGGCCCTGCCGAGGACAACCCCACCCGCGCCGGCGGTCACGCCAGAGCATCGTCGTCGACCCTCTCCTGGGACAATCTCCGTCGCAGCGTCGCCAGTGCCCGCCGCTGCAGCGCCTTGACCGCTCCCGGCGGCTTGTGGAGGGCAACTGCGACGTCGTCGACGCTCAGGTCGGCGATGACCCGCAGGACGAGGACGCACCGCTGGTCGGTGGACAGGGCGGAGAGGAGAAACCGGACGCGCCCCGTTCCCAGGTCGCGCAGCGCGCCATCTTCGGCCGCCGGGCTCCGCCCTGGAGGCACCGCCTGGGCGCCGCTCTCGTCGAGGGACCGCACGTTTGGTCTCCTCCCGTCGGAGCGCCTGCTGTCGACCATCCGCCGGTGGGCGATGGTGAAGACCCAGCGCCGGAACTGCGTCTCGTCACCTCGGAACGACGGGCAGCTCGACAGTACGGCGATGAAGACCTCGCTGGTAAGGTCTTCGGCTTCGCGCACCCCCTGGGCACGCAGGTATCCATGGACCGCCGGGGCCAGCGACTCGTAGAGGCGGGAGAACGCCCAGGTGTCGTGGTGCCGGGCAGCTTCGATCACCTCGTCGAACGTCGGATCGGCATGCCGGCGACGGTCCCGGCTGTGGCGTGAGGTGCGCTGGTGCGCTGCTGGGCACGGAGCGGTCACGGGCGAAACTCGGGGGCCCGGGGTGCGGACCGGGGCAGCTCGGGCCAGCGGCCGGCGTGGAGCGCCGGGACGTAACGCAGTGCGGCCATTGCTCGTCGGTGCATAGGTATCAACAGGACCTCGGCTCCCGGGGGTGGTGGGGGGGGCGGTGCTCGGGTCTCGATCGCCGTCATGGCGACCCTACCTCGACAGCAAGCACACGGGGTTGGGGGCGCCCGTGAGCACCCCCAACCCCGCTGTTGCCCTCGTCACACGCGCTCCGCCTTGCGGAGCGCGTGGTGTCTCAGGAGACGATGATCGGGAAGAGCCTGAGCCCATCGCTGCCGAGGAGGGTGCCACCGCCGGGGCCGCCAGTGTCAACGAAGTCGTTCAGGACGTCTTCGCCACCGGGCAGCACGCAGGCGAAGGCCACGTTGCCAACCGCCACGAACAGCTCGCCGCCAGCCCGCTCGCAGGTCCGCTCGGCCTTTTCGATGTCGCGCTCGTTGGCGCCAGTGGGAAGGAGGCACGCAAACGCGAGCGAGCCCAGGTCGACGAAAATCCCGCCCTCCTTCTCGCACTGCCGTTCTGCCTGAGCGACCACCACGCGGGTGGGCGGGCGGGCCAGTGCGGGTCCGGCTGTGGCGGTCAGCATCGTGGCCGCCAACGCCGCAGCGCCGAGTACTTTACGCATGTTGTCTCCTTTGGTAGGCCGCCGTGCGGAGCCTGTGCTCCCGACGGGCGAGAGGACTTCGCCTCTCTGCCTGGTAATCGCTCGGAGCGCCGGTTTGGATACCGCCTGGGGGAGATCTTCTGGATTTTTCGCTTCCTGGCGCTCCCGAGGAGCGTCCGCCTTCTTCGGCTGATTCCGGGCCAGCGGAACGCGGGACGACGCTCTCGAGGCCATCGCCCACCTGGAGCGTCGCCATCTGCGCATCGGTGCGACGTACCAGGGCCGGTCAGTCGGCGTCGTCGACGGGCGGCGCGTCGGCCTCGGTGGCCGATCCTCCCTCGGTCCGCGTCGGGGTGGGAGCGGGATCGGGGTCCTGGGGCGGGGCGGGCGCGACGGGCCCCGCCGGCGGAGTGGGCTCGACCAACGTGGTGGCCTCGATGACCGTCCGGTCGATCCGGAAGTTCCCGCCGATCCCGCCGAGGGCGACGTAGTCGACGGCGACCAGGCGCCGTCCCGAGAAGTGCAGCACCTCGGCCTCGTAGTCCAGCTGGGTGGCCACGGTGAACGACCCCAGGCCCGTGGCCCCGGTGGAGCCCACCGTGAGGAAGTGGGTGCCGTCGCGAAGGTCCTGGCTGCGCCGGTGACCGTGCCCGGCGACGACCAAAGGCACCTGGCCTGCCACGGCATCGGCCAGCGCCGGGTCGTGGACGGCGAGGACGTCCGGGCGCCGGGCCCCCACCAGCCGTCCTACGGACGTGGCCTGGCGTCGCTTCTCGGCTGTTGCGTCGGCCGTGGCGGTGCGGTTGTCGGCCGTGAAGGTGGGATCGGCCACGCCCAGCACCCGCACCCCGGCGATGTCGACCACCGAACTGTCGAGGACCGTGACGTTGGGCAGGGTCGCCAGCGCTCGGCGAACCTCCTCGGAATCGTGATTCCCCGGGGCCAGGTAGTACGGGACGGAGATGTCGGTGATGAGGTCGCCGATGCGAGCCTCCACGGGAAACCCGAACGAGGTCAGGTCACCGGTGTCGAGCACGGCGTCCACCCGGAACTGGGTGGCGAGCTGGCGCACGACCTCGACCCCGAGCGGGTTCAGGTGGACGTCACTCACGTGGAGGATGGCCACGGCGTCGCCGCCCTCATCAGTGCGCACCGCCGTGGCCCGGTACAGGTTGGCCACCTGTTGGCTGAGGACGCCGACCCTCCCGCGGATGTCCTCGAAACCCTCGGCATGCTTCCGGACGGTGCGCAGGATTTCCGGAGCCCGCTCCAGCGAACCCTCGAACCGGGGGTTGAGGAAGGCCTCCTCGTCGTAGGTCGACCAGGTCTGGACGAGCAGGGCACCTACGGCCAGGACGCCGCCGGTGGCTCCGGCCGCCAGCCAGCTCCAACGCCGTCCGGGCAGCACGGCGCCGACGAGGACGCCGACGAGCAGGGAGGTGATCAAGGTCCGGAGTGCGAAGCGCTCCACCAGCGGCTCGATGTCGCTTCTCAGGCTCTCGCGCAGTCGGGTCTCGGGGTCGGGACGCCCGAGCAGTTCCTGCACCTGCTCCAGGCTCACCTCCTCGATGCGCAGATCGACGGCGAGCGGGGCATCGTGGGTCGACGCCGAGATGGCCCCGAGGGGTGGGAGACCGAGCTGGGTACGGCCGTCCCGGCTCCACTTGGCCCGAAGCTCCACCCGGCCCGGGCCGAGGTCGCCGGTGGTGGGCAGGCCGAAACCGACGGCCGCCAGGGCGGCCACGCCCGCCAGCACGGCGACCAGCAGCAGCGGGCCGAGCCGACGGGCGGCGACCCAGGCCGACCACCGGGGGTGTCTCGGCCTCTTGCCGCCCGAGCCGGGGGGTGATTCGGCGCCCTGATGCTCATCTGGCGGCCCGGAGCTCATCCGGGCACTCGGTGGGATGGAAAGCTCTGGTTCGTGCCGATGCCCTGACCGTAGAGGAACTCGCCTGCGCGACTCGACGCCGGGGCGACCGCCTCGGAAGCCGAGCTTCAGGCGGTGACCGGCTGGCCACGCAGGCCCCGCCGCCGCCTCCGTTCTGGCTCACCAGGCGACGGGTAGGAACCGGACATGCCCCTTGCCGCCGTCGACTGCGAGTAGCGAGGCCTCCATGGTCACGGAGGAGGACGTGCGACGGATCGCCCTGGCCCTCCCCGAGACGAACGAGCGCCCGTCCTATGAAGGCACCCCTTCGTTCCGCACGAAACGCAAGGCCTTCACCCGGATACGAGGAGACGGCGAGAGCATCGTCGTCTTCGTCGGCAGCGTCGAGGAGAAAGAGGAGCTGCTGGCTTCGGACAGCAGGAAGTTCTTCACCACTCCCCATTACGACGGGTATCCGGCAGTGCTCGTGCGCCTGGCCGAGATCGACGTCGAGGAGCTCTCGGAGCTCCTCACCGATTCGTGGCGGCTGGCGGCACCGAAGCGGGTGCTGGCGGCGTTCGAAACCGCCGAGCAGCAAGCGCGATGATTCGGTGATGGGCCGGAGGAGAGAAGAGCGCAGCTCGCACCCCCGACCCACCGGTGGAACCGGTCGATGAACCCGACGTCACCGGCGCGGGTCCGGCGCAGCCTGGCGCAGATCTGCGACACCTTCGTGCCCGGGTCCCACGGGCGACCCTCCGCCGGCCAGCTCGGTGTCCCGGACGCCTTTCTCGAGGTGGCAGCCACCAACCTCCGGTCCGCCGAGAGGAGGCAGCTCGAGGTGTTGCTCTCCCTCTGGGACACCCGGGCGCTCACCGCGGCCGGAGGTGGCGGCTTCCGGCGCTTCCGTGACCTGTCGCAGGGGGAACGGGAGGCCGTCCTGGTCTCATGGTGCGACAGCCGCCTGGCCCCCCGCCGCGCCGCCTTCCAGGCCCTGCGCAAGGCGGCCACCGCGCTGGCCTACATGCTCCCGGCCTCCGACGGGCGGAACCCGGCGTGGGACGCCATGGGCTATCCGGGTCCCCCGGGGCGGACGGCCGATCCTGCCCCGAAGGAGATCCAGCCCCACGTGGTCGACCGGGAGACCACCCTCGACTGTGACGTGTGCGTGGTGGGCTCCGGCGCCGGCGGCGGGACGGCGGCGGCGGTGCTGGCGGACACCGGCCTCGACGTGGTGGTGGTCGAAGCCGGTGACTACCTCGACGACGGCGACTTCCACGGATCGGAGGTGGAAGGGTATTCCCGGCTGTACCTGGGAGCCGCCGCCCTGGCCACCGCCGACCAGAGCGTGGGGCTCTATGCCGGGGCCTGCCTGGGCGGAGGCACGGTCGTCAACTTCACCACCGCCTTCCGCACCCCGGACGAGATCCGGGCGGAGTGGGCCGGCCACGGGGTGGGCGCCCTGGCCTCGGACGACTACACCGCCAGCCTGGACGCAGTGTGGGACCGCCTGGGCGTCACCACCGACCACAGCCGGCCGTCAAGGCGCGAGCAGGTGATGGAGCAGGGTCTGGACGCCCTCGGGTGGCACGCCGACCGGATGCCCCGCAACGTGTCGGGCTGCGACGAGGCGGTGTGCGGGTTCAGCCCCTTCGGCTGCCTGGCCGGGGCCAAGCAGTCGACCACCAAGACCTGGTTGGTCGACGCCTGGCGCCGAGGCGCCCGCATCCTGGTGAACACGCGGGCCGAGCGGGTGATGGTGGAGCACGGCCGGGCCAAGGGGGTGCGAGCCCGCACACGCCAGGGCCACCAGGTCACGGTGCGGGCCCGGGCGGTGATGGTGGCGGCGGGCGCCATCCACACCCCCGCCCTGCTGCGGCGCTCGGGCCTCGAGAACCGGAACATCGGCCGCCACCTCCGCCTCCATCCGGTGACGGGTGTGGCCGGGGTGTTCGAGGAGGAGATCCGCCCGTGGGAAGGGGTGATGCAGGCGGTCTACTCCGACGAGCTGGCCGATCTCCACGCCGGCTTCGGCATGAAGCTGGAGTCGGCGCCCTTCCACCCGAGTGTGCTGGCCACGTACGCGCCATGGAGAAGCGCCCGCCAGCACGAGGAGCTCATGGGACGCCTCGCCCACCTCGTGCCCATCGGCCTGTTGTTGCGGGACAGCAGCGAGGGTGAGGTGCGCACCGGGCGCGACGGTGAACCGGTGGTCCACTACCGGCTCAACGACTTCGACATCGGCCACGTCCGCACCGGCCTGGACGGGGCAGCCCGGGTGCTCGAGGCCGCCGGGGCCACCTCGGTCTTCTCCGCCCACAAGGACTGGGTCACCTATCAGCCGGGCAGGGGGCGGGCTCGGGAGGGCTTCCTGGAGGCGGCCGACCGCTGCGGGTGGGGCGCCGGACAGTGCGTCTTCACCTCGTTCCACCTCATGGGATCGGCTCGCATGGGCGCTTCTCCGAGCACCTCGGCCTGCAACCCCGAAGGTGAGACGTGGGACGCCCGGGGCGTCTACGTCTGTGACGGCTCGACCTTCCCGTCGGCGTCGGGCGTGAATCCCATGGTCACCATCGAGGCCATCGCCCACCTGAACGCCTCACGACTGGCCCAGGTACTGGCCCCAGCGCGGTCCTGAACACCCACGTCAGCCCAGGGTCAGGCGACCCTGGTGGCGTCGATCTCGGCATCGCAGCCTTGGCTTCGGAGAAGGGGAGCTCGAACAGCTCCGGCTGCGGCCCCGGATCAGGAGGAAGGAGCGCCGTCAGCCACGACCGCCGCGGGGTGGCGCGGGAGCTCCACGTTTGGCGAGAGCCCGCTGCCAGGCGGGACGTATCGCCTGGGGACGCACGACCATCAGAACGAACCCCAGGGCGGACAGACCCAGCAGCACAAAAAAGGCCGGCCCGAACAGCGGCCGTAGGAAAGAAGCGTCGCGCAGGAGGAACAGCATCCCGAAACCCACGAACGCCAGACCGGTCGGCACCCCGAGGTAGGCCCGTTCGCTCAGAGCGTCCACGTGGTGGCTCTGGCCGAGCCATCCGCACCACTGGAGCACACCAACGGCGGTGACGACCAAGCCGAAGACCAGTACCCCCACCGCCATGTCCGCCCTCCCCGTCTCCGGGACGTGCGTAGAGACAAGATCATAGTCGTGCGACGCTTCGGCGGGCCCTACCCTTCGGAAGCATGACCGCGTCGCTCGACGCCGAGGTGACGGCCCTGGCCCGGCACCTCGCCGAGGCGGGCGACACTCCCCGCTCCAGGCTGGTGGGGTCGTCGTGGTGGACCGAGCAGATGCTCGGGTGGGC
>JAUJNB010000008.1:78442-81768 GCA_030446545.1 Acidimicrobiales bacterium | reverse complement strand
CCCGCTCCAGGCTGGTGGGGTCGTCGTGGTGGACCGAGCAGATGCTCGGGTGGGCCATGTCCCACCCTTCCTTCAAGACCCAGCTGTTCCGTTTCGTCGACGTGTTCCCGGCGACAGTCGATGACGCCGACGTCCTGGAGCACCTCTCGGAGTACTTCGAGGGAAGCGACGCCCCCAGGCTCCTCGACCTCGGTCTCGAAGCAGCCGGGCACCTCCCCCTCGGTCGGGCCGCCGCCGCCGCGCTGGCTCGCCGCAACATCCGGCGGGTGGCCCAGCAGTTCATCGTGGGCTCCAACGCTGGTGTCGCAGCCGAGCGGCTGGAGCGCCTGTGGCGGGAAGGGAGCGCCTTCACCGTCGACCTTCTGGGCGAGAAGACCCTGACCGAGCCGGAGGCAGACCGCTACGCCACCCGTGTCGAGGAGCTTCTCACCGTGTTGGCCGAGCGCAGCCGGACCTGGCCGGGACAGGAGCAGCTCGAACACGACGACCTCGGCCCGCTCCCCCGCGTCAACGTCAGCATCAAGCCCACGGCGCTGGCTTCCCGCTATGCGCCCCTGAGCGCATCCGAGGGTTTGGCCCAGGCCAAGAGCCGGTTGCGGGCCATCCTTCGCCAGGCCATGGCTCACCGGGCCTTCGTGCACCTCGACGCCGAGCACTACGACGTGAAGGAGCTCACCCTCCAGTTGTTCCGCGAGCTGCTGGCCGAACCCGCGTTCGCCGACGTGGACGCCGGAGTGGTGGTCCAGGCCTATGCCCGCAGCTCCTTTCACGATCTTTCGGAGCTCATCGCCTGGTCGGCCCAGCGGCCCCGGCCCATCACCGTGCGACTGGTCAAGGGCGCCTACTGGGACACCGAGACGATCACGGCCCGGGCCTCCGGCTGGCCGGTGCCCGTCTTCGCCCGCAAGGAGGAGACCGACGCCAACTTCGAGCGCTGCACCCGGCTGCTCCACGACCACCACGGCCGGGTGCGGGCCGCCTTCGGCACCCACAACCTCCGCTCCATCTCCTACGCCGTGCAGTACGCCCGGGCGCGCGGCATCCCCGACCACGGCTATGAGATCCAGCTGCTCTACGGCATGGCCGAGCCCATCCACACCGCGGTCCGCCGCCTCGGCCTGCGCCTACGGGTGTACGCACCGGTGGGCGACCTGGTGCCGGGCATGGCCTACCTGGTCCGGCGGCTCCTCGAGAACACGGCCAACGAGAGCTTCGTCCGGCGGCGCTTCGTCGAGGGTCGGGCACTCGACGAGCTGCTCGAGCCGCCCGGCCCAGAGCCCGACGGCGAGGCGCCGGCGCCGGCCCCACGCCCGCCCACTGACCCCTCGTCCCCGGGTGACCACCACCCCGAGCCCGTGGCCGAGTGGCGCGACCCGGAGGTTCGGGCCGCCTTCGGCCTGGCCATGGACCACATGCACAGCCGTGGCCTCGGCGGTGTGGTACCGGCAGTTCTCAGCGGACGTCGGGTGGAGACGGAGGCGACGATCGCCTCGGTCGATCCCGCCGAGCCGTCGACGGTCGTGGCCCACTCCGCCCGATGCGGGCCGGCAGAGGCCGACGAGGCGATCCGGACCACGCTCGAGGCGTGGCCAGGATGGCAGGCCACGCCTGTGGCCGAGCGCGCCGGCGTGTTGTTCCGAGCGGCGGCGTGGATGCGCGAGCGACGCAACGAGCTGGCCG
The DNA here is from genome assembly GCA_030446545.1 of Acidimicrobiales bacterium. Lineage (GTDB taxonomy): Bacteria > Actinomycetota > Acidimicrobiia > Acidimicrobiales > CADCSY01 > JADDRA01. The sequence continues at coordinate 80,088 of JAUJNB010000008.1, read as the reverse complement.
CCCTGGAGGTGTTCGAGGCCGGCAAGCCGTGGCCGGATGCCGACGCCGACGTCTGCGAGGCGATCGACTTCCTGGAGTACTACGGGCGCCGGATGCTGCGTCTCGATGCCGGCGGAGACGTCAGTTCCCCTCCCGGCGAGCACAACGTCATGCGGTACCGGGGCCGGGGGGTGGGCGTGGTCATCTCACCGTGGAACTTCCCACTGGCCATACCCACCGGCATGGTGGCGGCTGCCCTCGTCACCGGCAACACCGTGGTGTTGAAACCGGCCGAGCAGACGCCGGCGGTGGCGGCCAAGCTGGTCGAGGCCCTCTTGGCCGCAGGACTGCCCGAGGGTGCACTGGCCTTCCTGCCCGGCATGGGCGACGTCGGTGCCCATCTGGTCGAGCACCCGGCCGTGTCGTTCATCGCCTTCACCGGGTCCCTACCGGTGGGCCTGGGGATCGTCCAGGCGGCCGCCGCCCATCGACCCGGGCAGCGCCACGTGAAGCGGGTCGTGGCCGAGATGGGCGGCAAGAACGCCATCATCGTCGACGCCGACGCCGACCTCGACCAGGCCGTACCGATCGTGGTCGCCTCGGCCTTCGGCTACTCGGGCCAGAAGTGCTCGGCCTGCTCTCGTCTGATCGTCGTCGACCGGGGTGACGCAGCCGAGCAGCTGATCGAGCGGCTGGTGGCCCGGACCGCTGAGCTGCGTATCGGCCATCCGAGCGGGAGCGGCGTCGACCTGGGCCCCCTCATCGATGCCGACGCCCACAGCCGGGTGCGTTCCTACGTGGACGCCGCCAGCACCGGGGGTCGGGTGGTCCTGGCCCGAGACGACGTCCCGACGAGTGGCTTCTTCGTGGGTCCGACCATCGTGGCCGACGTCGACCCGGACAGCCCGCTGGCCACCGAGGAGATCTTCGGGCCGGTGCTGGCGGTGATGCGGGTGGGCACGTTCGACGACGCGGTGGCGCTGGCCAACCACTCCGACTATGCCCTCACCGCCGGCGTGGTGTCGAGGTCACCCTCCCACATCAACCAGGCCGTGCGGGAGCTGCGGGCCGGCAACGTCTACGTCAACCGTCCCATCACCGGGGCGGTGGTCGGGCGCCAGCCCTTCGGTGGGCTGGGGTTGTCGGGCGTCGGTTCCAAGGCCGGAGGTCCGGACTACCTCCTCCAGTTCCTGGACCCCGTGACCGTGAGCGAGAACACCCTGCGCCAAGGCTTCGCCCCGGGCGACGGTGACTGATCCGACTCAATGGTCTGCGGTCCCATCGAGGTCCTCTTCGTCTACCTCGAGGTACCACATGTCGAGGCAGTCGACGCAGCGGTAGGACACCAGTTCACCCGGCTGCCAGCCCAACTCCGGGGGGTCGAACGGCACCCGGCGGCACATGCCGCCACAGTCGACGCAGACGATCGTGTCGGCCACGGGCATCACCCCAGGTTGGCACGGCGGACCAGGGCCGTGACGCCGTCTCAGTCCAGTCGTCGCCGGCGGGCGCTCGACGGGTCCGCTGGGCCCCAGGGACTCGATGACCGTCCGGTCGATCCGGAAGTTCCCGCGATCCCCCCGAGGGCGACGTAGTCGACGGCGACGGCGACGAGGCGCCTTCCGGAGAAGTGCAGCACCTCGGCCTCGTAGTCGAGTTGGGTGGCC
>JAUJNB010000008.1:76246-78342 GCA_030446545.1 Acidimicrobiales bacterium | reverse complement strand
TGGCCGTGGCCGGCGACCACCAACGACACCCGGCCGGCGGCGGCCGCAGCCAGGGCCGGATCATCGCCGAGGAGCAGGACGCGGCGAGTCGCCGGGCACAATCGACAACGAGCTCACGGGCGCCAAGAAGGCGGCGAGGTTGGTCCTCGAAGACCTGCTCGACGGCTACGCGGACGTCATTCCGACGAGGAGGAGGAACCGCTGAGATGAGCAACTGGGTGTTCCAGGGAAACCCGAAGAAGTCCCCGGTTCTCGACCACTTGCTGGACGGCGAGACCGAGGTCAGCTGGTGCGTGGCCCGACACCTTGGCGACCTGTCGCTCCACGACAACGCGGTGCTGTGGGTGAGCGGGGACCGGGCCGGCGTCTACGCCATCGGACACGTGGCCGGTCCTCCCGAAGAGGACGTCGCCAGCGAGGAGAGGCTCGAACCGGCGGACCGAGGCAAGCCCGGTCACGTCTGTCCTCTGCGGTGGACCGAGATCCGCGTGAACCATCCCATCCTGAAGGCGGACCTGTTGGCGGCTGGGGGTTTCGAGGAGGCCAGGATCATCCGCCAGCCCATGGCGGGGAACCCCCTGAAGCTCACCGATGACGAGTGGCAGTTGATCGAGCGGCTGCGCTGAGATCGATGGACCCGGCCCGACGGCGGAGATACCGCGCCCAGACGAGGTGGTCAGCCGAGGAGCTCGTCGACCAGTCCCTCGATGTCGGCCGAAGAGATGGACCCGTCTTCGCTGTCCTCTGTGGTGACGAGGGTCCTGTCGACTGAAGGCGACCCAACCACGACCAACCCGCCCGAGGAGCAACAGCCAGTGCTGGAATGATGTACCGCCGTGCTGCACCTCCACCGCGCTGAACGGGCCGACGTCCTCGTGGAGGCGCTGGGTGACCTGGTGGCCGAGCCGCTGGACGACCCCATGGAGGCCGAGGTCGTCGCCGTGCCCACCCGGGGGGTGGAGCGGTGGCTCACCCAGTGCCTGTCGGCCCGGCTGGGGGCCACGCCCGGCCGGCGCGATGGGGTCTGCGCCAACGTCGAGTTCCCCTTCCCGGGGAGGCTGGTCGGCGGGGCGGTGGCCGCCGCCACCGGGGTGGGAGCCGAGGACGACCCGTGGCTGGTGGAACGTTCGGTCTGGCCCCTGCTGGAGGTCGTGGACGCACGCCTGGGCGAGCCCTGGCTGGCCTCGCTGGCAGCCCACCTCGGCGGGACGGAGCCCAACGGCGACGGCGTCGGCGGCCGGCGGACACGGCGGTTCACCAGCGTGCGCCACATCGCCGACCTCTACGACCGCTACGGCGTCCACCGGCCCGCCATGGTGCGGCGCTGGGCCGCCGGCCACGACACCGACGGTGAGGGTCGGCCCCTGCCCGAAGACGCCGCCTGGCAGGCCCGGCTGTGGCGCCATCTGCGGGAGCGGATCAGCCTCCCCAGCCCAGCCGAACGGCTCGACGACGCCTGTGCCCGCCTGCGCCGGGACGGGTCGCTCTGTGCCCTCCCCCGCCGGTTGTCGCTGTTCGGCCTGACCCGCCTGCCGGCCAGCTACCTCCAGGTGCTCCACGCCCTGGCCGTGGCCCGCGACGTGCACCTGTTCCTCCTTCACCCTTCCCCGATGCTCTGGGAGCGCATCGCCGCCACCGGCGCCGATCAGCGCCCCGGCCACCACCCCTTCACCCGCCGGAGCGACGACCCCACCGCCGCCCTGCCGGGCAACCCGCTGCTGGGATCGTGGGGACGAGACGCCCGGGAGATGCAGCTCGTGCTGGCCGCCGGAGACGACCCCTTCGTCGATCACCATCGTCCCTTCGGTGCCCCCGTCGATACCCTGCTGCAGCGCCTCCAGGCCGACGTGCGGGCCGACCGGACCCCGCCCGGGCCACCCCTCCCCGGCCACGACGACACCCGCCCGGTGCTCGACCCCTCCGACCGCAGCCTGGCCGTGCACTCCTGCCACGGCCGGGCCCGCCAGGTGGAGGTGCTGCGCGACGCCATCCTCCACCTGCTGGCCGACGACGACAGCCTCGAGGCCCGGGACGTCATCGTGATGTGCCCCGACATCGAGACCTTCGCCCCGCTCATCCACGCCACCTTCGGCGCC
>JAUJNB010000008.1:37960-76159 GCA_030446545.1 Acidimicrobiales bacterium | reverse complement strand
CTCCGAGCTGCTGGCCCTGGCCGACGCCCGCCTCACCGCCTCCCAGGTGCTCGACCTGGCCGGGCGGGACCCGGTGCGCCGGCGCTTCCGGTTGGACGACGACGATCTGGCCCGGGTGGAGGAATGGGTGGCCGACACCGGCGTGCGTTGGGGCCTCGACGCCGACCACCGGGCCCCCTTCCAGCTCCACCACCTGGAGGCCAACACCTGGCGGACCGGCCTGGACCGGGTGCTGCTGGGTGCGGCCATGGCCGAGGAGGACCAACGCCTGGTGGGCGGCGTGCTCCCTCTCGACGACGTCGACAGCAGCGCCATCGACCTGGCCGGGCGCGTGGCCGAGCTGGTCGACCGGCTGCAGGCCGCCCTCGACGCGCTGCGCACGCCGCAGCCGCTCCCGGCCTGGGCCGCGGCCATCGCCGCCGCGGGGGACGCCCTCACCGACACGACGCCGGTCGACTCGTGGCAGCGGGCCCAGCTCGGACGCCTGCTCGACGAGGTCGTCGAGGAAGCGGCCACTGAAGGCACTCCCAGCGGGGCCGAGCTGACCCTGCCCGAGATCCGCGCCGTGCTGGCCGACCGCCTGCGGGGACGGCCGACCCGGGCCAACTTCCGCACCGGCCACCTCACCGTCTGCACCCTGGCCCCCATGCGGTCGGTGCCCCACCGGGTGGTGTGCCTCCTCGGCCTGGACGACGGCGTGTTCCCCCGCAGGACGGCCCGCGACGGCGACGACCTCATCCTCGACGAGCCCCACGTCGGCGACCGTGACGCCCGAGCCGAGGACCGCCAGCTCCTGCTCGACGCCCTGCTGGCCGCCACCGAGGTGCTGGTCGTCACCTACGCCGGCCGTGACGAGCGCACCAACGCCGAGCGCCCGCCGGCCGTGCCCGTGGGCGAACTGCTCGACGTCGTCGACCACACCGTCCGCATCCAGGCCAACGGCCAGGCGTCCGGAAACGCTGACCGCCGGGCCCGGGACCTGGTCGTGATCAGCCACCCGCTGCAGCCCTTCGACGTGCGCAACTTCACTCCCGGCGCCCTCACCCCCGACCGGCCGTGGAGCTTCGACACCGTCTCCCTCCAGGGCGCTCGGGCCCTCGCCGCGCCCCGCCACCAGGCTCCGGCCTTCCTGGCCGGGCCACTGCCGCCGGCCCCGGGCGACCTGGTCGAGCTGGACGGTCTCGAGCGCTTCGTGCAGCACCCGGTCCGGGCCTTCCTGCGCCAGCGCCTGGGCATCAGCGTGGCCGACTACTCCACCGACGTGGGCGACGCCCTGCCGGTGGAGTTGGACGCCCTGGAGCGCTGGGGCGTCGGCGACCGACTCCTGGCCGGCCACCTGGCCGGGGCCGACCTCGACGCCTGCGTGGCCGCCGAGGTGGCTCGGGGCGTCCTTCCGCCCGGTGCCCTGGCCGGCCCGGTCCTCAACAGCGTGCTGCCGACGGTCGAGGGCCTGGTCCTGGCCACCGCCGCCGTGCTGGGCGCAGACCCCGGCGCCCGGCGGTCGATCCAGGTCGACCTCGAGCTCCCCGACGGCCGGCGGCTGGTGGGCACCGCGGCCGGGGTGACCGGGGACCTGGTGACCACGGTGGTCTTCTCCCGGGTGGGGCCCAAGCACCGCCTGGCGGCCTGGGTCCGGTTCCTGGCCCTCACCGCCGCCCACCCCGACGCCGGCTTCGAGGCCGCCACCATCGGTCGCCGGCGGGCCGACGCCCGAGGCCGGGCCAACGTGACCGTGGCCCGCATCGCCGCCTGGGCGGGTGACCCGTCCAGCCGCCGGGCCCTCGCCTTGCACCACCTCGGCCGTCTCGTCGAGCTCTACGACCGGGGGATGTGCGAGCCCCTGCCGCTGTACTGCGCCACCTCGGCGGCCCACGCCGGCGCCGTCGCCGCCGGCCACGACCCCGAGGCCGCCGCCCGCAAGGTCTGGCAGTCGGCTTGGGACTACCCCCGGGAGGACGCCGAGCGCGAGCACGTGCTCGTGCTCGGCGGCGTCCGCTCCTTGGACGACGTGCTCCGGGTGCCTCCCCGCCACGACGAGCAGGGCGACGGCTGGGCCGACGACGAGAACAGCCGCTTCGGGCGCTGTGCCCGCCGGCTCTGGGACGGCCTGTTGTCGTGCGAGGAGCTGACCGAGCGGTGACGCCCCCCAGGGCCAGTGACACTGCCGGCCCGGCGCCGCCGCCACCAGCAACCGGGCCGTCGGTGCTCGACCTCAGCCCAGGACCAGCTCGGCCACCACGTTCCCGCCGCCATCGAGGGTGAGCAGCCGGGTGCCGGCCAGCAGGGCCCACCCATCCCCGGCGGCCAGGAGGCGCGAACCCGGCTCCGGGGTGGCCACGGTGATGCGCTCCTCCACTTCGAAGGTCCCCTCGGCGGTCCCGGTCACGACGATGGTGGTGTCGGCCTGTTGCAAGGGGGAGCAGGCCACCTTGGCGTCCGGGGCAACCGGTTCCGGGAGCGGGACCGGGCACCCCTCGGTCGTGGACGAGGACCAGGAGGTGGCGGGCAGGGCCAGGCGCCCCTCGCCCAGGGCGAGGAGGGCGTGGGGATCCCAGGTGACGGGCGTGTCGTCGCCCAGGACCTCGGTGTCGACCACCGACGGCCGGGCCGGGTCGGTCACGTCGAACAGCCGCATGGCGGCTCGCCCGTCGGCGCCCGGACCGACGCCCACCACCAGCCCGTCGGCAATGGGGTGCAGGTAGGCGCTGAACCCGGGGAGCTCCACCTCGCCCACCACCGCCGGTGCCGCCGGGTCAGCGATGTCGACCACGTAGAACGGGTCGGTGGTGAGGAAGGTGACGGCGTAGGCGACGGCGCCCACGAAACGGATGCCGTGCAGGGTCTCGCCGGGGTGACCGAAACGGTCCGTGCGACCGACGACCTCGAGGTCGCCCTCGGTGTCGAGCACGACCACCTCGTTCAACGGCGCACCGTCGCCAGGCAGGCCGGGACGCACCGTCGCCCCGTCGTCTTCGGCGATGCCGGGTTGCCGACTGAAGGCCGACGGATGGGTGAGGGCCACCCGCAGGAACCCCTCGTGGTCCGACATGGCGTACTGGTTGAGCAGGGAACCTTCGACCGAACCGGAACCGGTGTGGGCCAGGGTGGCGGCGTCGAAGCGGTGCAGGCCGGTGCGGGGGGTGGACCCGTCCCAGACCGGTGTGGCCAGGTAGACGGCGTCGTCGGTCACATGCACCAGCTGCCCCGACCCGATGACCTCGGCGGCGTGCTCAGGTGCCACCTCACCTCGCGCCGCCAGGGTGACCACCAAGGTGGCCTCGCCGCCTGACGGTGCCGTCGGGTGCAGGACCTGGTCGCACGGCACCGGCCCGTCGGCGAACGGCACCTCCCCTCCGCCTCCCGTCCCGGCGTTGTCGACCGCCACCACGTGCAGGCGTTCGCCGGAACGCCGGGCGTCGACCAGGTAGCCCTGGGTGGTCCAGGACCCTTCGGCCACCAGGCGGTCGCCCTCGACGGCCACCCTGGTGACCTCGACCCCGCCGCCGAGCCACGAGGGGGACGAGCTCGCCACCGAATCCTGCATCGGCTCCGGCCCGGCGCCCGGACCCGGGCTCGGCACCGAGCCCACCACCCAGACGACGCCGGCCGACGGATCGAAGGTGATCCGGGCGTCGGAGGGAACCGGCACGGCACCCAGCCGGGTGGCACCGGCCAGGTCGACCAGGGCCAGCGAGCCTCCCGTGGCCACCAGTGCCCGGCGATCGTCGATGCGGTCGACCGTGTCGAGCTCATCCACCCCCTCGACGGCCACGTTGGTGTCTCCCGTCCCCCCGCCTCCCGCGCCGGCTTGGGCCCGGCTCGCCGACTCCGGGGCAGCGGCATCGCCGGCCGCGGCCGGCGAATCGGCGGCAGCACCTTCGGGGAAGCCCACCCCTGCCCCACGGGGCGCGGCCTCGGCCCGCCAGGCCTTCAGCTCCTCACACGACGAGAACGACGCCAACTCGCTCGCTTCGGCCGCCTGCGGATCGAGCAGCAGCGGCACCGACAGCGCACCCGTCACCGCCACCACCCCGGCGGCGGCCAAGGACCGTCGCCTCCATCGCCCCTCGCCACCGGAATCGCGCACACCAGCCTCCTCGAGTCGTCTGGGAGGTGAGACGATGCCGAGGCACCCTGCAGTTCCCGTCTGCTGCCGGCCGGCCTGGAAGGATGGTGACGGCGTGCTCCCCCTCCACCGAGCCGGGCGATCCTGCGGGAACGGTGTCGACCGATGACGGCCGCCAGCCCGGCGCTCGACGTCGCTGCCTTCGACGTCGCGCCCTTCGACGTCTGCGGTCCCCTGCCGAGCGGGGTCACCGTGCTCGAAGCCAGCGCCGGCACCGGCAAGACCTTCACCATCGCCGGCCTGGCCGCCCGCTACGTGGCCGCGGGTGTCCCCTCGAGCAGCTCCTGCTCGTCACCTTCACCCGCATGGCCACCGGCGAGCTCCGTGACCGGGTCCGCCGGCGCCTGGTCAGCGCCGAGCACGGCCTGGGACGGGCCCTGGCCGGCGCCGCCCCCTCCGACCACGACGACGAGGTGCTGGCCCTGCTGGCCAGCGGGACGCCCGAGGAGCTGAGGCAACGTCGTCACCGGATCGCCAGCACGTCCTCAGCGGCCTGGGCGTGGCCGGTGACGTGGAGCTCGACGTGACCTTCACCGAGGACCTGGGCGAACTGCGCGAGGAGGTGGTCGACGACCTCTACCTCCGCAAGTTCTTCCGCCGCGGTGACCCTCCCCTCAGCCGGGCCGAGGCCGGGCGCATCGCCAAGGTGGCCGTGGCCAACCCCGACGCCGCCCTCGTGCCCGAGGCGGCCGACACCGACAGCATCCCGGCCATGCGCCTGCGACTGGCCCTGGCCGTGCGGAGGGAGGTGGACGAGCGCAAGCGCCGGGCCGCCGTGCTGACCTACGACGACCTGCTCACCCGCCTCCTCCAGACCCTGGCCCACGACACCCGGGGCGCGGCCGCCTGCCAGCGCCTACGGGCCCGCTACCGCGTCGCCCTGGTCGACGAGTTCCAGGACACCGACCCCGTGCAGTGGGAGATCATGCGCCGGGTCTTCGCCACCGGTGGGACCACCCTCGTGCTCATCGGCGACCCCAAGCAGGCCGTCTACTCCTTCCGGGGCGCCGACATCTACGCCTACCTCCAGGCGGCCCGCGAGGCCCGCTTCCGGGCCACCCTCGGGGTCAACTGGCGCAGCGACCAGCACCTGGTCGACGCCTACGACGCCCTCTTCGGCGGGTCCAAGCTGGGCCACGAGGGCATCGCCTACCGCACGGTGCGGGCGGCCCGGGCCAACCAGCAGCCCCGCCTGGTCGGCGCTCCGGGGTCAGCCGCCCTGCGGGTGCGGCTGGTGCGCCGGAACGACGGGCTGGTCCCGCTCACGCCCAAGGGCTACCTGGCGGCCCAGCCCGCCCGCCGGCACATCGCCGACGACCTGGCCGCCGACGTGGTCCGGCTGGTGACGTCGGGAGCCGAGATCATCGAGCGCTCCGAGCAGGGGGCCGAGACCGGCCGCGTCGCCGTCCGTCCCGGGCACGTAGCCGTCCTGGTGGCTCGCCACCGCCATGCCGCCCTGGTGCGCGACGCCCTCGAGGCCGTGGACGTCCCGGCCGTCATCAACGGCGCCGGCAGCGTCTTCGTCACTCCCATGGCCACCGACTGGCTCCGCCTCCTCGAAGCCCTCGAGCGGCCTACGGCGGCCAACCCGGCCCACGCTGCCGCCCTCAGCGTCTTCCTGGGCTGGACGGCCGAGCGGGTGGCCACCGCCGACGACGACGCCTGGGAGGAGGTCCACGCCCGCCTGCACCGCTGGGCCGGCTTGCTTCGCCGCCTGGGGGTGGCCTCGCTGTTGGAGACGATCACCCGGGCCGAGGGTCTGCCGGGGCGGATGCTGGCCCAGGTCGACGGAGAGCGCCGACTCACCGACCTGCGCCACGTCGGCCAGCTCCTGCACGCCGAGGCCACGTCCGAACAGCTGGGAGTCACCGCCCTGACCGGATGGCTGCGTCAGCGCATGGCCGACGCCGGCGACGACCGCGATGCCGAGGACCGGGCCCGGCGCCTGGAGTCCGACGCCGAGGCGGTGCAGGTGCTCACCATCCACCGCAGCAAGGGCCTCGAGTTCCCGGTCGTCTACTGCCCCTACCTGTGGGAGCCGGGGTGGATCCCCGACGACGAGCCACCCGTCTACCACGACGCCGAGGCCGGTGACCGGCGCACGATCGACGTGGGGGGGCCGGGCCCCGGCTTCCGCCGGCACCAGCGCCAGCACGTGGTCGAGCAGCGGAGCGAGGACCTGCGCCTGGCCTACGTCGCCCTCACCCGGGCCCGCCACCGGGCGGTGCTGTGGTGGGCGGCGTCGTGGGCCAGCCAGGACTCCCCCCTCGGCCGGCTGCTGTTCTCCCGGGACGAGCACGGCACCGTGGCCACCGACGGGGACGGAGACGGTCCACCGTCCGACGACGAGGCCGCCGCCGCCTTCGGCCGGCTGGGTGCGCGGGCGCCCGGGCGCATCGGCGTGGAGTGGACCCAAGGGAGCGGGGGTGGCCCCTGGAGGGGCGACCCCGACCCCGTCGCCCCGTTGGGAGCCGGCCGCTTCGGGCGCCGGCTCGACACGACCTGGCGGCGCACCTCCTACAGCGGCATCACCGCCCAGGCCCACGAGGCCCGGGTGGCCAGCGAGGCCGAGGAGACGGTGCTGTCCGACGAGGGGGCCCCCACGACCAGGAGGCCCGACGGCACCGGCCCGTCGGCGGGCCACGAGGCCCGACTGCGGTCGGTCCCCTCGTTGCTGGCCACCATGCCCGCCGGGCCCGAGGTGGGCACCCTCATCCATGGGGTGTTGGAAGAGACGGACTTCGCCGCTCCTGACCTGGACGCCGCCCTGGCCTCGGCCCTGGCCCGGGGACAGGCCCGGCGCCACGTCGACATCGGGGACCCGGCCACGGTGGCGGCGGGGTTGCGGGCGGCCATCGAGACGCCCCTCGGCCCCCTGGTGGGAGAGGTCCGCCTGCGCGACGTGGAGGCCCGGGACCGCATCGACGAGTTGGCCTTCGAGTTACCCCTCGCTGGTGGCGACACGCCCACGGCCGAGGTGTCGGTGGACGAGATCGGCACCGTGCTGGACGACCATTTGGCCCCCGGAGACGCATTGGCCGCCTACGGCGGGCGCCTCGCTGACCCCGCGCTCGACGGCCCCCTGCGGGGCTTCCTCTCGGGCAGCCTGGACGTGGTGTTACGGGTCCCGGGCCCCGGTGGGATCCCCCGCTTCGCCGTGGTCGACTACAAGACCAACTGGTTGGGTGCCCACGGCGAGGAGCTGAGTGCCTGGCACTACCGCCCCGACGCCCTGGTCGAGGCCATGGACCGCTCGCACTATCCGCTGCAGGCCCTCTTCTACACCGTGGCTCTGCACCGCTACCTGCGCTGGCGGCTCCCCGGATACCGCACGGAGGCCAACCTGGCCGGGGTGCTCTACCTCTTCGTGCGGGGGATGGTGGGCCCCGACACGCCCCGGGTGGACGGCCGACCGTGCGGGGTCTTCGCCTGGAAGCCCCCGGCGGCGCTGGTCGAGGCCCTCTCGGTTCTGCTCGACCGAGGCCGACCATGAGGACCACCGGCGTCGTGACCGTCACCCCGTTCGTCCCCGAGCTCGACCCCTCCGACGTCCGCCTGGCTCGTCACGCCCCCGGGATCCTGGCCGACTTCAACGCCGCCGGGGTGCTCAACGCCGCCGACGTCCACGTCGCCCTGCGCCTGGGCCGTCTCGGCGGTGACGAGGACCAGGCCGTGCTGCTGGCCGCGGCCCTGGCCGTGCGCGCCCCCCGACTGGGCCACGTGTGCACCGACCTGCGCACCGTCCGGGCCACGGCCACCGTCGACGTCGACCGGCCCGTCGACCTCCAGGCCCTCCCCTGGCCCGACCCCGACGAGTGGCTCCGCCGCCTCTCGGCCAGCCCGCTGGTGGGCAGCGGGGCGGGGGTGACGGGTGAGGTGCCTCTGCGCCTCGACGACACCCGGCTCTACCTCGACCGCTACTGGCGCGACGAGCACCGGGTCGCCACCGCCCTGTCGGCCCGGGGCGAAGAGGCCGGGCTCGGGGTCGACACCGACGTTCTGGCCCGGGGCCTCCACCGGCTCTTCGACGGCCCCGATCCCGATCACCAGCGCCTGGCCGGCGCGTCGGCCGTGCTGCGCCGGTTCTCGGTGGTGGCCGGGGGGCCGGGGACGGGCAAGACCACGACGGTGGCCCGGATCCTGGTCCTGCTCCACGAACAGGCCGAGGCCGCCGGCTCGCCCCCTCCCCTGGTGGCCCTGGCCGCGCCCACCGGCAAGGCCGCCGCCCGCCTGGCCGAAGCGGTCCACGACGAGGCGGCCCGGCTCCAGGTGAGCGCCCAGGTTCGGGCCCGGTTGCTGGCCACCGACGCGTCGACGCTGCACCGCCTGCTCGGATGGCGCCCGGGCAACCGCAGCCGCTTCCGACACCACCGGGACAACCGCCTGCCCCACGAGGTGGTGGTGGTGGACGAGATGTCGATGGTGTCGCTGTCGCTCATGGCCAAGTTGGTCGAGGCGGTACGGGCCGACGCCCGGCTCGTGCTGGTGGGCGACCCCGAGCAACTGGCCTCGGTGGAGGCGGGGGCGGTGCTCGGCGACATCGTCGGCCCGGCCGCCGACGGGCTCCTGATGCGACCGGCGGCTCGCACCGCCCTGGCCACGGCCACCGGCCACGAGGTGACGGCCGATCCACCCCCGGCGGGGGTGGCCGCGGGCGACGGCATCGTCGTGCTGCGCCAGGTGCACCGCTTCGGAGGCGGCATCGCCACGTTGGCCGAGGCGGTGCGCCGGGGCGACGCCGACACCGCCCTGGAGGTGTTGGCCAGCGGGGAAGAGGACGTGCAGTGGGTTCCCGTCGACGGGGCCGAGGCCCCTCGCGCCACTGCCCTCGGGCCCTTGCACACCGCCGCCGTGGACGCCGGCCGACGGATCTCGGAGGCGGCCCGGGCCGGTCGGGCGAGGGAGGCGATCGAGGCGCTGGGAGGCTTCCGCCTGCTCTGCGCCCACCGGCGCGGCCCCTACGGGGTGGCCACGTGGATGGCCCGGGTGGAGTCGTGGCTGGCGACCGAGGTCGAGGGCTTCGCCCGGGAGGGGAGCTGGTACGTGGGCCGGCCCCTGCTGGTGACCCAGAACGACTACGGGCTGCGGATCTTCAACGGGGACACCGGGGTGGTGGTGGCCACCGGCGCCGACCGCGTCGCCGCCGTCTTCGAACGCCGGGGCGACCTGCTCCGGCTCAGCCCCACCCGGCTGGCTGCGGTCGACACCGTCTACGCCATGACCGTGCACAAGAGCCAGGGGTCGCAGTTCGACACCGTGGCCGTCCTGCTGCCCGATCCGGCGTCGCCCATCCTCACCCGCGAGCTCCTCTACACCGCCGTGACCCGGGCCCGCCGGCGCCTGATCCTGGCCGGGTCACCCGAGTCGGTCCGGGCCGCGGTCGGCCGCCCCATCGCCCGGGCGTCAGGGCTGCGCCACCGGCTCTGGGCCGACGAGGGACCCTGACCGGGCCCGGGCGTCAGGGCTGCGCCACCGGCTCTGGGCCGACGAGGGACCCTGACCGGGCCCCCTTCGAACGGACCCCGGGAGCGGGCGCCTTTCGCTTCGCTCCTGGGGATCAGATGGGGAAAGGGGGGCCGTTCAGATCGGGAATCGTCGGCGTAGCCAGTCGGCGAGCATGGGGTCCACCAGCGCCAGTTGTCCGCCGAGCTCGGTCAGATCGCCACTGTTGCGCAACGTCTGACGGGCGTGGGTGGCCGAACCGGCCGACAAGTCCAGGAGCCCGGCCTCGGTGCCGTAGATGCTGCCGCCGCGCGCCACCGCACGAAGCACCGAGCGCTCACCGCTCGCGAAGCCCGAGTACAACCGCTCCATGCCGTCGGCCGACGCTCGACGAACCTCGGTGACGGCCATGGCCCAGGTCTCGGTGCTCGCCGACGTCCCCGGCGGCGTGTGACGCCAGCAGGCGTCGGCCAACTGCATGGCTCGTTGCGGGTGACCGCCGGTGAAGGCGTTGATCCGGGCGGCGAGGTGGCCGGCGTCGCGGCCGGTGGAGGCAAACCCTGACCCGACGATGCGTTCGACCGCCGTCGACTCCAAGGGACCGATCTCGACCAGGTCCGCCTGCCCGTAGAACGGTTCCGGGCGGGCCGTGAAGAGCGTGCGCATCATGGAAGGGTGCGAGCCGGCAAAGACGATGCCGAGGTCGCGATAGTGGTCCTGCAACGCGGTGCGCAGGGCCCCGGCCGCGCCCTTGACCCGCCCGATCGACGAGAACTCGTCGACGATGAGCAGGCTGCGATGGCGGGAGGCCACGTTCACGAGCACCTGGAGCAGGGAATGGAACGCCAACGCCGGATCAGGACGGTTCCGGGCCGGCCCGGTGAGCTCCACCTTGACGACGCCGAGGTTCACCGCCAGCCCGGCGGCGACGCCACGAGCGGTGCTGGCGAACCGGCCGGTGGTGGCGGCCAGCCCGTCGTCGAAACGGACGGCGACATCGGCCATCGACGTGACCTCGTAGAGATCGACCCAGACCGTCGCCACCTCGGTCACGTCGGCGGCCACTCGGCGCAGCACGCTGGTCTTCCCGTAGCGGCGGGGCCCGAGCAGCGCGGTCACGCGCCCGGAGGTCACCCGCTCGACGAGGTCGGCCACCAGGTCGTCGCGACCATGGACCTCGGCGGGCTCCAGCGGGCCCTGATACGGGAAGGGCGAGGCCTCCATGGGCCAGAGACTACCAGAAAGGAGAAGAGATAACCTTCTTTTTTATAGAAGTTCTTCTCGCCTCAGGCCGTTACCCAGCCGTCGCGGGAACGTCTCATGGCTGGCCTCCTGCAGTGAGGGGCCGGTCGACGTGGTCGGCCACGACTGGGGCGGGGGCTTGGTGGTGCGCCTGATGAGCATCCGGCCCGACCTGGTCCGTTCGTGGCTGACCGACGCCGCCGGCGTAGCCGACACCCGCTTCGAGTGGCACGAGTTGGCCAAGCTGTGGCAGACGCCGGGGGCGAGCGAGGCGTTCTTCGCCCTGCAGGCGGCCGTGCCCGCCGAAAGGCGGCCGGGCTGGCCGAGCTCCCCGGGGCTGGGGCACTGGTGGATGCTTCAGGAGCCGGCTCGAGCCGCCGCCGTGCTGGAGGAATTCCGGGACTCGATCGGCGCTCGGAGCTGACCGACGCTTCACCCCCCCGACCGACCTGGTGTTCGCAGTGATCACCCCGGTCGTTAGGGTCTTACCCATGCGACGGGCGCCCTTGGTGGTCGGCGTCGTCATCGTCGTCGTGCTCCTCGGCGGGACGCCGGCCGGGGCCCAGGCGACGGCCGACCAGGCCGTCATCGGTCGGGCCGCCCAAGGGCTCCGGACGCAGGCGGTCTACGTCGACCCGACCGCCGAGCGGGCCATCGACCGGTCCCTGGCCGAGGAGCTCGAGGCGACCATCGACGGCGGTGCCACTCCCCTGTTCGTGGCGGTGCTCCCGGGCTCGGCCACCGAGGAGGCCGGGGGTGATCCGGGGCGGGTCCCGGCTGCGCTGGCAGCCGCCACCGGGCGCGACGGCACCTACGCGGTGGTGGTGGGCGACAGCTTCCGGGCGTCGAGCAACGTCCTGCCGTCCGGCCTGGCCGGCCGGCTGGCCACGGCGACGTTCGAAGACCGTCGGTCCGACGGCACCGAGGCGGTCCTGGCCGAGTACGTCGACCGGGTCCAGGCCGCCGCCGCGGAGAGGTCAACCGCCGCCGCGGGGAGGTCGGGCCCCGTCCCCGGCCGATCCGGGGCCACGGGCGACGAGGGTGGGGACGGGAACGGTGGGATCTGGCTGCTGGTGCTGGTGGCCGTGGGTGCCGGGTTGTTCTTGTGGTTCCGGGCTCGTCGCCTCCGGGAACAGCAGACCCGGCAGCGGGAGAGCGACGCCGATCGCCAGATGCTGAGGGCTGAGCTCTCGGTGCTGGGTGACGACGTCATGGCCCTCGAGTCCGAAGTCGCCCTGCACCCCGACGCCCGGGCTGACTACGACGCCGGGGTCAGCCGCTACCGGGCTGGTGAGGCGGCGCTGGAATACGTCGGTGACGACGTCGACCTGGTGCGGGTCGAGCGGGTGGTGGCCGAGGGCCGCTACGCCATGAACCGGGCCCGGGCCCGGGTGGAGGGTCGGGAGCCGCCTCCGCCGCCGGAGGAGCTGCGGGTGGCGGGCCGCCACCGCGAGCCGGCCCTCGACGTCGACGACCGGGGCCAGCCGGTCTACGCCGGCGGCACGCCGTTCTACGGCGGCGGCTGGTACGGCGGGGGCGGCAACGGCCTGTTCACCGGCCTCCTGCTGGGCCAGATGCTGGGCGGCGGGTGGGGCGGGGGCGGATGGGGCTACGGCCATCACGACCACGGAGGTGGTGATGGCGGCGGAGGGGACGGCGGCGGCGGCGAAGGCGGTGGCGGAGACGGGGATGGAGGCAGCGGCGGTGACTGGGGTGGTGGCGGTGACTGGGGCGGCGGCGGTGACTTCGGGGGCGGTGACTTCGGCGGCGGCGGTGACTTCGGGGGCGGTGACTTCTGAAGGGGCGGGGCCGGAGTGACCGGTTTCCTGCTCGGCCGGGCCCGCTCGGCGCCGGCCCTCAGCCCGTGCGGAGCCTGATGGCCTGAGGACCCCGGGCCCGACCCGGCTGCGCGCCGGGGCCACCGGGGTCGGGGTCGGGGCGGGGAAGCGCATCCAGGGCCAGCAGGACCTGCTCGACGCTGAGGGCGAGCAGGCCGGGGTCGGTCTCGGTGGCGTGGGGGTTCCCGGTCCGGCCGTGCCAGACCACGACGTGGGGCCCGGCGGCGGGCGGACCCCACCGGGCCGGGCTGGTCGGGCCGAACAGCACGACGGAGGGGGTGCCCAGGGCAGAGGCCACGTGGGCCACCCCGGTGTCACCACACACGACCCGGTCCGAGGCGCCCACCGCCGCGAGCAGCCCGAGGAGGTCGGTGCGACCGGCCAGGACGGCGGCGTCGTCGAGGCCGGCCCGCCGGGCCACCTCCATGGCCAGGCTCCGCTCGCCGGCGTCGCCGGTGATGACCACCGGGCGACCCTCGGCGGTGTCGGCCCGGGCGACCGCGGCCCAGCGCTCGGGTGGCCACCGCCTGGACCCGCTCGAGGCGCCGGGATGCAGGAGCGTGGCCCCCATCGCCTGCGGTGGCGGGGCCACATCGGGCACCCGCAGGTGGAGGTCGTCGGCCTCGGCGGGGATGCCCGACTCCCGGAGCAGCCGGCACCATCGCTCCCGCTCGTGCTCCTCCTCGCACCACGCCGGGCCGCCGACGAGCCCGAAGGAGATGAGCCGGGACGGGCCGGTGGCGGCCAGCAGGGCCATGCTCTGGGGACCTCGTCCGTGGAGGTTGACGGCCATGTCGGCACCCCGCAGCGACGGGTCGACGGCAAGGAGCCCCGGTGTGTCGACGATGTGGTCGACGACGCCGACGTGGCGGACGAGCGGTTCGAGCCACGCCGGCGCGGCCAACGTGCGCACGTGGTCGGGGAAGGCCCGGGCCAGGGCCCGAAGGGCGGGGACGGCGGCGAGGAGGTCACCGAGCTTGAGCGCCCGCAGGATCACCAGGCGGGGAGGCGGTGATGTCACGGCCAGGTGCTCGGAGACGTCACCTCGACCCGCCGGAGGGGGATCGTTGCGACGACACCTCGGCCAGCAGCGTGTCCCAGTCGGACAGGAACCGGTCGAGCCCGTAGCGGGCCAGGGCGACCTGGCGGGCCGCCTTGCCCAGCAGGCGGGCCTCTTCCGGGTCGCCGCTCAGGCGCCGCAGTGCGGCCGCCAACACGTCGGGACGGTTGGACACCACCCCGGCCTCTGGGGGCACGGCTTCGGGCGTCTCGGTCGTGCCGAGGGCGACGACCGGCATCCCGAGGTGCATCGCCTCGAGGAGGGAGAGGCCGAGCGACGTCCACCGGAACGGATGGAGGTAGACGCGGCGGCGGGCCATCTCGGCGTGGAGGCGGTCCTGGGGCAGATCCTCGAACACGTCGATGCCTTCCGAGGCCAGGTCGCCGACACCCATGCCGAACAGGTCCAGCGGCACCGACCGGGAGAGTTGGGCCAACAAGTCGGTGCCGGCCACCCGGGCCCGGCGCCGGGGCTCGTTCACCGCCACTGCGGCCCGTTCCAGCTCACCGGTGTAGCGGTGCCCGGGGTCGATGATGCCGTGCTCGATCACCCGGGTGGCGGTGGTGCCGCACTCCCAGAACAGGGCGTTGAAGTGGGTCACGTGCACGACGGTGAGGTCGGAGCGATCGGCCGCCGGGTGGCGCATCTGGTTGACCCGTCCCTGCGGTGCGTTGTGCTCCAGCCAGACGGCGGCCACGTCGCGGCCGGGGCGCCGCCCGAGCCACTCGGCAGCCAGCGCCTCGTCCTGGCGCCGCTGGAGGACCACGACGTCGATGTCGGCCTGGCCCAGCTCGGCCGGCGTGCGCTCGACGGCGGAGACGGGCCACTCCCAGGTGCGGGCCCGCCCCCGGCCGTCGGGGCCCCGGTCGGGGACCACGGGGAGGACGTAGTTGTGGCGGCCCTGCACGAACGCGGTCGTCCAAGACCCGTGCACGTGCCAGAGAAGGATGTTCATGGCAGCCGGCGGGCCCGGAGCCGGCCCGCGAGCCAGTGCCCGGAGGCGGCGAAGGGCAGGGCCACGCTGGTGGCCACCATGGCGGCCACCTCGCCCGGCGTGCGGGGCCCCGGGGCGATGCGTCGCCAGGCCAGCTCGGCGGTGCCCACCCCCCAGGCCACCCCGGCGGCGAGCGCCAGGGCGCGCCGCTGGACCAGGGCCGCGGCCACGGAGGTCCCGGCTGCACCCACCACGGCCAGGTGGCGGCGACGGCGGCCGGGTGGTGCACCGGCACGCCGGCGCCAGTCCGGTCCGTGCAGGGCGTCCATCAGGGCGTCGTCAGCGTTGCCCGCCTGCTTGCCCACGCTGACATGCCAGGGAGCCGGGCGTACCGGGTGGGAGATCCACCGTTGCCCGGTGACGATGCGCCCGCCGGCGTCGAGTACCCGCAGGCCCAGGTCGGCGTCCTCGCGGTAGGCGCGGGGGAAGCGCTCGTCGAAGCCGCCGACCGCTTCCAGCATGCGACGGCGGTAGGCCATGTCGGCGGTGGCCCACCGGGCCCGCTCCAGGCCGGCCACGTTGCGCTCCCAGTCGGTCGGCCGACGGTCGGGAGGCAGGGGGACGACCAGGCCGCCCTGGGTGGCGGCCACGTCGGGCGGGCATGCCGCCAGGTCGTCCGCCAGCGACGCCGCCCATCCCGGCTCGGGGACCACGTCGTCGTCGAGGAAGGCGACCCACTCCCTCCGTGCCGCCCGCCAACCGAGGTTGCGGGCCGCGGCCGGGCCCTGCCCCCGGCCCCGTAGGACCTCGACGGGCAGCCCGGCCGGGGCGCCGTTCGGGATCAGGGGCGTCGTGGCCCGACGGCGGTCGTCGACCAGGATCACGTCGGCGTCGACCCCTTCGGCGGCCAGGGCGTCGAGGAGCACGCCGAGACACGGCCGCCCGACCGTCGGCACCACGATGTCGTAGGACGCGCTCACGAGACGAAGCTGGCAGCCCGCCGAACGAGGAAGGGCCCGAGGGCGAGGGCGTCGACGGGGGCCGATCCGAAGCACTCCAGGGCGTCCCGGGGATCGTCGACCATGGGCCGGCCGGCGGTGTTGAGCGAGGTGTTGACGACCACCGGCAGCCCGGTGCGACGCTCGAAGGCACTGATGCATCGATGCATCAGTGGCGCTTCGGCACGGTCGACCGTCTGGATGCGGGCGGTGCCGTCGACATGGACGACGGCGGGGATGCGCGCCGCCCACCCCTCGCGCACCCGGTGGGTGAAGAGCATGAACGGGCTGGGGACGGGACCGCCCTCGAAGAGGTCCTTGGCCCGCTCGAGCAGGACCATGGGCGCCACCGGCCGGAACTGCTCCCTGCCCTTGACGTCGTTGAGGCGTTCGAGGTTGGCCACCTTCCCGGGGTGGGCCAGCAGGCTGCGCTGCCCGAGGGCTCGGGGGCCGAACTCACTTCGTCCCTGGAACCAGGCCACCACACCGTCGTCGGCGAGGACGCCGGCCACCGCGTCGGCGATGTCCTCGCAGCGCTCGTAGGGCACCTTGGCCCGATCGAGCCAGCCCTGCAGCTCGTCGTCGGACCACGAGCGCCCGAGGGCGGCGGTGGTCATGGGCCGGACATCGTCGCCGAGGTCACGGGCCACCTTCAGGGCGGCGCCCAGCGCGGTGCCCGAATCACCCGAGGCGGGCTGGACCCAGACGTCCTCGAAGGGCCCCCGCTCGTAGAGGACCGAGTTGGCCACGCAGTTGAGGGCCACGCCACCGGCCAGGGTCAGGGCCCGCTCGCCGGTGCGCTCGTGCAGCCAGCCCGCCAGCTCCAGGAGGACCTCCTCGAGTCGGATCTGCACCGTGGCGGCCAGATCGGCGTGGGCCGGATCGAGCGTGCCGTCGCCCCGGCCGGGTGGGGCGAAGGTGTGCCAGTCGACCGGGTCGGTGACGAAGCCACCGGCGCCGTCGGGACGCATCAGCTCCCGGAAGCGGTCCAGGTGTCGGGGCGAGCCGTAGGACGCCAGGGCCATCACCTTGTACTCGTCGCTGCTCCGCCGGTAGCCCAGGTGCTCGGTGAGCTCCTCGTACACGAAGCCGAGTGAGTTGGGGAGGTCGCAGCGTACGAGCGTCTGGAGATGGCCGTCGGTGACGTGCCCGGAGAGGAAGGCCCCCCGCTCGCCCCGGCCGTCGAGCACCATGACCGCCGAGCTGGGGAAGGGCGAGGCCAGGTAGGTCGAGGCGGCATGGGCCACGTGGTGGGAGACATGGCGGACCACGTCGGGGTCGAGGCCGGGCAGCGCCGTCTTCAGGAACAGCGGCGCCCGCCGGGCGAAAAGCGTGCGTAGCCCCTCCCAAGACTCGGCCGTGATGTCGGGGCCGAGGGGCGACGCCAGGTCGGGGTCGTAGGAGTAGGCGACTGCGTCGAGGTCGCCGGCGCCGACTCCCGCTTCAGCCAGACACCACCGTGCCGCCTGCTCGGGTAGCTCCCAGGTGGAGAAGGGCACCGGTGTCTTACCGTGCTTGCGCCGGGTGAAGCGC
The DNA here is from genome assembly GCA_030446545.1 of Acidimicrobiales bacterium. Taxonomy (GTDB): domain Bacteria; phylum Actinomycetota; class Acidimicrobiia; order Acidimicrobiales; family CADCSY01; genus JADDRA01. The sequence goes on along the minus strand of JAUJNB010000008.1, from coordinate 58,986 downwards.
TCCTCCTCGGCCGCGGCCACGATCCTGCCGTCCACCACGAGGGCGGCTGCGGGATCATGGAACACTGCGTTGATCCCGAGGACCAATGCCACGCTGTCTCCTCTCCACCGTCTGCATCGGTGCCGCGAGCGTTGCGCTCAGTGCCTCGGCCGAACGATCCGCCTGTACCCGGGGCCGCCAGCGCCAAACGACGCAAAGAGCGCTCCTGTGGTGCCGTCGGGCGCGCTCTGGCACTCCAGGGCCCGGACCGACCGTTCCACGGCCGGGGGCAGCCTGGCGCGCCTGCGCCAGGCGAGGGGCAACCGCACCAGGACCTCGCCGAGCGCGCCACCAGCCGGGCGATCACCCCGCAGGGCGGCCACCCCGAGCGACGTCGTACGCCTGAGCGCCACCCGGGCCGGACGCCGAAGCCAGGCCGTCAGGACGTCGTTGCGCAGCTGACGCCGCCGCCGCCCGGACGGGTCGCCCGGAGGGCTGGGATGGTGGTGAGCCACCACGTCCCGGTCGTAGCTCAGGTGCCAGCCCCGGGTTGCCAGGTCCAGCGCCACCCGCTGTTCCTCGCCGAGGAAGAACAGCAGCTCGTCGAAACCGCCCACTTCGAGGAAGGCGGCCCGGCGCACGACGGCACCGCAGGCCAAGAAGCCGAGGACGGCCGGCCCCGGGAGCCCCGGAGGCGAAGGGAGCGGGCTCTCGGCCATCACCGCCGTGGTGGGATCCTCTCGCTCCTCGGGACCGACGAGGACGCGGGCGCCGATCAGGCCCAACCGGGGATGGGCGTCGAACAGCTCGGCGGCACGCCGGAGCGCCCCCGGCGCCCACCAGGAGTCGTCGTCGGCAAAGGCCACGTAGGGGGTGCGAGCCCGCTCCACGCCGATGTTGCGGGCGGGCGCACCGATGTTGTGGTCGAGGGCAACCACGTCGACCTCGGGGAAGGCGGCCCGCACAGCCCCGACCGAGCCGTCGCCGGACCCGTTGTCGACGACGATGATGCAAGGTTGCTCGGACAGGGCCTGCAGGCGCCCGACCGTGTGAAGCAGGGACCGACGCCGATCCTGGGTGGCGATCACGACCGTGCAACGGTCGCTCATGATGTCGACCTCGGCGGCGCCGGTTGGGCCGCCAGAGGCACGGGGTCTCTAGTGCTCGTGCTCGATGCGCTGGACGAGGAGCTGCTTGCCCATGTCGGCGGCGCGGCGGTAGCCCTGCTGGACCTGTTGGAAGTAGGTGCTGAGCTCCTCGTCGGTGTCGGGGTCGTCCAGATACTTCTGGATCGTCTCCGCTCCCTGGAGGGCGTGGTACACCACGCTGATGATGTTGTAGGTGGGGTCGCTGGTGCCGGTGGCTTGTTGGTCGCTCATGGCCCTGACCCTCTCCCGAAGTCCACCGGCGCACACCTACCCGGTTGCTGTCACCATGGGCCGATGGAGCAGACCCGGGTGGATCGGTGGCTCTGGGCCGTCCGGGTGGGCAAGAACCGCTCGGCCACCACCGCCTTGTGCCGGGGCGGTCACGTCTCGGTGAACGGCGTGGCGGCCAAGGCGGCCACCCCGGTGCGGGTCGGCGACCGGGTCGAGGCCGACGTCTCCGGCCGGGTCCGGGTGTTGGAGGTGGTGCAGGTCATCGACAAGCGGGTGGCGGCGGCGGTGGCCGACGGGTGCCTGGTCGACCACAGCCCGCCGCCTTCCCCCGGGAACGGGTCGTCCCCGTCCTGGCCCGGGACCCAGGCACCGGCCGGCCCACCAAGCGTGAGCGCCGCCGCCTCGACCGCCTCCAGGGCCGCTGACCGGGATCGTTGACCGGGATCGTTGACCGGATCGGCCGACCGGGCCGCGGTCTCGGGCCGGAGTTCACCTCCACCGTGATCCGGGTAACCGAGGCCCTTGGGCCGGGTCCTGGAGGTGAGCTTCGAGGAGGCCGTCGAGACCGTCGGCCAGGTGGTCGAGGCGGTGGGCGTGGCCGCCATCGTGGTGGGCATCGCCTTGGCCCTGGCCCGCTTCGCCGCGGCTCATGGCCACACCACCAGCTACACCGACTGTCGCCGCTCGATCGGCCGCTCGATCCTCCTCGGCCTCGAGATCCTCGTCGCCGGCGACATCATCCGCACCGTCGCCGTCTCGCCCAACTTCCGATCGATCGGCGTGCTCGCCCTCATCGTCGTGATCCGCACGTTCCTGTCCTTCACCCTGGAGTTGGAGATCAACGGCCACTGGCCCTGGCAGCGTCGGACGGGAGACGAGCAGGCCTAGACCACCGGGCCCACCCCGGCGGGGCCGGCCAGAATGGTGGCCTGCGCCTCCACCTCGACACCGACCTCGGCACCACCATGGACGACCTGGCGGCCCTGGTGATGCTGCTCGGATGGCCCGGTGCCGAGCTCACCGCCATCACCACCTGCATCGACCCCGGTGGCCGGCGGGCGGGTCTGGTGGGCCACGTGCTCGCCCAAGCCGGTCGCCACGACGTGGCCGTGGCCGCCGGCGCCGAGGTGTCCCTGACGACCCTGGACCAGCCTGGTTCCCTCCCCGACGACGAAGCGCAGTGGTCCATGCCGGTGCCGTCGGCGCCCTCCCCGCCGGCGCGGCCCTGGGCCTGCTGGCCGAGAGCGTCGAGGCGGGAGCGACGATCGTCGCCATCGGCCCCTGCACCAACCTGGCCCTGCTGGCCGTCGAGCGGCCGGCCGTGCTGGCCCGGGCCCGCGTGACGATGATGGGGGGCTGGTTCGACGCTCCCCCTCAGGGGCTGCCGTCGTGGGGACCGGCCCGGGACTGGAACGTCCAGTGCGACACCACCGCCGCCCGCCTGGTCCTCCACTCCGCCGGTGAGCTGACCATGGTCCCGCTCTCGCTCACCATCCGGGCCCACCTGCGGCGGCGCCACCTGGCCCGGCTTCGGGCCGCCGGTCCCCTCGGCCGACTGCTCGCCCTCCAAGCCGAGCACCAGGCCACCGCCCGCTCTACCGGCGCCCTGGCCGGCGCCCATAGCGGTCTGCCCGACGACCTCCTCGCCTTCCAGCACGACCCGCTCACGTGCGCGGCAGCCCTCGGTTGGGCCGGCATCACCCTGACGGAGCGCCGGGTGGGCCCGGTTCTGGAGTCCGGCATGCTGCGGTTCGTCGACCACGACCAAGGCCGCCCCGCCAGGGTCGCCGTCGACATGGACGCCGGGGCCTTCGAGGCGCTGTGGCTGGCCTCGGTCGAGGCCCTCGCCGAGCACCGATGAGAGGTGGGCCGACAGACGGGCCAGCTCCTACTCCGAATCAGTGCCAGGCGCGATTTCGGCAGGCCCGAGGTCACCGACGACGTTCGGATCCTCGACCCCGACGCCGGTGCCTCGCATACGATCGATCAGGCCCCCGTCGGGCTCGAGGGTCTCGCTGGTGAGGTCCTCGCCCGGGTAGGGCTCCTCGGGGGAAGGTCGGCGGCGTCGGTCATACTCGCTCCCTACCCGCTCCGCCCGGCTTCGACCGCTCCGACTGGTGGCGTGCGCCCGCCGGCGGGCCGTCCGGCGCTCCGACGGGCGACCGCGGGTCAGTCGGTGGGTTCGGGCTCTCGGGTCCCGGGCCCCACCTCGGCGCCGGGCGCCACCACGGTCTCCTCGCCCAACACCACGAGCTCGTCGGCGGAGCAGCGCGACCCGGGCTCGGGGCGGCGGCCGACCGAGGCCCGGCGACCGATGCGCACGCCCCTGTCGGCCACGGTGGCGGCCACGGTGGCGCGGCCGACTCCACCACGGTGTCGTGCAGGAGGATCGAATCGTGGACCTCGGCCCCCTCCTCGACGACCACGCCCGGGCCGAGGACCGACCGCCGCACCCGGCCCCGCACCACGCAGCCGGGCGAGACCAGGGAGTCGTCGACCGAGGCGCCGTCGTGCAGCCGGGCCGGCGGCCTGGTGCCAGCCGTGGTGAGGATGGGCCAGGCCGGATCGTCCAGGCACAGTGACGAGGCAGGATCGAGCAGATCCATGTGAGATCCCCAATAGCTCTCGTGGGTGCCCACGTCACGCCAGTAGGCCTCGAAGCGGTGTTCCCAGGTCCGGCCCCGTTCCACGAACCGCGGAAGGAGCTGGTCGCCGAAGTCCTCCAGCCCCCCGTCCTTCCCGTCGCCGCCGCCTTCGTCGGCCAGCTCGTCGAGGGAGTCGAGCAACCGGGGGGCGTCGAAGACGAAAACCTCGGTGGTGGCCACGTCGCTGAGCGGCCGGTCCGGCTTGTAGCGGAAGTCCCGGACCCGTCCGTCGTCGTCGACCTCCACGTTGCCGAAGCGGCCCACCTCGTCGGCTCCCACGACGGTGGTGACGAGGGTGAGCTCGGCCTCCCGTTGGAGGTGGGTGGCCACCGCGTCCCGGTAGTCGAGCTTGTAGACATGGTCGGCGCTCAGCACCACCACGAGGTCGGGGTCCAGGCCCCGGATGACCGAGCGGTTGCGGTAGACGGCGTCGGCGTTGCCCTGGTGCCACCCGCCCTCTTCGTCGCCCTGGTGGGGGAACAGGACCTGCAGCCCGCCCCTGGTCCGGTCGAGGTCCCAGGGACGCCCACCGGCCAGATGCTCACCCAGGGCGTGCGGCTGGAACTGCTGGAGCACCCACACGTCGGTGATGCCGCTGTGGGCGCAGTTGCTCAGGGGGAAGTCGATCAGCCGGTAGACGCCGGCATAGGGCACGGCCGGCTTGGCCCGGCGATCGGTCAGCGGCGCCAGCCGATTTCCGGCACCACCGGCCATGATCAGGGCCAGGATGCGGGGAGCGGCCACGGCGCCGGTCTACCCGGCGGGCCCTCGCCAGAATCGGGTTTCGAGCCGGCGACCCGTGCTCAGCCCGATCGCCCCTTGCCGTAGCCGAAGAACCGGCGCTGCTTGATCAGCTTGGCGGCGGCGTCGGGGACCATCTTCTCCCAGGAGTCGTCCCCGGCGGCGATGCGCTGGAGGACGTCACGGCTGAAGATGGGCAGGTACTCCGGCGTGTAGTTGTCGAGGGGGACGAAGCTTCCCCGGCCGGCGAGGTAGTCGTACAGGGGCCGTAACTGGGCCTCGACCTCCAGGTTGTCGACCGTCTGCAACCCGTGCTCGTCGCTCCTGCGCAGCGGGTAGACGTAGAGCTTGAGATCGTTCTTGAACAGCCGCCCGAAGCTCTCCAGGATGCCACCGGGAAGCTGGCCGTAGTAGCGCTCGTCGAACAGCTCCAACAGGCTGGGGACGCCCATGACGATGCCGATGCGTTCGCTGGTGCGCCAGGCCAGGTAGGCCGCCAGGCGGTAGTACTCGAAGTAGTCGGAGATCATGACCGTCATACCGCAGGCGCTGAGCAGCTCGGCCCGGGCCAGGAAGTCCCGCCGGTCGACGTCGGCGCCGTCGGCGCGCAGGTTGCGCATGGTGAGCTCCATGAGGGGGAGCACGGGTTGACCGGCCACGGCCGGGTCGGTCTCGAACTTCTCCAGGGCGCACTCCAACATGTCCAGGTTGACCAGCGTGGTGGGACGGAAGCTCCCCCGTTCCACCAGGACGGCCTTCTTGCGCAGCGCCTCGCTCGGCTGCAGGACCTCCCGGTCGGGGCCGAACATGGCCACCCCGCTCAAGCCCAGCTGCACCAGCTTCATGGCCATCAGCCGATGGTCGACGGAGCGGAACTCGATGCCCTGGAACCGGATCAGGTCGATCTCGATGCGGCCCGTGCTGAGCCGGTCGAGCAGGCTCTCGATGACGTTCTCGGGCTCCTGGCGCTGGAAGAAGGCGCCGTGCAGGAGGTTCACCCCGACGATCCCGAGCGCCTCCTGCTGGAGCGACGCCTCCCCGTCGAGCATGCGGACGTGGACGATGATCTGGCTGGGCTCGTCACGGGGGTAGGCCTGGAACTTCACCCCCATCCACCCGTGACACTCGTTGGCTCCCTTGTAGCTGCGGGCCACCACCGTGTCGGCAAAGGCGAAGAACGACGTGCTGTCGCCCCGCTCGTCGCTGAGGCGGTCGATGTTGAGCTGGTACTCGTGGTCGAGCATGGCCTGCAGCCGGGTGATCGACACGTAGCGTTCGGTCACGCCGTAGACGGCGTCGCTCACGGCCATGTCGTAGGCCGACATCGACTTGGCGATGGTCCCGGCGGCGCCACCGGCCCGGAAGAACCAGCGCACCACCTCCTGGCCGGCTCCGATCTCGGCGATGGTGCCGTACCAGCGGGGGTCGAGGTTGATGCGCAAGGCCTTCTGGTGGGTGTCGGCGCCGAACTCCCTCGTCACCGTTCCATCCTGTCACCGCGTCGGTCGCAAAGCGTCCTCACGAGAGGCCAGCACCCGGTCGGCTGCCCGTCGGCCCGAGGCGATGCAGGCCGGGATGCCCACCCCGGCCAGCGCGGCGCCGGCCAGGGCCAGGCCGGGCAGGCGCCGGTGCAACTCGGCCTCGGTGGCGGCCACCCGCCCCAGGTGGCCGGGGGCGTACTGGGGGAAGGCCCGGGCCCAGCGGGTGACCCGGACCTCGCTCGGGGGAACCCCGATACCCAGCGCCAGGCCCAGCTCCAGGCTCAGGCGGGTGACGAGCGCGTCGTCGTCCAGGCTCTCGACCCGGGCGTCGCCGGCCCGGCCGGCCGACACCCGCAGGACCACCTGGTCGCCGGGGTCGAGGTGGGCCCATTTGGACGACGCCCAGGAGCAGGCGCTCATGAGCCGTCCCTCGCCCCTCGCCACCAGGAAGCCGCTGCCGTCGAGGCGGCGGGGCAGAGCCGGGGCCGGATAGGCCATGGCCACCAGGGCCACGGAGGCGTACTCGATGCCTGCCAACGCTTCGGCCGCGGTGGGCGCGTGGGGCGCCAGCAAGGGGGCCGCCCCGTAGGCCGGGGCGGCCACGATCACGGCGTCGGCCTCGACAAGGGCGCCCGAGACCATCCGCAGGCGGTACCCGCCCTCGTCCGGCCGCTCCACCGCAGCGACCGCCGCCCCGGTGCGCACCTCGACGCCCGACGCCTCCAGTCGGGCCACCAGGACCTCGACCAGGCGGGACAACCCGCCCGGGAGGGTGAGGAAGGCCGGTCCCCCCCGGTCCGCCCCCGGGGCGCTCACCTCGCGGGCCCCTCGCACCAGGCTGCGTCGGCCCCTTGCCGCGGCGGCCAGGACGGGCGCGGTCATGTCGATGCTGAGCCGGTCGGTGTCGCCGGCGTTGATGCCTCCCACCAGCGGGTCGACCAACGTGCGGTGGACCTGGTCACCCAGGCGACGACGCACCACCGCCCCCAGCGCCTCGTCGGCACCCAGCTTGCGCCCCGGCAGCACCGGTTCGATGGTGGCCCGGGCCAAGCCCGACGGGGACAGCACCCGGGACCGGGCCAGGGCGCCCCAGCGAACGGGCACGCCCAGCACCAGTCCTTCGGGGAGGCGCCGCAGGCGCCCCCGGGCCCACACGAAGGCACTGCTGGTGGCGGGGGGAACGAGCTCGCCGACCAGGCCCAGCTCCCGGCACAACGTCACCGCCTCGGGCCGTCGGGCCAGGAAGGCGTCCGGCCCGAGGTCGAGCGTCACCCCGGCGAAGTCCTCGGTGCGGACCTTGCCCCCGACCTTCGGACCGCTCTCGCACACGGTCACCCCGACGCCGGGCCGGTCAGCCAGATGGTGGGCGGCAGCCAGGCCGGCGATGCCGGCCCCGACCACCACGACCCTCGTCACCCCCGAGTCCCCCGACACCACGGCCGACAAGCCTGGCAGGATGGTTTCATGAGCAGGCGCAGCGTGGAGGTCGAGGTACTGGCTCCCAACGGAGAGAGCCAGCGCCTCCGGGTCGATCTGCACGGCGTCGCCACCTTCGGTCCGGCCGACGAGCACACCGCCATCCGCTGGGAGTGGATCGAGGAGCTCGCCGGTGGCGAGGACGAGGTCGTGGTGCGCTCGGCCCAGGCCACCATCACCATTCCTGCCGGTACCTTTGGGCTGGCGCCGGCGGCGCTCGTGGCCCAGCTGGAGCGGGCCCGGTCGATCACCGAACGGACCGACGTCATCGTCGAGCTGTCGTAGTCCCGGCCAGGTCCAGGACCCGGTCGGCCAGGGCCCCGAGGACGGCCTCGTCGTCGTTGACCACGGCGGTGCGGGCGAAGGCCAGACCGAGGTCGGCGGCTCTCGACCGGGCCTCGATGTCGAGGTCGTAGAGCACCTCGAGGTGGTCCGAGACGAACCCGCAGGGACACACCACCACGCCCTCGACCCCCCCGGTGCCGGCCAGGTCGTCGAGCACGGTGAGGACGTCGGGGCCGATCCAGGGCTCCGGCGTGCGCCCCGCGCTCTGCCAGGCCACGTCCCAGTCGAACCGGGGCGACAACCCCAGCTCGGCGGCCACGGCGGCGCCGGTCTCGCGTACCTGCTCGGCGTAGGGGTCGCCGCCGGCCACCACCCGTTCGGGCAGGGAGTGGGCGCTGAAGAGGACCTTGGTGGCCTCGGGGAGCGCGCCCAGGCAACGGCGCACCTCGGCGGCCAGGAAGGCCAGGTAGGCGGGCTCGACGTGCCAGTCGTCGACGGCGGAGACGACCAGCCCCGGGTCGAGGTCGGTGGCCCGGCCCCGCAGCCGGGCCAGGTACTCACCCACCGAACCGGCGCTGTAGTGGGGAGCGAGGACCACACCGACCAGCTGGTCGACCCCGGCGCCGACCAGGGTCTGGGCCGCGTCCTCGAGGAAGGGGGGGGCGTGCTTGTAGCCCACCTCCACCCGGAAGGCCCCGGGGTCACGGTCGTCGAGGGCGGCGGCCAGGCGGGCGGCCTGAGCCCGGGTGTGGCGACCGAGCGGCGACACCCCGCCGATGGCTTCGTAGCGCCTCACCAGGTCGGCCAGCAGCTCGGCGGTCGGTGGCCGTCCCCGACGGACGTGGGTGTAGTAGGCCTCGACCTGGTCGGGCCCCGAGGGCGTCCCGTAGGCCATGACCACCACGCCGGTGGGGCTCACGCCGGCGGGCGGTGGGCGTGCACCAGGTCGACCACTCGGCGCAGGGCGCCGGGGTCGGTGTCGGGCAGCACGCCCCAGCCCAGGTTGAACACGTGCCCGGGCTGGCCCCCGTTGGCCGCCAGCACCTCGTTCACCCTGGCCTCGAGTACGTCGGGGGGGGCACCCACGGCAGTGGGGTCGAGGTTGCCCTGCACGGCCACGGTTGGGCCCAACCGGCGCCGGGCCTCGTCGAGGGGGACCCGCCAGTCGACGCCCACCACGTCGGCCCCGGCCTCGGCCATGGCCTCCAGCAGGTGGCCGGCGCCCACCCCGAAGTGGACTCGGGGCACCCTGAGGTCGGCCAGGCCGGCCAGCACCCGCCGGGAGGAAGGGAGGACGAAACGGCGGTAGTCGGCTTGGGAGAGCGCCCCCACCCAGGAGTCGAAGAGCTGCACGGCCTGGGCCCCGGCCGCCACCTGGGCCCGCAGGGCGGCCAGGGCGATGCCGGCCAGGCGGTCGACCAGGTCGTCCCACACGTCGGGGTCGCGGTACATGAGGGCCTTGGTGTGGCGGTAGTCGCTCGACTTGCCTCCCTCCACCAGGTAGCTGGCCACGGTGAAGGGGGCACCGGCAAAGCCGATCAGGGCCACCTCGGGGGGCAGGGCGCCACGGACCAGGCGCACCGTCTCCAGCACGTACGGCAGGTCGGCCTCGGGGTCGAGGGGACGCAGGCGGGCCAGGTCGTCCTTGGAGCGGAAGGGGTGGTCGACCACCGGGCCCCGGTCGGGGCGGATCCTGATGCCGTCGACCACGGCCTGCACCGGGGTGACGATGTCGCTGAAGAGAATGGCGGCGTCGACGCCCAGGCGCCGCACCGGCTGGAGCGTGACCTCGGCGGCCAGGTCGGGCGCCTGCACCACCTCGGCGAAGGAGTACCGCTCCCGCAGGGCCCGGTACTCGGGCAGGCAGCGTCCGGCTTGGCGCATGAACCACACCGGCGTCCGCTCCACCGCCTCACCCCGGTAGGCGGCGACGACGGGAGCCACGGGCACCGCACCACGGTACCGGGGCCCCCTTGCCTCACCCGGGTCGGGCCTCGGCCTCCAGCGCCCGGCGGACCTGAGCCAGCGCCGGCGAGCGAACCAGGCGGGCTGCCGTGGCCCGGGCCTGCTCGGCCACCGCCACCCGGCGCTCGAAGTCCATCGACGAGGCCACGCCCCCCATGACAGCCAGGTCGTCGGGCCCGGGTTCAAAGGCGACCACGGCGCGGCCGGAGCGGCGGACCTGGACCAGCTCCCCGGCCAGGCGGCGGGCGTGCACCAACCGGTGCTGGCGTCGCAGCCGCTGACGCACGGTCGGGCTCTCCCCCATCTCACCGGCGGGGAGCGCGGCGCAGTCGAGCGACATGGGTGACGACACCACCACCAGGCCGGCTCCGGCGCCGGCGGCCAGGTCGGCGTTGGTGACCGAGCGGCTCCCCCCGTCGACGTGGTCGACGCCGGCGATGGTGACGGGACGGAAGAACCCGCCCATGGCGCAGGACGCAGCCACGACCGTGGCCAGGTCGGGTGCCCTTCGGTCGGGCCCGGCCAGCTCGCCAGGCGGCGGCGGGGCCGGCTCGCCCGGCGCCACCGGCGGCGCCGGGCCGGATCGGTCGTGGCGGCCGAAGACGACGCGGCGACCGTCGTCCAGGCGGACGGTGCACACCCACAGGCCGGGAGGCCAGGCCGCGCCGGGCGGGAAGAGGCCGGCCACGGCGTCGGCGATGAGCCCCGGGTCTCGTCGCCCCCGGGGAAGCAGGCCGGCCAGCACCAGGCCGGCCGGGGCCCGGGTGACGACGGCGCGCCCGGCCAAGGCGAACGCCGCCGGGCGACGGGTCGGGTGGTGCAGGGCCGGCCGGGGCACGGTGGTGGGGGCGGCACCGACCCCCGGGCGCAGAAGCGCGACCGGGTGCAGCCCCGAGCGCAGCTCGGCCGCCACCACGGCGCCGGCCGAGGTCCCCACGACGAGCCCGCTCGTGCGGGCGTCCCACCCGGTGACATCGGCCAGGCCGGCGAGGATCCCGATGTGCCAGGCGTGGCCGACCAGCCCACCGCCGCCCAGCACCAGGGCGATGCCGGGGGAGGTGCTCAGAAGCAGGGGGCCGGAGGGTTGGGACCACGGCGGGCGTGGTCACGCAACTCCTCGAGCGTGGCGGTGAGCCGTCGGAGACCTTCGGGCCCGAGGGGATCGGCCATGTTGCGCTCCAGGCTCTCGAGGTGGCCGGGCACGGCCTTGGCCAGCACCTCGGCGCCCAGGTCGGTGAGCACGGCCAGCAACGACCGGCGGTCGGAGGCACTGGGCTGGCGCTGGAGGTAGCCCACCTCCTCCAGACGGTCGACCAGACGGGTGAGCCCGCTGGTGCTGAGCGACGCCTGGGCGGCCAGCTCGGTCATGCGCAGGCGCCGGCCGGGACTGCGGGCCAGGCGCAGCAGTATCCCGAACGAGCTGAGGGCGATCTCGCTGGTGGCGTCCAGGTCGCGGCTGACGTTGCCGACCACGGCGGCGTAGGCCTCCAGCAACATCCCGAACGCGTTGATCCGCTCGTCGTCCCACTCCGGGTGCACGCCGGGAGACTAGTGGTGGGCGAGCCCTCTCCCCGGCAGCCGTGGCCGGCGCCCGGCCTCACCTCGCCGCAGCTCCTCCTATGATGGCGGACCCCCCTTTTTGGCGAGCCCCGCGAGGCGAGATGGCCGGACACCCTGATCTGGAGCCCGAACAGGCCTACCTGGACCACGCCCAGGCCAGCCTGGAAGCGGCGCGCCAGCGCGTGCTGGGTCTGCGCCGGCTGGCCGAGACGGCGCGGGAAGGGACCCATCAGGCCCGGGTCGAACGCGAGGTGGTGGAGGACACCATCCGGGCCCGGCTGGCCCAGCTCGACACGGGCGACGCCTCCCTGGTCTTCGGTCGCCTGGACTTCGACGCCGACGACCCCGACCAGGCGGGTGAGCGCTACTACATCGGCCGGGTGGCCGTGGCCGACGCCGAGCAGGAGCCGGTGGTGGTCGACTGGCGGGCGCCGGTGGCCGAGCCGTTCTACCGGGCCACCGGGCGCTCCCCCATGGGCCTCGACCGCCGCCGCCACTTCGCCACCCGGGGGCGTCAACTCCTCGGCATCGAAGACGAGCTCTTCGGCGCCGGGAGGCAGGGCCGACTCCACCCGGCCGAGGGGCCGGAGATCTCCGGCCAAGGGGCGCTGTTCGCCGTCCTCGACCGTCCCCGTTCAGGCCATCTGGGCGACATCGTGGGCACCATCCAGGCCGAGCAGGACGAGATCATCCGCTCGGAGCTGCGGGGCGTGGTGGTGGTCCAGGGTGGGCCGGGCACGGGCAAGACCGTGGTGGCCCTGCACCGGGCCGCCTACCTGCTCTACACCCACCGCTTCCCCCTGGAGGGCCAGGGCCTGCTGGTCGTGGGGCCCAACCGCCTCTACCTCGGTTACATCGAACGGGTGCTGCCGTCGCTCGGCGAGGCCGGGGTGGAGCTGGCCGTGCTGGCCGACCTGGTGCCCGAAGACGTGGGCGACCGCCGCGACCACCCGCTGACGGCCAAGGTGAAGGGCGACGTGCGCATGGTCCACGTGCTGACCAAGGCAGTGGTCGACCGCCAGCGCCCGCTGCGGACCGACCTGGTGGTGCCCTTCGGGCTCCAGTCGCTGCGCTGCGACGTGGCCACCAGCCGGAACCTGGTCGAGAGCGCCCGGCGACGCGTCCGCCAGCACAACGCCGGGCGGCGGCTGGTCGAGCGGGCCCTGTGGAAGGCCCTGGCCGCCAGTGCCCGGACCGATGACGTCGAGCCGGGCATGGTGCGGGAGCGCCTGCGCAAGAGCGAGGAGGTGCGGGCTGCCCTGGAGTGGATGTGGCCGGTGTTGCGCCCGGCGGAGTTGCTCCGCGACCTCTTCGGCTCTCGGGCGCTGCTGCGCCTGGCCTCGGCCGGTCGCCTCGGGCCCAACGAGGTCGAGGCGCTGTACCGGCCCCGTGAAGCGGCCGACGAGATCGGCCAGGGATGGACCGGCCCCGATACGGCCCTCCTCGACGAGGCCCGCTCCCTCCTCGGTCCTCGGGGCCCGGCCGACGAGGAGCCCCGCTCGTACGGCCACATCGTGCTCGACGAAGCCCAGGACCTGTCGCCCATGGAGCTGCGCCTCCTGGCCCGGCGATCGCTGGGCGGTTCGATGACGGTGGTGGGCGACATCGCCCAGGCCACCGGGGCGCTGGCCCCCACCGGCTGGGACGAGATCCTGGCCCACCTTCCCGCCCGTCGTCCGGCTCGGAGGCACGAGCTGAGCATCGCCTACCGCACCCCTGGGGCCGTCCTGGCCCTCGCCGACCGGGTCCTGCCCCTGGCCGCCCCGAAGCTGCGCCCGCCCCGCTCGGTGCGGGCCGGGGGGGAGCCGCCGGCGGTGGTCGAGGTGGCCGTCGCCGATCGAGGCGAGGCGGTGGCCACCCTGACGGTGCAGGAACGCCGTGCGGTGGGCGAGGGCAACGTCGCCGTGGTCGTCCCGGAGTCGCTCGTCGAGGAGGTCGGATCGGCCCTGGCCCGGGCCGGGGTGGACCACGGGCGGGCCTCGGCGGGAGGGATGGGCGCCCAGGTCACCCTGGTCCCGGTGCGCCTGGTCAAGGGCCTCGAGCTGGATGCGGTGCTGGTGGTCGAACCCGCCCGCATCGTCGACGAGGAGCCTCAGGGACTGCGCAGCCTCTACGTGGCCCTGACCCGGGCCACCCGGCGGCTGACCGTGGTGCACGCCGAAGCGCTCCCCGAGGTGCTGGAGAGCGCCTGACGACCTCGGTCGGGTCGGGCGGGACCGGTCGGCAACGGTCCCGCCCCCCGGCCCGGCACAGCGTGCTCAGGAGCGGGAAGGTCCCCCGACCGCCTGGAGCTCACCGGTGTCGTCCCGGCCGCCGTCGGCGGCACCCGTGGCCGGACGGGCGCCGACGTCGTCGGGTCGGCCACCGTCGGTTCGGCCCACCTCTTTGACCGTGACCGTCTCGGAGACGGCGCGGTCGTCCACCAGTTGATCGACCAGGTAGTCGGCCGTGCTGGGCCGGCGGCCGATGGTCAGGCGCAACACGTCGTTCAGTGCGCCGGTGACGTTGTGGGCCACGATGCGCAGCGGCGAGTACCGGCAGGCGCCACCGGGTTGACGGCGGGCCAGCGGGGAGCGCCGGTCGATGTGGGTGGACACCTTCCCGTCCGGGCGAAAGGTCACGTGCAGGCTGTTCCGCGCCGTCAACTCCCGGAAGGACACCTCCTTCGGGTGGTACATCCGACCGACCTTGGTGTCACGGCAGAAGCAGTCGCTGGCATCGAGGCGCCGGACCAGCTCCTCGGGGTCGGAGCTGTCGAACTCGGTGCCGGGACGGGCCCGGTCAGTCTGGCGGTCACGACCGACCGGGGCCCGACGGGCGCGGTCGAACAGGACAGGGACGCGTGGATGACGGGGATGAGCATCGGGGGGCATGCGGCTTCTCCAGGTGCGATCGGAAGCGACGACGAGGGGGCGTCGTCGGGACGGAGCGAGGGGGGACCTCGGGGACGACGGACCGACGGGCGCCACTGGCGACGCGGTCGTCGACCTCTTCGATGCTAGCGCCTTGTGCTTTCCTTCACGATCTATTTTTCTCCGACGTCGGGAGCCAGCCGCCAGGCGGTGGGAAGCAGGGCACCGGCGATCACCAGCTTGACCGTGTCCCCGATCACGAACGGCAGCATGCCCTTCTCCAGGGCGGTGGTGGCGTCGGCGCCGAGCACGTGGCCCAGCCACGTCACCCCGAACAGGTAGATGACGGCAGTCCCGGCCAGCATGGCCGGGACGGCGGTGACCACGCTGCGGTCCTGGTGGCGCTCGGCGAGGAGCCCCACGAGGGCGGCGGCCACCACGAAGCCCACCAGGTACCCGCCCGTCGCCCCGGTGGCATAGGTCCAGCCGCTGTTGGCGTCCTGGTAGAAGGGCAGCCCGGCCAGAGCCAGGAGGTTGTAGAGGAGCTGGCTGGCGGCGCCGGCCTTCCAGCCGAGGGTGGCTCCGGCCAGGAGCACCGCGAAGGTGGTGCCCGTCAGGGGGACCGGGGTCCAGGGCAGGGGGATGCTCAGCTGGGCCGCCGCCGCCGTCAGCAGGGCGAAGCCGACCACCAGGGCGACGGTGCGCACCCGGGTCCGGGGCAGCAGGTCGGCGAGCGTGGACGGGGCGATGAGCGGGGTGGCGGTGGTCGTCGTCATGTCGTCGGGGTCAGACCATGCTCACCCGGGCGGCGTTACCCCCGATCCCGGGCCAGCCGGGCGGCTGCCGATGTTCGGTGAGCTGGGCGTAGGCTGTCAAGCGGGATGAACGCGGAATGAGTTCAGAGATGGGCGCCACCAGGGCCAGCATCGAGGTGCGGGGCCTGGGCAAGGCCTTTGGCGCCAACCCGGTGCTGCGCGACGTCTCGCTGGAGGTGGGACCGGGCACGGTGCTGGCCCTGCTCGGCCCCAGCGGGTGCGGCAAGACCACCCTGTTGCGGTCCATCGCCGGCCTCGAGACCTGCGACCGGGGGAGGTGTGGGTGGCCGGGCGGCTCCTCTCCTCCGACCGCGCCGACATCGCCCCCGAGGATCGCCGGATCGGGATGGTCTTCCAGGACTGGGCCCTGTTCCCCCACCTCAGCGTGGCCGCCAACGTCGGTTTCGGCCTTCCCCGAGCGCAGCGGCGCACGGGCCGACGGCGCCGTGGCGGCCAGGACCGGGTGCAGGAGGCCCTGGAGATGGTCGGCCTCGGCGGCCTGGGTGACCGGTCCCCAGGGACGCTCTCGGGGGCCAGCAGCAACGCGTGGCCCTGGCTCGGGCCTTGGCCCCCCGGCCGGCGGTGCTGCTGCTCGACGAGCCCTTCTCCAACCTCGACACCGCCTTGCGGGTGGAGATACGAGCGGAGGTCCACCGCCTGCTGGCCGAGCTCGACATCACCACCGTCTTCGTCACCCACGACCAGGAGGAGGCGTTCGTCCTCGGTGACGAGGTGGCCGTGATGCGACAGGGCCAGATCGAGCAGCGGGCCACGCCGGCGGTGCTCTACGCCGCCCCGGCCACGCCCTGGGTCGCCGGTTTCGTGGGTGACGCCAACCTGGTCACGGGTGAGGCCACCGGGGACCGGGCCGAGACGCCGGTGGGCCCGGTCCGCCTGGCCACGCCGGCTCGGGGGGCGGTCCGGGTGCTGGTGCGCCCGGAGGCCCTCGCCCTGGCCCCGGGCGAGGGGGCCCGGGTCGACCTGATCGAGTTCTACGGCCACGACAGCGTGTACGAGGTGACCCTCGACGACGGTTCCCGCCTACGGGCCCGGGTGACGGCCTCGCCCTCGCTGGTCCGGGGCCAGCGGGTGACCGTGCGCTACATCGGCGGTCCCACCGCGGCCTGGCCCCTCCCGGCCGACCCTGCGGAGACGTCGGCGACGGCCTCGTCGGTTCCGTCGCTGGCCCCCGCCGGTCGCGGGGCCTGACGCCGTCAGTCGCCGCCCACGAACACGGCCGCCTTGGTGGCCGGGGGTACGTCCCGGGTCGAGGGCGGCGACTCGGGCGTTCCCGGCCGGGCCGGGCGGTTGCGCCCGTCGGCCTCCCGCATGACCAGCAGGGCCATGGGCAGGGCCGAGAGCACCACCAGGGCGAGGGCGGGGCCGGCCGCCCGTCCGAAGAACCCTTCGCTGGTGGCGTTCCACACCTGGGTGGCCAGGGTGTCGTAGCCGGTGGGCGCCAGCAGCAGGGTGGCGGGGAGCTCCTTCATGCAGGTGAGGAACACCAGGGCCAACCCGGCCAGGGCGCCCGGGCGGACCAGCGGAAGCACCACGGCACGGGTGGTGGCCACCGGGGAACGCCCGAGGAGGCGGGAAGCCTCCTCCAGCGAGGGGTTGACCTGGAGCAACGACGTCCGGACGGCCCCCACTGCCTGGGGCAGGAAGAGCACCACGTAGGCGAACACCAACAACGTGCGGGTCTGGTAGATCGCCTCGACCCGGGCGCCGAAGAACACCAGGGCCAGGGCCACCACCACGCCAGGCAGGGCGTAGCCGGTGTACGACGCCCGCTCCACCAGGCGGGACAGGCGGCCGGGGTGTCGCGCCGCCAGCACGGCCACCGGCCAGGCCGCCACCAGCGCCACCACCCCGCCGAGGGCCGAGGCGACCAGGCTGTGGCCGATCAGCGTGCCGGTCAGGCGGAGGGGCTCGCCGGCCGCCAGACCCCGAACCAGCCAGTAGACGATGACGCCGAGGGGCACCACCAGGGCCACCCCCACCAGTGCGGCGCAGGCCGCCACCGCCGGCCAGCGCCACCGACCGAGCGGCACCACCGGAGCCGGGCGGGCACCGCCGGCGTGGAGGCGGTGGTAGTCGGCCCGTCCCCGACTGCGGTGCTCGGCGGCCAGGACCACGAGCACCAGGGCGATGAGGACCAGGCCGAGGGTGGCCGCCGCCGAGCGGTCCAGCGAGGCCCGGTACTGCACGTAGATCACCCGGGTGAAGGAGTCGAAGCGCAGGAGGGAGACGGCACCGAAGTCGCTCAGGGAGTAGAGCGCCACCAGGAGACCCCCCGCGGCGATCGACGGCCGGAGCTGGGGCAGGATCACCCACCAGAAGGTGGCCCGCCGGCTGCGCCCCAGCGTCCGGCTGGCCTCCTCCAGGCTGGGGTCGAGACGGCGCAGGGTCGCCCGCACGGTGAGCAGCACGTAGGGGTAGCTGAACAGGGTCAGCACCAGCCACGCTCCCGGGAAGCCGTAGATGGGGGGCAGCTCCTCGATCCCGAGGGGGCCCAACCAGCCCTGCACCAGCCCCCGGGGACCGAGGGCGGCCACAAAGGCGAAGCCGCCCACGTAGCTGGGGATGGCGAGCGGCAGGGCCACGAGGACGACCCAGACCCGGCGCCCGGGCAGGTCGGTGCGCACGGTGAGCCAGGCCAGCGGCACGGCGATGGCCACCGACGTCACCGTCACCGATACCGCCAGCAGGGCGGTGCGGGCCAACAGCTCCAGGGTGCGCCCGGCGACGATGGTGTCGACCACACTGGCGAGGCCGGCCTGGCCGGCCCGCACCACCAGGTACACCGCCGGCAGGAGCGTGGCCGCGGCCACGGCGAGGCCGGCCAGGGCCAGTGCCGTCCCCGGCGCGGCCCGCCCACGCCGGCGCCGGCGCGGCCCGTGCACGGGAGGGAACGGGCCGGTCAGATCAGCCCCACGTCGGTCATGAGCTCGAGGGTGCCCTGGAGGTCGTCGAGCTCGTTGAGGTCGATGTCGGGCTGTTGCAGCGACTCCAGCGGCGGCAGGGGCACCTCGGCCTCGACCCCCGCCACGAGGGGGATCTCGAAGGTCTCGGCCGCGAAGTACTGCTGGGCGGGCTCCTCGAGCAGGAACTGCACGAACCGCCGGGCCTCCTCGGTGTGCTCGGCGGTGTCGACGATGCCCACCCCGGCCACGTTCACCAGCGAGCCCACGTCGCCGTTGGGGAAGAGGTGGTTGGCCACGGGGACGTCGGGGTTCTCGGCCAGGGCCTGGTACAGGTAGTAGTGGTTGACGAAGCCGACCTGGATCTCCCCCGCCCCGGCGGCGGCGACGATGGGCACGTTGGCGTCGTAGACCTTGGGCTCGTTGGCCTGCACGCCCTCCAGCCAGGCCCGGGCGCCGTCCTCGCCGAGGGATACCCGCAGGGCGGTCACGAACGCCTGGAAGGAACCGTTGGTGGGAGCCCAGCCCAGCTTGCCGCCCCCCCACCTCGGGTCGGTGAAGTCGAGGATGGAATCAGGGAGATCGTCTTCGTCCACCAGGTCGGTGTTGTAGACCGCCACCCGGGCTCTTCCGGATATGCCCACCCACCGGCCGTCGACCGACCGGAACTGGGGGTCGACCCGCTCGAGCGCGGCCGGCTCGAGGGGCTGCAGGCGACCGGCACCGGACAGGGCCCCCAGAGCACCGGCGTCCTGGCCGTAGTAGACGTCGGCCGGCGAGTTGTCGCGCTCCTCCAAGATGGCGCTGGCCATCTGGGCGCTGTCGCCGTAGCGGACCTCCACCCTGATCCCCGAGGCGGCTTCGAACTGCTCGATCACGGGACCGACCAGCTCCTCACTCCGCCCGGAGTAGATGGTGAGGGTGGCGATCGACGCCCCGCCGTCGGCCGTCCCACCTCCGTCGTCGCCGCACGACGCCCCCAGCAGGGCCAGGGCCAGCAGCACGCCGGTGATGGGCAACCGTCTCGTCATGGTGGGACTCCGAGCGTCGGCCGACAGTTCGGGCTGCGGCAGTAGTTAGGTGACCCGAACCTAGGACGCTCGGCATTCCGAGTCAACGCGCCCCGGACCCCGCCGGCAGCGGGTCAGGCCAGAGCCACCGCGCCCAAGGTGACCAGGATCCGACTGGCGGCGAAGGGGCCGATACCCACGTGGCGACCCTCGATGTTCAGCGTCACCGTGCCGTCGGGCGACGCAGCCGTGAGGCGGCCGACCATCCCCGGCTTGACCTGGTTCTCCTCCAGGAACTCCAGCACCCCGGGGGCGAACTCCAGCTCCTCGGGGATGCGGGTGACGGTGAAGTCGGCGCCCAGCTCGACCTGGGTCAGGGTGACCATCTCGGGCTCGGTGTACGCCGAGCCGGGAATGGGGTTGCCGTGGGGGCAGGTGGTGGGCCCTCCGAGGATCCGGTTCATGGCCAGCTCCACCTTGTCGCTGAGCACGTGCTCCCATCGCCCCGCCTCGTGGTGGGCCTCGGCCCAGTTGAGCCCGAGGACGTCGGTGAGGAAGCGCTCGGCCAGACGGTGGCGACGCACCACCCGCTCGGCCAGCTCCCGCCCCGACGCGGTGAGCTGGATGGACCCGTCGACGGTGACCAACCCCTCGTTGGCCATGCGCCGGATCATCTCCGAGACGGCCGGACGGGAGATGTCGAGGCGCTCGGCGATGCGGGCCTGGATGACGTCGAGGTCGTCCTCGTGGAGCTCGAAGATCGCTTCGCAGTAGACGGCGAAAGCGGTGTGGGCGTCCTGCGGGGCCATGCTCCGATCGTACCGACAGAGCGTCGGGCGAAGCGAGACCCGCACTTCGGAACAGCCGGCCAGGGCGGCCCAAGGCGGCTCGGTTGCCTTCGGCCAGTGGAGCGAGCCGGTCGGTACTCTCGCCCCATGGTGCTGGCGCAGTTCAGCCCGCCGGTGCGGGAGTGGTTCACCACCTCCTTCCCGGCGCCCACGCCGGCCCAGGAGCAGGGCTGGCCGGCCATCGCCGGGGGCGAGCACACCCTCATCCTGGCCCCGACGGGTTCGGGCAAGACCCTGGCTGCCTTCCTGTGGGGCCTCGACCGCCTGAGCGCCGAAGCCCCCCCTGAAGACCGGACCGCCCGCACCCGGCTGCTCTACATCTCGCCCCTGCGGGCCCTCGCCGTCGACGTGGAGCGCAACCTGCGGGCGCCGATGGCCGGCATCGCCCTGGCCGCCGAGCGCCTGGGCCGGCCCGTCCAGGTACCCACCGTGGGGATGCGCACGGGCGACACCGCTGCCGACGAGCGTCGAGCGCTGGTGCGGCGCCCGCCGGATGTGCTCATCACCACCCCCGAGTCGCTGTTCCTCATGCTCACCTCCCGGGCACGGGAGACCCTGGCCGGCGTGCGCTGGGTCATCGTCGACGAGATCCATGCCCTGGCCGCCACCAAGCGGGGCGCCCACCTGGCCTTGTCCCTGGAGCGCCTGGAACATCTGGTGACCGGGGCCGACAACCCGTCTCCGCAGCGGATCGGGCTTTCGGCCACCCAGCGCCCGCTCGACGAGATCGCCCGCTTCCTGGGCGGCCGCGACGACACCGGGCCCCGGCCGGTGACGATCGTCGACGCCGGCCGGCGCAAGCCCATGGAGGTCGAGGTGGTGGTCCCGGTGGAGGATCTCAGCCGCATGGGTGAGGTCCTCGAAGAGCCGGTGAGCGGGCCCGCCGCCGCCGGTCCTGCCCGAGCGTCGATCTGGCCCTCGGTACACCCGCGGCTGCTGGAGCTCATCCACGCCCATCGTTCCACGTTGGTGTTCGTCAACTCCCGGCGCCTGGCCGAACGCCTCGCGGCCCGGCTCAACGAGCTCGATGCTCTGCACCGGTCGGGCGAAGATCCGCCGGCTCTGACCA